>JBDWLQ010000008.1:0-18264 GCA_039973095.1 Nitratireductor sp. | reverse complement strand
CGCGTCGATCATGTCATACGCCTTGAACTCGCCGAAAAACTTCGTGATCGCCGCCGTCAACGACGTCTTGCCGTGGTCAACATGACCAATCGTGCCAATGTTCACATGAGGCTTATTACGCTCGAATTTACCTTTTGCCATGTGACTTCTCCATTTCCTTCCACCCGCTCGCGGGCATTGTTGACTTCGACGTCAATCCCTCGGGACTACGCGTATTTTTTCTGAATTTCCTGCGCGACCGCAGTCGGAACAGGTTCGTAATGATCGAACAGCATCGTGTACTGGGCACGGCCCTGCGACATGGAGCGCAGATTGTCGACATATTTGAACATGTTGGCCAACGGCACCATCGCGTTGATCACGGTGGCGATACCACGGGCTTCCGTGCCCTGGATCTGGCCGCGCCGCGAGTTCAAGTCGCCGATCACGTCGCCGACATAATCTTCCGGCGTCACGACCTCAACCTTCATGATCGGCTCCAGCAGCTGCGCGCCGGCCTTTTGCGCACCTTCGCGGAAGGCGGCGCGCGCGGCGATCTCGAAGGCGAGCACCGAGGAATCGACGTCATGGTAGGCGCCGTCGATCAGCGTCGCCTTGACGCCGAGCATCGGGAAGCCCGCCACCGGACCGGAAGACAACACGCTCTCGATGCCCTTCTGGACGCCGGGGATGTACTCCTTCGGCACCGAACCGCCCACGATCTTGGATTCGAAGACGAAGTCCTCGCCCTCGGCGTTCGGCTCGAACACGATCTTGACGCGGGCGAACTGGCCCGAACCACCCGACTGCTTCTTGTGGGTGTAGTCGATCTCGGCGACCTTGGTGATGGTCTCGCGATAGGCAACCTGCGGCGCGCCGACATTGGCCTCGACCTTGAATTCGCGCTTCATGCGATCGACCAGGATGTCGAGATGCAACTCGCCCATGCCGGCAATGATCGTCTGGCCGGATTCCTCGTCCGTACGCACGCGGAAGGACGGATCCTCCGCCGCGAGCCGGTTGAGCGCCATGCCCATCTTTTCCTGATCGCCCTTGGTCTTGGGTTCGATCGCGATCTGGATCACCGGGTCGGGGAATTCCATCCGTTCCAGGACGACCGGCTTGAGCGGATCGCAAAGCGTGTCGCCCGTGGTCGTCTCCTTGAGGCCGGCCAGCGCGACGATGTCGCCGGCGAACGCCTCGTCGATGTCCTCGCGCGAATTCGAATGCATCTGCAGCATGCGGCCGATGCGCTCGCGCTTGCCCTTGACCGTGTTTTCCAGACCGACGCCCTTCTTCAGGACACCGGAATAGATCCGGCAGAAGGTGAGCGAGCCGACGAACGGGTCGTTCATGATCTTGAAGGCCAGCATCGACAGCGGCTCGTCGTCTGACGATTTGCGCTCGGTCTCCTGCTCGGTCTTCGGGTCGATACCCTTGATCGCCGGCACTTCGACCGGCGACGGCAAGAAGTCGACGACGGCATCGAGCAGCGGCTGAACACCCTTGTTCTTGAAGGCCGAGCCACAGAACATCGGGAAGAACTTGACCGCGACCGTACCCATGCGGATCAGGCGGCGCAGTTCGTCATTGGATGGAAATTCGCCTTCGAGATAGGCCTCGAGCGCCGCCTCGTCCATTTCAACGGCGGTCTCGATCATCTTCTCGCGATATTCCTCGGCCTTCGCCTGCATGTCGGCCGGAATGTCGACGACATCCCATTCAGCACCGAGATTTTCCGACTTCCAGACCAGCGCCTTCATCTCGATCAGATCGACGACGCCGGCAAAGTCGCTTTCCGCACCGATCGGCAACTGCATGACAACGGGCGTCGCGCCGAGACGTGAAGAAACCATCTCGACCGAGCGATAGAAGTCGGCGCCGATCTTGTCCATCTTGTTGCAGAAGATCATGCGCGGCACATGATACTTGTCGGCCTGGCGCCACACGGTCTCGGTCTGCGGCTCCACGCCGGCATTGGCGTCGAGCAGCGCGATCGCGCCGTCAAGCACGCGCAGCGAACGCTCGACTTCGATCGTGAAGTCAACGTGCCCAGGCGTGTCGATGATGTTGAAGCGGCGCTTCTTGCCGTCGCGCCCCTGCCAGAAGGTCGTGGTCGCGGCCGACGTGATGGTGATGCCGCGCTCTTGCTCCTGCTCCATCCAGTCCATGGTGGCGGCGCCATCATGGACTTCACCGAGCTTGTGCGACTTGCCGGTATAAAACAGGACGCGCTCGGTCGTCGTTGTCTTACCGGCATCGATATGCGCCATGATGCCGAAATTGCGATAATCTTCGATTTTGTAGTCGCGGGCCATCTTCGTGCCTTTCGCTCGTCTTTCCGCTCTGCCGCTTACCAGCGATAATGGGCGAAGGCGCGGTTCGCCTCGGCCATGCGGTGCGTGTCTTCGCGTTTCTTGACGGCGGAACCGCGATTGTTCGCGGCATCCATCAACTCACCGGAAAGTCGGTCGACCATCGTGGTCTCGTTGCGGCCGCGCGCGGCACCGATCAGCCAGCGGATGGCCAGCGCCTGGCGGCGCTCCGGGCGCACGTCCACGGGAACCTGGTAGGTCGCGCCACCGACGCGGCGCGAACGAACCTCGACATGCGGCGCGACATTGTCGAGCGCCTGGTGGAACACGCCGACCGGCTCCTGCTTGGTCTTGTCTTCGATCTGCTGCATCGCGCCGTAGACGATGGTCTCGGCGATCGACTTCTTGCCGTGCAACATGATCGCGTTCATGAACTTGGTGACAACCAGATCGCCGAACTTCGGGTCCGGGTTGATCTCACGCTTTTCTGCTCTGTGACGACGGGACATCTTTTCTCAGCCTCAAAACTGGCAGGCCCAACCCCGGATCGCCGCATCGCGCCGCCCGGGATGACCTTCGCTCAGGTCACTTCGGACGCTTGGCACCGTATTTGGAACGGCGCTGCTTGCGGTTCTTCACGCCCTGCGTGTCGAGCACGCCGCGGATGATGTGGTAACGCACGCCGGGAAGGTCCTTCACGCGACCACCGCGGATCATCACCACCGAGTGCTCCTGAAGATTATGCCCCTCGCCGGGAATATAGCCGATCACCTCGAAGCCATTGACGAGGCGGATCTTCGCAACCTTGCGCAGCGCCGAGTTCGGCTTCTTCGGCGTCGTTGTGTAGACGCGCGTGCAGACACCGCGCTTTTGCGGGTTCTGCTGCATGGCCGGAACCTTGTTGCGCTTCACCGGCGCGGTGCGCGGCTTGCGGATCAGCTGGTTTACGGTAGGCATCAAACCTTCCTTCTCTTCCAATTCCGTGTCTTCAGGCCGTCATCGGGCCGCTCGCAGCGCCTTTTCCATACGCAAAGCCGGGCAAAACGCCGCCTAGCGGCTTGCCCGAACAAAAAAGCAGAGGAAGCGGGAGCCCCGCCTCATGCGCGCCGGATATGTCGTCGCTCGTAGAACGAACCCTGTTTGAGACGAACTTCAGGACGCGTCGTCCCGAAAGGCCAAGTCTCACATCGGCTCAGACGAGGCGGCTAATACGCGCAAGCCACCAAACCGTCAACCCCGCGGGCCGATAAATCGCACCGAACCCGCCGCACGCCGCCTGTCGCGCAATATTATGTCGTAATCGTGCCCACCATCCTGCTGATCGAACCCGTGTTGGCCTGTCGCCCCGGCGCCGGACATGTCACAACACCGTCGGTTATCCGATTCGACCCCTGCGGGGCGCAGCCAGGGAATCACTCCATGCAGGACAACGACAACCAACCCGTCACCATCATCACCGGTCGGGTCTGGGAGCAGAAGGGGGGCGACCCGCTCGGCGTGCACGTCTTGCTGGTCGCTCCCGACGACGACACCGCCGTGCGCTCGGCGCTGGAGGCGCTGGCGCGCGAGGGGTATGTCGAGGCCGAACTCGATCGTATCGGCGACATGGACGGCGTTCCCGACGACGAGCCGCATCTGACCGCCTACGAGGGCGCGCTCGCCGGCGAAATCTCGATCGTTACGTTTGACGAGCCGTTCTGAGCCGGCCATTCGCCGACTCGCAGAACGAGGCCGACGCTTCAGAACCCGCGGGTCATCTTGAGATAGCCGAAGTGACGGTCGATCCCGGTGCTGACGCCGCGCAGCTCGGCATCGTTCGGCGTTTCACGCATGTCGACGCCGCTGACCTCCGGCAGATAGGAATATTCGTACCCCAGCGCCACCGTCCAATCCCGCATCAGTGCGTATTGCAGCTCGATCCTGGCCGACGCACCAACCACGAAGCCGGAATTGTCGAAATGCAGCGTGTCCTTCACGCGATTGCCGCCCCCGACACCGGTCACCTGTCGAAAATCGGCCTCGCCCCAGTGATAGGCCCAGTTGAGCGCGCCACCGACGGTCACACGGGTGCGCTCGGTGGGAAACAGGACGAGGTCGAGCCCCGTCGCCACCCCCGCATAATAATCCTGGGTCTCCATCTTGTAGCGCTGGTAGAAGCCGGGAAACGGATTGCCGCCGAATGTCAGTTTCGCCTTCGCGCGCGAGTCGAAAGCGATGCCCTCCCCGTAGAGCCCCGCCCGCAGGACGACGACCGGAGAGCGGGTGTCCTCTTCGTCGAGGATGAAGCTCTTGCCATAGCCCGCCGCGCCGATTGCCCAGTTGCTGCTGATCTCGCCTTCGCCGTAAAGGCCGAAACCCGGCGCGGTGCCGATCACCCCGGTGCCGTACATAGGATGGCCGCGCCCGAAGGTGAAACCGGTGCCCGTAACCCCGTCTTGCCCGATTTCGGCCCGGCCGGACGCCTTCTCCTTGCCGCCGCTATAGTCGAACGAGCCGTAGACAAAGCCGTAATAGTCGCCCAGCGGCGAACCGCGCTTGCCGAGCCCGTACTCGAAATCCACACCGCCGCCGAACCGGTCGACATAGCTGGGCATCCAGTAGAGAAACGTCTCGCTGACGTCCAATCCCAGCTGCCTGCGAACCGTGCCCACGCCCAATTCGGAGGGGTTTTCGACCCGTTCCGCACGAAGTCGTCCCCCGACCTTCAGGCAGGTCTCCGTCCCGGGAATATAGAAGAAGCCCGTGCCGTACGCGTCGCACACGCGCACATACTCAACCGCGGTTCCGTTCTCGGCGCGAGCAGTCGCGCCGGCGGCACACGCCACCAAGGTGGCGGCCGCGACTCGTGCGAAGTGCATCATTGCTCCCCTCCCTACAGGGCGCGTCGACGCTGCGCTGACGCGCCCTGTTAGGATGGCGACATGTTCGGTGGATATGCAAGCAACTATTGCGCGCATTCCTGGAACAAAGCGCGTATGTCCACCGCCTGCGTCGGTTCCGCCGAGCCCAAAGCGCGTTCCCGGTTCCAATAGAGCTGTGCCGGCAATGAAAAAGGCCGTCCGGTGGGGCAAATAACCGGACGGCCTAGAACGCGGCTGGGAGGTCATGGACCCGATCGATGCCGCACCGTCATCTAAGCGGCCTGCCGCGGTGGCGTATGTGAGGTTTTTCACCCTCCGCCCATCTCACGATGGCATGCGCCCCTACCAGACGGGCGCCGAACGAAAAAAGCCGCCGGCCAGGGCCGACGGCTCTAAAGTTCGGCGACCGATGCGCCGTCCTTATTCGACGGTTTGCGTGGACATGTCCGCCAGCATCGGCTCGGCCATCTCCACGCCGGACGCCTTGCGGCGTTCGTCGAGGATCAGTTCGTCGCGCTGAACGGCAATGCGCCGGATCTGGCTCATCACGCCGCCGGTGCCGGCCGGGATCAGGCGACCGACAATGACGTTCTCCTTCAGGCCCTGCAGCGTGTCGGTCTTGCCGGCAACCGCCGCTTCGGTGAGAACCCGCGTCGTCTCCTGAAAGGAGGCGGCGGAGATAAAGGACGGCGTCTGCAACGACGCCTTGGTGATGCCAAGCAGCACCGGCTGGCCCTGGGCGGGTTTCTTGCCGTCCTCGACCAGGCGGTCGTTGATCTCGTCGAACTCGATCGAATCGACGTGATCCCCGGGGATGTAGACCGAATCGCCCTGCTCGGTGATCTCGATCTTCTGCAGCATCTGCCGCACGATGACCTCGATGTGCTTGTCGTTGATCAACACGCCCTGGAGCCGGTAGACCTCCTGGATCTCGTTGACCAGATAGGACGCCAGCGCTTCCACGCCCCTGATGGCCAGGATGTCGTGCGGCGCCGGGTTGCCGTCGAGAATGTAGTCGCCCTTCTCGATGCTGTCGCCGTCCTGGAGGTGGAACGGCTTGCCCTTCGGGATCAGGTATTCGACCGGATCGCCCCCCTCCTCGTGCGGCTCGATGATGATCCGGCGCTTGTTCTTGTAGTCGCGCCCGAACCGCACCGTGCCGTCGATCTCGGCGATGATGGCGTGGTCCTTCGGCCGGCGTGCCTCGAACAGTTCCGCCACCCGCGGCAGACCGCCGGTGATGTCCTTGGTCTTGGCGCTTTCCATCGGAATACGCGCCAGAACGTCGCCGGGCTTGACCTGCGAGCCCGGCTCGACCGACAGCACCGTCTCGACCGACAGCATCACCCGGGCGTCGCCGCCCTTGGAGAATTTGCCGATCTTGCCCTTGGCGTCCATGATGGTGATCGCCGGCTTGAGGTCGGCGCCGCGCGGCGTCGAACGCCAGTCGATGA
This sequence comes from Nitratireductor sp., assembly GCA_039973095.1. GTDB lineage: Bacteria > Pseudomonadota > Alphaproteobacteria > Rhizobiales > Rhizobiaceae > Mangrovimarina. The sequence continues at coordinate 11,655 of JBDWLQ010000008.1, read as the reverse complement.
CCTCGCGCTTGGTGATACCGGTCGATTCGTCGGTGGCCTCCTGCACGGACATGCCGTCGACCAGATCCTCGAAGGCAACCGTGCCTTCGATCTCGGTCATGATCGGCCGTGTGTAGGGGTCCCACTCGGAGATGCGCTGGCCGCGCTTCACCTTGTCGCCGTCGTCGACGAAGATGCGCGATCCGTAGGTCACCCTGTGGACGGCGCGTTCCTTGTCGGCCTCGTCGAGGATGACGACCGCCATGTTGCGGCCCATGACGACCAGATCGCCGTCGGAGTTGCGCACCACGTTGCGGTTGCGGATCTGCACCTTGCCTTCATAGGACGCTTCCAGGAAGGACGAATCGACCACCTGCGCGGTACCGCCCATGTGGAAGGTGCGCATGGTCAACTGCGTGCCCGGCTCGCCGATCGACTGCGCCGCGATGACGCCGACCGCCTCGCCCATGTTGACGGGCGTGCCGCGGGCGAGATCGCGCCCGTAGCAGACCGCGCACACACCGACCTTCACGTCGCAGGTGAGCGCGGAGCGGATGCGGATCGACTGGACCCCGGCCTTTTCGATCTGTTCGACATCGCGCTCGTCCATCAGCGTGCCCGCCTTGACGATCACGTCGCCGGTGACGGGGTGATTGATGTCCTCGAGCGCGGTGCGGCCGAGCACACGCTGGCCGAGCGAGGCCACGACCTGGCCCGCATCCACGATCGGCTGCATGGTCAGGCCCTTGTCCGTGCCGCAATCGACCGCGTTGACGATGCAGTCCTGCGCCACGTCGACGAGACGGCGCGTCAGATAACCCGAGTTCGCCGTCTTCAAGGCAGTGTCGGCCAGGCCCTTGCGGGCGCCGTGGGTGGAGTTGAAATACTCCAGAACGGTCAGGCCTTCCTTGAAGTTGGAAATGATCGGCGTTTCGATGATTTCGCCCGACGGCTTGGCCATCAGGCCGCGCATGCCGGCGAGCTGGCGCATCTGGGTCGGCGAGCCGCGGGCACCCGAATGCGACATCATGTAGATCGAGTTCATCGGCTTCTGGCGGCCATTGTCCAGGAACTCGACCGCTTTGATGCGGCCCATCATCTCGTCGGCGACCTTTTCGGAACATTTCGCCCAGGCGTCGACGACCTTGTTGTACTTCTCGCCCTGGGTGATCAGGCCGTCATTGTACTGCTGCTCATATTCCTTCGCCAGCGCCTCGGTCTCGCCGACCAGCTTCTGCTTGGTGTCGGGGATCAGCATGTCGTCCTTGCCGAACGAGATGCCTGCGCGGCAGGCATGACCGAAGCCGAGCGCCATGATCCGGTCGCAGAAAATGACCGTCTCCTTCTGGCCGCAATGGCGATAGACCGTATCGATCATCCGAGAGATGTTCTTCTTGGTCATCTCCTGGTTGCAGGTCTCGAAAGGCACGTTGACGTTCTTCGGCAGAAGCTCGCCGATGATCATGCGCCCCGGTGTGGTGTCGTGGATATGCGAAACCGGTTTGCCGTCCGCGTCGACCGTCTTGAAGCGCCCCTTGATCTTGGTGTGCAGCGTCACCGCCTTGGTCTCGAGCGCATGATGCAGTTCGCCCATATCGGCAAACACCATGCCCTCGCCGGGCTCGTTCTCGTTGACGATTGACAGGTAATAGAGACCCAGCACCATGTCCTGTGACGGCACGATGATCGGCGCGCCGTTGGCCGGGTGCAGGATGTTGTTGGTCGACATCATCAAGACGCGCGCCTCGAGCTGGGCTTCCAGCGACAGCGGCACGTGCACGGCCATCTGGTCGCCGTCGAAGTCGGCGTTGAACGCGGTACACACCAGCGGATGAAGCTGGATCGCCTTGCCCTCGATCAGCACCGGCTCGAAAGCCTGGATGCCGAGGCGGTGCAGCGTCGGCGCGCGGTTCAACAGCACCGGATGCTCGCGGATCACCTCATCGAGAATGTCCCAGACTTCCGGCTTTTCCTTCTCGACCAGCTTCTTCGACTGCTTGACCGTCGAGGAAAACCCCTTGGCGTCGAGACGGGCATAGATGAACGGCTTGAACAGCTCCAGCGCCATCTTCTTCGGCAGACCGCACTGGTGCAGCTTCAGCTCCGGACCGGTCACGATCACCGAACGGCCGGAATAGTCGACGCGCTTGCCGAGCAGGTTCTGGCGGAAACGGCCCTGCTTGCCCTTCAGCATGTCCGACAGCGACTTCAGCGGGCGCTTGTTGGCGCCGGTGATGACGCGGCCGCGGCGGCCATTGTCGAACAGCGCGTCAACGGCCTCCTGCAGCATGCGCTTTTCGTTGCGGATGATGATGCCGGGCGCGCGCAGTTCGATCAGCCGCTTGAGGCGGTTGTTGCGGTTGATGACGCGACGATAGAGATCGTTCAGGTCGGAGGTGGCGAAACGGCCGCCGTCGAGCGGAACCAGCGGACGCAGGTCCGGCGGGATCACCGGGATGATCTTCATGATCATCCACTCCGGACGGTTGCCCGACTCGATGAAGTTCTCGACCACCTTGAGGCGCTTGAGCAACTTCTTCTGCTTCAGTTCGGAGGTCGTGGTGGCGAGCTCCTCGCGCAGATCGACCGCGACCTTCTCCAGTTCGAGCGAGCTCAACAGCTCATGGATCGCCTCGGCGCCGATCATCGCGGTGAAGGCGTCCTCGCCGTAATTGTCGACGGCGACCATATAGTCTTCCTCCGACAGAAGCTGGTGCAGCTTCATGTCGGTCAGACCCGGCTCGGTGACGATGTAGTTTTCGAAATAAAGGACGCGCTCGATATCCTTGAGCGTCATGTCGAGCAGCGTGCCGATGCGGCTCGGCAGCGACTTCAAAAACCAGATATGGGCGACCGGCGCGGCCAGCTCGATATGACCCATGCGCTCGCGGCGCACGCGCGACAGCGTGACCTCGACACCGCACTTCTCGCAGATGATGCCCTTGTATTTCATCCGCTTGTATTTGCCGCACAGGCACTCATAGTCCTTGATCGGACCGAAGATGCGCGCGCAGAACAGGCCGTCGCGCTCGGGCTTGAACGTGCGGTAGTTGATGGTCTCCGGCTTTTTGATCTCACCGAAGGACCAGGACAGGATCTTGTCCGGGCTGGCGAGCGAGATCCGGATCGAATCAAACGTCTGCGCCGGCGCCTGCGGGTTGAAGAGATTCATGACCTCTTGGTTCATGCCGTGCTCCTGTTCGAGACCGTGACGGCCCCTTGTCGAAATCCACCGGGACCCGTGGTCCCTTTTGATCGGCTGCGCGCTGCCGGTTGGCGTCGCCGCGGCCTTGTCTCGGCCGCCCGCCCCCGCGATCGGGGAGCGGGCGGCGTGTTTTCCTACTCAGCCGCGTCCGGCAGCTGGGCGGGCTCGTCGTCGACGCGCGTGTTTTCCAGCTCGACATTGAGACCGAGCGAACGCATCTCCTTGACCAGCACGTTGAAGCTTTCGGGGATGCCAGCTTCGAACGTGTCGTCGCCGCGCACGATCGCCTCGTAGACCTTGGTACGACCGGCGACGTCGTCCGACTTCACCGTCAGCATCTCCTGCAGCGTGTAGGCCGCGCCATAGGCCTCGAGCGCCCACACCTCCATCTCGCCGAAGCGCTGGCCGCCGAACTGCGCCTTGCCGCCCAGCGGCTGCTGGGTAACGAGCGAGTACGGGCCGATCGAACGCGCATGGATCTTGTCGTCGACCAGATGGTGCAGCTTCAGCATATAGATGTAGCCGACCGTGACCTGACGATCGAACGTCTCGCCGGTGCGCCCGTCATAGAGCGTCGACTGGCCGCTTTCGTGAAGCCCGGCCTGCGCCAGCATCTCGTTGATGTTGGCTTCGTGGGCGCCGTCGAAGACCGGCGTGGCGATCGACACGCCGCGTTTGACCTGCTCGGCAAGTCTCATCACGCTGTCGTCGTCGTAGCGGCGCACCGGTTCGTTGCGGTCATTGTCCGGATAGATCGATTCCAGCGTGGTGCGCAGCGGCTTGATATCGCCGCCCGCCTTGTAGGCCTCGATCAGCTCGCCGATCTTGTTGCCCATGCCCGCGCAGGCCCAGCCCAGATGGGTTTCCAGGATCTGACCGACATTCATCCGGCTCGGCACGCCGAGCGGATTGAGCACGATATCGGCGTGGGTGCCGTCCTCCAGGAACGGCATGTCCTCGACCGGAACGATCTTGGACACCACGCCCTTGTTGCCGTGACGGCCGGCCATCTTGTCGCCGGGCTGGATCTTGCGCTTCACCGCGACGAAGACCTTGACCATCTTCATCACGCCGGGCGGCATCTCGTCGCCGCGCTGCACCTTCTCCACCTTGTCCATGAAGCGCTGCTCGAGCGCGTTCTTGGAATCGTCGTACTGTCCGCGCAGCGCCTCAAGCTCGCTCTGCAGCTTCTCGGCGTCGACGGCGAACTGCCACCATTGCGAACGCGGATAGTCGTCCAGCATCTCCTTGGTCAGCTTGGAGCCCTTCTTGAAGCCCTTCGGGCCCGCGATCGGCTCCTTGCCGACAAGCATGTCGGCCAGGCGCGCATAGGTGTTGCGGTCGAGGATCGCCTGCTCGTCGTCGCGATCCTTGGCCAGGCGCTCGATTTCCTCGCGCTCGATCTGCATCGCGCGCTCGTCCTTCTCCACGCCGTGGCGGTTGAAGACGCGAACCTCCACCACCGTGCCGAACGTGCCGGGCGGCATGCGCATGGAGGTGTCGCGCACATCCGATGCCTTTTCGCCGAAGATGGCGCGCAGCAGCTTTTCCTCCGGCGTCATCGGGCTCTCGCCCTTGGGCGTGATCTTGCCGACCAGGATGTCGCCCGGCTGCACCTCGGCGCCGATATAAACGATGCCCGCCTCGTCGAGGTTCTTCAGCGCCTCTTCCGAAACGTTCGGAATGTCACGGGTGATCTCTTCCGGCCCGAGCTTGGTGTCGCGCGCGGCCACTTCGAATTCCTCGATGTGGATCGACGTGAACACGTCGTCGCGCACGATGCGCTCGGACAACAGGATGGAGTCCTCGTAATTGTAGCCGTTCCAGGGCATGAACGCGACGAGCACGTTGCGGCCGAGCGCCAGATCGCCGAGATCGGTCGACGGCCCGTCGGCGATGATGTCGCCCTTCTCGATCCGGTCGCCCACCTTCACCAGCGGACGCTGGTTGATGCAGGTATTCTGGTTCGAGCGCTGGAACTTCTGCAGCCGGTAGATGTCGACGCCCGATACGGCGGCGTCAACGTCGTCGGTCGCCCGGATGACGATACGCGTGGCGTCGACCTGGTCGACGATGCCGGTGCGCCGGGCGCCGATGGCAGCGCCCGAATCGCGCGCCACGATCGGCTCCATGCCGGTGCCCACGAACGGCGCCTCGGCGCGCACCAGCGGCACGGCCTGCCGCTGCATGTTGGAGCCCATCAGCGCGCGGTTGGCGTCGTCGTTTTCCAGGAACGGGATCAGCGCCGCGGCGACCGACACCATCTGCTTGGGCGACACGTCCATCAGATCGACATTGTCGCGCGGGGTCATCATCACCTCGCCGGCGTGGCGGCAGATGACGAATTCCTCAACGAAGCCGCCATCCTTGTCGAGCTTGGCGTTGGCCTGCGCGACATAGTGCTTGGCCTCCTCCATCGCCGACAGATAGACGACGTCGCTCGACACCTTGCCGTCGACGATCTTGCGATACGGGCTTTCGATGAAGCCGTATTTGTTGACGCGGGCGAAGGTCGCGAGCGAATTGATCAGGCCGATATTCGGGCCTTCCGGCGTCTCGATCGGGCAGATGCGGCCATAATGCGTGACGTGGACGTCGCGCACCTCGAAGCCCGCCCGTTCGCGGGTGAGACCGCCCGGTCCAAGCGCCGAGAGGCGCCGCTTGTGGGTGATCTCCGACAGCGGATTGGTCTGATCCATGAACTGCGAGAGCTGCGAGGAGCCGAAGAACTCGCGCACAGCCGCAGCCGCCGGCTTGGCGTTGATCAGGTCCTGCGGCATCACCGTGTCGATCTCGATCGACGACATGCGCTCCTTGATCGCGCGTTCCATGCGCAAGAGGCCGACGCGGTACTGGTTTTCCATCAGTTCGCCGACCGAACGCACGCGGCGATTGCCGAGATTGTCGATGTCGTCGATCTCGCCCTTGCCATCGCGCAGGTCGACCAGCGTGCGCACGACCGCGACAATGTCCTCCTTGCGCAGGACACGCATCGTATCGTCCGTCTCCAGCTCCAGGCGCATGTTCATCTTGACCCGGCCGACGGCCGACAGGTCGTAACGCTCGGAATCGAAGAACAGCGAGTTGAACATCGCCTCAGCGGTTTCCAGCGTCGGCGGCTCGCCCGGGCGCATGACCCGGTAGATGTCGAACAGCGCGTCCTGGCGGCCCTCGTTCTTGTCGACGGCGAGCGTGTTGCGGATATAGGCGCCGATATTGACGTGATCGACGTCGAGAACCTGCACCTCCTGGACGCCCGCTTCGTCGAGCACCTTGAGGGTCTTTTCGTCGAGTTCGTCGCCGGCTTCGAGATAGATCTCGCCGGTCGCCGGATTGACGATGTCTTCGGCGAGGTAGCTGCCGAAAATATCCTCCTCCGTGGCGCGGATCGCCTTCAGACCCTTTTCGCCGAGCTGCTTGGCCTGGCGGGCGGTGATCTTCTTGCCGGCCTCGACCACGACTTCGCCGCTGTCAGCGTCGACCAGATCGAGGACCGTCTTGCGGCCACGGAAACGGTCGGCCGAGTAGGGAATGCGCCAGTTCTCGCCGTCCCGCACGAGCGACAGCTTGTTGTAGAAGGTCGACAGGATCTCCTCGCCGTCCATGCCCAGCGCCATCAACAGCGAGGTCGCCGGAATCTTGCGGCGACGATCGATGCGGGCGTGCACGATGTCCTTGGCATCGAATTCGATATCGAGCCAGGATCCGCGATAGGGGATCACACGGGCCGCAAACAGGAGTTTGCCGGAGGAATGCGACTTGCCCTTGTCGTGATCGAAGAACACGCCCGGCGACCGGTGCATCTGGGAGACGATGACGCGCTCGGTGCCGTTGACGATGAAGGTGCCGTTCGACGTCATAAGCGGCATGTCGCCCATATAGACGTCCTGCTCCTTGATGTCCTTGATCGACTTGGCGCCGGTGTCCTCGTCGATGTCGAACACGATCAGGCGCAGGGTCACCTTCAGCGGCGCGGCATAGGTGAGGTCGCGCTGACGGCATTCCTCGGTATCGAATTTCGGCGCCTCGAATTCGTAACTGACGAATTCGAGCATCGCCGCTCCGGAAAAGTCCGTGATCGGGAACACGGATTTGAAGACCGCCTGCAATCCCTCGTCGGGGCGGCCGCCTTCCGGCTCCTCGACCATGAGGAACTGGTCGTAGGACGCCTTCTGAACCTCGATCAGGTTCGGCATTTCCGCCACTTCGGGAATATTGCCGAAGAATTTGCGGACACGCCTGCGGCCGTTGAAGGTGTGGGTCTGGGCCATCGTCACTCCTTGCTGCCTTGCCGGCTTCTTGTCGGGCCGCGGGGCAATCCTCCGCGCGGCAAATCAAAACGGATGAAAACCCGTTTCCTGAAGGCCGCGACCGGCCCACAGGAAAAGGGTTCTCGTCTGCCCCTTGCAAGCGGGGCCGGCGGGCGGACCAGGTCCACCCGCCGAACACGCGTACTTACTTCAACTCGACCTTGGCGCCAGCGCCTTCGAGCTGAGCCTTGATCTTGTCGGCCTCGTCCTTGGACACGGCTTCCTTGACCGGCTTGGGCGCGCTCTCGACCAGGTCCTTGGCTTCCTTGAGGCCGAGACCGGTAATGGCGCGCACTTCCTTGATCACGTTGATCTTCTGCGCGCCGGCATCGGTCAGGACGACGTCGAACTCGGTCTTTTCCTCGGCCGGAGCCGCATCGGCGCCCGCGCCGCCGGCAGCGGCGACCGCGACCGGAGCAGCGGCGGAAACGCCCCACTTTTCCTCAAGCATCTTCGACAGCTCGGCCGCCTCGAGGACGGTCAGGCTCGACAGGTCTTCTACGATCTTGGCGAGATCAGCCATTTTTTCAATTCCTTACAAGGTTCGAACACAATTGGGTGACAGCGAGGAACGGCCTCATGCCGCCTCGTCCTTTTGGGCATAGGCGCCAACGACGCGCGCGAGCTGCGCGGCCGGGGCACTGACCACCTGCGCGATCCGGGTCGCCGGCGTGGAGATCATCCCCACCAGCTTGGCGCGAAGCTCGTCGAGCGACGGCAAGGTCGCAAGCGCCTTCACGGCATCGGCGTCGAGATTAGTGGTTCCCATCGCGCCGCCGAGAATGACGAGATTGTCATTTCCCTTGGCGAAATCGGAGGCCACTTTCGGCGCCACGATCGGATCGTCCGAATAGGCGATCAGGGTCTGTCCGTTGAACAGATCCTGCATGCCTTCGGAGGGTGTGCCCTTCAGGGCGATTTTGGCGAGACGGTTCTTCGCGACTTTGACGGTACCGCCGGCTTCCCGCATCTTCGTGCGAAGATCGTTCATTTGCGCGACGGTGATACCGGCATAGTGGGCCACGACGACCGTTCCGGCGCTTGCGAAAACACCGTTCAGCTCCGTGACAAGTTCGCGTTTTTCCGCTCTGTCCACTGCCTGTCTCCAGTTGACAACCGCTCCAAAGAACGGCTGTCGGGTTGCCTTTTGCCGGGCGGGCCATCCAAACTGGATCACCCGAACGGCGTTCGAGGATCCTGCCCCCTTTCACCACGCCGGCCGGGGCCGGCACGCGGGCAAAAGGCAAACACGGTTCGAACCTTTCATCGAGGCCGGGGCCTCTTTGTCCGGTCGACCCCGTCTCATGCAGGCCCATAGCGGATTAAGGAAAACCGCCTGCAATCTCGGACAGGATTTCCGGAGGCCTCGCGGCCGCCGGATTCCGGGCCCGTGGGTCCGGAATTCTGCTTCCGCAGCCGGCGTCGCCGCCGACCGCGGATGTCACATCACGCCTCGGCGAGCGAGGCGACGTCGATCTTGAGCCCGGGGCCCATCGTCGAGGAGATCGCAACCTTCTTGACATAGTTGCCCTTGGCGCCGGTCGGCTTGGCCTTGATCACCGCATCGGTGAAGGCGCGCACATTCTCCACGATCTTGTCGGCATCGAACGAGGCCTTGCCGACGCCGGCATGCACGATACCGGCCTTTTCGACGCGGAATTCGACGGCGCCGCCCTTCGAGGCCTTTACCGCGGCCGCGACATCCATCGTCACCGTGCCGACCTTCGGGTTCGGCATCATGCCGCGCGGGCCGAGCACCTTGCCGAGACGGCCGACCAGCGGCATCATGTCGGGGGTCGCGATGCAGCGGTCGAAATCGATCTCGCCCTTCTGCACGGTCTCCACCAGGTCCTCGGCGCCGATGACGTCTGCGCCGGCTTCCTTGGCCTCGTCGGCCTTCGCGCCGCGGGCGAAAACGGCGACGCGGACGTCGCGACCGGTGCCGTTCGGCAGATTGACCACGCCGCGGACCATCTGGTCGGCGTGACGCGGGTCCACGCCGAGATTCATCGCCACCTCGATGGTCTCGTCGAACTTGGCGGTGGCGCGCTCCTTCAGCAGGCCGACAGCCTCGGCGAGATCGTAATTCTTGTCCCGGTCGATGCCGTCACGCGCCGCCTGGATACGTTTTGCAATTTTCATGGCCATTTCGCTCACCCAACCACTTCGAGGCCCATCGAGCGCGCGGAGCCCTCGACCATGCGCATGGCGGCCTCGACGTCATTGGCGTTGAGGTCCTTCATTTTCGCTTCGGCGATCTCGCGCACCTTGTCGCGCGACACCTGGCCGGCGACCTGCTTGCCGGGCTCCTTGGAGCCGGACTTCAGCTTGGCGGCCTTTTTCAGGAAAAACGTCACCGGCGGCGTCTTCATGGTGAAGTTGAAGGATTTGTCCTGATAGTAGGTGATCACCACCGGAATCGGCGCACCCTTCTCCATCTCCTGGGTCTGGGCGTTGAACGCCTTACAGAACTCCATGATGTTGATGCCACGCTGACCGAGCGCCGGGCCGATCGGGGGCGACGGCGTCGCCGATCCCGCCGGGACCTGGAGCTTGAGCTGGCCTGCAATCTTCTTAGCCATTTCTCATCTGCCTTGGTTCACATGCCGGCAAGGCCGGCAACTGCAGTTTGGTGGTGCGGACATGTCGACCGGCAAAAGCCGACTGTCCTTCCACCGCTCGTGACGGGCGCGGCCCGCCTTCCCCGCCCGTTATGGGAGCGGGATAAGCCGGTCAGGCTTTTTCGACCTGACCAAATTCCAGATCGACCGGCACCGCCCGGCCGAAAATCGACACCTCGACCTTGAGGCGCGAACGTTCCTCGTCCACCTCCTGGACGTGACCGTTAAAGGAGGCGAACGGCCCGTCGGAGACACGCACCTGTTCACCGATCTCGAAGGTGATCGACGGCTTGGGACGCTCCACGCCCTCCTGCACCTGGTGCAGGATGCGATCGGCTTCGGCGTCGGTGATCGGCACCGGCTTGGAATCGCCGAGAAAACCGGTCACTTTCGGCGTGTTCTTGATCAGCGAAAACACCGCGTCGGTCAGATTGGCGCGCACCAGCACGTAGCCCGGAAAAAACTTGCGCTCGGCGTCGACCTTGCGGCCGCGGCGCACCTCGACCACCTTTTCGGTCGGCACCACCACCTGCTCGACAAACTTTTCCAGCCCCTTCTGCCGGGCCTTGTTCTCGATGTCCTCGGCGACCTTTTTTTCGAAATTCGAATAGGCGTGGACGATGTACCACCGCGCGGTCATGTCAGGCGTTCTCCATAATGCGGGTCGTTATCGTCCAAGATTCAGAAGCAGTTCCACGCCGAGCGCGAGGATCTGATCGGCGGCGAAGAAAAACAACGCAGCAATGACTGCGAAGATCAGCACCATGATCGTGGAAATCGTCGTCTCGCGCCGGGACGGCCATGTGACCTTGGACGTTTCCTGACGCACCTGCTGCAGGAAAACGAAAGGATTGGAAGTTTTTGACGCCATATGCCGCTCTGTTTCACAAAGCCCGTTGGCCGGACTTCTTTTTCGAATGCTCCCGCGAGGGAGAAACTGCACGGTGCCAAACACGCCGCCTGCCGAATCAGCGCTATCGCCCATGCAATAAAGGCGCGCAAAGCCATTTCCGGCTCCGCACACCGTGGTCCTGAATGGCCCTACATAGTCCCGAAAGCGGGGCCATGCAAGTGGCTTTTCAAACCGGTGTCGTCGCCGGCGGAACCATCCAATCGTCCCGCAACCCTGTCGATACCCGATAATCTTCGCCGCGCGAGACTGGCAGGGGCAGAGGGGCTCGAACCCCCGACCTGCGGTTTTGGAGACCGCCGCTCTACCAACTGAGCTATACCCCTAGGCGCCGCGTTCGCGCACGGCAGCGCTTCGTAAGGTCTTCCGCCGCGTCTGTAAAGGGTGCTTCGCGCTCGCGGCGGCGTTTTCGACCACGACAATCCGCGCCCCGGCGCACCGCGCCCTCTCCGGCTTCAAAAAGACCAGGGGCGACCGCAAGGCCGCCCCTGGATAGTGTCCTTGTTTGGCGGGGTGCGACGGGTTTGCCGCGCCCGCGCCAGACCGGTTTTTTGCCTTATTCGGTGATCGAGGCGACGATGCCCGCGCCCACGGTGCGTCCGCCCTCGCGGATGGCGAAGCGCAGCTTTT
>JBDWLQ010000007.1:0-90700 GCA_039973095.1 Nitratireductor sp. | reverse complement strand
GCAGAGCGAGTTCGTCGGCAATCTGATGGACACGATCGATCGCGGCGTGGGCACGCTGGTCGACGCCGACATGAACAAGGAATCGACCCGCCTGCAGGCCCTTCAGGTCCAGCAGCAGCTCGGCATCCAGGCCCTGTCGATGGCCAATTCGAACTCGCAGTCGATCCTGTCGCTGTTCCGCTAATCGACACCGCGGCGCAACCGCGCCGCGCCGAAACCGATCCGGGTCGCGCTCCTCAGGGGCGCGGCCCGATTTCATTCTCGCGCAAGCTTCGCGCATTAGTCTTCCCGGGCCATTCACTGCGGGACGACGCGCTTTGCCTGAACAATTCCAGAAGATCGCCGACAATCTAAAGGCGCTGGGCACCCAGCGACTCATGGTTATGGGCGGCATGGCCGCCCTCGTGATGGCCGTCATCGCGGTCGCCTCGATCTACTTGAACCGGCCGGCGATGGAGACGCTTTACGTCGGCCTCGACCGTGGCGACGTCAACCGGATCGGCGTGGTTCTGGGCGAAGCGGGCGTCACCTACGACATCGGCGCGGAAGGAGCATCGGTCTTGGTGTCGTCCGGCCAGGCCGGGCGCGCCCGCATGATCCTGGCCGAAAAGGGGCTGCCAGCCAGTTCCAACGCCGGTTACGAGTTGTTCGACAATGTCGGTTCTCTGGGCCTGACCTCCTTCATGCAGGAGGTGACCCGCGTGCGCGCGCTCGAAGGCGAGATCGCCCGCACCATCCAGTCGATTGCCGGCATCAAGTCGGCGCGTGTCCATATCGTCATGGCCGAACAGGCGAATTTCCGGCGCGGCGAGCAGAAGCCAACCGCCTCGGTCGTCATCCGCACCGGCGGCGTCGACGCCACCCGCAGCGCGAATTCGATCCGTCATCTCGTCTCCGCCGCGGTTCCCGGCCTGACCGCCGACAATGTGACCGTCCTCGACGCGGACGGCTCGCTGCTGGCGGCCGGCGAGGATCCGACCACCAGTTCCCTCAACCAGTCGATCTCCATCCAAAGGACGGTCGAAAGCCAGATTTCCGACAACATCTATCGCGCACTGTCGCCCTATCTCGGCCACGAGAACTTCCGCGCCAGCGTCAAGGCGGTGGTCAACACCGACAGCCGCCAGATCGAGGAAACCATCTTCGACCCCGATTCACGGGTCGAACGCTCAATCCAGGTCATCCGCGAAAACGACAACTCCAACAAGAGCACTGCCGCCGCCCCGGCTTCCGTCGAACAAAACCTGCCCGACGAAGACGCTGGCGGCGCGGCGACCCCGCAATCGGTCGAGGAGCGCGAGCGCAAGGAGGAGATCACCAATTACGAACTGAACTCCAAGCGCATAGCCACGGTCAGCAACGGGTACTCGATCTCGCGGCTCTCGATCGCCGTCGTGGTCAATCGCGAACGACTGGCCGCCGTGCTCGGCGAGGGCGCGACCCCGGAAATGGTCGAGGCGCGGGTTGCCGAAATCCAGCAGGTTGTGTCGACGGCAGCCGGCCTCGACGAGGAACGCGGCGACAAGATAAACGTCACCGCCCTCTCCTTCGTCGACGCCATGGAGGCGGAAGCCGCCGCGGCCCCTGGCTATCTGGAGATTGCCGCGCACTATACCGGTTCGATGGTGAATGCACTTGCCTTCATCGTCGTCGCCTTCCTGGTATCCTGGTTCGGCCTGCGTCCGCTCGCCGGTATGCTGACCAAGAAGGAGGAAGCCGAAGGACCGGATTTCGAGGATCTGCAGCTTGCCCTCGGTTCGCCGCTCGACAACATCGCCCTGCCCGATCCGCTGGCCGAAATGGCGGCCAACGAAAAGGACGTCATGGAAGAGCTGAAGATGCGCCTGCGGCCCGCGCCGCAGGAACGCCTCGCGCAGATGGTCGATCTCAACGAGGAACGCACCGCGGCGATCCTGCGTAAATGGACTCAAGGCGAGGGCGTCGGCGAGGCGATGGCGAGCTGATGGCGAACCTGTCGCTCGCCGATATGCTGGTCGACTTCGGCAAACGCAACGATCCCGCGCCTTTCGAGGCTTCCATGCCGGAGTTCGACCTGCCGCTCGGTATGCAACCGGCCGCGCCCGAACCGGACCAGCCGGACATCGACGCTCTGGTCGCCGAGGCGGTGGACGACGCGGTCAGAAAGGCGGTTGCTGACACCACGGCGCGATTGCAGGCCGACCATGCCGCGGCGCTGGAAGCCGAGCGGGACAGGCACGCCGCTGAGGTCGCGGCCCTTCAGGCCGGCATCGGCGAGCAACTGGGCACTGCGATCCGGGACCGTTTCGAGGCCACCGAAAAACGCTTGCTGGATCTGACCGCCGAGGTGGTGTCGCGTGTCTTGGGGCCGGTTCTGGCCGAGGATCTGCAACACCGTTCGGTGGCGCGGCTGGCTGAAATCATCAGCGCCGCGATCCGCGACACCGAAACGGCCAAAATCCGGGTTCACGGACCGATGTCGCTCTACCAGGCGCTCGAGACGGCGCTCGGCGAGCAGGCCGCCCTGCTGGAATTCACCGAATCGAACGGGCTCGACCTTTCCGTCGACCTCGACGGCAGCGTCTACGAGACGCGGCTTTCCGAATGGTCGGTCTCGGCCGCAAAGGTGCTGGCATGACCACCGACAAATCCGACCATCCCCACGAGATCATCATCGTCAAGCACAGCCGTGGCGACGATCACGACGCCCATCACGGTGGGGTTTGGAAAATCGCCTTTGCCGATTTCATGACCGCGTTGATGTGCTTCTTCCTCGTGATGTGGCTGATCAACGCCGCCAATGAGGAAACCAAAGTATCGGTCGCCAGCTATTTCAACCCGATCAAGCTGGTCGACCGCAATTCGAGCCGGCGCGGCCTCGACGAGGCCGGCTCCGGCCCACAGAACGAACAGGGGTCCGACAGCACCGAGGAGTCCGACAAATCCACCAAATCGGAAGGGAATTCGGAAAACGGCGCCGGCACCGAACGCAGCGCCAGGGCCGGCGACAGCATGGAATCCGCGTCCGACGAGCATCTGTTTTCCGATCCCTACGCCGTTCTGGCCGAAATCGCCGCTGAATCCGGCGAGCTGCAGAACCTGAGTGCCAAGGGCGACGGCGGCGCCGATACGGCCGGCGCGGCCACCGGCGCCTCGGGCGGCGAATCCTATCGCGATCCGTTCGCGCCCGATTTCTGGTCCAAGCAGGTCGAACAGGACGAGCCCGGCGAGCCGGACCTGTTCGAAACGCCCCAGGTCGAAGCCGCCGCCGAAGGCGCCGACCCGCGCGCAGGCATCAGGCACGACGATTTCGAGGACGATCCGTTCGCGCCCACGGTCGAGCAGAAACCGGACGAAACGGACCGTGCCGGCGCGCAGGCCGAGGCGGCCGGCGAGGACGACCGGGACGGCAAGGCCGAAGCCGAAAAGCCCGACGCCGCCGCGCTGGCCGAAGCCGAGGCGATCAGCGAGGAACTGGCCAGGGCGTTCGGCACCGGCGAGAAGATCTACGACGGCATTTCGGTGACCCCGACGGAGCGCGGCGTGATGGTGTCGCTGACCGACCAGCTCGACTACGGCATGTACGAGATCGGCTCCGCCGTTCCGCGCCGCGACCTCGTCCTGGCGATGGAGAAGGTCGCCACCGTACTCGGCAGCCACAAGGGCGCGATCACGATCAACGGCCACACCGACGGCAGGCCGTTCCGCAGCAAGGATTATGACAATTGGCGGCTTTCGACCGCCCGCGCCCATTCCGCCTATTACATGCTGGTACGCGGCGGCCTGGACGAACAGCGTATCCGCGAAGTCACCGGCTATGCCGATCGCCAGCTCAAAGTGCCGGACAATCCGCTCGATGACCGAAACCGGCGCATCGAAATCGTGCTGGAGACGAAAGGGTGATCGCGCGCCTTGTTCTGCTCGGCGCGCTGATTGCGGCGCCCGTCTCCGCGGCCGCGCAAGGCGCTGCGATGGCGCCGTTCAAGGTGGTCCGGTCGCTGCAACTGGTGCAGGACCGCCTGGCCCGGGGCGACCATGCCGCCCTTCCCATGCAGCGCAAGCTGCTCGAACTCACCGACGCGCGTTTCCGTACCGTGACCCGGGAGGAATTCGAAGACCGCCGCAACTTCACCGCGCTGATGGTCTACGCGATGAGCGGTGGCAATCCGGCAACGCTCGACGTGGTGCTGTCGCGCACCATGCCGGCCGGCGCCGATCGCGCGCTCGGGCTGGGCATTCTGGCCTATATGCGCGGCCAGTTGCCGAAGGCGGCCCAGGCGCTCGCCGAAATCGATCCGATGGCGCTCGAGCCCGAAGTCGGCGCCTATCTGGCGCTGGTCAAGGGCTCGATCGTCGCGCTCAGCCAGCCGGGCACGGCGCTCGGTTTCATGGACCAGGCCAGGCTGCTCGCGCCCGGCACGCTGGTCGAGGAGGCCGCGCTGCGGCGCTCGTTGCCGGCCTGCATCACGCTCAACCAGCCCGAGCGCTTCATGACGGTGGCCGAGCAATATACGCGCCGCTTCCTGCGCTCGCCCTATGCGAGTGAATTCGCCGACGCCTTCGTCGAGGGTCTCGTCGCCTTTCACGACCGCATCGGCACGCGGGAGATCGAGCGCATCGTGTCGCTGATGCGCCCGGCCCAGCAGGAGGCGATCTATCTGCGGCTCGCCCGTCGCAGCACCATCAAGGGACAGACCGAACGGTCGGCCTTCGCCTCGGCCAGGGCGCGCGAGGTGGCCCGCAAGACCAACGAGCCGGAAGACCCGCGCGCCGCGCTCTACGCCGCGCTTGCCTCCATCACCTCCGAAAACGCCCGTGAAGTCGCCGCAACGCTCGAGAAAGTCGATCCGGCCGCCTTGTCGCCGCGCGACAGACGCCTTTTCCAGGCCGCGCGCGCGATCGCGGCCGAGATGCTGACCCCGCCGGCGGCGCCGGCGCCGGAGGTAGAAACCGCCACCATGGAACCCCAGACCGGAGCAGCGGCCGAGGCACCCGTCGAGGCGGCCATCGCGCCGCGGCCGGAAGCCCCCGCCGAACCGGCTCCGTCCCTCGCGAACGTGCCCGGGGGGAGAGCGATTGAAAACTCGATCGCGTCCGGCGAGGACGACGATATCCATAGGCGCGGGTCCGAACTCGTCACCGCGGTGCAAAAGCAACTCGAGGCCATCGACCGCATGCTGGAAGAACAACAAGAGGTGGAACGCCCGTGACAGAAATCTCCGGACTGGCCACCGCCCTGCCCCTGGCCAATGCGCGCCTTGAGCGCCGTGATGGGGACCCGACAAACGACGCCTTCTCCGGCATTCTGCAACGCGGGCAGAACAAACATTCGGAGCCCCGGGACGGAACCGACCGCCCCGAAGACAAGGACGACACCGCCATGGAAGAGCGGCAACCGGCACCGGCGGCACAGGCGGACGGGGCCGCGCGCCGCCAGCGTCCGCCGGTACCTTTGGAAGGTCAGTTCGTCCTGCTGCGTCATCCGGGCCTCTCCCTGCGGACGGCAGGCGAAGGCGAAGGCGAAAACAGCGCCGTGACGCGCGATGGACAGGAGGAGGAAAACCAACCCTCCGGCGACGAGACCGAGGCGGCGGCGGCAACGGCGGCAACGGCGGCCGTCACAGCCGCGGTTCTGCCGCTGGCGCCGGCCGAAGCCCCGCGTCGCGCAGTTGGCGGCGGCCCGGCCGCAACGGCCCGCGTGGCCGACACCGGCAACGACCGCAAGCCGGACGCGGCGCAATTGCGCGCCGTGGCAGCGCAGACCGCTCCCATGGAAGAAGAAACGACGCCAAACGACCAGCCACGCATAACGGCGCAGGAGCCCGGCACGACGCATCGGACGCCCCCGCCGGTCGCCGGCGAGCCTGTCGACCCGCTGCCGATCAGGGTCAAGGTGCTCGCAGACGCCAGTCACATCGGCCTCGGCCCCGCCCAGTCGGGCGAAACCGTGTCCGCACTGGCGAAATCCATCGCCGCAGACCGCACGATGAGCGAATTTGCGCGTGCCGCCGCGCTTCCCTCAGATACGCCCGGAGTCAATAGGCAGGCCCCGGTCCGCGACCTCACGATTCAGCTTCAGCCGATATCCCTGGGGACGGTGAACGCGCGCCTGCGCACGCAGGGAGAACAACTCACGGTAGAAATCCGTGTCGACAATGCCGAGGCGTTTCAGCGCCTGTCGGCCGAGCGCGACGCCCTGACGACCTCGTTGCGGGGCCTGGGTTTCAAGGTCGACGAGGTGTCGATCGTCCAGCAGCCCGCTGCCGCCCAGCCGGCCCAGTCGGGTCTGGCGGCGCGCGACGGAAACGGCTCGCCAGGGTTTTCGCCGGGCGCGCGGGAACAGGACGGAAACCGTTCCCACACGGGTGATCAGTCTCGACGCGACAGGCAGGAAGGAGGTTCGAATGCGGATGCGCGTCCTGGCGATTCCGGTTCTGCTTCTGGCGGCATTTACATCTGAACCCGCAGTCGCGAACCCCTGCGAGGGTGAGATCCTGCGCGCGGCCGAACGATACGGCGTACCAGCCGGAATACTATATGCTGTGGGTCTGACGGAGACGGGACGCAAGGGAAGCCTTCAACCCTTCGCACTGAACATAGAGGGACGCGCGGTCTTCGCCCGCGACAAGGCCGAAGCGATCCGGGTTTTCACCGAGGCGCGATCGGGGGGCGCCAAGCTGATCGATCTCGGCTGCATGCAGATCAATCATCATTACCATCGCGACCGCTTCACCGGCGTGGCCGACATGCTCGACCCGCGCCGCAACGTCGACTACGCCGCGCGCTTTCTGGCCGAGCTGAAAAAGCGCCACGCGAGCTGGTCGATGGCCGTGGCGCGGTATCATGCCGGCCCCGACAACGATCCGGCGCAGAAGCGTTATGTGTGCCGTGTGATCCACAACATGGTTGCAACCGGCTTCGGTCGCTGGACAACGAACGCGCGCGCCTTCTGCAACCAATAGCTGCAGTCAATTCGGGGATTCCGGCCCGAAAGATACCTGACACGACTGTGGACAAGCTGTGGACAAGCTGCGGATCATCAGCGCCTGAATCCCAAATTGATACATACAAGAAATCACAGTTGCCGGTGATTCCCGCCACCGGTTACGCCTTTGTCCGGCGAACCATGAAACTGATTCGGAGGGCGGGCCGATGATTGTGATTGTGGATGAGCGTGACCGAGTAAAAGAGGGATATTCTTCGCTTTTCGGCAGAGAGGGTGTCCCGAGCGCCGGCTTTTGTGCCAGCGAGTTTGGCGAATGGGTATCGACGGCGGCCGAGGACGACCTCAAGGCGGTCGGAGCCTTTCTGATCGGCGAATGCGACAGCCATCCTGTCTCACCACGTGCTTTGCGCGAACGCTCCGGGGCACCGGTGATCGCGCTCAGCGACCACCATTCACTGGAAAACACGTTGCGGCTGTTCGAGCTCGGCGTCGACGACGTCGTTCGCAAGCCGGTGCATATTCGTGAAATCCTGGCCAGGATCGCGGCGATCCGCCGGCGCGCTCAGGACGAGGCGTCCTATACCGAGATCGGCAAGCTGCGCATCTACACCGACGGCAAGGATCCCGAGATCGACGGCACGCCGCTGCCATTGCCGCGCCGCGAACGTCGCATTTTGGAATATCTCGCCAGCAATCGCGGGCGACGTGTGACGAAAACGCAGCTTTTCAATGCGATTTACGGGATTTTCGACGACGAAGTCGAGGAAAACGTCGTCGAAAGCCATGTCAGCAAGCTGCGCAAGAAGTTGCGTGAGCGGATCGGCACCGATCCCATCGATTCAAAGCGTTTTCTTGGATACCGGCTGAACGTGTGATGCCTCCGTCCTTTTCCGCCACCGGCGGAAATCCCGGCTCCCATGAGCGGCGGCGGTCGAGCGGGCGTCAAAGACAGTTTCGCGCAAGTCAGAAACGATAGCCTGTCAGGTAGCGGTGCTGACGACGAGGAGAAATTGCAATGAGCCTTTACGGGATGATGCGGACCGGCGTATCCGGCATGCAGGGCCAGTCCAACCGGCTCGGCACCGTCGCCGACAACATCGCCAACGCCAACACCAATGGCTACAAGAAGTCGATGACGGAGTTCTCCACCCTGGTGATCTCCAGCGGCGAGGGCAGCTATTCCTCCGGCGGCGTGGTGTCGAACGTGCGCTCGGCCGTCTCGCGCCAGGGCGTCATCCAGTACACGCCGTCGGCAACGGACCTGGCCCTTTACGGCAACGGATTCTTCGTTGTGCAGGACACCGCAGGCCAGCCCTTCCTGACACGCGCCGGCTCCTTCGTGCCCGACGACGAGGGCCGACTGGTCAACGCCGCCGGCTTCTATCTGATGGGCTACAGTTTCGAAAACGGCGCGCCGACCCCGGTCAGCAACTCCTTCGCCGGGCTCGAACCGATCCAGGTGCTTCAGCAGGCGCTGACCGCCATCCCGACGACCTTCGGGCGCTTTTCCGCCAATCTGCCGGCCAGTGCCGCCGTCGTGCCCGCCGCCGACCTCCCCTCCACCAACGCGCCCGGCGCGACATTCACCAACAAGACCTCGATGGTCACCTATGACAGTCTCGGCGGCGAGGTCCTGCTCGATATCTATTTCTCCAAGACGACGGCGAACGAGTGGGAAATCGCTGTCTACAACCAGGCCGACGGCGCACCGACGACCGGCTTTCCATACGCCACGGGTCCGCTGGCGACCGAGACCGTCACCTTCGACGGCACAACCGGCCAGCTTGCCACGGCAAGCGCAAAGGACATCCAGATTCCGATCCCGGGCGGCGAAACGCTCGATCTCGATTTTTCCACGATGACCCAGTTGTCGGCCGGCTACATTCCCGGCGACTCCAACGTCAACGGCAGCGCCGCCAGCGCCATGAAGGAAATCAAGATCGACGGCGACGGCACGGTCTATGCCCAGTACGAAAACGGCACGTTGCAGGAACTCTACCGGATCCCGCTGGCCAATGTCCGCAGTCCCGACGAATTGAATGTCGAAAGCGGCAATGTCTACAGCCAGAGCACGTCGTCGGGTGATGTCTTTCTCGGTTTTGCCGGCGAAGGTGGGTTCGGGTCCGTACGCTCGGGCGCGCTCGAGGCCTCCAATGTCGATATTGGCGAGGAACTGACGGCGATGATCGAATCGCAGCGCAGCTACACCGCCAATTCGAAGGTTTTCCAAACCGGCTCCGAGTTGATGGACATCTTGGTTAATCTGAAGAGGTAGTCTGGCGTGTCTTTGTCGGAAAGAGCTTTGGAATGTCGCTGACGACCGCCCTCGGAATCGCACAGAACGCGCTGCTGACGACAGCGCGGCGAACCAGCATCGTCTCGCAAAACGTCACCAATGCCTCCAATCCCGACTATTCGCGTCGCTCCGCCGTTCTGTCGAGCGACGCGCCCGGCGTTCGCGTCGCCGAAATCCGGCGTGCGGCGGCCGAGGGGCTTTTCTGGCAAAATCTCAACGCCTCGTCGTCATGGGAAGCGCAAAAACAGTTGCTTGCCGGCCTCGACACCCTCGCGATATCGGTCAACGGGGCCGACAACGCCGCCTCCCCCGCGACCGCTCTCGGCAGGCTGCAGGAGGCCCTGCAACTCTACGCGACCACGCCTTCGAGCGCCACGGTCGCCGAAGGCGCGCTCGACGCCGGGCGCCAGTTCGTCCGCTCGCTCAACAACGGCAGCGCGCAGATCCAGACGTTCCGTACCAATATGGACGTGGAAATCGGGATTGCGGTCAACGATCTCAACCGGCTGCTTGCCGATTTCGAAGTCGCCAACAAATCGGTGATCGCCGCGCGCGCGAGCGGGCGCGACGCCTCCGACGCGCTCGACCAGCGCGAGGCGATCCTCAAGCAGATCTCCGACCAGATCCCCGTCTCGACCTTTTCACGCGCCAATGACGACATGGTCATCACCACCGCGGACGGCTCCACCTTGTTCGAGACCAGGCCGCGCGCGGTCTCCTTCGAGAGCACCGCGGCCTATGCGCCGGGCATAGCCGGCAAATCCGTTTACATAGACGGCATACCGCTATCCCCCGGCAAGAACGGCGCCGTGTCGGGTCGGCTCGCCAGCTTCGTGGCCCTGCGCGACGAGGTCGCCACAACCCTGCAGACGCAACTCGACGAGATCGCACGCGGCGCCATAACCGCTTTTGCCGAGACCGACCGAACAGGCGGCGGCGCTCCCCCGCTGGCCGGCCTGTTCACCTGGGCGGGCGGCCCGGCCCTGCCGCCGGCGGCAACAACCAGCACAGGACTGGCCAGTTCGATTTCCATCAATCCGGCGTTTGATTCCGATGCCGGCGGCAATCCCGCCCTGCTGCGCGACGGCGGAGCTAACGGAGCAGCCTATGTCGCCAATCCGGGCGGCGCGTCTTACGCCGACCTCCTGATCGACTATGGCGACCGCCTCACTGCTCCGATCGCCTTCGACCCGGCCGCAAAGCTTGCCACCAATATCAGCGTCACGGAATTTTCCAGCGCCTCGATCGGCTGGATCGAGGCAAGCCGCCAGACCGCGTTCAACGCCGAACTGACGACGAGCGCCCTCAAGATACGCACCGCCGAAGCGCTGTCGAACGAAACCGGGGTCAATATTGATGTCGAGATGTCGCTTCTTCTCGATCTCGAACACGCCTATGAGGCGTCGGCCAGGCTGATCCGCACCGTCGACCAGATGATGGCGACGCTCCTGGAAACGGTGTGAAACAGTCGTGAAAGTCTCCTACGTCTCCTCTCAGGCAATTTCCCAGGCGCTCAGGCACTCGCTGTTGCGCATGCAGAGTGAACTCGTCAGCGGCCAGAAGGAAGCGCAGTCGGGCAAGGTGGCCGATGTCGGCCTGGCGCTCGGTATCCGCACCGGACAGGCCGTATCGCTGGCGCGCGACGTCGGTCGGCTCCAGACGATCGTCGATTCCAACACGTTGGTGGCCTCCCGCCTCGCCGCGACGCAGGACTCGCTGAGCCGGATATCGGAAGCGGGCTCGACCTTCCTGTCTGCGCTGACCGCGGCCATATCGGGCGACTCCGATCCGGCCACCACCCGGCAGGCGGGCCGGGTCATGGGCGAAGCGCTCACCGGCATCGTCAATTCCAGCTTCAACGGCGAGCATCTGTTTGCCGGGGTCAACACCGACGTGCGGCCGCTGGCCGACTATCGGGCCGATCCGCCCTCCGCCGCCAAGACCGCGTTCGACGCGGCATTCCTGGCGCATTTCGGCTTCGCCCAGAGCGACCCGGCCGCCGTCGCCATCGACGGCCCGGCCATCACGGCCTTCCTGGACGGTCCGGCCGCGGCGGAATTTCTCGGCGCGGGCTGGGAGACAAACTGGTCGAACGCCACCGATCGGGGGATCTCGACGCGCATATCGCTCAACGAGACCGTGGAAACCTCCGTCAGCGCCAATATCGACGGAATACGCAAACTCGCCATGGCCGCCGCGATCGTCGACGATCTCTTTTCGAGCGCCCTGAACGAAGGCGCCCTGGAGGCCGTCGCCAAGACCGCGTCACACCTGGTCACCGAAGCGATGGGAGACATCGCCCAGGTCCAGGCCGCGACCGGCTTCACCGAACAGAGGATCGAGAACGCCAGCGAGCGCCTCTCCATGCAGGTCGACATCTTCAACGGCTTCCTGAACGATATGCAAGGCGTGGACCCGTTCGAGGCGGCGACCCGCGTCAACGCGCTGATCACCCAGATCGAAACCTCCTACGCGCTGACAGCGCGCATCCAGCAATTGAGCCTGACGAGGCTGTTGTCCTAATGCGGCGCCACGACGGCAGAAAGTGAACACGGAAAGCAGATGTATCAGTTTTCATACGCCGACATCCAATCCGACTCGGCTGCCGATGCGAAGGACCGCGAGCGGCAATTGCTGACCCGGTCCATCGATCTTTTGGTGGCGGCGCGCGATGCGGGAGCCGGCTCGATGCAGGCGGTCGAGGCGGTGCATTTCCTCAACCGGCTGTGGACGGCTTTCGTGGAGGATCTCGGCAGTCCCGAAAATGGCCTGCCCTCCGAGTTGCGCGCCAATCTGATTTCCATCGGCCTGTGGCTGCTGCGCGAGGCCGAATCGATCCGGCAGGGCGAATCGGACAATTTCGACGGCCTGATCGAGGTCTCCCAGATCATCAGGGACGGCATTCAATGAAGGGCAAGCTGCGGATTTCGCTCAAGGCGAACGAGAAGATCTACATCAACGGTGCCGTGGTGAAGGTCGATCGCAAGACTTCGATCGAATTCCTCAACGATGTGCAGTTTCTGCTCGAAAATCACGTCATGCTGCCCGAAAACGCCTCGACACCGCTTCGCCAGCTTTATTTCATTATCCAGGTCATCCTGATGAATCCGAACGATTCAGCCGATGCGCGCGACATGTTCCGCCGGTCGCTGCCGCTGCTTCTGGCCAGTTTCACCAGCGAACAGATCCGCGCGACGCTGAAACAGGTCGACAGGCTGGTCGCCGAGGAACACACCTATGAGGCGTTGAAGATGCTGCGCGGCCTGTTTCGGCTCGAGGAGGCCGTTCTGGCCGAAAGCGATACCGCCCGCAAACCGATCGAAAACCTGGCGCTGGAGGCGCTTGCATCATGACCGTAACCAGCGCGACATCCGCACCGCCGACCACGGCACCGCAATCCGACACCAAACGCTCCAACATGGTCGATTACGACTCCTTCCTGAAGCTGCTCGTCACGCAGATGAAGAACCAGGATCCGACCAAGCCGATGGAATCGACCGACTATGTCGCACAATTGGCGACGTTCTCGCAGGTCGAGCAGACCGTGCAGACCAACAGCAAGATCGACCAGCTCATGCAGGTTTCGCTGCTCGGCCAGGCCGATGCCATCATCGGGCGGACCGTCACTTCGGCCGATGGGGCGGTGTCGGGAAAAGTCGCTGAAGTGCGTATCGGCAGCGCCGGTCTGATCGCCGTATTGGCGGATGGAACCGAATTTCCCGTCGAACCCGGCATGACAATCAGCTAGGGTGCATCCATAGCTCGACGTCTTCTTTCGGCCGGCGGATTCGAAAACCCATGAACGAAGCCGACGCTCTCGATATCGTGCAATTCGCCATCTGGACGGTGCTGATGGCGTCCGGACCGGCCGTGATCGTGGCCATGCTGGTCGGCGTCTCGATCGCGCTGGTGCAGGCGCTGACGCAGATCCAGGAAATCACGCTCACCTTCGTCCCGAAAATCATCGCCATCCTGCTTGCAGTCGCGTTTTCCGGACCGTTCGTGGGCGCGCAGATTTCCTCCTTCACCAACGTGATATTCCAGCGCATCCAGGGCGGTTTCTGATCGCGCCGCGATCCGTCCGCCAGGGCCGACACGGCGCGTAACGCTGAGCCTGCCCGCTCGCGGGCCCGCGTCCTTGCCCATTGCGGCGTCTGCCGTTCGACAGAAAGGAAATTCGTGTTGATGCTCAAAACCATCGCGATCCGCGCTGCGGGGCTCGCCGCCGCGCTCGCTCTTCTGCCAGCTCCGGCACAGGCTGAGCAGGACGACGCGATACGCTCGCAACCCATGCCCTCGCCCGCCCAGGAGGTCGCGACCGAGACCACCCAGGCGCAGATCGACGCCGCCATAGCCGGGCTTGACGACCTGGCCGCCGACATCCTGCGCCGCTCGGCCGTTCCCGGCCTGGCGATCGCAGTGGTGCACGCGGGCGAGACTGTTTACGCCAAGGGTTTCGGCGTGCGCTCGCGCGCAGGCGACGAACCGGTCGACGCCGATACGGTATTTCTGCTCGCTTCGGTGTCAAAGCCGATCGGCGCGACCGTCGTCGCGCATCAGGTCTCGCGCGGCGTGGTCGGCTGGAACACGCCGGTCCAGGCGCACCTGCCCTGGTTCCGGCTGGCCGATCCCTGGGTGTCCGCACATGTCACGATCGGCGATCTCTACGCGCATCGCTCGGGCCTGCCCGATCACGCCGGCGACGACCTGGAAGACATCGGCTATGGCCGCAAGACCGTCCTGGAACGCCTCCATTTGCTGCCGCAGGCCGCATTCCGCGACAGCTACGCCTACACGAATTTCGGCCTGACGGCGGCGGCCGAAGCCGTGGCCGTCGCCGCCGGCAGCACCTGGGAAGAGCTCTCGGCGGAGGCGATCTACCGCCCGCTGGGCATGTCGGCGACCAGTTCGCTTTACAGCGACTATATGGCCCGGACCAATCGCGCTGCCTCGCACATCCCCGGCCCCGACGGGTACGAGGTCGCCGACCTGCGCCAGCCGGATCCGCAATCCCCCGCCGGCGGTGTCAGCTCGAGCGCCAACGACATGGCCAAATGGATGACCATGGTGCTCGGTGGCGGCATGTTCGAAGGCACAGAGATCATTGCGCCGGACGCGCTGATGCCGGCCGTCAGCCCCCAGATCCTGCCGTCGCCCCGGCATGCGCTCGACGCGCGCGCCGGACAGTACGGCTTCGGCTTCAATGTCGGCGTGCGCGCGTCCGGTCGCGTCGTCTTCAGTCATTCGGGTGCCTTCGCACTGGGCACCGCCAGCGCCTTCACGCTGGTTCCCGGGCTCGATCTCGGCATCGTGGTGCTGACCAACGCCCCGCCCGTCGGCGCGGCCGAGGCGATTGCCGCAAGCTTCGCCGACATGGCCGAATTCGGCGAGGTGAAGCGCGACTGGTTCGAGGGGTATCGGTCGCGACTGGCACCGCTGACGGCGCCGGCGGGCGAACTGGCCGGCCGGAAAGCGTCCGCCGACGCGCGCGCGTCCCGGCCGCTGGAAACCTATCGGGGCACCTATGAAAACGCCTATTACGGAGCGGCCACCATCACCGTGCACGAAGGCAGTCTTCGACTTGCCGTCGGTCCCGCCGATACCGCCTTTACGATGACGCCCTGGGAGGAAGACAGTTTCATCATCGAGCCCTTCAACGAGAACCAGCCGAGGGGTTCCGTGTCCAAGGTCACGTTCGAGATGACCGACGGGGCGGCGAACGCGGTGCGCATCGAACATCTCGACGCTTATCGCGACGGCGTCTTCACGCGGATTGCGACTGAGCAGTAGAACCCACGCGGCCGGCCGTCACGCCAGCGGCCGGCCGCGCCGCAAAACTCATCCTCGCGCAAGCTTGGGGTCCTAGTCTGCGACCTTCAAATCAGGCGCGGAGATTGCAGACAGACATGGCGGCAGGCCCGACCACATACACGCCCGTCCCGGCGGCCTCCGCCCGCAACGGCCGCGACGTCTTCTTCGCGATCGGCATCATCACCATCCTGTCGGTCTTGTTCCTGCCGATCCCCTCCTTCATGATCGATATCGGGCTGGCGTTTTCGATCGCCATCTCGGTCCTGATCCTGATGGTGGCGCTGTGGATCCAGCGGCCGCTCGATTTTTCGTCTTTCCCGACGATCCTGCTGATCGCCACCATGCTGCGGCTGGCGCTCAACATCGCCACCACACGCGTCATCCTCGCCCACGGCAACGAGGGCACCAACGCGGCCGGCTACGTGATCGGCGGCTTTTCCAACCTGGTCATGGCCGGCGATTTCGTCATCGGGCTGATCGTGTTCCTGATCCTGATCGTGGTGAACTTCATCGTCATCACCAAGGGCGCCACCCGCATCGCCGAGGTCGGCGCCCGCTTCACCCTCGACGCCATCCCCGGCAAGCAGATGTCGATCGACGCCGACCTTTCCGCCGGCATGATCAACGACAAGGAAGCCCAGGCACGCCGGCGCGAGCTCGAGGAGGAAAGCTCGTTTTTCGGCTCCATGGACGGCGCCTCGAAATTCGTCCGCGGCGACGCGATCGCCGGCCTGATCATCACCGGGGTCAACATCGTCGGTGGCGTGGCGATCGGCTATGGCCGCCACGACATGAATCTTGGCCAGGCCGCCGACGTGTTCGTCAAGCTGTCGGTCGGCGACGGCTTGGTGACCCAGATTCCGGCGCTGATCGTCTCGCTGGCCGCCGGCCTTCTGGTCTCCAAGGGCGGCACGCGCGGGTCCGCCAACCAGGCCGTGTTCGGCCAGCTCACCGCCTATCCGCGCGCCCTCCAGGTCGCGGCCCTGCTGCTGGCGGTTCTGGCTTTCCTGCCCGGACTTCCCTTCCTGCCCTTCGTCGGGCTGGCCATGGTGATGGCCGGCGTCGGCTATGCCATCCCGCTGCGCCAGAACCGCCGCGCCGCCGCCGAGGCCGAGGACGAAAAGCAGCGCCAGGACGCGATCGAGGCGGAGGACAAGAACTCCATCAGATCGTCGCTGAGAACGCCCGAAATCGAACTCCTGATCGGCAAGCAGCTGTCCGCCCGCTTGCTCGCCTCGCATCAGGAACTCGCCTTCCGCATGGGCAAGATGCGCAAGAAATTCGCCCTCGACTATGGTTTCGTGGTGCCGGAAGTGCGCCTGACTGACGATTTCGCCATCCCGCCGAAGAGTTACCAGATCAAGATTCACGGCACTGTTGTGGCCGAACATCAGATGCGCGTGGGCGAGGTGATGGTGCTTCTGGGCGGCAACGAGCCGCCGGACATGCCCGGCGAAGAAGTGCGCGAGCCGGCCTTCGGCATGCGCGCCTATTCCGTCCCCGAAACCTTCTCGGAGGAGCTGAAACGCGACAATTTCGCGATCGCCGACAATCTCTCGGTCTTGCTCACCCATCTCTCCGAGGTGATCCGCAACAACCTGCCGCAGCTTCTGTCCTACAAGGACATGAAGACGCTGATCGAGCGCCTCGACCCTGAATACAAGAAGCTCGCCGAGGAAATCTGCACCAGCCACATCTCCTATCCGGGCCTGCAGGCGGTGTTGAAGCTCTTGCTCGCCGAGCGCGTCTCGATCCGCAACCTGCACCTGATTATCGAGGCGATCGCCGAGATCGCACCACACGTGCGGCGCACCGAACAGATCGTCGAACATGTGCGCATCCGCATGTCGCAGCAGATCTGCGGCGACCTCTCCGAAGCCGGCACGCTGAAGGTGCTGCGGCTCGGCAATCGCTGGGACCTCGCCTTCCACCAGGCGCTCAAGCGCGACCAGAAGGGCGAGGTGCGCGAATTCGACATCGACCCCCGCCTGCTGGAGGAATTCGGCCAAGAGGCAAGCAAGGTGATCCGCCAGCATTTCGACGCCGGCGAGCGCTTCGCGCTGGTCACCGCGCCGGACGCCCGGCCCTATGTGCGCATGATCATCGAACGCCTGTTCTCGACGCTGCCCGTCCTGTCGCATGTCGAGATCGCCAAGGGCGTCGAGATCAAGGTACTCGGCGCGTTGTCGTGATCAGCGACCAGATCGTCATCACGGCGTTTCTGGCCTTCTGCCGCATCGGCGCCTGTTTCATGCTGATGCCGGGTCTGTCGAGCGTGCGCGTGCCCATGCAGATCCGGCTGTTCGTCGCGATCGCTGTGACCTTCGCGCTGTTGATCCATCTCTGGGACAGCCTGCTGCCTTATGCCAGCCGCGCGCCGGACGTTCTGGCGCCGATGGTCGTGTCGGAACTGCTGACCGGCGCGCTGATCGGGCTGGTGACCCGGTTCTACATCCTCGCGCTGCAGTTCATCGGCTCCGCCATCGCCATGATGTCGGGCTACGGCAACATGGTCGCCTCTGGCATCGAAGAGGCCGAACCGCAGGCCGCCGTCACCAATCTGATCACGCTTTCGGCCCTGCTTTTGCTGTTCATCTTCAATTTCCACCACGAGATCATCAAGGCCCTGGTCAATTCCTACGAGGTCGCCCCGCCGAACCTGTTGTTCAACCCCCGGTCCGCCCTCACCGACATGGTCGACGTCCTGTCCGAAGCGTTTCTGGTCATGGTCCAGCTTGGCAGCCCGTTCATCGCCTACGGCATCATCGTCAATCTGGCGATCGGCTTCGTCAACAAGCTCACGCCGCAGATACCGATCTACTTCATCTCGCTGCCCTTCGTGCTGGCCGGCGGTATCCTGCTGCTCTATCTCGGCATCGGACCGCTACTGCGCCTGTTCGCGGACGGGTTCGTGCCGATCACGATCGGGCGCTAGCGATGGAAAAGAGCCGACGTCTCGCCCGCCTGCTCAAGGTCCAGAACCAGTTGAGGGCCCTGCACGAAACCCAGCGCGCCGGTCATCTGCGCGATGCGCACGAGGCGGAAGCCAGAGCGAGCGAAGTCGCCGCGCGCAAGGACGGCGCCGACTCGCTTTCCGCCCTGTTTCCCGAACTTTACGAGCGCAGCATCGCCCGCGCCTTCGAGGATCGCGACCGCGCCCTGACCGCGGCGGAAGCCGAAGCGGCAAAAATCGCCGTCGAGACCGCGCGCTGCCGTCTGCTCGATCGCGACCGCCGGGTCGCCGTCACGAGGGAGGAGCGCACCCGCGAGGAGCGCGACGGGTTGGAAAGCGTCGAGCGCATGCTCGGGCGCGCGCCAGAAGACAAGTAAGGTTGCGGCAAGCTCTGTCTGCGACAACGAAGCAAGCTGAATTTCGAGAAGAGGATCGCCTTGGCCATTTCGCCCCCCAGCGACATCGTTCTCGATGTCGCCCGCGCCGTCGACCAGACCGATCTCGCCGCCGCGCGCACCCGCCTGGCGGCTGCCGCCAGGTCGGTGGTGGCCGGGTTCGAGACAGGCGGTGCGGCGGACCTGCGCGGCAGGCCCGCCGCCGACGCCGGTGCCAGAGCGCCCGAGGCGTTCCGCGACTTTGAAGCCATGGTGCTCCAGACCTTCATGCAAAGCATGCTGCCCGAGGATGCCCAGAACGTTTATGGCGAAGGCCTGGCCGGCGAGATGTGGAAGACATTTCTGGCGCAGGAACTGTCAAGCGAGATGGCCAAGCGCGGCGGCATCGGCATCGCCGACCGGATTCTTGGCGATTTCTACATGGACAACGACAAACGCGTCGCGGTTGCCGGCGTCGCCGCCGATACGCAGGAAAAACGCGCCGCCGACACGCAGGACCTGCTTTCGGTGGCGCTGATCGACGAAATCCAGCGCACGATCGTGCGCGGCTTCGAGGACGAGGCCGACCCGACGGGTCTCCCCGTGCGTCCGGAGCGCTGAGACAAGGGAGCTTGCGCGACAGTGAGCGAACAGGACACCTACACTTCCGTACCAAGCACGCGCATCGCTGCCAGCGCGCCGACCGGTCCCGGCCCGCGCTCGGGCTCGCTCGGCACGATCATCGCGCGCATCGAGGAGGCGATCGAGGCCGAGACGGCCGCCATCCGCACCGATGTCAATTTCGACCTCAAGGCCTCGAACGCGCGCAAGAGCCGTCATCTCTACGACCTGAACCGCGCCGTGCGCGACGTGGGTGCCGGCGCGCTGGAAGCCCATCGTCCGGATATCGCGCGTCTGCGCGACAAGCTCGCCGACAACGAATCCGCGATCAAGGCTCATCTGAGCGCGGTCAATGAGGTCGCCAGGCTGCTGCAGGACGCGATCGAGCGCTCGGAGGACGACGGCACCTATTCCACCCGAGCCTTCGGCGGGGGCGGTGGCCTATGATCAAATTCGTCGTAGGCGCGCTCTGGATCGTCGCCGTCACGATCGGCTCGATCTTCTTCGCCTTTTCCGCCACCGGCGACAAAGGCGACACCGGCGAGCGCGCCTATCTCGAAGGCCTGGACTATTACAAGACCGATATCGTGACGGTGCCGGTCATCCAGAAGGGAGAGGTGCGCGGCTATTTCCTGACCCGGCTTGTCTATACGGTCGAGCCGGAGAAGCTGAAGAAGCTCGAATTGCCGATCGACACGCTGCTTGTCGACCAGCTTTACACCTATCTGTTTTCCAATCCGCAGATCGACTTTTCGCAGACCGATACGCTCGACATCGTCGCACTGCGCAACGGGCTGCGCGACAGCATCAACGAGCGCGTCGGCGACAAGCTGATCGAGGAAGTGCTCGTTCAGCAGATCGACTACCTGACCAAGAGCGACATTCGCGACAATGCGCTGCGCCGCCGCGACGCCAATGGCGGCAAGAACCGGCCAGTCCTGCGATGAGCCCGGACGCGGCCCGCTACGGCGCCAATCCGCTCAGCAAGGACCGCGACACATGAAACTCGTCACCTTCGAGCAGCAGGCCATCCGCCGGATCGGCCACGTCGACACCAGTTCGCAAACAGTGTTCGACCTGACCGGGGCGTCGGGCAACGACCCCGCCTTCGCCACCATGCTCGACCTGATCGACGCCGGCGAAGCCGCGCTCGGCCACGCCCGCGAGATGGCTGTCGACCCTGCGCTGCTCGCCCGCCATTCCCGCCCGCTGACGCAGGTCCGATTGCTCGCGCCGCTTCCCGTACCACGACAGATGCGCGACTTCTCCGTCTTCCCCGGCCATATCAAGCAGGCGCCGCGCGGCATGCGGCGGCTTGCGGCCATGGCCCGCGGCGACGAGGCGGCGGCGGCGGCGGCCAAGCCGCTCGACGCCGTGCCGGACATCTATCGCACACAGCCGGCCTACTATCTGACCAACCGCTTTTCCGTGATCGGGCCCGACGCCGTGGTTGCCTGGCCGCGCTACAGCCGGGTGATGGATTTCGAGTGCGAGTTCGGGATCGTCATCGCCAGGCCCGGCCGCGATATCCCCGTCGGCGACGCCGGCTTCCATATTTTCGGCTACACGATCTACAACGACTTTTCCGCCCGCGACGCCCAGCTGGCCGAAATGCAGACCATGCTCGGACCGACCAAGAGCAAGAGCTTCGACTACGGCAACGCGATCGGCCCGTGGATCGTCACGCCGGACGAACTCGCCGATCCCTACAAGCTCGCCATGCAGGCGCGGGTAAACGGCGAGGTCTGGGGATGCGGATCGTCGGCCGACATGTTGTTCACCTTCGAGGACATGATCGCCTACGTCTCGCGCGACGAGACCCTGCATGCCGGCGAGTTTTTCGGCTCCGGCACGATGGGCAATGGCTGTGGACTGGAATTGGATCGTTTCCTAACCGACGGCGACGTCGTCGAACTGGAGGTCGAGGGGCTCGGCGTGCTGCGCAACACTCTGCGCGTGCAAGGGTAGAACGCGGCCCGCCGTACCGCGCTATTTGAATTTCGGATCGCGCTTTTCCAGAAACGCCCGCAGGCCTTCCCTGGCATCGCCGCCGGTCTGCGACAGCGCGGCGCTGAGGCTTTCGGCGAACAATCCGTCGCCACGCCCCATATCGTCGATGCGCGAGACGGCCTGGATGACCAGATAGTTGACCAGCGGCGCGTTGGACGCGATCTCCATGGCGAGTTCGCGGGCCTTGGCGATCCCCTCGCCGTCACCGACGAGATAATGCGCAAGGCCCAGGCGGTGTCCCTCCTCGGCATCGTAGGAACGCCCGGTCAGCATCATTTCCGTCAGCCTGTCGGCGCCGAGGAGACGCCCGACCCGCACCGTCGCGCCGCCCCCGACGAAAATTCCCCTTTTGCCTTCCGGCAGTTGAAACCGGGCCGAAGGCTCGGCGATGCGCACATGGGTCGACGCGGCGATTTCGAGCCCGCCGCCGATCACCGCGCCGTTGAGCACCGACACCACGGGCAGTCCGCCGAGTTGGATTTCGTCCATCACCTTATGCCAGCCGCGCGAATGCCGCATCACCTCGGCCGGCTCGCGCGCGACCTGTTCGGAAAGGTCCAGTCCGGCGGAAAAATGCCCGCCCAGCCCGTGCAGGACTGCCACGCGCACCGCCTCGGGCGGCGCGGCGAAGAAGCGCTTCAGCCGGTCCAGCAGCGCGTCACTGATCGCATTGCGTTTTTCCGGCCGGTTGAAGGCGAGAAAAGCGATCGGCCCGTCAATCGTAATGCGTAACGGCGCGGCGGCACCCTCGTCACGTATCGCCGCGCCGTTCGAAGTATTCATCGGTCGCGTCTCCACATCTGCCTGCATGGTCGAAAAATGTTTTATATCATAACATTATTGCGGGATACAAGGCGACGCTGCCGGCCGTGCGGGCGGTTGACCCGGCTTCGCCCTTCGTGCGAACAAATTCGCACAGGGAACCGGACGTCACCGATTTTCGCCGGTGACGGACCGGACAGGCGACCTACGGCAACAGGGCCGCGAGGAACAGGGAGCGGTCGGCAGGCACAGTGAGCGCTGGTTCCAAGAAAACGGGTCCGTCCGACGACCGCGACAGCCCAGCCGACACGCAGCCGGCCATGCCGTCAATGTCGACCATTGTCGGTTACAAGCTGCGGCGCGCCCAACTGCACGTCTTTCAGGATTTCATCGGCACGTTTTCCAAGATGAAACTGCGTCCGGCCGAGTTTTCGGTGCTGGCCATCATCGCCAACACGCCTGGGCTGAAACAGTCCGAGATCGCCGAGATGCTGGGCATCAAGCGCGCCAATTTCGTCGCGCTGATGGACGGACTGGAAAAGCGCGGCCTGGCCGAACGCCGCAAGGCTGATACGGATCGGCGTTCGCATTCCCTGCATCTGACCGCTGAGGGCGAGAGATTCGTGCGCAAGATGGCCGCCGTCTGGGCCGAGCACGAAAACCGCATGATCGAACGCCTGGGCGGCGCGCGCGAGCGCGATCGGCTGATCGGCCTGCTCGACCGCCTGATCGAGCCTGCGGGGCAATAGGCCCCGGACTGGGACGGGCAGCCCTACCCGGCCGAAAGCGCGGCGATCACCTGTTTGGGGATGGTCTTGCCGCGTATGCGGTCAGGATCGTCGGGGTGTTTTTCGGCCCACACCCGGGTTTCCCGCGCTTCGATAGCGAGTTCGTCGCCCTTGAACACGCGGTGCTGGACATCGAAGCTCGAGCGGCGCAAGGCGCCAACCCGGCTTTCGATGGCGATCACGTCGCCATAACGTGAAGGCACGAGGAAGCGCGCCCCGGTGTCGACCATCGGAATGCCGACTATGGCGTAGGTCTTCGTCCAGGCGATTTTCTTCATGCCCAGCGCTTTTTCGAACAGATAGGCGGTCGAGGCGTCGAACATGGCGAAGTAGCGCGGATAGAAAACGATGCCGGCGGCGTCGCAATCGCCCCACTCGATCTCGACCTCGCGGCGGTGAACAAGCATGGCAGCCGCTCCGTCAGCCCGCATCCGGGTTTTCGACCAGGACAGCGATGCCTTGCCCGCCGCCGATACAGGCCGCCGCGATGCCGTAACGCAGGCCGGCGCGGCGCAGTTCGCGCGCCACCGTGGTGGTGATGCGGATACCGGTCGCGCCCAGCGGATGGCCGATGGCGATCGCCCCGCCATTGACGTTGAGCTTGTCCTCGTCGAGGCCGAGTTCGCGCGCGCAGGCGATCGTCTGGGCGCCGAAGGCTTCGTTGATCTCGATACGGTCGATCGCGTCGAGATCGAGCCCGGCCTCATCGAGCAGCGCCCGGATCGCCGGCGCAGGACCGATGCCCATAATGTGCGGCGGCACGCCGACCGTCGCGCCGGCGACGATGCGGGCAAGCGGTGTGCGTCCGTTGGCGCGCGCCTTGCTGACAACGATGGCGGCGGCCGCACCGTCGACGATCGCGGAGGAATTGCCGCCCGTCTGCACTCCGCCGAAAGCCGGCCTGATCCTGGCCAGCATGTCGTAGGAGGACGGACGGATATGGCTGTCGGTGTCGACCGCCTCGATCTTGCGCGGCAGGCGGATGCCGCGCTGGTTGAAACCGTCGACGGCAAAACTCTCGCTGACCACCGGCGTGATCTCGCCGGCCAAGAACCCGTCCGCCTGCGCGGCGAGCGCGCGGGCGAAGGAGCGTTCGGCGTAGCGGTCCACCTCCTCGCGCGTGATGTTGTAGTCGCGCGCCAGATTTTCGGCCGTGTCGCCCATCGTGCACGAGCAGGCCGGATCGAGCAGCGCCTCCCACAGGAAATCCTTGAACTCGACCTGACCCATGCGGAACCCGGAGCGATGCGTGTAAGCGGCGACCGGATTGCGGCTCATCGATTCGGTGCCCACGCACAGCGCCGCCTCGACCCGCCGGCGCTCGACCAGCTCGGCCGCCTGCAGCACCACCTCGATGCCGGTGCCGCAAATGCGCTGCACCAGATGCGCCGGCCGTTCCACCGGCACCCCGGCATAAAGCCCGATATGGCGCGGCGTCATATAGGCGTCGAACGAGGCCTGGGCCATCGAGCCGGCGATGGTGGTGCCGATACCGGCCGGGTCGAACCCGGTCTTGTCGAGCACGGCCCGCGCGGCCTTGATGCCGAGATCGATGGGCGAGATCGCCGACAGCGCGCCGGTATAGTCGACGAACGGCGTGCGCGTGCCGTCGAGCAGCCAGGCGTCGTCGAAGCTGAAACGCAAGCCCTGCGGAGTGTCGGTCATCTCGGCTCCAGCCTCTTATGCACCATCAT
This sequence comes from Nitratireductor sp., assembly GCA_039973095.1. Lineage (GTDB taxonomy): Bacteria > Pseudomonadota > Alphaproteobacteria > Rhizobiales > Rhizobiaceae > Mangrovimarina. The sequence goes on along the minus strand of JBDWLQ010000007.1, from coordinate 66,466 downwards.
CAACGCCGCCGGCCGGCAGGCCGCACAGGCCGCGCCCGTCGCCGCCGGCAATTAATGTTATTGATTATAACAAAATAGCGCCGGACTCAACCGGGCCGATCGCCGTCCGCCGGGTCTTGTGGGCCCGGATCGAGTTCGATCAGCAGATCTCCGGCGCCGACCTGCTCGCCTTCGCCGCGATGGACGGCCCGCACCGTGCCGGCGACCGTGGCCGCAAGCGCGGTCTCCATCTTCATTGCTTCGATGACGGCGAGCGTATCGCCTGCCTCGATGGAATCGCCCGCGACAACGGCGAGCGAGCGCAAAAGCCCGGTGACGGGCGCCGTCACGCGCGAAGCGTCCGCGACCGGCGGCCGGGCGGCCAGCGGATCGGTTTCGCGGAACGCCAGACTGTGCCCGTCCATATCGAGCCATAGCGTCCGGCCGGACACGAAAACCGTTGCCCGCGCCGGCGTGCCGGCATGGACGTAGCGCAGCTCCTGGCCGTGCAACGCGATCTCCGTCAGCGCCACCGCGTCGCCATCGACACGGATCGTCGACAACAGGCCACGCGCGACCTCAACCACCACGACGCGGGTCTCGTCTCCGCAGATGAGCGTGAGCGGGCAGGCCGCGATGCCGCTGGAGCGGAACCAGTCGCCGTCGACGCCAAGCGCCAGAACGGCGCCGGCGAGCGCGAAGTGCCAGTCCTGCAAGGCTTGAGCACCCATCGCCGCGCGTCCGCTGCCGAGCAGGTCGTCGATAAAACCGGTGGTGACGCCGCCCTGCCTGAAGTCGACGCCCTCCAGCAGGTCGATCAAGAAACCGCGATTGGTCGTCAGGCCGAACAATGGCCGCGCCCTGAGCGCCCGCACCAGCCTGTCGATCGCCTCGTCACGGTTACGACCATGCGCGACCAGCTTGGCGATCATCGGGTCGTAATGCGGCGAGACCCGGTCGCCCGCCGCAACGCCGCTGTCGATCCGGATACCCGCCTCGCCAGTCTTGACCTGCGGCTGCCAGAACAGGATTTCGCCGGTCTGCGGGCGGAACCCGTCGGCCGGGTCCTCGGCGTAAAGCCTGGCCTCGATCGCATGGCCAAAAAAGTCGATATCCTCCTCGCGCAACGGCAAGGGCTCGCCCGCCGCCACCCGCAACTGCCATTCCACCAGGTCGATGCCGGTCACCATTTCCGTGACCGGGTGTTCGACCTGGAGCCGGGTGTTCATTTCCAGGAAATGATGCTGGCGGTCGGCGCCGACGATGAACTCGACCGTGCCCGCCCCGACATAGTTTACGGCCCTGGTCGCCGCGATCGCGTCCACCGCCATCGCAGCCCCCATCGCCGCATCGACAAAGGGCGACGGGGTTTCCTCCACGATCTTCTGATGCCGGCGCTGCGCCGAACAATCGCGTTCGCCCATATGCACGACATTGCCATGCGCGTCGGCGAACACCTGCACCTCGACATGGCGGGCCTCGGTGACGAGTTTTTCAAGCAGCACGCGCCCGTCGCCGAACGCCGCCTCGGCCTCGCGCCGCGCGCTTTCCAGCGACGCCTCGAACGCCTCGGCCCGATCGACGCGGCGCATGCCACGCCCGCCGCCGCCGGCCGCCGCCTTGATCAGGACGGGAAAACCGATCTCGCGCGCCGCCGCGGCCAGCCGTCCGGCCGACTGGTCGGCCCCGTCGTAACCCGGCACCACCGGCACGCCGGCCTCGACCATCACCGCCTTCGCCCCGGCCTTGTCGCCCATGACGCGGATCGCGTCCGGCGGCGGACCGACGAAGACCAGTCCCGCCGCCTGGCAGGCTTCGGCGAAATCGGCGTTTTCCGACAGGAAACCGTAGCCGGGGTGGATCGCCTCGGCTCCCGTCGCCCGCGCGGCGGCGATCACCGCGTCGCCGTCGAGATAGGACAACGAAGCCTGCGCCTCGCCAATGCGCACCGCCTCGTCGGCCTGGCGCACATGCAACGCCGCGCGGTCGGCATCGGAATAGACCGCAACCGTGGCGATGCCCATCCGGCGCGCGGTGGCGGCGATGCGGCAGGCGATCTCGCCGCGATTGGCGATCAGCAGGCGCGCAATCACGCCGCCGCCTTCCATGAGCACGGGCGGGAGCGGCAATTGCCGAACGGCGACATCGGGTCAGATCCTCGTAAGGCCATGCGACTACCCGCGCGCCTTGTTGCTCGTGCCCGGCAGCGTGCCTTCCAGCTTGCAGATGATGCCGAGCATGATTTCGTCGGCGCCGGCCCCGATCGACACCAGGCGCGTGTCGCGAAAGGCGCGGCTGACCGGATTGTCGAGCGTATACCCCATGCCGCCCCAATATTGCAGGCAGGAATCGGTGAGCTCGCGCGCCAGGCGCCCGGTCTTGAGCTTGGCCATCGAGGCGAGCCGGGTCACGTCGCGGCCGGCGACATATTGCTCGATCGCGCTCCAGGTCAGCGCCCTTAAAGCCTCGACCTCGGTCCTGAGTTCTGCGAGCCGGAAATGCACCACCTGATTGTCGAGCACCGGCTTGCCGAAGGTCGTGCGCGCGCCGGCATAGTCGATCGTCAGGTCGATCAGACGGTCGAAGCCCTTAAGCGAGCTCGCCGCCGAATAAAGCCGTTCTTCCTGGAACTGCAGCATCTGCATCGTGAAGCCCATGCCCTCCTGGCCGATGATGTTGCGCCGTGGCACCCGCACCTCGTCGAAGAACAGTTGCGCGGTATCGGACGAATTCATGCCGATCTTCCTGATCTTCTGGCGCGAGATGCCTTTGGCATCCATCGGCACCGCGATCAGCGACTTGTTCTTGTGCGCCGGGCCGTCCGACGTGTTGGCGAGCAGGCAGCACCAGTCGGCCTTCATGCCGTTGGTGATCCACATCTTGGTGCCGGAAATGACGAAATCGTCGCCGTCCACGCGCGCCGTCGTCTTGACGGCGGCGACGTCCGAGCCGCCGCCGGGTTCCGACACGCCGAGACAGCCGACCACGTCGCCGGCGATCGAGGGGGCGAGAAACGTCTTCTTGACGTGATCGGACCCGAACCGGTTGAGTGCCGGCGTGCACATGTCGGTATGCACCCCGATCGCCATCGGTACGCCGCCGGCCGCGCACAGGCCGAGTTCCTCGGCCATCACCATCGAATAGGAAAAATCGAGACCCAGCCCGCCATAGTCGGGGTCGTATTTGATGCCGAGCAGGCCGAGATCGCCGAGCTTCTTGAAAAGGTCGTGCGAGGGAAATTCTTCCGCCGCCTCCCAGGCGTCGACATGGGGATTGATCTCGGTGTCGACGAACTTGGCCACGGTACGGCGCAGATTGTCGTGCTCGGGGGTGAACTGCATCGCTGTCATTCCTTCCTGTGTGCCTGGACGCTCATCCCCGTGCCACGCCGAACGCGTTGGGCCTGAGATCACGCCCAGCGCCTTCCGCAGCGATCTGCAGGCACAGCCCCAGCACGCGCCGGGTGTCGCGCGGGTCGATGATGCCGTCGTCCCACAGCCTGGCGGTGGCGAAGAGAGCCGTCGACTGCGCCTCGACGCCGGCGCGTATGCCGGCGCTCATCTTCGCAAGCTGCGCCTCGTCGGGCTCCGCGCCGGAAGCCGCCGCCTTGCCGCGACTGACGATCTCCATCACCTTGGCCGCCTGCGCGCCGCCCATCACCGCGGTGCGCGCCGAGGGCCACGAAAAGATGAAACGCGGCGAGAACCCCCGCCCGCACATGCCGTAATTGCCCGCGCCATAGGAGCCGCCGAGAATGAAGGTGAATTTCGCCACCCGCGCATTGGCGACCGCCTGGATCATTTTCGAGCCGTGCTTGATCGCGCCGTCGCGCTCGGCCCGCGAGCCGACCATGTAGCCGGTGGTGTTCTGCAAAAAGACCAGCGGCGTGCCGGCCTGGTCGCACAGTTGGATGAACTGCGCCGCCTTGAGCGAGCCGGTCGGCATGATCGGGCCGTTATTGGCGAGAATGCCGACGCGATGCCCCTCGACACTGGCATGGCCGCAGATCGTGTCGGGCGAATGGGCCTGCTTGAATTCCAGAAAGTCAGACCCGTCGACGATGCGCGCGATCACCTCCTTCATGTCGAAGGGCGCCTTGTCGTCGGCCGGCACGATGCCCATCAGTTGCTCGGCGTGGTAAAGCGGCGGCGCGGCCGGCCGCGCGGGCGCGACGGCGTCCCAGCCTATGGTCTTCATGATCTCGCGGCCATAGGCGATCGCCTGAATGTCGTCCTCGGCGAGATATTCGCCGAGCCCGGTGACCGTGCCGTGCAGGTCGGCGCCGCCCAGTTCCTCGTCGTCGGCCTCCTCGCCGATCGCCGCCTTGACCAGCGGCGGGCCGGCCAGAAAGATCTTCGAGCGCCCGCGCACCAGAACGACATAGTCCGACAGTCCCGGCAGATAGGCGCCGCCCGCCGTCGAGGATCCGTGCACGATGGCGATCTGCGGAATGCCGGCGGCCGACAGCCGGGCCTGGTTGGCGAAGGAGCGTCCGCCTTCCACGAACATCTCGGCCTGGTAAAGCAGGTTGGCGCCGCCGCTTTCGACCAGATAGATCAGCGGCAGCCGGTTTTCGAAAGCGATCTCGTGCAGGCGCAACGCCTTCTTCAGCCCGATCGGCGGGACCGTGCCGCCCTTGATGCCGGAATCGGAGGCCGAGACGATGCAGCGCCTGCCGGCCACCACGCCGATGCCGGCGATGGTGCCGCCGCCCATGATGGTCTTGCCGCCATCGTCGTCGTGCATCTTGTAGCCGGCGAGCGTGCACAACTCGATGAATGGCTGGCCGCGATCGAGCAGCCGCTCGACGCGATCGCGCGGCAGGATCTGGCCCCGCGCCTCGAACCGCGCCCGGCGCGCCGCCGAATTGTCGCGCACGCGCTGCTCGAGCGCCCGCACCGTGTCAAGCTTTTCGGCCATCGCCTCGGCATTGGCCGCAAAATCCTGCGAGCGGACATCGAGGGCGGACGACAGCGCCGGCATCAGCCCGCATCCTCCCCGGCAAGGGCCGCGGGCGTCACGGCGCGGTGAAACCCGTCGAAGGCGGCGATCCGGCTCTTTGCCTTCACCGGGTAAAGCGGGCTGCCGAGCGGCGCGCCGCCGTCTATCGGCACGGTGACGCCGGTGACGAAGGACGCCGCCTGCGACAGCAGGAAACACACCACCGACGACACTTCGGCCTCGACCCCGATGCGCCCGATCGGCACGTGATCCTTCAGATGCGGGATCAGCGCCCTGGTCATGCCGTCATAGGTGTCCATGCCCGACGAGGCGATCCAGCCCGGCGCGACGGCGTTGACCCGCACGCCGTGCTGGCCCCACTCATAGGCCGCGGTCTTGGTCAGGTTGACCATGCCGGCCCGCGCCGCGCCCGAATGCCCCATGCCCGGCATGCCGCGCCACATATCGGCCGCCATGTTGACGATCGCGCCGCCATGCTTGCGCATCGACTGGCAAAACGCCTCGCGCATCACCAGGAAACCGCCGGTCAGATTGTTGGCGACCACCGCCTCGAAACCACGCTTTGAGATCGCCTCCAGCGGCGCGGGAAACTGCCCGCCGGCATTGTTGACCAGCCCGTGAAGCCGGCCGTGGCGTTCCACGACTCCGGCCAGTGCCTGTTTCACCGCCTCTTCGTCGCGAATGTCGAAGGCCCGCGCCTCGGCGCTGCCGCCATCGGCTTCGATTTCGGCGACAACCGCCTCGAGCTTGTCGGGCTTGCGGCCGGTGATGACGACGTGGGCGCCGAGTGCAGCCAGTTCATGCGCGATGCAACGGCCGATGCCCGAGCCGCCGCCGGTGACAAGATGGACCGCGCCGGCAAAGCAGTCGTCCCGCAAAATGCTTCGATAGCCCATCGCGCGCCTCCTCCGCGACGACGACGCTAATCAACGTTGACGTAAACGTCAATCGACTGCTATCACCGGCCGGCCTGCCGCCTCGCCGGCGGGAGAAAACGATATCGCCACAAAGGCGCGCGCCGCCACGAGGAGAAAGCCCATGAGCCTTGATTCGATCGCAGCAAAAATCGGCGAGCGCCTCGCTGATTCCGGATTCGACAAATCGGTGAAGTTCGACCTCGGCGATGCCGGCGCCATCATGATCGACGGCACCAGCGTCTCGACCGGCGGAGGCGACGCGGACTGCACGATTTCCATGTCCAAGGACGATTTCGAGGCGCTGGTCGCCGGCGAACTCAACCCGACCGCCGCCTTCATGCAGGGCAAGATGAAGGTCGACGGCGACATGTCGGCGGCAATGGCCTTGAGCCAGGTGCTCTGATCCGAAAACCTGCCTTGCCACGACCATCGCCCGGCGCTTAGCGCCGGGCCTTTTGCTGGCTGCGTCCCGTCGAGCGGCCGGATGCGAAGTCGCGGGACGCGGGCTAGGCCGCCATCCTGCGCGCGCGGCTCCGCGTACTTCTTTTTCCGCACGCACCCAGCACGCCGCTGGCGCCGTCGAGCACACCCGGCCGCAGTTCCAGCGCCAGAAGCCGATGTTTTTCGTAAGGGCCGGGCATGGCGAGCGCGTCGGTCTTGTCGGCGCTGAAGCCGAAACGCCGGTAATAGTCCGGATCGCCGACGAGCAGGATCGCGCCGTGACCGAGGCGGCCGGCCTCGCCGATCGCGTGGCGCATCAGCGCCGCGCCAATGCCCGCGCCCTTGAGCGACGGTTCGACCGCAAGCGGGCCGAGAAGCAGCAAGCCGGAAGGCGACGGCGACTGCGCCGCCGTCACGTTCCACAGCCGAACCGTCCCGACCAGCCGGCCCGCGCCGTCGCGCGCCGCAAACGCCAGCCCGGCGGCCGGCAGACGGCCGCGGCGCAGTTTTTCGGACGATTTGCGTGTGCGGCCGGGACCCATCGCCCGGTCGAGCAGCGCCTCGCGCGCAAGCGCGTCGGCGTCGGTCTCAAGCGTGATCGTGGCGGCGCCTGCCCCCGTGCCCGGCGCAGCGGGCAAAGGCGACACGAGCGCCGTTTCCGGAAAAAATTCGAACTGGTGCATCTCCAGATCCTTCCCAAGCGGAGACATGTGTCCACGAGCGGGCCGGGGCGGGCAAAACGCCAGCCGCCGGATGATCTGACGGTCTTGCGAACCGTCAGATCACGTAGGATCGCAGCGGTTCGAAGCCGTTGAAGGCCACCGACGCATAGGTGGTGGTGTAGGCGCCGGTGCCCTCGATCAGCACCTCGTCGCCGATCGTCAGCGACAAGGGCAGCGGATAGGGCGTCTTCTCGTACATCACGTCGGCCGAATCGCAGGTCGGGCCGGCGAGCACGCAGGGCGCGGCCTGGTCGCCGTCGCGCGGCGTGATGATCGGGTAGCGGATCGCCTCGTCCATCGTCTCGGCCAGGCCGCCGAACTTGCCGATGTCGAGATAGACCCAGCGCAGATTGTCGTTGTCGGCCTTCTTCGAGATCAAGACGACCTCCGACTTGATGACGCCGGCATTGCCGACCATGCCTCGTCCGGGCTCGATGATGGTCTCGGGCAGACGGTTGCCGAAATGGCGCGACAGCGCCTCGAAGATCGCCTGGCCGTAGGCCTGCGCCGCCGGCACGTCCTTCAGGTAGCGGGTCGGGAAGCCGCCGCCCATATTGACCATCTTCAAGACGATGCCCTCGTCGGCAAGCGTCGCGAACACCGCCTTGGCGTCGCCCAGCGCCTTGTCCCAGGCCGACAGGTCGGTCTGCTGCGAGCCGACATGGAACGACACGCCGTAAGCCTCGAGCCCGCGTGCCGCCGCGTGGCGAAGCACGTCGACCGCCATCGCAGGCACGCAGCCGAACTTGCGGCTGAGCGGCCACTCGGCGCCCTCGCCGTCGGTCAGGACCCGGCAGAAAACCCGGCTTCCCGGCGCGGCGCGGGCGATCTTGTCGACCTCTTCCACGCAGTCGACGGCGAAAAGCCTGATGCCGAGATCGAAGGCGCGCGCGATGTCGCGCTCCTTTTTGATGGTGTTGCCGTAGCTGATGCGCTCGGCCGTGGCGCCGGCATCCAGAGCCATTTCGATCTCGGCGACGCTGGCCGTGTCGAAGCTGGAGCCCAGGGCGGCCAGCAGCCGCAGGATCTCCGGCGCCGGATTGGCCTTGACCGCGTAGAAGATGCGGCTTTCCGGCAGCGCCTTCTCGAAGGCGCGGTAATTGTCGCGCACGACATCGAGGTCGACGATCAGGCAGGGGCCGTCGGGACGGCGGGTGGTGAGGAAATCGAGGATGCGCTGCGTTGCCATCGGGTCTCTCCAACAGGCGGTTCGACCCGCCAGGCTCAAGGGTCGCGGGCATCGGCGCGCACGGCGTCCGGCCCCGCGGTGGACAAAGGGCGTAAAAATGCGCGGCGGGATCCGGACGGTGGAAATGACCGGAGCTCGAAACGCGTTTCACGCGGCGATGAGCCTCCGCCTGTGGGGCGACTGCTCGCTTTGTCTGCCTCAGCTTTGGATTGGGAGACCCGTTCCGCACTGCCGGCAATGAAGGTGTGCCTCTTCAGTAACCCCGGTTTATGGACAACCGGCAGACACCAGAAAGGCCCGCACCGTCGTTGCTTCAAGATGTCCTCGATCTGCGGTTGGGCCGCGAGACCGACTGGAGTGGTTAGGTCCAGGTACCGTACCGGCTTCCTCGCCATTTCGAGGACCGGCGGACACCCACAGGCACGTGCGACTTTGGGCAGGCGCGATATAGGCGCGACGTCCGTCACAATCAATCAAAAATCGATGCGGACTTGCAATTTTTCGCCCGTCGAACATTCTTGCACGAACCGTAAACTGATTGCGAACGATGTCCCGGACACTTCCCCCCCACAACGCCCTGCTCGACTATCCCGCTCCCGATCTCGGCGAGGCCGCTTCCGGCCCGCTTTCGGGCCTGACGCTGGCCGTCAAGGATATTTTCGATGTCGCCGGCATGAAGACCGGCTGCGGCAACCCCGACCGCGAGGCCGAGGCCGGGATCGCCGAACGGACGGCGCCGGCGGTCGAGCGTCTTTTGAAGGCCGGCGCCCGCTTTCTCGGCAAGACCCAGACTGACGAACTCGCCTTTTCGCTGATGGGCCAGAACGCGCATTTCGCCCATCCGGTGAACCCGGCAGCGCCCGAGCGCGTGACCGGGGGCTCGTCCTCGGGATCGGCCGCCGCAGTCGCCGCCGGCCTGGCCGACATCGCCACCGGTTCCGATACCGGCGGCTCGATCCGCGCGCCCGCGAGTTTTTGCGGTCTGGTCGGCCTGCGCACCACCCATGGCGCGATCTCGCTCGACGGCGCAATGCCGCTGGCGCCGTCCTTCGACACGTTCGGCTGGTTCGCCAGGGACATCGACACCTACGCCAGGGTCGGGGAACTGCTGCTTGGCAACGGGACTGACCGGTCCGGGAACGGGCCGGCTCTGCGGCCGGTGCGCCTGGCCGTGCTTGACGATCTCGTTCTGGGACCGGCGGAGGCCGATGAGTACCGGCGCATGGCGGCGATCGTCGCCACGGTGTTGGGCGAGGCGGAAGAAGCACCAGCCTTGTCGTTGACGATCGACGATCTCTACTGGGCGTTTCGCAAATTGCAGGCCTACGAGGCCTGGGCCGCGCACGGCCAATGGTTGTCGGTGAAAGACCGCCATCTCGGCCCTGGCGTGCGCGAGCGCTTCGATTTCGGCCGCGAGATAGGCCCCGACGCGGCTGCAGCCGAGACCGGCCTCCGCGACGCCCTGCGCGGGGAACTGGCCGCCCTGCTCGGCGAAAACGGCGTGCTGGTGCTGCCGACCGTGCCCGGCGCGGCGCCGCGGACGGATGCGCCCTTCGAGGCGTTGCAGGCCTATCGCGAGCGCGCGCTCGGCCTGTTGTGCCTGTCCGGCCTCAGCGGGTTTCCGCAGATCACCCTGCCGCTCGGCCAGGTCGATGGCGCGCCGTTCGGAATTTCCCTGCTCGGGCCTGCCGGCGGCGACCTGACGCTGATCGGACTTGCGCGAACGATCCTCGCCCGGACCCGGAAAGGCTGAGCCATGGACACGCTTACCCGCATGCGCGCCTTCATCGCCGTGGTCGAGGCGGAAGGGTTTTCCGCCGCCGCGCGCAAGATCGGCCGTTCCAAGGCGCTTTTGTCGAAATATGTCCGCGAACTGGAGGACGATCTCGGCGCGCTGCTGCTCAACCGCACGACGCGCCAGTTCTCGCTGACGGAAGCCGGCCATACCTATTTTCGCCGCGCTTCCGAGATCATCCGCGAGATCGACAGCCTGGCCGATTCGGTGCGCGAATCCTCCGGCGACGTGAAAGGCCGCATCAAGCTGTCGGCGCCGCGCACCTTCGCCGACGCGCCGATCGGCCAGTCGCTGATCGACTTCGCCGCCGCCCATCCGGATATCGTGCTCGACATCAATCTCGACGACCGCTTCGTCGATCTGGTCGAGGAGGGCTTCGATCTCGCCATCCGCATCGCCCGGCTTGAAAATTCCTCGCTGATCGCGCGCCGCCTCGCCCCGTTCTCGGTCAAGGTCTGCGCCGCTCCGGCGCTTATCGAAAGACGCGGTGCGCCACGGCGTCCGCAGGACCTCGCCGGCCTGCCCTGCATCATCGACACCAATGGGCGCTGGCTTTCCAACTGGCCGTTCATCGGCGACGACGGCGAAACGGTCACCGTGCCGGTTTCGGGGCCCATCGAGGTCAACAGCCCGCTTGCCGCGCGCGCGGCGGCCCTGGCCGGGCTCGGTTTCGCCATTCTGCCCGACTTCATCGCCGCCCCCGAGATCGAGGCAGGACGGCTGATGACGCTGTTTGACGACCGCATGCCGACGGATGCCGGCATTTTCGCCGTCTATCCGCACCGCCGCTACCTGCCGGCCAAGGTCCGTGTTTTCGTCGACTTCCTCGTGCAATGGTTCAGGGACGAGCGCGCGCCATGAAACGGGACGGTCCCAATTTCGCCCGTTTTGTGGTCATGCTGCGGCGAGATTCCATCCCCCATCCGGCAGGTAGTTGATGCGGCCGACCATGCGACGTTCGATCCTCACCGCACTCGTGGCCGCAACCGTCTGCAGCGCAGGGCCGGCCGCCGCCCACCCGCACGTTTTCGCCGAGGCCCGGCTCGACGTCATCGTCGACGCCGACAGGTCCGTCACCGCACTGCGGCATCTGTGGCGCTTCGACGATTTGTTTTCCAGCACCGTACTGGTGGAATTCGACAAGAACGGCGATCTGAAACTGGGGCCCGACGAACTCGAGGAGGTCTCGAGCGTGGTCTACGATTCGATCGGCGAGTTCGACTATTTCCAGATCGTGTCGGCCAACGGCAAGCCGGTCGCCATGCAGGCGCCGGACCGGCTGATGGTCAATTTCGAGGACAATCAGCTCATCATCCTGTTCGAATCCCAGCCCAAGGAGAGGCTGGAACTCGACGGCACGGTGGATTTCGGCGTCTACGACCCGACCTTTTATACCGCGATCGACTTCGTCGAGGACGCCTATATGGCGGTCGAAGGCCTGCCTTCGGGCTGCGGGCGCCAGGTGGTGCGGCCCGATCCGGACGAGGCGATCGCCCAGAACCAGTCCTCCCTGACCGAGGCCTTCTTCAACGATCCGACCGGCAACGACATGGGCAAGCTGTTCGCGACCCGGCTCGAAATTTCCTGCCCCGCACAGGGTTGAGGCCGATTATGACAAAAGCACGCATGATCGCCGCTTTGGCCGTTCTGGCCGCCGGAACCCTGCTGGCGGCGGTTGCGGCCGGCCATGCCCAGAGTTCGCTCGGCATCGGCACCAACGAGGCGATGCTGCCGCAAACCGGTTTCTTTGGCGGCTTTGTCAATTGGGTCAACACGCAGCAGCAGGCCTTCTACCGCGCGCTCACCGGCGCATTGAAGGCGATGCGCGAGGATAGCGGCAAGCTTTGGCTGCTCGTCGGGCTCTCCTTTGCCTACGGCATCTTTCACGCCGCGGGACCGGGCCATGGCAAGGCGGTGATCTCGTCTTACATGCTGGCCAACGAGGTGGCGCTCAAACGCGGCGTGATGCTCTCCTTCGTCTCGGCCTTCCTCCAGGCACTGAGCGCCATCGTCCTGATCGGCGCGGTGTTTTTGTTCCTGCGCGGCACCGCGGTGTCGATGACCGGCGCCACCTGGTTCCTGGAAGTGGCCAGCTATGCGCTGATTACGGCGTTCGGTGCCTGGCTCCTGTGGCAGAAAGCCGGTCCACGTCTGCGCGCGCGGCTTGTCGGCGGCCCGGCGCAAAATCTGTCGGCGGCGGTGGCGGATAACCACGACCATCATCATAACGACGCTCACCCGCACGCTCACGCCCATCACCACAGCGACGGGCACGACCAAAATCATGACCACGCCCCCGGTGCGGTCTGCGCCAGTTGCGGCCACGCCCACGCGCCGGACCCGAGGCTTGTTTCCGGCGATCGCTTCACCTGGCGCGCCGCCTGGTCGGCGGTGGCCGCCGTCGGCCTGCGGCCCTGCTCGGGCGCGCTGATCGTGCTGACCTTTTCCTTCCTCAACGGCCTGTGGCTCGGCGGCATCGTCTCGGTACTCGCCATGGCGCTCGGCACCGCGATCACTGTCTCGGCGCTCGCAACGCTCGCGGTCGTTGCCAAGAACTGGGCCGTGGCGCTTGCCGGCGACGGCCGTCTGGGCAATCGTATCCACGCCGCGATCGAGATCGGCGGCGCCGCTTTCGTTTTCCTGATCGGCCTTACGCTTCTGACCGCGAGCCTGCAGGCGTAGAGCCGATCAGATCGCCCCGTCGAGCTCGTCCTCGATATGCGCCCGGACGATCTCGTCGAAACTCTCCTCGGCCTCGAACCCGAGCGCGCGCGCCCGTTCGGCCGTAAACCGCGTCGGCCAGTTGCGCACGATCGCCCACACCGCATCGTCGCGCTGCTCGCGGATCAGCGCGACCGCCCTTGTCCCGGCGATGCGCCCGAGCGCGTCGATCTGCTCGCCGACGGTGCAGGCGACGCCCGGCATGGTCACGTTGCGCCGCGGCCCGACCGCGTCGCCGGCAAGCCCGGCGGCGTGCAGCAGGAAGCCCACCGCCGCGCGCGGGCTGGCATGGGTGTGCAACACGGAGCGCGGCACCGGCAGCACCGTTTGCCGGCCGGCCAGCGGCTCGCGGATGATCGACGAAAAGAATGAGGACGCCGCCTTGTTCGGCTTGCCCGGCCTGACGCAGATAGTCGGCAGGCGAAGCCCGATCCCGTCGAGAAAGCCGCGGCGCGAATAGTCGGCAAGCAGCGCCTCGCCGATCAGTTTCTGGGTACCGTAGGAGGTCAGTGGCGTGGGGTGGAAATCGTCGGGGATCGTGTCGGGAAACGGCGCCCCGAAAACCGCGATCGAGGAGGAAAACACCACCCGCGGCGCATGGCCGGCAAGGCGGATCGCCTCGAACAGGGCGCGCGTGCCGTCGAGGTTGACCCGGTAACCCTTGTCGAAATCGGCTTCGGCCTCGGCCGAAACGACACCGGCGAGATGAAACACCACATCCGGTTTCGCCGCGACCAGCCTGTCGGCCTCGCCGGGCGCGGCAAGGTCGCCGACATGGATCGACACCGCCGTCCCGGCAATCGCGGGCGCGTCGGCGCCAACGATATCGTGCAGGTCGAGCGCGGCGAGCCGCCTGCCGTTGAGCCCCCCGTCGCGCACGAGCCGGGCGACGAGCTTGCGTCCGATCATCCCGGCCGCGCCCGTTACCAGGACCCGCATGCTCATTTGCGTCGCTGCGCGCGGCCGCGCAGCCAGAACACCCCAAAAAACGCCACCACGAAGGCAACCGCGATGGCCCCGGCGGCGAGTGGCGAACTCTCGCCCACGGCGAGCATGATCGTGGGCATGTAGAAGGCGACCAGGCCGAAGCCGACCAGGATGATCGCGGCGGCGATCGCCGCGTTGCGGGTCCGGGCGTCCATCATAGCGTCCACCCGCCGTCGATCGGGATCGCGGTGCCGGTGGTGAAGGCCGATTCGTCGGAAGCCAGGTAAAGCGCCAGCGCGGCGATCTCGGAGGCTTCGCCGACCCGGCCCATCGGCTGGCGCGACACGAACATCTCCATCGCCTTGTCGGTGCCGCCGACGGATTGGCCGAGTTCCTCCACCCGCGCCTCCCAGGAGGGGGAACGCACGGTGCCAGGGCAGATCGCGTTGCAGCGTACGCCCTGGCGGATGAAATCGACCGCAACCGATTTGGTCAGGCCGATCACCGCCGCCTTGGTCGCGCCATAGGCGTAGCGGTTCGGCGCGCCCTTCAGCGACGAGGCGCCGGACGATAGATTGATGATCGAGGCCGAGGTCCCGGTCCCCTCGGCGCGCCGCAGCATGCCAGGCAGGAAAGCCGCGATCGTGCGGTGCATGGATTTGACGTTGAGATCGAAGGAAAAATCCCAGTCCTTCTCCGAGCAGTCGAGCACGGTGCCGTGATGCACGAAACCGGCGACATTGACCAGAATGTCGATATCGCCGATTTTTTCGGCATATTTCTCCACCGCCCGCGTCGAGCGGACGTCGAGCCTGGCCCGTTTCACGCGCCGCAGATCGTCCAGCTTGTCACGCGCCAGATCGGAGGCGCAGACCGTCGCGCCCTCGGCCACGAACGCTTCGGCGATCGCGCGCCCGATCCCCTGCCCCGCCGCGGTGACGACCGCGATCTTGCCCTTCAGCCTGCCGGCCATGTTCACCTCTCTTCAATGCGAATGGTTGTTGTGATGGTCCCGCGCATCGGCGCAATCGCCATATTCGGGTTCGACGGTGGCGTGGCCGATGCCATGCACGTCCGAAAGCCGCGCCTTGATGCGCGCGATCGCCTCGCCGGCGATCATGCCGCCTTCCAGGCTGGCATGCAGGGTCGCCATGGTGCGGCGGCCGTCCATCGACCAGACATGCATGTGGTGGATGTCGCGCACGCCCGCGACATGGGTTTCCAGATCGCGCGCGACGGCGTCGCGGTCGAGGTTCGACGGCGCGCCTTCAAGCAGCACATGACCCGAATCGCGGATCAGCGACCAGGCGCTGCGGAACAGCAGCACCGCCACCAGCACCGACAGGATCGGGTCGATCGGATACCAGCCCGTGGCCAGAATGATGAGCGCCGCCGCGATCGCGGCGACGGAGCCGAGAAGATCGCCCAGCACGTGCAGAATGGCGCCGCGCATGTTGAGATCGTCGCGCGATCCGCCATGCAGGACGAAAAAGGCGGCGACGTTGACCAGGAGGCCGGCAAGGCCGACGACAAGCATCGGACCGCCCAGCACCGGCGACGGCATGGAAAACCGTTCCCACGCCTCGTAGACGATCCACAACGCGATCACGAACACCGTCAGGCCGTTGGTGTAGGCTACCAGCGTCTTGATGCGGTCGTAGCCGTAGGTCAGGCGCTCGTTGGCGCGGCGTTCGGCGAGATGGAAGGCATACCAGCCGAGCGACAGCGCGACCGTATCGGTCAGCATGTGGCCCGCATCGGCCAGCAGCGCCAGCGACCCGGTCAAAAGTCCGCCCACCGCTTCGACGATCATGAATCCGGCGGTCAGGAGCGCGGCGATCAGCATGCGCGTCTTGTTGCCGGAGCCATGGTCGTGCCCGTGATCGTGGCTGTGGTCGTGCCCCATGACCGAAGACTACTCCTTGATCGCGTCGCGGCATGCCTCGAGCCGGCGCCGCTGTCGTCCTTCACCGTCGAAATTGGCCGGGTCGAGCCACGCCTCGAAGGCCCGTTTCAGCGCCGGCCATTCCGAGTCGATCATCGCATACCATGCCGTATCGCGGTTTTCGCCCTTCACGACCATATGCTGGCGGAAAACCCCTTCGAACGAAAACCCGAACCGTTCCGCCGCGCGCTTGGACGGCGCGTTGCGGTCGTTGCATTTCCATTCGAAGCGCCGATAACCGAGCGCATCGAACACATGAGCGGCGAACAGATAAAGCGCCTCGGTGGCGGCCGGCGTGCGCGCGATCGCCGGCCCCCAATAGATATTGCCGATCTCGATCACCCCGTTCGCCGCATCGATGCGCATCAGCGTCTGGCGTCCGCACACCGCCCCGCTGCGGCGGTCGATGACGGCGAAGAACAGCGGGTCCGCGCTCGCCGCCGCCTTGTCGAGCCAGGGCTGGAAGTCGGCCCTGCTTGCCGGCGGAAACTCGGGCAGCCACCGGAACCGCTCCGGCGCATCGGCAACGGTCGAGGCCGCATAGAGCCCGTCACCGTGGCGTGCCGCGTCGAGCGGTTCGAGCCGCACGAACCGTCCTTCCATGGCCGTATGCTGCGGCCGCGGCCGCCCGGTCCAGTTCGCAAGCTCCCCACCCACCTTGATGCTCCTGCCGTTTGACTTTTGCCGCCGGAGGCTCACAAAAGTCACGCAGAACGGAAAGGACCACAAGGACACGCCGCATGCTCCACACGATTCCGGCCTTCGACCGCATCGGCGAGGAAAACGCCTTCGCCGTGCTCGCGCGGGCGACCAGGCTTGCCGAACAGGGGCGCGACATCATCAATCTGGGCATCGGCCAGCCCGATTTCAGCACGCCCGCCCACATCGTCGAGGCCGCCGTCAAGGCGCTGCGCGACGGCCATCACGGCTACACCCCCGCCAATGGGCTTCTCGCCACCCGCGAGGCCGTGGTGCGCCGCACGCTGGCCATAACCGGCGTCGAGGTCTCGCCCGAGGCGGTGATGATCATGCCGGGCGGCAAACCGACCATGTTCGCGGCGATCCTGATGTTCGGCGAACCGGGTGCGGAAATCCTCTATCCCGATCCCGGTTTTCCGATCTACCGCTCGATGATCGAGTTCACCGGCGCCACGCCCGTTCCCGTGCCGATGCGCGAGGAAAACGGCTTCGCCTTCTCCGCCGAGGAAACGCTGGCGCTAATCACGCCGCGAACCAGGCTTTTGGTGCTGAACTCGCCCGCCAATCCGACCGGTGGGGTCACGCCGCGCGCCGAGATCGAGAAGCTGGTCGCCGGCCTTGCCGCGTTTCCCGATGTCGCCCTCCTGTCGGACGAGATCTACGACGTCATGACCTATGACGGCGAGCGGCACTCTTCGCTGCTCGGCTTTCCCGAAATCCGCGACCGGCTGATCGTGCTCAACGGCTGGTCCAAGACCTGGGCCATGACCGGCTGGCGCATGGGCTGGTCGATCTGGCCGGAGCGGCTCTACGACAAGGTGCGCAAGCTCGCCGTCAATTGCTGGTCCTGCGTCAACGCTCCCAGCCAGCATGCCGGCATCGCGGCCATCGACGGGCCACAGGACGAGGTCGAGACCATGCTGCGCGCCTTCGATCGCCGCCGCCGGATGATCGTGGAAGGGCTGAACGGCCTGCCCGGCGTCTCCTGCGTGACGCCGAAGGGCGCCTTTTATGCCTATCCGAACGTGCGCGAAACCGGCTGGCCGGCCAAGAAACTGGCGGCCGCGCTTCTCGACGAGGCCGGCGTAGCGACGATCGGCGGACCGGATTTCGGTGTGCTCGGCGAAGGGTATCTGCGCCTGTCCTACGCCAATTCGGAAGAAAACATCCTGCGCGCGATCGAGCGTATGGAGGCCTTTTTGACGCGCTGATCCGCGGTCTCTGGATCATCATCGCCACCACCGCCGCCGGGCGCGCGGGGCAATCGGGAGGAAGCATGCTCTACGCGATACTCGCCTATCACGAAGAAGAGGTCGTTTCCGCGCTGTCGCCCGACGAGGACGCAGCGCTGATGGCGGGCCTGATGAGGGTTCACGACAAGATCGACCGGCAAAACAGGCTCGGGCCGGCGGCCCGGCTCGACGGGACCGGCACCGCCGTCACCCTGCGCGGGCCCGGCGAACCGATGGTGATCGACGGTCCCTTCGCCGAGACCAAGGAGCAATTGCTCGGCTTCTACGTGCTGGAATGTGACACGCTGGACGCCGCGGTCGCGGCCGCCCGCGACCTGCAGCGCGTCAACAGCTCGGCCGTCTACGAGATCCGCCCGATCACGCTCTACCTGCCCGGCGCGGCCGTGCAAGGCGGCTGAACGCGGCCCGGAGCGAGGCTCACAGATCGTAGAGATACCAGATCGCCAGGCAGGTGGTGGCGGCGATCGACAGGTTCATCGGTACCCCGATCTTCAGGAAGTCGGAAAAGCGGTAATTTCCCGCGCCATAGACCAGCGTGTTGGTCTGGTAGCCGATCGGGGTTGCGAAACTGGCGCTGGCACCGATCATCACCGCGATCAGGAAGGGGCGCGCGTCGATGCCGAGTTGGGCGGCCAGACCGATCGCGATCGGCGCCATCAGCACCGCCACGGCGTTGTTGCTGACCAGTTCGGTGAAGATCGAGGTCAGAATGTAGATCGCAGCCAGCGTCACCAGCGGCGGGGAGGCTTCCAGCAGCGGCGTCAGCACCGAGACGATCAGCATCACCGCGCCGGATTTCTCCAACCCGGCCCCGACGATCAGCATGGAAAAGATCAGCACCAGGATCGACCCGTCGATCGATCCCCACGCCTCGTCGCTGTCGATGCAGCGCAGCACCAGGATCGCCGCGACGGCGAGCATCGCCAGGATGGAGATGTCCATGAACTGAAGGGCGGCAAGCAGCACCACGGCGCCTAGCGCCAGAACGGCGACGGGCGCCTTGCCGCGGCGATAGGGACGGCCGCTCGGCCGCGTCACCGACACCAGCGCCGCGTCCTCGGTCAGCGCGTCGAAATTGGCCGGCGGGCCTTCCAGAAGCAGCTTGTCGGCCGGCCGCAGCATGACGCTTTCCAGGTCGGAACCGGGAATGTGGCGATGCCGGTGCGCGCCAAGCACACGCACGCCGTAACGCCGGCCGAGCGACAGGTCGGCAATGCGACCGCCTGCCGTCCCGCGATGCGGCGCCACCACCGCCTCCACCGCGACCCGTTCGCCGGTGCGCTCCTGCCCGCGGCGCATGCCCACGCGCAGGTCGGCCTGCTCGTTAAGCGTCAGGATCTCGGCCGCGGTGGCCGCCACGATCAGCGAATCGCCACGCTTCATGACCCGGTCCTGAATATTGTCGCGCATGATGTCGTTGCCGCTGCGCAGGCCCAGTATGCGCAGGCCGGAGCGTTTGAAATCGGCCAGTTGCCCGATCTTCTGCTGGGTGTAGCGGCCTTCGGTCCGCACCGTCACCTCGGACAGGAATTCGGTCTGTCCGGCCGGCGAGGTTTCACCGCCGGTGCGCCGGTCGGGCAAGAGAAAGCGGCCAAGCGTAAGCATGACCACCGTACCGGTCAGGGCCGCCACCAGGCCGACCGGGGTCATCTCGAAGATCGAAAACGGCGTCAGCCCGGCCTCGCGCGCCACGCCGTCGACGAGAATGTTCGTCGAGGTGCCGATCAGCGTGCAGGTACCGCCGAGGATCGCGGCGTAGGACACGGGGATCAAAAGACGGGTCGCGGCGACATCGAGCGAGCGGGCGAGCCGGAACACGATCGGGATCAGGATCAGCACCACCGGAGTGTTGTTCATGAAGGCCGACGCTGTGACCGCGCCGAACAACAGCACCCCGATCGCGGTCGCCGGACGGCGAGCTGCCTGGCCGATCACCCTGTCGGCGACCATTTCCAGAACGCCGGTGCGCACCAGCGCCCCCGAGAGCACGAACATGGCCGCGATCGTCAGCGGCGCCGCGTTGGAAAACACCTTTGTCGCTTCATCGGCCGGCGTCAGCCCGAGCAGCAGAAACACCGCCGCGCCGGCGACCGCCGTGACCTCCGGCGGATAGCGCTCGATGATGAAAAACACCAAAAGCACAGCCAGAACCGCAAGCGCGACATAGCCTTGATAGCCGTCGATGAACGCTGCCATGGTCTAAAGTCTGTCCTTGCTCTCACTCTATGGCCCCGTCCCGGGGTGGGCGCGCCGCCTTAGGTCGCCATCGGCGCACCCGGCCTATCGAAGCGCGCAATACCGGCCGTGTCCAAGCAATTCCGTTGAAGTTGAACCGGCCTGCGGAACGGTTTTTCTCAACCGCGGCCGACGAAGGGCATCTTCGTCGCCATGACGGTCATGAACAGCACATTGGCGTTAAGCGGCAGATTGGCCATGTGCAGCACCGAACGGGCGACATTGTCGACATCCATCACCGCCTCGGGCGCGATCCGGCCGTCGGCCTGCGGCACGCCGTCGGCCATCGGCGCGGCCATGTCGGTCAGCGCGTTGCCGATATCGATCTGCCCGCAGGCGATGTCGAAGGGCCGCCCGTCGAGCGCCAGCGTCCGCGTCAGGCCGGTGATGGCATGCTTGGTGGCCGTATAGGGCGCCGAGCCCGGTCGGGGCGCATGCGCGGAGATCGAGCCGTTGTTGATAATACGCCCGCCCATCGGCGCCTGGCGACGCATCTGCCTGAAAGCCGCCCGCGCGCACAAAAAGGCACCGGTCAGATTGACGTCGACGACCGCCTTCCACACCTCGACCGGCGTTTCGTCGATCGTCTGGCTCTTGGAAAACATGCCGGCATTGTTGAACAGGAGATCGACCCGCCCGAACCGGGCCGCGACCTGCTCAAACAGATCGTCCACCGCCGCGGGATCGGTCACGTCGGCGGGAAATGCCAGCGCCTGGCCTTGTGTCTGTCCGGTTGCGGCGATCGCTTCCTCGAGCAGCGCCTTGCGCCGCCCGACATAGATCGTATGCCAGCCCGCGCGCGCCAGAGCGGCGGCGGCGGCCTTGCCGATCCCGGTTCCCGCTCCGGTGACGATCGCGACTTTGCCTGCATCCATATGCTTTCCTCCGATCCGATGCACTTGGCAGAGGATGGCGGAATGCGCAAGCTGTCTGGGAATAAGGAAGGGCGGCCATTCGCGGCCGCCCGATCTGGACCATGCTTGGGAGGAGGAAAGCTGATCCGACTGGACCGAGCATGCGCTCAACTGGTTAACGAAACGTTAACGCGCACCCGCCGCGCGGCGCCGTCATCAAGCTCCGCACGGCGAAAAAGCCGGCGCGGGCAGGCTACCAGGGCGATCTGCCGGACGGCGCATCGCCCGGCGCGGGCTGCGCGGCAACCGGCTCCTTGGCCGAGGCGACCGTCGCTTCGATGTGGTCGACCAGCGCGTCGGGCAGCTTCAACCGCCCGGCCAGCATGTCGAGATAACCGCGCTCGGCCCGGGTATGCGGCTCGATCGCCAGCCGCGACGCGGTGTAGAGCTCCACCCGCTGCGCCTCGGTGCGGGCCTCGGCGACCAGCGCATCGAGGTCGACCGGTCGTTCCAGTTCCGAAACCAGGAACGATTCGGCTTCCGCGCCGATGCCGGACAGCGTGAGCCGGTCGGCGATCCTGCCGCGCTCCTCATCGTCGATATGGCCGTCGGCACGGGCGGCCGCGATCATCGCGCGCACCAGGGTGAGCGCGAACTCGGTTTCGCCCTGCGGGGCGGTTTCGGGCCGGAATTCGCTGTCGGACGGGGGTGGCAGAAGCTCGGGCTCGGCCGCGGCCGGATCGGAACCCGGCGCGTCGCCGGCGCGATAATTCTGATAGGCCTTGTAGGCCAGACCGGCAACGGCGGCGAGGCCGCCGACCTTCAGCGCCGCGCCGGTGACCGCGCGGCCGGTGCCGGTGCCAAGCAGTACGGCGACCAGCGCGCCGGTCGCAAGCGGGTTGTCCTTGGCCAGTTGCGTCGCCTGGCCCGCCTTGTCGCGGAGCGTTGAATCCGTGCCCGGGACTTTCGAACCGAGCAGATCGTCGAGCAGCTTCTTGGGATCGAACATAAAACCTCCGCGATTAGGCGTTCGGGCATGCTTTAGCTAGGACCGCGGTCGCGACATTGCAATGACGCGCGTCAATCATCCCGGTTCGCCCGATGCCCCAAATGCGGATCGTGGCCGCGGCGCGCAGCAAGGTCGACCTGGCGTTGGCGTTCGGCATAACGGGCGCGATCGGCGGCCGAGCGCTTGTCGGCACAATGCGGGCACGACACGCCTTCGACGAAATGCGGCGAAGCCCTGTCCCGGCCCGTCAACGGGTGGCGGCAGGCCCGGCACAGCGAGGCGTCGCCTTGCGCGAGCCCGTGTCCGACCGAAACCCGCTCGTCGAAGACGAAACACTCGCCACGCCAGCGGCTTGCCTCGGCCGGAACCTCTTCCAGATATTTCAAGATCCCGCCCTTGAGGTGGAAGACCTCCTCGATCCCGATCGATTTCATGTAGGCGGTCGCTTTTTCGCAGCGGATGCCCCCGGTGCAGAACATCGCCACCTTGCGGCCACGAAACGCCTCGCGGTGCGCTTCGGCCCAGGCCGGAAAATCGCGAAAGCGGCGCGTCCCCGGATCGAGCGCGCCTGCGAAGGTGCCCAGCGACACCTCGTACTCGTTGCGGGTGTCGACCACCACGGTCTCGGGATCGTCGATCAGCCGGTTCCAATCCTCCGCCTCGACATAGGTTCCCGCTTCCGCCACCGGATCGACCGCCTCGACGCCCATGCTGACGATCTCGCGTTTCAACCGGACTTTCATGCGCAGGAACGGCATCGTGGCGGCGCGGCTGAACTTGAGCTCGAGATCGCCGAGCCCCGCCTCGCGCTGCAGATAGGCAATCAGCGTATCGATCCCGGCATCCGGGCCGGCGACGGTGCCGTTAATGCCCTCCGGGGCAAGGATCAGCGTGCCCTTGACGCCATGGCGATCGCAGAAAGCGGCCAATGGCTGGCGCAGCGTCTCGGGCCGCGCCAGTCGGCAAAACCGATAGAGCGCGGCGATCTTGACAGGGTCCGGAACCGTGGGTGAATTCATGATGGATGTCGCCTATCCGCTTGGCGGCGAAAGCGCAAGCGGCGCGAAAAGGCCGCGTGGTTTCAGCCTCTTCACCAAAAGCACGCCGTCGGGAACCGGCCTCAACGACACCGCTTTCGATCCACCTGCGCGCCCCTGCCCGCATCATCGCGGGATTGGTTGCGGAGGTTCAAAAAATGTTCAGCCCGGAAATCATCCAGTCGATCACCGCCGCGGCGGCACGCCATGCGCTCGCACCGGCGGTCCTGCTCGCCATCGCCGACGTCGAAAGCGCCGGCAAGCCCTTCGCGACGGTCGCCGGCCGGCGCGAACCGGTGATCCGCTTCGAAGGCCACTATTTCGATCGGCGCCTGCGGGGCGCGCAACGCGCCCGGGCCCGCGCCGCGGGCCTCGCCTCGCCCGAGCCCGGCCGCGTCGCCAACCCGCGCACCCAGGCCGCCCGCTGGGCGCTGCTGGAACGGGCCTGTGCCATCGACCGCAAGGCCGCGTTGGAATCGGTGTCCTGGGGCATCGGTCAGGTCATGGGTGCGCACTGGGCCTGGCTCGGTTACGCCAGCGTTGAGGCGATGGTCGAGGAGGCCCGCTCCGGCGTCGCAGGTCAGGTCGCGATCATGCTGCGTTATATCGAAAAAGCAGGTTTGACGGCCGCGCTCAGGCGCCGCGACTGGGCCGCCTTCGCCAAGGGGTATAACGGGCCCGGCTATCGCAAACATGGCTATGACCGCAAGATCGCCCGCGCCGTCGCCAGATACGAAGCGGTGGGCACCGCCCCGGCAGCGCCGGCCTCCGCTATCAACGCCGGCGCCGCCACGGTGCCGGTCACACGCGGCGCGACCGGCGCGCGTGTGCGCAGCCTGCAGGCACGCCTGACGGCTGCGGGTCACGCCGTCGACCAGGACGGCGTGTTCGGGCCCGCGACCGAGCGGGCGCTGCGTGCCTTCCAGCACCGCAACGGCCTGCGGGAGGACGGCATCGCCGGGCCGAAGACGTGGCGGGTCCTGACCGACGGTCCGCGCGCGGTAACAAAGGGCACGGTCTGGCAACGGTTGCTCGCGGCTCTGTCGCGTGCGCTGCCGCACTGGTGAATTCGGGCGCGGCCGGCTTCTGATTGCGCCAGCGATCGGCTATACCCGCCTCCCGAACGGTTCACGAAAGGCGCCGCCGCGACCATGCCCCAGAAATCCGACAAGCTTCTGCCCATCCTCACCGGCCAGCCGGTGATCCCCGTCCTGAAGATCGATCGCGCGGCCGACGCCGCGCCGCTGGCGCGGGCCCTGGCAAAGGGCGGCCTGCCGGCGATCGAGATCACCTTGCGCACCCGCGAGGCGATCGACGCGATCCGCATCGCCGCCGCCGAGGTGCCCGAGGCGGTGATCGGCGCCGGCACGATCCTCAACGCGCGCCAGTTCGACCAGGCCGTGCGCGCCGGCGCCCGTTTCGTCGTCAGCCCCGGCACGACCCAGGAGCTTCTCGACGCCGCGCGCTCGACCGACGTGCCGTTGCTGCCGGGAGCGACGACGCCGAGCGAGATCATGGCCGCGGCCGAGGAAGGCTATTCGATCCTGAAATTCTTTCCCGCCGAGCAATCGGGCGGCATCGCCTTCCTGAAAGCCCTTTCGGCGCCGCTTGCCGGCACCCGTTTTTGCCCGACCGGGGGTGTGACGCCCGCCAACGCGCCGACCTATCTGTCCCTGCCGAACGTGATCTGCGTCGGTGGCTCGTGGATCGTGCCCGACACGCTCCTGCAAGCGGGAGACTGGGACGGCATCGAGGCACTGGCCCGTGAGGCGGCGGCACTGTCGAAAGCCTGAGACGAATCGAACCGGTGCGGCACTCCGGTTCGCACGCAAAGCCGTCTGGAACCGTTTGACCTTGGTCTTTCGCGATCTGGACGGCACCGCGAGCGGCCCACACATCGTTGTGCGCACCATGCGCAAGCGAAACATCCGACAGTCGAAGGATTTCTGCCTACAACGGCCAGCTCGGGAAAGCGGTCCGAGTAGAACGCCTGACGGCGACGCTACTCGGTTTCGAAGCGCGCCACCGACAGGAATGTCACCGCGTTGCCGGAAAAACGTGCCGGATCGGGTTCGGCGGGCGCGGTTTCGAAACCGCTCGTATAGACCTGCGTCGGTGCGATGCGGATCGCGTTGTGCGCCAGAGACGGCGTCTTGGCGCTGGCGATCGAACGCGTTGCCCGGCCAGCGGTTTCCAGCGCCCAGCGCGCCTTGATCTCCTCGATCGGCAACGTCACCGACCGCCGGTCGCCCTTGGCGTCTGAGGGGCCGGGCTTGGCGCCCTTTTCGGTGGTTTTCACGCGCGTGTCGATGACTGCCTCGGCATCGCGATAACCGGCGCTGGCCAGAAGCAGGGCGCGCTGCGTGTGCTTGGGCGCGGCGAGCCGGCCGCTTTTCGCAGGGACGGGGCCGGTAGCGCCGGTAATTTCCGCACGCAGCCGGTCTTCCGGGCGCGGTTGCGGCAAGGCCGCGACGATTTCCTTGATCGAACCGTCTCCGGGCCGGAATTCGGGCACCGGGGCAAAGGCCGCGAGCACGATCTCGCGCTGCTCGGCATCCTTTTTCTTATCGTCGGCCACCAGACGACGGGACGTTTCGATGATGCCGGCGATCGCCGATTTGCGGATTTCGGCAGCGGCGTGCGCATTGCCGGCCGGCTTTTCTCCGGCCGCCGCGAGCGCGATTGCTTCGCGAGCGCCCGGCCGCGTCGCCGGCAGCGGCACGCCATAGGCAAGCACGGTCTCTTCGCTCGTTTCGATTTCGCCGGCTGCGTCGGCCGCCGCAAGCGCGGGTTCTGCGACCACCTCCGCTTTCGGTCGCGGTGCGACAGCCGGCAGCGGTACGCTGCGCTCAGGCAAGGCGGCCAGGATCGTCTCGGGCGTTTCGACCGGAGGTGGCGCTTCAGCCTTGGGTGCCCTTGCGGGAGCCGAAGTCGCCGCCACGCCCGGCAAGTCGGCTTCTGGCGTGGGTTTCGGCGCTGCCCTGGCCACGGTTTGCCCGCGACGCATTGGCTCCTGCGAGATGGCGATGTTGTCTTCTTCTTCGTCAGCACCGCCGCCGAACAGGCTGGCCAGAAGGCCGCCGCCGGAAGACCTGGTACCGGAAGCCCCGGACCCCCTATCCCTGTCATCGCTACGTGCGACCTGGATGGTACCGCCGCCGCTCTTGCCAGACTTGTACGCGGCGAGCGCCTGATTGTAGCCGGGAAGCGGCTTGCCGTCGGTCGGCACATGCAGGGTCTTGCCGTTGGGAAAGACCGAAGCGAGTTCACGACGGCTCATGCGCGGCCAGTGCCGGACGCTGCCGGTGTCGAAATGGACGAAGGGAGACCCGGAGCGCGGATAATAACCGACCCCGCCGACGCCCTCCCGCAGGCCGGCATTGCGCAGCTTCTTCAGCGGCACGCCGGGAATATAGAAGTCCATCGCCTTGCCGAGCATATGCTGGCTTTTCTTGGCGACGCCGCGGCCGCGCTTGCGCAGCATGGAATTGGTGGACGGCGAGCGGTAGCCCGACACGACATGGATATAGTCGCGCGCGCCGACCTTCTGGTAGGCCTCCCAGACGACGTCGAGCAGGCGCGGGTCCATTTTTGTCGGCTCGTTGCGCCGCCAGTCGCGCAGGAAGCGGTTGATCTGCTTCAACCCCGAGGACAGATAGCGCCCGTTGCGCTTGTAGGTGATCTCGGCGCGTTCCTTGGTGTGGATGAAATAGAGCTTCAGCGTACGCGTTTCCGCGCGCGCCTCGGCCGCCGTCAGCATGACGCATGCCGCCAGCAGCAAAACCGCCATATGGACAGGACGGAAAAACGCGCTCGATCGCCATCCGCCGATGGAAGAAGCCTGGTCGTTCAAATCAAGAGGCCTTGTGGCTTTGAAGTGTCCCCGGAAGACCGGCAGACGCATTTCGATGCGTCCGACTATCATCCCTAATGGTTAATCGAGACTTATTGAAGATCAAATGCGGTAAGACGATGGCAGAAATCCGGCGAGGGGTCCTTGACCGAGGTCAAGGTAAACCAAAGATTTATCGCGCCCCCCGCCGGTCAGATGGCCTCAACCTGCCGCGTATTCGCCCCGTCCGGCGTCGGGTTCGATGCCGTATTCCTTGAGCTTGCGATAAAGCGTCGAACGCCCGATCCCGAGCCGTCTGGCGACCTCGCTCATCTGCCCGGAATAATGCTCGACAGCGAAGGCGATCGCCTCGCGCTCGATTGCGGAAAGGGAGCGGACATTGCCGTATTCGTCGAAAAGCGCGAGCGTACCGCCCCCGGGCCCGGCGGTAGCGGGCGAGCCGATGACCAGGTCTGCCCGCGACGGATCGACGTCCAGGCCTGGAGGGGTGTCCAGATAGAGCCCGCGTTCCTCGACCGGATCGACCGCGCCGACCTGCGCGCGGATCTGCGGGAACTCCTCCGAGGTCAGCGTCGACCCTTCGCTCAGCACCACCGCGCGAAAGATCGCGTTTTCGAGCTGGCGGATATTCCCGGGCCAGTCATAGGCCTTCAGTACCGCCATCGCCTCGCCCGAGATGCCGGTGACCCGCCCGCCGGTTTCCGCGGCGCTGAAACGGTTGATGAACAGGCTCACCAGCTCGTCCAGATCCTCGCGCCGGTCGCGCAGCGGCGGCACATAGATCGGGAAGACGTTGAGCCGGTAGAACAGGTCTTCGCGAAAGAGCCCGTCCTTGACGCGCTGCAAGAGATCGCGATGGGTGGCCGAGATCAGGCGGATGTCGACCTTGACCGCCGACCGACCGCCGACCGGGTCGACCTCGCCTTCCTGGACCGCGCGCAACAGCTTGACCTGGACGTCGAGCGGCAGGTCGCCGATCTCGTCGAGAAACAGCGTGCCGCTGCTGGCCTCCACGAACTTGCCGGCATGTTTGTCCTGGGCGCCGGTGAACGAGCCCTTTTCATGGCCGAACAGGATGCTCTCGACCAGATTTTCGGGAATCGCGCCGCAATTCACGGTCACGAATGGTTTCGAACGGCGCGGGCCGGCGCCGCGGATCGCGCGCGCGATCACCTCCTTGCCGACGCCCGACTCGCCCTCGATCAGGATCGGGATGCTTGAGGAGGCCGCCTTTTCGGCCAGCCGCACGACCCGGTCCATCGCCGGGCTGCGGGTGACGAGATCCTTGATCGCCAGCGTCTCGATGTGCGCCGGCCTTGCGACGCGCCCGGGCGCGCCCAGCGCCTTGACCTTCAATGCGTTGGCAATCGCGTTGCGAAGCCGGTCCGGCGACACCGGTTTGACGACGAAATCGAACGCGCCGGCGCGCATCGCCGACACCACCGTATCGATTCCGGCCTGCGCGGTCTGGACGATCACCGGCGGATCGATGCCGACCGCCCGCATCGCCGCGAGCACGGCGAGCCCGTCCATGTCGGGCATGGCCAGATCGAGGATGACCACGCCGGTCCCCTGCCCCTTGGGTCCGGTCAGATGCGCCATCGCCGCCTTGCCGCCGTCGACGGTGACACAGGCGTGGCCGGCGCGGCTCGCCGCGGCCTCCAAAAGTCGCCGCTGCACGGGATCGTCATCGACGATCAGTATGGTGTCTGTCATGGTGGCGCTGGACAAAGCTGTCCTCGCTGGAAATTGGTCTCTGGATCATACTGGCACACCCATCTAAATAGGGGCTCAACAAAGCCGGTGAACAAATCCTTTCCCCGACCGCAAACAGCCGAACCAGCCCGTAAGGAACAAGGCATGAGCGCTCCGACCGCGACGCAGACGACCGCGACCTCCGCGCGACCCGAGGCCACGACGCGACTGGGCGACCTGCCCGAATGGAATCTCGCCGACCTCTACCCGGCGATGGATTCCAGGGAACTGGCGCGCGATCTCGAGCGCGCCAAGGCCGACGCCCAGGCCTTCGAGACCGACTGGCGCGGCAAGCTTGCCGCCGAGGCCGAAAAGAAGGCGGACTCCCGGCTCGGCGAGGCGATGGAAGCCTATGAGGCGCTCGAGGAACTGATCGGTCGCATCGTCTCCTACGCCAGCCTGATCTATGCCGGCGACACCAGCGATCCGAAACGGGCCAAGCTTTACGGCGACGTCCAGGAAAGCATGACCGACGCCAGCGCCCATCTGCTGTTTTTCCCGCTCGAGCTCAACACGATCGACGAGGACGCCATCAACGCCGTCCTCGATGCCGCGCCCACCTTCGGCCACTACCGCTCCTGGATCGTCGATTTGAGAAAGGACAAGCCTTTTCAGCTCGAAGACCGGATCGAGCAGCTTTTCCACGAAAAATCGGTGACCGGCCGCGGCGCCTGGAACCGACTGTTCGACGAGACCATGACCGCGCTGCGGTTTGAGGTCGATGGCGAAATGCTGCCGCTGGAGCCGACCCTGAACCTGCTCCAGGATCCCGACGGGGCCAAGCGCAAGGCCGCCGCCGACGCGCTCGCCAAGACGTTTCAGGCCAATCTGCGCGTTTTCACGCTGATCACCAACACGCTGGCCAAGGACAAGGAGATTTCCGACCGCTGGCGCGGATTCAAGGACATCGCCGATTCGCGCCATCTGGCCAATCGCGTCGAGCGCGAGGTGGTGGACGCGCTGGCGGCCGCGGTCGAGGCCGCCTATCCGCGGCTGTCGCACCGCTATTACACGCTCAAGGCGCGCTGGCTGGGCGTGGATGCGCTCAACCATTGGGACCGCAACGCGCCCCTGCCAGAAACGCCGCAGGCGGTGATCGGCTGGGCGGAGGCAAGAGACACCGTGCTTTCGGCCTATCGCGGCTTCGCACCGGAAATGGCCGATATCGCCGCCCAGTTCTTCGACAAGCGCTGGATCGACGCCCCGGTACGGCCGGGCAAGGCGCCTGGCGCCTTCGCGCACCCGACCGTTCCGTCCGCGCATCCCTATGTGCTCTTGAACTACATGGGCAAGCCGCGCGACGTGATGACGCTCGCCCACGAGCTCGGGCACGGCGTCCATCAGGTTCTGGCCGGCCGGCAGGGCGCGCTGATGGCCTCGACACCGCTGACGCTCGCCGAGACGGCGTCGGTATTCGGCGAAATGCTCACCTTCCGCTCGCTGCTGGACAAGACCACCGACCGGCGCGAACGCAAGGCCATGCTCGCCCAAAAGGTCGAGGACATGATCAACACGGTGGTACGCCAGATCGCCTTCTACGCCTTCGAGCGCAAGGTCCATGCCGAGCGCCGCAGTGGCGAGCTGACCTCGGACCGGCTCGGCGAATTCTGGCTTGAAGTGCAGCGCGAAAGCCTCGGCCCGGCGATCCGGCTGCGCGAGGGCTACGAGGTGTTCTGGAGCTACATCCCGCATTTCATCCATGCGCCGTTCTACGTCTACGCCTACGCCTTCGGCGACTGCCTGGTGAACTCGCTGTTTGCCGTCTACCAGAACGCCGAAAGCGGCTTTCAGGAGAAATATTTCGACATGCTGAAGGCCGGCGGCACCAAGCACCATTCCGAACTGCTCGCGCCCTTCGGGCTCGACGCCTCCGACCCGGCATTCTGGGACAAGGGCCTGTCGGTGATCGAGGGCCTGATCGACGAGCTCGAGGCCATGGAAGGCTGACAGGGTGAGCCGCCGCGCGCAGCTTGCCCATACGCCCTATGACGGCACGGCCACCCCGTTCACCATCGGGCTGAGACCGCTCGATCCCAAGAGTTGGCTCGAGATCGACGGCGACTACGAAACCTATCTGGCCGAGAAGCGCCGCCTGTTCGACACCGCGCCCGCCGCCGTCTTTGCCGAGGAACCCGAAACCCGCGACGCCCAGAAGGAAGTGCTCGCGCTCGTGCGGGCCGAGCTCGCCGCCGGCTTTCCGGCGCTCTTTCCCGGGACCCGGCAATGGGAGGCGGCGCTCGCTGCGATGGAGCGCGAGGGCGATACCGACGCCCCTCCTCTCAAGACGGCTTCGCTCCTTGTCCAAGAAGACCTCGTCCTGATGCGCAAGGGCGAGGCCGGATGGCGGCTCGCCGCGGCATCGCTGTGCTTTCCCTCATCGTGGACGCTGGCGGAAAAGTTCGGCCGGCCGCTCGAGGATATCCACGCCACCGTTCCCGGTTTCGGCCGCGGAACGCGCACGGCCGGGCTGATCAACCGCATTTTCGACAATCTCAAGGTCGCGCAGCCGGTCGAGCGGCTGAACTGGTCGCTTCAGGACGACAACGAACTCCACAAGCCGCTGTCGAAGGCCACGCGCGACCGCGAGGGAAAGCCACGAGACGACGCCCCGCAGCTGCGCAGTTTCATCCGCGTCGAACGCCAGACGCTGCGGAAACTGCCCGTCTCCGGCGACATCCTGTTCACGATCCGCATCTTTCTCGATCCGATGCGCATCCTGGCCGCGCATCCCGACCGCGCCGCCCTGGCGGGCTCGCTTGCCGCCCAGCTCGCCGCGCTCGATGCCGCGCAACTGGCCTATAAGGGGCTTGCCGCCGACCGCGACCGGCTGGTCGCGGCGCTTCAGAGACTGGCGGCGGCCTGACGCACACGCCGACCGCCTTCACACACATGCCAGGTCAACCCGCCTAATGCCCCCGATGGACCGGAGGGCTACCTTTCAAATTACCGAAGCGGCCGTTAGGGATCAGTCGGGCACGTGCCGGACTGCCCCCTTGGAGGCGCTGGTCGTCAGCGCGGCATAGGCCTTGAGCGCGGTGGTCACCTTGCGCTTGCGCGGTGCCGTCGGCTTCCAGGCGTCCGCGCCCCTGGCCTCCATCGCCGCGCGGCGGCGCCTGAGTTCCTCGTCCGAGACGGCGACATTGACCGTGCGGTTGGGAATATCGATCTCGATCATGTCGCCGGCCTCCACCAGCGCGATCGCACCGCCCTCGGCGGCTTCCGGCGAGGCATGGCCGATCGAAAGGCCGGACGTGGCGCCGGAGAAGCGCCCGTCGGTGATGAGCGCGCACACCTTGCCGAGCCCTTTCGACTTCAGATAGCTGGTCGGATAGAGCATTTCCTGCATGCCGGGTCCGCCGCGCGGCCCCTCGTAGCGGATCACCACCACGTCGCCGGGCTTGACCTCGTTGGAGAGGATCCCCTTCACCGCCGCGTCCTGGCTTTCGAAGATCACCGCCGGTCCGGAGAATGTGAGGATCGACTCGTCGACGCCGGCGGTCTTCACGACGCAGCCTTCAAGCGCGATATTGCCCTTCAAGACCGCCAGCCCGCCATCCTTGGAGAACGCATGCCCGGCCGAGCGGATGGCGCCGCTTTCGCGGTCAAGATCGAGTTCGTCCCAGCGGCGATCCTGGCTGAAGGCGGTCTGGGTCGGCACGCCGCCCGGCGCGGCGCGGTAGAAATCGCGCACGGTTTCGGCCTCGGTGCGCACCACGTCCCAGCGGTCGAGCGCATCGGCGAGCGAAACCGAATGCACCGTCGGCAGGTCGGTCTTGAGCAGCCCGGCCCGGTCGAGTTCGCCCAGGATCGCCATGATGCCGCCGGCCCGGTGCACGTCCTCCATATGGACGTCGCTCTTGCTCGGCGCGACCTTGCACAGCACCGGCACCCGGCGCGACA
Source organism: Nitratireductor sp. (assembly GCA_039973095.1). Taxonomy (GTDB): domain Bacteria; phylum Pseudomonadota; class Alphaproteobacteria; order Rhizobiales; family Rhizobiaceae; genus Mangrovimarina. Next base: position 34,273 of record JBDWLQ010000007.1, on the reverse strand, counting down.
GGGCGTCGATGTCGTCGAGGTCGAAGTCGATCTCGCCTTCCAGCGCGGCGGCCAGGATATGCAAGACCGTGTTGGTCGAGCCGCCCATCGCGACATCGAGCGTCATGGCGTTTTCAAAGGCCTCCTTGCAGGCGATGGTGCGCGGCAGCGCCGTCTCGTCATCCTGCTCGTAATAGCGGCGCGCGAGATCGACGATCAGATGGCCGGCCTCCACGAACAGGCGTTTGCGGTCGGCATGGGTGGCGAGCGTCGAGCCGTTGCCGGGTAGGGACAAGCCGAGCGCCTCGGTCAGGCAGTTCATCGAATTGGCGGTGAACATGCCCGAGCACGAGCCGCAGGTCGGACAGGCCGAGCGCTCGATGGCCTGCACGTCCTCGTCCGAAACGCTGTCGTCGGCGGCCGCGACCATGGCGTCGACGAGGTCGAGCGCCATGGTCTTGTCGTTGAGCACGACCTTGCCGGCCTCCATCGGCCCGCCCGATACGAACACGCAGGGAATGTTGAGGCGCATCGCCGCCATCAGCATGCCGGGCGTGATCTTGTCGCAATTGGAGATGCACACCATGGCGTCCGCGCAATGCGCATTGACCATATACTCGACGGAATCGGCGATGATCTCGCGCGACGGCAGCGAATAGAGCATCCCGTCATGGCCCATGGCGATACCGTCATCGACCGCGATCGTGTTGAATTCCTTGGCCACACCGCCGGCGCTCTCGATCTCGCGCGCCACGAGCTGGCCGAGATCCTTCAGGTGCACGTGACCGGGCACGAACTGGGTGAAGGAGTTGACGACCGCGATGATCGGCTTGCCGAAATCGCCGTCCTTCATGCCTGTGGCGCGCCACAGGCCGCGGGCGCCGGCCATGTTGCGGCCATGGGTGGTTGTGCGGGAACGATAGGCTGGCATGAGACTGTCCTGCGGTTGTGGGCCTGCGGGCCGCGCTGCCCCTGTGAGCCCCGGGGCGACGGTGCCGCATTGTTCGTCCCTATCACATAGCGTCCTTTTTGCGGCTTCGAAACCCGCGCTCGCCCTTCGGCGCGTTTTCGCTTTATTGTGACAGGGCTTTGTGATTTAGCCGCGAACCGGAACAACTGGCAATCGGAAAGGAGCCTGTCCGCATGGCCGACAAGGACTGGCCCATCCACGGCGACATCACCGGACCGATCGTCATGATCGGTTTCGGCTCCATCGGCCGCGGCACGCTGCCGCTGATCGAACGTCATTTCCGCTTCGACAAATCGCGCATGGTGGTGATCGATCCGCGCGACGACGACCGCGCGCTGCTCGACGAGCGCGGCATCGCCTTCGTCCAGGCGCACGTGACCAGGGACAACTACAAGGAACTGCTGACGCCCTATCTGAGCGCCGGAGACGGCCAGGGCTTTTGCGTCAACCTGTCGGTCGACACCTCCTCTCTCGACCTGATGAAATTGTGCCGCAAGCTCGGCGTGCTTTACGTCGACACCGTCGTGGAGCCCTGGCTCGGCTTTTATTTCGACGACAAGGCGGACAACGCCTCGCGCACCAATTACGCGCTGCGCGAGACGGTGCGGCGCGAAAAGCGCAAGCATCCCGGCGGCACCACCGCCCTGTCGTGCTGCGGCGCCAATCCCGGCATGGTCTCCTGGTTCGTCAAGCAGGCGCTGGTCAATCTCGCCGACGATCTGGGGCTCTCCTATAAGCGGCCCAGCGCCGACGACCGCCAGGGCTGGGCGAAGCTGATGAAAAAGGCCGGCGTAAAGGGCATCCATATTGCCGAGCGCGACACGCAGCGGGCCAGGAACCCGAAACCGATGGGCGTGTTCTGGAACACCTGGTCGGTCGAGGGTTTTGTCTCCGAGGGTCTCCAGCCGGCCGAGCTCGGCTGGGGCACGCACGAAAAGTGGAAACCCAAGAACGCCAGGAGCCACAAGAAAGGAAACCGGGCGGCGATTTATCTGGAACAGCCCGGCGCCAACACGCGCGTGCGCACCTGGTGCCCGACGCCGGGCGCGCAATATGGCTTTCTGGTCACGCATAACGAGGCGATCTCGATCGCCGATTTCTTCACCCTGCGCGACAGCAAGGGCAAAGTCGCCTACCGGCCGACCTGCCATTACGCTTACCACCCCTGCAACGACGCGGTGCTGTCGCTGCACGAAATGTTCGGCGCCGCCGGCAAGGCGCAACCCGTCCAGCACGTGCTCGACGAAAACGAACTGGTCGATGGCGTCGACGAGCTCGGCGTGCTGCTCTACGGCCACAGGAAGAACGCCTACTGGTTCGGCTCGCAGCTTTCCCTCGACGAGACCCGCAAGCTGGCGCCGTATCAAAACGCGACCGGCCTGCAGGTGACATCGGCCGTGCTGGCCGGCATGGTGTGGGCGCTCGAAAATCCGCGCGCCGGCATCGTGGAAACCGACGAGATGGATTTCGCGCGTTGCCTGGAGGTGCAGAGACCCTATCTCGGACCGGTCAAGGGTTATTACACCGACTGGACACCGCTCGTCGGCCGGCCCGGCCTGTTCGCCGAAGACCTCGACACCAAAGATCCCTGGCAGTTCCGCAACATCCTCGTCAGGTGACCGTGATGGGATCGGCCGGCGCCGACGATGCGGCCTGCCGCACTGTCGCCTTGCTTTTGCCGGCCTGACGCGGCAAGACAGGCAGTGACGATGAGAGGAGTCGCCACGATGAAGAAGTCCCCCCTGATCCTGGCCGCGGCCGGTCTGGCCATTCTGGCCGGCTGTCAATCCCAGGGACCCGGCGGCGGCCCCGTGGCGCCCCGGCCGACCGGCTTTCAGGGCACCTGGATCGACGCGACCGGCGGGGTCTCGACCCTGTCGGGCGGTTCGTTCCAGACGGTGGCGCTCGACACCGGCGAACGGCTTTCGGAAGGCCGCTACTTCTCCAGCGGCGCCGACCAGATCACCATGTCCGGCGTGTCGCTGGCCAGAAAGCGCCGCGGCCTGCCGGCCGAGATCAGCTTCAATTGCCGTCAGGTCACGACCGACCAGCTCAATTGCACCAGCGCCTCGGGTTCCACCTTCGTGCTGACGCGGCGCCTGCCGGCCTGACACAAGGCGGCTGCGCGGCCGGACGGGATTCGTTCGCCCGGGCCTGACGCGGATCGAAACTATTTTTTCAAGTGTATTGCCACGCCTTGCGTGGCCGAGCGCCCTCCTGCGATAACGCCTCAAAAAGGGGGAGGAGGACGCCGATGAGCGCCTATTTCGACGATCTGGAGGTTCGTGACCCGGCCGAGCGCGAGCGGGATCTGTTTCGGCGCCTGCCGCGGTTTCTGGCAGACGCGGTCGCGGCGGCGCCCGGCCTGACGCGCTGGCTGGACGGCGTCGCCCCCGAAACGGTGACGTCGCGCGAGGCGCTGGCCGGACTGCCGGTGCTGCGCAAGGCCGAACTGCTGGACATGCAGCGGCAGGACCCGCCCTTCGGCGGCTTTGTCGACGCCCGGGCGCTGGCCGGACAGCGCATCTTCATGTCGCCGGGGCCGATCTGGGAACCGCAGGGACACGGCATCGATCCCGGCCAGGGCGCGCGCGCCTTCTTCGCCGCCGGCATCCGCCCCGGCGCCATCGTCCACAACGCCTTCGCCTACCACATGACGCCCGGCGGTTTCATTCTCGACGCCGGCGCACGCGCCCTCGGCTGCATGCTGTTTCCCGCCGGCACCGGCAACACCGAAATGCAGGTCGAGGCGGCGGCCGCGCTGAAACCCTCGGTCTATTGCGGCACGCCCGACTTTTTGAAAGTCATGCTCGACAAGGCGCGCGAGATGCAAAAGGACCTGTCCTGCTTTCGCCACGGGCTGGTCTCGGGCGGCGCGCTGTTTCCCTCCCTGCGCGCCGAGTATGCCGAGCGCGGCATCGAAGTCCTGCAATGCTACGCCACCGCCGAATTCGGCGTCATCGCCTACGAGGCCGTCGACGCGGACGGCAAGCCGCTGCCCGGCATGATCGTCAATGAGAACCTGATCGTGGAGATTGTGCGTCCGGGCACCGGCGACCCGGTCGAGGACGGCGAGGTCGGCGAGGTGGTGGTGACCGGCTTCAATCCGGTCTATCCGCTGGTGCGGCTCGGCACCGGCGACCTGTCGGCAATCCTGCCCGGCGCGTCGGCCTGCGGGCGCACGGGAACGCGCATCAAGGGCTGGATGGGCCGCGCCGACCAGCGCACCAAGGTCAAGGGCATGTTCGTCGACCCCAAGCAGGTCGCCGCCATCGTGCGCCGCCACCCCGAAATCGCGCGCGCGCGCCTTGTGGTGCGCCGCGACGGCGATCGCGACGCGATGGAACTGCAGATCGAGCCGGCCGGCGACGCGGCTCCGGACATCGCCGCGGTCGCGGCGACGCTGCGCGAACTGACCAAGCTCGGCGGCACCGTAAGTGCCATAGAGCCCGGCCTGCTGCCCAATGACGGCCGGGTGATCGCCGACGAGCGCGATTATTCGGCCTGATCCTCGCCGTCGAAACGCTTGCATCACGCCGGTCCCGGTGTGAACATGGCCTGCAACCGCGCGCGATAATTTTGACACTAAACCGCGCTAGTTCTGAACTGGGGTTGTTCGAACCCGGCCGCGCCGCAAGCCGGCCCGGGGGTTAACGGGAGAATGGTCATGAAGAAAATCGCCGCGCTCGCAGCCGCATCGGCCTCGATGCTTGCCATGTCTGTGTCGACGTCGTTTGCCGACTACACGCTCACCATCCTGCACATCAACGACTGGCACAGCCGGATCGAGTCGATCAACAAATACGATTCGACCTGTTCGGCCGATGACGAAACCAAGGGAAAATGTTTCGGCGGCGCCGCCCGCCTCGTCACCGCCGTGCGCGACCGGCGCGCCGCGCTCGACGGCCAGAACCTCTTGTTTCTCAATGCCGGTGACAATTTCCAGGGCTCGCTGTTCTACACCACCTACAAGGGAGCGGTCGAAGCGGAATTCCTCAACCTGATGGGCACCGACGCCATGGCCGTCGGCAATCATGAATTCGACGATGGCGAGGACGGCCTCACGACCTTCCTCGACGCCGCCGACTTTCCCGTGCTGAGCACGAACGTGAAGGCCGCCGACGCCTCGAAACTGGCCGGCCGCATCGAGCCGTTCACGATCTTCGAACGCGGTGGCGAGCGGATCGCCGTGGTCGGGGCCGTCGCCAACGACACCGCCGAACTGTCCTCGCCGGGCGACAACGTCACCATCGAGGAGGATGTCGCCACGATCACCGCCGCGGTCGAGGCGGTCAAGGCGCAAGGGGTCGACAAGATCATCGCGCTGACCCATGTCGGCTACCCGCGCGACCTCGCCGCGATCGCCAAGATCCCCGGCGTCGACGTGGTGGTCGGCGGCCACAGCCACACGCTCCTGTCCAACCAGGACGACGGCGCGGCCGGCCCCTATCCGACGATGGTCGACAATCCGGACGGTTATGCCGTACCGGTGGTGCAGGCTGCCTCCTATTCGAAATATCTCGGCGAATTCCAGGTCGTTTTCAACGACGATGGCGTCGTGACCTCCGCCGCCGGCGACCCGATGCTGCTCGACGCCTCGATTGCGCCGGACGAAGCCGTGTTGGCGCGCATCGCCGAGCTCGGCGCGCCGATCGAGGAGCTCAAGAACAAGGTGGTCGCCGAGACCAGCGCGCCGATCGACGGCAGCCGCGACACCTGCCGGGCGCAGGAATGCGAGATGGGCAATCTCGTCGCCGACGCCATGCTCGACCGGGTCAAGGACCAGGGCGTCCAGGTCGCCATCCAGAACGGCGGCGGACTGCGCGCCTCGATCGACGCCGGCGAGATCACGATGGGCGAGGTGCTGGCCGTGCTGCCGTTCCAGAACACGCTCGCCACCTTCCAGTTGAAGGGCGCCGACATCGTCGCTTCGCTGGAAAACGGCGTCAGTCAGATCGAGGATGGCGGCGGCCGCTTCGCCCAGGTCGCCGGCCTGCGCTTCAGCTTCGATCCCTCCGTCGCATCGAACGAAGGCCGCATCCAGTCGGTCGAGGTCAACGAAGACGGAACCTGGGTACCGATCGACCCGGACAAGACCTACGGCGTTGTCAGCAATAATTTCATGCGCAATGGCGGCGACGGCTACGCGCTGTTCAAGACCAACGCCGAAAACGCCTACGACTACGGCCCGGGCCTGGAACAGGTGGTCGCCGACTATCTGGTCGAAAACCGTCCCTATCAGCCGGTGATCGAGGGACGCATCACCAGGGTCGAGGCGATGGCGGCTGCCGAGGAACCCAAGGAAGACGACATGGCCGCCGAGGCCGCGCCCGCGAGCGAGCCCGTGGTGGAAACCCCGGAACTGCCCGCAATGTCGAACACCTTGACGACCAAAGCGCCGGAACTCCCCGCCGACGAGGTGGCCGACAAGGCCGCCGAAGAGGCTGCCATGAAGAAGGCCGAGGAAGAAAAAATGGCCGAGGAGGCGGACATGAAAGCCGCCGAGGAAGCCAAGGCCGCCGAAGAGGCCGCCATGAAGAAGGCCGAAGAGGAAAAAATGGCCAAGGAGGCGGACATGAAGACCGCCGAGGAAACCACCCTCCCCGCCGATAAACCCGCCAATGGCGAAATGGCGATGGACGACAAGACCTACACGATCGCGCGCGGCGACAATTACTGGGAACTCGCCCGCAAATTCTACGGCGATCCGAGGATGTGGACCAAAATCAAGGCGGCCAATCCGGACTATGATCCCAATTTCCTGCCGATCGGCAGCCCGCTCAAGGTTCCGGCCGCCAACTAGAACCGACCCGGTCGCGACCTCGCGACCAATTGCCCCGCTCCCGCTATCGGGAGCGGGGTTTGTTTTTGTTGCCGGCGCCTTGGTATAAATCAGCGCACACGCTTGATCGCGCGCCACCGGCCGCTATGTGCCTTGCTCGCACGAGGACTGCTTCATGACACTCACTCCGGCCCTTGCCGACACACAGACCAGGAAGACCGGCCCACTGCCGTCCGGCCATCCGCGCGTCGCGCCGCCGAAGGTCGGCGTCATGCTGGTCAATCTGGGCACGCCGGACGGCACCGATTTCACCTCGATGCGCCGCTATCTGCGCGAGTTTCTGTCCGACAAGCGCGTGATCGAATGGCCGCGCGCGCTCTGGTATCCGATCCTCTACGGCATCGTGCTCAACACGCGTCCGAAGAAATCGGGCGCCGCCTACGACAAGATCTGGAACCGCGAGCGCAACGAATCGCCGCTGCGCACCTTCACCCGCGCCCAGGCCGAAAAGCTGGCGCACGCGTTGCAGGGCCACGACGAGGTCGTCGTCGACTGGGCGATGCGCTACGGGCAGCCGGCGATCGAGACCGTGCTCGACAGGCTGACGGACGCCGGCTGCGACCGCATCGTCATGTTCCCGCTCTACCCGCAATATTCGGCGACCACGACCGCGACGGTCAACGACGCGTTTTTCAAGGCGCTGATGAAAAAGCGCTGGATGCCGGCGACCCGGACCGTGCCGGCCTATCACGACGAGCCGGTTTATATCGAGGCGCTTGCGCGGTCGATCGAAACCCATCTCGCAACGCTCGATTTCGAGCCCGAGACGGTGATCGCCTCCTATCACGGCATTCCGCAAAGCTATTTCCGTGCCGGCGATCCCTATCACTGCCATTGCCAGAAGACGACGCGGCTGCTGCGCGAACGGCTCGGCTGGGACGAGAAGCGGCTGATAACCTGTTTCCAGTCGCGCTTCGGCCCGGAGGAATGGCTGCAGCCCTATACCGACAAGACCGTCGAGAAGCTGGCGCGCGAGGGCGTGAAATCGATCGCCGTGTTCAATCCAGGTTTCGTTTCCGACTGCCTGGAAACGCTCGAGGAAATCGCCGGCGAAGCCGCCGAAATTTTCCACGAAGCGGGCGGAAAGAACTTTACCCATATTCCCTGCCTCAACGACAGCGCCGAAGGCATGGCGGTGATCGAAATGCTCGTGCGCCGCGAACTGTCCGGCTGGATCTGAGGTCGCAGGAGACAACCGGCATGTCTTCCAGGCTCATTCCGTCCGCTCTCGTCGCGCTGGCCGCCGGCGTCGCGATCCTCGCCGGCCTCGTCGCCTTCAGTCGTCCACCCGAACGCCCGCGGCCGGACGCCGGGACCGGGCTCGATTTCGCCACCGCGATCGCGGCGGACCTGTCCGCTCTCCCCGACCTGCAGGGTTATCATGCCCGCGACGCGACTGTGCTCTCCTACCGGCGCTATGCCGCAGCCAATAACAGTGCCGCGCGCACGATCATTCTCGTCCACGGCTCGGGCTGGCACGGCATGCAGTTTCATGCGCTCGCCACGGCGCTCGCAGCGAATGGGCTTGGAACCGTGATCGTGCCCGACTTGCGCGGACATGGGCCGGACCCGGTCCGGCGCGGCGACGTCGACCATATCGGCCAGCTCGAGGAAGACCTTTTCGACCTGATCGCCCACCTGAAGAACGGCGGCGAGCCCGGACGGCTCGTGCTCGGCGGCCATTCGTCGGGCGGCGGGCTGGTCGTGCGTTTTGCCGGCGGGCGTTATGGCGGTGAGGCCGACGCCTTCCTGCTGCTCGCGCCCTTTCTGAAATATGATGCGCCGACCACACGCCCCGCGTCGGGCGGCTGGGCGCGCCCGGCGACCGGGCGCATCATCGCGCTCGGCCTTATCAACACGCTCGGCATCACCGCCTTCAACCATCTGCCGGTAATCAGCTTCGCCATGCCGCGATCCGTGCTCGACGGCCCGCTCGGCGACACCGCCACAACACGCTACACCTACCGCATGAATGTCTCCTTCGCGCCGCGTCCCGATTACATTGGCGATCTCGCGCGGCTCGACCGGCCGTTTTTGCTGCTCGCGGGCGACCGGGACGAGGCATTCATCGCCGACAAGTACGAGCCGACGATCGGGCCGCACACAAGCAGCGGCTCCTATCGCATCCTGGCCGGCGTCAACCATCTCGGCCTGGTGGATGCCGAGGCAACCATGAACGCCATCGACGCCTGGCTGACCGAACGCGTCCCGGCGGGTTCATGACCGGACGGCCGGCACAACTGTTTCCATCCCGCCACAAAACGGTCTAAGTCTTTCCGCTGACAAGGGCGCCGGCCCATCGCCGGTTCCCATTCGACATGGCCAGCGGAGGACATACGCATGCCAATCACCGGTCTCGACATACTCATTCCGGTCCTCGTTGTTCTCGTCCTGCTGCTCATCTTCGTCGGCATCAAGACGGTCCCGCAGGGTAACAATTACACCGTCGAGCGCTTCGGCCGCTACACCCGCACCCTGTCGCCCGGCCTCAACCTCATCGTGCCCTTCATCGACCGCGTCGGCGCCAGGCTGAACATGATGGAGCAGGTGCTCGACGTGCCGACCCAGGAAGTGATCACCCGCGACAACGCCATCGTGGCCGTGGACGGCGTCGCCTTCTATCAGGTGCTCAACGCCGCCCAGGCCGCCTATCAGGTGTCGGGCCTGGAAAACGCGATCCTCAACCTGACCATGACGAATATCCGTTCCGTCATGGGATCGATGGACCTCGACGAGCTGCTGTCGAATCGCGACGCCATCAACGAGCGCCTGCTGCGCGTCGTCGACGAGGCCGCCAATCCCTGGGGCGTGAAAATGACCCGGGTCGAGATCAAGGATATCAACCCGCCCGAAAACCTGGTCGAGTCCATGGCCCGCCAGATGATGGCCGAGCGCAACAAGCGTGCCCAGATTCTGGAGGCCGAAGGCTTGAAACAGGCCCAGGTGCTGGAGGCGGAAGGCCGCAAGGAGGCCGCGTTCCGCGACGCCGAAGCCCGCGAACGCCTCGCACAGGCCGAGGCGCGCGCCACCCAGTCGGTTTCCGAGGCGATCGCCCAGGGCGGCGTGCAGGCGATCAACTATTTCGTCGCCCAGAAATATACCGAGGCGCTGGCCAAAATCGGCTCGGCCAACAACAACAAGGTCGTCCTGATGCCGTTCGAGGCTTCGTCTCTGATCGGCTCGCTGGGCGGCATCGGCGCGATCGCCAAGGAGGTGTTCGGCGAGGATGCGGTTCCGCTGGTCCGGCGCAGCCCGGCGCGGCCGCCCGTCGTCACCCCGGACGAGTCGTGAACCCGACACGGGAAAACCTGACATGATCGCAAGCGTCTTGGTTGAACTCGGTCCCTGGAGCTGGATTGTGCTCGGCTTCGCGCTGCTCGCGGCCGAAATCCTCGTTCCCGGCGTTTTTCTCGTCTGGATCGGGCTGGCGGCTCTGGCCACCGGCCTGTTGTCGATCGCGCTGTGGGACGCCCGGTTCTGGGACTGGCAGGTGCAGACGCTGGTGTTTCTCGCCCTGTCGCTGGTCGCCGCCTATGGCGGCTACCGCTTCGTCCACGGCCGGCAGACGCCGAGCGACCAGCCGCTGCTCAACCAGCGCGCCAGGCAGCTCGTCGGACGAACCGCCACGCTGGACGAGGCCATCCGCGAAAGCCGCGGCCGTATCCGCATCGGCGACACCTATTGGCGCGTGACGGGGCCCGACGCGGCGGCGGGAACGCGGGTGCGCGTGGTCGCGGTCAAGGACGGCGATCTGGTCGTCGAAATCATCTGATAGCGGGCAGGCTTTCGACCAGGCAATGCCGGCGTCTCAGGCCGCGCCGATCGCCAGCAGATCGTGGAAATGGACGATCCCGACCGGCCGGCCCTCCTCGACCACGACCAGGGCGCTGATATGATGTTCGTTGAGCACGGCCATGGCCGCGCCGGCGAGCGTGGCCGGACCGATCGTCTTCGGCGCGCGCGTCATCAGGTCCTCGACGGCGAGTTCGGCGAGGTTGCGGTCGAGGCTGCGCGCCAGGTCCCCATCGGTGAAGATGCCCGCCAGCCGGCCGCCGGCATCGGTCACGCACACGCAGCCAAAGCGTTTTTGCGCCAGCATCATCACCGCTTCGGGCATGCGGGTTCCCGGCCCGACCAGCGGCAGTTCGTCGCCGCCATGCATGATCTCGCGCACCTGGGTCAGGTTGGCGCCGAGCTTACCGCCGGGATGGAAGGTTTTGAAATTGTCCGGCGTGAAGCCGCGCGCTTCCAGCAACGCCACCGCCAGCGCGTCGCCGATCGCCAGTTGCAGCAAAGTCGACGTTGTCGGCGCCAGCCCGTGCGGGCAGGCCTCGGCCGCCTTGGGCAGGCACAAAACGATGTCGGCCTCGCGCGCCAGGGTGGAGTCCTCGCCAGAGGTGATGGCGATCAGCGGAATCGCGAACCGTTTCGAATAGGAGACGATCCCCTTCAGCTCCGAGCTTTCGCCCGACCAGGACATGGCGATGACGGCGTCGTCGCGGGTGATCATGCCGAGATCGCCGTGATTGGCTTCCGCGGGATGCACGAAGAAGGCCGGCGTTCCCGTGGACGACAGCGTCGCGGCCAGTTTCGAGCCGATATGATGGCTTTTGCCGACGCCGGTCGCGATCACGCGACCGCGAATCGCCGACAGACGCGCCACCGCATCCGCGAACGGTTCTGAAAGCCCGTTGTCGAGCGCCTCGGCCAGCGCGGCCATGCCGGACTGGCCGGTCGAGACCGTACGCACCGCAGACGCGATCGCAGCCTCGCGATCCGGCTGCCGTTTCTCTTGTATGCCCTGCATGGCGTTCGTTTAGCTCCTTCGCCATGCCGTGTCCAACGCCATTTGATGCGCCCGAACGCAGGGCGCCGACGCGCCTCTCAACCAAGCGTTAACCATCCCGATTTACGGTTCGGTAAAGTTCCACCACGCGCGCACGCACCAGGACATGACGAGGACGCCGAAAAGCATGCGGGAAAAAACCGGCGTCCCGCATTTGCGAGGGACAGCCACCGGCATCCTTGCCGTCCTCCTTTGCACCGGCGTGTCGACAGTCTCCGTTTTCGCTCAGGAAAGCGAACTTCGCGGCGAGGTCTCGGCAGAAACCGTCAACCGCAGCCTGCTGTCGTCCGGCGGCATCCGCCCCGGCGAGGAACTTCGCCCTGCCGAGAGCAACACGGCGCGACAGACCTATGTCCCGGTCAGCGAAGGCGCGCTTCCCGACGAAACGGAGGATGGCGAGAACACAACCGGGCGCGAACGCAGCATTTTCGCCGACTCCGAAGACGACGACGATCCCTTCGCCGACGCGCCGCGGCCCGCCGGCCGGCCGTCGATGGCGCGCCAGAACCGGCGCCAGGCGGAACGGGATAGCGCGACGGAGCGCACACGAGGCCGATCGCCGACCACGACCGCAGAAGACGGAGACGACGCGCAGAATGCGGACATCGTCGAGACCACCGCCTCGGTGCGCGCGCCGACCCTCGACAGTCTCGACGAGGACGCCAACAGCTCGGCGGAAATCCTCAACGGCCGCCTGGAAGCGATCGAAACCCGCGATCTGGAAGCCGAGGAAGCACCCTACGCGCCGCTCGGCCTGCGGCTCGGCACGTTCGACGTCACCGCGACGCTCGACCAGGGTGTGCGCTGGACCAGCAATGTCGATTCCAGTCCCGGCGGCGAGGAAGGCTGGCTGTCGGAGACCCAGCTTCGCCTGAACGCCGTATCGGACTGGTCGCGCCACGCCGCGCGCGCCAGCCTCTACGGCACGTTCCTGAAATCGGTGTCCGGCGCCGATTATTCCCAGGCCCAGGGCGGGCTCGATACCGCGCTCGATTTCGATCTCGGCGGCGGTTACGCAGCCAGCGCGGGGTTTGCCTACACGCTGCGCCCGGAGACGGCATCTTCCCCGGTGGTGATCGTCGGCACCGCCTCGCAGCCGCTCCAGCACGGCCTTACCGGCACACTCGGGCTGCGCAAGGATATCGGCAAGCTGCGCCTGTCGGCGACCGGTCTCGTCGACCGCGAGATCTATTCCGACGCCGAATTGTCGGGCGGTGGAACCCTGTCCCAGGAAGAACGCAACGCGACCCTGGCTTCGCTCGCGCTGCGGGTCGGATACGAGATTTCGCCGGCGATCGTGCCGTTCGTGGAGACCGAGATCGGACGCCGTTTCTACGATCTCGAAATCGACACGAGCGGTTTTGCCCGCTCCGCCGACCGGCTGGCCGTGCGCGGCGGCGCGACGTTCGATTTCGGCGAAAAGCTTTCCGGCGAACTGTCCGCCGGCTGGCTGCGCGAGACCTTCGACGACACGCGCCTGATCCCCGTTTCCGGACCGGCCGTCGATGCCCGCCTCGCCTGGTCGCCGGTGCGCAGCACCACCGTCACATTGACCGGGTCAACGACCGTCGAAGGCACGACCAGCGCCGGCGAGAGCGGCTCGATCCTGTATTCGGGCGGGCTTGCGCTGTCGCGCGAGGCACGCGCCAACCTGCTCCTGGAAGCCTCGATCGGCGCGGACTGGCGCGACTATGTCGGCACCAGCGACAATGAACGCGCGCTGCGCGCGGAAGCCGGCGCGACCTGGTGGTTCAACCGCTATGTCGGCCTCAACGGTCGCCTGCGCCACGAGACCTTCAAGAGCACGCTGCCGAACCGCGATTGGCAGGCCAGCAGCGTCTATCTGGGGCTGCGGCTGCAGCGCTGAACCGTGTGTGCCAAAGGCGGGCGCGCGTCAGCGCTTGGTGGCCCGGCGTTCGACCGGCTCGATCTCCGCCATCAGGCGTGCCAGTTCCTCCGAGACGGCAGGCTGGATATCGGGTCGCCACAGCGCGAAGGCGACATTGGCCGCCACGAACCCCTCCGGCGAACCGCAATCGAAGGTCCGGCCCTTGTAGTGGTAGCCGTAAAAGGATTGGCGCTCCATCAACGTCAGCATGGCGTCGGTCAACTGGATCTCGCCGCCAGCGCCCTGTTTTTGTTCGGCCAGAACGTCGAATATCTCCGGCTGCAGGATGTAGCGCCCGTTGATGTAGAAATTGGATGGCGCCGTCCCCGGGGCCGGCTTTTCCACCATGCCGGTGATCTCGAAACCGGCACCGGCCGCGTTTCCCTTTTCGACGATACCGTATTTATGCGTCTCGTCCGGATCGCATTCCTGCACCGCCACGACGTTCTGGCCGGTCTGGGCGTAGAGATCGACCATCTCCGTCAGGCAGGATCGCTTCGACTGCATGATCATGTCCGGCAGCAGAAGCGCAAACGGCTCGTCGCCGACGATCGAGCGGGCGCACCATACCGCATGGCCCAGCCCCAACGGCTCCTGCTGGCGTGTGAAGCTGGTTTCGCCGGGCCCTGGCTGCATACGCTGCAGCCGGGCGAGTTGGGCATCCTTTCCGCGCTGGGCGAGCGTGTCGTAAAGCTCGACCTGGATGTCGAAATGGTCCTCAATGACGCCCTTGTTGCGCCCGGTGACGAAAACCAGGTGCTCGATGCCGGCCTCGCGCGCCTCGTCGACGACATACTGGATGACGGGTTTGTCGACCACGGTCAGCATTTCCTTGGGCACGGCCTTCGTCGCCGGCAAGAACCGTGTGCCGAGTCCCGCCACCGGGAAAACCGCTTTTCGAACTTTCTTCATCACTGCAACCATGCCTTCGATTCCGATCATGACATCTTCATGCCGGAATTAAAAAATATCGAACAGGAGGGCGGATCGGTGCGGATGCACCAGCCTATGTCTCGTTGATTCACACTATGGTAAACCATTTTCTAACCGCAAACCGCGAAAGATCATCCCGAGACAACAAACGGACCAGATGATGTTTGCAAAATCAGTTGCCGCACGTGCGACCAGCCTTGTCGCCGGTGCCGCCTTCGCCTTCGCCCTGCTGACCTCCCCGGTGCTGGCCGATGCCAAGTTCGAACGCTGGGTGGCGGGTTTCCGCACCACCGCCCAGAAGAACGGTATTTCCAAGTCCACGCTCGACCGCGCGTTTCGCGGCGTGACCGCGCCCGACCCGGAAGTGCTGGAGAAGGCGCGCTATCAGCCGGAATTCACCGCCCCGGTCTGGGATTATTTCGACAACCGCGTTCACGAACAGTCCATCTCCGTGGGTCGCCAGATGGCGCGCCAATGGAAGAACTGGCTCGACCGCATCGAATCGCGCTTCGGCGTCGACCGCCATATCCTGCTGGCGATCTGGTCGATGGAATCGAATTACGGCGAAATCCTCAAAAACGACCGCGTAATGCGCAATGTGGTGCGCTCGCTGTCGACATTGGCCTATGCGGACAAGCGGCGCGCCAAGTTCGCGCGCACCCAGCTCCTCGCCGCCTTGAAGATCCTGCAATCGGGCGACATCGACGTCTCCCATCTGACCGGGTCTTGGGCCGGTGCGATGGGCCACACCCAGTTCATCCCCACCAGCTACCAGGCCTACGCGGTCGACATTGACGGCAATGGCCGCCGCGACATCTGGAACTCCATTCCCGACGCCCTGGCGACGGCGGCGAATCTGTTGCGCAAGAACGGCTGGCAGAGCGGCAAGACCTGGGGATACGAGGTCAGCCTGCCGCCCGGCCGCAAGTTTCCCGGCGGATCGATGTCGTTGGCCAGGTGGCAGTCGATCGGCGTAACGCGCACCAACGGCAAACCCTTCCCGCGCCCGTCCGAGAAGGCCGAATTGAAAGTGCCCGACGGGCGCGCCGGGCCGGCCTTCCTGATGACGCGCAATTTCTTCGTCCTGAAACGCTACAACAACGCCGACAAATACGCCCTGGCCGTCGGTCTGCTGGCCGACGAGATCGCCGGTTATGGCGGCCTGGAACGCGACTGGAACCGGCCCTTCACCAAGCTGAGTTTCGCGGAGAAACAGGAACTGCAGAAACGCCTCGGATCGGTCGGGCTTTATGACGGTCCGATCGATGGCAAGATCGGCTCCGGGTCGCGCGGCGCGATCGAAACCTACCAGAAGCGGGTCGGCATGCCTGTCGACGGTCACCCGAGCATGGAAGTGCTCAACCGGCTGCGCCGCTGACTTTGAGGGAACCTTGATGCACGTGCGGGCTTTGAAACGACTGCGCGCCACACATCTGCTGACGGTCGTGCTGATTGCCCTGGCGACGGTGATAACCGATTTCGCCGGCACGGCCTTTGCGCAGGAGCAGCCACGCTCGTTGCTGGAATTCCTATTCCGGGGTGGACGCGAACGCGCCCGCCAACCGGAGCGCCGGCAGGTGCCGAAGGTGAAGAAGCGCACGACCACGCGACGCGCCACGGCGCCACGGCGCGCGGCCGCGCCGTCGCAACCGGCCGTCGAGGTGGTTGAAAAGGCCGAGGACGCGCGCGTCGTCGTCGTTGTCGGCGACTTTCTCGCCGGCGGGCTGGCGGAAGGGCTGACGACCGTCTTCGCCGAGGATCCCTCCGTGCGCATTGTCGACAAGTCGAACGGCTCGTCGGGTTTCGTGCGCGACGATTTCTACAACTGGCCCGCCGAGATCGACCCGATCCTTGATGAGACCAAACCGGCCGTCGGCGTTATTATGATCGGCTCAAACGATCGTCAGCAAATGCGTGTCGAGGGAAGCCGGGAAAGCGTGCGTTCGGAAAAATGGACGGCGGAATACGCCGCCCGCGCCGAGGCGTTGGCACAGCGTTTCGCCGCGCGCAGCATTCCCGTCGTCTGGGTCGGTCTGCCGGCGTTCAAATTCTCCACCATGAGCTCCGACATGCTGGCCTTCAACGACCTGCAGCGCAATGCGGTGGAAACCGTCGGCGGCAGCTTCGTCGACATCTGGGAGGGTTTCGTCGACGAGAACGGCGCCTATGCCGCCACCGGCCCCGACATCAACGGCCAGGCGGTCAGGCTGCGCGCCAGCGATGGGATCAACTTCACCCGGGCCGGCCGGCGCAAGATCGCCTTCTACGCCGAAAAGCCGTTGAAACGCATATTGGGCGCCGGCAGCTCCAGCGTCTTTCCAGACCTCGGCGTACCCGACCTGATCGGCCCGCCGGCCGCCGGCCAGCCGACTGTCGAACGCACGCCGCCGATCGCGCTCGGCGACCCCGGCTTGGACGGGGCGGACGAACTGATGGGCGCCAGCCTCAATCCCAGGGTCGGCGAGGCCGTTACCCTGTCGGAAAAGCTCGCCATCGAGGGAAAGACACCCGCGCCCCGGCCCGGCCGGGTCGACGATTTTTCGATTCGCGTCGAGCCGGCCGTTGCCGTGGTGCCCGAACCCGGCGCGGACCGCGACGAGACCTCGGCGATCGTGCCGGCCCGGTGAACCAGACCCGAAAAGCGCTGCCGGCTTCTGGCAGTGGCCAGAACTACCCGCCGAACGGCCGGTCGGATTCCTTTTCGGTCGGCCAAGCCGCGTTTAGACGGATTATCGTGGCAGCACCGTCGATCCCATCAGGAAGGCGTCGATCGCGTGCGCGGCCTGACGGCCCTCGCGGATCGCCCACACAACCAGTGACTGGCCGCGCCGCACGTCGCCGGCAGCGAAGAAACGGTCGAGACTGGTGCGGTAGTCGCGGTCGTCGGCTTTGATGTTCGTCGAGCGGCGGCCATCGAGGACGGTCGCCACCTTGCCGGACAGTTCCTGCATGATGCCGCCCTCGATCGGGCCGGAAAAGCCAATGGCGATGAAGGCCAGGTCGGCGCGGATCAGGAACTCCGTCCCGGCAATCGGCTTGCGCGCCTCGTCGACCGCGGCGCATTTGACCCCGGTCAGCACCCCGTCCTCGCCGACAAATTCCAGCGTCGCGACCTGGAACTCGCGCTCGGCGCCCTCCGCCTGGCTCGAGGAGGTGCGCATCTTGGTCGCCCAATAGGGCCACACGGCGAGCTTGTCCTCCTTCTCCGGCGGCTGCGGGCGGATGTCGAGTTGGGTCACGCGCACCGCCCCCTGGCGGAACGCGGTGCCCACGCAGTCCGACGCCGTGTCGCCGCCGCCCACGACGACGACATGCTTGCCGCCGGCAACGATCGCCTCCGACGGCCAGGCCGACGACTGGATGTCCTCGCCGGCGACGCGCCGGTTTTGCTGGACCAGATAGGGCATGGCGTCGTGCACGCCGTCCAGCTCGCTGCCGGGAATGCCGGCCGGCCGCGGATTTTCCGATCCGCCGCAATAAAGCACGGCATCGTAGGTCGCCAGCAACTCCTCAACGGTCTTGTCGACGCCGACATTGACGCCGCAGAAGAACGTGACCCCCTCGCCCTCCATCTGGCTGACGCGCCGGTCGATATGGTGTTTTTCGATCTTGAAGTCCGGAATGCCGTAGCGCATCAGACCGCCCGGCCGGCTCTCGCGCTCATAAACGTGCACGTCGTGACCCACCCGGCCAAGTTGCTGGGCCGCCGCCATGCCGGCCGGTCCCGAACCGATGATGGCGACCTTCTTGCCGGTCTTCTGCTCGGCCGGATAGGGCCGCATATAGCCCGTCTCCCAGGCCTTGTCGGCGATCGCGTGCTCGATCGTTTTGATGGCGACTGGAATGTCCTCGAGATTGAGCGTGCACGCCTCCTCGCACGGTGCCGGGCAGATGCGCCCGGTCCACTCGGGAAAATTGTTGGTCGAGTGCAGGTTGCGGATCGCCGTGTCCCAGTCGCCATTGTAGACGAGGTCGTTCCAGTCCGGGATCTGGTTGTGAACCGGACAGCCGGTCGGCCCATGGCAATAGGGAATGCCGCAATCCATGCAGCGCGCGGCCTGTTTCTCGACTTCCTTTTCCGACATCGGCAGCGTGAACTCGCGGAAGTGCCGGATGCGGTCGGAAGCCGGCTGGTATTTGTGCACCTGCCGGTCGATCTCGAGAAAACCTGTAACCTTGCCCATATGTCGCTCTCCAAGGCACCGCGGCGCGGAGCTTGCGCCCCGGCGCCGGCATGGTGTCCGTGTTTTTGCCTACTCCGCCGCGAGTCCCATGCGCATGCGCTCCATCTCGATGAGCGCGCGGCGATATTCGACCGGCATGACCTTGCGGAATTTCGGCCTGTAATCGGACCAGTTGTCGAGGATTTCCTTGGCCCGCGTCGAGCCGGTGTAGTGCATGTGATTGGAAATCAGCTGCACCAGCCGCTCCTCGTCGTGCCGGGTCATGTCGCCGGAGACGTCGACACGGCCCTTGTGCGCGAGATCGCCGCCATGATGGTGCAGCTTCTCCAGCATGTCGTCTTCTTCCGGCACCGGCTCGAGCTCGACCATGGCCATGTTGCAGCGCTCGGCGAAATCGCCGACCTCGTCGAGCACATAGGCCACGCCGCCGGACATGCCGGCCGCGAAATTGCGCCCGGTCTGGCCGATGACGACGACGACGCCGCCGGTCATGTATTCGCAGCCATGGTCGCCGACGCCCTCGACCACCGCCGCGGCGCCCGAATTGCGCACCGCGAACCGTTCGCCGGCAACGCCGCGGAAATAGCATTCGCCCTCGACCGCGCCGTAGAGCACGGTGTTGCCGACGATGATCGAGTTCTCCGGCACGATCCGCGATCCCTCCGGCGGTCGGATGACGATGCGGCCGCCCGACAGGCCCTTGCCGACATAGTCGTTGCCGTCGCCGTTGAGTTCGAACGCCACGCCGCGCGCCAGGAACGCACCGAACGACTGCCCGGCCGTACCGGTAAAGCGCACCGAAATCGTTTCATGCTTCAGCCCCTTGTGGCCGTGGCGCTTGGCGACTTCGCCCGACAGCATGGCGCCGGTCGACCGGTCGACATTGCGGATCGGCATCTCGATCGAGACTTTTTCCTTGCGCTCCAGCGCCGGCGCGGCTGCGGCGATCAGCTTGCGGTCGATCACGTCGTCGATCGGATGCTGCTGGCGCTGGGTCCAGTAGGTCGCCTCCTTCGGCGCCGCCGGCTTGTGGAAAACGCGGCTGAAATCGAGGCCGCGCGCCTTCCAGTGCTCGATCAGCGGCCGCTTCTCGATCAGGTCGGTATTGCCGATGATCTCGTTGAGCCCGCGATAGCCCATCGCCGCCAGCAGGGCGCGCACTTCCTCGGCCACATAGAAGAAATAGTTGATGACGTGTTCCGGCGTGCCCTTGAAGCGCTTGCGCAGCACCGGATCCTGGGTCGCCACGCCGACCGGACAGGTATTGAGATGGCACTTGCGCATCATGATGCAGCCGGCCGCGATCAGCGGCGCGGTCGAGAACCCGAACTCGTCCGCCCCCAGAAGCGCGCCGACGATGACGTCGCGCCCGGTGCGCAGGCCGCCGTCGACCTGAAGCGCGATGCGCGAGCGCAATCCGTTGAGCACCAGCGTCTGGTGGGTTTCGGCCAGCCCCATCTCCCACGGGCTGCCGGCATGTTTCAGCGACGTCAGCGGCGAGGCGCCGGTGCCGCCGTCATAGCCGGCGATGGTGATGTGGTCGGCGCGCGCCTTGGCCACGCCCGCCGCCACCGTGCCGACACCGACCTCCGACACCAGCTTGACCGAGATATCGGCGGCCGGGTTGACGTTTTTCAGGTCGAAGATCAGCTGGGCCAAATCCTCGATCGAATAGATGTCGTGATGCGGCGGCGGCGAGATCAGCCCGACGCCGGGTGTGGAATGGCGCACCTTGGCGATGATGGCGTCGACCTTGTGACCCGGCAATTGTCCGCCCTCGCCGGGCTTGGCGCCCTGGGCGACCTTGATCTGAACCATGTCGGCATTGACCAGATATTCAGTCGTCACGCCGAAACGGCCGGACGCGACCTGCTTGATCGCTGAGCGTTCGGGATTGGACGAACCGTCCGGCAGCGGCATATAGCGGTCCGGCTCCTCGCCGCCCTCGCCGGTGTTCGACTTGCCGCCGAGCGTGTTCATCGCGCGCGCCAGCGTCGTGTGCGCCTCGCGGCTGATCGAGCCGAACGACATCGCGCCGGTCGAAAACCGCTTCACGATCTCGGCGACCGGCTCGACCTCGTCGAGCGGCACAGGCTTGCGCCCCATCTCCGCCGCGGTGCGGATGTGAAACAGCCCGCGGATCGTCTTGGTCCGCCCGGACGCCATGTCGATCTGTTCGGCATAGTCCTTGTAGGTGTCGAACGAGCCCTTGCGCACCGCATGCTGGAGGCTCGCCACCGCGTCCGGCGTCCACACATGCTCCTCGCCGCGGATGCGGTACATATATTCGCCACCCACATCGAGCGCGTTGCGCAGCACCGGATCGTTGCTGAAGGCGGCGACGTGGCGCTCGACCGTCTCGGCCGCGACCTCCTCGAGACCGACGCCCTCGATCGTGGTCGCCGTACCGGTGAAATAGCGCTCGACGAACGCCTTCTTCAGCCCGACCGCATCGAAGATCTGCGCTCCGCAATAGGACTGGTAGGTCGAGATGCCCATCTTGGACATGACCTTCAGAATGC
The DNA here is from genome assembly GCA_039973095.1 of Nitratireductor sp. Classification (GTDB taxonomy): domain Bacteria; phylum Pseudomonadota; class Alphaproteobacteria; order Rhizobiales; family Rhizobiaceae; genus Mangrovimarina. The sequence goes on along the minus strand of JBDWLQ010000007.1, from coordinate 13,109 downwards.
CCTTGCCGATCGACTTGATGTAGCGCGTGACGATTTCCTGCGCGTCGACCTCGGGCGGGAACTCGCCGCGCCGGTGCATCTCGATCAGCGTGTCAAAGGCGAGATAGGGGTTGATCGCCTCGGCGCCGTAACCCGCCAGGCAACAGAAATGATGCACCTCGCGCGGTTCGCCCGATTCGACCACCAGCCCGACGGCCGTGCGCAGGCCCTTGCGGATCAGGTGATGGTGCACCGCCGCGGTGGCCAGGAGCGTGGGAATGTCGATCCTGTCGGGACCGATCTGGCGGTCGGAAAGGACGATGATGTTGTAGCCGCCGGCAACGGCCGCCTCGGCGCGCTCGCACAGGCGCTCGACCGCCGCCTCCATGCCTTCCGCGCCCTCGGTGGCGGAATAGGTGATGTCGATCGTCTTGGTGTCGAACCGGTCCTCAGTGTGGCCGATGGAGCGGATCTTTTCAAGATCGCCATTGGTCAGGATCGGCTGGCGCACCTCCAGGCGCTTCTTGCGCGACGAGCCGACCAGATCGAAAATATTCGGGCGCGGTCCGATGAAGGAGACCAGGCTCATCACCAGTTCCTCGCGGATCGGGTCGATCGGCGGATTGGTGACCTGCGCGAAGTTCTGCTTGAAATATTCGTAGAGCAGCTTGGTGCGGCCCGACATGGCGGCGATCGGCGTGTCGGTGCCCATCGACCCGATCGCCTCCTGGCCGGTCGTGGCCATCGGCGCCATCAGCAGCTTGAGGTCTTCCTGCGTGTAGCCGAACGCCTGCTGGCGGTCGAGCAGCGACACGTCGCGGCGCAGTTCCCGCGGCTCCACCGGCTTCAGCTCTTCCAGGATGAGCTGGGTGGAATCGAGCCACCGCCGGTAGGGATGCTTGCCGGCGATCTCCGACTTGATCTCCTCGTCGGAAACGATGCGCCCCTTTTCCAGGTCGATCAGCAGCATCCGGCCGGGCTGCAGACGCCATTTCTTGACGATCTTGTCCTCGTCGACCGGCAGCACGCCGGCTTCCGAGGCCATGATCACGCGATCGTCGTCGGTGACGATGTAGCGCGCCGGGCGCAGGCCGTTGCGATCGAGCGTCGCGCCGATCTGGCGCCCGTCGGTGAAGGCGACCGCGGCCGGCCCGTCCCACGGCTCCATCAGCGCAGCGTGGTATTCGTAGAATGCCTTGCGGTCCTCGCCCATCAGCTTGTTGCCGGCCCAGGCTTCCGGGATCAGCATCATCATGGCGTGAGCGAGCGAATATCCGCCCTGCCACAGGAATTCGAGCGCATTGTCGAAACAGGCTGTGTCCGACTGGCCTTCATAGGAGATCGGCCACAGCTTGGAGATGTCGTTGCCAAACAGCTCCGAATCGACCGAGGCCTGGCGCGCCGCCATCCAGTTGACATTGCCGCGCAGCGTGTTGATCTCGCCATTATGGGCGACCATGCGGTAGGGATGGGCGAGCTTCCAAGACGGGAACGTGTTGGTCGAAAAGCGCTGGTGCACCAGGATCAGCGCCGATTCGAAGCGCGGATCGAGCAGGTCCTTGTAATAGGCGCCGACCTGATAGGCCAGGAACATGCCCTTGTAGACGATCGTGCGCGAAGACAGCGACACGGTGTAGGAGCTGTTGTCGCGCCCGCCGGTTTCCTCGAAAATGCGCGCCGACACCGCCTTGCGCAGGATATAGAGGCGCCGCTCGTAGTCCTCGTCGGATTCGATCGCCGGGTTGCGGCCGATGAAGACCTGCAGATGCACCGGTTCCGACGCCGCGATATGCGGCGCCTTCGACAGCGAGGCATTGTCGACCGGCACGTCGCGGAAGCCGATCAGCGGCTGGCCCTCGGCCTGCGCCACCTCGGCGAACACCTGCTCGATATGGGCGCGCAGGTCGCGGTCGCGCGGCATGAAAATGTGGCCGACCGCATAATGGCCCGGCGGCGGCAGCTCGATGCCCTTTTCGGCCATCTCCTCACGGAAGAACCGGTCCGGGATCTGCACCAGCACGCCCGCGCCGTCGCCCATCAGCGGGTCGGCGCCGACCGCGCCGCGGTGGGTCAGGTTTTCGAGCATGGCGAGCCCGTCGAGCACGATCTGGTGCGACTTGCGGTTCTTCATGTCGGCGATGAAGCCGACGCCGCACGCATCATGCTCGTTGCGCGGATCGTAAAGCCCGCGCGCCTCCGGCAACCCGCCGGTCATCGGCAAAGCGGCACGTTTGGCGGCTCGCGCATCGCGCCCGGCGGCCGGGCAGGGCTGCGTCGCTGATGGCGTCGAATCCGTCATCGTCCTTCCTCCATATACCCCCAATTTCCGGGGTGCCTTGATATCGCGGACGCCCATTTTATCAGCACGTCCACCTCGTGCACATCGCTCCACGAGGGTGACCTGTCAGGCTCGGCTTCACAGGCCGCGAGCATCCCAGGTCGCTGTTGTCCGGCGCACACGCCAGAGCCGGCGCATCACGCCAGCCCCGGCCCGAATTTCCCGGATAAATAAGACAGCAGTACTGTCCTAATTGCACAATGACAGAATTGAATACCGCACACAAGACCGGATCACGATCTTTTTCGCACAGAATCGCAACAAAATTATTCCTGGCGAACGCATGCAGAAACATAATTTCACGACTGGCCGGTTTTTGTCGCATCGGGCGGGCTGGTCGCGGACCGGAGGCGGGTGTTATGTGGCGCAGGCCCCTTGAAGCCCGGTGACGAAAGCGGGCACAGTCCGGCCTCCTTCAGCTCATTTCGGACACAGCGATGATCTTTGCTTCTGACAACTGGGCCGGCGCCCATCCGGCGATTGCCCAGGCGCTCGCCGATCATGCCGGCGGCCACGCCCACGCCTATGGCGACAGCGACCTGGACCACGCGGTCCGCCGCCGCTTCTGCGAGATTTTCGACAAGGATGTGGCCGTCTTCTTCGTTTCCACCGGAACGGCGGCCAACGCGCTGTCGCTGGCCAGCGCGTCCCGCCCCGGCGGCGTCGCCTTCTGCCACGCCGAGGCGCATCTGGTCGAGGACGAAGCCGGCGCCACTGAGTATCTGAGCGGCGGCACCCGCCTTGCCCGCGTCGGCGGCCCGCTCGGACGCATCGACCCGCAGGCGCTGGAGGCCGCGATACGGCGCTACCCGCCGGAATTCCTGCATGCCGGACGACCGGTCGCGGTGTCGGTGACTCAGGCGAGCGAGATCGGCACGGTTTATGCGCCCGACGAGCTCGACGCCATTACCGCGGTCGCCAAGCGGCATGGACTGGCCGTGCATATGGACGGTGCCCGCTTCACCAATGCGCTGGTGTCGCTCGACCTGTCTCCGGCCGAGATGAGCTGGAAGCGCGGCGTCGACCTGTTGTCCTTCGGCGGCACCAAGAACGGCTGCTGGTGCGCGGAAGCGGTGGTGCTGTTCGATCCCGCACAGGCCGGCGAATTTGCCTTCCTGCACAAGCGCGCCGCGCAGTTGCTGTCCAAATCGCGCTTCGTGGCGGCCCAGTTCCAGGCCTATTTCGACGACGACCTGTGGCTCGACAACGCCCGCCACGCCAACGCCATGGCGGCCCGCCTGGCAGAATGCGTCAAACGCTCGGGATCGGCCCGGCTCGCCTGGGAGCCGCAGGCCAACGAAGTCTTCGCCGTCATGGCCGGCGCCACGGCCAAGCAATTGACCGACGCCGGCGTCGCCTTCTACGACTGGAACGCGCCCGAGGGGTTCCAGGGCATCATGGCCGCGGACGAGCGCATCTGCCGCTTCGTCACCGGTTTCGCCACCACCGCCGAAGAAATCGACCGCTTCTCCGGTCTGATCGCATGAATCGGCGCGACAATTTCGACATTACCGTTCGGTAACACTCTCGTCAGCGCGGCGTGATGATTGCTCTCGGCGGCTTTATTTCCATGTGAGCGGCGCATTTGAAATGGTGTCTTGCCGGCTTGAGCCGGCCGGAATTCTTGCAACCGAGAGGAGAACACCATGTCGACCAAAACCATGATTGGCGCCGCCTACCTGGCCAGCGCCGTGGCCGGCGCCGTTGCGGCCGGTGCCATGACCACGACTGCGGCCCAGGCTCAGGAGAAGGAAAAATGCTACGGCGTCGCCATGGCCGGCCAGAACGATTGCGCCGCCGGTCCCGGCACCACCTGCAAGGGCACCTCGAGCGTCGACTATCAGGGCAATTCCTGGAAACTGGTCGACGCCGGCACCTGCGCGACGATGGAACTGCCGGGCGAGCGCATGGGGTCGCTTGAGCCGCTCGAGCGCGACCTGCCGTCCTGAGAACCGGCCGAAGACAGGGTCCGGCAGCCCGAAGAAGCCCGTGCCGGACCCGCATTTCGAACACGATGGCGCTTCGCCGAAACGCCATCGTGTTCGCATGACCGCCGTTTTGAAAGGCTCCGCCATGTCGCATGCCAATGACGCACACGCTCGCTTCCCGGCGCGCCCCGTGTCCGGCCGCGCCGGCGCCAGCCTCAAACACACCCATCTCGACGCGATCCTTGCCGGGCGCGACCAGGTCGGCTTTTTCGAGGTCCACGCGGAAAACTACATGGGCGCCGGCGGCCCGCCGCATGCGGCTCTGGCCCGCATCAGGCGTGACTATCCGGTTCTGCTGCATGGCGTGTGCATGTCGATCGGCGCGCCGCAGCCGCTCGACGCGACCCACCTCGCCCGCTTCAAAGCGCTGGTCGAGCGCTACGAACCGGCGATCGTTTCGGAACATCTCGCCTGGTCGACCCACGACGATATTTTCTACAACGACCTCCTGCCCCTGCCCTATACCGACGACACGCTGCGCCATGTGTGCGAGCACATCGACCAGGTGCAGGCCGCGATCGGGCGGCGACTGCTGCTGGAAAACCCTTCGACCTATCTGGTGTTCGCGCAATCCGATTACGACGAGACCGGGTTCATCCGCGAAATCGTCAAGCGCACCGGTTGCGGCTTGCTGCTCGACGTCAACAACGTTTTCGTGTCCGCCACCAATCACGGGTTTTCGGCACTCGACTATCTGGCCGACTTCCCTCTCGACCATGTCGGCGAGATCCATCTCGCCGGCCATCGCGCGCAGAGCGACGACGAGGGCGAGCCGCTGCTGATCGACAGCCATGACGGCCCCGTCTCGGACGCGGTCTGGAAACTCTTCGACATTGTCGTCGAACGGGCCGGAACCATCCCGACCCTGGTCGAATGGGACGGCGACATTCCCGACTGGCCGGTGCTCAAGGCCGAGGCCGACGCCGCCCAGGCCGTTCTCGATCGCCATGCCGCCGCCAGCGCGCGGGACGTCCACCATGCCGCAGCCGAATAACCCCGCCGGCGCGGCCTTCGCCGGCCCGTTCGCGGCACCGCTTCTCGACCCCGACAGGCCGACGCCGCCCGGCGTCGCCGGACCGGGCGCCAAGGCCGGCGACGTGCGTTACAACGTCTATCGCAACAACGTCACCGTCTCCCTCATCGACGCGCTCGCCGACACGTTTCCCGCCGTAAGACGTATTGTCGGGGAGGCCTTCTTTCGCGACATGGCGCGCCTCTACGTGCGCCGCGAACCGCCGCGCTCGCCGCTGCTGTTCGATTACGGCCACGGCTTCGCCGCCTTCATCGACGGTTTCGACCATACGCGCCCGCTTCCCTGGCTGGGCGACGTCGCCCGCATCGAACGGGCCTGGCTCGACGCCTACCATGCCGCCGACCGCGCCCCGCTGGCGCCCGAAAAGCTGGCGGGCGTTCCACAAGACATCCTGCCGGCATTGCGCTTCCAACCGCATGCCGCCACGCGGATTGTGCGTTCCGCCTATCCCGCCGTGACGATCTTCGCCGCCAACCGCGCCAGCGGTCCTGTCGGCAAGATCCTGGAGCGCGACGGCGAGGACGCGCTCGTCACCCGGCCGGCGCTGGAGGTTTTCGTGCGCAGGCTGCCGCCCGGCGGCGCGGCCTTCCTGACGCTGCTTTGCGCCGGAAAACCGCTCGGCGAGGCGGCCGCGAAAGCGAGCGAGGCCGAGCCGCTTTTCGATCTTGGCGCCAACATTGCCGGCATGATGGAGGCCGGCGCTTTCGCCGATATTCTTGTTCCCGACGCATGACGTCGCCCGGAACCAGCAAACGGAACGACATCATGGATGACAACAGCGATGAGCGCACTAACAAGCCGGCCGGGCCGCTCGGCGCGGTGATACGCCTGCACGACACGGTTTTTTCCGGCCTCCAAGCCGCACTGGCTGGATGGTTCACCGGCCTTGCGGCCCGCGTCGTCTTCGCCAGCGTGCTTTTGCTCTATTACCTCAATTCGTCCTGGGGAAAATTCTCCGACGGGGTTTTCGGCTTTCTCAGCCCCTCGTCGGGTGCCTATGTCTCGATCCTGCCCAAGGTGATGGAGGCGAACGGTTATGACGAAAACGCGCTCGCCTGGCCTTATGACGTCATCGTCTATCTCGGCACCTGGACGGAATTCGTCCTGCCGCTCTTGATCGTCGTTGGCCTGTTCAGCAGGCTTGCCGCCCTCGGCATGATCTTTTTCGTCATCGTCCAGAGCTATGTCGACGTCACCCAGCACGGCCTCGACGCCAAATCGATCGGCGCGATGTTCGACCGCATGCCCGATGCGATCATCTGGGATCAGCGGCTTTTATGGGTGTTCGTTCTCGTGGTCATCGTCGTCCACGGCGCAGGCAGACTGTCGCTCGATCACCTGCTGGCGCGCCCGCGACGGAGCTGATCGCACGCGGTCTTCAAGACACGCGGCCATAAAAAATGGCGGCGCTGGCAGCGCCGCCACGGATCGTTCCGACAATTGTCGGGCCACACGCCTTATTTGGCGACGTCGGCCTCGATCTGCTTCGACTTGGCGCCATTGGCCGCGGAGATCGCGATCTTGCGCGGTTTCATCTCCTCGGGAATGTTGCGCTTCAGGTCGATATGAAGCAGGCCGTTCTTGAGTTCGGCGCCGGTCACCTCGACATGGTCGGCAAGCTGGAAACGGCGCTCGAAGGCACGCGAGGCGATGCCGCGATAAAGCAGCTCGGCGCTGTCGTCGCCATCGGTGTCGGTCTTCTCGCCCTTGATGGTCAGTACGTTGCGGTGCGCCTCGATCGCAATGTCGGTGTCGGCGAAACCGGCGACCGCCATCGAGATCCGGTAGGCGTCTTCACCGGTGCGCTCGATATTGTAGGGCGGATAGGTCTGGCCGTTATCGGGCTGGGCCAGCGAATCCAGCATGGTGAAAAGACGGTCGAAGCCGACGGTCGAACGATAGAGCGGCGAAAAATCAACGTGACGCATGATGTGTTCTCCTGTTGAGCAACAAGTTTGCGTTTGGCGTTTTCCCGAAAATCCGAAACGGCATTTCCGTGACGCCAGCGACCCCGATCCGACGGCGGCCGCAGTGCTTATTTGGGGAGGGCGAAAACCCGGTTCAAGAGGCTCCCGGCGGCCGGTTTTGTTGCTGAACCGGACATGAACCGCGGTTTCGGCCTGAGTTCATCTTCGCCGCGCTAGTGTCGTGACCACAGATCGGGGCCGGATACCGCCCCGCACCAGCTCGGTCCGGGTGTAACGTCCCTTCCTCCCGGATCGACAGAGGCCGGAGGCTGCTGGCAGCGCCTCCGGCCTTGACCGTTCGACAGTCCCACTCCCCGATCACCTCTGATTTTCTTTGCTTTTGTTCCAGTCGCTCCGTATCACCGAGCCATGAACCTGCGCGCCGACATGCCGGTCGAAGACGAAACCACGGCTGTGCTTCACGAGATCCCGGGCAATCGGGTCCCGGACCGTGCGCGCGCGGGATTTTTCGACAGCCGGGACGGCAAGCGGCTGCGTTACGCGCTCTTCCCCGCCCAGGTCCGGCCTTTGAAGGGCACGGTGATCATCCTGACGGGCCGCAACGAGTGCATCGAGAAATATTTCGAGACCATCGGCGATCTGTCGAAGCTCGGCCTCGGCTCGGCGGTGATGGACTGGCGCGGCCAGGGCGGCTCCGAGCGCCTCACACGCGATCCGCAACGCGGCCACGTCGACAGTTTCGACGACTATGTGGCCGATCTCGACCGGTTCTTCACCGACATTGCCCTGCCCGACTGCCGCGGCCCGTTCTATATTCTCGCTCATTCCACCGGCGCGTTGGTGGCGCTGCTCGCCGCGCCGAGCCTGACCAACCGGGTCCGGCGCATGGTGCTGTCGGCGCCGCTGCTCGCCTTCGAGGGCCGCAACGCCTCCGTGACCGGCCTGCGCCGGATCAGTTCGCTGTTTTACGCGCTCGGCCTGGGCACGATCTATCTGGGCTGGGGCCGCCGGCCCGCGGTCCCGCCCCCGTTCGCCACCAACAAGCTGACCACGGATTTCGCCCGCTACCAGCGCAATATCGCGCTTTACGAGCGCTTCCCGCAGCTGGCGCTTGGCGGCCCGACCGCCGGCTGGGTGCGCGCGGCCTGCCGCGCCATCGAAAAGGTGACGGATCCGGCCTTCGCCGCCCGCATCCAGGTGCCGACGCTGTTCGTCGCCGCCGGCGCCGACATGGTGGTGTCGACCCGCGCCATCGAGCGTTACGCGACCGGGCTGCGCGCCGCCTCGCTGCTGACGATCGACGGAGCCCGCCACGAATTGCTGCAGGAAGCCGACATCTATCGCGAGCAGTTGCTGGCCGCCTTCGCCGCCTTCGTGCCCGGCACCGACACCGCGATCGCCTGACGAAAAGCGGCCGCCCGGATCCGCCCCGGATCAGTCGCCGACGAGGTCGAGCACCGCGCGATGCAACGCCGGCGTCGCCGCCGCGACAATGTCGCCGCCGCCTTCCGGCCGTTCGCCCTGCCATGTGGTCACCACCCCGCCCGCCCGCTCGATCAGCGCGACCAGGCCGGCGATGTCGTAGGATTGCAGCCCCGCCTCCACCGCGATGTCGGCGTGGCCGGCCGCCACCATCGCGAAGGCATAACAATCGGTGCCGTAGCGCGGCAATCTGACGGCGTCCTCCAGACGATCGTAGCGGGCGCGCAGCGCGCCCTGAAACAGCGCCGGCGTCGTCGTGAACAGGCTCGCCTCGGCAAGCGACGTCGTCGCACGCGTGGCCAGCGGCCGCGCCCCGCCGGGTCCCTCGTAGAAGGACCCTTGCTTGGTGGCGTAAAAAAGCTCGCCGATAAAGGGCTGCGACATCAGCCCAGCCACAGCCTTGCCGTCCTCGATCAAGCCAACCAGCGTCCCCCACAGCGGAACGCCGGAAATAAAGGCGCGCGTGCCGTCGATCGGGTCGATCACCCACACACGGCGCGCATCCGGGTTCTCAACCCCGTGTTCTTCGCCGACAATGCCGTCATCGGGAAATTCCGCCCGGATGATCGCGCGGATCGCGCGTTCCGCCTCGCGGTCGGCTTCCGTCACTGGATCGAAGCCGGCCTCCTGCTTGTTGGATACCACGCCGGCGCCGCGAAAACGCGGCAGCGTCTGCTCGGCCGCCGCGGCCGCGATTCGCCGCAACAAGTCAGCCGTTGCCATTCAAACCTCACTTTGTTGCAAATTTGCCACATATAATTGGCAATCTGGCCCTACCAGACGACGAAATTCGGGTTTTCCACCGCCGGCGCTTGACTTTTGTGCATTGCACAATACGCTTTTGGTGAACGGTTCGTCCGTTCTTGCCCTTTTTGGGCGTTTCCTCCCTAGACTTGGACCGCGTCGTCTTCGCGATGCGGTCTTTTTTTGTGCCGTTGCAGCCTCATTCGGCTGCCAGGGGCATCGCCGGCTTGCCGAAGCCGGCCGCCGCGATCAAACGCTCCACGAACCGGGCCATGTCGTCGGCGAGCGGCAGGAAACCGCGCGACTTGCGATAGCTGCGCTCGTTCATGTAGAGCCCGCGATTGACCTCGATCTGCAAGGCATGCAGCCCGCGCGCCGGCCGGCCATAATGTTCGGTGATGAAGCCGCCCGCATAGGGCTTGTTGTGGGCGACGGTGTAGCCGAGCGAAACCAGGATGCCGATCGCGGCCTCGCTGAGTGCCGCGGAGGCGGAGGTGTTGAAGCGATCGCCGATGATGAAGTCGGGCCGCAGCCCGGCCTCGCCGACACGGATGCTGGCCGGCATGGAATGGCAGTCGATCAGCACGGCCAGCCCGAAAGCGGCCTGCGTTTCGGCCAGCAGTCGCCCGAGACAGGCGTGGTAGGGTTTGTAGAACGCCTCGACCCGTTGGCGCGCCTCGCCAAAGGGCAACTTGCCGGCATAGATCTCCTGGCCCTCGCCGACGATCCTGGGCACCGTGCCAAGCCCGCCCGCCACGCGTGGGGAACGGATATTGGCGTAGCTCGGCAGGGTTTCCGAGAACATGCGCGGGTCGAGTTCCCACGGCTCGCGGTTGACGTCGAGATAGGCGCGCGGAAAATTGGCCGAAAGCAGCGGCGCGCCGAAGGTGACCGCGGCGGCGAACAGTTCCTCGACATAACAATCCTCCGAGCGGCGGATCGCCTGGCCGTCGAGCCGCGACAGGGCCAGGAAGCGCTCGGGATAGCTGCGCCCGCTATGCGGCGAATTGAAGATGAAGGGGACGCTCTGCTGAAGGGGACGCCGTGTCTGGAAGGGCACGACGCCGGCGAAATCGTCGGCGACGCTCATCAAGGGTGCATCCACCACGGGCAGGGTCTGGTCATGCCGTGAAAGTGCCATCCGATCCGTGACCTGTCCAGAACCAATCGCTGGCCGTCCGGCATGCGGGCGCGCCGGCAAGGCGAATTGACGCTTCGCGCGCCGAACGCCGCCACGGTTCACTTGATGTTTACCCTACCCAACGCATATATCTGATTTGGTTGACGGGCGGCATGGCGGCCGACACCGTTCTGGAACGCGGACGGGAATCCATGACGAGAATCCTACTTGCTGAAGACGACAACGACATGCGCCGCTTTCTGGTCAAGGCGCTTGAACGGGCCGGTTACGACGTCATCGACTACGACAATGGCGCCAGCGCCTACGAGCGCCTGCGCGAGGAGCCGTTTTCACTGCTCCTCACCGACATTGTCATGCCGGAGATGGACGGCATCGAGCTTGCGCGCCGCGCCACCGAGATCGATCCCGATCTGAAGGTGATGTTCATCACCGGTTTCGCGGCGGTCGCGCTCAATCCCGATTCGAAGGCTCCCAAGGACGCCAAGGTCCTGTCGAAGCCCTTCCACCTGCGCGAGCTCGTCAGCGAGGTCGAAAAGATGCTGAAAGCGGCCTGATCGGGGCCGCCGCCGGACGATGGATTTTCGGCATTGACGCCAGCATGATTTGTGTGGTCTATGCGCGGCGCTGATGGGCGTGTAGCTCAGCGGGAGAGCACTACGTTGACATCGTAGGGGTCACAGGTTCAATCCCTGTCACGCCCACCATCGGCCCCAAGCACTTAGCACGAGATTGCGTAGCGGCCGTCAGGTTCAACGAACCTGACGCGGTCGAGTTTGGACCTGCTTCTAGCCTGCTGACTCGTTTCGGCCCAACGCAAGTATGCGGCCAATCAGAACATTGCCGAGGACACATCGCACTTCGCCATGTCCCCCGCGCTCGCCCCAATAGCTGATCGCTATAGACATTGATGAATTGCGCAACGATTCGCGGTCAGGTGATAAGGTGAGTTCATGAAGAAGACGATCGGTAAGCCATTTGCCCATACCAGGCTTGTGAAGTTTCTCGACAAGCGCATTCTCGAGCTGCGTCCGCGCAAGACACAGCTCGAGATCGCCGCGGAAGCCGGCTTCAACGCGCTCAACACGCTGGCCATGATCAAAAGCGGGGCGATCAAGCTGCCACTCGATCGGGTGCCGGCCATGGCCAAGGCGCTCGAATGCGATCCGACGCGTCTCTTCATGCTGGCTGTCGAGCAACAGGACTCGGCGCTGGCCCGCTTGCACAAGGAAATCTTCGGCACGCCCGTCACGGCCAACGAGGTGGCTTGGCTGGAAGAAATCCGTTCGGCGTCAGATCACAGCGACCCGACGCTGACCACGAAAGCCCAGAAGGCGATCCGCGGCATCTTCGGCAAGTAAGCCAGCCGAGCAGAACGAGGACGCCGATTGGCGTCTCCCCGTGCCGACTTCATCGGGTCGTCCGACTCCCTCCAACTCGCAAAGCCGCAGAACGTGCGTAGTGCCACGCATCCTGAGTAACAGGGCGCGTCGCTGCGTGCCGCTCGTGAGACTGAACACATCATGCCCTATCAGACATCATTTGATTCCCGCTGGAACCGCGCTTTCATTCCGAAGCACCATTGGCACTTTCATCAGCGCCTCTATCAACACTACAGGCTCGTTCTTGGACCCGGTGATTTCTCACGGATCCAGAAAGACATTCGATCCGGCCACGCACTCCTAGTAGAATCCAGGTCACCCAAGCGCTTCATCTATTTCGTCAACGTGCGCAGCCTGCACGAACGCATCTACGTGCTGTCCGATGGGAAGCGTCTGATCACCGCGTGGCCTCCGGAAGCGAGGTTGGGCGAGATCAGGAGGCGGTTGTCGCCGTAGGCGCTCGGACGGGGGCGATATCTACGATCTGCCGAGATTGACCCCCGGGGGCAAGGAACCAAGCTCATCAGTGTCAGCGGGAGCCACCGATAGTGGAATCCTTCCCGATCGAAGTCCTAGGAAAACCGCTCAGCATCGGTCCGGATGCATTCTGGCGCCCAGAGCGGGGCGCGCACCTATCCGCCCATAAGCCGGAGCACGGAACGTCGCCCTACGCCGTCGCCTTCGCCTTGATTACTTTCTCAATGACGGCAGAGCGAAGATAGCTGCCGTTGAGCACCTCTATCTCGTCCCCCTCCTGGGCATCGAGAACGGCCTCAGCCAACGGCATGGCATGCCCAACAAGCCCCTTTTCGGGATCGTTGCCGTGCTTCGATATCGTTACCTGAATAACGTCCTGTCCATGCGTAAGGTAGCGCAAGCGCACCGTATCGCCGATCTCTATTCGGTCGGATCGTCCAACGAGAGGCTGTTCGGCAACCGGCTTCGTTGGCGATAGTGTGCTCTGATCCCCACAAACTGGATCGCTTTTGGTTAGATTTTTCCGCTTAGTTTTCCCTGGCTGGAATGGAGCGGAGAGCGATGAAGGCATCGAAGTTTTCGGACGCGCAGAAGGCGTTCATTCTGAAGCAGGGCGATGA
>JBDWLQ010000006.1:0-25339 GCA_039973095.1 Nitratireductor sp. | reverse complement strand
CGCTTCCTCGACCGAAATCTCGTCAAAAGGGTTCATCGACATCTTCACGTTCGAAAGCTCGACGCCCGAGCCGTCGGCCTTAACACGCGGCTTAACATTCGCGTCGATCACACGCTTGACCGGGACGAGGACTTTCATGCGTTTTGCTCCAAATGGGTCGAGATCACGAGGCGGCCCGCGCATCCGCGCGCACGTATTGCATCAGATCGAACTGAGATGAAAGAAGATGGTCGGGCGACAGCGCCGCCCCCGAGGCGAACAGGCGCCTGGCGGCCATGTGAGTCCTGGCGTCGTTGATCGTGTCGACGGCGACCGCCGTGCCGGCGCGAAAATACCAGAAGGCCCACCCGCCTGCGCGCGCCGCCGCAACCGGGATCACCCGGTCGTAGTCCAGCGCCAGGCCGACCGACTGCAGCTTGGCGTCGTACTGATCGCTCCAGAACCAGGGTACGGGCGCGTAGGCGACATCGCGGCCGAGCAGCGCGTCGGCGACCGCGATCCCCTGGTCGACCGCGTTCTGAACCGATTCCAGCCGCACCCGCCGCCCGGCGAACGGAAAGACCGCGCAATCGCCCGCCGCGAAGATGGCCGGGTCGCTGGTCCGGCAGGACGCGTCGACCAAGATGCCGCCATCGACCGCAAGCCCCGCCGCGGCCGCCAGATCGTCATTGGCGATCCCGCCAATGCCGACCAGCACCAGATCGGCCGCAACCGTGCTGCCGTCGTCGAGCACGGCCGCGCGCACGCGCGACCCGTCGCCCATCAACCGCGCCAGGCTCGCGCCCGTCCTGACATCGACGCCGTGCGCGCCATGCAGCGCGCCGACGGCCGCGGCGGTCTGCGCGCAGGCGACACGCCGCAAAAGCCGGTCGGTCTGCTCGACGACGGTGACCGCACGCCCGGTCTGCGCGGCGATCGCCGCCACTTCCAGGCCGATATAGCCGCCGCCGACCACCAGCACCCGCCCGGCATCGGCGAGCGCCGCGCGCAGGCGTTCGGCATCGTCAATGCCGCGCAAGGTAAAGACCCCGTCCAGCCCGCCGGCAACGGTTTCGGGCAGGGTTCGCGCCCGCGAGCCGGTGGCCAGAACCAGCCGGCCATACTCGAGCCGCTCGCCGTCGGCGAGTTCAACGGCGCGCCCGGCGCGGTCGATGCGATGAACCCGGGTGCCCGTGCGCACAGCGATACGCTGCGTGTCGAAAAACTCAGGCGCCCGCAGCCCGAGCCGCCCGGCCTCGGTCTTGCCGAGCAGATAGGCCTTCGACAGCGGCGGACGCTGATAGGGCAGCCAAGGCTCCGCGCCGATCATCACCACGGCGCCCTGGTGCCCGCCCTCGCGCAGGCGCGCCGCACAGGACAGCGCCGCCTGCCCGCCTCCGACAATGACAATATCGTCGCGCAATTCGCACCTCTGGCGGGTCGGGTCGCCGTTTCAGGGTGTCAGCTGTCCAGCAGATGGGCCGCCGCGTGGGCGATGGCGTCCTCGGTCCAGGCCATATCCGCCTCCGTCAGCGCCAGCGACGCATAGATCTTGCTGGCCGGCTTGAGGATGCCGCGCTCGCGCAAGAGCGCGTTGAAGCGGGCGCTCAACGCCTGGTCGCCCCCGGCCACGCCACGATAGTCGCGCACCGGGCGGGCGCTGAAGACGACGTCGAACAGCACCGGGTCGCCGACGATCTGGTAGGCGACGCCGAGCGGATCCAACGCCCGGCGCAGCATCGCCATCACGGCCTCGCCGCGCCGGGAAATCTGTTCGTAGCTGCCCGCGCGACGCAGGATCTCCAGGGTCTTTAAGCCGGCGACGGCGGCGACCGGATTGCCGCTCAGCGTGCCGATCTGCGGCGTGAAGCCCGCGCGCCCGACCGCCGCCTTGTCGAAATGCGCCATGATCTCGGCCTTGCCGGCAACCACGGCGAGCGGAAATCCGCCGCCGACGATCTTACCGAGCGTGCACAGATCGGGAACGACGCCGTAGCGCTCCTGCGCGCCGCCATAGGCGAGCCGGAAGCCGGTCACGATCTCGTCGAAGATCAGCACGATGCCGCGCTTCGACGTTTCCTCGCGCAGCGCCTCGAGGAAGCCGGGCTCGGGCGGCACCAGGCGCTGCAGCGGCTCGACGATGACGGCGGCGATCTCGTCGCCGTGCTCGGCCAGAATCTGCCGCACGAACGCCTCGTCGTTGAACGGCGCGACGAGCACGGACTCGCGCACTCCGGCGGGAAGGCCGGCCGAATCGGCGATGCCGTTGGGGAAATTCTCGAGCCGGTCGGGAAAGATGCTGATCATCGCCTCGGCCGACATGCCGTGATAGCCGCCCTCGAATTTCAGGATCTTGTCGCACCCGGTATGCGCACGCGCCAGGCGCAGGGCATACATGTCCGCCTCGCCGCCGGTCGACAGGTAACGCAGCTGTTCGGCGCAGGGCACGGCCTGGCAGATCACTTCGGCCAGTTCGATGCCGCGCGCATTGCTGGCGAAGAACGTCATGCCCTTGCCGAGCTGTTCGCGGACCGCCTCGATCACCTCGGGATGGTCATGTCCGAGGATCATCGGGCCCGAGCTGATCAGATAGTCGACATATTCCTTGCCGTTCTCGTCCCAGACACGCGCGCCATGCCCCTCGCGGACGACGATCGACGGATCGAAGTTCCCGAAGCCGCCGGCCGGCAACACCGCCTTCGCCCTGTTCAGCCACGCGTCCTGCATCGAGCCCGCCGTCCCACTCGTCTTGTCAAGCATTGGCGATCGCCTTTCCGTTCAGGTCAAGGGGCTCCGCGTCGGTACGCGGCAGGCGGTTTTGCGGGTCGTAGGCCGGTTCGTCGCGAACCCGTGCCTTGCGCGCCTCGCCCATGATGATGACGTCGAGCTCGGTGCCCGGGACGGCCGCCTGCGGCGCGATATAGGCGAAGGCGAGGATCGCGCCCACCGACCCGCCATAGGCGATCGACGTCACCGAGCCGACCACCCGCCCATCGAGCACCACGGCCTCGCCGCCATTGCCGTCGCAGATCCCGTCGGCCTCAATCTCGAGATAGGCGCACAGCCATCGCGGCGGTTCCGCCAACGCGGCCTCGGTGGCGCGCTTGCCGCGAAAATCGGGTTTGTCCATCTTCACGAAGCGCATCACGTCGGCCTCGGGCAGGGTCACCTCGTTGGTGAGTTCGCCGGCGCCCTTGAACATCTTTTCCAGCCGCATGACGTTCATCGCGAACGAGCCGTAATCGGCCAGGCCGAACGCGGCGCCGGCCTCGTGCAGCGCGTCGTAGACCACGGGCAGGCTGTCGCGCGGACCGTGCAGCTCCCAGCCGAGTTCGCCGGCATAGGACATGCGGAACGCCCACACTTTTTGCCCCGCCACCGCGATCGGCTGCGCCGTCAGCCACGCAAACGCGGCATTGTCGAGTGCTGCGTCCGTGCAGGCACACAAAATGTCGCGCGCACGCGGCCCGTTCAGCGCCACCGCGCCCCACTCTTCGGAAAGATTGGTGATTGTCACCGCCTCGTCCGGCCGGCGGCTGAAAGCCAGATGGTCGAGCAGCCGCTGTTCGAAGAAGGCCGCGCAGGTGAAATAGAACCGATCCTCGGCAAGCCGCACGATCGTCGTTTCAAGCTCGATGCGGCCGGTGTCGTTGAGCAGATGCGTCAGCGCGATGCGCCCCGGCTTGGACGGCAGCCGGTTCGGCACCAGCCGGTCGAGAAAGCCGGCCGCATCCGGTCCCGACACCTCGACCTTGGTGAAGGCGGAAATATCGACCAAACCGGCGCGCTCGCGCACGGCGCGGACCTCCTCGCCGACCAGATCGTGCCAGGCCGGACGGCGGAACGAATAATAGTCGCGCTGCTCGAGCCCGCCGCGCGCGAACCAGCGCGGCCGCTCCCAGCCATAGACCTCCTCGAATACGGCGCCCTTGTCCTTCAGCCGGTCGTAGAGCGCGCTCGGCTTGACCGGGCGTCCGGCGGTGCGGTTGAGATGCGGGAAGGGAATCTCGTGGCGAAGCAGATAATCCTCCTTCGCCTTGGTGACCTGATAATCCTGGTCGGCGAACTTGCCGTAACGGCGCGGGTCGTAGTCGCGCATGTTGATGTCGGCGGCGCCGTGCACCATCCAGCGCGCCAGCTCGCGGGTCAGGCCCGGCCCCCAGCCGATGCCGATCTGGCAGCCGCAATTCAGCCAGAAATTGCGCAGTCCCGGCGCCGGCCCGATCAGCGGATTGCCGTCCGGCGGGTGCGAGATGGCACCGTGAATGGCCTGTTTGATGCCCAGTTCGGCGAGCACCGGCATCCGCCCCATGGCGTTTTCCAGCCACGGCATGATGCGGTCGTAGTCGGGCTCGAACAGCTCGTGCTCGGCCTCCCACGGGCATTCGTCGACCCAGACCGTGTTCGGATTCGCCTTTTCGTAGATGCCGATCAGGCCCGACTTCTGCTCCATGCGGATATAACCGGAGACCAGCCGGTCGTCGCGCACCACCGGTAGCTCCCGTTCCAGATCCATGAATTCGGGAACCGTGTCGGTGATCAGATAATGGTGGGTCATCGAGGTGGTCGGCACGTCGAGCCCGACCCATTTGCCGACCTGGCGCGCATAGGTGCCGCCGGCATTGACGACGTGCTCGCACACGATCTCGCCCTGCTCGGTATAGACCCGCCATTCGCCGTTGGGCTCGGGCTTCACGTCGACCACCCGGCAATGACGGGTGATCGTCGCGCCGAGCTGACGCGCGCCCTTGGCGAGCGCGAAGGTGGCGCCGGCGGGATCGACATGACCGTCGTCGGGCGTATAGAGCGCCGCGCGCACGCCCTCGAGATTGTAGAATGGATGCAGCTCGCGCACCCGCTCGGGGCCGACCAGTTCCATTTCGAAACCGAGCGCCCGGCCGACGCTCATGGTCTGACGCAGCCAGTCGAACTCGTCCTCGGTATAGGCGAGCCGGAACGAGCCGCAGCCGTGCCAGGTGACCGACTGCCCGGTCTCTTTTTCCAGCACCTGGGAGTAGAGGTCGATATTGTAGCCGACGCACTTGCCGAGCGAGAAGCTGGACGTGGAATGCGTGATCTGGCCGGCCGCGTGCCAGGTGGAGCCGGATGTCAGCTCCGACTTTTCCAACAAGACGATATCGGTCCAGCCCTCATGCGCGAGGTGATAGGCCAGCCCGCACCCCATGACGCCTCCGCCGATGATTACCACCCGGGCGTGGGTTACACTCATGATCGTCTCTCCGATGAAAACAGCCTATGGACATGGCTATCGAACAAATGTACGGTTGTCAACGATGAAACAAATGAATGTACCATTACCGAAATCACCCGCCGAGGTCCTTGCCGAGCTCGCCAACCGGCTGTCGTCCTTCACGCCGGAACTGCAGAAGGCGGCCACCCACATTTTGGAAAACTCCAACCTGGTCAGCGTCAGCTCGATCCGGAAAATGGCCCAGGATGCCGACGTCAAACCCAACACGCTTGTCAGGATGGCGCGCACGCTGGGCTTCGAGGGCTACGAGGATTTCCGCAAACCGTTCCGCGAGCAGGTCATTCGCGGCCGCGAGGACTTTCCCGACCGCGCCCGATGGCTGCAGTCGCTGTCCAAGGGCGGCAAGCTGGCGAGCCTTTATGCCGACATGGCGGCGGCCTCGATCGAGAACATCGAAAGCCTGTTTTCAGACACCGATGCCAAGAGCGTCAAGGCGGCCGCCGACGCCGTCATCAAGGCGCGCACCACCTATGTGCTCGGCGTCGGCATCGCCAACGTGATCGCGGGCAACTTCGCCTATCTCGCCGGCATGGCCGTCGGCAGCGTCGTGGCCATCCCGCGCGACGGCTCGCTGCCGGTCGACGGGCTGGTCAGGGCCGACAAAAACGACGTGCTGATGGCCATGACCTTCAAGCCCTATCGCCGCGAGGTGGTGGAGGCCGTCGACGTCGCGGTGGCGCACGGCATGAAGGTCATCGGCATTTCCGACAGCCCGGCCTCGCCGATCCTGGCCAAAGCCAGGCATCGCTTCGTGGTGCCGATGGACACCCCGCAATTCTTCACCTCGACCGTCGCCCTGACGGCGCTTCTCGAAACGATCATGGCTTTTGTCGTCGCCGAGGCCGGCCCCGAGGCCGTCAGCAATATCGAGCGATTTCACCGGCGACGTCATGAGCTTGGCATCTACTGGAGTGAGGAACCACGATGAGCGCACCCGCCGTGCCGCCGATCGCGCCCCTGCGATCCCTGGACGCCCGCTACTACACCGATCCGGAGGTTTTCGCCAAGGAACAGGCGGGACTGCTGGCGCAGACATGGCAATTCGCCGGACACGTCTCGCTCGTGGACAAGCCCGGCGACTACTTCACCTTCGAAATCGCCGGCCAGAACCTGTTTTGCATCCGCGACCGCGACGGCGAGCTGCGCAGCTTCTACAATGTGTGCCAGCACCGTGCGCATGAATTGCTGCGCGGCACCGGCAACACCAAGCTTCTGGTCTGCCCCTACCACGCCTGGACCTACGAACTGACCGGGAAGCTGCGCAGCGGCCCCAACATCCGCGCCGTGCCCGGCTTCGACCGCAGCGTGATCTGCCTGCCCGCGGTCCGCACCGAGCTCTTCTGCGGCTTCATTTTCGTCAATCTCGACCCCGACGCCAGGCCGATGGATGAGTGGTTTCCGGGCGTGCGCGAGCAATTGCGCGACTATGTGCCCGACATCGAGCGGCTGAAACCGCTGGAATGGGTCGAGATTCCGGAAAACTGCAACTGGAAGGTCTCGGTCGAGAACTATTCCGAGTGCTATCACTGCCCGATCAACCACAAGACCTTCGCCACCGGCGTGATCAAGCCGGACACCTACGACATCCAGCCCCAGGGCCATTGTCTGCGGCACACCACCGAGTGCCAGAACCTGGAGCAGATGAGCTACCCGATCGACCTGGCCGCCAATCCGCGCGCCGGCGAATATTCGTCCTGGTTCCTGTGGCCCACCTTCTCCTTCCAGGTCTATCCGGGCAACGTGCTCAACACCTATCACTGGACCGTCAAGAGCATCGAGGAAGTGGTGGTCTGGCGCGGCTGGTACACGATCGACGGCGTCGATTCGGAGGTGATCCGCAAATTGGCGCTCCAGGACCGGGCGACCACGGTCGAGGAAGACATCCACATCGTGGAATCCGTCCAGCGCGGTCTGAAGAGCCGCGGCTACCAGCCCGGCCCGCTGGTCATCGACCCCAAATGCGGCGTCAATTCCGAACATTCGGTGCGCGTGCTGCAGCAATGGATACGCGAAGGGGTGGATGGCTGACATGAGAGCGTACTGGCAAAACTATATCGCCGGCACCTGGGTCGATGGCGGCGCCGGCAGGATCGCGGTCGACGACCCGGCGACGGGCGACACGCTCGCCGAGCAGGCCTGCGCCGACGCCGGCGATGTCGAGCGCGCGGTCGCGGCCGCCAAGGCCTGCCACCGTTCCGGCGTCCTGACCGCGATGCGCCCGGTCCTGCGCGGGCGCATGGTCCGCGCCATGGGCGACCATCTGCTGACCGAGATCGACACCGTCGCCGAGGTGCTGTGCCGCGAAGCCGGCAAGCCGCTTTGGGAGGCGCGTCTGGAGGTGGAGGGCGCGGCGCGTTATTTCGAGTATTACGGCAACCAGGCCGAAACGCTCGAGGGCCGCTCGATCCCGCTTGGCGAGGCCTATTACGACTTCACCACCTATGAACCCTACGGCGTGTCGGCGCAGGTGATCCCCTGGAACTACCCGCTGGAAATGGCCGCGCGTTCGCTGGCCCCGGCGCTGGCCACCGGCAATGCCTGCGTCCTCAAGACGCCCGAGCTCGATCCGCTGTCGAGCGCCTTCATCGCCCTGGCGGCCGAGCATGCCGGCCTGCCGCCCGGCGCCGTCAACATTCTGTGCGGGCTCGGCCGCGAGGCCGGCGCGGCTCTGGTCGGCCACCGCGACGTCAACCAGATCGTGTTCACCGGCTCGGTGCCGACCGGCATCAGCATTGCGACGGCGGCGGCTGGCAATGTCGTGCCCTGCGTGCTCGAGCTCGGCGGCAAGTCGGCAGCGATCGCCTGGCCCGACGCCGATCTCGACCGGCTGCTCGCCTCGGTGCGCTGGGGCATCTTTTTCAATGCCGGCCAGGTCTGCTCGGCCATGTCCAGGCTGATCGTTCACGACGACGTCCACGACGAAGTGGTTGACCGGATCGCCGACCTGGCACGCTCGATCTCGACCGGTCCCGGCATCGATCGGACCGATTTCGGCGCCAATATGGGCGCGATGATTTCCGCCGCGCAGCGCGACCGGGCCGAAGCGATGTGCCGGGAGGCCGAGCGCCAGGGCGCGCGCGCCGTCGTTGGCGGCAGGCGGCTCAACCGGCCCGGTCATTTTCTCGAGCCAACCGTGCTCGACGGCATCGCGCCGGAGATGACGATCGCCCGCGAGGAGGTGTTCGGCCCGGTCCTGTCGGTGTTGAGGTTCCGCGACGACGACGAGGCGATACGTCTGGTCAACGCCACCGAATACGGCCTGGTCGGCGGCGTGTTCACGGCCGATGTCGGCCGTGCGATGAAGAGCGCCGCCCGGCTTCGCGCCGGCCAGGTCTTCGTCAACGAATGGTTCGCCGGCGGCGTCGAGACGCCGTTCGGAGGTTACGGCAAATCCGGCTACGGCAGGGAGAAGGGCCGCGAGGCCCTGTGGAACTATGTGCAGACCAAAAACATCGCGATCGCGGTTTAATTCCAGGAGTTTCGTGTGAAGCAAGATCTGTTCGACAAGGGCCTCGCCAAGCGCAAGGCGACGCTCGGGGCCGACTATGTGGAGAAGAACCTCGCCGCGGCCGACGCCTTCACCCGCCCCTTTCAGGAGGCGATGACCGCCTGGTGCTGGGGTTTCGGCTGGGGCGACGAGACGCTCGACGCCAAGACGCGTTCGCTGATGAACCTCGCCATGATCGGCGCGCTCGGCAAGATGCACGAATGGGAGACGCATTGTCGCGGCGCGCTCAACAACGGCGTGTCCACCGACGAGATCCGCGCCGCGATCCATGTGGTCGGCATCTATTGCGGCGTGCCGCAGGCGCTCGAATGTTTCCGCGTCGCCAGAAAGGTGCTCGAGGAGCGCGACCTGCTGTGAAAATCATCCGGATCTGCGTCTGGCGGTTCGACCTTCCGCTGACGAAACCCTATTGGCTGTCCGGTGGCCGGCTGAAATTCGAGGCGCTCGACAGCACGTTCGTGCGCATCGACACCGATGCCGGCCTGTCCGGTTGGGGCGAAGGCTGCCCCTGGGGCAACACCTATCTGCCCGCGCACGGACCGGGCATCCGCGCCGGTATCGCGACACTGGCCCCGGCTCTGCTGGGTCGCGACCCGTGCGCGCTGGAGGCCGTCAACCGGGCGATGGATACCGCGCTGCCCGGCCATCCCTACGTCAAATCGGCGATCGACATGGCCTGCTGGGACATTTTCGGCAAGGCGAGCAACATGCCGTTATGGCGTCTGTTCGGCGGCGAGACCGCCGATCCCGTCGCCGTCAACTCCTCGATCTCGACCGGGTCCAACGAGGAAATGATCGCGTTGATCCGCGACGCCTATGCCGAAGGTTACCGCACCCATTCGGCCAAGGTCGGCGGCAGCGATCCCGCGCGCGACATTGCCCGGATCGAAGCGATCGAGGCGGCGCTCGAGCATGACGAAACGGTCACCTATGACGTCAACCGCGCCTGGACCCCGGCGATCGCGATCCAGGTGCTCAACAATGTGGGCCTGCGCGGCTGGGTCGAGCAGCCGTGCCAGACGCTGGCGCAATGCGCCCAGGTCGCCCGCCGCGTGCGCCAGCCGATCATGCTCGACGAATGCCTGCACAGCTTCGAGGACCATCTGGAGGCCTGGAAGCTCGGCGCCTGCGAGGGCGTCAAGGTGAAGCCGAACCGGGTGGGCGGTCTTACCAAGGCCCGCCAGATCCGCGATTTCGGCGTGTCGGTGGGCTGGCAGATGCATATCGAGGACCTGGGCGGCTCGGCGCTCGCCGACACCGCCGCCATCCATCTGGCCTCGTCGACACCGGCCGAGAACCGGCTGGCGAGCTGGCTGTGCCACCATCATCTCGCCGTCGACCCGGTGGCCGGACAAGGCGCCCGCAACAGCGATGGATTTGCCGTCCCGCCGAGCACTCCAGGCCTCGGCGTCGCTGCGGATGTCGAGAGACTGGGCGACCCGGTCGCCATCTATTCCTGATGACGAGGAGAACGACGTGAAGCAGCCGGATTCAATGCGCGCGGTCGTCCTGACCGGCCATGGCGGCCTCGACGAGCTCGCCTATCGCGAGGACTGGCCGGTACCGGATCCGGCGCCCGGCGAGGTGCTGATCCGGGTCGGGGCGTGCGGGCTCAACAACACCGACATCAATACCCGCACAGCGTGGTATTCCCGCGCCGTCAGCGGCGGCATCACGCCGACGAGCGGCAGCGCCGGCTTCGAGGAAGCCGAGGCCGAGGCCGGCAGCTGGGGCAGCGCGGCGCTGCGCTTTCCGCGCATCCAGGGCGCCGACGTGGCCGGCCGGATCGCGGCGGTCGGCGACGGGGTCGATCCCGCGCGGATCGGCGAAAGAGTGATCGTCGACCCCTGGCTTCTCGGCCCGGGCGACTGGCTCGACCCCGCAAACGCGGCCTATTTCGGCTCCGAATGCGACGGCGGCTTCGCCGACTACACGACCGTGCTGGCCCGCAATGCGCTGCGCATCGACAGTCCGCTGTCGGATGCCGAACTGGCGACCTTTCCCTGCGCCTACACGACGGCTGAAAACCTGGTCGCGCGGACCGGGCTGAAACCCGGCGAGACCGTGGTGATCGCCGGTGCCTCGGGCGGGGTGGGCTCGGCCGCGATCCAGCTTTGCCGGCTGCGCGGCGCCCGCGTGATCGCGATCGCCTCGCGCGCCAAGGCCGGCCTCTTGGAAGAGCTGGGCGCCGATACGGTGATCGACCGCGCGACGCCCGATATGGCCGAGGCGATCCGCGCCGCGGCCGGCGGCGGCGTCGAGGTCGCCCTCGACGTGGTCGGCGGCGGTCTTTTCGCGCCCCTGCTCGAGGCCCTGCGCCATGGCGGACGCTATTCCAGTTCCGGCGCGATCGCCGGTCCGGTGGTCGAGTTCGACCTGCGCCAGCTGATCTACAAGGACCTGCAACTCACCGGCGCGACCATCGTGCCCCCGGGCACCGCCACGCGCCTGGTCAGCCTGATCGAGCAGGGCCTGCTGCGGCCGCTGCTGGCCGAACGCTATCCGCTGCGCGAGCTTGGCGCCGCCCAGGAAGCGTTCATGCAAAAGCGGCATGTCGGCAACATCGTCGTCACCATGGCGTGACGGACGGTGACCGGGCGCGTGCGGGCCTCAATCCCGCGCGTCCGTCCCGTCGGCTCCGTCCGCCTCGTCGCGCTCCTGCAATTCGTTCGACCAGGCCTGCGCCGTCTCCACGGCGAGCGGCGTGGAGGCCGGCATCACGCCCACATAGGGCGCCATTTCCTCGACCGGCGGCGTCGGCCGCTGCGCCATCCGCCACAAAGCGTAGGACGCCACCATGGCAAACAGCAACGCCAGCACGAGCCAGAAGGACTGCGCGCCGGCCCTGTCCATCGCGCCGCCGATGACCAGGGGACCGAAGATCGCACCGAGCCCATAGATGAAGACAAGCCCCCCGGAAGCGGCCGGCATGTCGTCGGCATCCAGATAGTCGTTGGTGTAGGCGATCAGCAGCGAATAGAGCGGGCTCGCCACCCCGCCCATGGCAAAGGCGGCCACCAGCAGCGGTACCAATGTCGCGCCGGCGAAAAAGCCGAGCCCGCAGGCCGCCACGCCGAGCGCCGCCAGAAGCAGGATCAGTAGGCGCCGATCCATGCGGTCCGACACCCACCCGACCGGGAATTGCAGCACCAGACCGCCCAGAAACATCGCCGCCACGAACAGCGCGATGCCGGTTTCCGACAGACCCGCCTGGGTGCCGTAGACGGCGCCCATGCCGGCCTGGGCGGCAAAGACGCCGCCAAGCAGGAAAAGTCCGATCGTGCCCAGCGGTGAATTCTCGTAGAGCTGGCGCAGGCTCATCGGCTTGCTGGTTTCGGCGGCCGGCGTTGCCGTCGCCGCCAGAAGGATCGGCCCGAACGACAGCGACACCAGGATCGAGGCGAGGATGAACAGCGTCGCGCCGGCGGTATCGGCCGTTGTGAGCAGCCATTGCGCCGCGACCATGCCCGCCATCTGCGCCAGCATGTAGGCGGAAAGGATCTTGCCGCGCAGGTCGTTCGGCGAATCGTTGTTGAGCCAGCTCTCGGCGGTCACGTAGACCCCCGACATGAAGAAGCCGAACAACACCCGCAGCAGAACCCACGCCCACGGTTCCGCGACCAGCGGGAAGGCGATCAGCGTGGCCGACATGAACGAGGCGAAGGCGGCGAACACGCGCACATGCCCGACACGGCGGATTAGCCGCGGCGCCATACGCGCACCCGACAGGAAGCCGACGAAATAGGCCGACATGACCACCGACAATTCGGCCGAGGAGAACCCCTCGATTCCGCCGCGCACCGCCAGCAGGGTCGCATGCAGGCCGTTGCCTGTCATGATCAGGGTCATGCCGAACAGCAATGCCCACACGCGGCCCAACACGAGAAGCATCCATGTCCTCCACTTCGCGGCTCAGGGCAGTGCCCGCGTGGGCCCTCAGGGTCGCGCCGTCGAAACGCCGCGCCCCCGAACGGTCTCACCCACCGACGTGGCGCATGAGCGGGCTGCCTGTCAACCGGGGGAGGTGCCGCGGCTTATGACTGTGCCGGCGCCATGCGCGTCTGGCGGATTGTGTCGAGCCAGTCCGGGTCCATTTGCGGGACCGAGGCCAGCAGCAATTCGGTATAGGCGTGATGGGGCGGCACGAAGATTTCCTCCTTCGGTCCCTGCTCCACCACTCGCCCCTGATGCATGACGACGACCTCGTCTGCGATCGCCCTGACGGTGGCGATGTCGTGGGTGATGAACAGATAGGACACCCGCAACTCCTCCTGCAGCCGCATCAACAGCTTGAGGATGCCGCGTGCGACGAGCTGGTCGAGGGCCGAGGTCACCTCGTCGCAGATGATCAGGTCCGGCTCGGCGGCGAGGGCGCGGGCGATGCACAGGCGCTGTTTCTGCCCGCCCGACAACTCGCCCGGATAGCGCTGCAGAAAGGCCTCGCCGAGCTCGATCTGGTCGAGCAGTTCGACCATCCGCTCCTTGCGCGCGGCGCCGGTCATGCCGTGGAAGAAGGTAAGCGGCCGCCCCAGAATCTCGTCCACCCGCTGGCGCGGGTTCAGCGAGGTGTCGGGGGTCTGGTGGACGAGCTGTATGCGCCGGCGCAGCACGCTGCTGCGCTCGCGCAGCGTCGGCTTCAACTCTTCGCCGTCGAAGCGGACCGTTCCCCCGGTGCAGGGCAACAGGCCCGTCACCACGCGCGCCAGCGTCGACTTGCCCGATCCCGATTCGCCGACGATCGCCACCGTGGTGCCTTCGGCCACCGACAGGCTGACATCGTGCAGCACCTTGGTCGCGCCATAGGCGGCGCTGACATCGCCGATCTCGAGGATCGCCCGGCCGACATGCGAGCCGGCCCGGCGCGCCGCGCCCGATGCCAACAGCTCGCGCGTATAGGCGGCGTTCGGGCGTTCGAGCACGCGCCGCGTCTCGCCCTCCTCGACCAGCTCGCCATAGCGCAACACCATGATGCGGTCGGCGAGCTGCGCCACCACCGCGAGATCGTGGGTGATATAGATCGCGGCGGTATTAAAGTCCCGCACGACGTCCTTGATGGCGGCGAGCACCTCGATCTGGGTGGTAACGTCGAGCGCCGTCGTCGGTTCGTCGAAGACGATCAGGTCGGGCCGGCAGGCCATCGCCATCGCCACCATGGCGCGCTGGAGCTGGCCGCCCGAAACCTGGTGCGGGAAACGGTCGCCGATCGTCTCGGGATCCGGCAGGCGCAGCTTGCGGTAGAGCGCGACAGCTTCCTGGCGCGCCGTCGCGGCATCGCAGGCGCCGTGCAGGGTCGCCACCTCGACGAACTGGTCGATGATGCGATGGGCCGGGTTGAACGACGCGGCCGCCGACTGCGCCACATAGGCGATGCGCACGCCGCGCAACCGGCGCAGCTCGTCTTCGGTCAGCACGTTGAGATCCGCGCCGTCGAACAGGCTGACGCCGCCGCTGATGCGACAACCCGGCCGCGCGTAGCCGAGCGCTGCCAGGCCGATCGTGGACTTGCCGGCGCCCGATTCCCCGATCAGGCCGAGCACCTCGCCGCGCTTCAGCGTGAGATCGATCCCCTTGACGATCTCCACCCAGCCGGCGTCGTTCTGGCCCTCGATGCGCAGCCCGCGCATTTCCAGCACCACGTCGTCCCGCGGGTCGGACATGTTTTCACGATTCATCATGCAGCCCGCTCGTTTCATGCAGGAACCAGTCGACGACGAAGTTGACGCCGACGGTCAGAAGCGCGATCGCCGCGGCCGGCAGAAGCGGCGTGATGTCGCCATAGGTGATCAGGATGGCGTTGTCGCGCACCATCGAGCCCCAGTCGGCCGTCGGCGGCTGGATGCCGATCCCCAGGAAGGACAGCGAGCTGATCAAGAGGAACACGAAGCAGAACCGCATGCCGAACTCGGCGATCAGCGGCGGCAGGATGTTGGGCAGGATCTCGCGGCGCACGATCCAGCCCAGCCCCTCGCCGCGCAGCCGCGCAACTTCGACGAAATCCATCACCACGACGTTCATGCCCGCCGCCCGCGCCAGCCGGAACACGCGCGTGGAATCGAGCACGGCGATGATGGCGATCAGCGTCGGCACCGAGGTGCCGAAGATGGTCAGAAGCAGCATCGCGAAAATCAATTGCGGGATCGCCATCAGCACGTCGACGGCGCGGGCGAGAAACTGATCGAGCCAGCGTCCGACGGTGGCCGCCAGCAGTCCGGCCCCGCCGCCGATGATGAAGGCCAGACAGGTGGTCACAAACGCGATGCCGACCGTGTTGCGCGCGCCGTAGATCAGCCGCGTGAAGGTGTCGCGTCCGAGATTGTCGGTCCCGAGCGGGAACGCGTTCGACCACGGGCTGAACTGCGCGCCCACGACCTCGCTTTCGCCATAGGGCGCGATCAGCGGCGCGAACACGGCCACGATCACGAAGACCGCGATCACGGCCAAACCGAACCAGGCGCTCCACGGCGCCGCGCCGAGGCTCTTGGCGAACGCGCCGGCTGCGGCGCGCAGGCCGCCGGCGGCCGGTTGACCGGCATTGCCGCTGTCCGGCGGCGACGCGGCCTCGTAGGGTCTGGAAGGATCGCTCATCGCGGATACAAAAGCCTCGGATTGGTCAGGATCGACAGAATGTCGGCGATCAGGTTGAGCATCACATAGGTGGCCGCGAAGATCAGGCTGCATGCCTGCACCACCGGCACGTCGCGGCGCTGGACCGAATCCACCATCAGCTGCCCGAGGCCGGGATAGACGAACACCACCTCCACGACGACGACGCCGACGATCAGATAGGCAAGGTCGACGGCCACGACGTTGATGATCGGCGCCAGCGCGTTGGGCAGGGCGTGGCGGACGATCAGGCTGTAGCGCGTCGCCCCCTTCAGCCGTGCCATCTCGATATAGGGGCTTGCCAGAACGCTGATGATCGCGGCACGGGTCATGCGCATCATGTGTGCGGCGACCACCAGCGTCAGCGTCAGCGCCGGCAGCGCGGCCAGGTGCAGCGCCTCGCCGAAACCGTTGCCCGGCCGCATCGTCGACAGGCTCGGGAACCAGCCGAGCTGCACCGACAGAAACATGATCAGGATATAGGCGACGAAGAACTCGGGGAACGACATCCAGGTCAGCGTCACCAGATTGGTGAGACGGTCGAACAGGCTGCCGCGATAGAGCGCCGTCAACAGGCCGAGCATCAGCGAGACCGGCACCGCGACGCAGGCCGCGACCGCGGCCAGAAAGACGGTGTTGCCCAGCCGCTCGCCCATCAGTTCGGATATGGCGCGCCCGTTGGCGAGCGAATTGCCGAGATCGCCGCTCAAAAGCCCCGAGAGCCAGTCGAGATAGCGCACGTGCAAAGGCAGATCGAGCCCGAGCTCGCGCCGGAACGCCGCCACCGTCTCCGGCAGGGCCGAGCGGCCGAGGATTTCGGTGGCCACGTCGCCCGGCAGCATCGACACGCCGAGAAAAATGATCAGCGAGACGATCCACAGCACGAACACACCCAAAGCCAGGCGCTTCAAGACCAGCGTCAGTATGTTCCCCATCGAGCTTCCGGTTGTCCGAATGATACAATCGTTTTTCTATAGACACG
Organism: Nitratireductor sp.; assembly: GCA_039973095.1. Taxonomy (GTDB): domain Bacteria; phylum Pseudomonadota; class Alphaproteobacteria; order Rhizobiales; family Rhizobiaceae; genus Mangrovimarina. Next base: position 8,995 of record JBDWLQ010000006.1, on the reverse strand, counting down.
TTAATAAAACAATCGTACGCTCGTCAATGAACAAAACGCACACCAGCGCCAGTCCCCGAAAAAGGCCGCGAACGAGGAGCGGTCGGGGCCGGGCGCGCGGTGCCGGGAGAACGCGTCGCTGCCGACCGCCCCTGGCGGCGACGGCCCGCACGAGGGGCGAAAGGGAGAGTTCGAATGAATCGTGATCCGTCGAAATCGTGGAACCTGTCGCGGCGCGCCCTTCTGGGCGGCGGCGCGGCGGCCATTGCGTCGATTGGCCTTCCGGGCCTTGCCGGTCGCGCCGCGGCCGCGACGCCAAAGCGAGGCGGAATCCTGCGCGTGGGCTATTCGCAGGGCGGCACGAGCGACAGTCTCGATCCGATGACCTATTTCTCCGATCCGCAATACGCCTATGGCTGGATGTTCGGCAACAATCTGGTCGAGCTCGCGCCGGACAAGAGCCCGATGCCCGAACTGGCCGAAAGCTGGGAGGGCAGCAACGGCGCCAAGACCTGGACCTTCGTGCTGCGCAAGGACGTGGAGTTCACCAACGGCAAGAAGCTCACCGCAGCCGACGTGGTCTATTCGCTCAAGAGGCACATGACGGACGATTCGAAGTCCGCCGCCAAGGGCCTGCTGGAGGGGATTTCCGACGTGCGCGCCGACGGCGACCACGTGGTGGTGGTCGAGCACGCGACCGGCGATGCCGACGTTCCGGTCATCCTCGCCGATTTCCACTTGCAGATCATTCCCGAGGGCTTCAACGACTGGACGACCTTCATCGGCTCCGGGCCCTATATCCTGGAACGCTTCCAGCCCGGCGTGACCTTGTCGGCGCGCCGCAACCCGAACTACTGGAAGCCCGACCGCGCCTGGTTCGACGGCATCGAGTTCACCTTCATCAACGACGCCACCGCGCGCGCCAACGCGCTGACCACCGGCGCCGTCGACGCGGCAGACCGGATCGAGCCGAAGATCGTCAACCTGATCCAGCGCCAGCCCAATCTCAAGCTCGTCGAGACGATCGGCAGCACCTACGTGGCAAGCTGCATGGATGTGCGCGAAGGTCCGTTCGACGACAACGACGTGCGTCAGGCGGTCAAATACGCCATCGACCGCGAGGCGCTGGTCGCCAGCGCCTTCTCCGGCTTCGGCGAAGTCGGCAACGACCATCCGATCGCCAGCAACGATCCGTTCTTCAACAAAGACCTGGCCCAGCGCCAGTACGACCCCGAAAAGGCCAAATGGCATCTCAAGCAAGCCGGGCTGAGCTCGCTCGACCTGGAACTGAGCGCCGCCAATTCCGCCTTTGCGGGCGCGGTCGATTCGGCCGTGCTGATGCGCGAGCAGGCCCGCGCGGCCGGCATCAACCTCAACGTAAAGCGCGAACCCGACGACGGCTACTGGTCGAATGTGTGGATGAAGCGCCCCTATTTCATGACCTATTGGGGGGTACGCCCGACTCCGGGCATGATGTTCTCGCTCGCCTTCCAGTGCGAAGCGCCTTGGAACGAATCGCGCTGGTGCGGCGAGCGCTTCAACCAGCTCCTGAAGGCGGCGCAGACCGAACTCGACGCCGAAAAGCGGCGCGGGATGTACCAGGAAATGCAGGCGCTGAGCCACGACGAAGGCGGCAACTGCATCTTTGCCTTCCCGGCCGCGCTGGACGGCTACAGCGACCGGGTGGCCGGCGTCGAACCCGACTTGGTCCGCACCATGTTCGGCTCGCGCCTGGCCGAGCGCGCCTGGTTCGCCGACTAGCGCTCGATCCCGAAAACCGGGTGCCGGTTTTCGGGTCGGCACGCGCCATGCCGAGCGCTGGACCGCGAGGGCGTTTCGACCGAGCGCCATAGCGGTCGTGGACAGGTTTTTCCGGCCCGCTTCGGCGGCCGGCGTCTGAAAGCAGTTTTGGACGCCGGCCGCGTTTTTTCATCATCCAACGAAGTGGATAGCGTGTCATGGCTTACCCTGACGAACTCGTCGCGGCCGACCTGTGGAGCGATCTCAGGACCTATCGCGACATGCCCGACATCGACATGGAACGGCTCTATGCCTATCGCCTCGGGCGCCTGCGCGGCGCCCTGCGCGAGACCGGCGCGGCACTTTGCGTGCTGGTGAGCCCAATCAGCCTGCGTTACGCGGTCGACTATCGCACCTACGGGCTGTTCCAGTCGCATGTGCCGACCACCTATCTGTTCGTGCCGGTCGAGGGACCGTTGGTGATCCACGGCGTCTACGGCACGCCGCCGATGGTCGACGAAACGCGCCCGGCACGCCCGCTCAACTTCTTCGACGGCGGCCACGAGCTGAGCGAGGCGGCGCGGCTGTTCGCCGACGACGTGGTGCGCTATCTGGCCGAGATCGGCACCGACAACCGGCGCGTGGCGGTGGAATATGTCAACCCGAGCATCACCCAGGCCCTGCTGCAGCGCGGGCTCGAGGTGATCGACGGCGTCACCGTCTCGGAGGCGGCACGGATCATCAAGTCGGCTGACGAGATCGCCTGCATGCGCTGGGCGATCGGGGTGGCCGAACTGGGCATCGCCAAGATGAAGCAGGCGCTTCGTCCCGGCGTCACCGAACTGCAGCTCTGGGGCCTGCTCAACTACACCAATCTCGCCAATAACGGCGACTGGCACGACGGTCGCATGCTGGCGTCCGGACCGCGGATCAATCCCTGGCTGCAGGAGGCGACCCAGCGGCAGGTGGAGTCCGGCGACCTTGTCGGCTTCGACACCGACATGATCGGCCCGTTCGGTTATTTCGCCGACATCTCGCGCACCTTTCATTGCGGGCCGGCCAAACCGACCAGGAGGCAGAAGCAGCTCTACCGCCTCGCCGTCGACGAGATCGACCACAATCTCGCCCTGCTGCGCCCGGGCCTCACGCTCTTTGAGTTTCAACAGCAGGCGCTGGTGCTGCCGGAGGAGTATCACGCCAACGCCTATACCTGCCTGATCCACGGCGTCGGCATGGCGGACGAGTATCCGCGCGTCAATCCTGTGTTCGGCACGCCGTCGCATTATGACGGCACGCTGGAGGCCGGCATGGTGGTGTGCGTGGAAAGTTATGTCGGCGCGCTCGGCGAGCGCGACGGCATCAAGCTGGAACAGCAGGTGCTGCTGGTCGAAGGCGGTTACGAGCTGTTGTCGACCTACCCTCTCGAAGACTGTCTTTTGGACTGACCACGGCGCGGCCAGGCGGCCGCGACCGGCTGCCGCCGAGCTCTTTCCAGGTTGTTATGGCGCCATGACTTTCTCGACGATGCGGCGGCCGAACTGATGGGTCGGCCCTTCCCAGTGCGGCGAAAGCCGACCGCCGTCATAAGCGGGCGACCGCCGTCCCTGCTGCAGCAGCTCGAGCACGCCGATGTCCTCGCGGTTGAGATCGTCCCACATCTTCATCAGCGCCGTGCGCGGTTCTCGGAAGGTTTCCGCCGTCGCCGCCTCCCCGACGAGAAACACGTGCAGCTCCTCGCGCGTCAGGTCGGGCGCGACCGGATAGGAGACCAGCAGGGTGAATTGGTCGGGATAGACCTCGGCGGCGAAGTGGGGAAAACACAGGAACCACAGGCCCCGCTGCGCGTCCGCCGGCGGCAGGCCGGGATAATGCGGCAGCCCGTCCCCGCGCCCTTCCTCAACCTGCGGAAAGACGTAGTCGTTGTAGAAGACATGGTCCTGCCACTCGCCCGACCAGCGGATGTTCATCGGCGCGAACTTGATCAGGCGCGGATGCACGGCAAAGACGTGATACCCCTCCATGTAGTTCTCGTAGACCAGCTTCCAGTTGGCCCGCACCTCGAATTCCAGCTTCCCGGCCCAGCGGATCGCCGAGAAATCGTAGGAGCCGGTGCGCCGCAGCAGCGGCGCCAGCCAGTCGGCGAGCGGCTGCGCGTCGCCCGACACGTTGACGAAGATGCAGCCGTTCCACACCTCGGTACGCACCGCCACCAGATCGAGCTTGTCGCCGCCGCCATTGTCGAACCGATCGACCTGGTCGGGTCCGAGAAAATGCGGCCGGGCGCGCAGCTTGCCGTCGAGCCCGTAATTCCACGCATGGTAGGGACAGGTCAGGGTGGACTTGCGACACGGCTCGGTGACCAGCCGGGCGCCACGGTGCCGGCAGACATTGTGGAAGGCGCGCACGATACCGTCCCGGCCGCGCACCACCACCAGCGGCGCGCCGCCGATCTCGATCGGTTTCATCGCGCCGGGTTCGGCCAGCTCGGCCTCCGCGCCGGCAAACACCCAGGAGCGGCGAAACACACGCTCCTGTTCCAGGGCGAGCCATTCCTCCGACCAGTAGGCCGCGTTCGGCAGGCCCGACGCCTCCTCGATCGGCGCGAAGGCCTGCGCAAGCCCCTCCTCTCCCAACAGGGTTCTGACCCTGGCCGTCACTTCGGAATGCTGCATGACATTCGCCTCGTTTCAAAAATAACAGCCATATTGACATCATATGAAAATTATGATGTCAATATTTTCATGATAAGCAAAAAACAAACATCAAAAAGGCAAAAAACGCCTGCCGAGCACCTCGGCGGCGAGCTTAGGAGCCTGCGCAAGGCGCACGGGCTCAGCCTGAAGCAGCTCGCGGAGAAAAGCGGCAAGTCGCTGAGCTTTCTCAGCAAGATCGAGCGCGGCCTGGCGCGGCCGTCGATCACCGCGCTGCAGGACATCGCCGAGGTTTTGGGCGTGCCTATCGGCTGGTTCTTCGAAACCGAAGGACCGGTGGCGGCAAATGAGCGCCCCTATGTCGTGCGCGCCGGCCGCCGCCGGCGCCTGACCTATTCGGGCGTCGCGTCGACGGACTATATGGGCTTTCAGGATCACCTTTTGTCGGCCAATCTCGACGGCGAGCTGGCGATGGGCATGTCGCGCTACGAACCCGGTGGGTCCACCGGCGACGATCTTTACGCCCATCAGGGCGAAGAGGCGGGCCTGGTGCTGGAGGGCGAGATCGAACTCACCCTCGGCGACGAAGTTTTTGTGCTGCGCCCCGGCGACAGTTTTTCCTTCCCCTCGAAGATTCCGCACCGCTATCGAAATCCCGGCCAGGTGACCGCGGTCGTGGTGTGGGCCAACACGCCGATCTCGCTCAGGCGCTAGGACCGCCGCTCCCAAGAACGGTCCAAGTCCCCGCCGCCCGGAGCTCCCCTCGCAAAAGATGGAACAGGACGAATGCGCAAACATGCCCGCGTTGTGGTTATCGGCGGCGGAAACATGGGCACGGGTGTGCTCTATCATCTGGCCCGCGAAGGCTGGACGGACTGCCTGCTGCTGGAAAAGGCGGAACTGACCTCGGGTGCGACCTGGCACGCGGCCGGGCTGGTGAGCCGCATGGTCGCCGGCCATGCGCTCGGTTCCATCCACGATTACGCGGTCGATTTCTACAAGTCGATCGAGGCCGAGACCGAGCAGTCGGTGAGCTGGCACGGATGCGGCTCGCTGCGCGTGGCGACCTCGCCGGACCATCTCGACTGGATCCGGCACATACGCGACACGGTCGTGGCGCGCGGCCAGGTGGCCGAGATCGTCTCGCCTGACGAGGTCGCGCGCCTCAATCCCCTGTACGACACCAAGGCGGCGGGCGTGTTGGCCGGGCTCTACACGCCCGACGACGGCCATGTCGACCCCGCCGGCACCTGCTTCGCGATGGCCAAGGGCGCCCGCATGATGGGCGCCGAGATCGTGCGCCGCTGCCGCGTCACCGACGTCACCCGCCTGGCCTCGGGCGAATGGGAGGTTCTGACCGACCAGGGCCACCGCATCGTGTGCGAGCATGTGGTCAACGCCGGCGGCTACCACGCCAGGCAGATCGGCGCCTTCTCGGGCCTCGACCTGCCGATCACCACCATGCAGCATCATTACGCGATGACCGACGACGTGCCCGCGTTCGCCGCCATGGGCCACGAGATTCCGGTCACCCGCGACGACTATTTCTGCGGCTATATCCGGCGCGAGCAGAAATCGGCGCTGATCGGCCTCTACGACAAGCAGGCGCCGCAGACCGCCTGGCTGGACGGCTGTCCCTGGGATTCCGAAAACGAGCTCTTCGAGCCCAATCTCGACGGCATCCTGCCCTGGCTCGAGCGCTGTTTCGAGCGCTGTCCGTCCCTGTCCGATATCGGCATCAAGCGCATCGTCAACGGCGGCATCACCTACACGCCCGACGGCGCCATGCTGCTCGGCCCCGCCCCCGGCCTCGCCAATTACTGGCTCGCCTGCGGCGCGACCGTCGGCATCGCCTGGGGGCCGGGCGCCGGCCGCGCCCTGGCGCAATGGATCGTGCACGGCAGCGCCGAGATTTCCACCCGCGCCTTCGATCCGCGCCGCTTCGGCGCCTGGAGCGACGCCGGCTATGCCCGCCGGCGCGCAACCGAGGACTACACGCTGCGCCAGGCCATGCCGTTCCCGCAGATCCAGCGCCGGGAGGGGCGCGACATCCGCCTGTCGGGCGCCCACGCACATACGAACGCACTGGGCGCCGTCTACGAGGAGGCCGGCGGCTGGGAGCGGCCGGGCCTCTACGCGCCCCGGGAACCGGCCGGCTGGCGCCGCACCGCCGCCTTCGACACGGTCAACAAGGAAGCGCTGGCGGTGCGCGAAGGCGTCGCGCTCGGCGATTTTTCGGCCTTCGCCAAGTTCGAGCTGACCGGCCCCGAGGCCGAAGCGTTCCTGAACCGGATCTGCGCCAACCGGATGCCGAAGACCGTCGGCGGCACCTGCCTGACGGCGATCCTTAACCGGCGCGGCACTTTCGAGGGCGAGGCGACCGTCGCCCGACTCGGGCCGGAGCGCTTCTGGTTCGTGACCGGCGCCCCCTCCGAACGGCGGGTCTGGGACTGGCTGACCGTCCACCAGCGCGGCAACGAGGCGGTGACCATCGTCAACCGGTCCGACGAGATCGGCATCCTCACGCTCGCCGGCCCGCGGGCACGCGACGTTCTGGCCCGCGTGAGCGGCGCCGACCTGTCCAACGCCGCCTTCCCCTGGCTGCGCGCGCGCGAGATCGACGTCGCCGGGATTCCCGTCATCGCGCTTCGGCTGTCCTTCGCCGGCGAACTGGCCTGGGAACTGCACGCGCCGAACGACGCGCTCGGCCGGTTGTGGAGCGCCCTGTGGGCGGCGGGCGAGACCTTCGCCATCGCCCCCTTCGGGGCCAAGGCCCTGGATCTGCTGCGTCTCGAAAAGGCCTATCGCGGCGGCCACGAACTCGCCAATGACGTCTCGCCGGTGGAGGTCGACATGATGCGGCTGGTGAAGCTCGACAAGCCGTTCGTCGGCCGCGGAGCGCTGATGGAGCGCATGGACAAGACGGACGGCGCACGCATCGCCTATCTCGAGATCGACACCGGCGACGCCGACGTCCTCGGCGGCGAGGCGGTGTTCTGCGGCGCGGCGCGGGTCGGCGCGGTGAGCTCGGGCGGCTACGGACCAAGCGTCGGCCGCAGCCTGGCGCTTGCCTTCGTCGCGGCCGACATGGCGACGCCGGGCACGGCTTTGACCGTCTCGCTGCTCGGCGAACTGCGCGCCGCCACCGTGCTTGCGCAGCCCGCCTACGATCCCGGCAATCTGCGTTTGAAGGCATAGCGCCGGCCACGGACGGCGCGGCAACGGCGACCGCCCCCAAACCCGCGCCCTCGGATAGTCCCCCTGTCTTTTGGAAAAGGCACAACACCATGAAGATCACGCGCATCCGCGTCTATCGCAAGGACCTCACCTATGTCGGCGGTATCTACCGCTGGGGACGCGGCAACGCGATCACCGTCGCCGCGTCGACCGTCGTCGTCGTCGACACCGATGCCGGCCTGTCGGGCGCCGGCGAGTTCTGCCCCTGCGGCGACAATTATATGGAAGCCTTCGGCCACGGCACGGAAGCCGCCGCGCGGCTGCTCGCGCCGGCGCTGCTCGGTCAGGATCCGCGCCAACTATCCGTGATCGAGCGCCTCATGGACAACACCATTCGCGGCCACGGCTACGCCAAGGCGCCGTTCGACGCGGCGTGCTGGGACATCCTCGGCAAGGCGACCGGCCAGCCGGTGTGGATGCTGCTCGGCGGCCGGCATACCGACGGCGCGCCGCTCTACAAGGTCGCTCCCCAGAACGCGCCCGATCAGATGGTGGCCGAGATGAATGCGCTGCGCGAAACCGGCTACCGCCAGTTCCAGGTCAAGGTCGGCGCCGACTGGGTCGAGGATATCGAGCGCATCCGCGCCACGGTGCCGAACCTGCTGCCGGGCGAAAAGGCCTTCGCCGACGCCAACCAGGGCTGGCGCGTCGACGAGGCGATCCGCGTGGCGCGCGCCACGCGCGATCTCGACTACACGATGGAGCAACCCTGCCAGACCTACGAGGAGTGTCTGCAGGTGCGCCGCCGCATCGACCTGCCGATGAAGCTCGACGAGTGCGTCACCACGATCGACATGGTCCAGCGGGTCATTCGCGACCGCGCAGCCGAGGTGGTGTGCCTGAAGATCTCCAAGCAGGGCGGCCTGTCGAAGGCGCGGCGCATGCGCGACCTGCTGATCGACAACCGTATCCCCGTGGTCGCCGAGGACAGCTGGGGCGGCGAGATCACCACCGCCGCGCTCGCTCACTTCGCCGCCTCGACGCCGCAGGAATTCCTGATCAACACCACCGACCTGCACAATTACAACAACAACCGCACAGGCACGCCACTGCCGCCCACGCGGAACGGCAGGCTATACGCGCCCGACGCGCCGGGCCTGGGCGTGGAACCGGATTTCGACAGCCTCGGCGAACCGGTCGCCGTCTATGGCTAGGACGACACTGTGCACGTGTTGCGAAGAAGAGCTCCACTGCTGGGCGACGATCAGGTATATCTAACACAGTGGCGAGAACATGTCGGTGCTCGACTGCTCTGATCCCCACAAACTGGATCGCTTTTGGTTAGATTTTTCCGCTTAGTTTTCCCTGGCTGGAATGGAGCGGAGAGCGATGAAGGCATCGAAGTTTTCGGACGCGCAGAAGGCGTTCATTCTGAAGCAGGGCGATGA
>JBDWLQ010000005.1:0-467734 GCA_039973095.1 Nitratireductor sp. | reverse complement strand
CGCGCTCGACGGAATCGCACGCGACAACGACATGGCCGACGGCGGCACGCTGATCGCCCGCGCGCGCGCCGGCGACGCCGCCGCCAATGCGCTGCTCGACCGGCCGGCGGCGGCACTCGGCGCCACTCTTGCCGGCGCCGTCGCGCTGACCGACCCGCAAATCGTCATCGTCGCCGGCGGCGTCGCGGCCGGGTTCGACGTGATCGAGCGCCGCGTCGCGGCGGCGATGCGACGCCAATTGCCGCCGCATCTGCGCGGGATCGATATCCGGCCGGGCCTGCTCGGCGACACCGCCGCGCTCGCAGGCGCGGCGGCCGCGGCAGCCGGCAGCACTTTGTGGGAGACGACGGCATGAGCGAACTCGGCAACACCGCCCTGCCCGACCGGCGCCGGCCCGAGCCGCTGTGGCACCAGGCCGAAACCGCGATGCGCGAGCTGATCGCAAACGGCACCTGGACCGACGGCATGCAATTGCCGAACGAGGCGCGGCTGAGCAGCCTGCTCGGGGTCAGCCGCATCACCGTGCGCCATGCCCTGCGCAACATGGAAGAATCCGGCCTGCTGCGGCGCGAGCACGGCCGCGGCACCTTCGTGCGATCCTCACGGGTGATCGCCGGCGTGCGCGGCCTGACCAGCTTCACCCAGGAGATGGCCGGGCTCGGCCTGAAAGTGGGCTCGCGCCTGCTCGATCTGTGCGAGGAAGCGGCGTCGCCCGAGGCTGCGACGGCGCTGGAAATCCGCGAAGGCGAGCCGGTGGTCAAGCTGCGCCGCCTGCGGCTGGGCAACGAGGCGCCGATCGGCCTGCAGACGGCCTATCTGCCGGCCGCGCGCGTGCCCGGCCTCCTGGCGCTGCACCAGCCGGCCGCGTCGCTCTACGAAACGCTGAAGCGCGATTTCTCGATTACGCCGCGCGAGGCGCGGGAAGTCTACCGGGTCGGCACGGCCACGGCAGAGGAAGCCGCCCTGCTCGGCATCGCGCCCGGCAGTCCGGCCTTCGTGGTCGAACGCATCACCTGCGACGCGATCGGCCCGTTCGAATTCGTCCATTCCATCATGCGCGGCGATCGCTACGAAATCCGCTCGCGTCTTCATCTTTAACTGCAAGGGAAAGGCATATCACACCCATGTCCACGCTTTACATCAGCCGCCTGATCAAACTCGCCGAAGAGGCCGCAGAAACCAACCAGGCGGCCCTCGACGCGGTGTCGTCCAAGCTCGCCGGTTCGCTCGCCGATGGCGGCCTGGTCCATCTCTACGGTTCCGGCCACTCGGTGCTGCCGTGCCAGGAAGCGTTTCCGCGCTACGGCTCCTATGTCGGGTTCAACCCGCTCACCGATCCGCGCCTGATGTGGCACAACGTGCTCGGCGCGGGCGGCGTGCGCGAATTGCTGTGGCTGGAGCGCACCGAAAACTACGCCGAAAAATTCCTCGATCACCAGCCGCTCAATCCCGGCGATTCGATCGTCATCTTCGGCCATAGCGGCCGCAACGCCTCCGGTATCGAAACGGCGCTCTACGCCAAGAAACGCGGCCTGTTCGTTGCCGCCATCACCTCGACCCACAATCTCGACAAGCCGGCAACCCATTCGTCCGGCAAGCGGCTGGGCGACATCGCCGACGTGATCGTCGACACGCGCGCGCCGATCGAGGATTCGATCGTCAACGTGGACGGCTGGTCGCGTCCGGTCTCCGGCTCCTCGACCGTACTTGCGATGATGCTGATGCACGAACTGATCGCGCGCACAGCGCAAAAGCTCGCCGATCGCGGCATCGAACTGCCGACCTTCGCCTCGCCGACGATCGCCGGGGTGACGCTGGCCGACACCGACCTGATCTACGGCCAGTATCGCGAGCGCATGATCGAGGCGCAGCAAAAGCATCTCGGTCATTTCAAGGACCGCATGAAGGGCGCGGCGTAAGCCGGCCCCGCGAGGGACTTCTGGATAGGGGCGCGGAACGCCATGGCAACGGTCAGGCTCGACAGTATCGAAAAGGCCTATGGCCAGGTCCAGGTGATCAAGGGCGTCGACCTGGACGTGGCCGACGGCGAGTTCATCGTCTTTGTCGGTCCGTCCGGTTGCGGAAAATCGACGCTGCTGCGCATGATCGCCGGTCTGGAGGATATTTCCGGCGGCGATCTTTATATCGGCGGCGAGCGCTGCAATGAACGGGCGCCGAAGGATCGCGGCATCGCCATGGTGTTCCAGAGCTACGCGCTTTATCCGCACAAGACCGTCTACCAGAACATGGCCTTCGGCCTGAAGCTGGCGCGCCGGCCGAAGGCGGAGATCGAGACCAGGGTGCGCGAAGCCGCGCGCATCCTGCAGATGGAACACCTGCTCGACCGGCGCCCGAACCAGCTTTCGGGCGGCCAGCGCCAAAGGGTGGCGATCGGCCGCGCGATCGTGCGCGATCCGCAGGTCTTCCTGTTCGACGAGCCGCTGTCCAATCTCGACGCCGCGCTGCGCGTCAGCACGCGGCGCGAGATCGCCAAGCTCCACGCCGATCTCGGCGCAACGATGATCTACGTCACCCACGACCAGGTCGAGGCGATGACCCTCGCCGACCGCATCGTCGTGCTCGACGCCGGCGTCGTCCAGCAGATCGGCACGCCGATCGAACTCTACGAACGGCCGCAAAACCTGTTCGTGGCCGGTTTCATCGGCTCGCCGAAGATGAATTTCCTCGCCGCCGAGATCGTCGGCCCCGACGCGGGCGGCCTGCGCGTCAGCAGTCCCGAAACCGGAGAGTTGCTGGTGACGGATCGCGACATGCAGGGTCTTGCGCCGGGCGCGCCGGTCACGCTCGGCATCCGGCCCGAACATCTCGTTCCCGCCGCCGGCGCAAATGGCGACCTGCTGGCAACGGTGCGCCTGGTCGAACGGCTCGGCGACCAGACGCTCTTAGAGATGGAGACGCAATCGGGCGCAACGCTTGTGGCCAAGGCGCCGCCCGAACGGCGCTTTGCGCCCGGCGCCCCGGTCGCGCTCGACCTTGTTGCCGGCAAGACGCATCTGTTCGACCGCAACGGCAAGGCGGTCGCCAGGCGCGAACCGTAACCATCGCCGCGCCCCGCTCGCGGACACAAGCGTGCGGACGAGGTGGCAAGACGCGTTCGAAATCCGTGAATTTGGAGCGGGCGATGGGAATCGAACCCACGACATCAAGCTTGGGAAGCTTGCGTTCTACCTCTGAACTACGCCCGCATTCGCGCCATTAATCGGCGAGCGGCGGGCGTGCGTCAAGCGGAATCGCCACACCAACGCCGCCGCCGTCAACGCCGCCTGTAGAAAAAATAACGCCCCTCGGCCACGCCGGGCGGAAGGGCGAGCGCCTCCAGACCGTTGTGCTCGAGCGGCATGCCGCTGACGGCCAAACCGCCGGGGCGCAGCAGCGGCGCGACGACGCCGGCAAGCCAGGCGATGGTGGCGTCGTCGGCCTCGGCATAGCCGGTGGCGATGTCGCAATGGACGAGTGCTGCGCCAATGCCGGCAAAGGCGGCGGCGCGCTCGCGGATCTCGCCCTCGACGAAATCCTCCGGCGCCGGCCTGGACGCGGCGAAGGCCGACATCTTGCGGTCGAAGACAAGGATGCGCCGTTCGGCAAACAGGGCGCGAAGATGGTCGAAGGTGCGGCCGTTGCCGAGCCCCAGCTCCACCACCGGCCCGTCGATTTCGGCGATCCGACGCGCCGCCTCATTGAGCAGATCGCGCTGCGCGCTCATGCGGCGGATGAAGGAGTCGAGGCGGCTCATTCGATTGTCTCGCGGTCGAAGGGCAATGCCGGGGCCGGGCCCGCGCCGGCCAGCATCGCACAGGCCGGCGGCGGACGTGAAGGCTCGATGATAATTCGCAACGGCTCTGGCCACGACGCGGGCGAGCCCCTATCTGGCAGCAACGGTCCGACGCGACCGCCATGCCGACCTTACCACCCAGCCGGAGCCCGACGCCGTGAACCAGCTTAAATCCTTGATCGAATCCCGCCGCTTCGATCTCGCCATCACCGTCCTGATCGTCGTCAACGCGGTGACGCTGGGGCTGGAGACGTCGCAGCGCGCGATGAACGCCATCGGTCCACTTCTCGTGGTGCTCGACCGGGCGATCTTGACGGCTTTCGTCGTCGAACTGCTGGCCCGCTTCGCCGTCTATCGGACCGATTCTTTCCGCGACCCGTGGCGCATTTTCGACCTGGTGGTGGTCGGGATCGCGCTGATGCCGGCGACCGGCGGCCTGTCGGTGCTGCGCGCGCTGCGCATCCTGCGCGTGCTCAGGATCATCGGCATGGTGCCGTCGCTGCGCCGCGTCGTCGGCGGGCTGATCGCCGCCCTGCCGGGCATGGGGTCGATCATGCTGCTCCTGTCGCTGGTCTATTACGTGTTTTCGGTCATGGCGACCAAGCTGTTCGGCGCGGCCTTTCCCGACTGGTTCGGCACCATCGCGCTGTCGGCCTATTCGCTGTTCCAGATCATGACGCTGGAAAGCTGGTCGATGGGCATCGTGCGGCCGGTGATGGCGGTCTTCCCCTGGGCGTGGCTGTTCTTCATCCCCTTCATCGTGTCGACCACCTTCACCGTGCTCAACCTGTTCATCGGCATCATCGTGTCGGCCATGCAGGAGGAACACGACGCCGAGGCGACGGCCGAGCGCCAGGCCCTGCAGAACGAGCAGGAGCTGATCCTGGCCGAGATCCGGGCGCTGCGCGCGGAGTTGCGTGAGCGCGCCGAAACGAGCAAGACTTGACGCGCCGGCCCCTCGGGTCGCGAACCGCCAGCGCCGGAGGGGACGATCGATGCGCCGAATCCTGAAGATCGCCGCCGCCGCCGCGTTGCTCGTCGCGGCGACCGGGCTCGGCATCTTCTTTTTCGTCGCACCGGCGATGGTCGAGCGCTCAATGAACCAGGTGCTGGTTGCGCCGCCTTACGAGGCGACGGAGGCGGCCCGGCGCCTGCATGAGACGCTGGTGGTCGCCGACATGCACGCGGACTCGCTTCTGTGGGGCCGCGACCTGCTCGAACGCGGCGAGCGCGGCCATGTCGACATCCCCCGCCTGATCGAGGGCAATGTCGCCGTGCAGATGTTCACCCTGGTTTCAAAGACCCCGCGCGGCCTCAATATCGAGCGCAACGCCGGCGACAGCGACAACGTCACCTGGCTCGCCATCGGCCAGCGCTGGCCGCTACGCACCTGGTTCAGCCTCAAGCAGCGCGCGCTCTACCAGGCCGAAAGGCTGCATGCGATGGCGGACGCCTCGAACGGCCGCTTCGTCATCGTCAAGACCAAGGCCGATCTGACGGCGTTTCTCGAACGCCGCAAATCCGAACCGGAGATCGTCGCCGGCATTCTCGGCATCGAGGGCGCGCAGGTTCTGGAGGGCGACCCCGCCAATGTCGACGCCATGTTTTCCGCCGGCTACAGGATGATGGCGCCAACCCATTTCTTCGACAATGAAATGGCCGGCTCGGCCCACGGCGTCGACAAGGGCGGCCTGACGGAGGCCGGCCGGAAGATGATCGCGCGCATGGAGGAGCTCGGCATGATCGTCGACATCGCGCACGGCTCGCAAAAGCAGATCGACGAGGTGCTGGCCATGGCGACCCGGCCGGTCGTGGTGTCGCATGGCGGGGTCAAGGGAACCTGCGACAACAACCGCAATTTGAGCGACGGGCAATTGCGCGCCATCGCCGCCAATGGCGGGCTGGTCGGCATCGGCTATTGGGACACGGCGGTGTGCGGCACCGATCCGGGCGCAATCGCCCGGGCGCAGAAATACGTGATCGACCTGATCGGGGCCGAGCATGTCGGTCTCGGTTCCGATTATGACGGCGCCGTCGACGTGCCGTTCGACACGACCGGCCTGCCGCTCCTGACCGGGGCGCTGCTTGCCGAGGGCGTTAACGAGCAGGATATCGCGCGGGTGATGGGCGGCAACCAGATCAGACTATTGATGGAGCTCCTGCCGCACTGAGCGGGCTTGCGGGCCGTCACGGCTCAGCGAAAGTGCTTCGATAGTTTCAACCCCTGGGCCTGATAGTTCGAGCCGAGATCGGCGCCGTAGAGGGCGCCGGGCGCGGAGGCCATGTGCTCGTAGACCAGCCGGCCGACGACCTGACCGTGCTCGAGTATGAACGGCACCTCGTGGCTGCGCACTTCCAGAACGGCGCGACTGCCAGTGCCGCCAGCGGCGGAGTGACCGAAACCGGGGTCGAAAAAGCCTGCATAGTGGACGCGGAACTCGCCGACCAGCGGATCGAACGGCGTCATCTCGGCGGCGTAACCAGGCGGGACGTGGACGGCCTCGCGCGAGACCAGAATGTAGAATTCGTCGGGATCGAGGATCAGTTCGCGCCGGTCGCGAATGTCGAGCGGTTCCCAGAAATCGCCGACATCGTGGGCGGCGCGCTGGTCGACATCGATCAGCGCGGTGTGATGCTTGGCCCGGTAGCCGATCAGGCCACCGTCCCCGCCCGCCCCTTCGAGGTCGATCGACAGCGCGATGCCGCCGCCGGTGATGTTGGGCGTGTCGGAGGCGACCAGCGTTTCGGCGTCGTGCAGGGCCAGGAGCGCGTTCTCGTCGAGCGCCGCCCGGCCGCGCCGGAAGCGTATCTGCGACAGCCGCGAGCCGGTGCGCACGACGATCGGAAAGGTGCGCGGACTGACCTCGAGATAGAGCGGGCCCTTGTAGCCGGCGGGGATCTTGTCGAATTCGGGCCCGAAATCGGCCATGACGCGGGTGAAGATGTCGAGCCGGCCGGTGGAGCTTTTCGGGTTGGCGGCCGCCGATACGCCCTCGCCCAGTTCCAGTCCCTCCAGAAGCGGGACAATGTAGACGCAGCCCGTTTCCAGAACCGCGCCGGCCGTCAGGTCGACCTCGTGCAGTTTCAGCCGGTCGAGCTTGTCCATGACGCGATGACGCGGACCGGGCAGAAAGCTCGCGCGCACGCGATAGGCTTTCTCGCCCAGACGCAGATCGAGGCTCGCCGGCTGGACCTGGTCGGCATCGAGCGGCACCGGTGCGGCCAGCGCACCGGCCTCGAACAGGGCCGAGATCTCGTGATCGGGCAGAATGCCAGTCTTGTGCAAGGTCGGCGGCTCCCGGGCCAATCGACAATCATGTTTCGGGCGCGGCGAGCATTAGCGGAGCAAGTTGTTGACGCAAGGCCGGCAGCCGTTTATTGGACACTTATCCCGTGGTGATTTGGCCGGTCGGCTTGCAGCCACGTTAAACAAGTCGCTAAAGGGCCGAACGCAAGCCGGTTCGCGACTTTCCGCGACCGGTTTTTTTGTGTTCGAGGTACCGCCATGACAAGCGAAGCGAAGCGCAACTGGAAACCCGCGACCGCGCTGGTCCACGGCGGAACGCAGCGTTCAGCCTTTGGCGAAACCTCCGAGGCGCTCTACCTGACGCAAGGTTTCGTCTACGACAGCGCCGAGGCGGCCGAAGCGCGCTTCAAGGGCGAGGCGCCCGGCTTCATCTATTCGCGTTATGCCAACCCGACGGTCGACATGTTCGAACGGCGCATGTGCGAACTGGAGGGTGCCGAAGAGGCCAGGGCAACGGCCTCCGGCATGGCGGCGGTGGCGGCGGCGCTGCTGTGCTCGCTCGGTGCCGGCGATCACGTCGTCGCCGCGCGGGCCTTGTTCGGCTCGTGCCGGTGGATCGTGGAAACCCTGATGCCGAAATACGGCATCGAGACCACGCTGGTCGACGGCACCGACATCGACGCATGGAAAAACGCGGTGCGCGCCAACACACGGCTGTTCTTCCTCGAAAGCCCGACCAATCCGACGCTCGAGGTGATCGACATCGCCGCCGTTGCCGAGATCGCCAATGAGAGCGGTGCGCGGCTGGTGGTCGACAACGTGTTCGCCACCCCGCTGCAGCAAAAGCCGCTCGCGCTCGGCGCGCATGTGGTGGTCTATTCGGCAACCAAGCATATTGACGGCCAGGGCCGCTGCCTGGGCGGCGTCGTCTTGTCGGACAAGGCCTGGATCGACGACAAGCTGCACGACTATTTCCGCCATACCGGGCCGAGCCTGTCGCCGTTCAACGCCTGGACGCTGCTCAAAGGGCTGGAAACGCTGCCGTTGCGGGTACGCCAGCAGACGGAAAGTGCTGCCCGGATCGCGGGGCATCTCGCCTGCCACCCTGCCGTCGAGCGCATCATCTATCCCGGCCGCAACGACCACCCGCAGGCCGACATCATCGCGCGGCAGATGACGGGCGGCTCGACCCTGATCTGCTTCGATGTCAAGGGCGGCAAGCGGGCGGCCTTTTCCTTCCAGAACGGGCTGGATCTGATCCGCATCTCAAACAATCTCGGCGACGCCAAGAGCCTGATTACCCACCCGGCGACGACCACGCACAAGAACCTCGCCGAGGCGGCGCGGCTGGAACTCGGCATCAATGCGGGCACGGTCAGGCTTTCGGTCGGCCTCGAAGACGCCGACGACCTGATCGACGATCTCGACCGGGCTCTCGCCCAGGCGGCCTGATCCTCGCGGCCCGTCGCGGTCGCGGCTTCACGGACGGTTCAGAAGCTGCGCCTGGCCAGAACGATGCGCGAGACGGCCGTATAGGCCGTCAACGCCGCGAAGACATAGGAAAGCGTGGCAAAACTGGCCGGCAGAAGGCAGAAAGCGACGAAAAGCAGGATCGTTTCGGTCGCTTCCGCAAGCCCGGTGGTGAAAAAGATCGATTTTTCGCCACGCGCGTCGCTCGACAGCCCGCGTCGTTCAGCCATGACGGCGAACGCCAGAAAGCTCGCGCCGTTGATATAGAAGGTGAAGATCAGCACCGCGCCGGCGACCGCGTTGGCCGCCGGGTCGAGCAGCACGAAGCCGAGCGGGATCGCTCCGTAAAAGACGAAGTCGAGCACGATGTCGAGGAAGCCGCCATAATCGGTCTTGCCCTCGAGCCGCGCCACGGCCCCGTCCAGACCGTCGCCCAGACGGCTGATCAGCAAGAGCGCAAGCCCGGACCAGAGATAACCGAAGGCGATCGCGCCGGTCGCCGCGAGCCCGACCGCGCAGGCCACGACGGTGACGGTGTCGGCGCCGACGCCGGTCGCGGCCAGTTTTCTGGCGAGCCGGTCGAGTACCGGATCGAGCCGCGGCTTGACCCAGCCGTCAAGCACGACCGACATCCCGGCCGCCCGACCGGCCAAACTGCCGCGGGGGTAGAAACAATGCGTTCCGGGGCGTGTGTGCGGATCGCGGCTTGACCCATCGGGCCGGCTCGGCAAGGATTCTGTGCATGAACGTTCGGGAGCCTCGATGATGTACCAGACGGTAACGCGAAACATAGAGGTGCGCGTGGAGCCTTTCTATCTCGATGAGCGCTCCGACCCCTCACAATCGCGCTATGTCTGGGCCTATCGGGTCACGATCGCCAACAACTCGCAGGTGCCGGTGCAGCTTCTGTCGCGCTACTGGCACATTACCGATGGGGAGGGACGTGTCGAGGAAGTCCGAGGGGCCGGCGTCGTCGGCGAACAGCCGCAGCTCGGGCCCGGCGACAGTTTCCAGTATACGTCGGGCTGCCCGCTTTCCACGCCTTCGGGCATCATGACCGGCCGCTATACGATGCGCGACGCGGCCGGCGCCATGTTCGACATCGACATTCCAGCCTTCTCGCTCGACCTGCCCGACGACACACGCACGCTGAATTGAACGGGCGTGAACGGTGCTGTTTTCACTCGCCGTCGGCGCCTGTGAATTCTGCCGGGTCGAAGCTGTATTCCTTGGAGCAGAACTCGCAATTGACGCGGATTTCGCCGTCTTCGACGCTCTCGGCGATTTCGTCGTCGGAGAACCCGTCGAGGATGGCGCTGATCTTTTCGCGCGAACACGAACAGTCGTCGGCGACGGCCTGGCCGGGGAACACGACGACACCGCGCTCATGGAACAGCCGATAAAGCAGCCGTTCGGTGCCGATCGTGGGATCGAACAGTTCGTCCGGCTCGATGGTCGAAAACAGCGCCAGCAGCTCGGCCCAGGCATCGTCGAGATGCACCGGCTCGGCGGCATCGCTTTCGCCGTCGCCGCCCGGCAGGTCGGGCAGGCGCATGCGGTCGGGCGCCTCGGGCAGGAACTGCGCCAGCATACCGCCGGCGCGCCACGATGACCTGCCTCCGGCCTCCGGCAGGACCTGGCGGGCGACCGACAGCCGCACCTCGGTGGGAATCTGTTCCGACTGCCTGAAATAGGTGCGCGCGACCTCCTCCAGCGAGGTGCCGTCAAGCTGGACGACGCCCTGATAACGCTGCATGTGCGTGCCCTGGTCGATCGTCATGGCCAGCACGCCGGTACCCAGCAATTGCTCGGGTGTGGTGTGTCCCTCCTTCTGCGCGCGGGCGAGCCTGGCCTCGTCGAAACGGGCATAGGCGCGCATCGAGCCGCGCGCGGCGAAATCGGCAACCAGCATGTCGACCGGTCCGTCGGACTGGGTCTGCAGGATAAGCTTGCCGTCGAATTTGAGCGAGCTGCCCAGAAGCGCCGTCAGCACCACGCATTCGGCCAGCAGCCGCGCCACGGGCTCAGGATAGTCGTGGCGCCCGAGCATGGTGTCGAGCATCGGGCCCAACTGCACCGCCCGACCGCGCACGTCCAGCGCCTCGACCTGGAACGGCACGATGACGTCGTCGCCGGCATGACCGAAATCGCCGAGCTTCAGTCGTTCACTCACCGGCGCCCGTCCCCGCAAGGCACCAGGCAATCACCGCTTTTTGCGCATGCAGCCGGTTTTCCGCCTCGTCGAACACCACCGAATTCGGCCCGTCGATGACCGCGTCGGTCACTTCCTCGCCGCGGTGCGCCGGCAGGCAATGCATGAACAGCGCGTCGGGCTTGGCGTGCTTCATCAGCGCTTCGTTGACCTGATAGGGCACGAAAACATTGTGTCCGCGAGCGCGGTGCTCCTGGCCCATCGACACCCAGGTGTCGGTGACGACGCAATCGGCATCGCGCACGGCGTCCTCGGGCTTGTTATGGAAGGCGATCCTGGCGCCCTCGCCGCGCGCCCAGGCGACATAGGACGGCTCCGGCTCCGAGCCGGCGGGAACGGCGATGTTAAGCGCGAACTGAAAGCGTGCGGCCGCCTCGATGAGGGAATGAAGCACGTTGTTGCCGTCGCCGGTCCAGGCGAACAGCCGGCCCTTGACCGGGCCGCGATGCTCCTCGAACGTCAGGATGTCGGCCATGATCTGGCAGGGATGGGTGTCGTCGGTCAGGCCGTTGATCACCGGCACGGTGGCATTGGCCGACATCTCCACCAGACGCTCGTGCGAGGTCGTGCGGATCATGATCAGGTCGACATAACGCGACAGCACCTTCGCGGTATCGGCGATCGTCTCGCTGCGGCCGAGCTGCATCTCGGTTCCCGTCAGCATGATCGTCTCGCCGCCGAGCTGGCGCATGCCGACATCGAACGACACCCTGGTCCTGGTCGAGGGCTTGTCGAAGATCATCGCCATGACCCTGCCTTCGAACGGCCGCTCGCGCGCACCCGATTTCAGCACCGCCTTGCGGGCTTTCGCGTCCTCGAGAATGGCGCGCAGGGTCGCCGGCGGCAGCGCCGACAGGTCGGTGAAGTGGTGCGGGCGCCCCGCGCTCCGGGCGTCTTGCGTCACGTCAGGCATCGACGGCCACCTTGGCCAGCTTTTCGGCGGCATCGTGCATATGGCCGAGCGCAAGGCGGATTTCCTCGTCCGACACCGTCAGCGGCGGCAACAGCCTGACCACATTGTCGCCGCCGGGAACCGTCAGCAGGTTTTCGGCGCGGAAAGCCAGCGTGACGGCGGCATTGGGTTGCCGGCATTTCAGCCCCAGCATGAGCCCGGTGCCGCGGAAGTCCTCGAACACGGCCGGAAAGGCGTCGACGAGTTCGGCCAGGCCCTGGCGCAAGAGCAGGGACTTGCGGCTGACCTCGTCCAGAAAACCGTCCTCAAGCACGACATCGAGAACGGCGTTGCCGACCGCCATGGCCAGTGGATTGCCGCCGAACGTGGTGCCGTGGACGCCCGCCGTCATGCCCGTTGCGGCGTCGTCGGTCGCCAGACAGGCGCCGAGCGGAAAGCCCCCGCCAATGCCCTTGGCGATCGCCATGATATCGGGTTCGATGCCGGCCCATTCATGGGCGAAAAGCCGCCCCGTGCGCCCGACGCCGCACTGGACCTCGTCGAGGATGAGCAGAATGCCGTGCTTGTCGCACAGGTCGCGCATGGCTTTGAGCATGTCGTTGGGGACAGTGCGAATACCGCCCTCGCCCTGGACCGGCTCGACGAGGATGGCTGCCGTTGCCGGCGTAATCGCGCTTGTCAGCGCCTCTAGGTCGCCGAACGGCACCTGGTCGAAGCCATCGACATTGGGGGCGAACCCCTCCAGATATTTCTTCTGGCCGCCGGCCGCGATCGTGGCCAGCGTGCGGCCGTGAAAGGCGCCTTCGATGGTGATGATGCGATTGCGCTCCGGCCGGCCGGCGACATAATGATAACGCCGCGCCGTCTTGATCGCACATTCCAGCGCCTCCGCGCCGGAATTGGTGAAAAACACCTTGTCGGCGAAGGTGTTTTGCGTCAGCCGCTCGCCGAGCCGGCTCTGGCCGGGAATCTCGTAAAGATTGGAAACGTGCCACAGCTTGCCGGCCTGCTCGCCAAGGGCGGCGACCAGATGTGGATGGGAATGTCCGAGCGAATTCACCGCGATGCCGGCGGCGAAGTCGAGAAAGCGCTCGCCGTCCGACGTGATCAGCCAGCTGCCCTCGCCGCGCTCGAAGGCGAGCGGGGCCCGTGCAAAAGTCTCGTACAGCGCTGAACCAGTCATGAACGCACGCTCCGTTCCACGTTTCGGATCGGCCGCAAAGCCTTGCAAATACCGGCCGTGGCCACCAAATCAAAAAGCCGCCCTCCGGGCGGCCGCACCGTCAGCATATCGGTTTTTTTGCCGCCGGAGTCAATGTTGCGGCCAGGCGCGGGACCGGGCCGGAATCCCGTCGGGCCCGACTGCCGGCGGCAAGTTGGGGAAAACCGCAAAATAGGATTCAGCAAACCGGCCCGACTCTTGTCACGGAGTCAGCCGCTATTGTAGTTTGGGGGTAAGAAAAAACTACATTTCGTGCGGCGGACAATCTCACCGGGTACATTTCGTGTCCTCCTGGAACTTGCCAGGGCGAGGAACGATTCCGATTCCGCCACCCGAAGACACCAGGAGCGTAAGCGGATGAACTGGACGGATGAAAGGGTCGAACTGCTGAAGAAGCTGTGGGCGGAAGGCCTCAGCGCCAGCCAGATCGCGGCCCAGCTGGGCGGCGTCAGCCGCAACGCCGTGATCGGCAAGGTTCATCGTCTGAAGCTTTCCAGCCGCGGTCGCGCTTCGGCCGCGCCAAACCGGACGAAGAAGACCGCGCGCCCCGGCGCCGCCGGCAAGCCCGCGCCGCGGTCGTCGGGCGCGCGCGTGCTGCCGCAAACGGTGGGCGCCACCGCGCTCAACACGGCCCTCGACGCCGACGCCGCACCGCGTCCCATGCCGCGGCCGGCCGAGAATGTCGTGGTGCCGATCTCGCGCCGCCTGTCGCTGGCCGACCTGACCGAGCGGACATGCAAATGGCCGAACGGCGATCCGCTGCATGAGGATTTCCACTTCTGCGGCAATGAAACGGGCGAAAGCGGCCCCTATTGCACCTACCACTCCCGCCTTGCCTTTCAACCGGCCTCCGAGCGTCGTCGCCAGCGCTGAGGTCAAGGCGCGGCGACCGCGATCTGAAATCCGCCCTTGATTGGCCTTGCGTCGCGCGCGGCTTGAAGTCTGCGGCCGGCGCGCGGTCCGGCAACGTCATTTCGCCTGGATGACGACCTTGTGGCTCTTGTCTTCCTTGGGGCGCTCGGCCGGCATCTGATCGCCGGTCACGATGTGATAGACGGTTTCGGCGATGTTGGTGGCGTGATCGCCGATGCGCTCGATGTTCTTGGCGCAGAACAGCAAATGGGTACATGAGGCGATGTTGCGCGGATCCTCCATCATATAGGTGAGCAGTTCGCGAAACAGCGAGGTGTACATGGCGTCGATATCGTCGTCGCGGTCGCGCACCTGGCCGATACGGGCGACGGAGCGCGTGGCGTAGGCGTCGAGCACTTCCTTCAATTGCGTGAGCGCGAGCTGGGCCAGCGCCTCGAGCCCGCGAAAGAGCTGAATGGGCTGCGCCGCGTTGCTCAGCGACACGACGCGCTTGGCAATGTTCTTGCCGAGATCGCCGACACGCTCGAGGTCCGAGGATATTCTGATCGCGCCGATGATTTCGCGCAGGTCGTCTGCCATCGGCTGGCGCCGGGCGATGATGATGACGGCCTTGTCGTCGATTTCGCGCTGGGCCTCGTCCAGCGCCATGTCGTCGGCGACGACCTTGCGCGCCAGGTCGGGATTGGAGGCCACCAGTGCCTGGATGGCCTGATCGACCATGCGCTCGGCATGGCCGCCCATGAAGGCGATCCTGTTGGCCAGAAATTTCAGTTCCTGGTCGTAGGCGTTCACGATGTGATCGGACTTCATGGCGGGCTCTCCAAGGCGCAAGGTCGGCCTTCTATACGCCACGCGCATGACCTGAAAAAGAACAAGCCGAACGGGTTGGCGACCGCCCCTCAGGACGAACGGCTCTGGCCGCGGGGAAACTGAACGGTGAAGGCGGCGCCGTCGCCCGGTGACGAACGGATCGCCAGGCGCGCGTTGTAGCGGGTCAGGACATGCTTGACGATGGCCAGGCCCAGCCCCGTTCCCTTCTGCGCCCGGCTGGTTTCGGCGTCGACCCGGTAGAACCGCTCGGTCAATCGCGGGATATGCTCTTCGGGAATGCCGGGGCCGAAGTCGCGGACCGTCACGCTGGGGCCGGTCGTCTCTTCGCCCGCCCCCGCATCAAGCGACACCACCACCTTGCCGCCGGACTGGCCGTATTTGCAGGCGTTTTCGACCAGGTTCTCGAACACCTGGATCAACTCGTCAGGCTGGCCGAGAACGTCCACCGGCGCGACCGGCATCTCCTTGACGATCGTCACGCCCACCTCGGCGGCCAGATGGCTCATCGCGTCGACGACGCGGTCGATCACATGGCGCAGGTCGACCGCCCTTGACGGCGCGGCATAGGTCTTCATCTCCAGACGCGACAGCGACAGCAGGTCGTCGATCAGCCGCGCCATGCGCGCGGTCTGGTCCTGCATGATCTGCAGAAAATGATCGCGGGCCTTCGCGTCGTTGCGGGCCGGGCCGCGCAGGGTCTCGATAAACCCGGCAACCGAGGCGAGCGGGGTGCGCAGCTCGTGGCTGGCATTGGCGATGAAATCGGAGCGCATGCGGTCGATCCGCCGCGTCTCGCTCTGGTCCTTGAAGACCAGCACGAAAAGCCCGGTGCCATGGCCGATCGGGCGGCCGACGACGCGGAACCAGCGCTCGATCGGAACGCGCTCGGCATAGTCGGTCACATGCGGTTCGGCCACACCGTCGCGCAGCCCGCTCAGGAAGGTCTGGAATTCCGGCGTGCGGAACCGCAACTGGATGAGCGTGCCGGCTCCAAAATCGCCAAACGCTGCGCGGGCGGCATCGTTGGCGTAGACGATCGCGCCCGCCTGGTCGATCATCACCAGGGGATCGGGAATGGCGGCGGCGAGATATTCGGCCGAACGGGGCAGCGGTCCCGTTGAGGACGACGCAGCCGCGCTGCCGGAGACCGGCTCCTTCTTGCGCTCGCCGGGCCCGCCGGCGGCAACGCCCAAGACCGCGGCCATCGCAAGCCCCGCGACCAGCCAGTCGACACCGCCGAGCCAGGCCAGGAAGGCGATCGCCGCGCACCCGGCCGCAACGACCCATTTGGCGCGCGCCAGATTGGACGCGCCGCGCCGCAGCCAGCCAGGTGTCTCACCATCAAACGTCATCGAGCCCAACGCGCCCCGCCCTTGTGCGGCCGGTGCGCGGGACGCTGGGAAACGACCCGCTGCACTGGACGCCTGCCGGAGCGCCCCATAGCATGGCCGCGACCGCAATTCGGAGAAAAATCAATGTCCAAGGCCGACCTCGCGCATCCTGAACTGAAGACAGAACCGATCAAGCTTACCATCGACGGCAAGGAACGCGTGTTCGACATCAACGATCCCAAGCTGCCGGACTGGATCAAGGACAAGGATATGGCGTCGGGCGGCTATCCCTATGCCGACAAGATGGACAAGAAGGCCTACGAGGACCGGCTCGAACGGCTGCAGATCGAGCTGGTCAAGCTGCAATACTGGCTGCAGGCCAGCGGTCATCGCGTCATGTCGCTGTTTGAGGGGCGGGACGCGGCGGGCAAGGGCGGCACCATTTTCGTCATCCGCCAATACATGAACCCGCGCGTGGCGCGCAATGTCGCGCTGCCGAAACCGACCGAGGTCGAGCGCGGCCAATGGTATTATCAGCGCTATGTCGAGCATTTCCCGACCGCGGGCGAGTTCGTCACCTTCGACCGCTCCTGGTACAACCGCGCGGTCGTGGAGCCGGTGATGGGCTTCTGCACGCCCGCGCAGACCGAGAAATTTCTCGGCGAAACGCCCTCCTTCGAGCGCATGATCGTCCATGAAGGCATTCATTTCTTCAAGTTCTGGCTGAATATCGGCCAGGAGATGCAGCTCAAGCGTTTCCACGACCGGCGTCACGACCCGCTGAAAATCTGGAAATTCTCCCCGATCGACATTGCCGGCATGGGGCTTTGGGACGAGTACACGCAACGTCGTGACACGATGATGAAACGCACGCATTCCGCCCACGCACCATGGACCGTGCTGAAGACCAACGACAAGCGGCGCGCACGGCTGGCGGCGATCCGCCACATTCTGTCGTCGTTGCCCTATGACGGCCGCGACGACGCGCTGATCGGCGACGAGGACGACAAGATCGTCTGCGCCGGGCCCGAGATCATCGGAAGCTGACGCGCGGGCCGGCCGGCCGCGTCGGCATGCGGAAGCGCGCATGCGGGTTGCCGGCCGGCGCCTCGGGCACGGCATGGCGCTTGTGCGGCGTCTTTTCCCAATAATGCGGCCGCCAGCAGATCTGCCAGCAGGCGCGCAACGCGGCCGCCGACATCAAAAGCCAGTAGCCCGGCGTCAGCGCGACATTCTTCCAGAAGCCGCGCCTGTCGGTCTTGTCGAGGCAGCGGTAGCCCAGAACCAGAAACGTGCCGTATCCGAGCGCCATGTTGAAGAGCGCGAGCGTCAGCAACGCGGCGTCGCCGCGGCCGAGCGTGCCGGTCCAGGCCAGCTTCGCGCCCAGATACGAGATACTTGTCAAAAGGAGGGGATGCGCGAGCGCCGAGGCAACCATACCGGCGAACATGATCTGGATCGTGATGAACGACGCCGCCCCGACGTCACGATATAACCGCGCCGGCCGGCGCATGTGAACGAACCAGGTCTGGATCCAGCCCTTGAACCAACGTGTACGCTGGCGCAGCCAGACCCCGACCTCGTCGGGGGCGTCCTCCAGGGTCGGGCAGGTGATGGTCTCGCAACGATAGCCGAACCGCGCGAGGCGGGTTCCCAAATCCGCATCCTCGGTAACGTTGTAGGGATCCCAGCCACCGACAGCGATCAGCGCGCGTCGACGGAAATGGTTGGACGTGCCGCCGAGCGGAAAACTGAGCCCATGCCGCGAGAGCCAGGGCAGGATGCCGTTGAAATGCAGCGCATATTCCATCTGGAACATGCGCGGCAGCACACCGGCTGCGGCATTGGCCACCACCAGCGGCGCCTGCAGGCAGGCGAGACGTCCGCCCCCGTCACGGAAACGCCGCCAGGCCTCGAGCAATTGCATGGGATGCGGCCGGTCCTCGGCGTCGTAGAGCGCTATCAACTCGCCGCCGACCGCCGGCAGCGCGAAGGCAAGCGCCTTCGGTTTGGTGCGCGGTTCGCAGGGCGGCACCCGAATGACTTCCATCCACGGTCGCAACCGTTGGCGGGCGATGGCGGCGAGCGTAGGCTCGTCATCGGCTTCGCAGACGAACTTGATCTCCAGCTTGCTGCGCGGCCACACGATCTTGGCGAGGGCCTTGAAGAGGTCGTCGATAACCTCCGCTTCCGAATGCAAGGCGATCAGGATGGTGTAAACCGGCAAAGCATGCGCAGGCGCGGCCGCGACCGCAGGTGGACGCGGCGCGGCCGGGCGTGCCCGCATCAAGGCAGCCACGCGTAGCCCGACGCACATCAAAAAGACCGCGGTGATGACCGCGAAGGCCGACCAGACCGTGACCCCCGGCGCCAGAGCATAGGCGACCGGCACGCCAACCAGCAGCAGACCGAGCATCAAACCCTGCCAGGAGGTCGCGCCCTGGCGGGCCGAAAATTCCGGGCGGGTGGCGAAGAGGCCGCGCAACGCGTCGTCCAGCAACAGCCGGCGCGCCAGATGCAGCAATGCCGCGCGCAGACGCCCCGGGGCGACCAGGCGCAGGCGGCCGACAAGATCCGCGCGCCCGGCAAAGCGGCGGCGCGCCTCGCCGGGATTAAGCGTCGTCGACGACAACAGCACGTGAGACTGGCCGCCGGCCTCGGTCCGCACGTGGAGCTGGCCGCGCGGCCGGCCAAGCAGCATGCGCAACTCGTGGTCGCGCAGGACGAGCGCGCGCGGCGACACGACTGGTTCAAAATCAAGCCCGATCTCCACCGCCAGCCCACGATAGAGCGCATCCTCGGGCAACACGCCGGCAACGTGTAGTTCGTCGAGAAGCTCGGTCCCGTTGAGATTGGCGCGCGCGGCAAGCCGCAGCGCGTCGTCCTCGGATAGGCGCAGCCGTCGCAGCACCCCGCTCCAACCGCTCAGCCTCGCCATGCCGGCCAGCAGGCGCGCGCCCTCGTGCCACGGAGGCCGCCAGGGGCGCCGCGCCCGCGGCTTCTCGAACCTGCCCGACACACCGGGCAGCGGCTCCTGGCAGCCTTCTTCAAGGCGCTGTTGCACCATCTCCCCTCCCCCCGCGAAATGCGCCCGTACCTGTTGTCCCCTCGGCCGGGCACGCCTGGTTTGCGGCCGGCGTCAGGCGGCCATGCGCGCAATCCGCTTGAGCCTGCGCAGGGTCGCTTCATCCTGTAGGGCGTCGTGAAACAGCGAGACCTCCCGATCGATGCGCGCGCAAAGCTGGGCGGTGTCGCCCTTCAGCAGGCCCCGGGTCTGCGCAAGCGCCCGAGCCGGCTTCTTGGCCAGTTGCCAGGCGACCCGGGCAGCGGCAGCCTCCGGTTTTTCCGCTTCCAGCAGATCGGTCACCAGGCCGAGCGCGTGCGCCTTTTTGGCGTCCAGCGTTTCGCCGAGGCAGAAGAAGCGGAACGCGTTGGCGTATCCCAGTTTCTCCGGCGCCAGGATGCTGGTCGCAGCATCGGGCACGAGGCCGAAATCGACGAACGGCACCCGAAACGTGCTCTGCACCGAGGCGAAAACCAGATCGCAGTGGAAAAGCACCGTGCATCCCACGCCAACCGCGTCGCCGTCGACGCAGCCCAGAACGGGCTTGGGAAAGGTCGCCAGCATACGGAACATGTCGGTGACGGCCCCGATCAGGGATTGATGCTTGTCCGCGTCGAGGAACTCCGAAAGATCGCCGCCGAGGCAGAAGCACCCCGACAGGCCGCGCAAGACCACCACGCGAACGTCGTCGCGCGCAGCCGCCTCGCGAAGCGCCTGCGCCAGCCGCCGATAGGCCCGATGATCGAGCACGGGGCGGCCATCCTCGTCCGACAAAGTCAGCGCGAGGGTGTGATTGCCGAATTCGATTGTTCGTGTGTCGTCCATGATTTTTCTCCCATCGTCCATGGCCACGCGACGTCGCCGGCGCGCGGCGCCCGATCCGGCATCAGGATGCGCGCCGAAAGACCTCGTCCTCCGGCATGCCGCGGCTCAGCACCGGCGCGTGATGGCTGCGCCGGTTTCGAACCACATCGAGCGTCTGTTCGTTGAAGGTCAGCAGGGTCGCGACGACCTGCTGGCGGCCATAGGTCCGCTGGTAGCCGAGCGGACGGGCCAGGAAGTTGAGCTGCAGGGCGCGCAGCACCCACATCGGCTCGAATTCGATGATGACCTGGTCGACGCCGCGTTCCAGACCCCATTCGACGAAGCCGGCGATCAGCTCGCTGCCGACCGTGGACACACCGCGCCGGCCGTCGCGATGCGCGTGGGCGACCGCGTAGCGGGTCAGTTCGAAGACGTTGGGCCCATGCGGCCCTTCGCCCTCGCACAGGTCCGATAGAACGTCGGTCAACAGGTGCGGGCGCGTGGTCGGCAGCATGCGCTGATAGCCGGCCAGCCGGCCGTTGCGCATGCACAGATGATGGACCGCTTCGTCGTGGTCGAACTGGTCGCTCTCGCGGCTATCGGGGCTGCGAAGATCGTCCCAGCCCATCTCCTCGACAAAGATCTTGTGTCTGAGCCGGCGAACCTCGTCCCACAGATCGGGCCGGGCGGCCAACTCGTTCGTCGTCAGTGCGTAGATCATGCTTCCCTCCTGTGGATGGAAAGAAAAATCTACGACGAGTCCGGCGAGCGAATATTACGCGATCACGTAATGTCCCGGCGCGGTCGGGCAATCAGGAAATGTAGCCGTGGCGGATAGCTTCGGCGACGGCGTGGACACGATTGGCCG
The DNA here is from genome assembly GCA_039973095.1 of Nitratireductor sp. Classification (GTDB taxonomy): domain Bacteria; phylum Pseudomonadota; class Alphaproteobacteria; order Rhizobiales; family Rhizobiaceae; genus Mangrovimarina. Next base: position 447,106 of record JBDWLQ010000005.1, on the reverse strand, counting down.
CGCCCAGTTTGCGCTTGGCATTGAGCAGGTGCTTTTCGGAAGTATGCTCGGAAATTCCGAGGATTTGGGAGATCTCCCACTCCGACTTGCCTTCCGCGGCCCATTTCAGGCACTCGGTTTCACGTGGGGTCAGGTCTGGCCTCTGGTCGAATAGGGCCTGGGCGTTCTGCAATTGCATGGCGCGTCCGATCGCGTAGGTGGAAGCCAGCGACACCACACCCACCCCTTCCGGGGAGATGTCGACAAACTCGCCACCCAAGGAAACCATGACGATGGTGCCCTCGATGGTGATCAGAGGAAAGGCGAAGCCGTCCTTGAGTTTGAACTCGCCGGCATCGCCCATAACCTGACGGGCGGTCTTGCCGGCCTGCAGCTCGCTGGTAGCACTGCGCCAGTTCACCATTGTGGGGGAGCGTTTGATATAGGTAACGACCGGATCCTGGTCGACATAGTTGCGCGCCACATAGCGCTCGAGCCAGTCCTGCGGCCAGTCGCACAGCATGACATGGCTTTTTTGCTTGCCCTTGGGCGTTCCCGGCCGCGGTACGGTGCCGGCCATGATCGCGGTCAGGCCAAAACTGCGTGTCAGCCCGAGCAACTGCCGACACACTGTCTCCGGCGTTTCTGCCCGATCCAGCTCTTCGATAAATTGCAGCGTATCGTCGAACTGCCCCATTGTTGACCCCAAATGGCAGGATTGGAATCGCAGCGCACTATAACGTGTGTGGATTTTTCATCTATTAACCGGTGGTTGCAAATCCGACAAACATTTTGGGCCAAGATCCGGAAGGATGAAAATCGCGTGTGCACATGCTAGAGCCGCGCTGGGGAGTTATACATGCTCAGAGCCTTTTGCACCTTGTTCGTCTATCTGGCGCTGTCTGCGGCTCTGACGGCCGCCGAGCCGGTCGTTCCAAACCTCTGGGACACGCGGGAAAGGCTGGCGAAACCGGACCTCGGCGCGCTGCCGCGCCTGCGTTTCCTGACCACAATCGATTTTCCACCCTTCAATTTCCTCGATCGCGACGGCCGTCTCAGCGGTTTTCACGTCGATCTCGCCCGTGCGATCTGTGCTGAATTGTCGCTCGAGGATCTGTGCCAGATTCAAGCGCTACCGTGGGGCGAACTGTCTTCCGCGCTTGAGGCGGGCCAGGGCGAGGCGATTCTGGCCGGCCTGGCGGTCACCGCCGAATCCCGGCAACTCTACGCGTTCTCGCGCCCCTATCTGCGGCTGCCGGCCCGTTTCGTGGCGGCAAAGGACAAGACCGTCGCTGAACCCCTTCATGAAACTCTGGCCGGCAAGCGCGTCGGCGTGCGCGGCGGCAGCGTGCACGAGAAGATACTGCGAACGCTGTTTCCCGATCTGCGCCCGGTGATCTATTCGCGCTCCGACTGGATGCTGGACGATGTGCGCCAGGGCAAGACCGAGGCGGCGTTCGCCGACGGCATGGCGCTGTCCTTCTGGCTTTCGGGATCCGGGTCGCAGGCGTGCTGCCGCTTTGTCGGCGGCCCCTACCTGCTCCCGGCCTATCTCGGCCCCGGCATGGCGGTGGCGACGCGACGCGACATGCCCGAGCTCGCGGAAGCCTTCGACTACGCGCTGCATCAGATCAACGCCAACGGCACCTTCACCGAACTTTACCTGCGCTATTTCCCGGTCAGCTTCTTCTAGGCCCGGACTTTTCGAGCCGTTCCTCTTTGGCCGGATGCGGCAGCTTGGCGACTGCCGGCCGCAAGGCGCGGAACGGCAGCAACAGCGCCCACACGAGACCGGACGGCGCGTCGCCGCGATAGTCCGAAAGCCCGATTTCCATGCCGTCATGGCCAAGCCGCGGCTGGTCGCGATAGGTGCGAAACAGGCGGTCCCAGAACGGGAAATTGAAGCCGTAATTGGAATCGGTCTCGGCACGGATCGAGGAATGGTGGACCCGGTGCATGTCGGGCGTGACCAGTACGCGCCGCAAGACCCGATCCAGGCCGAGCGGCAGCCTCGCGTTTGAATGGTTGAACATCGAGGTTCCGTTGAGCACGATCTCGAACACCAGAACCGCCAGCACCGGCGGACCGAGCGCAACCACGACCGCCGCCTTCCAGACCATGGAAAGCAGAATTTCCAGCGGGTGGAAGCGCAGGCCGGTGGTCACGTCGAAGCCGGTATCGGCGTGGTGCATCCTGTGGATGCGCCACAAAAGCGGTATCTTGTGGCTGGCGACATGCTCCAGCCAGACGGCGAAGTCGAGCAGGACGAAACCGACAAGCCCGGCAAGACGCGGATCGAGGTTGAAACGGCGCAACACACCCCAGCCGCGGCTTTCCGCCCACACCGCCGCCCCGACGGCGGCCGCGGGGAAGATCAGCCGCAGCAGGATCGACGAGATCAGCACCATCGACAGGTTGGTGAACCAGCGCCGCGCCTTGAACGCGCCCACCATCTCGGCGCGCTCGAGACGGGGCGACCACAGTTCGAACGCGGCCATGGCGCCGAATATGACAAGAAAGGCGGTCAGGCGCGCGGCCGCCTCGGATATCTCGAACCCCTGCATATTTCCACCACCGGCTTTCCATCGCTCAGGCGGTCAGTGCCACCGCGCAATGGCAAACGCCAATCAACACGCGGTGAGCGCGCTCTTGCGTGCGATCAGACGGTGCGATGGCGCACGACCGCCGCCCGTTCGATCGCCGCCGCCGTCAGCGTGTCGACGCCGAGCTGGGCGCGCAGCAATTGCAGGATGCGAAGCTCCTCGGGCCGCACATGCAGATCGGCCGCGGCGATCTCGACGGCGATCGCGTAGGCGGTGTCGTGCAGGCGTACCGGCACCACCTCCACGATCGAGGCGAGGATGGCGTTGAGCGCGCCCTCCTGTTGCAGAACCGCCTGGCTCTTCTTGGCCACGTCCAGCAACGCGTCGGGGTCGAAGCTGGCGAACACCGGCATCGTGCGCACGACACTGCCCATCTTGGCCAGTTCGCGGTCGGTCATGTTGCTGTCGGCCGCCGACACCACCACCATGATGTGGATCAGGGCTTCCTGCACGCTTTCTGGCTTGATCACCGCAAAACTCCGTCCGGCAAGGTCGAGTGCAACGTAGAAAGCCGTATGCTGCACTGCAAGGAAAAATGTGCCCCACAATTGACGCTGTAGGCCGCCGGCTCTAGAGCCTGTGCGGTCCCTCCGCGCAGAACTGGCTTCAGTTGGGCGCCCGAACGGAAGAAAGACATGTCAGATAAAGCCGCGACCGCGAACGATCCTGCCGCCGAAATCCTCGCGGAAGCGGTGAAAAGCAAGGCCTGGCCCTTCGAGGAAGCCCGCAAGGTCATCGCGCGCTACGAAAAAACCGGTTTTCCCGACACGGTGCTGTTTGAGACCGGCTACGGCCCTTCCGGCCTGCCGCATATCGGCACGTTCGGCGAGGTCGCGCGCACGACCATGGTGCGCCATGCCTTTCACGTCCTGACCGAGGGCAAGGTGAAGACCCGGCTGCTGTGCTTTTCCGACGACATGGACGGCATGCGCAAGATCCCCGACAACGTGCCCGACCCCAAGGCGCTGGAACCGCATCTGCACAAGCCGCTAACCGTGGTGCCCAACCCGTTTGGCGGCGACCATGAGAGCTTCGGCCATCACAACAACGCCATGCTGCGCCGGTTCCTCGACACGTTCGGCTTCGACTACGATTTCGCCAGCGCGACCGACTATTACAAATCCGGCCGCTTCGACGCGGTGCTGCAGCGCGTGGCCGAACGCTACCAGGCGATCATGGACATCATGCTGCCGACTTTGGGCGAGGAGCGCCGCGCCACCTATTCGCCCTTCCTGCCGATTTCGCGCAAGACCGGTCGCGTGCTCTACGTACCGATGAAGGCCGTCGACGCGGCGGCCGGAACGGTCACCTATCTCGACGAGGACGGCGAGGAGGTGACGCACGGCATCACCGGCGGCCAGGTCAAGCTGCAGTGGAAGCCGGATTTCGGCGCGCGCTGGGCCGCGCTCGGCGTCGATTTCGAAATGTTCGGCAAGGATCACGGCCCGAACATGCCGGTCTATGACCGCATCTGCTCAGCGCTCGGCGGCCGGCCGCCCGAACATTTCGTCTACGAATTGTTTCTCGACGAGAACGGCGAGAAGATCTCCAAGTCGAAAGGCAACGGCCTGACCATCGACGAATGGCTGACCTACGCGCCGACGGAGAGCCTGGCGCTCTACATGTTCCAGAAGCCGAGGACGGCCAAGCGGCTCTATTTCGACGTCATTCCGCGCGCCGTCGACGAATATTACCAGTTCCTGTCGGCCTATCCGCGCCAGGACTGGGCAGCGCGGCTGTCGAACCCGGTCTGGCATATTCATAGCGGCGCGCCGCCGGCGATCGACCTGCCGGTGCCGTTCGCCATGCTGCTCAACCTGGTCAGCGCCTCCAACGCGCACGACAAGGCCGTGCTGTGGGGCTACATCTCCCGCTACGCGCCAGGCGTAACGCCCGAGACCCATCCCGAACTCGACCGGCTGGTCGGCTATGCGATCCGCTATTTCGACGATTTCGTGAAGCCGGCGAAAACGTTCCGCGCGCCGGACGCGGTCGAGCGCGCGGCGCTGGCCGGCATGGCCGACAAGCTCGCCACGCTGCCGCCGGACGCCGACAGCGCAACGATCCAGAACGCGCTCCTGGACGTGGCGCGCGGCATCGAGCGTTACCAGGACCACGCCAAGAAAAGCCCGAGCGGCGGGCCCGGCGTGTCGGGTGCGTTTTTCCAGATGATCTACCAGGTGCTGATCGGCCAGGAGCGCGGTCCGCGCTTCGGCTCGTTCGTGGCCCTTTACGGCATCGAGGAAACCCGCGCGATGATCGCGCGCACCCTGGCCTCAGCCGCCGAGGCCTGAGGCGGCTTCGTCCGCCGGCAGGATCGAGACCGGCGGCGCGTCCGCGACCGGCGCCGGGCCGACGCCTCCATCGGCGAAGATGCCGCGTTTATTGTCGATCGCCCGGCGTTGCGCGTCGGCGTAGGGGCCGTTTCCGGCCGCCATCGCCCAGCCGTTTTCGACCAGCCAGGCGCCGAGATCGCGCTCGCCGAGCCGGCATGAGGCCAGGCGCACCGCGCCGTCCCCTTCGCCGATCGGATCGCAGATCACGGTGCGCCCGCGCAGGAAGGCGCGCAACGCGGTGCGGGCACGCATGCCACACGGCCAATCGCCGCCGTCCCGGCCCTGACACCGGCGCTCGGGCTCGATGATGTCGATGCCGGCAAGCACCACCGTCACGCCGCCGGCCTCGAGCCGGCCGGCGGCCGTGACCAGCGGACGCGCCAGCGTCCAGTCGGTCTCCCCGGTCAGCGGCCCAGGCGGACGGGCCGGACCGATCTCGCTCAGCGGCGCGCGCGGCGCGACGCGCTCAATCTCTTCGGGATCGATCGCCGGCGGCGCGACGATGTCGGGCGCGATCGTGCGCGCGGCTCGCGCAGGCGCCGCATCCGACTGGGCTGAAACGGCCGGCACGGGCCCCAGCAACAGGCCAAGCAGGGAGACGAAACGAAGGGCCCGCATCGACCCGCTACTGGCTCGCCCACACGATCCGGGCGATCCACTCGATCTCGCCCACCGCCAGCGTGCGGTCTTCATGATCCGGGTTGAGGGAGCGCAGTTCGACATGCCGCGTCGTCTGGCGGGCCAGCACCTTGGCCATCACCTCGCCGGCGACGGTCTTGACCACCACGCGGTCGCCGCGCCTGACGCTGGCTCCCGGCTCGACGATCAGCACGTCTCCGTCGCGATAAAGCGGCAGCATGGAATCGCCCTGGACGCCGAGCGCATAGGCGCCCTCGCGCGCGCCGGCCGGAATGTCGACCAGCTCCCAGCCCTGTCCGGCCGGGAAACCCGCATCGTCGAAGAACCCGCCAGCGCCGGCCTGGGCGAAACCGAGCAGCGGCACGGTCGAGCGCTGGACCGGCAGCGCGTCACGGGCATCCGTCACGCCGCGGCCAACCAGAGCCACGAATTCGTCCAGCGAGGCGCCGGTGGCCTGCATGATCTTGGCAAGCGATTCGGTCGACGGCCAGCGCGGACGGCCGTCCGCCGAACTGCGCTTGGACTTGTTGAAGGCGGTCGAATCCAGCCCGGCCCGCTTGGCCAGGCCGGAGACCGACAGCGAATGGCGCTCGGCCAGCGCGTCGATCGCAGCCCACACGCGTTCATGCGAGAGCATGATGCACTCCTCGCGGAAACACAGGAAAAAATACCTTTTGTCGGGTTTTAAAGCCCAGCGCCGCCGCTGTCCAGTGCCAAGACCGCTCCAGACCGCGCCGGCCGGATCGACGCTTCAAGCCACAGCGTCCGTCAGCCCGCGGTAAACGGCGCCCGTCCCGTCTCCAGCGCCAGCGCCAGGTCCTCGATCCGGTCCTGGCCCCAGAACACCTCGCCGTTGAGCACATAGGCAGGCACGCCGATCGCGTCGGCGGCGACGGCATCGGCCGTATTTTGCGCGCGCTCGGCCTTGACCGCATCGCCCTGGGCGGCGTGCAGCACGTCGGCGGCGTCATGGCCTTCGGCCTCCAGATAGCGGGCGAGCGTGTCGGCGTCGGCGACGTTTTCCTCGTTTGCCCAGACACCGGCAAAGACGCGCCCCATAAAGCCGGTCGGATCAGCCTGACGCTGAAGCAGCGCGATCACCACATGGTCGGCGAGGGCGGGGTCGGCGGGAAAGAATTTCGGCTTCAGATTGATCGGCAGGTCGCGCCGGAACGCCGCGCGCTGCAGTTCGAGCAGGCGGTAGCGCTGGCGGGTGGGCGAGCGCTGGGCCAGCGGCACCGAGCCCGAGACCTCCCACAGTCCGGGAAGCAGAACCGGCTTATAGTGGATGGAAGCGCCATGTTTCTTGACCAGGTCGACCATGGCCTGGTGGCCGAGATAGACATAGGGCGACACGGCGGTGAAATAATAGTCGATAATGGCGGACATGGCTGGCTGCTCTCCGGGATTCTGACCGGCACAGTAGTGAGCGCGCGCGTGCCGCGAAAGCCCGCGGCGATCACATTCGCGAGGGAGCGGCGCGGGGGCTTGCCCACCCCGCGTCACGCGGCGTCACCGGCGGCTCAGCGCAGTGATTTGGCGAGCGCCCGCAGGCGTCCGTGCGAGCCCATGAATTCGGCTTCCGCGGCATTGGGCGCACGCGGTCTCACCCGCGCGCCGAGCGCCTGGACGACCTCGTCGATCGCCAGGAAACGCCGGTTGGGAACGTCGTAAACGCCGGCCGTCGTCATGATCAGCGCCGCCGTCTCGCCGTTTTCGAGCACGAAGCGGTGGCGTCCGATCACCTGGGTGCCCTCCCAGGTCTCGATCGAGGACAAAACGTCGAACCGCCGCCACAGCCTGATCTCGCGCACATAGACCGACTGCACGCCGCCCATCATCGGCGCCCATTTGTTGCGCCGCGCCAGACCCAGAAGCCCGGCGCGCAGGAACAGGTCGATGCGGCCGAGATCGGCCAGCATCATGTAGCGGGCATTGTTCAAATGGATATTGGAATCGATATCGGACGGCAGGCAGCGGAACGAGAGCCTGCTTTCCTCGCCGAGCCGGTACGCGCCGCGCGATTTGGAGGTCAGCGCAACCCGCAGCAATCGTCCCCACACATACATGGAATGCTCCTTTCCCCCTCCCCATCAACGGGAAGAAGGGCCCCGAAGGGGCGCAAGAAGGACCGGCGGCGCGCCGGTCCTTCCTTTTGCTTTGCCTGTCCTTTCCGCGCCCGCGGCGCGGAAAGGGCAGCCGTCGTCAGGCCGCTTTTTGCCGGCGATCCGCGTAAGGGTCGAAGCGCTGGTAGAAGCTCTCGTCCTTGGCCGCCATGTCGACCAGCACTTTCGGCGGCTTGAACTGCGGGCCGTATTTCTTCTGCAGCTGCTTGGCGAGCTTGACGAACGCGGCCGAGCCCATGCCGTCGATATAAGACAGCGCACCACCGGTATAGGGCGCGAAGCCGAAGGCCAGGATCGAGCCGACATCGGCCTCGCGCGGATCGGTGACGATGCCCTCGCCCATCACCCGCGCGGCTTCGAGCGCAATGGTGACGAGGAAACGCTGCTTGAGCACCTCGACGTCGATCTCCTCCGGCGCCTTTTGCGGATAAAGATCCTTCAGGCCCGGCCACAGGTGCTTTTTCGCCGGCTTGGCCGGGTAGTCGTAAAAGCCCTTGCCGTTCTTGCGGCCGTGGCGGCCATGGGTGTCGACCATGGTGTTGATCAGTGCGAACTGTTCCTGGTCGACCGCCTTTTCGCCGAGATCGCGGATCGTCTGTTTCATGATCTTCTGGGCGAGATCGATCGCGGTCTCGTCGGTCAGCGCCAGCGGGCCGACCGGCATGCCGGCCATCTTGGCGGCGTTTTCGATCATCGGTGCCGGCACGCCCTCGATCAACATCTGATAGGCCTCCGACATGTAGCGCAGCACGCAGCGATTGACGTAGAAGCCGCGCGTGTCGTTGACCACGATCGGTGTCTTGCGGATCGCACGCACATAGTCGATCGCCACCGCCAGCGCCTCGTCGCCGGTCTTCTTGCCCAGAATGATCTCGACCAGCATCATGCGGTCGACCGGCGAGAAGAAATGGATGCCGATGAAATTCTTCGGCCGCTTGGAATTCTTGGCCAGGCCGGTGATCGGGATCGTCGAGGTGTTGGAGGCGAAGGTCGCCGAGGCGGCGAGCACGGCTTCCGATTTCTCGGTGACGCCCTTCTTGATGTCGGAATCCTCGAACACGGCCTCGATCACCAGTTCACAGCCGTCGAGCTGGCCGTAATCGTCGGCCGGGGTGATCAGCGACAGCAGCTTTTCCTTGTCCTCGGCCGTGGCGCGGCCCTTCTTGATCAGCCCGTCCATCAGGCCGGCGGAATGGTCCCTGCCCTTTTCGGCCGCAGGCATGTCGCGGTCGAGGAGCACGACCGGGATGCCGGCCTTGGCGGTGACATAGGCAATGCCGGCGCCCATGAAGCCGGCGCCGATCACGCCGATCTTGGTGAATTTGGTCGGGGCCACGCCCTCGGGGCGGCGGGCGCCCTTGTTGAGTTCCTGCAGCGACACGAACAGCGAGCGGATCATCATCGCCGCTTCGGTGGTCTGCAGGATTTCGGTGAAATAGCGCTGCTCGATCGTCAGCCCGGTCTCGAAGGGCACCAAAAGCCCCTCATAGACGCATTTCAGGATCGCCGCGGCGGCCGGATAGTTGTTGTAGGTCTCGCGGCGCAGGATGGCGATCGCCGGCGGCCACAGATTGGCGCCCGCGGCCGAATAGACCGGCCCGCCCGGCAGCTTGAAGCCCTTCTGGTCCCAGGGCTGGACCGGCTTGAGCCCGTTGCTGATCATCGCCTTGGCGGCGTCGACCAGCTTGGCCGGCTCGGCGATCTCGTGGATCAGGTTCATGCCCTTGGCCTTTTTCGGCGACAGGGCAGCGCCCGTGGTCAGCATCTGCAAAGCCTGCTGCCCGTCAGTCAGGCGCGGCACGCGCTGGGTGCCGCCGGCGCCGGGGAAGAGCCCGACCTTGACCTCGGGCAGGCCCATCTTGACCTTGTCGCCATCGGCGGCAACCCGGCCGTGGCAGGCGAGCGACAATTCGAACGCGCCGCCCATGCAGGTGCCGTTGATCGCCGAGACCCAGGGCTTGCCGCAGGTCTCGATCTTGCGGAACAGCCAGCTCATGCGGCCGGCGCCCTCAAACAGCATTTTTTTCGCCGCCTCGTGGTCGCGGACCTCCGCCTCTTTGAAGACCTTGAGCATTTTCTGCAGCATGGTCAGGTCGGCGCCGCCGGAAAAGGCTTCCTTGCCGGAGGTGATCACCACGCCCTTGACCGCCTCGTCGGCGACGATCTGGTCGGTGATGCGGTCGAGTTCGTCCATCACCTCCTCGGTGAAGACGTTCATCGAGCGGTCCGGCATATCCCAGGTGACGAGCGCGATGCCGTCGCTGTCGGTTTCGACCGTGAAATTGGTGTAGGCCATGTTAGGATTTCTCCCTTTCGAAATCTCTATGCGTCGCAGGTGGCGCGGGCTTGTCGCCGGAGGGGCCGGGGCGGCGATTTCGACGATCTGCCCGCCGTTTCGCCCGTTCGACCGTTCCGGCGCCCGTTGCCTCCCCTTTCGGAGAGGACCGAGGCCGTCACACCCGCTCGATGATGGTCGCCGTGCCCATGCCGGCGCCGATGCACAAGGTCACCAGAGCCGTGTTGAGGTCCCGTCGCTCGAGCTCGTCGAGCACCGTGCCGAAGATCATCGCGCCTGTCGCGCCGAGCGGATGGCCCATGGCGATCGCCCCGCCATTGACGTTGATCTTGTCGTGCGGGATGTCGAAGGCCTGCATGTAGCGCAGCACGACCGAGGCGAAAGCCTCGTTGAGCTCGAACAGATCGATGTCGTCGATCGTCATCTTCGCCTTCTTCAAAAGCTTCTCGGTGACGTCGACCGGTCCGGTGAGCATGATCGCCGGTTCCGAGCCGATATTGGTGAAGGCCCTGATCCTGGCGCGCGGCGTCAGGCCCATGGTCTTGCCCGCCTTTTTGGAGCCGAGCAGGACGGCGGCCGAGCCATCGACGATGCCCGACGAATTGCCGGCGTGGTGAACGTGGTTGACGCTCTCTATCTCGGGGTAACGCTGCACGGCAACGGCGTCGAAGCCGCCCATCTCGCCCGGCATGACGAAGGAGGGATTGAGCGAGGCCAGCGACTGCATGTCCGTGCCCGGGCGCATATGTTCATCATGGTCGAGAATGGTCAGCCCGTTCTGGTCCTTGATCGGGATCACCGAGCCCTTGAAGCGACCGTCCTTCCAGGCAGCGTCGGCGCGCTTCTGGCTCTCGACCGCGTAGGCGTCGACGTCGTCGCGCGAAAAACCGTATTTGGTGGCGATCAGGTCGGCCGACACGCCCTGCGGCATGAAATAGGACGGCAGGCCCACCGACGGGTCCATGAACCAGGCGCCGCCCGACATGCCCATGCCGACGCGGCTCATCGATTCCACGCCGCCGGCGATCACGATTTCGTCGGAGCCGCCGGCGATCTTGGCCGCGCCGAAATTGATCGCGTCGAGGCCGGACGCGCAAAAGCGCGAGATCTGCATGCCCGGCGCCTCGGTCGCGTAGCGGGCCTCGAAGGCCGCCGCGCGCGGGATCACCGAACCGGCCTCGCCGACGGGATCGACGCAGCCGAAAATGATGTCGTCCACCTTGGAGGTGTCGAGCCCGTTACGGTCGCGCACCGCCTCCAGCGTGCGGGCGGCCAGGCGCACCGCAGGCACTTCGTGCAGGGCTCCGTCCTTCTTGCCGCGGCCGCGCGGCGTCCTCACGGCGTCGTAGACAAATGCATCAGCCATTGGATGTCTCCTTTTTCCGGCGGGTGCGCCCAAAAGGCGGCCGCGCAGGGGTCGTGTCTTTGGTTCTGCTCATTGCCCGGACGGCATCAGCGCCTCGGGCGCCTGCCAGCCGGGGAGTTCCTTCAATCCTTGCAGCCAGCGGTCGATGGCGGGATAGTCGCTCCAGTCCGCCCCGATCTCTTCTGGCCAGAAGAGATAGCCGCACAGCGACAGATCGGCGATCGTCGGCCGGTCGGCGGCAACCCAGTCGCGACCGCGCAGATGGGTTTCCAGGACGTTCCAGGCGTCCTTGGCGCGGGCATAGATAAACTCCGCGGTCGGATCGCCGGCCTTGCCGCGATAGTGGCGCATGAAGCGCTCGGTCGCGGTGTAGCTGGTCAATTTGTGGTTGTCGAACAGCACCCAGCGCAGGATCTCGAACTCCTCGGCCTCGGTCTCGTGGCCGAATTTCTGGAAATGGCGCGCCAGGTAGATCAGGATCGCGCCCGACTGGGACAGCGTGAAATCGCCCTCGGCGCGATGATGGACCAGAACCGGCGCCTCGCCCATGACGTTGAGCGCGCGATAGTCCGCGCCGCGGGTCTCGCCCTTGAAAAAGCCGATGCCCTTGGCCTGCCAGTCGGCGCCGCACAGTTCGAGCATCAGCGCGGTCTTGTAGGCGTTACCGCTCTCGGCGAAACAATGCAGGGTAAACTCGCTCATCCGGATGCCGTCTCCTTTGGGATGTCGCCGCCAAACGGCGTCAGCTTGGTGCTGGAAACCGCGCGCGCCGCCAGAATACCGTCCTTGTCGAACAGCTCCGCCTCGACGAACGCCACGTTGCGACCGGCCCGGACGATACGCGCCTCGACCTCGGTGCGGCCATAGGCGACGGGACGGAAAAAATGGGTGTGGATGTCGATCGATGCCTGGGCATTCTTCATGTCCATGCTGATGAAGGCGTTGAAACCCATCGCGTCGTCCATCATGGCGACCAGGAAACCGCCCTGGATCACCCCGCCGAAATTGATCACGTCGCGCGGCGGATCGAACGAGACCCTGAGGGTCGCCGCCTCGCGGTCCCACGACACCACATTCATGCCCAGCCAGCGGGCGGTGGCCGGCGCCTGGTCGGCGGAAAAGCCCGGTACGATCGCCGCGCCCATCCTCAAAGGCTCCTGCCGATCAAGAGCTTCATGATCTCGTTGGTGCCGCCATAGATGCGCTGCACGCGCGCGTCGCGATACATGCGCGCGATCGGGTATTCGTTCATGTAGCCGTAGCCGCCATGAAGCTGCAGACATTCGTCCACGACCTTGCCTTGCAGGTCGGAGAGCCAGTACTTGGCCATCGACGCCGTCACCGGATCGAGCCCGCCATCGACATGGCGGGCGACGCAATCATTGTAGAAGACGCGGCCGATCGTAACCTCGGTCTTCAACTCGGCCAGCTTGAACTGCGTGTTCTGGAAGTCAATCACCTTGCGGCCGAACGCGCCGCGTTCCTTGACGTAATCGATGGTCAGCGCCAGCGCGCGCTCGGCCATGGCGATCGCCGAGCCGCCGATCTGCAGGCGCTCCTGCGGCAATTGCTGCATGAGCTGGACGAAACCCTGGCCTTCCTCGTGGCCGAGCAGGTTGGCCGTCGGCACGCGCATGTCGTTGAAGAACAGTTCGGACGTGTCGTTCGACTTCAGGCCGATCTTGTCGAGGTTGCGGCCGCGCTCGAACCCCTCGACCTCGTCGGTCTCGACCACGATCAGCGACGTGCCCTTGGCGCCCTTTTCGGGATCCGTCTTGGCGACGACGATGATCAGATTGGCGAGCTGGCCGTTGGTGATGAAGGTCTTGGAGCCGTTGATGCGATAGTGGTTACCGTCCTTTTCGGCGCGCGTCTTGACGCCCTGCAGGTCGGAGCCCGCACCCGGCTCGGTCATGGCGATGGCGCCGATCAGCTCGCCGCTCGCCATTTTCGGCAGCCATTTCTGCTTCTGCTCGTCGGAGCCATAATGGGCGATATAGGGGGCGACGATCGAATTGTGCAGCGCGATGCCGAACCCGTCGACGCCGACATGGCTGATCGCCTCGATGATCGCGCTCTCATGGGCGTAGGTGCCGCCCGCGCCGCCGTAGTCTTCCGGCATGGAGGCGCACAACAGGCCGTTGGCGCCGGCCTTTTCCCAGCTTGCGCGATCGACGATCTCGGCCTTTTCGAACGCCTCGTAATGCGGCGCGATTTCGGCCTCAAGGAACTTGGTCGCCATGTCGTAGAGCATGGTGACCTCCTCGTCCGCCCAGGCGGGTTTCGGGAGAGCGAGGACGGTTGCCGGATCGGTGGCCATGGACGACTCCTCTTTCGTTATTGCCTATAGCAAATTCGTTCAAACCTGAACAGAGCAGGTCGCCGCCGGTCGTCAGAAAGCCTCCGCGTCGAGCGCCATCATGGAATCGGCGCCGGCCGAAATGCGCGCGAGATGGGCAGCCGATTCAGGCATGACGCGCTCCATGAAATAGCGCGCCGTCACCAGCTTGTTCTCGCAGAACGCCGTCGCGCCGTCCGCGCCCGCAGCCAGCTTGTCCTGCGCGGACTTGGCCATCAGCCCCCACATGTAGCCGAGTGCGACCAGCCCGAAGAGATGCATGTAGTCGCTTGAGGCCGCGCCCGCATTGTCGGGCTTCTGCATGGCGTTCTGCATCAGCCACATGGTTGCCGCCTGCAGGTCGTTCAAGCCCTTTTTCAGCGCCTTGGTCAGCGGCGCCATCTGTTCGTCGGAGCGGTTTTCCTCGCAGAAATCGCCGACCTCCTTGAAGAAGGCCTGAACGGCGCGGCCGCCGTTCTGCGGCAGCTTGCGGCCGACCAGGTCGAGGGCCTGAATGCCGTTGGCGCCCTCGTAGATCATGGTGATGCGGGCATCGCGCACGAACTGGCTCATGCCGTGTTCTTCGATATAGCCATGGCCGCCGAAAACCTGCTGGGCCATGACGGCGTGCTCGAAGCCCTTGTCGGTCAGCACGCCCTTGATGACCGGCGTCATCAGGCCCATGTGGTCGTCGGCCGCCTGGCGCTCCTTTTCGTCGCCCGAACGGTGCGCCACGTCCGATTTGAGCGCCGTCCAAAGCACCAGCGCGCGGCCGGCCTCGTTGATCGCCCTCATCGTCATCAGATTGCGGCGGATGTCGGGATGAACGATGATCGGATCGGCCTTCTTGTCCTTGGCCTTGGCCCCGGACAGGGCGCGGCCCTGGATGCGCTCGCGGGCATAGGCGGCCGCGTTCTGATAGGCGATCTCGGACACCGACAGGCCCTGCATGCCGACGCCGAGGCGCGCCTCGTTCATCATCACGAACATCGCCTTGAGGCCGCCATTCTCCTCGCCGATCAGATGACCGGTGGCCTCGTCGTAGTTCATCACGCAGGTCGAGTTGCCGTGAATGCCCATCTTTTCCTCGATGGAGCCGCAGGTGACGGCGTTGCGCTCCCCGGCATTGCCATCGGCGTCAAGCTTGAATTTGGGCACGATGAAAAGCGATATGCCCTTGACCCCTTCCGGCGCGCCCTCGATGCGGGCCAGCACCAGATGGATGATGTTGTCGGCCATGTCGTGCTCGCCGGCCGAGATGAAGATCTTCTGGCCGGAAATCTTGTAGGAGCCGTCACCGTCGGGAACCGCCTTTGTGCGCAGCAGGCCCAGATCGGTACCGCAATGCGGTTCGGTCAGGTTCATGGTCCCCGTCCACAGACCCTCGACCATTTTCGGCACATAGGTCTGTTTCTGCTCGTCGGTGCCGTGGACCAGGATCGCAGCGATCGCGCCCTGGGTGAGGCCGGGATACATCATCAGCGCCATATTGGCCGACGACATATATTCGCCGACGGCGGAATGGACCGTATAGGGCAGGCCCTGGCCGCCATAGTCGGCCGGCGTGGCCAGGCCCATCCAGCCGCCCTCGCGATACTGGTCGTACGCGTCCTTGAATCCCTCGGGCGTCCTGACCGAGCCGTCCTCGGCGCGCACGCAACCCTGTTCGTCGCCGACGCGGTTGAGCGGATGCATGACGTTTTCGGCCAGTTTCGCGCCCTCGGCGAGGATCGCCTCGAGAACGTCAGGCGTGGCGTCGGAAAATCCGGGAAGATTGGAATAGCGCTCGTAACCGAGCACATCCTTCAAAACGAACAGCGTATCTTCGACGGGCGCGCGATAGGTCGGCATGATTTCCTCCGGCAAAAGCTGACCGCGCGCCGACAGGCCGGCGCGCGGCACCGATTTCGGAGACAAGCCGTATCAAACTTTGACGTTTGCGTAAACGTCAATTTTTGCCGCTGCGTCGAAATGTGCGATCGTGGCTGCGCCTCAGGAGGCTGCGGCCGACACGGTCCGCTGCGAGAGCCGGTCGCGCACCATGTCGGCGACGGTCTCGAGCTGCGTGATCGCCTCGCTGATCTCGGCGCGCTGTTTTTGAAGGCGTGCGAGCTGCTTTTCCGATTTTTCCAGCGTTACCTTGAGCTGCTTTGCATTGCTGCCCGACGGATCGTAGAGATCGAGCATCTGCTTGATCTCGCGCAGCGAGAAGCCCACCTGACGGCCAAGCAGGATCAGCCTCAATCGCGCGCTTTCGCGCCGCGAATAAAGCCGCGCGCTGCCGTCGCGGCGCGGGCTCAGCAGCCCCTTGTCCTCGTAGAAACGCAATGTGCGCAACGATACGCCAAAATTCCTGGCCAGATCGCCGATGCGCGCATAGCCGTCCGGGGGCTCGGCGAACGCCTCGGAGGCATTGGCCATCGCTTCGATGGCTGAGACGGTCTTCATCATGTGCAGGTTCCAAAAAGCGTGTGACCGGCGGCGGAGCGAAAACGCATCGTTCGCCAATCATTCCCGTCAGCTTTGTCGCTGGGTTGGCCGCGCAATCGCGAATCATGCCATCGGCGACCCGATTGTGCAGTGCACCTAGTGTTCAGCCGGGGAATTTCAATTCAAGTTTGACGACAAACTGTTTCAATCCTTGACGGAGAAAGCCCCCTTCTCCGGCAAATACGGGCAAGGCTCAGCACTTTGGTAAGTTTGGTTAACGCCTTGTTTACCACGTGTGGGGAATTGTTCGGCTGTCGATTTTCCGTGGTTATTCTGTTTCGCGTTCTTCACGGCGATGCGCACCGGGGTTGATGGCACATTGCCCGCGCAGCCGGCCCGCAAGCGGCCAGCCTTTGTGATCAGCCCGACGGTGCACCCTGTTGTCAAACCGGGCACCCGCCCGTGATGCCAAACCCGAACGGACGCCTTGATGAGCAGCCATCGTTCCTATCTCGAGTCCCTCAATGCCGGGCGCCAAAGGCGGCCTCGCACGTCGATCGAGGACCTCAGTCAAACACTCGATGATCTCGAAAGCCGCTTCGGCAGACACCGCGACGGGGCGGGCGAACGCGGTCTGCAGTCCGAAGGCATCGGCACCGGCTCGCGCCGGGATCGGCGCCTGGCCGCGGGAACCTCGCTGGAACGCGCGCTCTCGGAGCAAGAACGCCCGATGCGCGAGGATGTCCGGCTCAGGCCCTATCCCTGGGAACGGTCGCGAACACGGCTCGACGACGGCGGCCACAACGAAAGCGCCGACCGCGCCCTGGCCGGCGACCTGAAGGCGCTGCGCCGGGAATTGCACCAGCAGATCGCTGCAGATCTGCACCAGGAATTCGCCGCGCTGCGGCGCAAGATCGATGGCGCCGTTGCTCAGCGCGGCCCGCTGGCCGACAGCCAGGCGCTGCACGCGGAGCTGGAACGCCTCTCCGAAACGATCCAGTCGGCCGCCGAACGCAGCGGCGATCGCGGCATCGGCCTGCTGCGGCTCGAGCTGGAACAGGTGCGCCAATCGCTCTCGGAACTGGCACGCGAGGACACGGTCCGCTCGCTGGACCAGAGATGGGAGCAATTGCACGACCGCGCGGCCGGAGGCGCATCCGATCCCGAGATCCGCGTCCTGTCCGACCGGCTCGAACAGATCAGCGCGGCGGTCGGAAACCTGCCCGATTCGCTGTCGCTGCGCTCGCTGGAAGACAAGGTGCGTTCGCTCGCCACGGCCCTGGAACATTTCGCGGCCCAGACGACGCACCCCGACACCGCCCTGATCGACAAGCTCGAGGACCGGCTCGACGAGATCTCGCGCGCGATCGCGGCATCGTCCGGCAGTCAGCCCGTCGACCACGCGCCCCTGGATCGTATCGAGGCCCGCATTTCGGCGCTGGCCGAACTGCTTGAGGATGTCGCCAGCGAGGCGCCCGGCGACAAGCTCTTGCAGCGCATGGAAGCGCTGTCCAGGCGCGTCGAGGACGTTGCCAGCCGCGTCGCGATGCCCGAACGGGCGATCGAGCACCTGACCGCCCAGGTCGCCAGCATCGCCGCCAAGCTGGATGACGGCGCCGGCCATGCTGGCGGCGAGGAGATCGTCGACGGCCTGGAACGGCGCCTGTCGGAAATGGCGGCCTTCATCGACGAGCGGCAGGGGCACTCGCGGGCCGAGAGCAAATCGCTGTTCAAGGAGCTCGACCGGCGGCTGGAGGATCTGCACGCGCAGATCGCCGACCAAAGCACCGCGGCACCGGTCACCGATCCGCAATTGCTGCGTGCCCTCGACGAGAAATTCGCCGACCTGAACGACCGCATCGAAAGCCGGGCGGTGGTGCAGCCTCAACTCGCGGCCGATCTGGAACGCCGGTTATCTGAAATCTCCGAGCGCCTTGACCTGTCGAGCCAGCGCAGTTCCGAGATCGATTCCGATCTCATTCGCAGCCTGGAAAGCCAGGTTGCCGACCTGACCGCGCATCTGTCCCGGCCGGCGAAGCCGAGCGACGACCTCGGGGCGCTGTCGCCGCGCCTGGATGACATCGAACGTTCCTTGAGCGAGCAGCGCGACATGATCGTCGCGGCGGCGCGCGAAGCGGCCGAAAACGCCGTCCGGTCACTCGACACCGCCGGTATCGCCGACGAGGACGCGACCCTGCTTGCCGGCGACCTGAAAACGCTCGAAGGGTTGATGCGCAAATCCGACGAACGCAATTCGCGGACTTTCGAGGCGATCCACGACACGCTCCTGAGAGTGGTCGACCGGCTCGGCACCCTGGAAACCAGACAAGGCCAGCCGGCCGTCAAGGCCAAGCTACCGGTCGCCAGTGCCCCGTCGATCGCGCCCGAGGACGTCGCAGACGCCCTGGAGCCGAGACTGCCCGAGCCGGCGCTGTCCGGCGATTTCGCGCCCGAGCCACTCGCCGCCAGCCGCTCGCCGGCGGAGGCGGCCGCCGCCGCCGCGAAGGCGGCCGTCAGCGCCGTCGTCGACGACGAGCCAACCCCCGCACCGGCCAAGGCGTCGATGCTGGGCGGTTTGGCGCGCGCGCTGACGGGAAAGAAGGGCAAAGACAAGGACGACGCTCCGCGCAAGGACAAGGCCGAACCGAGCCTGTCGGCGCCGCTGGAGAACGCCGAGCCGCTCGACCCCGAAGCCGTCGACCGTCCGCTCGAACCCGGTTCGGGTGCGCCCAATCTGAACGCGATCATGAAACGCGTCAGGACCGAACGCGCCCAGGCGGCTTCCGGCCGCGACCCGGGCGCGGCCAAGGCCGATTTCATCGCCGCCGCCCGGCGCGCCGCCCAGGCGGCCGCCGCGGAGGCCGACTCCTTCAAGCGCGATTCCGACAAGGGCAAGAAATCCCGCAAGTTGAGCGGCGCCGAGTTTCTGCGCGCCAAGCGCAAGCCGATCCTGATGGCGGCCGCCGCGATCATGATGGCGCTGGCCGGCCTGCAACTCGGCAAGGCCTTTATCGGCGGCTCGCAGGACATCGCCGGCGGCGACATCGATGCTCCCGTCGAGCAGCCCTTGGTGGCGAGCGCGCCGATGCTGGAGACCGACGGGGCCCCGGCGGAGGAGACCGGAACCGAGCCGGTGCGCATGATCGGCGATCCGGCCGATATGGCGCGTGAGGCGGACGCGGAGATGGAGCCGCGAACCGGCGAGGATACCGACACCGCCGCGCTGGCGCCGGACATGGTCACGGCCACGGCGGAGCCCGAACAGGCAATGCCGGACGCTGTCGACCTCGCAGCCGAGCCCGACCTTCAGCCAACCGAGGCGGCGGCCACACGCTTTGCGCCGGTGCCTGACGAAGCGGGACCGCTGCCGCTGCGCGAGGCCGCGCAAGACGGAGACGCGCGCGCCATGTTCGAAATCGGCAACCGTTACCAGCAGGGCCGCGGCACCGACGCCGACATGGCCAAGGCCGCGCAGTGGTACGAGCGTTCGGCGGAGCTCGGGCTGGCCCCGGCCCAGTACCGGATCGGCAATCTTTACGAAAAAGGCGTCGGCGTGGAGCGCGACCTCGCCAAGGCCAAGACCTGGTACCAGTTGGCCGCCGACCAGGGCAATGCCAGCGCCATGCACAATCTGGCGGTGCTGTTCGCCATGGGCGGCGACGGACCGCGCGACAATGATTCCGCGGCGCGCTGGTTCATGAAAGCGGCCGAGCTCGGCGTTAAGGACAGCCAGTTCAATCTCGGCATCCTGGCCGCCAAGGGCCTCGGCGTGCCGCAAAATCTGGAAGAATCCTACAAATGGTTCGCGCTGGTCGCGGAGGCCGGCGACAAGGATGCGGCGACCAAACGTGACGAAGTCGCCAAGGCGCTGCGGCCGGAACAGCTTGCCAAGGCGCGCGCGGCCACCGAACTGTGGAAGCCCAAGCCGGTCGTGGAGGAAGCCAACACAATCGACATTCCCGAATCCTGGCGCGAGAGCGAGACCGTAACCGCCGCCGTCGACGTCAAGCAGGCGATCCGGGCGGTCCAGGACATCCTCAACAAGCGCGGCTTCAATGCCGGGCCGGCCGACGGCATCATGGGCGCCAGGACACAGACCGCGATCGCCGCCTACCAGGCCGAACAGGGCATGGAGCCGACCGGGAAGATCGACGAGGCGCTGGTGCGCTCGCTGCTCGAAAAGGACTGAGCCGTCCGGCTCCCCGACCGTTCTCGGCGACACCGAAACGCATTTCCCGTCTTCCGTCCTCGCCGGCAGCGCGAATTGCCGTTTGGCTGGCGGTGCGGCGTTTGACATGGCCTCAATGTCGGCGCAAGAACACCTTAAGCTTCCTACGATAATGTAAGAGCCAAATCAGGCTCTTGTCTCAGGTAGATCGGTCGAGTTCGTCGCGTGGGCATTTATCTTCCCATCGCTGAAATGTCAGTCAATATCTTCGTGCTCCTGACCATGGGCGCGGCGGTCGGATTTTTGTCCGGGCTGTTCGGCGTGGGCGGCGGCTTCCTGATCACGCCGCTTCTGATCTTTTACAACATCCCGCCCGCGATCGCGGTCGCCACCGGCGCCAACCAGGTCGTGGCCTCGTCGTTTTCCGGCGCGCTGGCGCATTTCAAGCGCGGCACGCTGGACATGAAGCTTGGAACGGTGCTGTTGGCCGGCGGCATCGTCGGCTCGACGCTAGGCATCTACGTCTTTTCGCTGCTGCGGCAGATGGGACAGCTCGACCTGTTGGTGTCGCTGCTCTACGTCGTCCTGCTGGGCACGGTCGGCGGCATGATGTTTGTCGAGAGCGTCAACGCCATCCGCAACGCACGGCGCGGCGTCAACCCGAACCTGAAGAGGCCGGGCCAGCACAACTGGATCCACCGGTTGCCGCTGAAGATGCGCTTTCGCGCCTCGAAATTGTTCGTCAGCATCATTCCGGTGCTGGTGCTCGGCGCGGCGATCGGATTCCTGGCCTCGATCATGGGCGTGGGCGGCGGCTTCATCATGGTGCCGGCGATGATCTATCTCTTGAAGGTGCCGACCAATGTCGTCATCGGCACGTCGCTGTTCCAGATCGTGGTCGTGTCGGCCTACACCACCATCGTCCACGCCACCACCAACCAGACGGTCGACATCATTCTGGCCATGGCGCTGATGGTGGGCGGCGTCGCCGGCGCACAATACGGCGCCAAGGCCGGGCAAAAACTGCGCGGCGAGCAGTTGCGTGCCCTGCTTGCCTCGCTGGTGCTCGCCGTCGCGCTCCGTCTGGCCTACGACCTGTTCGTGCGCCCGCCCAACCTGTATTCGCTGTCGGCGCTGGGGGCCTTGTAATGCTCGTGGGCAGCGCGTCCCTCCCCGCCATGGCCGTGCTTTCGCTTTTGCTGGCGGTGGCCGGCGCGCAGGCGCAGGGCCCGGTGACGCGTGCGGAACCGGAGCCGCCGGCGAATGTGGAAAGCATCCAGATCGGCCTGTCCACGGACAGGATTTCGATCACCTCGGATTTTTCCGGCGCCGACCTGACGATCTTCGGCGCGCTCGACAATGCCGATCCCCTGATCAACAGGCAGGGACGCTACGACGTCATCGTCGTGCTGGAAGGGCCGGCCCGCCCGGTCATGGTCCGGCGCAAGCAGCGCATTCTCGGCGTGTGGATGAACACCCAGTCCGAGATATTCGTGAATGTGCCGGTTTCCTATTCGGTCGCTACGACGCGGGTTCCGCAGGACATCACCGACCCGATCAACTATCGCCAGCTCGCGCTCGGCGCAGACAACATCTACATCGAACCGCTCGACAAGGACGTCGACACGGCCACCGTCAAGGAGTTCGAGGCCGCGCTCAGGCAGTTGAAGAAAACGACGGGGCTTTATTCGGAACGCATCGGCGGCGTGCAGTTCCTCACGCAGAGCCTGTTTCGCGCGACGCTGACGCTCGCCCCCAACGTGCCGGTGGGCACCCACAAGGCACGCGCCTTCCTGTTCCGCAACGGCATCTTCATCAAGGAGAACTCCGCCCAGCTCGTCATCGTGAAAGCCGGCTTCGAGCAGAGCGTGTTCCGCCTGGCACATGAATACAGCCTGTTTTACGGGATTTTCGCTGCGGTTCTGGCAGTATTCACCGGCTGGCTGGGGCGTATCGTCTTCCGGCGCGACTGACGTTCACCCGACAGGAGGCCAACGCCTGCAATGTCCGATCCAGACGAGCAGCCGGCACCGCCGCCCCGCAGTTTCCGCGTCCTGTCCGCATTCGTTCTGGCGCCATTCCTCGTGCTTGCCCTTTGGCTTGCGGGGATCGCCGACGACCATCCCTGGCGCGGCCAGACCATCGATCTCCTGAAAGCCTATGCGGCGCTGATGCTGTGTTTCGTCGGCGGCATGCGCTGGGGGGCCGCGGCGCAGACCGCGCACGACCAGGCGGCCGCACCGGGCGACCTGGCGGCCGGTGTGCTGGCGCTGCTCGTCGGCTTGGCGCTTTGGTTCGTGGCCGCGCCGCACGGCTTCGCGCTGTTTGCCGTCGCGTTCGCCGCGCAGGGCGCCTGGGACGCGTTTGCCGCGCATGAAAGCAGCACGCCCGCCTGGTTCGCCCGCGCCCGGCTTGTCGCGACGGTGCTGACCGTCGGCGCCATGGTGGTCGCCTTTCTGGCGAGCGCATAGAAGCGCCGCCGGCCTATCCAGGACGCAGCACGGCGCCCGCGATCGGATAGACACGGTCGGCCCCAAGCATGTGGGCGCGCAGGCGCGCGGGCTCGAACAGTTCCCACAGCACCCGCTCGCGCAGGTTCAGCATGCCGGTGAAGGCGCCGAAGGCCGGCATTACCAGCCGCCGCCCGTCGGTGGCGAAACAGCGCCGTCGCACCGAGCGCCCGCGCCGCACGATCCGCGCACCGGGGTGGAGATGGCCGGCGACCTCGCCGGCCGCGTCGCCGCGGGTCGGCTCGTGGCGAAACACCAGCTGCCCGACGGCGATTTCGCGCACCGTCGATCCGGGCAGGCCGGCGGGCGGTTCCGGATCGTGATTGCCCGCGACCCAGAACCAGTCGCGACCGTCCATCAGTGCCAGCAATCGCGCCCGGAACGGGTCTGGCATGCGTTCGGCGCCCCAGCCGTCGTGAAAACTGTCGCCCAGGCTGATGACGATCTCGGGCCTGTGCTCCTCGACGACCGTGGCCAGTCGCGCCAGTGTGGCGGCCGAATCGTAAGGCGGCACCATCGCGCCGCGCCGGGCCAGGGCCGAGCCCTTTTCCAGATGCAGATCGGAGACCACCAGCAGGCGGTGGTCGGGCAAGAACAAGGCCCCGCGATGATCGAGCATCGCCGCCTCGCCGTTGAGGTCGGCGAGGTCGGCGAGCGATGTCGCGTCCTGTGGCCTGGCTGCGAGGTTCATGTCGATCCCATCGCTTCCTCGATCAAATCGCCGGCGGCCTCCGACAGCAACACGTCGTTGGCCTCGCCCGTCACCGGCTCGCGCCCGATCTCCAGCATGACCGGTACGGCGAGCGGCGAAATACGCTCCAGATGCTTATGCACGATTCGTCCGCGGATCCGCGACAGCATTTCGCCGAGCCGGTGAATGTCGAGCAGGCCGGCGGCGGCATCGGCGCGGGTCGCGCTGAGCAGGATATGGTCGGGCTCGTGGGCGCGCAGGACGTCGTAGATCAGGTCCGCCGAGACGGTCACCTGGCGGCCGGACTTCTCCTGGCCGGGATGGCGCTTCTCGATCAGTCCGGCGATCACCGCGCAGGCGCGGAAGGTTCGTTTCAACAGCCAGCTCTCGGCCAGCCAGGCTTCGAGGTCGTCGCCCAGCATGTCTTCGTCGAACAGTTCGGTCAGCGACAGGCGTCCCGTCCCGATCATGGAGCCCATGTCGCGCAGGCCCCAGATCGCCAGCGCGTACTCGCTGGCGACAAAGCCGAGCGGCTGGGCGCGGGCGCGCTCCAGCCGGCGCGTCAGCAGCATGCCGAGCGTCTGGTGCGCGAGCCGTCCCTCGAACGGATAGACGATCATGTAGTGGCGGTCGCCGCGCGGAAAGGTTTCCACCAGCAGATCGCGGCGCTTCGGCAGCACCGATTTGTCGCGCTGCAGGCGCAGCCAGTCCGCAACCTGCGACGGCAGGGCCTGCCAGCGCGCCGGATCGGCAATAATGCCGCGCACCTGATCGGCGAGATAGCTCGACAGCGGAAACTTGCCGCCGGCATAGGAGGGAACCATCGCGTCGTTGCCGGCGGCGTTGGACACATAGGCCTCGTTCTCGCGGATGCCCTCGAAACGCAGCACCTTGCCGGAAAACATGAACGTGTCGCCGGGGCTCAGCGTCTCCAGGAAATATTCCTCGACCTTGCCGAGCACCGGTCCGCCGCGCGAGGCGGTGCCGCGACCGGCGCGCACATAACGCACATTGAGCATCGGCGCCTCGATGATCGTGCCGACATTCAGCCTGTATTGCTGGGCGACGCGCGGATGGCTGATGCGCCACAGCCCGTCCTTGGTACGGCGAATGCGCGCATAGCGCTCGTAGCTTTTGAGCGCGTAGCCTCCGGTGGCGACGAAATCGATCACCTTGTCGAACGTGGCGCGGTCGAGCGCGGCATAGGGCGCGGCGGTTCGGATTTCCTCAAACAGCGCGTCGGCCGAAAACGGCGCCGCGCAGGCCGCGCCCAGCACGTGCTGGGCAAGCACGTCGAGCGTGCCGTCGAGCAAGGGGGGCGTATCCTGAGCGCCGATATAGTTGGCCTCGAGCGCGGCGCGGCATTCCATCACCTCGAAGCGGTTGGCCGGCACGAGGATGGCGCGGCTCGGCTCGTCCATGCGATGGTTGGAGCGACCGATGCGCTGGGCAAGCCGGCTGGCGCCCTTGGGTGCGCCGACATGCACGACCAGGTCGACATCGCCCCAGTCGATGCCGAGATCGAGGGTGGAGGTCGCGACGATGGCGCGCAGGGCGTTGTCTGCCATCGCCTTTTCCACCTTGCGGCGCTGGCCGACGTCGAGAGAGCCGTGATGCAGCGCGATCGGCAGGCTGTCCTCGTTGACGCGCCACAGTTCCTGAAACAGGATCTCGGCCTGGCTGCGCGTGTTGACGAACAGGAGCGTGGTGTTGTGGCGGCGGATCGCCTGATAAAGCTCGGGCACGGCGTAGCGCGCCGAGTGGCCGGCCCAGGGTACGCGCTCGTCGGAGGCGAGAATGGTGATCTCAGGCTTGGCCCCGCCCTCGACCACGATGCGATCGGCCATGCGGCCGGGCGGCTGCTGCGGCACCAGCCAGCGCCGGAGCGCGTCGGGGTCGGCCACCGTCGCCGACAGGCCGATGGTCTGCAGCTCCGGCGCAAGCCGGCGCAGGCGCGCCAGTCCGAGCGACAAGAGATGGCCGCGCTTGGAGACGACCAGCGAATGCAGTTCGTCGAACACGACATAACGCAGTCCGGCAAAAAACCGTTCGGCATCCGCCGACGCGATCAAAAGCGCCAGTTGCTCGGGCGTGGTCAAGAGGATGTCCGGCGGGACGTGTTTCTGGCGTTGCCGCTTGTGGGCGGGCGTGTCGCCGGTGCGTGTCTCGATGGCGATCGGCAGGCCCATCTCGGCGACCGGCTTGCCCAGATTGCGTTCGATGTCGACGGCAAGCGCCTTGAGCGGCGAGATGTAAAGCGTGTGCACGCCGCGAAAGGTCGCCCCGGGCTTACGCGGCGCACGGGCGGCGAGTTCGGTCAGGCTGGGCAGGAAGCCGGCCAGCGTCTTGCCCGCGCCGGTGGGCGCGATCAGTAGAACCGAGGTGCCGCGCTGGGTACGGGCCAGAAGCTCGATCTGGTGCGCGCGCGGCGACCAGCCCCGTTCGGCGAACCAGCGCAGGAAGGGGTCGGGCAGGCGCGCGGCGGTCTCGCCGTCGAAAAGGCCGATCTGTTCGCTCACATGGCAGAACTAAACCAGAACGAAGCGGTCGCCAAGCGGCTATCGCACCGCCCTGCGGGTGAGCTCGATGGCGTGGGGATCGTCGAGCATTTCCGCAGCACCGGCGACCGCGGTGCGGCGCGCGACGACGATCAGGCCGGAAACGGCCTCGTCGCGATCGCGCCGCAACGCCGTCTCTTCGACGAAAACGAGGTCGAGACCGTAGCGCGTCAGCAGCGCCCGCAAGTGATGCGGGGCATGTGCGAAACGCCGCGACGGCCGCAGGACCATCGGCTCCGGGCCATCGTGGAGTTCGACCGAAAAGGCGAACAGTCCGTCCGGCTTCAGCATGTCCGCGACCACCGACACGATCCGGTCCAGTGCGCCGAGATAGATCAGCACGTCGGCGGCGACGACAAGATCCGCCCGGCGCGCCCCGGCCTCCATGAAGCAAAGGTCGACACGGTCGAGACGATCGTAAAACCGTTTCGCTTCGGCCTTGCGCAACATCGCCCGCGAAATGTCGTTGCCCTCGAGGAAACTGGCCCGGCCGCGCAGCCTCTCGCCCATCAGCCCGGTGCCGCAGCCCAGATCGACGACATGCGCGAAGGCGCTCGCGCCCAAACTGGCGAGAGCCTCGGCGATCAGATCGGGCACCCGGTAGCCGAGCTTCTCGACCAGCGACACGTCGAAACGGTCCGCATATTGGTCGAACAGCGCTTCGACGAAGGCGGCCGGCGCCGCCTCGATCCCCTGCGCGGCCCCGATCAGGCCGAGCTTGAGGCTGGCGCCCATGCGATCGGGAGGATCGAGGCGCAGCGCCTCGGTCCAGGCTCCGGCCGCGCCGGCCAGATCGCCCGTCTCCTCGCGCATCTCACCGAGCCGGAACCAGCCCGGCGCCCAGCCGGGCGCCAGGGCCAGCGCGTCGGCCAGCAGATCGATGGCGGCGTGCCTGTCGCCCATATCCCACAACATCGCGGCATAGTCCGCCCGACGGTCGGCGATGCGGTCTCCGGAAGAATAACGGGATACGGTCATTCGGTTTTTCCAAACCGCAAAAAGCGGGCGAGGCTTATCCATCGGCCTTGCGACTTTGGCAAGAGGATTTTTCAACGGGCTTCCACCTGGTCGGCAACGCGCTATCTTGCCTGCATGCGCGCCCCGGACCTGCTTCATCCGCGCCCTGAAGGGCTCTATTGCCCGGCCGGGGATTTCTTCATAGACCCGGTGCGACCGGTCGCGCGCGCGCTGATCACGCATGGCCATGCCGACCATGCGCGCTCTGGCCATCAGGCCGTTATGGCCACACGGGAGACGCTCGACATCATGGCGCTGCGCTACGGCGCGGATTTCGCCGCCAGCACCCAGGCCGCCAGGCTGGGCGAGACGACGACGCTTGGCGGGGTGCGGGTTTCGTTTCATCCCGCCGGCCACGTTCTGGGCTCGGCCCAGATCGCGGTCGAAAAGGACGGGCTGCGTATCGTCGCGTCGGGGGACTACAAGCGGCGGCGCGACCCGACCTGCCAGGGATTCGAGCCGGTCGCCTGCGACGTGTTCATCACCGAGGCGACCTTCGCCCTGCCGGTCTTCCGCCATCCCGACGATCGCGGCGAGATCGCCCGGCTGATCAAATCGGTGACCCAGTTTCCCGAACGCGCCCATCTGGTCGGTGCCTATTCGCTCGGCAAGGCGCAGCGCGTGATCGCGCTTTTGCGCGCCGCCGGCCATGACGGCCCCATCCACATTCACGGCGCGCTGGAAAAACTGTGCGCCTATTACGAATGCCGCGGCATCGCGCTCGGTCCGCTCGCGCCGGCGACCGTCGACGACGGCGACCCTGGCCGTTTCGCCGGCAAGATCGTGATCGGCCCGCCGGCCGCCTTCGCCGAGCGCTGGGCGCGGCGCTTCCCCGACCCCGTGTCGGCCTTCGCGTCGGGCTGGATGCTTATCCGCCAACGCGCCAGACAGCGTGGCGTCGAGCTGCCGCTGATCGTGTCGGACCATGCCGACTGGGACGAACTGGTCGCCACGATAGGCGAGACCGGCGCCGGCGAGGTGTGGGTCACGCATGGCCGAGAGGAGGCCCTGGTGCGCTGGTGCGAACTCAACGGCATCAAGGCCCGACCGCTCCACCTCGTCGGCTACGAGGACGAGGGCGACTGATGGACCGCTTCGCCGAACTGCTCGACCGGCTGGTGCTGACGCCGTCGCGCAACGCCAAGCTCAGGCTGCTGGTCGACTATTTCTCAACGACGCCGGACCCCGATCGCGGCCTGGCGCTGGCGGCGCTGACCGGCGACCTCGACATACCCGGCGTCAAACCGGCCATGCTGCGCGCCCTGATCGGCGAGCGCATGGACCCGGTGCTGTTTGCCTATTCCTACGATTATGTCGGCGATCTCGCCGAAACGGTCTCGCTGGCGTGGCCCGCCCCGGACGAGCCGCCCGACGGCCCGTCGCCAGATCTCGGCGAGGTCGTCGACGCTTTGACGGCGGCCGGACGGGTGCGCGGTGCGACCGTCGTCGCGGGCTTACTCGACCGGCTCGACGCCTCGGCCCGCTTTGCACTGATCAAGCTCGCCACCGGCGGCCTCAGGATCGGCGTGTCGGCGCGCAGCGCAAAACGGGCGCTGGCGGCGATGGGGGGTGTCGACATCGCCGAGATCGAGGAATTGTGGCACGGGCTGGAACCGCCTTATCTCAGCCTGTTCGCCTGGCTCGAAGGGCGCGCGGAGCGGCCGGCGACGACCGCGCCGGCGCTGTTCAAGCCGGTCATGCTCGCCAGTCCGCTCGGCGAGCGCGACCTGGAGACCCTCGATCCCGACGACTATGCGGCCGAATGGAAATGGGACGGCATCCGCGTGCAGGCAGTGTCGGAACAGGGCCGCGCCCGGCTCTATTCACGCACCGGGGACGACATCTCCGCCGCCTTTCCCGACATAATCGACCGTCTCGATTTCGAGGCCGCGCTCGATGGCGAATTGCTGGTCGGCCGACCCGACGGAGAGACCGGCAGCTTTTCCGAACTGCAGCAGCGGCTCAACCGCAAGACGGTTTCGGCCCGCACGCTGGAGACCCATCCGGCCTTCATCCGCTGTTACGATTTGTTGCAGATCGAGGGCGAGACGCTGCGCGACAAACCCTTTCGCGAACGGCGCGCCAGGCTGGAAGGTTTTATCGGCACGCTCGCCTCGCCGAAATTCGACCTGTCGCCGCTGGTCGGGTTCGAGAACTGGAGCGCGCTCGAGGCATTGCGGCGCGCGCCGCCGCACCCGGTGATCGAAGGCGTCATGCTCAAGCGCTGGGACGCAGCCTATGTCGCCGGCCGGCCGAAAGGTCCCTGGTTCAAGTGGAAGCGCGATCCCTTCACCGTCGACGCGGTGCTGATGTACGCCCAGCGCGGACACGGCAAACGGTCGAGCTACTATTCGGACTACACGTTCGGTGTGTGGACCGGCCCGCCGGAGGCGCCGGAGCTTGTCCCGGTCGGCAAGGCCTATTTCGGCTTCACTGACGAGGAATTGATGCAGATCGACAAATTCGTGCGCGACAACACGGTCGAGCGCTACGGCCCGGTCAGGGCGGTGCGGGCCGAGCCCGGACACGGGCTGGTGCTCGAAATCGCCTTCGAGGGGCTCAACCGCTCGAAGCGGCATCGCTCGGGTCTCGCCATGCGCTTTCCGCGCATTGCGCGCCTGCGCTGGGACAAGCCGGCCGCCGAGGCCGACAGGCTGGAGAGCCTTCAGGCGCTGCTCGACCGGTAGACCGGCTATTGCGAAATCGACACGCGGATCTCGAAGACCTCGATCGCTCTGGCGCCGGCGTCGACGTCGGGCACGATCGCGATCGTGCCGGCGGCTCCAGGCGCCGCGTCCGGCATGGTAAGATCGAACAGGTAGTCCGAACGCGTCGGCACGACGCTGTAACGGTTGCGGCCGCAATCGCCCAGTTCGCCAAAATTGCAGGTGACGGAAACCTGGGTCTCCTGGCCTTCCTCTGCGCGCGCGACGATGTCGAACAAAGTGCGACGGCCGGCGATCTGCTGCAAGACGCCCTGGCCGACATCGAACAAAATCGGTGTTTCGGCGCCCTCGCCGCGAATGCGCAGCGCCGGCTCGCCGTCGGCGTCCACGACCTCCGCGCTCGCCCCGGCCGGCGTGACCACCGCGCCGGGATTGTCCGGGGAAAAAATCGTGATCCAGTTCCGCTCTTCGCTCGGCTCGCTTCCAAGCCTTGGCGGGTCGGCCGGTTGGAATTCCTCTTCCTCGAGCGTCTTGGGCGGGTTGGGCACGGAGGTGTCGCGCTCCTCGGGCGAAAGCAGCAGCCCCTGTTCGGCGACCCACCACACGCCGATACTGACCGCCGCCACGACGGTCGTGGCCAAAAACAGCCCGGCAAACAGCCGTCCGCGCCGACGACGCGGCGCGGGCCGGGTTTCGGCGCGCAAATTGCCGCCTTCGTTGCGCTCGGCGCTTGCGGCTTGCGTTGTCTCGGGCTCGAATGCGGGTTCGCGCCGCCCCGCCGGACGCCGCCGCTCAGGCCGCAGGTCGGCGGCTTCCGGGCGGCGCGGCGTTGTCACCGCCACCGGCGGCACGGCGGCCGCCGCTTTGCCGGACCCGTCCGGGTCGACGACCGGCGCCTTGCCGACGGCCGGCTCGCGTGAGCCGATCTCCACCGGGGGCGCGGGCGGCGCATCGTTGGCCGGGTCTTCGCCGCGCGCGCGCGGCCGCTCCGAAGCCGTGGTCGGCGGCGCCACGGCGGGAATGAATTCGGATTCGATGGCGCTGATCGCCGTCTTCAGCGCCTGGCGGCGCTGGCGCAGGATATCGGGCGTGACGCCGGGATTTGCCTGCAACGTTCTTTCGAGCGCCGCATGAACGGATCGGTAGACCTTTTCGCGAAAAGCGCGGTCGCCGGCATCGCCCTTGTCGAGAGCGTTCCTGATCGCCTTTTCAATCGGGTTCAATGCACCATTCCCGTTACGCCTTTTGTAACCGTTAGCGGCAGCGACGCCGTCAATCAACAAAACCCGGCCGGCTCTGAACGACGCGGACGACGATTCCGGACGATGATGCCCCTATGGCAACAGTCAGTGACCAAACCATCGCACCGGCCGGGATCGGGCCCCCGACCGGACGAGATTCCCGGTTGCCTGCCCGACGGCATCTGCTAGAAAAGCGACGTTTACGGAAACGTCAATCAAACCGAAGCGGGAGACAGGCATGGCGCTGCCCGACATTTTGAAGAAAAACCTCAGGATTCCGGTAGTCGGGTCGCCGCTGTTCATCATCTCGCACCCGCCGCTCGTGCTGGCGCAATGCAAGGCCGGCATCGTCGGCGCCTTTCCCGCCCTCAACGCCCGGCCCGAGGCCCAGCTGCACGACTGGCTGGCCGAGATCACCGAAACGCTCGCCGACCACGACGCCAAAAACCCCGACCGCCCGGCGGCGCCGTTCGCGGTCAACCAGATCGTGCACAAGTCGAATTCGCGCCTCGATCACGATTTGCGGGCCTGTGTCGAGCACAAGGTGCCGATCGTCATCACCTCACTCGGCGCGGTCGAGGAGGTCAACCAGGCCGTTCACTCCTATGGCGGCATCGTGCTGCATGACATCATTCACGACCGGCACGCGCGCAAGGCGATCGAAAAGGGCGCCGACGGGCTGATCGCGGTCGCCGCCGGTGCGGGCGGCCACGCCGGCACGCTGTCGCCGTTCGCGCTGATCCAGGAAATCCGGCAATGGTTCGACGGACCGCTGCTTCTGTCGGGGGCGATCGCCAATGGCGGCGCGATCCTGGCGGCCGAGGCGATGGGCGCCGACATGGCCTATATCGGCTCGCCCTTCATCGCCACGCACGAGGCGCGGGCGGTCGAGGACTACAAGCAGATGATCGTGGATTCCAAGGCAGCCGACATCGTCTATTCCAACCTGTTCACCGGCGTGCACGGCAACTACCTCAAGGGCTCGATCGAGGCCCAGGGGCTCGACCCGGCCAACCTGCCGGTCTCCGACCCGTCGAAGATGAATTTCGACAGCCGCGAAACCAAGGCCTGGAAACAGATCTGGGGCTGCGGCCAGGGCATCGGCGCCGTCGACGAAATCGTCGGCGCGGCCGAACTTGTCGATCGTCTCGCCATGGAATACGAGGCCGCCCGGACCCGACTGGCCGCGTA
Organism: Nitratireductor sp.; assembly: GCA_039973095.1. Lineage (GTDB taxonomy): Bacteria > Pseudomonadota > Alphaproteobacteria > Rhizobiales > Rhizobiaceae > Mangrovimarina. Next base: position 414,951 of record JBDWLQ010000005.1, on the reverse strand, counting down.
ACCGGGCGACGACACCGCGGCCGGCTACGACAAGGCCAGCAGGGCGGCGCGCAAGCCGTCGCCATCGCCGCGCGGCAGCCTGGCCTCGATTGCGGCGTGGCTTGCGCGCCAGGCCGGCAGGGCGGCGGCCAGCGTCGCGCGGCCGGTCTCGGTCAGATGAAGCACCCGGTTGCGCCGGTCGGCCGGGTCGACAGCGGAAGCGGCCAGGCCGCGCCTTTCCAGCGGCTTGAGCGCGGCCGTCAACGTGGTCCGATCCATAGCGAGCGTGGCGGCGACGTCCTTCATGCGCGGCGGCTCGGGCCGGTTCAGCGCCATCAGCAGGGAAAACTGGCCGTTCGACAATCCGTATGGGCGCAGCGCCTCGTCGAAATGGCGCGCCAGGGCGCGCGCTGCCCGCTGGACGTGGAGACAAAGGCAGGTATCGCGGACTTCCAGCGTGGTGGCGAAGGTCAGCGATTCGGGTTTTGACATGGTCATTCTATTATGTTGATATCAACGCGTTGTCCAGCACAGGCGGCACGAGGAGAAGCGCAATGCCCACCAAGATCGTCGTTCTGATCGGAACCAAGAAGGGCGCCTTCATCGCCGAGAGCGACGAAGCCCGCCAGGGCTGGACCTTGCGCGGCCCTTTTTGCGAGACGTGGCCGATGAACCATGTCATCGGCGATCCGCAAACCGGCACGATCTACGGCACCGGCGGCAATGAATGGTTCGGCCCGGCGGTCTGGAAGTCACCCGACCTCGGCGCGAGCTGGACACATTCCAGCGACGGGCTCGCCTATGAAGAGGGCAAGGAGCCGGTCGCGGCCGGCTGGAGCCTGGCGCTGGCGCCAGACGGGCTCTATGCCGGGGTGCAGCCGGCCGGCCTGTTCAAGAGCGAAGACGACGGCGCAAGCTGGCGCCATCTGGACGGGCTGCAGCAACATCCGAGCCGGCCCGAATGGAACCCGGGCGGCGCCGGCCTCATCCTGCACTCGCTGGTTTTCGATCCGACCGACGCCAAACGCATCTGGGTCGGCATTTCGGCCGCCGGCGTGTTTTACAGCGCCGATGGCGGCGACAACTGGGAGCCGCGCAATCTGGGCACGCGCGCCGATTTTTTGCCCGAGGGACAGAATTATCCCGAATTCGGTCAATGCGTGCACTGCCTGGTGATGGCGCCCGGCATGCCCGACCGGCTCTACCAGCAGAACCATTGCGGCATGTATCGCAGCGACGATGGCGGGCGAAACTGGCGCAGCATCGAGGACGGCCTGCCCTCCTCGTTCGGTTTTCCCGCCGCCGCGCATCCCCGCCAGCCCGACACGCTGTTTTTGCTGCCGCTCAACGGCGATTCGGCCGGCCGCTATGTGCCCGACGCCAGGGCCGCGGTCTGGCGCACCCGCGACGGCGGCGAAAACTGGCAGGATCTGCGCCGCGGCCTGCCGCAGGAAAACGCCTATTTCGGCGTCCTGCGCCAGGCAATGGCGAGCGACCGGCTCGATCCGGCCGGGGTCTATTTCGGCACCAGCGGCGGGGCGCTGTTTGCCAGCGCCGACGAAGGCGAGAACTGGCAGCCGATCGCCCAGCACCTGCCGGCGATCCTGTCGGTGGAAACGATGGTACTCGACGGTTAGGGTCGAATCCGCTTCATCCGCCTCACCTGCCTGGAGGGACTTTGTCGATGACGGGATCAAGACCGGTGCGGGTGACGCTGGCCGGCGTGCTGGCCGACCTGTTTCCGGGCGCGCCGCGCCAGCTCGAGGTGGAGGCCGACAGCGTGCGCGGCCTGATCGACGCGCTCGACCGGCGCTGGCCGGGCATGCGCGACCGGATCTGCGACACACGGCCGGCGATACGCCGGCACATGAACGTGTTCGTAAACGGCGAGCGCCGCGCGCTCGAAGCCGCGCTCGAGCCGGGCGCTCACGTCCACATCCTCACCGCGATCAGCGGCGGATGAAACGCACCGCTTGACATTGCCGACCGGCCTGCGTCTCTTTCGCGGGCCGGTCGGCAATGGTCTTCAGGAATTCCGCGACGCCCATGCTCAAGACACCCTATCTGCTTTTTCTCGGCGATGCGCCGGATCCGCTCGCGGCCAAGGTGGCCCAGGGCATCAAGGACTGGCGGCCGGAATTCGCGCTCGCCCAGCACCGGCTCGACGGCTGCAAGGCCGATCTCGGCCTGGCTGAGATGAGCATCGCCGAGGCCCGCGCCGCCGGCGCGCAAACGATGATCGTCGGCGCTGCCAATCGCGGCGGCGTCATCGCGGAAAACTGGCGCGCCAGCCTTGTCGAGGCCTGCCGCGCCGGCATGGACGTCGCCTCGGGCCTGCACAATCAGCTTGCCGACATTCCCGAACTCGTCGCGGCCGCGCGCGATGCCGGCACCCGGCTGTTCGACGTTCGCGTGCCGCAAGACACCTACCCGATCGCCGACGGCAAGAAGCGCGCGGGCAAGCGTTGTCTGGCGGTCGGCACGGATTGCTCGGTCGGCAAGATGTACACCGCGCTCGCCATGGAAAAGACCATGCGCGACCGGGCGATGAAGGCGACATTCCGCGCCACCGGCCAGACCGGCATCCTGATCACCGGCTCGGGCATCCCGCTCGACGCGGTGGTGGCCGACTTCATGGCCGGCGCGGTCGAATGGCTGACGCCGGATAATGACGACGACCACTGGGACCTGATCGAAGGCCAGGGCAGCCTGTTTCACCCGTCCTTTTCCGGCGTGACGATGGCGCTGATCCACGGCGGCCAGCCCGACGCGCTGGTGCTGTGCCACGAACCGACCCGCACCCATATGCGCGGCCTGCCGCATTACGGGCTGCCATCGCTGGAAGAGTTGCGCGACCTTTCCCTGTCGGTCGCCCGGATCGTCAATCCCGAGGTCCGCGTGACAGGCATTTCAGTCAACACCGCCGCCTTGAGCCCGGAAGAGGCGGCCGGGTGCCTGTCGGCCATCGAAGACCGGATGGGGCTGCCGACCGTCGATCCGTTCCGCGACGGCGCCGAGCGTCTGGTCGACGCGCTGCAGGCGTAAAGCGGTCTTTCAGGCCCTGCCCTTCTATTCCGCGGCCGCCGGCGACACGGTTTTTTGCGCCCGCGCCAGGCTGCGTTCCCGCACGACGATATAGAGCCCGGCGGCGACGGTGATCGCGATCCCCAGCGCGGCGAGCCCGTTGGGAAGATCGCGGAAGATCACCCAGCCGATGACGGTGGCAAACGGGATCTCGAGATATTGCATCGGCGCCAGCGTCGAGGCCGGCGCGAAGCGCAGCGACCAGGTCATCAGCAGGTGGGCCAACGTGCCCAGGACGCCGATCGTGGCCAGAAGTGCGATCTCGGTCGCGTCGGGAGCGATCATCGTCAGGTGGGGGATGGCGAAGCGCCAGCCGATGCCGACCGCGACCGCCAGCACGACGCTGGCCATCAGGCCGCTGACCGCCTGCAGCGCGATCGGATCGCTTTCGCGGGCGAGCTGGCGGGTCACCAGCATGAAAAAGGAAAACGCCACCGCGACGAGAAGCGGCAACAAAGCCGGCCAGCCGACAGTCTGGAAACTGGGCTGGATGACAAGCAGCGTGCCCGCGAAACCGACGGCGCAGGCGGCGAGCCGGCGCGGGCCGACCTCCTCCTTGAGCACCAGCTTGCCGAGCAACAGCATGATGAAAGGCATGACGAAAGCGATGGCGATCGCATCGGCGAGCGGCAGGTAGCGCAGCGAGGCGAACATCGCCCCGATGCCGATCATGTGGAAAACCGTGCGCAGTCCGGTCAGCCACAGGAAGCGGCGCGACAGCGCCGGCCGGATCGTCCGCCAGCCGACCCAGGGCAGCAGCAGCAGACCCTGGAGGGCGAAACGCACAAGCAGAAGCTGGATCAGCGGCACTGTGTCGCCGAGGATCTTGGCGATCGAATCGCCCAGCGGCGCCAGTGCGCAGAAGCCGGTCATCAGCGCGATGCCGAGAAGGGGTCGGTCGTTGGTCATCGTTTGAGGTTAGTCACCAAGCCTGAGCCGCAAAATGGGCCAAGGCCGGCAAGCGGCGCGGCCAGTGCGCCTGCCCGCCTTGCCGCGCATCGGCGGCCGAGGACCGACGTCAATCGCCGGCCAGTTCAACGAGGAGCTGATTGCCGAACGCGGCCATCGCGTAGGCGGCGGAAAAATCGAACTTGTTCATGCTCACGAAGATGCCGACACGCTTTTCCGGCGCAAAGGCGAGATAAGACATCTGTCCCTGCAGCCCGCCGGCCTTTTGCAGGATGAACGGGCGTTGCCCGGTCGCGTTCATCGCCACCCAGGCAAGCCCCATGCCGTCCATGCGGCCGGATTCATCCATCCCGACCACGGCCTCCAGCCCGTCGCGTTGAACATAGACGCCGTGATCGAGGAACCGCGCCTCGCGGGACGGCCCGTCGGCGGCGGCGTCGAGATGCCATTGCAGCCAGCGCAGCAGGTCGTTGGCCGTGCTGCGCAGGCCGCCGGAGCCGGTGATCACCGCCCCCGAAGGCACATCCGGCAGCGGCGCGCCATCGAACCCGTGGCCGCTCATCAGCCGGTCGGCCATGTCGCCCGCGAGATCGAAACGCGTGTCGGCCATGCCGAGCGGACCGGTAACGCGTTCGGCAAGCAGTTGCGGGTAGGGTTTCTTGCCTGCCGTGGCCAGCGCCGCCGACAGAAGGTCGAAGCCGAAATTGGAGTAAAGCAAGGCGCTGCCCGGCCTAAACAGCAAGTCGTTGTCCTGGAGCCAGCTCGCAAAAGCGTCGTCGGTGATGGTGGAAAACGGATCGGCGTCGGGACCGGGCGTGCGCGGCACCTCGCGCGGCAGACCGCCGGCATGTGTGGCGAGATCGACCAAGCTGATCGCCGGGCGCTTGGCCGCCGCCGCGCCGAGCGCGCCGGGCAGGAGCGGCGCGACCGGATCGGTGAAGCCGGCTTCGCCCGCGGCGGCCGCGTGGGCTAGCATCGCGCCGGTGAAGGCCTTGGTGATGGAGCCGATGCGCAACACCGTGTCACCGCTCGGCGCAACACCGTTGCCCTTGCGGGTCTCGCCAAGCCCGACCACCGTCGTCTCGCCATCCTTGACGGCGGCCACGACGACGCCGGGCACGTCGACGTCGAGAAAGAAGATCTCGGCGGCGAACGAAACCGTCTCGTCGAGGAGCGGATCGGCCGTGGCCGAAGTGGCGGAAAGGCCGGCAACCGACAAAGCAAGAAGGGCAGCGGCGAGCTGCCGGCACAGGCGGACCATGGGTTTACTCCGGTTTGCGGATCGACAATCGGGCGGCAGGCCGAATTACGCGGTTTTGCCGCCCCCTGTCCACCGGCAAGGATCGTTGATGCCTGCCAATCCGTTCCCCCGCGGCAAGCAAGCCGAAAAAATACCCCCGCGCACGGCGGGGGTATCGATACGGGCGTTTCGGCGACCGTCGCGACGCCGTTCAGGCGTTGGCGGCGGCGACCGCGCGCTTGGCCATCACCACGACCAGATTGGCGCGGTATTCCGCCGAGGCGTGGATGTCGCTCATCAGGTCGCGCGACGGCACGACAACGCCTTCGAGCGCGGCGGCGTCGAACTTCTTGGCCAGCGCCGCCTCGATCTCCTTGGAGCGGAACACGCCGTCATCGCCGGCGCCGGTGACCGCGGCGCGCACGCCGTCCTTGCCCTTGGCGACGAACACGCCGGTCATGGCGTAACGCGAGGCCGGGTTGGGGAATTTGGCGTAGCCGCATTTGGCCGGCGCGGTGAAGGTGACGGCGGTAACGATCTCGCCGTCTTTGAGCGTGGTCTCGAACAGGCCCTTGAAGAATTTCGCGGCCGCGATCTCGCGCTTGTTGGTGACGATGGTGGCGTCGAGGGCCAGCATCGCGGCCGGGTAGTCGGCGGCCGGATCGTTGTTGGCGAGCGAGCCGCCGATCGTGCCCATATGGCGCACATGCGGATCGCCGATATGGGCGGCGAGATGACAGATCGCCGGGCAGACCTTGGCGAGCTTGTCGCTGGCGGCGACGTCGGCGTGGGTGGTCGCCGCGCCGATGGTGACGGTCTTGCCGGAGACCTTGATGCCCTTGAGCTCGTCGACATGGCGCAAATCGACGAGATCGGATGGGGCGGCGAGCCTGGTCTTCATCGCCGGGATCAGCGTCATGCCGCCCGAGACGACCTGTCCGTCCTCGGCCTTTTTCAGGAGCTTGACCGCATCGGCCACGGACGAGGCACGGTGATAGTTTACCGAATACATCTGACATTCCTTTCGCTTGCGGTCCGTGCGCGCACCTGCGCGCCGGCCGTTTGCGGGGGCGTGGGCCGCGGCGCCCGACGGGCAATGTCCGCGACCACGCTCGGCCTGGCTTGCAGGCGTCCCCGCACGGGTTTCGTCCTCAATGTTTCGCCGCGTTCAGTATCGACCACACTTTCTGCGCCGTCGCCGGCATGGTCAGATCGTTGTTGCCGATCGCGTCGGTGATGGCGTTGATGACGGCCGGCGGCGATCCGATCGCGCCGGCCTCGCCGCAGCCCTTGATGCCGAGCGGGTTGGACGGGCACGGCGTGTTCGAGGTCGAGACCTGGAACGAGGGCAGATCGTCGGCCCGCGGCATGCAGTAATCCATGTAGCTGGCGGTGATCAGCTGGCCGTTATCGTCGTAGTGACACCCTTCCAGCAGCGCCTGGCCGACGCCCTGGGCGATGCCGCCATGGACCTGGCCTTCGACGATCATCGGATTGATGATGTTGCCGAAATCGTCGGCCGCCACGAACTGCACGATCTCGGTGTCGCCGGTCTCCGGATCGACCTCGACCTCGCAGATGTAGCAGCCGGCCGGGAAGGTGAAGTTGGCCGGGTCGTAGAAGGCGCCTTCCTTCAGCCCAGGCTCCATGCCTTCCGGCAGGTTGTGGGCCGTGTAGGCGGCGAGCGCCATCTGGAACCAGGGCACGGTCTTGTCGGTTCCGGCCACCTTCAGTTCGCCGTTTTCGATGACGATATCGCCCTCGTCGGCCTCCATCAGATGGGCGGCGATCTTCTTGGCCTTGGCCTCGACCTTGTCGAGCGCCTTGACGATCGCCGACATGCCGACCGCGCCGGAGCGCGAGCCGTAGGTGCCCATGCCCATCTGCACCTTGTCAGTGTCGCCATGCACGATCGAGACCGAGTCCAGCGGCACGCCGAAACGATCGGAGACAAGCTGGGAGAACGTCGTCTCGTGGCCCTGGCCGTGCGAGTGCGAACCGGTCAGCACCTCGATGGTGCCGACGCCGTTGACGCGCACCTCGGCCGATTCCCACAGGCCGACGCCGGCGCCGAGCGAACCGACCGCGGCCGACGGCGCGATGCCGCACGCCTCGATATAGCAGCTCATGCCGATGCCGCGCAGCTTGCCGGCCTTCCTGGCCTGCTCGCGGCGCGTTTCGAAGCCGGCATAGTCGGCCGCCTTCATCGCCGCGTCGAGCGAGGCGGCGTAATCGCCGGCGTCGTAATTCATGATCACCGGGGTCTGGTGCGGGAACTCGGTGATGAAATTCCTGCGCCGCAGTTCGGCCGGGCTGATGCCCAGTTCGCGCGCCGCCGTTTCGACGACGCGTTCCACCACATAGGTCGCCTCCGGGCGGCCGGCGCCGCGATAGGCGTCGACCGGCGCGGTGTTGGTGTAGACGGCCCGCACATTGCAGTGGATGGCCGGGATATTGTACTGGCCCGACAGCAAGGTGGCGTAGAGATAGGTCGGCACCGAGGACGAAAACAGCGACATGTAGGCGCCAAAATTGGCGATCGTGTCGACCTTCATCGCCGTCATCTTGTTGTTGGCGTCGAAGGCGAGCTTGACCTCGGTGACATGATCGCGGCCATGCGCGTCGGTCAGGAAGCTTTCGGTACGGTCGGCCACCCATTTGACCGGCACGCCGGTGCGCTTGGACGCCCACAGGCACACGATCTCCTCGGGATAGATGAAGATCTTGGAGCCGAAACCGCCGCCGACATCGGGCGCGATCACCCTGAGCTTGTTCTCAGGCGCGACATTGTAGAAGGCGCTCATCACCAGCCGGGCGACATGCGGGTTCTGCGAGGTCGTCCAGCAGGTGTAATGGTCCTCCGCCTTGTCGTAATGGCCGAGTGCGGCGCGCGGCTCCATGGCGTTCGGCACCAGCCGGTTGTTGACGATCTGCAAGGTGGTGACATGGGCGGCGGCGGCGATCGCCTTGTCGGTCGCCTCGGCCTCGCCGATCTCCCAGTCGTAGATCAGATTGCCGGGCGCCTCGGGATGAAGCTGCGGCGCGCCCTTTTTCAGCGCCGAGACGGCGTCGGTGACCGCCTTCTTTTCCTTGTAGGTGACCTCGACGGCCTCGGCGGCGTCGCGCGCCTGGCCCTTGGTTTCGGCAACGACGATCGCCACCGCGTCGCCGACGTAACGCACGCGGTCGACGGCGAGCGGCGACCAGGCGCCCATGTTCATCGGCGAACCGTCCTTGGAATGGACCATCCAGCCGCAGATCAGATTGCCGATGCCGTCGGTCTTGAGTTCCTTGCCGACCAGCACGTCGATCACGCCCGGCATCTTCTTGGCCGCCTTGACGTCGATCTTCTTGATCTCGGCATGCGCGTGCGGCGAGCGCACGAACGCGGCATGTTTCATGCCCGGCACCACCATGTCGTCGACATAACGGCCGCCGCCGGTGATAAATCTCTTGTCTTCCTTGCGCGCCACCCGCGCGCCGATACCTTCAACACCCATTTTCGTATCCTCCCGGAAATCTTGGGCTCACACCGCGTTCATCCCGCTCGGCGGCAGCGCCGGGCAGAGCGCCCGGCAAGGGGCGCCGCTGGACAAGCCCGCCCGCCGTCGAACCGGCCACGGCTCATGCCGCCTTCTTCGCCTTGCCCTTGCCCTTGGCCATCGTGTTCGACGCGGCCAGGATCGCCTTGACGATATTGTGGTAGCCGGTGCAGCGGCAGATATTGCCTTCGAGCTCGGCGCGCACCGTGGCCTCGTCGAGATTGCCGGGCCCGTGGCGCTCGATCATGTCGGTCGCGGCCATGATCATGCCGGGCGTGCAGAACCCGCACTGAAGCCCGTGATGCTCCTTGAAGGCCGCCTGCACCGGGTGCAGATCGTTGCCGTCGGCCAGTCCCTCGATCGTGGTGATCCGGCTGCCGGCTGCCTGGGCGGCCAGCATCGAGCAGCTCTTGACCGCCTTGCCGTCGACATGGACCACGCAGGCGCCGCACTGCGAGGTGTCGCAGCCAACATGCGTGCCCGTCAGGCCGAGATGCTCGCGCAGGAAATGGACCAGCAGCGTTCGGCCCTCGACCGTCGCGGACACCTCGCGACCGTTCACACTCATCGAAACTTCAGACATCGATCCTCCTCCAAAGCGCTTCGTTTTGAAAACCGCGCGATCTGTAGTGCAGAAAGGCTGATGCGGAGATTAACGCAGCGGCACGGAGAGTCCATTGGCACAGCCTTGTTTTTCCGGTGCGCGCGATCGGAATTTGGTCGCATGGACCCAGCGGCGGCAACGGCGCGCGACGCCGGCCCGCCACCGGCAACACCCCATGGCGCGCGCGCCATGGCCCAGATCGGATTTGTCGCCACAGAACGCTTGAAATCGGCCGTCATTGCCGATATCACCCGCACACCATATCGTCGGCTCATCCAGACGCTGGCGTAGGGCCGCTTTAGCTCAGTTGGTAGAGCACATCATTCGTAATTAGCGGGTCCGCTAGAGAATGACGTTCGAAGCCAGTGGGTAGGCGGGAACATGAAGAATATAGTAGGGCGATAGTAGGTCGCTCTGCGTTTGGCAGGCCGCTGTAGCTCAGTTGGTAGAGCACGTCATTCGTAATGATGGGGTCGTAGGTTCGAGTCCTATCAGCGGCACCAGCCAAATCTTTGATTTTTAATCAACAATCAGAACAACAGGCAATTGCAAGCCTGCGACTTGGTGTACTGCTAGACCCTACTAATCCGGTATGGCGTCGAGCGCGGCAAGAAGCCGGTCGAAGAGCGCTGTCGGATTCTCGCCTATCGCCTTCGCCAGCGAGATGAATTCGACGACATCCAAACGCCGCTCCCCGCCTTCGACTTTGGCGATATAAGATTGCGGCTTTCCAAGCCTGTCAGCCACATCCTGCTGCGTCATGCCGCTTCGCTTTCGCGCATCGATCAGAGTGCGGAGCAGGGCTGTATATTCAGGCGTATGCAGGCTTTTGGTCATGGCTTCCACTTCCGGAAGCCAGATGAATAATCCCAGTTTCGGATTATCCCATTTTAGGATATAATGGTTCTGCTGAACGGAGCGGACCACCTTGGAAAGCTACAATTTCTGGCAGGATTTCTTCGACACTTACCAGTCGCTGTCGGACTGGATGAAGACGCTGTGGCGGATCGTGCCTCCGGCCTTCGCGCTGGGCGCGCTTTGGCTCGGTCTCGATTACCGGCTCAAGAGCCGGTCTGCAGCGCCTACCGGGGACGGGGTGCTCGCTTATACGGTGTTCGCCGATGAGACCGGCATCTGGCGAATCCATGCTCATCAGAGCGCGGAAGCGGTGGCCGATGAGCGGCCCGAGGCAACCGTGCTGCCCCTGCCGGGCGTACACCCCCACACCCTGCCCAAACCGCCCGCCTCGGACGTCTGAGGCGCCTCTGAGGGCATGCAAAAGCCCGGCAAGCGCCATGCCTGCCGGGCTTTGTGGTTTTGAGGGGTTAGGCGGGTTTGCAGCGGTAGCGCGCTGTTGGCGCAAACCTGTAATACCCTGTCAAACCCGGTTATGGTTTCCCGGTCGCCGCCATCGTCAGAACGGCGATGGCTCGGCGTCCTTTCCGGGCCGCGCTGACGCGCTCACATCTCGAACACGATAGGACTTCACGCCGGAGCCATCGGATTCGGACAGCAGCACCAGACCACCGACAATCCGGTCGACATGCTTGGCCAGAAACCGCCCGACGCTTCGCGCGTTGAAGTGCTGATACCGCGTCGTCGCGATCAGCTCGGCGACAAGGTCCTGTGCCGGTCCCTTACCCTGCTTATCCGCCATCGCTGCCAGTTCAGCGAGGGTCACGGGGCGGTCCTGCAAGGCTGACCGCCAGAGGCGAAGCAGATCAAGCAGCACCGCCTTCGCCGGGTCATCGGCAAGAATGCGCTCACGGGTATCGGCCGGATCGTCATGCCCGAGCCAGACGATAGCCTCGCGCACAAGGTTCCAGGCTTCGAACGAACCGATTGTGTCGCGCGGCTGCGGACGTCCCGCCCCGATATAGGCGCGCAACACGGTCAGTCCCGCCATGACCAGTTCGGGCCGGTTGGCGCGCGCCTCGACACGGGGATCAAAGTTGAACTGGCGCTGGTCCGGTCGTTCCATACCGGGGTCCATCCGGCAGATCAGCGCGCGCCGCGTGACATCGCCAGAGAGGGTCAGATTGTTTCCTGTCGCCATGACGAGGCAGCGTGTCGGCAGCGTCCGCATCTCCGATTTGCCGAGAATGCGCGGGCGTACTCGTTCTTGCGTCAGCATGGAGCACAGGAAGTCGCCCTGAATGGGCCGGTCACAATTGTCGATGATGATGACCTGATCACCCGCCATAAGCACCGAGGACAGCCGCTTTTGATCCTCCTCTCCATTATAGCCCTGCGACAGCATCGCCGGCTTGTGCCCTGTCGCGATCACACCGATCGTCTCGGCAAGCAGCGATTTGCCCGTCCCTGCCGTTGGCGCATCGATTGCGAACAGCGGGGCAGACGGAAACATCGGCCTGACCAGTGCTGTCAGCACTGCGACGAGCGTTACGCTTCTGTCCGCCTCGCTGGCAAAGCAGAAATCGCGAAACGGCTTGGCGAGGATGGCGATGGCCTTTTCCGCGTCGGCCTTGGTCGGTGCTTCAGGGACCGGCGGAAACACCACATTCCCCGGATCGTAAAGCAGAGCGGTAGCCGGGTCGTATCCCGGCTCCTGCAGCACCGTCCCGTCCGCCCGGAGCGTCGGGCTCTGGATCACACCCTGAAGGAACGGAACCCGCCAATCGCCCACACGGGCCAGAAAGGCGATCGGCGCTTGCGCGGGCGGATCAACGCGCCTGACCGTGCCGTCTTTCTCCTTCAACCATTTCGATGTGAGCGCGAATTGCTCGCGGAGCCATGCCGCCACGACCGGTTGAAGAATCAGCGCGCCGCTGTCGCGACCGACGCCATCTTCCTGGGCGCTGACGGTCAGCCGGACAGGGCGCACAAGGCTGTCATAGCGCTGGTAGATCGGCACGCCCGCAGCAAGCAGAGCCGCTTCCGCCGCGTCGACCGCTTGTGGCAGGAAGCCGGGACGGACGAGGATGGCCGCGCCGTCCTCGTCTGGTTCGTCGCCGGAGATGCCAAGCCATTCCCGGAGCTTGTGCATCATTGGCTCGATGCCGAGATGCTCGCAGAGCGCCGGTATGCCCCACACGTCTTCGCCCGCATCGAGGCGTTCACGTGCCGCAGCGGCCTTGCCACCGCGTTTGGCTGCTTCCTCGTCGCCGGCGAGCGTCGCAACATGTTCGACCCAGCGGTCAACGTCATCATCACCCCATCCCGCGCGCACCAGAACGCCTGTCAGTGCGAGACAGATATTGTCGCGATTGCCCCGCGCCACAGGATACTTGGACAGCACCACGGCGAGGGCAGCCGTTACCCCCGTACGCCGCGATACGTCCTCGGGGTCCGCGTCGGGAACACTGCGCGGGTCTTCGTGCCAGCGCACAGTTTCGCCGTTCGGGTGCACCGATGGCGGGACCATGGTCTGCAGCCCATCGCCGCGAAGCTCCAGGACAACAGACCGCTCCACCTCGAACAGGTGCGCCGCGCCGGGCGGGATTTTGTATTGTCGGTTCTTCGGCAGCATGCACCGGGCGAGGCGATGGCTCCGGGGTGATGTCGCCCGACCGAAGCTTGGCAAATCCGGTATGACGGCTTCCGCGATCCGCGCCGCTTCGGGCCAGTCAAAGTCGAGATCGACCAGCCCGCCCGATCTGTCGCCCAGCGCGATGCCCACATTATTGGTCGCGCCGAACTTGCGTGACAGTTCTTCGTCGGACAGGCGGGGCAGATCGCCCCACCTGCCCTTCGGCGCTTTCTTGCGCTCGGGGAGCACGAGCGGCTCCCAGCCGAGCCGGTTATAAAAGACCGCCGCGCCGGAGGGCGAGGCGAACTGCTGTTCCGCGGTGAGGCTGAAATCAGTCATGGCTACCAGCCTCCGGATCACAGACATTCCGCTCGACGTAGAGCAAAATGTCCGACCAGCGGTAGCGGATTGCGCCGCCCTTTTCCGAGGTCCCGAAGCGGATGTATTTGGGTCCCCAGCCGTAAACCCGTCCCTTGCACAGCCACGACTCGCTCATGGTGGTGAGGGTCGCGACCTGACCGGTCGTCAGGAGCCGGTCGGGGTGGCGGGGTTGCGTCTGGATTGCGGGAGCAAACGCGCCATCAGTATGGGCGCGAGACAATGCTGCGGTTTGCATAGCTGAGACTTTCGAGGTGAAGCGTGCGAGCACGCATTGGTTGAAGCCAATGCCTGAAATCTCGGCGATCGTTCTCCACCTCGGTCGGGAGTCTCACCCGCAATCGGGGGCCATACTATAGGTCACCCACCGCAACCGGACATGTCCGGCAGATGCTTGTGAAGGCATCTGCGGTTATAATGGCAGACCAGTCTGGTGTTTTCAATCTGAAGGGGCGTTCCGCGAAAGCCGGTCCAACGATTAGCTCTTAAGCGATTGATCTCTATGCGCGATGTGCCGCCTCGATCAGTAGCGCGCAGAAACACCCCATTCCTCTAGTTCCGCCAATATGCGCCCGACGGCTTCTTCTTCCAGCGCTGCGGTGATGGGGTCAGGCTCCATCGGGCGCGTCTGGACGGACAGGCGGTAGCGCTGACAGAGAAGCCGCGCAACTGCGCGAAGCTCGGCAGGTGTGGAACAGCCCACGACCTGACACGCCGCCGCTTCGGCCAGTTGCGCAATCGGACGGGCTGAGGTCGCAGCAGCCGTTCGGCTGCATGGTATTGCGGCCATTTCCGCTGCGCATATGTCCCGCTGCCGCTCCCGAACCATGTAGCGGACCGCCTGTTCAATCTGCCGCTCGCGTTCCGTGACCGGCCCGACAAGCGCTCTCATGGCCGTGCCCAGCCGTTCCTGCTGACGGCCTTCGGTCTCGGGCGTCGTGTGCGCCTTGATGATCGCCAGAAGGACGCGTTCCAGCACGCTTGATCCATCGCCGAACGGCGCAAGATAGGTGGAGTCACTGCCTGACATCGGCCAACTCCAGTATCCGGGCCGCGACCTGTTCCACCGGCCCGCGCAAGCGCTCGGCGTTCACGACGATATAGCCGCCCGTCACGTCGCCACTGGCGCGGTGGTTCAGCAGGCGCTTGAGCGCGTAGTACGGAACATCGAGGCTCTCGGCGATGGTAATGAAAGTGCGCCGTAGATCATGCAGCGTGAACGCCACGCCCGATCCGGCGCTGACCCGGAGCAGGAATTTCTTGGTTTCCATCAGGTGCCCCTGCTTGCCGGGACCGGGGAAGACATAGGCCGATTCGCCTGCCTGCTTCTTTCGCTCGGTCAGCAGGTCCACAAGGAAGGACGACAAGGGCAGGTGTAGCGGGTCGCCGTTCTTCGTCCTGGGCAGGTGCAGCGTCCGCGCGGTCAGGTCCACATTCTCCCAGCGCAGCGCCATCAATTCGCCCCGGCGCATGCCGGTGAACAGCGCCATCAGAAGAAAGTCGCGGGCATAGTCCGGCTCGGCCATGACCGCCTTCCACCATTGGGGCAGGTCCTGCGCCGTCACCAAGGTCTGCCGCCGCTGCTCGCGGTGCCATGCCCACGCCTGCGTCAGGATGGTGACAGGATTGGGCGGGAAATCGTCATGCGTCGCGGCGGTGAAATTATAGACCGACCGCAGATGCCGCATGACATTGTTCGCCGTGGTCTTGCCGATTTCCGCCGATAGCTCCTGATGTCGCTTGAGCACCATTTGCCGGGTGATTTCATTGACCGGCTTTTTCCGCCATGTCTTGAGATAGATACGGGATGAGCGCGAATAGTTCAGCACCGTGTGCGGCGACAGGTGCGGACGCGCGGCGAAGAAGGCGTCAAAGGCATCGGCCAGCGTAACGCGGGACGTGATCGCCTGCTTCTTCTCGGCGTTGGGGTTGCGCCCCTCGGCCATCTCGCTCAGCAGGGTGAGCGCCTTCTTGCGGGCGATGTCGGCGGCGAACAGATCGGCCCTGCCGATGGTCACCCGGCAGGAGCGTCGGTCCACCTGACCCTCGGCGAAATAGACCTTGGATTGCCGCCCGACCCGAAGGCCGAAGCCCGGCAGAAGCGTGTCGCGATAAAAGGTTTGTCCGCTCTGGGTGAGGGGCAGTGCGTCAACGGACTGACGCGTCAGACGTAGGCTTGGCATGGTGAGACCTCCTTCCGGCCTCACCTCAAACTAACGTCAATAACGTGAAATTACTAGTTATATCAGATACTTATTGCACAAAAAGACATCCTGTCCATGACCGGGACGCTATGTCCAACACGCGCGCATGCGCGAGGGGGCGCACATGAGCATCGGGAGTTTCAATTTAGCCAGGGCCGTAGGCAAGTTCGTCCAGTCGGCAGGCTGCACGAAAAATTGCGCTTCTTCGGTTTCTCTCTCGCTGACCGCTCCCTTGTGCTCGCTCATACAGCTCCAGCAAAAGGCCAAATAGCGGCTCGGTGTTTGTAAAGCCGTCAGGCAGTGCTTGGATGGCGAGCGCTATCGCATTGTCCGCATGCGGGTCTTCGGGCAAAGCTGGGACATTCCCGTCCGTAATCTGGACAACGAGGGTTGCAGGACGACCCGATGTCGCATGGCGCGCAGATTTTCTGCCCCTCAGCCGGGCAATCGCCGCATCTCGGCTCGCAGGATATGTTGCGTTCAAACTGGACAGCTTTTCGGCGACGTCCGCAGTGGACACTTCGCTCGCTGCCACGAAATAGAAGAGGGGCAGCCATTGGCGCTGCGAGTGCGCCGAGTAGAGAGCATATTCCAAGGGGGAGCGGACGCGCTCACGATTCAAGAATGCCCGCAAGACGCCTTCGGCGGTCAGGTTCCTTGGCTCAATCCGCTCCCGAACTTCTCCTGCCGCGTCGACAGTTCTCACTTCCCCAAGAAGCCGCAGCGTCGGCGCGCCATCCTTTTCCTGAAACTCGCCTTCTCGAATAAAGGTAAGCTCATCTGCCAGTTTACGGTCTATCGTAATCTGCGATTGGCCTGCGTCTATAACGCCCTCTTCAGTGTCAACGACCAAGGCCTTGTCGGTGCCGATGGAAGACACCCGGCTTGCGACGTCCAGCAATCGCTCTTCTGCAGCTCGATCACGTTCCTGCAGCAAGGCGAGCAAGTCATCGGGCTTGATCCTTCCGGATTGGCCCGGATAGCGGTAAAGGATCGCGCTCTCCTGCAGGCCGTCCCCGTCTCGCTTCACAATCACAGGCGGGAGCGCCTGCTTCTCCACATGGATGACGCCCACATGGTGCCCGTCGACATCCAGCTCATGCTTGGTGAAGACGGGTGTCGGGGTCAGATAGGTCTTTACCGCATCTGACAACGCGGCAATGTCCAGCTTGGAAAAGCTGTCATCCGGCAGGCCTGTGACCCGGCATCCATCATTCGTGACGCCCACAAACAGGAAACCGCCGCGATTGTTCGCCAGAGCCGCAATCGCCTTGATGAGCGGAGTGAGTTTCTTACGGTCAAACTCCGCCTTGCATTCCTGTTCTGTTGTCTCGCCATCCGCAAGATACCAATGGCCATCGTCACGCTGCACGAAACGGGCGTGTGCCTGTTCATGAATGGAGCGTGGACCAGCCGGAGCACCTTCGATTACGACACCGACTTCGGCAGGCTGGAAGGTCGCCAGGAAGGCGTCGAGCGCGGCTTCGCTTGCCTGCGCTACGTCAGGCCCATAACTGCCATTGCGAATACCGGTGATCCGCCCCGAATTCACGGGGCGGTCCTGACGGTTGAAGTAGAACTGGATGTCGCGGTTCTTCATCCCGCGCGCGAGCATCGCTTTGATAAGGCCGATTTCCTCGTCGGTGATACTGCGTCGCGGCACGTTGCTACACCCTGAACACTTTCTGCACTTCGTCGCCGAAATGGTTGATCACCTTCACGCAGATCAGGCCGTTGTCCGGGCGCGGGAAGGGAGCGGAGACGGTGGTGTGCAGCGTGGACCACGCGTCTTCGTCGATCTCGGCTTTCAGCGCACGTTTCAACGCCTTGTAAGGATCGCCTGAGGCGCCGCCGAGAAAATAGGCCTGACGGACGAAGAAGCTTTCCTCGTCATAGTCATCGTCGATGAACCAGCAGGCGATGTCCTCGGCGGGATCGTTGGAGGACTTCACCTCGCCCGTGGTCGGGTCGAAGATGTCGACGCCCTTGATCTCCACTTCGATCTTGCCTTCGCCGGCGTCGCGCACGGCGATGTCGGGTTCGCCGAAGACGACGAAGAGATTGCCCGCACCGGTGTTCTTCAGCTTGTCGCCCATGCGGATGTCCTGGTTCATCCGCGCCTTGAGCACTGTCAGCCGCCCGAAATTGAGCATGCTGTCATCCACCTCGGGACCGAACTGGAAGCCGCAGACGATCAGGATGTCGAAGGCGTCGCGCGCTTCCAGCGCCGCCCGGCGCACGAATTCATAGCCCACCGCGTCATATTCGGGGCCGATGGCGATGGCGGCGCGGCGGGTGGCGCCGCGTTCCTCATAGCGGCCCTCGAAGGCGACATAGCCCTTGCCGGGCCATGGCTCGATACTGTCGAACTCCAGCCGCTCGCCCTTCTTGGTGTTCTGCACGCCTGCTTTCTTCAGGTGCTCCATCACCACCTGCGCGAAATCGGTCTGCTCCTTCGGCAACAAGCGTTCGGGAAGCTCGCCATCTTCGCCCCGCAGCATGTCGAGGATTTCCGGGTCATCCTCGGACGGGATCACGCGATAGGGCGACAGGCTCTCGACGGTGAAGGGTCCGGCGACGCGGACGACCTTCGGGTTCTCGTGCGGCCGATCGTAGAGCAGTTCATCATCGGCGGCCTTTGCAATGGCATCATCGATTTCGGCCTGCCGCCTGCGGCGCGCTTGCCACCATTTTGCGTGGATTTCTTTTACGGGTTCGGGCCAATCTTCATTCGCCTTGCTGGGGACAGTCCACTCTTGCCATGTCTCGCCCAATGCCGTGTTTAGTTCATCTAGCAGCGGCCCCAACGTGGCCTGCCACTCATCCCAGATGGCATCGATCTGGGCGAGGTTGGCGATTGTCTCCAACTTGATGTGCGGCGCCCGGTCATAAACAAAGCCGTGCCGGACATCGGGCTTCGCCGAATAGCTGCCTATCGGCTTACCTGAAAGCTCGGCTTCTTTCTTGGCGCCTTCTTCCGTGTCACGGAGTATGTAGTATGGATAGCGTGCGCCCATTAGCCGGGCACGTGCCAGCGCCAGCGCCACCCGTGACGTGTCGATGGTGATCCATCGCCGCCCGATCTGCTCAGCAACATACGCGGTGGTGCCAGAACCACATGTCGGGTCCAAGACCAAGTCGCCCGGATCAGATGCCATCAACAGACAGCGCTCAATCACCTTTGCATTGGTCTGGACGACATAGATCTTGTCATCGGTAAAATTACCCGACCCAGTGTCAGTCCACATGTTTCCGTAGACCGCTGCATCAAAGTCAGTGTGATAGCGGACATAGCGAATTGAATTCTCAGCGACGTGGATGCGGCCCGCTTTGGCGAGCCTCTCCATTCCCTCCGGAAAATTGGCTTTCCAATGCGAATTCTTCTCCCATGTGTCATACTTCTTACCGCGAAACACGAAAGGCTGTCGTTCCTTCGCGCGACCCTGAGAGATCAAATTATCGGGCTGGTAGGGCCGCACGTCTTGCGGGACCTCAACCTCCGCCCTCCTCTCCGCTGCACTCACGCCGCGATACGTGAAGTCATCAAACATTAGCCAGCGGGCATTACCCTCACCAAGCACAAATGACTTGCGGTAAAACGGCGTACGGAACTTCGCACGGTCCTTGTCCTTCGCGTACCAGAGCACGAAATCTGACATATTGCTGAGGAAGTTGGTCTGAAAACCCGTCGTCGTCTGAAATGCAATCTGACTGATGAAGTTCTTGGGTCCAAAAACTTCATCGAGCAGGCTACGCACGACATGGGTATTCTCGTCACCGATCTGGACGTAGATCGAACCGGTTTCGCTCAACAAGTCGCGCGCCACGGTCAGCCGGTCCCGGAGATAGGACAAGTAGGAGTTTATTCCGTCCTTCCAGGTGTCGCGGAACGCGCGGATCACCTCTGGCTCACGGCTCATGTCCGACGCTTTTCCGTCAGTTACATTCGTTGACGTGGCGGACGCCTGCCAGTTCGAGTTGAACTTGATGCCATAGGGCGGGTCCATGTAGATGCACTGCACCTTGCCACGCAGATTCTCGCGCTCGCCAAGGTTCGCCATGACCATCAGCGCATCGCCGAGGATCATGCGGTTCTGCCAGTTCTGCTCGTGGGCGTAGAACTCGGTGCGGGCTTCAAGGTCTTCCGGTCGCCCGTTGAAATCGGCGAACAGGTCAGGCATGTCGGCGGCGGCCTCGCGCCGCGCCGCCGTCTCGCGCTTCAGCCGCTCGATGATGGCGCGCGGATGGATCTTCTCTTGAATGTAGACCGGCGGCGCATCGACATAGAGGTCGCCTGCGTCCTCGGCATCCTTGCCGCGCCAGACAAGCTGGGGATCAAGGTCCGGATTGCGCGGCCAGCGCAGCTTGATCGGCCGTGCCTCCTCCTCACGCACAAAGCCTTGTTGCTCGGCGGTAGGGATCATGGTGCGCTTGGCGCCGTCATGCTTGTAGCTCTCGACGTCCTGGGGCGGTTTGGGTTTCTTGGCCATAATCCTATCCCTCTTCCCGCGCTTCGGTAGCGTGGATCAGGACGGCCTGCTTCACGCGGTATTCTTCTGTCATCATCTCGAGGCTGTTTTTGCTCAGATCTCCGAGACTGTAATCGCCATTCCAGGACATGAACGCGCGGGTCATGAAACCATGCAGACTTTGGCGATACATCTCAGGAATTCGCTTGGGGTCAGTGCCAACCATGGAGCCGGCACGAATGATTGAAATCCCCATCTGAGAATAAAACCAAACATAGGACTCGGAAGTTATGCCCAGCATCTTGTCGCACTGTTCAAAAACACGATCATTTTTGGTGAATGGAGCCTTGCCCGTCGTCTCCAAGGGTAAAGCCTGAAGCATTTTGGCCTGGATCAGGTATCCTTTTGAGACATCAAAGTCTTTTCCCGACATTCTCAGGACCAAGCCAAGATCGGCTCCGAACAGGCTTTCTTCCGCCCCCGCACCACGCCATGGGAATTTGCGTGTTTCGACACGCCAGTTCATGCCGCCCACGAAAGCGCCGTCGACACTGCGTTCAATCCGGTCAGCCATGCGCGAGGTGAAATCATCTTCGTCATGAACGGAACGGCCTATTCGCTGACAAAGATCATCAGTCTGAGACACGATCTGGCCAACGACGGCCCGGATGGCTTCATCGAAACGGTAGAGCACTAGGCGGCCTTCTTTTTCTGATTTGCCGCGAGGAACGACCGGATGCCGCCTGCGAACGTATAGGGATTGTCGAGTTCCACGAACACCCACCGCCCAAAGCGGCCGAGCGCATTGACGCCCGGAACCCAGCGCGTCGCCATGGTGTCTGCCTTGGCCGCATCCTGCTCGCTGCGCCGCCCCTTCACCTCAACGACGAGGTTCAGCGGATTGTCGGCCCCATTGCCGTCCTCGAGGGAGAGGATGTAATCGGGACGGTAACGGTGAGTCTCGCCGCGATACTCGTAGGGCACCTCAAAGCCGAGATTGTGGTTCTTCACATAGGCGCGGCAGACGTCTGAAAGCTCGCGCTCGATGGCCTCGGCGAAGGCTTTCTCCCAGTCCTGATCGGCCACGACATATTCAATCTGGCAGAGATCTGGGCTGGTCTTGAACAAGTCGGTCTTGGAGGTAGCGAAGTCGACGAAGCGGGTCGAGCCTTCCTCGTTATAGGGGTTGGGAATCGCCCGCACGAACTCCTCGGCTGAAGACGGCGCGCATGCCCTTGCGATGCGCTCGGCGGCCTTCTGCGCCAAGGGACGCCAGAGAAAGAGCCGCTTCATCGCCTCCCGGTTTTGGCCATAGCAGGTGAGGCATTCGTCAAACCAGCGCTCGGTGATCCTCAGCAATTCGCCGAAACGGTGCAGCGGGATTTCCGACGCCGGGGACTGATCTAGCTCCTCGCCAGGCGTGAAGGCCTTGGGCTTGGAATCCTCGCGGATATAGCGGCGCAGCGTGTAACCCGCGACGGCGTAATAGACCGACTTCATCCGCTGGGCTTCGTAATTGTCGAGCGTGATTTCGATCCCCTCGCCGACGATGGGCTCGACATCGGTCGTGGTCGGAATGTCGTCCGGCGTGACGGTGAGCTTTGAATCGTCTGTGAAGTTCGCAACCAGCGGGCCGGGCGGATAGGCGACGCGATAGCCGGAGATGTTGGGGAAGCGGATTTCGCACGCGGCCCGCTCGGGCAAGGCCCGCACCCGGGTCATGCGCGGGGGCGGAGTGATCTTCGCCGGCGACGGGCTTTGGGTGAAATCAAACGGCACGCCCAGAACGTCGGCATATTCGGGCAGCAGGAAGCCGTCCTTGTTCGGGGTATAGCTGACCCGGCGAAGCCCGCGCCCCACGACCTGCTCGCACAGGAGCTGGGTGCCGAAGGCGCGAACGCCGAGCACATGGCTGACCGTATTGGCGTCCCAGCCCTCGGTGAGCATGGACACCGAGACGACGCAGCGGATATCGCCGCCGAGCTTGCCCGGCTGGCCGACCGTGTTCATCACCTCGCGCAGGATTTGCGCGTCGGTCAGCTTCTCTGCCGCCGCAGCACCGTCGCGACGCGCGACTTCGGCGCGGAACTCCTCGATCTCCTTGGTCGCCGCCTTACGGAAGTCATCGGGCAAAGAATCGCCCGCCTCCAGCGCTTCGCTGTCGAGCAGCACGGTGCGCGGACGATCCCGCCACCGCGCGTTTTCGGTGACGTTGGAGAACAGCTTGAGCTTGCCTTCGATGAGCCGGGACTTGGTCTCCTCACCCACTGCCTCGGTGCGCTCATAGCCAGAGATAAAATCGTAGATGAGCTTAGAGGTCGCGGTGTTGTTTGCCACCACGATGAAGACTGGCGGGCGGTCAATACCCGCTGCCTTCCATTCCTCAAACGTCGTTTCGTAATGACGGTAGAGGGCTTCGAGCGCGCCGCGCAGAAGTTCAGGCAGTTCTTCCGGGTCAAGCTCATTCGCCGTCTTGCGCCGCCCCTTCTTGGGAAGCGCATTCTTGGGAAGGTTGGCATAGAGCGCGCGGTATTTCGGCATATCGCCCGAGACGGCGTCGTCGAGCACCGGCAGACGCGGCGTCTTCACGATGCCGCATTCGATGGCGTCCATCAGCGTGAAGTCGGAGACGACCCAAGGAAACAAGGTGCCCTCGGGGTAACCCGATCCACGAAGGAAAAACGGCGTGGCGGAGAGGTCATAGACGGCTTGCACGCCCAGCTTCCGAGAGACCGCCTCGACACCGGAAATCCAGACACGTGCGGCTTCATTGTTCTTTTTCGCCTCGTCCTTTTCCTCGCTGCCGAGCGTGCCTTCCTCGCTGTCGCCCGGCTTCTCGCGATAGCAGTGGTGCGCCTCATCATTCAGGACGATGATGCGCTTCAGCCCCATGAGTTTACCGGCCACGCGATGGATCATCTGGCCTTCAGTTTCGAGGAACTTTTTGGGTTCCTCGCCACGGTCAGTCAGAAGCTTCCGTGCCTCGGGCTTGACCGGCATGGTCTCGCGCGGCTGGAACGCGTGGTAGTTCGTCACCACCACGCGCGCCTTGCGAAGGTCGCCCAGCATTTCAGGCGGCACGATTCGTCGCTTGGGGTCTTCAAAATAGTTGCCGCTCTCCTCGGGCTGGAGCACGCGGAGGCGGTCACGGATGGTGATGCCCGGCGCGATCAGCAAAAAGCCATTGGTGAACCGGCTACTGGTCGGGCGACGCGCAGCATTGATCGCCTGCCATGCTATCAGCAATGCCATGACTGTCGTTTTGCCCGAGCCGGTCGCCATCTTGGCAGCGATGCGGAAAAGCCCCGGATTGGCCGTATCGTTGGCCGCGATCAGTTCCTCGCGATAAGACTTGGGCGCCACCTCGGTCAGCCAGATGATCGTCTCAACAGCTTCGAGCTGGCAGAAGAAGAAGGGGAACTCGCGGACGGAAGTGTCGCGCCACCAACGCAGTAGGCGTTCTGTCTCGGGTGTCACATTCCATTTTGACGGCGGCAGTGTCCGCCAGCGATCGACTTCGGGCCGGACCAGTTTCACCAAGGTGTTCTGCGTCGCGACCTGATCTGCGCCAAGGTTCAGTTCCGATTGCGAACTCGAGCGGCGCGGGGCAGCAACCGGAACAACATAACCTGGATCGCGACGGCCTTGCCGCACATCGCCCGTGGGTTGTCCTTTTGAATCAAGAATCCAATGTTGGGTCGGCTCCGCATAGGGCGTGTTAAGTATCGGATTAGATTGAAAGGGCGTCATACTGTAAAAATCTCCCCCTATGACGCTCTCATAAGTAGCGCGGACGAGTCAGTCTTAACCCAATGATCGCGATTGGGGAATCCCCGACATCCCGACATCCACCCGTTCCGCTCCCCGGCCCGAACTATGAGCGCCGTTGATAGGGGGAGGTCCGGGGGCAGGGGTGCAGATCGCCGATTAGTAGGGCGGATCGGGATTAGTAGTTTGCGAGTAGGGCAGCGGGGTGAACCGGGTGGCAACCGGGTGACACCCTGTGCTACCCCTCAGCCCCCGAAAGCGGAGTCAGCCCAACGGCTTGTCCAATAGGGTCCAACAGAATAGTAGGGCGTCTAAATATCTGAAATAATTGCGAAAAACAATTCGTAATGATGGGGTCGCGTGTTCGAGTCACGCAAGCGGCACCATTCTCCAATGCCAGCAGATGGATTTGCTGCAGGCTGCGAAACGTCCTCCAAGGCTGCTCCGTTCTCGTCGTCTCTCCAACATGCGATAGGTGAGCGGCTTGATATCTGCATCCTGCAACCGCCCGGGTCATATACGACAACATCGATCACGGCTTGGACTTGCCTTCTTCGGCCAGGCCGGGGCTTCATGTGCGAACGAGGCCAAATGGCAGGCCAGGCTGCGCCGGGCTCGAGCGCTCCCGGTCAACGTCCGGCGGAGCACGTAAAGCTCGGGCCGGGCCGGCAGCGAAACGGAGCCCTGCCTATCGACCTCCCGGCCCGAGCGGATAATCGAGCGTCACGACCAGTTCGATCGAGGCGTCGGCTGCAACCCGAATGCGCCGCGCGTGAACGACGAAGACCGCCGAGCCATCCGCCGTCTCGAGTTCGACGTGATCGCCTCGCGCCACCCAGGCGTCCAGGACCAGTCCGTCGAGCCGGGTCGTCAGGCCCCTGCGAACCGCCTCCCGCTCGGCGGTCGCGGTTAATCTGGTTGACAACCTCATATGAGCGCTCCTGTCGCTGGACTTAACCGAAACTCCGGTTACGGTCGCCCCAAGACGCGCCGCGCGCTCGCATCGGGCCGCGGACGCCATGACAACCAGATGCCGGCACGGGCCGGAACAACGATCAACCGGAGCACTGTTTCATGACCGCACGCTATGCAAAAATCCTGATGACGCTGGCACTGGCGGCATTTGCGTTCATGGTCACCTTCAACAATATCACCGATTACGGCTCCAATTTCGCCTTCGTGCAGCATGTGCTGAGCATGGATACGACTTTTGAGGGCAATGCGGCAATGTACCGTGCGATCACCACACCGTGGATGTGGAACGCGGCCTATTGGCTGATCATTTTCGGCGAAGGCGCAACTTTCGTGCTGTTTCTGGTCGGGGCTCTGGCCATGATCGGCGCGCGCAGCGGATCGGCGGCGGCGTTCAACGCATCGAAGAAATGGGTGATCGCCGCGGCCACGATCGGTTTTGGCGTCTGGTTCTTCGGCTTCATGGTCGTCGGCGGGGAATGGTTCTTGATGTGGCAGTCCAGTACGTGGAATGGGCAGGACGCCGCGTTCAAATTCTATATGGCCATACTCGGCGTTCTGATCTTCGTGAATCAGGCCGATCACGACGTCGCCTAAAGCGTTTCCAGGCGAAGTGGAAGCCGGCTCGCCGTTCGGAAACGCGTTAGAACAATAGGTTAGAGCCGGACTGCGATTCCGTGAAAAGCAGAACGGTTCTAGGGTCGTTCCTCTTTGAAGGGAGTGGTCGACCGCCGGGATCCGCGGTCTGGCGGGAGCGCGTGGCGGTGCGGTGCAGGCACCGCGGGCCGCGCGCGGCGCTGATCGCCGACAACAGCCAACGCCGGCGCGGGCCGGCGTGGCGCCATGGCGGTCAGGCTCGGGTCACGCCGCGTCTCACTGTGATATCAGGCGAAATCGCTCCGTGATCCGGTTTCCGTCGAGTTCGTCGAGGCGCAGGCAGCGCGCCCTGTGGTCCGGCTCGTGCTCGACAAGCGGCGGCGTGGTTTGGCTGCACATTTCCCGAACGTAGGGACAGCGCGTGGTGAAATGGCAGCCCGCGGGCGGGTTGACCGGGCTGGGAACGCCGCCTTCCAGGATGATCTCGTGCGAAACGGCGCTGGGATCGGGTTCGGGGTGGGCGGACAGCAGGGCCTCTGTGTAAGGATGCAACGGCCTGCGATAGATCTCGGTGGCCTCCGCTTCCTCCACGATACGGCCCAGATACATCACCGCCACCCGGTCGGAGATGTGCTCCACCACGCTCAGATCGTGCGAGATGAAAAGATAAGAGATTCCCAGTTCGCGCTGCAAGCGCTGCAACAGGTTGATGATCTGCGCCTGGATCGACACGTCGAGCGCGGAGACCGGCTCGTCGCAGACGATCAGCTTCGGTTCCAGCGCCAGCGCGCGCGCGATCCCGATCCGCTGCCGCTGTCCGCCGGAAAACTCGTGCGGATAGCGATCGACATGTTCGCGCCGCAGGCCGACCTGATCGAGCAGTTCCGCCACCCGTCGGCGCCGTTTGGCCCGATCGCCCTTTTGATGGATGATCAGCGGCTCCTCGAGGATCGCACCCACGGTCATGCGCGGGTTGAGCGATGCGAACGGGTTCTGGAAGATCATCTGGATCGACTGGCGCACCGGCAGGAGGGAGCGGTCGTCGAGACCGGCAATATCCTTTCCCTCGAACAGGATTTCGCCCGCGGTCGGGTCGTCGAGCCGCGCGATGAGGCGTCCCAGCGTCGATTTTCCGCAACCGCTCTCGCCGACCAGGCCGAGCGTTTCGCGTTCGCCGACCACGAGGTCGACGCCGTCGACCGCCTTGACCGTGGGTTTGGGTCCAAACAGCGGTCCCGCGGTCGGGAAATGCCGCTTCAGGCCTTTCACGGTGAGCAGGGATGTCGTCATTGCGGCGGCCTCGTATGCAACCAGCAGCGTACTTTGCCGGGCGGCGACGCCATATCGTCCGGCACCGCCAGAGGCGGTTCCCATTTGCGGCAGGGCTCGTGCACCATCGCGCAGCGATCGGAAAAGCGGCATCCCGGCGGCAGCGCGCTCAGCGCCGGCACGGTGCCCTTGATCGTGTCGATCTCCTGCTGGCGGTCCTTGCGGGCGGAGGGACGCGGAATCGAGCGCATCAGCCCTTGCGTATAGGGGTGCAGGGGCCGGTCGAACAGGGTTTGCGCGTCCGCCTCCTCCACCACGACCCCGGCATACATGACCAGAACGCGCTGCGCCATTTTGGCGACCACGCCGAGATCGTGGGTGATCAGCACCAGCGACATGCCGATCTCGCGCTTCAGCTCGTTCATCAGCTTCAGGATCTGCGCCTGGATGGTGACGTCGAGCGCGGTCGTGGGTTCGTCGGCGAGCATCACCTTGGGCCGGCACGCCAGCGCCATGGCGATCATCACCCGCTGGCGCATGCCGCCGGAGAGCTGATGGGGGAAGTTGCGGTAGCGCTCGGCCGGCAGGGGAATGCGCACCTGCTCGAGCATGTCGATGGCGCGCTCGCGCGCTTCCGCGGCGGAGACGTCGTGATGGACGCGGATCGCTTCGCTGATCTGGTAGCCGACCCTGAACACCGGGTTGAGCGAGGTCATAGGCTCCTGGAAAATCATCGACACATCGTTGCCGCGAACGCGCCGCATGGCGTGTTCCGACAATCCCGTCAGATCGCCAACCCCGTCAATGGTGATCGAACCGCCGGTGATGCGCCCCACCGGACGCGGCAGGAGCCGCATGATCGACAGCGCCGTCATGCTCTTGCCGCAGCCGGATTCGCCCACGATGCACAACGTCTCGCCCGGCATCACCGAGAAGGAGACGTCGTCCACCGCCGGCAGGACGCCGCTCTTGAGGAAGAGGCGCGCCTTCAGCCCGGCGACGTTCAGCACCGGTTTGATCTCGGCGTCGGCGGAGCGGTCGGGTTTCGTCGCGGGTGTGGTCATCGTCCCCAAACGTCCTCGTAGACCCTGAGCAGGTTGCCGCCCATGATCTTGTCGACATCGGCCTCGCTGTAGCCGCGCGCGGCCAGACCGTCGATCAGCCGGCCGGTATGAGCCAGGCTTTCATACCCTTCGGTGAAACGTTGCGTGAAAACGAACCAGTCGCCGAGGACGCCGGTGACCTGCGGATAAATGCCGCGCGGGCCGAAACTCGACTGCCACTCTTCCTCGGTCTTGGTCTGCTCCGAGCAATCGCTGCCGAAGGCGACGTGCTCTATGCCGACCAGATTGACCATGTAGTCCACCTGGGCGAAGAAATCCTCCAGCGTCGGACGCGTGGCGTGCCGCAGCATCGGCGGCCACAGCGTCACACCGACCGTTCCGCCGGTGTCGGCCACGGCCCGGATCTGGTCGTCGGGGATGTTGCGCAGGCTGTCGCACAGTTTCCGGGCGTTCGAGTGGCTGCAGATGACCGGGCGCTTCGACGCTTTTGCCGCGTCCATCGCGGTCTGATAGCCGACATGCGAAAGGTCGATGAGAATGCGGGCCTCGTTCATCAACGCCACCCACTCGTGTCCCCTGGCGGTCAGGCCGGCGGGCTCGGGCGCCAGCATGCCTGACCCGAGCGCGTTCTGCTCCATGTAGGTCGGCTGCATAATGCGCACGCCCGCGCGCTGCATGACCCGGATCAGCGACAGGTCGTGTTCGAGAAACGTCGAGTTCTGGGTGCCCAGAATGATGCCCAGTTTGCCCTGCTCGGCAGTTTGGCGGATTTCCGCCACGGAGGTGACGATGGAAACGAGATCGGCGTTGGCGGCCGCCACGGCGAGCGCCTTGGCCAGGTCGCTCATCGACGCCGCCAGATCGTTGGCCGGCCGCAGCGAGGTGAGATTGATCGCCGCGACCCGGCCGTCGAGAGTGCGCTGGAACTGGTCGCGCGTCAGGATCGCGCAATTGAGGCCGTCGACGACCGGCGTGCGTTCGCGATGGTTGCGGGCGGCGATCTGGTCCATGGCAAGGTCCTCCGGCATAGCTGCGGTTCAATCGTGGCTGAGTTGGGGATCGAGGGCGTCGCGCAGTTCGTCACCCAGCAGGTTGAAGGCCAGGATGATCAGCGCGATGGCGATGCCGGGGAACAGCGACACCGCCCACGAAATCGAGAGATAGTTCTTCCCGTCATTGATCATCCCGCCCCAGGTCGGCGTCGGTGGCTGAACGCCGAGCCCCAGGAATGAGAGGGTCGCTTCGAGAAGGATCATGCGGGCGAGCTCGAAACTCGCATAGACGATGATCGCCGACAGGATGTTCGGCAAAATGTGCCGGAGCATGATGCGCAGCTTGCCGGCGCCGATCGACCGCGCCGCCTCGATATATTCCAGCCCGCGGACCGAAAGCACCGAGCCGCGCACGATGCGCGCGAAGCGCGGCCATGCCGACAGCCCCATCAGAATGATCAGGTTGGTGAGCGAGGGCCCCACCACCGCAACGATGGCGATGACGAGCAGGACGACCGGGAAGGCGAGCTGCATGTCGATCAGACGCAGGATCACCGCGTCCGTCCGGCCGCCGAAGAAGCCGGCCGCCAGTCCCGCCCAGATACCGGCGACCGCGGAAACAATAACGGCGAACAGGCTGACCAGCAGGGTCGTCCTGGCCCCGTGGATGATGCGCGAGAGCGTGTCGCGGCCGAGATGGTCGGTGCCGAGCCAGTACCCTTCGACGCCGCGATCCAGGAACGATGGCGGCTTCAGCCGCCGTATCAGCGACTGCGCATAGGGATCATGCGGCGCGATCAGGTCGGGCACGAGCGCGCAGGCCACGAGCATGACGACGATGACCATGCCGAACACGGCGGCCGGTTTCGACAGCAGGCGCGCGAAGACGATACGGCTCTGGCTGCGGCGCGGCGGCAGGTCGTCGTGGCTTTCCTGCGAGAGAGTGGTGGTCGAGGTCATGAGCGCCTACCGGTATCCAATGCGGGGGTCGAGCACGGCATAAAGAAGGTCGACGATCAGATTCACCCCGACGAAGATGACGGCGAAGAACAGCACCACCGCCTGGACGACGGGGTAGTCCCGCGCATAGATCGCCTGGATGGCGAGCCGGCCAACCCCCGGCCACGAGAAGACGGTTTCGGTCACGACCACGCCGCCCATGAGCAGACCGACCTGAAGACCGATCACCGTCAGCACGGGGATGAAGGCGTTGCGCAGCGCGTGGCCCCAGACGATCCAGCTCTCGCCCAGGCCCTTGGCGCGCGCGGTGCGGATATAGTCCTGGTTCAGAACGTCGAGCATGCACGAACGGGTGGTCCGCGCGATCAGCGCGACAAGGTTGAGCGCCAGCGTCGAGGCCGGCAAAATGAGATGAGCCCACGTCCCGCGCCCGCCGCTGGGAAGCCAGCGCAGCCACACGGCGAAGATGATGATGGTGAGGATGCCGAGATAGAAGGACGGCACGGCCTGCCCCATCAGGGTGACCGCCCGCACGGTGGCGTCGGTCGGCGTGTTGCGGCGGTACGCGGCGACCACACCGGCGGGGATGCCGATCAGAATGGCCAGCAGCATCGCGGTCGCGGCGAGTTCCGTCGTCGCGCCCAGCCGCTCCAGCACCAGCGTGACGGCGGGTTGGTTGAAACGGAGCGAGTCGCCGAAATCGCCCTGCAGGGCGTGAACGCAGAACTGATAGAACTGGACCCAGACCGGCTGGTCGAGCCCGTGTTTCTGACGAAACAGCTCGCGCGCCTCGTCGGGCGTGTCCGGCGCCAGGATCAGATCCGTCGGGTCGCCGCTAATATGCGTCAGCATGAACGAAATCAGCAGGATTCCGAGCAGGACCGGAAGGGTGAGGATCAGTCTTCGGACCACGTATTGCAGCATCGACGTATCCGATCAGGTGGCGGGGCTGTCTTTTTAGGCAAGGCACCGGCCTCCGCCCGGAAGCATCTGCCTCCGGGCGGCGCCAATACGGCTATTCGCTCAAGGCGGTGTCGTACAGGAAGAAACGACCGTCGCCACGCGCCATGAAGTTGCTGAGCTTGGCGGAGGTGCCGTAGAAATCCACGCCGCCATACAGGAAGATGATCGGCGCCTCCTCATGCATCAGCGCCATGGCGTCCTTGTAGATCTGAACGCGCTTCTCGCGATCCATCTCCTGCTTTCCGGCGTCGATCAGCGCATCGAGTTCGGCATTCTTGATGTAGGAATAGCGCCAGGTGGAATGATACTGCGCGACCTGCAGATCGGGGTCGTCCTGCGGCGCGAGGCCCACGAAGGCCATCGGCTGCAATTCCTTTGCCCGCAACTGACGCAGGAATTCGCCGGGCTCGAGCGCGACCATGTCGGCCTTCACGCCGACCTCGCTCAGCATGCCCGCCACCGCTTCGGAAACCTCGCGGTCCTGCGCATAGCGGCCCGACGGGAATTTGAAGGTTATTTCAAAACCGTCCGGGTACCCGGCTTCCGCCAGCAGCGCCCTGGCCTTGTCCGGATCGTAGGGATAGTCGCTCAGGTCCGGATTGAAGCCGATCTGCGGCTTGCGAAGAACCTGTCCGTTCAGCGCCACCGCATTGCCGAAGAACAGGCTGTCGATGATGGCCTGCTTGTCGACGGCATAGTTGAGCGCCTGCCTGACCTTCTTGTCGATGAGCGGGCTCTCGTGCTCCTCGAGCGAGGACAGGATGATCTGATAGATCCGGTAGCTCGGCACCGGCACCAGATCGACCTCAGGATTGTCCTTGACCTCCATCGCGGAGGTGACGGCGAGGTTGGACGCAATGTCGTACTCGCCCGTCGTCAGGCCGGCGGCACGGGCGATATCGTCGGGAACCGGTTTCCAGACGACCTCGTCGATACCTTCGGGCAGCTTGCCCCAGTACTTGTCGTTGGCCTTCATCACGAGCCGGTCGTCGCGCGCCCAGCTGTCGAACACGAACGGACCGGTGCCGATCGGCTTTTGTCCGTAGGCCTCCAGGCCGACCTCGTTCCAATAGCCGGGCGGCGTGATGTAAAGCTGGCTCAGGGCGAGCTCGATCGGGGGGAAAGGATATTTCAGCGTCATGCGCACCGTCAGATCGTCGACCTTCTCAATGCTGTCGAACGGATCGGAAACGCGCGCGTAAGCGGGGCTCTTTTCCTTGTCGACGAAGATGTTGAAGCTGTGGATCACGGCGTCGGCGTTCATCGCCTCGCCGTTCGAGAACTGCACGCCATCGCGCAATTTCACCAGGATCGTCTTGGGATCCTCAAGTTCGTAGGACGTCGCCAGCAGCGGCTTGAACTCCTCGCCGTGGGGATCCACCCAAAACAACGCCTCGACGATGGCCGATCCCGCGTTGAGGTTGTCGGACGCCGTCGTACCGTTCGGCCACAGGGTCTGCGGGTCGAAGTTCTGCGCCACCGTGAGCGTCGCGGCCGAGGCGCCGGCGAGCGTCGCGACGCTCAGCATGCTCGTAAGCAGCAATTTACGGATGATCTTTTTCATTGGCGGCTCCCATTGTTTCGGTTCACAGTCGCGTCTGCGATGTCGGCTGCCCACCTCGCGGCGACGCCCCTCGACGACTGAACATTTTCGATGCTATTCGCGACTGAGTGAATTTACAAACAAAAATTTCACGAATATGATCACTATCAGAATGTAATTCACGATGAGGTAGTTTCGTGCCGAAGGCTTCACGCGCGGAAAAAGCTTCCCTCGACGACGCCCAGCGACGGACGGACATTGCCGTCGGCAATCGCGTCAGGCAGTTGCGCAGGGTTCGCGGACGCTCGCTCAAAGAACTCGCGCAGCGGGCCGGCCTGTCGATCGGCTTCCTCAGCCAGATCGAGCGCGGGCTTTCCTCCGCCTCGGTGCGGGCGCTCGCCCGCATCGCGGAGGCCCTGGAAGTCAGTATCGGCGATGTCTTTCCGGCCGAACCGCCCAGCGACGACGGGCAGCGCATCACCGCCAGCCCCTCTGAACGCAAGCGGATCGACCTTGCCGACTCCGGCGCGTGCAAGGAACTGCTGACGCCGTTCAGCCGCATTCCGAGACTGGACGTGTTCATCATCACGCTGCAGCCGGGCGGCGGTTCCGGCGAGGAGGCCTACGCGCATAGCGGCGAGGAGGCCGGCTTCGTGATGGAAGGCGGCATCGAACTGATCGTCGATGGCAAGAAACACATACTCGGCGAAGGCGACAGTTTCCGTTTCAACAGCAACCGGCCCCATCAGTTCCGCAACGCGGGCGATCGACCGGCCAAGGCGCTGTGGGTCAATTACCGCGAAAAATAACCGCTCATTCTACCCTCAAACCAGCAAGACGAGGCAACGAGATGAATGCAACCGCCGGCGCGCCGCGCCCAATCACGATCGACGGGCTGAACTGCGCCGCCGTATCCCGCGAACAGGCCCTGCGCACGCTGGAGGGCGGCGTTTCGGCCATCAACCTCACGGCGATGTCACCCTTTGTCGGGCTGGCGGATTCGCTCGTCGAACTCGAGGCGAATTGCGCAAGGATCGACGCGATGAGCGATATCGCCACGGTCGTGACAAGCGTTGCCGACATCGAGAAGGCGCATCGTGACGGCAAGCTCGGTTACATTCTGGGCACGCAGAACTCCATGATGGTGGAAGACGATCTCCAGCTTCTGGCCACCATGAAGCGTCTCGGCGTGCGGATCCTGCAGCCGACCTACAACGAGGAGAACGCGCTCGGCTACGGCGCGCCGTTCGAAAAGGACGCCGACAAGGGCATGAAGGCGAAGGGCGTCGAGTGGATCGAGGAGATGACGCGCCTTGGGCTGATCATCGACCTGTCCCATTGCGGCCACCGCACGACCAGCGCCTATCTCGCCGCCGCCAAGGGTCCGATGGTGGTCAGCCACGCCAACGCGTTTGCCGTCTGCCCCAGCCTGCGCAACAAGAAGGACGAGCATATCCGCGCCATTGCCGAGACCGGCGGGCTGATCGGCGCGGTGATGTGGTCCCCGGCCGTGCGGCACGACCAGCGGCCGACGCTCGACGACTATCTCAACCACATCGATCATCACGTGAAGGTCGGCGGCATCGAGCACGTCGCCTTTGCCAGCGACGTGACCGAGGGCCAGGTGCCGAGCCCGGAAAAATGGGACAAATCCTACGGGCCGAACGGCTACAGCCCCAACATTACCGGCGTGCTCGGCGACTGGTACACCTACGAAAACCGGCTCAACGTCGATTTCCAGTCCCTGGCGCACACGCCCCGGATCTGGGACGGCATGAAAAAGCGCGGCTATTCCGAGACCGACATCGACAAGGTGCGCTCCGGCAACTGGCTGCGCGTCATGAAGGATGTGTGGAACTGAGCGGCGCCCGGCGCAAGACGACCGGGGCCGGCGCTCACCGCGCCGGCCCCGGCTACTACCTCATCGATATCTCGTGACGCGCTAGAGATCGACCGTCACCAGCGGGCCGGTGTCGCGGGCGAGCTCGACCACCCTGGCCGCGCCGGCAAGGTCCTGCAGCGCGACGCCGGTGCCGTCGAACAGCGTGATGTCGTCGGCCGACCGGCGACCGGCAGCCGTTCCGGCGACGACCGCGCCGATCTCGCCGATATCCTCGCGCGAGATCAGACCGGCGGCGACCGCGTGCTGGCATTCGCCGATCGAGGCCGATTGCGCGACCTCGTCGGTGAATACGCGCGCGGCGGCGACCAGCGCCGGATCGAGCTCCTGCTTGCCCTTGGTGTCGGTGCCCATCGCCGCGATATGCGTTCCCGGCCGCACGTGACAGCGCTTGAGGATCGGCGCGAAACTCGAGGTGACGGTGATGATGACGTCGGCCTCCGCGCCCAGACGGTCGAGTTCGACGGCCTCGAACGGCACGCCTTCTTCCGCGGCCACCCCGGCGAGCCGGTCGAGCATTTCTGGATGCAGGTTCCAGGCCACGACCCTGTCGAAGTCGCGCTGGGCGAGCGCGGCGCGCATCTGAAAACCGGCCTGGTGGCCGGCGCCGACCATACCGAGCACGCGCGCGTCGGCGCGCGCCAGATGGCGGATCGAGACGGCGCTGGCGGCGGCCGTGCGCATCGCCGTCAGGTGATTACCCGACACGATCGCGGCCGGCCGGCCGGTGTCGGCGTCGAACAACAGCACCGCCGACTGATGGTTGGTCAGACCCCTGTCGCCATTGTTGGGCCAGTAGCCGCCGGCCTTGAGGCCGAGCGCCAGACCGGCGCGGTCGAAGCCCGACTTGATGCCGTAGACGGCATCGGCATGGCCGATCATGTCGCGCACGACGGGAAAATTGACCGCCTCGCGCCGGCTCATGGCGGCGAACACGGCTTCCACCGCCGCGAACGCGGCCTCGGCCGTGAACAGCTTTTCGACCAGATGCTCGGGAATGACGATCATGGGCGGGCTCACTCTCCTGTCCAAGGGAAAATCAGCCCGGCGCGCGTCCTCGGGCGCGCGCCGGGCAAAGGCATTGGCGATGCTCATCGCAGGGCTACAGGCACATGCCGCGCGCCGTGACCGGCCACAGCGCTTCCACCCGTCCATTGCGAATGCCGACATACCAGTCGTGGACATTGACGGTGGGGTCGCAATGTCCGGGAACCAGCTTCAGCTTGTCGCCGAGGCGAAGCTTGTTGTCTGGATCGGAGATCACCCCGTGCTCGTCCGAGGCGCCGATATAGGTCACGTCGTCGCGGCCGAAGATCACCGGCAGGCCGCTGTCGACGCTTTGCGCCTTCAGGCCGGCGTCGCAGATGGCGCGGTCGGTCTTGGTCTTCGACATCACGGTCGTGTAGATGAACAGGGCGTTGTCGAACTCGCCGATGAAGCCGCCCTTGTCGTCCTTCACGCGCTGATAGTCGGCGTCCATGAAGATGTAGGAGCCGCATTGCAGCTCGTTATAGACGCCGCTGTCGCCCTCGAAATAATAGCTGCCGGTGCCCGCGCCCGCGATGATGTCGCAGACAAGCCCCTCGGCCTTGAGCAGGTCGACCGTGTCGCGCACCATGCCGACCGCCTTGTCGATTAGCCCCTTGCGCTCCTCGAAATCGTGCACGTGCTGGGCTTTGCCCTGATAGGCCTGCAAGCCGGCGAATTTGAGCCCCGGCGCGGCGTCGATCTTCTTGGCGAGCGCGACGGCATCGGCGCCCGGGCGCACCCCGCAGCGGCCGGCGCCGACATCCATCTCGACCAGGCATTCGATGGTGACGCCGTATTTCTGCGCCGCCGCCGAAAGATCGTCGACATTGCCGAGATCGTCGACGCAGACCAGCACCCGCGCCCTGGTCGCCAGGGCGGCCAGCCGCTCGATCTTCTTCTCCGTGACGACCTGATTGGAAACCAGCACGTCGCGCACGCCGGCCGAAACCAGCGCCTCGGCCTCGCTCACCTTCTGGCAGCACACGCCGACGGCCCCGCCGCGCTCGACCTGGATGGTGGCGATGTCGGAGGATTTATGCGTCTTGGCGTGGGCGCGATGGCGCAGGCCGTGCTTCTTCATGAAGCCGGCCATGGTGTCGATATTGCGGTCGAAGGCGTCGAGATCAACGAGCAGGCAGGGCGTGTCGACCTCCTCGACCGGCATGCCGACCGATGCGGGAATATTGATGGTCATCAAAGTCTCCTCGAAAACAAAAGACGGGGGTCAGGCGCGCGCGATCCAGGGCAGCTTGTCGAGATCGACATTGCCGCCGGTCAGGATCACGCCGACGCGCCGGCCGGCGAACAGGCCGGGGTTCTTCAGCACGGCCGCGACCGCAACGGCGCTCGACGGCTCGATGACGATCTTCATGCGCTGCCAGACCAGGCGCATGGCGGCGACGATCTCCTCCTCGCTGACCAGCAGGATGTCGGAGACATAGGTCGACACGAAGTGGAAGGTGCGCTCGCGCAGCGAGACCTTGAGCCCGTCGGCGACGGTCTGCGGAGCGTCGTCCTCGATGATGCGGCCGGCCTTGAAGGAGCGGAACGCGTCGTCGGCGTTTTTGGGTTCGGCGGCGAAGATCTTGGTCGTGGGCGCGAGTCTGGCGAGCGTCAGACAGGTGCCGGAGATCATGCCGCCACCGCCGATCGGCGCGACCACGGCATCGAGTTCGCCCGTCTCGTCGAGCAGTTCGCGCGCGCAGGTGCCCTGCCCGGCAATGACGCGATGGTCGTTATAGGGGTGGACGAATTCCGCGCCGGTACGCTCGACCAGCGCTTCCAGCGTACGCTCGCGCGCTTCGGTGCTCGGCGCACAGGTGATCACCTCGCCGCCATAGCCGCGCACGGCGTCCATCTTCGCCTTCGGCGCGGTTTCCGGCATCACCACGGTCGCGCTGATGCCGCGCCGGCCGGCCGCATAGGTGAGCGACAGGGCGTGATTGCCGGAGGAGTGGGTGGCAACACCATGCCGTGCCTCGGCGTCCGACAGGCCGAAGACCGCGTTGCAGGCGCCGCGTACCTTGAAGGCGCCGGCTTTCTGGAAATTCTCGCATTTGAAGAACAGCTCGGCGCCCGACTGCCCGTTGAGAAAGGAACTGGTCATCACCGGGGTGCGGTGGATGTGCGGCGCGATGCGCTCATGCGCGACGCACACGTCTTCATAGCTGGGAATATACATGCTCGTTGCCGTATCCATCGTCAGGCCGCCTTGCTGGTGACGCGGTGCGCGACGCCGTTGGTGGCGCGGAAATAGTCCTGGGCGGCGCGCACGCCCGAGCCGAGCTGGACGGGAAAGTCGAGATCGGCCATCGCCATTTCCGCGGTCGCGATGCCCGACAGCGCCATGACGTCGGTCATCGAGCCGAGATGGCCGATGCGGAACACCTTGCCCGCGACCTCGCCGAGGCCGACACCGAAGGCGACGCCGTATTTGTCGGCCGCGTGGGTCACCACCTTGGTGCCGTCCAGGCCCGACGGGACCACGATGGCGCTGACGGTGTTGGAATAAAGCCGCGGATCGCGCGCGCACAGAGTCAGTCCCCAGGCCTCGACCGCCTTGCGGACGCCCTCGGCGATGCGGAAATGACGCGCGAAGACCTTGGGCAGCCCCTCTTCCTCCAGCATCTTGACCGATTCGACCAGGCCGAAGATCAGGTTGAGCGGCGGGGTGTAGGGATAGCCGCCGCGCTGATAGGACGACAGCATGTCGCGGAAATCGAAGAAACAGCGCGCGCAGCGTGCCGTTTCCATCGCGGCCTGCGCCTTGGGGCTGACCCCGACAATGGCGAGGCCGGCCGGCAGCATGAAACCCTTCTGCGAACCGGTGACGGCCAGGTCGACGCCCCATTCATCCATGCGGAAGTCCATCGACGCGATCGAGCTGACACCGTCGACATAAAGCATGGCGGGATGGCGCGCCGCGTCGAGCGCCTTGCGCACGGCTGCGATGTCGGAGCGCACGCCGGTCGCGGTCTCGTTGTGGGTGGCCAGAACCGCCTTGATGCGATGGCCGGTATCGGCGGTCAGCGCCGCCTCGAAACGGTCCGCCGGCAGCCCCTCGCCCCAATCGGCCTCGATCACCTCCACGTCGAGCCCGTGGCGCGTGCACAAATCGATCCAGCGATGGGAAAACATGCCGTGGCGCGCGGCCAGAACCTTGTCGCCGGGCGACAGCGTGTTGGTGATTGCAGCTTCCCAGCCGCCGGTTCCGGTCGCCGGAAAGATGATCACCTCGCTGGTGCGCGTCTTCAAGATGCGCTTGACGCCCTCCACGGCCGGCCTGAACGCCTCGGCAAACAGGCTCGAGCGATGGTCGATCGTCGGCACGTCGATGGCGCGCCGCAACCGGTCGGGAATGTTGGTGGGGCCGGGTATGAAAACCGGGTTCTGGGTCGACATGGATCATCCTCCATCGCGCGGCCTTGTCGCGCGGCGTCGGCACGCCGGCGATGACTGTTTCAAACTCCCCTCACGATAGGCTGCGGCGCGGTAGGACGCAATTTTTCTGAAAAACTTTTTCGTTTTCACGAGAATTCCGCTTTACCTACTGTTTTCTCTATGCTTTCATTTTTTCCAACAAGCAGAAAACTTTTTTGCACTTCAGCGGACTGGAGTAACACCGATGGAGATCGACGATCGCGTCAAACGCTCGCGCGGCCGGCCGCGCGCCTTCAATCGCACGCAGCAGGGCGGCTCGGTACAGTCGCTGGACCGGGCGGTTGCGATCCTCAAGCGCGTGGCCGACGCCAACGGGTTGTCGCTGTCGGAAATCGCCTCGGCGATGGGACAGGCCCCGTCGACGGTCTACCGGGTGCTGATCACGCTGCAAAAACACGGTATCGTGGAGTTCGAACAGGACACGCAGCTGTGGTTCGTGGGGCTGGAGGCGTTTCGCATCGGCAGCACCTTTCTGGGCCGTACCAGCATGGTCGAGCAGAGCCGGCCGGTGATGCAGGAACTGATGGCCGCGACGGGCGAAACCGCCAATCTCGCCATCATCGACGGCGGGGAAGTGATCTTCGTCAGCCAGGTCGAGACCCACGAACCGATCCGCGCCTTCTTCCGGCCGGGCACCCGCGGGCCGGTCCACGCCTCCGGTATCGGCAAGGCGCTGCTTGCTTTCCTGCCGCCCAACAGGGTCGAGCGCATCATCCGCGACAACGGCCTGACCGCCTTCACCGACAAGACGATCGCCGATCCGGCGCGGCTCGGACACGAGATCGCCGCGATTCGCGCGCGCGGCTGGGCCGTTGACGACGAGGAGCGCACGGCCGGCATGCGCTGCATCGCGGCGCCGGTCTTCAACGCCTATGGCGAGGCCGTGGCCGGCATTTCCATCTCGGGACCGTCGGTGCGGGTGGCGCCCGACAAGGACGCCTGGTACGGCGCGCTGGTGCGCGACGCCGCCGCGCGCATCACCGATGCGGTCGGCGGACGCCCGCCGAAGCCGGTTGACGACTGACTACGCCGCGCGGCGCGCGAGCCGCGCCTTGATGCTCGCCACGTCGGCGCGCGGCGTGGCGGCGAAAAGCGTCTTGGTATAGTCGTGCTGGGGGTCGGAAAACACCCGGTCGCGGCTGCCATATTCGACCGCTTCGCCGAAATACATCACCATCACGTCGTCGGCGATGTAGCGCACGACCGACAGATCGTGGCTGATGAAGACATAGGTCAGGTCGAACTCGTCCTGCAGGTCGGCGAGCAGGTTCAGCACCTGGGCCTGCACCGACAGGTCGAGGGCCGACACCGGCTCGTCGAGCACCAGCAGGCGCGGGTTGAGCATCAAGGCGCGCGCAATCGCGATACGCTGGCGCTGGCCGCCGGAAAACATGTGCGGGTAGCGGTTGAAGTGCTCCGGGCCGAGACCGACCTTGAGCAGCATCTGCATGGCGCGGTCGCGGCGCTCGGCCGTCGGCATGGCGGTGTTGACGAGCAGCGGCTCGCCCAGCACGTCGCCGATCTTCTGGCGCGGATTGAGCGAGCCATAGGGGTTCTGGAACACGATCTGCACCTTGCGGCGCATTTCCGGCGTCAGTCCGTCCTTGACGAGGTCGACCTTTTCGCCGTCGATCAGCAAATCGCCGGCGGTGGGCGCGTCGATCATGGTGATGATGCGCGCCAGCGTGGACTTGCCGCAGCCCGACTCGCCGACGATGGCAAGCGTCTTGCCCTTCTCGACCTTGAACGACACGTTCTTGACCGCGTGAACGACACGGCCGGACGAGAAAAGCCCGCCGCCGACATGGTAGTCGCGCACCAGGTTGCGGCCTTCCAGGACGACCTCGCTCATGCCGGCGCTCCGCCGTCCACGTCTTCGTTGAAGATGCTGGAAATCGTCGGCAGCCTGTCGCCGGTCGCCCTGTCCGGCAGCGCGGCGAGCAGCGCCTTGGTGTAATTGTGCTTGGGCGCCTCGAACAGCGACAGCACGTCGGCCTCCTCCATCTTGCGCCCCTTGTACTGCACCACGACGCGGTCGGCGGTTTCGGCGACCACGCCCATGTTGTGGGTGATCATGATCATGCCCATGCCGGTTTCGATCTGCAGGTTCATCAAGAGATCGAGGATCTGTTTTTGGATGGTCACGTCGAGCGCCGTGGTCGGCTCGTCGGCGATCAACAGCTTGGGATTGCAGGCAATCGCGATCGCGATCATCACGCGTTGGCACTGGCCGCCGGACATTTGATGGGGAAACACGCCGAGACGCTGTTCGGGATCGGGGATGCCGACATCGTTCAGCAGCTCGATCGCGCGGGCGCGGCGCGCCTTGCCGTCTAGGCCCATATGGACGCGCAGCACTTCCTCGATCTGGAAACCGACCGTAAAGCACGGGTTGAGGCTGGCAACCGGCTCCTGGAAGATCATGGCGATATCCTTGCCGATGATCTTGCGCCGCTGGCTGGCGGTCAGGGACAGGAGATCGCGCCCGGCGAAACGCATCTGGTCGGCGGTGACCTTCGCCGTCCACGGCAGAAGACCCATCACCGCCAGCATCGAAACGGACTTGCCCGATCCGGATTCGCCGACGATCGCCAGCACCTCGCCTTCGTCGACATGCAGCGACACCCCGTCGACGGCCCGGAAGGGACCGGCGGCGGTCTCGAACTCGACGACCAGGTTCTCGATCTCCAGAAGATGCATGCTCACGACCTCTTCAGCTTCGGGTCGAGCGCGTCGCGCAGGCCGTCGCCCATCAGGTTGATCGCCAGCACGGTGACCAGGATCGCCAGTCCCGGAAAGGTCACGACCCACCAGGCGCGCAGGATGAACTCGCGCGCCTCGGCCAGCATCGTGCCCCATTCGGGCGTCGGCGGCTGGGCGCCCATGCCGAGAAAGCCGAGCGCGGCGGCATCCAGGATCGCGGTGGAAAACGACAATGCGGCCTGGACGATCAGCGGCGACAGGCAGTTGGGCAGGATGGTGACGAACATCAGCCTGAGCGGGCGGGCGCCGGCGACCCGGGCGGCCACGACATAGTCCTTGGTCTTTTCCGTCAGCACCGCGGCGCGGGTCAGGCGCACGTAGTGCGGCTGCTGAACGATGGCGATCGCGATCATCGCGTTGACGAGGCTCGGACCGAGCACGGCCACCAGGGCGAGCGCCAGCAGCAGGCTGGGAAAGGCCAGGATGATGTCCATCACCCGCATGATCAGCGCGTCGACGCGCCCGCCGGCATAGCCGGCCACCAGCCCGACGATGACGCCGACGATGAGCGCGCCGGACACCACGATGCAGCCGACGAACAGCGAAAAGCGACTGCCATAGATCAGCCGCGACAGCATATCGCGGCCGACCGCGTCGGTGCCCAGCAGAAAGCGCGGATCGGCTCCCTCCTGCCAGAAGGGCGGCTTCAAGAGCGCGTCGCGATACTGGTCGATCGCGCCGTAGGGCGCGATCACGTCGGCGAAGACCGCGATCGCGACGACGAACAGGAAGACCCACATCCCGATCACCGCGCCGCGGTTTTCGCTGAAATAGAACCAGAACTCGCGCAGCACGGCCAGGCGCGGATCGATCTGCTTGGCGGCAGCGGTCGTGGAGGTGTCGGCCATGATGCTAATACCTGATCTTGGGGTTGATCAGCCCGTAGAGCAGATCGACGATGAGGTTCACCAGCATGACGACCACGGCGATCATCAACAGCCCGCCCTGGACGGCCGGATAGTCGCGCCGGAAAATCGAATCCACCATCCATTTGCCGATGCCCGGCCACGAAAAGATGGTCTCGGTGAGGATCGCGCCGCCCAGCAGCACGCCGACCTGAAGGCCGATCGTGGTGATGACCGGGATCAGCGCGTTGCGCAGCGCGTGCAGGCCGATGACGCGCGCCGGCGCCAGCCCCTTGGCGCGCGCGGTGCGCACATAATCCTCGCCCAGAACCTCGAGCATGGCCGAACGGGTCTGGCGGGCGATGACGGCGAGCGGAATCGTGCCGAGGACGATGGTGGGCAGGATCAGGTGCGACACGGCGGAGGTGAACGCGCCTTTCTGGCCCGAAAGCAGGCTATCGATCAGCATGAAGCCGGTGACGGGCGGGAAGAAATAAAGCAGCGAGACGCGGCCGGACACCGGTGTCCACTGCAGGATGCCGGAAAACAGGATGATCAGCAGAAGGCCCCACCAGAAGATCGGCATCGAATAGCCGACCAGCGCGGTGCCCATCACCGTCTGGTCGAGCCACGACCCGCGCCGCGTGGCCGCCAGCACGCCGGCCGGAATCCCGAGCAGCATGGCGAAGATGATGGCGCAGATCGACAGTTCCAGCGTGGCGGGAAAAAGCGTGAAGAACTCGTCGAAGACCGGGTTCTTGGTCACCAGGGAGTTGCCGAGATCGCCGGTGGCGATACCGCCGAGGAAATCGAAATATTGTTCCCACAAAG
The DNA here is from genome assembly GCA_039973095.1 of Nitratireductor sp. Lineage (GTDB taxonomy): Bacteria > Pseudomonadota > Alphaproteobacteria > Rhizobiales > Rhizobiaceae > Mangrovimarina. Next base: position 372,115 of record JBDWLQ010000005.1, on the reverse strand, counting down.
GCCGGTCGTAACCGAACTGGCGCATTAATTCTTCATAGCGTTCCGGGCTGACGCCGCGCTCGCCGGCCATCAACAAGACCGGATCGCCGGGCAGGATGCGGATGAAGCCGAAGGCGGCGATCGTCACGCCGATAAAGGTCGGAACAAGCAGGCCGATCCGGTACAGGAGAAAACGCAGCATTTTTCTCAGACTTTGCAAACTCCCTCCCGCGCCTGTGCGACGCGGGAGGGAGACGATTGCGACGCCTCACGGGCGCCAGAAGCGCTTATTCGGCCAGATCGACGCCGTCGAAGCGGTGCGAGCCGAGCGGGTCCATCTTGTAGCCGGTGACCTTGGTCGACATCGGCATGAACACGACCGAATGGGCAATCGTCGCCCACGGGGCCTGCTCCTTGAACACCACCTGCGCATCTTCGTAGAGCTTGGTGCGCTCGGCCTGGTCGCTGACGACCTTGGCCTTCTGGATCATGTCGTCGAACGGCTTGTGGCACCACTGCGCGCGGTTCGCGCCGCCGACGCCGTCACAGCCGAGCAGCACGGCGAGGAAGTTGTCCGGGTCGCCATTGTCGCCCGTCCAGCCGAGCAGCACCGCGCCGTCGCGATCGGTGGCCTTGGAACGTTCCAGATACTCGCCCCACTCGTAGGAGACGATTTCCACCTTGACGCCGACCTTGGAGAAATCCTCCTGGATCAGTTCGGCCATGCGCCGGGCGTTGGGGTTGTAGGGGCGCTGCACCGGCATTGCCCACACCTTCATCGACAGGTCGGCGACGCCGGCTTCCTCAAGCATCTTCTTGGCGGCTTCGGGATCGTAGGGATCGTCCTCGACCGCGTTGTTATACGACCACATCGTCGGCGGGATCGGGTTCTTGGCGGCCTGGCCGGCCCCCTGGAAGACGGCGTCGAGAATGGCCTGCTTGTTGATGGCCATGTTGAGCGCCTTGCGCACCTTCGGATTGTCGAACGGCGCCATCTGGGTGTTATAGGCCAGATAGCCGACATTCAGGCCTTCCTGCTCCATCACCTGCAGATCGGGCGCCGCCTTAAGCGCGTCCAGATCGGCCGGGTTCGGATAGGGCGCGACATGGCATTCGCCGGCCATCAGCTTTTGCTGGCGCACCGAGGCGTCGGTGGTGATGGCGAACACCAGATCGTCGATCGGCTGCTTGCCGTCCCAGTAATCGGGATGGGCCTTGTAGCGGATCACCGCGTCCTTCTGGTAGGCGACGAACTGGAACGGGCCGGTGCCGACCGGCTGCTGGTTCAGCATGTCCATCTTGCCGTCGGCCTCAAGCTTGTCGGCATATTCCTTCGACATCACCGAGGCGAAATCCATGGCGAGGTTTGCCACCATCGGCGCCTCGGGACGCGTCAGCACGAATTTCACCGTCATGTCGTCCACCTTGACGATCTCCTTGATGAGATCGGGCATCGACATGGCGTTGAAATACTCCCAGGAAATACCGGCGGTATATTCGTTCCAGGGATGATCCTTCTTCAACTGGCGCTCGAAGGTGAACAGAACATCGTCGGCGTTGAAGTCGCGCGTGGGGGTGAAGAAGTCCGTGGTGTGGAACTTCACGCCGGGACGCAGCTTGAAGGTGTATTCCAGGCCGTCATCGGACACGTCCCAGCTTTCGGCAAGCCCGGGAATGACATTGGTCGTGCCACGCTCGAACTCGACAAGCTGGCTGTAGATCGGCTTGGCGGAGGCATCGAACGTCGTGCCTGCGGTATACGGCGCCGGATCGAACCCTTCAGGCGATCCTTCGGAGCAATAGACCAGCGTCTTGGCGTTGGCCACGCCACCAAGCATCGTCGCAGCCAGAAGCGCGGCCGCGAAGCTGTACCGTTTCATGTGAATGTACTCCCATTCCTTGTCCGGGACCGTTTTGCCCGGTCGTGAAGCGGGCATATAAGCACCGATTTTTCAGCATGGAAACACCCGCTCACGATGCCCTTGGGGAACTTTCGTCCCCAATCGCGCAAGACGTGAGAAAATTTTTGCTTCGCGGCCTGCGTTCGTAACGTCCACGCTTTGCAATTTTATCGCGTGTCGCCTAACTGGAAGATCGGAGGTGCCATGAACACGACAACGCATAGTCTCGATACCGACGCCGTGCTCGGGTTCTGGTTCGAGGAACTCGACCCGCAAGACTGGTATTCCGGCGATCCCAAGCTCGACGAACGCATCGAGGCGCGGTTCGCGCAAACCTGCGCGGCGGCGCTGGCGTCGCCGCCGGAACGGTTTCTCGGCGACGCGCGCACCGCACTGGCCGCGATCATCGTGCTCGACCAGTTCACGCGCAACATCCACCGCCGTACCGCCAACGCCTTTGCGGGCGACACCGTCGCCCTTGCGATCGCCCACGGGGCGATCGAGCGCGGCTACGACGATGGCATGACGCAGGCCGAAAAGCAGTTCCTCTACATGCCGCTGATGCATTCCGAGGTGCTCGCCGATCAGGAGTTTTCGGTGAAGATGTTTCGTGACCTCGGCAACGAACAAAGCCTCAAATACGCGATCGAGCATCGCGACATCGTTGCGCGGTTCGGGCGCTTTCCGCACCGCAATCAGGCGCTCGGACGCACCAGCACGCAGGACGAGGCCGACTTCCTGAAAGGCCATGGCGGATACGGCCAGTAGGCGCTCGCGGGAGACGGCGGACCGGACCCGCCTCTTGATTACCTTTACGTATACGTAAATATTGCGCGAACCGGCGAGTTGGGCCTAGATATGCCTTGGCGATTGCATCGTCGGCAAAGCTGATCGACAGTGGCGAGGCAGAGGCGCCGGCGGCGAAATGCGCTCATCGGCGCGAGGGAGGTGACAGTGACCAAGACCAATGCGAACAAGGCCGCGACCGCCGCGCGCCCGTGGCTGAAAAGCTATCCGGAAGGCATGCCGGCCGAAATCGGCCCCTTGCCCGCCCCCTCGATCGGCGCCCTGCTTTCAGACGCTTGCAAGACATATGCCGATCGGCCGGCCTTCACCTGCATGGGCAAATCGCTGACCTATGCGGAGGTGGAGAGGAAGTCGGCCGAATTCGGCGCCTTCCTGCAATCGAAGGGCCTCGAAAAGGGCGCGCGCGTCGCCATCATGATGCCGAACGTGCTGCAATATCCGCTCGCCATGATGGGCACGCTGCGCGCCGGTTTCACGGTGGTCAACGTCAACCCGCTCTACACGCCGCGTGAACTGGAACATCAGCTCAACGATTCCGGCGCCGAAGCGATCGTGATCCTGGAGAATTTCGCCGCCACGCTTCAGGCGGTGATCGCGCGCACCAAGGTCAAGCATGTCGTGGTCGCCACGATGGGCGACCTGCTCGGCTTCAAGGGGCTGATCGTCAATCTGGTCGTGCGGCACGTGAAGAAAATGGTTCCGGCCTGGTCCCTGCCCGGCCACCTACCCTTCAACGACGCACTCGCCGCCGGCGCGGCAGCCGGGCTGAAGCCGGTCGAACAGGGCCCCGACGACGTCGCCTTCCTGCAATATACCGGCGGTACGACCGGCGTCTCCAAGGGCGCGACGCTCTTGCACAGCAACATCCTGGCCAATGTCGCGCAAAACGCGATCTGGATCGAAAGCGCCTATGCGAAAAAGCCGCGGCCGGAACGCGCGGTCTATCTGTGCGCGCTGCCGCTCTATCACATCTACGCGCTGACGGTGAACGCGGTTATGGGCATGCAGCAGGGTGCCGAAAACATCCTGATCCCCAACCCGCGCGACATTCCCGCGCTGGTCAAGGAATTCAACGCATACGCCATCAACGTCTTTCCCGGCCTCAACACGCTGTTCAACGCGCTGTTGAACAACGATGACTTCCAGAAGATCGACTTCAAGCCGCTGCTGTTGACGTTCGGCGGCGGCATGGCCGTGCAGCGCGGCGTCGCCGAGCGCTGGCGGGACCTGACCGGCATCGTGATCGCCGAAGGTTACGGCCTGTCGGAAACGTCGCCGGTGGCGACGGCGAACCGCTTCGACAGCGATACGTTCACCGGCACGATCGGCCTGCCGATCCCGTCGACCGAAATCGCCATCCGCGACGAGGACGGCAAGGATCTTGGGCTCGACGAGGTCGGCGAGATCTGCATTCGCGGTCCCCAGGTGATGTCCGGCTACTGGAACCGGCCCGAAGAGACCGCCAATGTCTTCACCGCCGACGGCTTCTTCAAGTCCGGCGACATGGGCTTCATGGACGAGAACGGTTTCGTCAAGATCGTCGACCGCAAGAAGGACATGATCCTCGTCTCCGGCTTCAATGTCTATCCCAACGAGATCGAGGAGGTGGTGGCGGGCCATCCCGGCGTGCTGGAAGTGGCCGCGGTCGGCGTACCGGACGAGAAATCCGGCGAGGTGCCTAAACTCTTCATCGTCAAGAAGGACCCGGCGCTGAGCGAGCAGGACATTTACGATTACTGTAAGGACAAGCTTACCGGCTACAAGCGGCCCAAGCAGATCGAGTTCCGCGACGAGCTGCCGAAAACCAATGTCGGCAAGATCCTCAGGCGGGAATTGCGCGGCTGAAACGCCGCACGGACGAACGCGCCGGACCGGCCCGCGCCGTGATCGGCCTGCAGGGCTTTCAGCGCCGCGCCAGCCAGTCCGGCAGCGCGGCGATGGAGTCCAGGAGGACGTCGGCGCCGGCCAGGGACTGGCGCGTGCCGGTCCCCGACAAAACCCCGATGGCGAGGCCCGCGCCGGCCGCGCGCGCCATGTCGAGATCGTGGCGGTTGTCGCCGACCATGGCGATCTCTGACGGTTTCAGCCCGGTCAGGTCGCAAAACGCATGGACGGTGTCGGGCGCCGGCTTCGGCGCGGCGACGGCGTCATAACCGTAAGCGGCGTCGAACATTTGCGCAATGCCGAGGCTCACCAGGGTCTGTTCCGCCCCGCCGGTGGAATCGTTGGTCGCCACGCCGAGCCGGTATCCGGCCGCCTGCAGGGCCTCGATCGCCTGGGCGCAACCTGGCACCGCGACGGCGGCGGTCGCGCCCCGGCGCGCCGTCAGCCGGTCGAAATGGACGATCATCTCCTGGCGCGCCTGCGCCTCGAGCGCCGGATACCATAACGCCACCACGTCGGCATTGGTGCCGGCCGCCAGGACCGAATCGGCCTGAAAAACCCCGGCCGCCGCATCGTAACCGACGGCGGCCAGCAGCGCCGCGGCGCGCGCGCGGTCCCCGCCGGCGGCTTCGTGGGCCAGCGCCTCGGCGACCGCCGACCAGGTCGCGTGGAAATCGACCAGCGTGCCGTCCTTGTCGAACAGAATGCCCCGGATCGCCATCGGCTCAGCTCCCTGCACCGGCGCGCACATAGGCCACCAGCCCGGCCGTGGAGCCGTCCTTGTCGTCGGCGCTGCGTTTTCCCTCGACGACGGGCAGCAGCGCGGTCGCCAGTTCCTTGCCGAGCTCGACGCCCCACTGGTCGAAGGCGTTGATGCCGAAAAGCTGGGCTTCGACAAAAACCCGATGTTCGTAGAGCGCGATCAGCCGGCCGAGCGCATAGGGATCGAGCGTTTGGTGGAGGATGGTGATCGAGGGGCGGTTGCCGGCGAAGACGCGGTGCGGCGCCAGCGCCTCGACGGCGGCGTCAGCCAGGTCGCGGGCCCGCAGCTGGGCGCGCGCCTCTTCAAGCGTGCGCCCCTTCATCAGCGCCTCGGACTGGGCCAGGCAATTTGCCAGCAGCAAGGCGTGATGGGCTTTTAGCTCCGGCTCATGGCCGCGGGCGGCGGCGATGAACTCGACCGGGATCACGTCGGTGCCCTGGTGCAGAAGCTGAAAGAAGGCATGCTGGCCGTTGGTGCCGGGCTCCCCCCACACCAGCGGCCCGGTCGGGGTCGCGGCCGGCGCGCCGTCGACCAGCACGGACTTGCCGTTCGATTCCATGTCGAGCTGTTGCAGGTAGGCGGGCAGACACGCCAGGCGCTGGTCGTAGGGAATGATCGCGCGCGCCGGATAGCGGCACACCACCCGGTGCCAGAATCCGATCAGGCCGAGGACGACCGGCAAATTCTCCAAAAGCGGCGCGGTCCGAAAATGCTCGTCCATGGCATGCGCGCCGGCGAGAAACTCGCGGAAGCGTGCCGGACCGATCGCCAGCATGATCGGCAGGCCGATGGCCGACCACAACGAGTAGCGGCCGCCGACCCAGTCCCAGAATCCGAACACCCGCTCACCGCCGATGCCGAACGCCGCCACCTTGTCGAGCGCGGTCGAGACGGCGGCGAAATGCGCGCCGACAGCCTCGCGGCCGAGCGCGCGTTCGATCCGGGCCCGCGCCGTCGCGGCGTTGGTCATCGTCTCGACGGTGGTGAAGGTCTTCGAGGCGACGATGACCAGCGTCGTCGCGGGCTCCAGCCCGTCCAGCGTATCGGCGATATGGGCGCCGTCGACATTGGAGACGAAATGGCAGCGCGGACCGTCGTGAAACGGCGCCAGGGCCTGCGTGGCCATGGCCGGACCGAGATCGGAGCCGCCAATGCCGATATTGACGATGTCGGTGAACGGCCGGCCGGTGGCGCCGACCAGCGTGCCCTGCCTGACCGCGTCGCAAAACGCGGCCATGCGCGCCAGAACGTCGTGCACGCCGGCCATCACGTCCTCGCCCTCGGCGCGGAACGATGCCGTGCGCGGCGCGCGCAGGGCGACATGCAGAACGGCCCGATCCTCGGTGGCGTTGATTTTCTCGCCGGCAAACATCGCCGCGCGCCGCTGTTCGACCCCGGCCGCGCGGGCAAGCTCGGCGAGCTGGCCCATGACGGTGTGGTCGACTGCGGTCTTGGACCAGTCGATGAGGAGATCGTCGAAGCGCAGCGAAAACGCCTCGAAGCGGCCCGGATCGGCGCGAAACGCGGCGGCGATGTCGAAGGGAACGGACGCCTCGCGCGAGGCGCGCAGCGCGGCAAGCGCGCGGTCGAAAGCATTGCGGTCCACGGTGTCGTCCTTTCCCGTCCGCCTTAGAGTATTTCATCGGCGAAAAGAAGCGCTGCGCGCGAATTCACCCGCGCCTGTTGCAAGTCCGTTTGCTGCCAAACCTTTCGTTGCGGAATTGCATCGGTGACAAAAAAGCCTGGCAGTGCTGGTTGGACCAGTCTTGAAGCACACTAAACACCTGTTTAATGGTCTAGGTGGAGGGTGTTGCGCCATGGCTACGAGAAACGATTCCGCGATCTGGTCCGGACTGTTCACCATCTCGCCCGATTCCGGACAGACGCTGCAGGCGCAGATCCGGCAGGCGATCGTGGCGGCGATCCTCGACCGCCAGATCTCGCCCTCCATGCCGCTGCCGTCCTGCCGTATCCTGGCCGAAAAGCTCGGCGTCGCACGCGGCACGGTGGTGCTCGCCTTTCAGCAACTCGTCGACCAGGGGTTCTTGATCGCGCGCGAGCGGCGCGGACATTTCGTTAATCCGGAGGTGCTGACCACGCCCTCGCGGCAGGTGCCCAAGGGCCTGCCGTCGGCAAGCGGCATCGACTGGAAGCGGCGTCGCAAGATCCCGGCCAGCGAGATGCCGGCGCCGATGAAGATGGACAACTGGATCAAGTCGACCTACCCGTTCGTCTACGGCCAGTTCGATCCGGCGCTGTTTCCGACCGCCGAATGGCGCGAATGCAACCGCATGGCGCTGGCGGTGCTGGAAATCCGCGACTGGGCCGCCGACGTGGTCGATCAGGACGACCCGCTGCTGATCGAGCAGATCCAGGCGCGCCTTCTGCCGCGCCGCGGCATCTTCGCCAATCCCGACGAGATCATCGTGACGCTCGGCGCGCAGAACGCGCTTTACATGCTGGCCCAGCTTCTGATGGGCAAGGGCATGCGCGTGGCGATGGAAGAGCCGGGCTATCCCGACGCGCGCTCGATCTTCCGGCTTTCCGGTGCCGAGACCGTACCCGTTCCGGTCGACGGCGAGGGCATCGTCACCGAACGCATTCCCGCCGATTGCGGCTACGTGTTCGTCACGCCGAGCCATCATTGCCCGACCATGGTGCCGCTCAGCGCTGAACGGCGCGAGAACCTGCTGGCGCGCGCCGTCGAGCACGACCAGATCATCATCGAGGACGGTTATGACAGCCAGTTGATCGACGACGCGCCGCAGCAGGCGCTCAAGAGCCTCGACCGGACCGGCCGCGTCATCCATGTCGGCTCGATGTCGAAGACGCTCGCGCCTGGATTGCGGCTCGGCTACATCGTCGCCTCGGCCGAACTGATCGCCGAATTGCGCGCGTTGCGGCGCTTCATGCTGCGCCACCCGCCGGCCAACAACCAGCGCGCGGTGGCGCTGTTCTTGTCGCTCGGCCATCACGACGCGCTGGTGCGGCGCCTGTCCAACGCCTTTGCCGAACGCCGCGAACGGCTGACGCAGGCGATCGCCTGCCACCTGCCGGACTGGCGGGTGACGGATTCGGCCGGCGGCACCTCGATTTGGCTGCGGGGACCGACGGACATCGATTCCGGCAAGCTCGCCGAGGTCGCCGCGGCGCGCAGCGTGCTGATCGAGCCCGGGGCACGCTTTTTCGACGCCGCCGATGCGCCGACGCGGTTCATGCGGCTGGGGATTTCCTCGATCGCGCTGCAGAACATCGAGCCCGGCATCCGGGAACTCGCCGCGGCGGCGGGACGGCGCGCCGCCGCCTGAGCGCCGGAACGCCACGCCTCGCCCGGACTTGCGGGCCGCCCCCGGCGTATCGCTCAGTGATTGTCGCGCGGAATACCCATTTGCTGGGCGATCCGGCGATAACGCAGCGCCGGCTTCAGCACCATGCCTTCGGAAAGCTGGTCGACCATGCCGCGCTGGATTTCCTGCCACGGCGTCTGATGGTCGGGAAAAGCATAGCCGCCATGCTCGGCCAGGTCGGCACGCCGGCGCTGCAACTCGTCGTCTGAAACCAGCATATCGGCCGTCGCCTTGCCGAGATCGATGCGCACGCGGTCGCCGTCGCGCAACAGGGCCAGCCCGCCGCCCGTCGCCGCCTCCGGCGAGGCGTTGAGGATCGAGGGGCTGCCCGACGTTCCCGACTGGCGGCCGTCGCCGATGCAGGGCAAGGCATGGATGCCGCGTTTCAACAGGGCCGCGGGCGGCTGCATGTTGACCACTTCGGCCGCGCCCGGATAACCGACCGGGCCGGTGCCGCGCATGAACAGGATCGAGCGCTCGTCGATGCCGAGCGCCGGGTCCTCGATGCGGGCGTGATAATCCTCGGGACCGTCGAAGACGACCGCCTTGCCCTCGAAGGCGTCGGGATCGTCCGGGTCGGACAGATAGCGCGCCCGGAATTCTTCGGAGATCACGCTGGTCTTCATGATCGCGGACTCAAACAGATTGCCCTTCAAATTGATGAACCCCGCCGCCGCCTTCAGCGGCCGCGACGCCGGGCGAATGACGTCGTCGTCGAGCGTTTCGACTGCCTTACAATTGTCGCCGATCGACCGGCCGTTGGCGGTCACGGCGTCGGGATGCGGCAACAGGCCGGCCTTCAGGAGCTCGGCCACCACGGCGGGAACGCCGCCGGCGTGGTGATAGTCCTCGCCGAGATAGTCGCCGGCCGGCTGCAGATTTACCAGAAGCGGGACCTCGTGGCCCAGCGCCTGCCAGTCGTCATTGTTAAGCGGCACGCCCAGATGGCGGGCGATCGCGTTGAGGTGGATCGGTGCGTTGGTCGATCCGCCGATCGCCGAATTGACGACGATCGCGTTCTCGAACGCCGCCCGCGTCATGATGTCGGACGGTTTCAGGTCTTCCTCGACCATGGCGACGATGCGCCGGCCGGTCTGATAGGCGATCTGGCCGCGTTCGCGATAGGGCGCGGGAATGGCGGCGGAGCCGGGAAGCTGCATGCCGAGCGCCTCGGCGAGCGAGTTCATCGTCGTGGCCGTGCCCATCGTGTTGCAATAGCCGACCGAGGGCGCGGACGAGGCCACGATCTCCATGAACTCGTCATAGTCGATCTCGCCGGCCGCCAGGCGCTCGCGCGATTCCCACACGATGGTGCCCGAACCGGTGCGCCGGCCCTTGTGCCAGCCATTGAGCATCGGGCCGACCGACAGCGCGATCGCGGGAATGTTGACCGTCGCCGCGGCCATCAAGAGCGCCGGGGTGGTCTTGTCGCAGCCGATCGTCAGCACCACCGCGTCGAGCGGATAGCCGTAGAGCACCTCGACCAGGGCCAGATAGGCGAGATTGCGGTCGAGCGAGGCGGTCGGGCGCTTGCCCGTCTCCTGGATCGGGTGGACCGGAAATTCCAGCGGGATGCCGCCGGCCGCCTCGATGCCGGCGCGTAGCCGCTTGGCCAGCTCGATATGGTGGCGGTTGCAGGGCGACAGGTCCGAACCGGTCTGGGCGATGCCGATCAGCGGCTTGCCCGATTGCAGTTCGTCGCGGGTGAGGCCGTAATTGAGATAACGCTCGAGATAGAGCGCCGTCATGCCGGGATCGTCGGGATTGTCGAACCATTGCTGGGACCGCAGCCTGGTGGTCTGCCGCCGGTGACCGTTCGCCGTATTCGTCATCGCGCACTCCCATCGTGATCGGCTAATGGTTATTGCAAGGGCGCGGCGGCGGCAAGGAAATGCGCGCGGGTCCGCGACCACATGCCGATGGACACGCGCGGGCGGCTGGGTTAGGTCGAACGCCGAGAGCAAGGGAGACATTCATGGCCGTGAATATGGAAGGCGAGGAGACCATTGAGGCTCCGATTGGCGAGGTGTGGAAGGCGCTCAACGATCCCGACGTGCTGAAAGCCAGCATCCCGGGATGCGAAAGCCTGGAGAAGAAGTCGGAGACCGAGATGGCGGCGACCGTGTCGCTGAAGATCGGGCCGATAAAGGCGAAGTTCTCCGGCGAGGTCGAGTTGAAGAACCTCAAGCCGCCGCATTCCTATACGATCCAGGGCGAAGGCAAGGGCGGCATCGCCGGCTTCGCCAAGGGCGGCGCCGATGTCGAACTGGTCGAGAAGGGACCGAACGAGACGCTGTTAACCTACAAGGTCAACGCCGATGTCGGCGGCAAGATCGCCCAGCTCGGCAGTCGTCTCATCATGTCGACGTCGAAAAAGCTCGCCGGACAGTTTTTTTCCAATCTGAACGAGCAGGTCAGCAAGTCCTGACGCGATAGAGCCCGTAACGACCGGACGGCCCGCAGCCTCTGCGCGGGCCGTTTCGGGGTTCGGCGCCAGATATCCATGCGGAGGCCGCGCCCCGGCACAGTCCGGCGCCGTTGGCCGCCGGCGCGCCCTATCCCGCCTTGCGCCGGTAGTTTGGCGGGCGCTTTTCGAGGAACGCGCTCACACCTTCCTTATAGTCGTCGGAGCGGCCCGCCTCGCGCTGCAATTGCCGCTCCAGGTCGAGCTGCGCGTCGAGCGAATTGGTCGAGGCGGCATGGATCGCCTGCTTGGTCAGCGCATAGGCGTGGGTCGGTCCGGCGGCGAAACCCTCGGCCAGCGTCGTTGCCTCCGCCATCAACTGATCGTCGTCGACCGCCCGCCAGATCAGCCCCCACGCGGCGGCGTCGGCGGCGGTAAGCGGATGCGCCGTCAGCGCCAGCGCCTTGGCGCGCGCCTCGCCCACCAGCCGGGTCAGCCAGTAGGTGCCGCCGCCGTCGGGGATCAGGCCGATCTTGGAGAAGGCCTGGATGAATTTGGCCGATCTGGCCGCGATCACGATATCGCAGGCGAGCGCGATATTGGCGCCGGCGCCGGCGGCGACGCCGTTGACGGCGCAGATGACCGGCTTGGGCATCGCCCTGAGCTTACGCACCAGCGGATTATAGAAAGTCTCCAGCGTCTTGCCCAGATCGGGGTTCTCGCCAATAAGCGTCGGATCGCGGTCCGACAGATCCTGGCCGGCGCAAAAACCGCGCCCGGTGCCGGTCAGGATGATCGCGCCGCAGCCCGGGTCGGCCTCGCAGGCGTCGAGCGCCGCGCGCAATTGCTGGTGTTGCAATTCGTTAAACGCGTTCAAACGATCCGGCCGGTTGAGCGTGATGACGCTGTAACCGTCTTTTTGTTCATGCAATACTGGTGCGTCGCTCATCGGGGTGCTGCTCCTGGGTCCGCCGGCCGTTTCGGCTCGCGCCAGTTTACATGTCGCGCGGCCGCGATCAATTTCGCTCTGGCGGCGGCATCGCAAGAGGGCCCCGCGACAAGAACGATCCGGCTTTGCCGGCGGATACCGGTTGGGTGCGGGCATGGCAAGTGAAGTGATGGACAGGAGGGCGGGCGAGCAGCAACAGGTCCGCCTGGAGGAGCCGCTGTTCAAGGTGCTGTTCGACGGCTGCCCGCAGGAGCGTGTCACGGCCGGCCACCACCTGTTCATGCAGGACGACGAGGCCGACCGCGTCTACGGCGTGATCGACGGCACGATCGAAATCGCGATCTATTCGGAAGGCGGACGCAAGCTTGTCGCCAATATCGAGACCGAAAAGAGCCTGATCGGCGAAATCGGCGCGCTCGACGGCGGCTTGCGGACGGCCACGGCAACCTGCCTGACGGACGCCACCTTGGTGTCGGTGTCGCGGCGGCAATTGTTCGACCGCATCGAAGCCCATCCCCGGCTCGCCAGCGCCATGATCGAGGTGTTGTGCGCCAGGCTGCGCTGGGTCAGCGCGGAACTCGGCGACCAGGCCCTGCTCAAGATCGAGGCGCGGCTGGCCAAGCGGCTCTTGTTGCTGTGCAAGCTGATCCAGGACGAAACCGGCTGGATCGGCATTTCGCAGTCGGAACTGGCCGAATTCCTCGGCGCGACGCGCGAATCGGTCAACAAGACGCTGACCGACTGGCGCCGTCTCGGCGTGATCGAAATCCGGCGCGGCGGGCTCAAGGTCCTGAACCAGGCGGCGCTGGAAAAGCTGGGCTCCGCGCCCGACGCGTGACGCCGGCTTGCGGAAGACAATCCGCGGGCGTACGGCGGCGGTCTATCGCCGGGTGATGCGACCGGGTTCTATGTCTGCCAACGCAGATAGCGCAGCGCCCGCCTGCCCGGCACGAAAAAATATCCTCCGCCGCGCATGGTCACGAACGCGCTCAGCCCGTTCAAGCGCAGCGGCCCGTCCGGCCCGGCGATGGTGAAACAGCCCGCGCCGGCCACATTGCCGACCAGCGGGTCCGCCTCCTCGCGCAGGCTCTCGAAACCGCGATTGTTCACCCAGGTCTGCTGGATGAAGGCGAACTGGCGTTCGATATCGGCGTTCAAGCACATGAACACCATGCCTTTTTCGGCCTTTTTACCGTCTTTGGCCTTTCTGGCGTAGGTCCGCCCGACCCGCAAAATGCGGTGGCGCTTGGAGATCCGGATCTGCGTCTCCGGCTTCGCGCCCAGCGAATCGCGCGGGTTGGAGCGGCGGATATGGGCGCCGAACGGGCATTGGCGCCCCTGCGGGTCGTCGCCGGCAAACAGGAAGTCGTTGTCCGGCTCCCGCCCCGCGCGCCATGTCGGGTGGCCGATCAGCGAGGTGCCGTCCTTCCAGCGGCCGAGCAGTTTGGCGCCGACCCATTCCGGCGCCGGCCGGCCGCCGATCTCGTCGCGGCCGAAATCGCGCGCGGCATCGCGGCAGAATGTCTCGAAGGCTTCGACATTCTGGGCCAGCTGGCGAATGACCAGATAGGATCCGTTGCGGCCGAAATCACGCCATTGCAGGTCCTCGCCGTCGCCGGCCGTACGGTCGCGACCCGACAGGCGGCCGCGTGCGTCCAGCCCGGCGCCGAGCACTGGCGACGGCGGGCATCGGCCGAGTTCGTCCGGATAACCTAAGATGAATTCGCCCGCCGCGACCCGGTGCTGCGCTTCGGCGGCGCGCCGGGCGCGCGGCGTGCCGGCGATCACCGGTTGGGAGATGCCGTCGCGAAAGCCGAAATGCTCGATCGGCTTGCCCTTGTCGTCGCGCTCGATCGTCAGCGCCAGGCTGGCGGCCGTCTTAATGCCGGCCTCTTCCGACAGCGCCAGCAACGCATCGAGATTTTTCTGCAGCCGTTCCGGCGTGTCGGCATAAAGCACCAGCACCGCGTCGACCGGCGCGTCGGGGCCGCCCCATTCCCAGCGCTCCGGCGCATTGTCGCCGATATCGCCCAGCACACGGCTTTGATACGGGTCGGCCATGCCGTGGCGATAGGAAGTCGGGAAGGAGGCCGGCAGCCCGCCGGCGCGTCCGGTCAGGCCGAGCTTGATCAGGCCACCCGGCGCAAACGCGCTGACCATCGCCGCCTCGGTCGGTTCGGCGGCGCCGAAGGCGGTGGTGCGCACCAGGTGGTCGAGCCAGTCGCGCCTAGCCGCATCGGGCATGCGCGCGGGCATGCGCAGCGCCACCATCCGGGCTTCGGCGAGCCGCCCCATGCCGCCGAACAGGATCGACTGGATGTCCTCGGTCTCCAGCCCGCCGGCGGTCCGCGGCTTGGAGCCGAAAAGGGCGAGCCAGGCCGCGGCCTCGCTGTCGCTGCGCGCCGTCGCCAGGCCGCGCCTTATCGCACCGTTGCGGCGGATCGCGCCGGTGTTGAGCGTGGGATAGGCCGAGTACCAGAACAGCGTCGGGATTTGCTGGGCGCGCGCCCACAGCTTGAAGCGGTCGCCGTCGGTCGCGCCGTCGAAGAACAGATTGTTCGTCTTCGGAAAACCGGCCGTGTTGCTCCACACGCCCGTCAATCCCTTCGCCGCCTTGGTGATGAAATCCTCGAGATAGCTGCCCCAGCTGCCGCCGTAATTGCTGAAGAACAGCAGCTTGTCGGTGCCCGGCAGCAGCACCCAGCGCGCATAGTGGATCGAGCCGATATCGGCGAGCCGGCCTGGCGCGAACACATGCCGCACGAATTGCAGGATGGTGAAGAAGGCGAGCCGCAGGGCAAGCCGGCGCAGGCGGCCGGGCTTCATCACCGAGATGGCGGCCAGATGGTTCTGCACGCCATGATCCTCGCGCGCCACGATCGGCGCGAAACGGTCGGGCGGCAACGGCCCGGCCTCGGTCGGCGTTTCCCGCTCCAGGCGGCGGAAACGCCAATAGGCGAACGTAGCCGGCAGGCCGACCAGCGCGCACAAGGCAAGCAGGCCGACAGCCAGCGCGGCAGGGATGGAAAACAGTCCCCGGAAAAATCCGTCGAACGGCGCCTGGAAGGCGAAGAACAGGATGCCGGCGGAAACGACGGCGAAGCCGGCGGCGACAGCGGCAAGCAGGCTGGGCGCCAGCACGGTCTTACGCACCATGTCCCAGATATCGCCGGCCGGCGCGTCGAGGCCGCTTGGGGCGGCGTGGAAAGCCCAGTCGTAGCCGCCCTTGTCGGCCAATTCCCGGCGCACGGCGTCGAGACGGTCGAGCGCGCTGTCGCCGGCGTCCGCTGGCTGGGCGCAGACGATCTCGTTCGCCTCTGCGGCGAGTTCCTCTTCGGCCAGGATCCGGCGCACCGAATGGCCGGGCGTGCCGGCAAAACAAAGGCCCGCCACGTCGCCAGGCGCCGGCGAGACGGTCAGAGCGTGCCGGTGCAGCAGGGCGGCGAAATCCCCGTTCTCCTCGAGCGCGCCGGCGGCCTCGAAGACCGGCCGCAGCCACGGACCGGCCTTGTCGGCAACGGCCGCGATCGCGGTTTTTTCGTCACCGTCGGCGGAGAATTCGAACACCAGATGCTTGGGGTCGTCCGGGCGCTCGCTGGCCTGATCGGCGTTGCCGATCACCGACAGGCTGGCGAAGTGCACCAGGCCGGTGGCGTCGAGCGCGGCGCGGATGTCGCCGCCGGCCGGATTGCCGAGCGCGTCGAGCATGGCGCGCAGCCGCGCGGGGGCGACGGTGCCGGCAACCGGCACGGCGATGGTGACGAAGGCATGCGCGACCTGGCGCGCTTCGGCGGGCACGTCGAACTCGACGCACAGTCTTTCGGGAAAGGCGCCGCGACGCGCAAGCCGGCCCGACGCGCCGGCGGCCCGGCGCAGGCCCGGCGTGGAAAACAGCGCACGGAAGGCCTCGCCGATCTGGACCCTGGCGAGCGCGGCGCCGACGCACCAGTGAATGCCATGTCCGAACACCAGCGAATTGCGCTGCGGACGCTCGGGGTCGAAGCGCTCCGGCGCGGCGACGTCATCCTCGTCGAACATCGCCGACAAGCTCCAGGGCCACACCGTGGTGCCCGCCTTGAGCGTCTTCTGCCGCCGGGTGCCCCTTGCCAGAACCGTGTCGCGCGGCACGGTGCGAAACGGACCGGGATTGATCGGCTTGAAGCGCATCGCCTCGTCGATGGCGCGGGTCAGCGCGGCGTCATCGCCGCCCGCCAGCGCCGCCTCGACCGCCGCGCGCGCCTCCGGCATCGTCAAGACGACATCGAGCACATTGCCGGCGGCAAGCAGGTTGGTCGGCGTGAAGCCGGCGATCATGCCCATCATTATCGAGCGGATCTCGTCTTCGCCGAGCGCGGCGGGATCGGCGTCGCGCATGGCGACGAGCCGGGCAAGCGGCGTGTCGCTCGGGCCGTGTCCGGCCCGCACGCGCGCCAGCGAATGGTCGATTGTCTCCAGCATACGCGCGGATGCCACCACGGCGAGTTCGCGCGTTCCGGCGCTGCCGGTCGGGTCGGCGAAGAACAGCGACGACAAGGCGATCGCCCAGTCGGCGAAAGCGACATCGTCTTCGATCGCCATGCCGAAATAGTCGCGGCAGATCCGCACCGGCACGATTTTCAGCATCCGGTCGACGACGTCG
The DNA here is from genome assembly GCA_039973095.1 of Nitratireductor sp. Classification (GTDB taxonomy): domain Bacteria; phylum Pseudomonadota; class Alphaproteobacteria; order Rhizobiales; family Rhizobiaceae; genus Mangrovimarina. Next base: position 355,442 of record JBDWLQ010000005.1, on the reverse strand, counting down.
AAACCCGGCACCGCGGCGCGCATGATCTCGGCGGAATGGCGGGCCGCGATCGGGCGCACGACCGCCTCGATCTCCGCCGGCGGAAAGGCCGACAACAGCGCCGACTTGACGCGCCGGTATTCGGCGCCGTCCTGCATGCCGAGGACGAAATTGGCGCCGCCCGCCATTTCCTCCATTTCGGGACCGAACGGTGTTTCGAAATCCTCCTGGCGCTCCAGGACCTCGCGCACATCGGCGTTCTTGAACACGATGACGGTCTTGCCCAAGGACAGGATCGGCCAGTAGCGCCGGAAGAAGCGGGCGGCCGGTCGCGGATTTTCCAGAAACGCTGACACCGCGCGCGCGATCAGGCCGGAGCTGCGCAAGCGCTCCGGATCGAAGGCGGGCATTTCCGCAACCGGGCGCTGCGCCGCCTGCGCCGCCCTCACGCCGTCATGATATTTCGTCCGGAACATCCCGTTTCCCGCATATTGCCGCGACCCTAGCAGTGGGATGACGCCGCGCCCTTTGTAAGTGACACGCTTCACATAAGGCGACCGTCTAGCGCTCTTGTTGCTCGCACTGCGCGACCGCGCGCTCGTAGGCCCCGATCAGGAACCGGTTGAGCTCGGGCCGGCTGTAGGGAATCCATTCCACCCGCATGGTCGAAAACTGCGGATGGCGGGCAAACAGGATCGCGTTTTCCGCCGCCGCGGCGGCGTGTTCGCCCAGCGCGCCCAGCGCCACGATTTTCAGGAAACGCGCGTACCAGTAGGACGGCGCCAGCGACAAGGATCGTTCGGCCGTCTTGGCGGCCGCGCGCCAGTCCTCGTCGAAGCAATAGGCGGCGGCAAGCTCGCCGAGATTGTGGAACCGGTAGAGATCGAACGGGCTCAGCCGGTCGGCGTCGAGGAAAAGCGGAATCGCGCGTGTCTGCTCGCCCAGGAGCAGATGTGCGCTGCCCATCGCCGAACGCGCGAAGGCGAAACTCGGATTGATGCGCAGCGCCTCCGACAAATGCTCGAGCGCGGAGGCCGGCCGGGCCAGCATGATGTCGACGATGCCCAGATTGGCGTGCGGCCGCGCGTCCTGACTGTCCATGTAAAGCGCCTTGCGCGCATAATCCTCGACGCGGGCCAGATCCTCGCGATACTCGCCGCCATCGCCGAAATTCAGCCAGGCGCGCCAGAAATACCACCAGGCGAGCTCGTTCAGGACAGTGCTGGCGTTGCGGTCGCGCTCATGCGCCTTTTCGAAGAAGTCGAGCGCCAGCGCGGTATCCTCGCGCGTGCCGCGCTGCATGTGCCAGCGTCCGCGGCGCACGAGCTGCCAGCTCTCCAGCCCTTCCCAGGGAATGCGGAAGGTACGGGCCTGCTCGACGCGGTCGACCTCCTTTTCCAGCATGGCGACGATCTCGTTGCCGATCTCGGCCTGCATGGCGAACATGTCGGCGAGCTCGCGGTCGAACCGGCGCGACCAGATGGTGCGGTTGGTCGAGGCGTCGTCGAGCGCGACGCGCACCCGCAGCATGTCGCCGGCGCGCGCGATCGTCCCGGTGACGACATAGCGGGCGCCGAGCGCGCGGCCGGCCGCCTCCGGCGAAACCGCCTCGTCCCTGAACTGCAGGCTGGAATTCATCGAAATGACCGGCAACCAGCGCGTGTTCGACAGGCCGACGACGATGTCCTCGGCCATGCCCTCGGCCATGTAGCCGATCTCGGGGGCGCCGCCCTCGATGCGGAACGGCAGCACCGCGATCGCCGGCGGGCCGCCCTTGCCGTCGGCGCGAAAGAACGAAAACGCCGAGGCAGGCAGCGCCTCCGGCGTCCGATCGGCCTCGTTTACCGGACCCGCTCCGGGCCGGTCGACGCGGAAGGCGCGCACCGGAAGCAGGATATTGTGAAACTCCTGCACGCCCAGATCGGTAAAGCGGACGGCGGTCACGCCGCGCAGATGATGCCAGCTCGTCTCCGAAACCACCACGCCGCCCTCAGGCGCGATCTCCTGCAGCCTCGCGGCGATGTTGACGTCGTCGCCGTAGAGACTTTCGTCGCGGACGATCACCTGGCCGGTGTTGATGCCGGCGCGGAAAGCCATGCGCGCGGCTGCGGGAACGTCCTGATTGGCACTGGCGATGCGCCGCTGGAACTCGGTCGCGGCCAGCAACGCGTCGACCGGGGCGCCGAATTCGGCCATCATGCTGTCGCCGGCGGGGCCGAACATGCGTCCGCCATGGCCCGCGCAGCATTCGCGGATGATGTCGCGATGGCCCTCGAAGGCGGCCACGGCGGCCTCGTCATCCATGCCCATCAGGCGCGAGAATCCGGCCGCGTCGATCGACACGATCGTCGCCACCTGGCGCGTGAACTGCCGGCCGGGCACTCACGCCCCCCCAATCGCGGCCGCGAGGGCGGACACGACGGACACGCCCGCCGCATGCACCCAAGGTTCGGCAGGTGACGCCATACGCGGCCTGCCGGAAAAACGAACAATCATAGGCGCCCCACTACGCGTCCAAGAGGACAACGCAGGGTTTGATTAGCAAATCCTATTGCCTGTTTCCACCGCCGATATCCCGGCCGCCGCGGCCGGGCCGTTTTTGCCGCGCGGCGAACCGGTCGCCTAGTCGTAGACGATATCGGGAACCGACTGGGTTTCGGCGCTCAGGCCGGCCAGGACGGCTTCGGCGATCGCGCGGTATTTTTCGGCATGCACGCCCTGCGGATCGGAGGCGACCACCGGCGTGCCGGCATCCGATGTTTCGCGGATCGCCATCTCCAGCGGCACGGCGCCGAGAAACGGCACGCCGAGCCGGCCGGCCTCGGCCTCCGCGCCGCCATGACCGAAAATGTCATAGCGCTTGCCGGTGTCGGGGGCGATGAAATAGCTCATGTTCTCCACGATGCCGAGCACGGGAACGTCGACCCGGCGGAACATGTTCAGTCCCTTGCGGGCGTCGATCAGGGCCAGGTCCTGCGGCGTCGAAACGATGACGGCGCCGGCGAGCGGTACCTGCTGGGCCATGGTCAGCTGCGCGTCGCCGGTGCCGGGCGGCATGTCGACGACCAGGATATCGAGTTCGCCCCAGGCGACCTCGCGCAGCATCTGGGTCAGCGCCGACACCACCATCGGACCGCGCCAGATCATCGGCGTCTCCTCCTCGACCAGAAAGCCGATCGACATCACCTTGAGGCCGTATTTCTCCATCGGCTTCAGGATCTTGCCGTCCACGGTCTCCGGCTTGCCGGAAATGCCGAGCAGACGGGGCATGGAGGGCCCGTAAATATCGGCGTCGAGCAGGCCGACGCGCTTGCCGGCCGCCCCAAGGGCGAGCGCCAGGTTTACGGCCGTGGTCGATTTGCCGACACCGCCCTTGCCCGAGGCGACGGCGATGATGGCGCCGATGCCGGGAACCTCGCGCTTGCCGGGCTGTCGGCCCGCCGGTGCGCCCTGCGGCGCGGCGGCCGGGCGTTGGGCCTGCGGCGGCGGGGCCGGGCGCGGCGCCGGGGCGCGCTCCATGCCGCCGCCCTTGCGTTCGGCCGTCAGCGCGACCACCGCCCCGTTCACGCCTGGCATCGCCTTGACCGCACGCTCGGCGGCGGCGCGCAACGGTTCGAGCTGCTGGGCCCGCTCGGCGGGAACGGTAATGGAAAAAAACACCTTGCCGTCGGCGACGAAAATCTCCGAAACCAGCCCCAGCGAAACGATGTCGCCCTCGAAATCGGGCCCCTTGATGGAGCGCAGTGTCTCCAGAACGGCTTGTTTTGTGACGCTCATGACATCTCTCGCATTCGCTTTGGCCTGAGACCGTCGGCCCGAGGTCGTGCGCCTTGAGATAAGGCAGATCGCCGGCCCGGCCAAGAGCGACAAATCCGCCGACATCGGGCGGAGCCCCGTTCTCCGGCAGCGCCGATGGCGGAATAAATATGCGAAACCTGTCGAAACGCCTTCGCGTCGTTCGTCGTGACCGTGAAAGCCCGCTTGCGGGCGCGGCCTTCACCCGAAACCGGGCACGCCACACGACCAGCAACGAAAAAGGACATACAATGAAATTCGTTCCCTACCTTTCCTTCGACGGCCGCTGCCGCGAGGCCTTCGAGTTCTACGCCAAGGTGCTCGACGGGCGGATCGAGGCCATGCTCAGCCATGCCGAGACTCCGGCCGGCGGCGAGGTCTCGGCCGCATGGCAGGACAAGATCCTCAACGCCCACCTCGTCACCGAAGCGGGCGAGTTGATGGGCGCGGATACGCCGCCGGAATTCGGACCGGCCGAGCAGCAGGGCGTGTCGATCTCGATCCAGATCGAGGACGAGGCGCGCGCCGAAAAAATCTTCGACGCGCTCGCCGAAGGCGGCACGGTGACCATGCCGTTCGCGCCCACCTTCTGGGCAAAAAAATTCGGCATGGTGAAGGACCGCTACGGCACGGCATGGATGATCAATTGCGCGCAGACATGAACGCACGGAAACAGGAGAGCGACATGGAAAGCAGGATCAGCACCTGGCTGTGGTTCGAATCCCAGGCCGAGGAAGCCGCCCGCTTCTACGCCTCGGTGTTCCGCACGGCGGAACTCGGCGCGATCGCCAGGGCGCCCGGCGGCGGCGAGCCTCATACGAAGGAAGGCCAGGTCCTGACGGCGGAAGTCGTCATCGACGGCCATCGCATCGTCTGCCTCAACGGCGGCGCCCACCCCGACGCCACGCCCAATGACAGCGTCTCCTTGCAGATGCTGTGCGCAGATCAGGCGGAGGTGGACGCGTATTGGGACAGGCTGTGCGCCGATGGCGGGCGCGCCGTCCAGTGCGGCTGGGTGAAGGACAAATACGGCTTTGCCTGGCAGATCGTGCCGGAGGCGCTGCCGCGTCTCTTGCAGGGTCCCGACCGGGACGCCGCCCGGCGCGTCACCGCCGCCATGATGGGGATGGTCAAGCTCGACGAGGCGGCGCTGGAAGCCGCGGCAAAGGGCTGAGCCGATAAACGGTGCCTATATCGATGTCCTTCCAGGCCTATCTCGACACGATCGAGAAAAAGACCGGCAAGAGCCCCGACGATTTTTACCGGATGGCAGAAGAAAAGGGCCTGATGGACGGGACGCAGCTCAAGTCGGCGGTGAAGGCGGGCCAGATTGTCTCATGGCTGAAAGCCGAGTTCGGGCTCGGTCACGGCCACTCGATGGCGATCTACGCGCTGCTGTCGGGCAAGAAGAAACCCGGCGATTGAACGCCATCCGGCCGGCGCGGCGAGTGGCGCGCCGGCGTAGGGAGGGGTAATGTCCGGTCATGATCGATAAGCTCGAATTCTTCATCGCCCTCGCCCGCGAACAGCATTTCGGCCGCGCGGCGGAGACGCTCGGCATCAGCCAGCCGACGCTGTCGGCCGCCGTCAAGCAGCTCGAGGACCAGCTCGGCGTGATGCTGGTCAAGCGCGGCTCGCGCTTCCAGGGCCTGACGGCCGAAGGCGAGCAGGTGCTGGGCTGGGCGCGCCGCATCGTCGGCGACGCGCGCGCCATGCGCGAGGAGATGCGCGCGGCGCGCAACGGCCTGTCGGGCCGCATCCGCATCGCCGCCATTCCGACCGCGCTCGCCATGGTGGCGCGCATCACCACGCCGTTTCGCGAGCGCCATCCCGGCGTCAGCTTCTCGGTGCTGTCGCGCACCTCGATCGAGGTCCTGTCGCTGCTCGGCAATTTCGACATTGACGTCGGCATCACCTATCTCGACAACGAGCCGCTCGGCAACGTCACCTCGGTGCCGCTTTATTCGGAGCGCTATCAGTTGATCACCGCCGTCGGCAACGCGCTGTCGGAGCGCAGCCAGGTGAGCTGGGCCGAGGTCGCGGAACTGCCGCTGTGCCTGCTCACCCCCGACATGCAGAACCGGCGCATCATCGACCATCATCTGGCCGAGGCCGGCACCGTGTCGCGGCCGACGCTGGAATCGAACTCGATGATCGTGCTGTTTTCCCACATCCGCACCGGCAAATGGGCCTCGATCATGCCGCTCAACCTGGCCGAGACCTTCGGCTTTTCCGAGCCGATCCGGGCGATCCCGATCGTCGAGCCGGACGCCAGCCACATCGTCGGCATGGTCGCCACACGGCGCGAGCCGCACGTGCCGCTGGTCGCGGCGCTTCTGGACGAGGCGATGGCGCTGGCAGGCGATTTCCGCCGGCCCGGCTGACCTATTTCTGGGACGGGAGCGCAGCTTGATAGAAATTTTCTATCAAGCCACGGAACAGCTTTATTGATTGTCGCGGTTTCGTCTGGTTTCCTAACCACTTAGCGCCGATCTTCGGCGCGCCGAACAGGGAGGGCGCTGCACGCCATGCAGCAGCAGGGTACCCAGGCGCCGGCGGATGTCGCCGGACGAACCAACGCCGTCATCGCGGCGATGAAAGGGCTGGAAGGCCCGCTCTTGCCAATTCTTAACGGCGTGCAGGCCGAGTTCGGCTTCGTGCCGCAGGAAGCGCTGCCGGTGATCGCCGACGCGCTCAACCTGTCGCGGGCCGAGGTGCATGGCGTGGTGTCGTTTTACCACGATTACCGGCGCGAACCGGCCGGACGGCATGTTGTGAAGCTGTGCCGGGCCGAGGCGTGCCAGTCGATGGACGGCGACGCGCTCGCCGCCCGGCTGACGGACCTGCTCGGCATCGGTTTTCACGAGACGGCGGCCGACGGATCGGTGACGCTGGAGCCGGTCTATTGTCTGGGCCTGTGCGCCTGCGCGCCGGCGGCGATGGTCGACGGCCAGGTGATCGGCCGCCTCGATCGGGACGCGGTCGAGGCGATCGCCCGCGAGGTGCGGTCATGACGGCGCGGATCTTCGTTCCCGGCGATTCCGGCGCGCTGGCGCTCGGCGCCGACAGGGTCGCGCGCGCTCTGGCCGACGGGCTCGCCGAACGGGGGCTCGACGCCGAAATCGTGCGCAACGGTTCGCGCGGGCTCTACTGGCTGGAGCCGATGGTCGAGGTCGAGACAGCACGGGGCCGCATCGCCTACGGTCCGGTCGCGGCCGAAGACGTCGCCGCGCTGCTCGACACCGGCCTGCTTGACGGCGGCGACCACGCGCTGCGGCTCGGCGATCCGGAGGAGATTCCGTTCCTGAAGCGGCAAAGCAGGCTGACCTTCGCGCGCTGCGGCATCACCGACCCGCTATCGCTCGACGATTACCGCGCCCATGGCGGGCTTGCGGGGCTGGAAAAGGCGGTCGCCATGACGCCGGCCGCGATCGTGGAGCAGGTGACGGACTCGGGCCTGCGCGGGCGCGGCGGCGCCGGCTTTCCGACCGGCATCAAGTGGAAGACGGTGCAGGAGACGACCGACGCGCGCAAATATATCGTCTGCAACGCCGACGAGGGCGATTCAGGCACCTTCGCCGACCGGATGATCATGGAAGGCGATCCCTTCGTGTTGATCGAGGGCATGGCGATCGCCGGCATCGCCACCGGCGCCACCAAGGGGTACGTCTATCTGCGTTCGGAATATCCGCACGCCATCCGCGCCATGGACGCCGCGATCGCGATCGCGCGCACGGCCGGCATTCTGGGCGCCAGCGTGCTCGGCTCGCCCAACGCCTTCGACATCGAAGTGCGCGTCGGCGCCGGCGCCTATGTCTGCGGCGAGGAAACCTCGCTCCTGGAAAGCCTCGAGGGCAGACGCGGCCAGGTGCGGGCCAAACCGCCGCTGCCGGCGCACAAGGGCCTGTTCGGCCGCCCGACCGTGGTCAACAACGTCATCTCGCTCGCCTCCGTGCCGGTGATCATGGACAGGGGCGCGGCGTTCTACCGCGATTTCGGCATGGGCCGCTCGCGCGGCACGATCCCGATCCAGATTGCCGGCAATGTGCGCCATGGCGGCCTGTTCGAGGCCGGCTTCGGCCTCACGCTGGGCGAGATCGTCGACGAGATCGGCGGCGGCACGGCGACCGGCCGCCCGGTCAAGGCGGTGCAGGTCGGCGGCCCGCTCGGCGCCTATTTCCCGCGCGCGCTGTTCGACACGCCGTTCGACTACGAGGCGTTCGCGGCCAAGGACGGGCTGATCGGCCATGCCGGCATCGTGGTGTTCGACGACACGGCCGACATGCTCAAACAGGCGCGTTTCGCGATGGAGTTCTGCGCCATCGAAAGCTGCGGCAAGTGCACGCCGTGCCGGATCGGCTCGGTCCGCGGCGTCGAGGTGATCGACAAGATCGCCGCCGGCGAGGCGCCCGACAGGCAGATCGCGCTCGTCACTGACCTCTGCAACACGATGAAGTTCGGCTCGTTATGCGCGCTCGGCGGCTTCACGCCCTATCCGGTGATGAGCGCGCTGACGCATTTTCCCGAGGATTTTCGTCCCCGGGCGATGAACGAGGCGGCGGAGTGACCGGCCGCGCCACCGCCCTTCCCCATTCCCGCCGCGATGACGTGGTAGGATAGACATTCGGTTCAGGAGCGATCTTATGGGTCTGATCACCGAAATCGACTACGGAACCCCGCACTCGGATGCGGAAAACGACGTCACGCTGACGATCGACGGTTTTGCGGTCACCGTGCCGGAAGGCACCTCGATCATGCGCGCGGCGATGGAAACCGGCATCAATATCCCGAAACTGTGCGCCACCGACATGGTCGACGCCTTCGGGTCGTGCCGGCTGTGCCTGGTCGAGATCGAAGGCCGCAACGGCACGCCGTCGTCGTGCACCACGCCGGTGGCGCCCGGCATGGTGGTCAAGACCCAGACCGGCAAGCTCAAGGACATCCGCCGCGGCGTGATGGAGCTCTACATCTCCGACCACCCGCTCGACTGCCTGACCTGCGCGGCCAACGGCGATTGCGAATTGCAGGACATGGCCGGCGTGGTCGGCCTGCGCGACGTGCGTTACGGCTATGACGGCGAAAACCACGTCCACGCCCGGCGCGCCGGCGACGGGGCGGAGAATTTCCGCTGGATGAAGAAGGACGAATCCAACCCCTATTTCACCTACGACCCGTCCAAATGCATCGTGTGCTCGCGCTGCGTGCGCGCCTGCGAGGAGGTGCAGGGCACCTTCGCGCTGACGATCGAGGGCCGTGGCTTCGAAAGCCGGGTGTCGGCGGGCATGCATCAGCCTTTCATCGAGTCCGAATGCGTGTCGTGCGGCGCCTGCGTGCAGGCCTGCCCGACCGCGACGCTGCGCGAGAAGTCGGTGATCGAGATCGGCCAGCCGGAACATTCGGTGGTCACGACCTGCGCCTATTGCGGCGTCGGCTGCTCGTTCAAGGCCGAGATGCGCGGCGACGAGCTGGTGCGCATGATGCCCTACAAGGACGGCAAGGCCAATCGCGGCCATTCCTGCGTCAAGGGCCGCTTCGCCTGGGGCTACGCCACCCATAAGGACCGCATCCTGAACCCGATGGTGCGCGACAAGATCACCGATCCCTGGCGCGAGGTCAGCTGGGAAGAAGCGTTCGCGCATGTGGCCGGCGAGTTCCGGCGCATCCAGTACCAATACGGCAAGGGCGCGATCGGCGGCATCACCTCCTCGCGCTGCACCAACGAGGAGACCTTCCTCGTCCAGAAGCTGATCCGCCAGGGTTTCGGCAACAACAATGTCGACACCTGCGCGCGCGTGTGCCACTCGCCGACCGGCTACGGGCTGAAGACCACGTTCGGCACCTCGGCCGGCACGCAGGATTTCGATTCGGTCGAGCATACCGACGTCGCGCTGGTCATCGGCGCCAATCCGACCGACGGCCATCCGGTGTTCGCCTCGCGGCTGAAGAAGCGGCTGCGTGCGGGCGCCAGGCTGATCGTCATCGACCCGCGCCGCATCGACCTGGTGCGCCAGCCGCATGTCGAGGCCGCGCACCATCTGCCGCTCAGGCCCGGCACCAATGTCGCGGTGCTGACCGCGCTCGCCCACGTGATCGTCACCGAGGACCTGTTCGACGAGGCCTTCATCCGCGCGCGCTGCGACTGGTCGGAATTCGAGGACTACGCCGCCTTCGCCGCCGAACCGCAGCACAGCCCGGAAGCGGTGGAGAAGGTTTCCGGCGTTGCGGCCGACACGATCCGCGCCGCGGCCAGGCTCTACGCCACCGGCGGCAATGCGGCGATCTATTACGGGCTCGGCGTGACCGAACACAGCCAGGGCTCGACCACGGTGATGGCGATCGCCAATCTCGCCATGCTGACCGGCAATATCGGCCGGCCGGGCGTCGGGGTTAACCCGTTGCGCGGCCAGAACAACGTCCAGGGCGCCTGCGACATGGGCTCCTTCCCGCACGAATTGCCGGGCTATCGCCACATGTCGGACGACGCCACGCGCGAGGTGTTCGAGGCGGTGTGGAACGTCACGCTCGACCCCGAGCCCGGTCTGCGGATCCCCAACATGCTCGACGCCGCCGTCGAGGGTACGTTCCGGGGCATCTACATCCAGGGCGAGGACATTTTGCAGTCCGACCCCGACACCAAACACGTCGCCGCCGGCCTGGCCGCGATGGAGTGCGTGGTCGTGCATGACCTGTTCCTCAACGAGACGGCCAACTACGCCCACGTCTTCCTGCCGGGCTCGACCTTCCTGGAAAAGGACGGCACCTTCACCAATGCCGAGCGGCGCATCAACCGCGTGCGCAAGGTGATGGCGCCGAAAAACGGGCTGGCCGACTGGGAAGTCACCCAGCGCCTCGCCCAGGCGATGGGGCTCGACTGGGCCTATACCCATCCCGCCCAGGTTATGGACGAGATCGCGCTGACGACGCCGAGCTTCGCCGGGGTAAACTACGACCTGCTGGATCGCGAGGGTTCGGTGCAGTGGCCCTGCAACGACAAGGCGCCGACTGGCACGCCGGTCATGCATATTGGCGGCTTCGTGCGCGGCAAGGGCAAGTTCATCCGCACCGAATATGTCGCCACCGACGAGAAGTCGGGGCCGCGCTTCCCGCTGCTGCTGACGACCGGGCGCATCCTGTCGCAATATAATGTCGGCGCACAGACCCGGCGCACCGACAACGTTGTGTGGCACAGCGAGGACAGGCTGGAGATCCATCCCCACGACGCCGAGCAGCGCGGCCTGTGTGACGGCGACTGGGTCAGGATCAGGAGCCGGGCCGGCGAGACGACGCTGCGGGCGCTGGTCACCGACCGGGTGGCGCCGGGCGTGGTCTACACCACCTTCCATCACCCCGACACCCAGGCCAATGTGGTCACCACCGAGTTTTCCGACTGGGCGACCAACTGCCCCGAATACAAGGTGACCGCCGTTCAGGTTTCGCCGTCGAACGGGCCGTCCGACTGGCAGGTCGAATACGAGGAGCAGGCCCGGCTGGCCCGCCGCATCGCCCGGCCGCTGGAAGCCGCGGAATGACGACGGCCGCGCCCCTATCCCGCCCGTTTTCCGGGCCCGGGGCCGCGCCGTGATCCGGCCGCCGCTGAGTTCGACCTCGCGGATCGCCCGCCGCGCCGGCACAAGCCGGGCGGCGGCGCGCATGGTTCCCGAAGAAACGCCGGTGGCGCTCAGCTTCGCCGGCACAACCCACGCGGTGATGATGGCGACACCGGCCGATTTCGAGGATTTCGCGCTCGGCTTCGCGCTGACGGAGGGCATCGTCGCCGCGCCGGAGGAGATCGACACGATCACCGTCGAGGACGCCGGCCCCGGGGTCGACATCCAGATCCGTCTCAAGGACACCGCCAACCGGCGTTTCGAGGCGCGCCGGCGCAGGCTGGCCGGCCCCGTCGGCTGCGGCCTGTGCGGCATCGAATCGATCGAGGAAGCGATGCGCGCGGTTGCCGATGTCGGTCAGTCAGCGCTTACGCTTTCGGCCGACGACATCTCCGGCGCCGCCCGGCTGCTGGCCGACGCGCAGCCGCTGCACGCCGAGACGGGCGCGGTGCACGCGGCCGGCTTCTACCGTCCCGGCCGCGGCATCGCCGCCGCGCGCGAGGATGTCGGCCGTCACAACGCGCTCGACAAGCTCGCCGGCGCGCTGGCCAAAGCGGGCATCGACGGCGGCACCGGCGCGGTCGTCGTCACTTCGCGCGTCTCGGTCGAAATGGTGCAAAAGACAGCCGCTATCGGCGCGAGCGCGATCATCGCGGTCTCGGCGCCGACCGCGCTCGCCATCCGCATGGCGGACGAGGCCGGCATGACCTTGGTGGCGCTGGTGCGCGGCGACGAGTTCGACATCTTCACCCATCCCGAGCGGATCAGGAACGGAGCCAGCCAGAATGTCGCCTGAGCACGAAACGCGCACCGGCAAGGACAAGCTCGTCTACATGGCCAACCAGATCGCACGCTTCTTCGAGACCATGCCGCCCGCCGAGGCGGCCGAGGGCGTGGCCAAACACATCAACGATTTCTGGGAGCCGCGCATGCGGCGCCAGTTCTTCGAGATCGTCGACGCCGGCGGCGAGGGGCTGAGCCCGCTGGTCGCCGAGGCGGCCGGCAAGGTCAGGCGGCCGGCGCACGAAACAGCCTGAGAGCGACCGCCGGCAGCGGTCCATCGTTGGTTGGACCCGCTCTACCGCCTGACCAGCGCAACGTTGCGCGCCAGCCTGTCGGAGACGTCGCGATTGATCGCCGGCGCGCTTGTCTGCAGGCTTGACATCGATAGATCTGCCCGGATCCCGCCTCGAAGGCGAGGTCGTCGGCATAGGATTTACAAGCCTCGCCCGTTTTGCAGGCGGTGAACGGGGGGGGGAACCGCTGGATCGTTCGCCGCGCCGGCTTCCATCTTGTTAGTTACAAACGAAACAGTTACGAACGTAACTAATTAGATGGAGGACCTGCCGATGAAGATCGAAAAAATCCACCACGTCGCCTATCGCTGCAAGGACGCCAAGCAGACGGTCGACTGGTATGTGAACAATCTCAATATGGATTTCGTGCTGGCGATTGCCGAGGATCACGTGCCCTCGACCCATGAGCCCGATCCCTACATGCATGTGTTCCTGGATGCCGGCAACGGCAATGTGCTCGCCTTTTTCGAACTGCCCACCAAGCCGGAGATGGGGCGCGACGAGAACACGCCGCCCTGGGTCCAGCACATCGCCTTCAAGGTCGCCGACCGCGACACGCTGCTGGCCTTCAAGGAGCGGCTCGAGGCCAACGGCATCGACGTGCTCGGCGTCACCGATCACTCGATCTTCCACTCGATCTATTTCTTCGACCCGAACGGCCACCGGGTCGAGCTCGCCTGCCCGGATCCGGAGGAAGAGGCGCTGATGAAACGTCTCGACGCGGTCAAATGGGACATGCTGGAGGAATGGTCGCGCACCAAGCGGGCGCCGCGCCATGCCGAATGGCTGCACGAGCGGGAACTGGCCGAGATCGCCGATTGAGACGGCGCGGCCGGGGTGCCACCCTCGCACCGTTGTGCGTTGGCAACCCGGCCGACGCGGCTTACGCCGCCGTCCGTGCCTTTGGAATGGCGCACGAAGCGGGCGCGGTCATCGACGTGTCCAATCCCGGCCGGAATTAGCGCCCCTCACCCGCGCAGATGCCGCCATATGGTTTTCCCGTCGGCTTCGAAGTCTTTTGCCGCCGGGCCCGACACGCACTCGCCCTGCCCGACATAAAGCGCGCCCGACGGCTTGAGCGCCGCGGAAAAGCGCGTCCACAGCTCGGCCTGCCTGGCGGCGTCGACATAGATGGCGACGTTGCGGCAGAAAATCACGTCGAAACGCTTTTTCATCGGCCACCGGGCAAACAGGTTAAGTTCGCGGAACGCGACCAGGTCGCGCAGCGCCTCGGCCGCCTGCCAGCGCGGTTCGCCGGCGCCGGCACGCTCGGAGAACCATTTCGTCCGCAAATCGGCCGGAACGTCGGCAAGCGCCACCTCGGAATAGACGGCGGCCCGTCCCTGCTGGATCATCTGGGGGTCGATGTCGGTCGCCAGAAGCCGCACATTGTGGCGGGCCGCGTCGGGCATCACCGACAGCAAGACCAACGCGATCGTGTAGGGTTCCTCGCCGCCGGCACATCCAGCCGACCATATCCGGACGGGCTGGCCTTGTCGCGCCCGTGCCGCAAGAGCGGGAAGCACGCGGGTTCTCAGATGTTCGAAATGTTCGGCCCCGCGGTAGAATTTGGTGTCGTCGCTCGTCAGCGCCGCGACCATCTTCTGACGCTCGCCGAGACCGTCGGCGCCGGCCACCAGCGTACAATAGTCGCGAAAATTCTCGAGCCCGAGCGCCCGCAGCCGTTTGGCCAGCCGCGCATAGACCAGGGCCGCCTTCGCCTCCGGCAGTTGAATGCCGGCATGATCGTGGAGGATCGACGCGATATGGCGGAAATCCGCCTCGGTGAGCACATACTCGCCAGGCACGATTCCGCCCGTTGGAGGCACGGCCGCTCGGTTCAATTCAGTGTCCCTGCCCTCAGATGTGCCGGCACACCCGCTTTCGCCGCGTTCGCAGGCATGGCGTTGCCCGGTCTAACGGCATCTGCGTTCTGCAAGCCTTACGCCCTGTCTTCGCATTTTCGGGTTTAACGCCTGTAAACATCGGCCGGCAATATCGCGCTGCAATGACGCCTTGCGGGCGGTTTTGCGACAGGTGCGCGCGTTGTGGCCAGCGGAAAACGCGGTCATACGCCGTCCCCGGCGCCAGACAGGCGGTTCCAGACGAGGCGGTTGCGTTGCGGCGGCCTTGCCTGTGTCGCCGCCGGCGGGATGTCGCGATCCGGCCGGGAGCGTGGGCGATGCGGTGCAGCGGCGCGAACCGCGCGACGCTGTAAGACGCGCGAACGACCAGGGTCGAAGATCGCGGTCTTGCGGACGATCCAAAGACCGGACGCGGTTTCCAGATTGTACGGCTTTTTCGCCCCGCCCGTGTCGAAGCCCTTCCCCAACAGACATATCGCGCAGCGGACTTCTTCTTGCCGGAGCGCAACATCCGGTCCGCCAGACCGTTTCTATTCAAAGGGGAACGGCGCTAGCCCTGGAAAAGCGACAGGATGCCCTGGACCGAGGAATTGGCGATCGACAGGCCCTGGATACCGAGCTGCTGCTGGACCTGGAGCGCCTGCAGGCGGGTCGATTCCTTGTTCATGTCCGCGTCGACCAGCGCGCCGACACCGCGTTCGATCGCGTCCATCAGACCGTTGACGAACGAGATCTGCAGGTCGACACGCTTCTTCGACGCGCCCAGATCGGATGCAGCCTTGGTCATGCGGCTGATCGCATCGTCGACGCCCTTGATGAAATTGTCGAGCGTGGTCAGATCGGCCGCGTTGTTGGTCAGGCCGGCTATGTCGAGGGTGGCGACGGTAAAGATTCCCGCCGCCGTGGTCTGGTCGGCATGCAGGGCCCCGGTCGTCTGGTCGTAGACGCCGTCGAGAATGCCGACGCCGCCCGTTACGGTGTTGGTCCCGGCGTCGAACAGTTTCACGCCATCGGCGTCGATGGTGATGGTCGAAACCGACACCGTACCGTCGGATGCGCGGGTAAACGAGGCCACGACCGACTTGGCCGAATTGTAGCCGGGCGCATCCGAATCCACCGACAGCCAGTTCTCGCCGGAAAAGGACGAGGCGGCGGCGTTGCTGACGAGCTGGCCTTGAAGCGCGGTGATCTCGGCCTGGATCTTCGTGCGGTCCACGCCCGGCTCGCGGGCGGCCACCAGCTTGGCCTTGATTTCGTCGACGACGGCGATGGTGCTGCTGACGCCGGTATACGCAATGTCGATCTTGGCGGCGCCAAGGCCGAGCGCGTCCTGAACGGTCAACAGCGCCTTGCTGTCGGAGCGCATCGTGGTGGCGATCGACCAATAGGCCGCGTTGTCGCTGGCTTCGGCGACGCGGTAACCGGTGGAGATGCGCGCCTGCGTGGTCGACAGCGCCTTGTTCGTCGCCTGCAGGCTCTTCAGCGCGGTCATCGCGGAGGCGTTGGTCAGAATGCTGGACACGCTAGGCCCCTTTTGTTTCGCCCGCGCTATCGCAGGCTGTCGATTTATCCCGTCGCGGTCCGCTACCGGTTCCCCCGGACTGCCGTTCGCCGCGCCTTAACCTTTGTGAACGATCATGCTTAACAAACCGTAAACTGGTTAACGAACGCGCCGCCGGCCGGCCCCGATGACCAAGACGAAGCGTAGATCAAGCGATTTTTCTACACATTCCGGTGGTTTTCGCCGGTTTTGCGGCCTTTCCCGCAACCATTCGGCGCGCCGGCAACATTTGCGGTTAACGCACGAGCGAGCCGGGCGTTAACGCAGGCAGGGCCGGCGGACTTTTCCAAGCGCCGCCGACCCCGCCAAAATATCGAAAAGTGATTCGGTCGATGGCCGCTCAGGCCATGCCGGTGGTGACGTCCCGCAGCGCTTCGCCGAACAGGTCCTCGAGCGCCATCTCCACCTCGTAAAAGAACGCGCCGACCTCCTCGTCCTGCTCGGCCTCGGCCAGGCCGAGCCTTTCGAATTCGGCGAAAAAACGCGCCGCGAGCTGGTGACGGTACTCGTCGCGCGCGTCGAGATCGCCGAGCGCGGCCAGAGCCCGCGCCGCGCGCGCCACCTCGCCCGCGCGCCGCCACAGCGGAAATGCAACGACCCGGGCGCTCGACGCGGCGTCTCCATCTACATATTGATCTGCCTTCACCCCAAAAGTCTCCCCTCGCACATTGGTCGGTCGAGACCGAAAGCGGCGCGCCGGAACAGGTCGAACCTGTCGGTCCGCCATGCGCCGCCCGTGCCCGGCCTCGGATTGAGTCGCGAATCGCTTGCGATCGATCCGACGAGCTTGCGGGCGAGAACCTTTCGGGAAAGTTAGCGCTTACCGCGGGAGCGGCGCGCGCCTCAGCTTTTCAGCCGATAGCCGGTGCGGAAGATCCAGGACACGATCCCCAGGCACAGAGCCAGAAAGACCAGCGTCATCGCCAGGCTGACCCAGACCCCGACATCGGCGTGGCCGTAAAAGCTCCAGCGAAAACCGCTGACCAGATAAAGGACCGGGTTGAACAGCGTGACCGAACGCCAGAACGGCGGCAGCATGTCGATCGAATAAAACGACCCGCCGAGGAAGGTGAGCGGGGTGATGATCAAGAGCGGCACGAGCTGCAGCTTCTCGAAACCGTCGGCCCAGATGCCGATGATGAAGCCGAACAGCGAAAAGGTGCAGGCCGTCAGCACCAGAAACAGCACCATCACCAGCGGATGCTCGATGCGCAGCGGCACGAACAGCGTCGCGGTCGCCAGGATGATCGCGCCCAGGATGATCGATTTGGTGGCGGCCGCCCCGACATAGGCCACGACGATCTCCAGGTGCGAGACCGGCGCCGACAGGATCTCGTAGATCGTGCCGGTGAATTTTGGGAAATAGATGCCGAAGGAGGCGTTGGAGATGCTGTGCGTCAACAAGGACAGCATGATCAGGCCCGGCACGATGAAGGCGCCGTAGCTGACGCCGCCGATCTCCTGGATGCGCGAGCCGATCGCCGCGCCGAACACGACGAAATAGAGCGAGGTCGAGATCACCGGCGAGACGATGCTTTGCAGGATCGTGCGGAAGGCGCGCGCCATTTCCTGCCGGTAGATCGCCCAGATCGCGCGATGGTTCATCGGTCGTTCCTCACCAGGTCGACGAAGATTTCCTCGAGCGTGCTTTGGCGCGTGTCGAGATCGGTAAAGCGGATGCCGGCCTTGTCGAGTTGCCCCAGCAGTCGGGTGATGCCGGTGCGGTCGGCGCGCGTGTCGTAGTCGTAGGTCAGCGCCAGACCGTCCTCGGACAGCGTCAGGTCGTGGCCGTCGAGACTGTCGGGCAGCGCGGCGAGCGGCTCCTTGAGCTGCAGGGTGAGCTGCTTGCGGCCGAGCTTGCGCATCAGCTCGGCCTTTTCCTCGACCAGGATGATGCGGCCCTCGCTGATCACGCCGACCCGGTCGGCCATCTCCTCGGCTTCCTCGATATAATGCGTGGTCAGGATAATGGTGACGCCGGAGCTCTTCAGCCCGCGCACCATCTCCCACATGTCGCGCCGCAGCTCGACGTCGACGCCGGCCGTCGGCTCGTCGAGGAACAAAACGCGCGGCTCGTGCGACAGCGCCTTGGCGATCAAAAGCCGGCGCTTCATGCCGCCCGACAGCGCCACAATCTTCTCGTCGCGCTTGTCCCACAGGGAAAGCGTGCGCAGCACCTTTTCGATATGGGCCGGATCGGCGGGCTTGCCGAACAGGCCGCGCGTGAACGACACCGTCGCCCACACGGTCTCGAACGCGTCGGTGGTCAGTTCCTGCGGCACGAGCCCGATCAGCGCGCGCGCGGCGCGGTAGTCGGTAAGGATGTCGTGCCCGTCCACCGCCACGGCGCCGCCGGAGCGGTTGACGAGGCCGCAGATGATGGAGATCAGCGTGGTCTTGCCGGCGCCGTTGGGGCCGAGCAGGGCGAATATCTCGCCCTTGCGGACCTCCAGGTCGACGCCTTTCAGCGCCTGGAACCCGGAATCGTAGGTCTTGGAGAGATTCGAGACGGAAATCATCGGCTGCATGCGCATGCGATAACCGAACTCGGGGCAAATGTCAGGTCCGCGGTGCGCCCGCGGCCCGGCCTCCTGACAGGATTATGACATGTCCGCCCGACGCGCTGCCATCCGTTCAGCCCGGCGCCGGGCCCCAGCCGCCGCCATTGGCGGTGCCGACCAGAACCTCGTCGCCGGGCTGCAGCCTCACCCCGCTGGCGAAGGTGTAGTCCTGGCGGCTGCCGTCTGGATGGCGCACGGCAAGGCCGTTGACGCCGCCGTCCGCGCCGCCATTGGCGCCCCACACCGGCTGGCGGGCGCGGCTGTATCCGGCCGACATGATCGCCGGCGCGCGCAGCCTGTAGCTGGTTTCCATGCCCCGGCCGCCGGCATGTTGGCCCTTGCCCTCGCCGCTGTCACGCAGCCGCTTGTAACCGACATCGAGGCCGTAGCGCGCCTCGCAGATCTCGACCGGGCAGTTGAAGGTCTCGCCGTGGCTGGCCGAATACATCGCGTCGAGCCCGTCGCGCGTCGCGGTCGCGCCCCAGCCGCCCATTTGCGGTTCGACCATGGTGAAGCGGCGGCCGCTGTCGGGATGGTCGCCGGCGATCACCGTGCCGCAAATCGAGGCGAAATGCCCCGCCGGCAGACGCTCCGGCATCGCCCGGGCCATGCAGCGCCACAGCATGTCGTAGAGCCGGATGCGGGTTTCGAAATAATAGCCGTGCGGCGCGGTGCCGGTGGCGTGGAAGATCGTGCCCGGCTCGGTGATCACCTCCAGGGCGCGGAACGAGCCCGCATTGGCGAACAGGGTCGGATCGGTCAGCGCCTTGAAGATCATCTGGGCCGAGATCACGGCGCCGTCGCGGCTGGTGTTGTAGGGCGCGGTGCGCTGTTGCGGATTGCCGCTCAGATCGACGACGAAGCGCTCCTTGCTGACCGTGATCGCGGCCCGCCACAACGCGCCGTCGTCCTGTTCCTCCTCGACCGTGAACGTGCCTTCCGGCAGGGTGGCGAGACCGGCCAGGCCGCGCCGTTCGCCCTCCACGAACAGGTCGGCAAGCGCGGCGCGATAGGCGGCTAGCCCATAGCTCTCGACCAGCTGGCGCACACGGGTCTCGGCCTTGCGGCTCGCCGCCACTTGGGCCCACAGATCGCCGTTGACGAAATCCGGCAGGCGCGAATTGGCGGCGATGATGTCGAACACCGACCGCAACGGCTCGCCCTCCTCGAACAGCTTGACGGCCGGCAGGCGCAGCCCCTCCTGGAAGATTTCCGACACGTCGACCGACATCGAGCCCGGTGTCATGCCGCCGAGATCGTTCCAGTGCGCGATCGAGGCCGTCCAGGCGACCAGTTCGCCGTTGGCGAAGACCGGCAGCGCGATGACGACGTCGTTGAGATGGGTGACGCCGCCATAATAGGGATCGTTGGTGACATAGCAGTCGCCGTCGCGGATTGCCTCGAACCCGTGCAGCTCGACGATGCGCTTGACCGCCTTGTCGAGCACGCCGACGAAGGTCGGAATGCCGGCGCCGGACGAAACCAGTTCACCCCTGGCATCGGTGATGCCGGTTCCGACATCGAGCACCTCGTAGATGATCGGGCTCATCGCGGTCTTCTTCAGGACCGCGAACATCTCGTCGGCCGCCGAAACCAGGCTCGCCTGGATGACGGATATCGTAAACGGGTCAGCAGGTTTCGTCATGGTCCTCAAATCCTCAAGGCATGGTGCTCTCGCAACACCTCCCGGATGAACCGGGCGGCGGAGGCCCGGAGATCGTCCCCGGCTCCAAGAAGCAATCCGCCCGGTCGGGCATTTGGTTCATCTGCCGGTATCGACGACGACCTTACCGTAGTTCTCGCGCGGCCCGGCGAGATACCGCCATGCGTCGATATAGGCGTCCATCGGGAAGACCCGGTCGACGTTGGGCGTCAGCTTCCCATCGGTCAAAGCCTTGTAGACAAACGCCGTTCCGCGATCCTGCGCGTCCTGGTCCTCGACGTAGTTGAACAGCGAATACATGTGCAGCCAGGCATTCTTCTGCCACATGTCGACATAAGGGATTTTGGGAAGTTCCGCGGTCAGCAGCCCGTAGAGCATCAGCTTGGCGCCGCGCGCCAATGCCGGGCCGTAGCGCAGGACGAAATCGCCGCCGACCGGATCGAATGAGGCATCTATGCCCGCGCCTCGGGTCGCCTCCATCAGAAAATCGGCCAGATCGCCGCTGCCGTCGACATAGACGTGGTCGGCGCCGGACTGCATCAGATAGTCCCGATTTCGTTCCGAGCGCGTGGTCGCGATCATGGTCGCACCGCACAGACGCCCGATTTGCAGAGCGGCGGTCCCGGCGGTACTCGTGCCCGCGGGAACAAGAATGTTCACCCCCTTCTTCGCACCAGCGAGTTCGACGACCGGGTAGTAGGCGGTCATGTACTGCATCCAGATCGATGCCGCCTCGACGGCGCCCATGCCCTCGGGCGCCGGCGTCACGTATTTCTGGTCGATGACCAGCGTGTCGGCGCTGGCGCCGCGATTGTAGTAGAAATAGGGCAGCGTGCAGTAGCGCTGGCCGACGGCAATCCCGGTCACATTCTTTCCCACCGCTTCGACGATCCCTGCGGCTTCCATGCCGATCCGCGCGGGAAAGCTTTCGAAGCTGAAGGAGTAATTGTCCTTCATCAGGTCCATATCGCCCCAGTTGAGGGCAAAGGCCTCGATGTGCATCCTGATCTCGGTCGGTCCGGGCTCGCCTTTCTCGCACGCCGCCAGGCGCAGGCCCTCGTACCCGTCATAGGCGTCGATCACCCATTCTCTCGGCATGTCGTTTCCTCCCGCTGCCGCACCCTCGCGGCCCTTTGGTTTTTCGGTGACGGCGCTGTGTCGTTTGTCGGGACCAATCGCAAAACCGGCGGCTTTGCGCGTTCTCCTCAAGCCTTCGCGACATGCAGGTCGCGCGACAGGCCGGAGAGGATTTCCGGACCGTCGGCGCGCAGCACGACGATTTCCTCCAGGCGGATGCCGAAGCGGCCGGGCAGGTAGATGCCGGGCTCGATGGAAAACACCATGCCCTCCTCCAGCACGGTGTCGGCGGTGGCGGTGATATAAGGCGGCTCGTGGCCGTCAATGCCCATGCCGTGGCCGGTGCGGTGCACGAAATACTCGCCGTAGCCGGCATCGGCGATCACCGTGCGCGCGGCCGCGTCGACCTCCTTCGCCTTCGCGCCCGGGCGCGCGGCCTTCATCGCCGCCTGGACCGCTTTTTCCACGATGGTGTGGATCTGGCCGTAGCCTTCGGGCGGACGGCCGACGACGGCCATGCGGGTGATGTCGCTCGGAAAGCCCGCCTTGCGCGCGCCGATGTCGATGACGATCGCATCGCCCTCGGCAAGCGGCCTGTCGCCCGACTGGTGATGGGGAAAGGCGCCGTTCTGTCCGCCGCCGACGATCCAGAACGACGGCACGGCGCCCTCGGCGGCGAAATGGTCCTTGACCAATTGTGCGAGGTCCTTTTCGGCCATGCCCGGCCGGATCGCGGCGAACGCCTTTTGCATGGCGCGATCGGCGATCTCGGCGTTCATCTTCAGCTTGGCGATCTCGCCTTCGTCCTTGACCATGCGCAGCCGGCCGAGCGTGCGGTCGGTGAAGGCGTGGGTCGCGCCCGGCAGGGCGTCGAGAACGAGCAGCGCGAAATCGGCCCGCATTGTCTCGTCGAGCACGACGGTTTTCGCACCCTCGGCGCCGATCGCGGCAAGGGCGTCGTCCAGCGCGGCCTTCGGGCCCCGGTCGTCCGACCAGGTGTGAAAGGCGATGTCGGTGTGCTCGCGGGTGCCTTCGGCATTGAGCACCGGCATCAGGAACGCCTCTTTCTTGGCGCCCACCAGCAACAGGCAGGGGCGTTCGTCCGGGTGCGGGTGGAACCCGACCAGCCAGTCCATGTGCGAGCCGGGCGCGATGGCGACGAGGTCGGCCGCTTCGGCTCTCATCGCCTCGCGCAGGCGGGCGAGACGGTCGGCGGTCTGATTGGAAGAAGGCTCGGTCATGAGGATCCTCGAACTCTGGAAAAATGCCGCTGCGGCGATCCTTCGCCGCCGGTGTGGGGCGCCCCGCGCGTGCTGCGCGCGGGACGGCCGGATTGCTGTCAGGCGGCGCGGCGGGCCGGGCCTGCCTCCTCGGCCGGCACCACGACCCGGTTGCCGAAGATCTCGCCGTCGTCGAAGCCGCCGAAACGGGCGATCTCCTCCTCGGGCGGCGCCTCGCACGACCATTTGCGCGATGGGACCCAGCCGCACTGGCGCTTGAGGACGGCGGCGTATTCGGCCCGCTTGAGCGCGGCGATCGACGGGTCGATCACCGGCACGCCGAGCTTTCTTTCGACTTCGCGATAAAAGCCGACCTCCATCGTGCAGCCGAGAATCAGCGCTTCGGCGAAATCCTCCTCAACCGCCTTGCGGCCGGCCTCGATCAGCCGGCGGCCGGTCTCGGCATGGTCGGCCTGGAACTCGGTGACGCCGAGCTCGACATGATAAAAGCCCGACAGCCGGTGCGCGTGGCCGAGATCGTGCACGGTCGACTGCATCTGGTGGACCCATTTGCGGCGCCCGACGATGACGCCGAACCGGTTGGAAATGGTCGAGGCGATTTCGCACGACGACTGGCACGGCGCGGTGACGATCATGTCGCCGGAAATCTCGCGCGCGTCGTGCAGCGCGGTATCGTAAAAGCAGCCGATCGCGAGCGCGTCGAACCCCTCTTTAGCGGCCTTGCGCGCCGCGCGGATGATGCCGCGGGTGACCATCGCCTCGTAGGAGCGGTATTCGATATGGGTGAAGCCGCCCTCGGCCTCCGGCAGCGAGGTCACGTGCACCTCGGTGCCCGGCAATTTGTGCTCGCGGGCCATGGCGGCAAAAATGTCGTCATAGGCCGCGCTGCTCGCCAGCGGATTGAGATACATGATCTTCAGCGGTGTCTGGGTCATTTCATCCTCCTTCCCAAGGACCGGCGCTCAGCCGGCGTAACCGTAGATTTCCTTCGCCCGCTCCGGCGTGATCAGACCGTTCTTGATGTCCTGCTCGATCGCGGCGCGGTCGCGCTCCTTCGGATCGCCGATACCGCCGCCATTGCCGGTCACCACGCGGATGACGTCGTCGGTGTGGGTGGTCAGGCCGGACACGAAGGAGAACTTTTCGCGCTCGCCGTCCTTGCGGATCACCTCGACATAGTTGGGGGAACCCTCCTTGCCGCCGTCGAGCGACCAGGGCGGAAACTTCGAGCGCGTGTAGCCGGCGGTCAGAAAGCCGTTGTCGGCGCGCAGCCGGTAGTCCATCACGATGCCGCGCCCGCCGGTGAATTTGCCTTCGCCGCCCGGCTCCAGGTTGAGCTCCATGCGGTCGACCAGAAGCCCGTTGCGCGCCTCGTTGATCTCGGCCGGGCAATTGTAGGTCTCGCCGTGAAAACCGCAGAAGATCGCCGAATTGCCGTCGCGCCCGCGGCTCGCGCCCCAGCCGCCGAGCTGCGGCTCGATGATGGTGTATTGCCGGCCGGTATCGGGGTGGATGCCGCCGATGAAGGTGCCGCACACGGAGGCGAAATGGCCCGAGGCGAGGCGCTCGGGCATATGCGGCGCCAAACAGCGCCACATGATGTCGTACACGCGCAGCTCGATCTCGTAATAAAAGCCGATCGGCGCCGGCTCCTTGGCGTGGAACACCGAACCCTCGCGGGTCAGGAGCCGGATCGGACGGAACGAACCCTCGTTGGCCGGCGAATAGGGATCGGTCAGCGATTTGAAGATCATCTGCGCGGCGACCATGACGCCGTCGCGGCTGGTGTTGACCGGATTGTCCGACTGGTCGGGATTGTCGAGCAGATCGACGGTGAACGTGTCGTCGTCGATGGTGATCTTGACGTTGAAGATGCGCCCGTCGTCCTGCTCCTCCGACAGTTCGAACGTGCCCTTGGGCAGGTTGGCGAGTTCCTTCAAAGAGACCTGCTCGCCGAAATCCATGAACGAGGCCATGGCGTTCTCGAACGTGCCGACGCCGTATTTCTCGGCGATCTCCTGCAGGCGCTTGCCGCCGATGCGCACCGAGGCGATCGCCGCCCACACGTCGCCTTCCAGCACGTCAGGCATGCGTGAATTGACCTTGATGATCTCCATCACCGAGCGGATCGTCTCGCCCTTGGCGATCAGCTTGATCGCCGGCAGCCGCAGCCCTTCCTGGAAGATTTCGGTCGCCTCGCCGCTCAGCGAGCCCGGCGCCATGCCGCCGACATCGGAATTATGGGCGATGTTGGCCGTCCAGGCGATAATGCGGCCGCCGGCGAAGACCGGCATGGCGACGATGATGTCGTTCAAATGGGTGACGCCGCCATAATAGGGGTCGTTGGTGGCGAAGACGTCGCCGGGCTCGATATCGCCCGGCTTGGAGAATTTCTCCACGATCACCTTCACCGCCTTGTCGAGCACGCCGATGAAGGCGGGAATGCCGGCGCCGGAGGAGGCGAGCGCGCCCTTGGCGTCAGTGATGCCGGTGCCCATGTCGAGCACCTCGTAGATGATCGAGCTCATCGCCGTCTTTTTCATCACCGCGAACATCTCGTCGGCCGTCGCCTGCAGGGAGTTCTGGATGATCTCGAGCGTGATCGGGTCGTTGGAAGCGTTCGCCATCTCGCCTCTCCTCACTGCGACAGAGTGATGTGGATATTGCCGTAACCGTCGATTTCGACTGCGTTGCCGGGATGGATCACCACGGTGGTGCCGGGGTCCTCCACGATCGCCGGGCCGTCGAAACGCATGCCCGGTTCCAGCTTGGTGCCGTCATAGATCGCGGCCTTGTGGACGCCTTCCAGCGCGTAATCGACGTCGCGGTGCCCCTTCAGGGCCGCGCTCGACGGCGTGCCGGTCGGCTGGTGTTCGGTCATGGTCAGCTTGCCGACCTCGGCCGAGGCGACCAGATGGATGCCGACCAGTTCCACCGGCGCGTCGAGGCGGTAGGTGTATTCGCGCTCATAGGCCTCGTGGAAGGCGGCCTCGATGCCGGCGAGGCGGTCGTCGGTGATGGCGCCCTCCTCGATCAGCACTTCGGTGGTGTGCTCCTGGTTCTGGTAGCGGAACTTGCCGTAGCGCAGGAACTTGACCCTGTCGGCCGGCACGCCCTCGTCGGTGAACTGCTTGCGCGCCTGGGCCTCGGTTTCGGCGAACAGCGCCTCGACCGCCTTGGCCGCGCCGGGTTTGAGGTCGGCCAGCCTGGTGACGAAATAGTCGCGGCGCAGGTCCGACATCATCATGCCCCAGGCCGAAAACACCGCGGCGCCGGCCGGCACGACCACCTTCTTGACGCCGAGTTCCTGGCCCAGCGCCACGGCATGCATGGCGCCGCCGCCGCCGAAGGCGACCAGGGTGAAGTCGCGCGGGTCGTGGCCGCGGTTGAGCGAAACCAGCTTGAGCGCGTTGACCATGTTGTTGTTGGCGATGCGGATGATGCCGCGCGCGGCCTCCTCGGCGTCGACGCCGAGCCTGTCGCCGACGGCGCGGATCGCCTTTTCCGAGGCCGCCATGTCGGCCGTCACCTCGCCGCCGCAGAAATAGTCGCGGTTGATGCGGCCGAGCCAGAGATTGGCATCGGTGGTGGTGGCGTTGTCGCCGCCGCGGCCATAGGCGGCCGGGCCGGGCATGGCGCCGGCCGATTGCGGGCCGACATGCAGCTTGCCGAAATCGTCGACCCAGGCGATCGAGCCGCCGCCATTGCCGATCTCGACCAGGTCGACCACCGGCACCATGATCGGATAGCCGGCCGAGGTGCGGTCGCGCTCGATCCAGTAATCGGTCATGATCTTGACCTGGCCGTCCTCGATCAGCGAGCATTTCGCCGTCGTACCGCCGATGTCGAGCGCCAGCACGTTGGGCGCGCCGATCAGCTTGCCAAGCTCGGCCGCGCCCCAGAAGCCCGAGGCCGGACCGGATTCCACCATGGTGATCGGGATCTTGGAAACGCTTTCCAGCGAATCGACCCCGCAATTGGACTGCATGATGTAGGGGCTGCCCTTGAGGCCTTTTTCCTTGAGCCCGCCGGCCAGCCGCGACAGATAGCGTTCGGCGATCGGCTGCACATAGGCCGACAGCACGGCGGTGTTGGTGCGCTCATATTCGCGCCACTCGCGGGTGATCTGGTGCGAGGACACGACCGAGACCTCCGGCCACAATCTGCGCACCTCGGCGAGCGCGGCCTGCTCGTGCGACAGATTGGCGTAGGAATGCAGGAAGCTGATCGCCACCGCCTCGACGCCATCGGCCTTGAAATCGTCGAGGATCGCGGCAAGGCCGGAAAGGTCGAGCGGCTTCATCTCCTCGCCCTTGTAGCTGATGCGGCCGGGCAGCTCGCGGCGCAGATAGCGCGGCACGAAGGGTTTCGGTTTCTCGTAGTGCAGGTTGAAGAAGTCGGGCCGGTTGCCGCGCGCGATCTCCAGCGTGTCGCGGAAACCCTCGGTGGTGATCAGGCCGACCTTGACGCCCTTGCGCTCGGTCAGGGCGTTGATGACCACGGTCGTGCCGTGCGCCAGGAAGTCGATCGCGGCGGGGTCGACGCCGGCCTTGGCGATGACGTTGAGCACGCCCTGTTCGAAATCGGGCGGCGTGGTGTCGGATTTCGCCGTGACGATGCGGGCCTCGCCGGTCGTGCCGTCGGTCTCGAAACAGACCAGGTCGGTGAAGGTCCCGCCGACATCGGTCGTGACGCGGATGGTGTTTGCGGCCATTGTCAGGCTCCCCTGGGCTGAAGGCGTTCGTTCAGGAGCAGGCAGACCATGCCGGGAAGCTTGAGCGCTTCGGCGGCGGCGACCCGCTCGGGTGTGTAGAAACCGGCTTCGTGCAGGCAGTTGATGGTGCCGGCGACCTTGCCGTCGATCTCGATCGGCACGTTGATGACGCTTTCGCAGCCGAGCGCGCGGATCAGCTCGTGGTCGTCGAAGACGGCGCGGATGCCGTCGATGTCGTTGGCCACGAAGGTCTTCTTGTTGTCGATCACCTGGCGCGACCAGTCGGTCTCGTTGGCCGGCTTGGTGCCGGAAACGGGATAGGCGTCGGGCATGTTGGAGTAGATCCGCCCGGCAACGCCGTTCTTGGCGTCGTGGGTCATGATGGTGAACAGTTTCACGCCGACGATCTGCTCGGTCAGCGCGCACAATGCGTCGAAGGCGGCCTGCGGCTGGTTGTCGGCGCGCGCGGCCTCGTTCAAAAATGACGCGTAGTCAGGCGGCTGCATTGTCGTTCTCCATCAAGCGGTTGCGTAACGCCACCTCCGCGTCGGCGACCACCGGCACGGCGGCGATCAGGCGGCGGGTATAGGCGTGCTGCGGATTGGCGAATATCGCTTCGGTCGTCCCCAGCTCGCGCAGGCAGCCCTTCTCGAACACGGCGACGCGATCGGCGATGTTGCGCACCACCGACAGGTCGTGGGTGATGAACACATAGGTCAGCCCGCGCTTGTCGCGCAGCTCGGCGAGCAGCTTCAAAACCCGCGCCTGGACAAGCACGTCGAGCGCCGAGGTCGGCTCGTCGAGCACGACCAGGTCGGATTCGCTGGCAAGCGCACGCGCGATCGCCACGCGCTGGCGCTGGCCGCCCGACAGGGCCGCGGGCGAGCGGCTCATGAACTCAGCCGGCAGGCCGACCTCCTCGAGCAGCCGCCCGACCCTGTCGGCGCGGTGCGAGCGGTGGCCGATGCCGTGCACGTCGAGCGGCAGGCGCAGCGACGCGCCCACGGAGCGGCGCGGGTTGAGCGAGGAGAGCGGGTTCTGCTGGACGAGCTGGATCGCGCGGCGATGGCGCAGCTCGCGCCGCGCCGGCAGCACGTCGCCGCGCCAGGCGATCGTGCCCATCGAGGGTGGGTAGATGCCCAGAATCATGTTGGCGATGGTCGACTTGCCCGACCCGCTCTCGCCGACGATCGCCAGGCACTCGCCCTCCACGACGTCGAACGAGACGTCGTCCACGGCGCGGATCTCGCGCTGGCCGAGGGTGAAGACCTTGGAGACGTTGCGCAACGACAAAAGACCGGTCATGCCGCGCCCTCCGGTTCGCCGCAGCCCTCGTGCACGACGAGCGGCTGGTAATAATCCTCCGACACGTCCTCGATCTCGGGAATGCCGCCGCCGGTGATGCGCGGCACGGCCGCTAACAGCGCGCGCGTATAGGGATGGCGCGGATCGGCGAACAGGCCCTCGGCGGTGGCGTGCTCGACGATGCGGCCCTTGTAGATGACGTAGACGCGGTCGGCGAACTCGCGCACCACGCCGAGATTGTGCGAGATGAACAGCACCGAGGTGTGGTGCTCTTCGACCATGTCGCGCATCAGCGCCAGCGTCTGCGCCTGGACGGTGACGTCGAGCGCCGTGCCCGGCTCGTCGGCGATCAAAAGCGACGGCTCGTTGGCGAGCGCCATGGCGATCATCACGCGCTGGTTCATGCCGCCGGAGAGCTGAAAGGAATAGGAGTCCAGCGCGCGCTCAGGCTCGGGGATGGCGACGGCCGAAAGCAGCGCGGCGGCCCTGTCGCGGGCGGCGGCCTCGGAGATCGCCGGATCGGCGCGCTTCAAGACCTCGTGAAACTGCGGCGCGATCCGGTAGACCGGATTGAGCGAGGAGGTCGGATCCTGGAAGATCATCGACATTCTGGTGCCGCGCAACGCGTGGCGCTCGCGCGCCGACAGGCGGTCGAGATCGCGGCCCTCGAATTCGACCGTGCCGGAAATGCGGGCGTTCTTGAGCTCCTGCAGCAGGCCGAGAACGATGCGCGCGGTGACCGACTTGCCGGAGCCGGATTCGCCGACCAGCGCGACGCGCTCGCCCTTGTTGATATGGAGCGAGATGCCGTGCAGCACCTCGACCGGCCCGGCCCAGGTCCGGAAGCCGAGGCCGAGATCGGCGATCCGCAGCGTCGGCGCGCTCATTGGTCGACCCCCAGAATGTCGCGCAGCGCGTCGCCGAGCAGGTTGAAGCCGAACACCGCGACCAGAATCGCCAGCCCCGGAAACACCGTCAGCCACCAGGAATCGGGCAGGTATTTCGCGCCGTCGGCGACCATCGAGCCGAGATCGGGCGTCGGGGGCTGCACGCCGAGGCCGAGGAAGGACAGCGAGGAGGCGATCAGGATGACGAAACCCAGGTCGAGCGTCATCTTGGTGACGATCGACGGCACGCAATTGGGCAGGATCTCGCGGAAGATGATATGCGGCTTGGAAGCGCCGATCACCTCGGCGGCCAGCACGTAGCCCTCTTCCTTCTCGGAACGGGTCAGATTGTAGACCAGCCTCGTATACCAGGGCCACCACATCGCGGTGACGGCCAGCATGCCGTTGGTCAGCGTCGGCTCCAGCAGGCCCATCATCGACATGGCCAGCACCAGCGGCGGGATCGACAGGAACACGTCGGTGATGCGCATCAGCACATATTCCGTCCAGCCGCCGATATAGCCGGCGACCAGCCCGATCGTCACGCCGACGGGAACCGCGATCGCCAGCACGACCACGCCGAGCAGCAGCGAGATGCGGTAGGCGTAGAGGATGCGCGAGAACAGGTCGCGCCCGACCAGATCGGTGCCGAACAGATAGGGCCATTCGGGCGGCTTGTTGAAATTGGCGAAATCGACCACCGCGCCCCGATGCTCTGGGAACGGCGCGATGAAGTCGGCAAACAGCGCGCCGAACACCACCAGCGTAATCAGGATCACGCCGGTCAGCGACAGCGGGTTGCGCACCAGGATATAGGCTGCCCGCTTCATGACGCCCTCTGCGAATAACGGATGCGTGGATTGATGAAGGCGATCAGGAGGTCGACGATGATGTTGACCAGCAGGAACATAGCCGAGATGATCAAGACCGTGCCGACAATGGCGTTCAGGTCCTTGCGCAGGATCACCGCGACGCCGTAGCGCGACAGGCCCGGCCAGGCGAACACCGCCTCCACCAGGAAGGCGTTGCCGAGCATCGCCGCGAAATCGAGGCCGATGATCGTCAGCGAGGGGATCAGCGAGGGACGGAAGGCGAAGCGCCGCGCGATGCGCCGCTCGGGGAAACCGTAGGAGCGCGCCATCTCGATGAACGGCTTGTCGTAGGTCTCGACCATGTTGGAGCGCGTCAGACGCGCCGCCTGGCCGATGCCCGACAGCGACAGCGCGAAGGCCGGCAGCACGATATGCCAGGCGGCGTTGCCGAAGGCGGCGAGATTGCCGGCGATGAGCGTGTCGATGGTCAGGAAACCTGTGACGGAGGCGATGGCGTAACTGTCGGCGATGCGCCCGGCGATCGGAAACAGCGGCAGGTAGAAGGCGAAGATCAGCATCAGGATCACCGCCCAGACGAAACTGGGCGCCGACACGCCGAGCAGCGTGAAGATGCGCACCGCATGGTCTGCCCAGGAGCCGCGATAGCGCGCCGCGATCACGCCGAGCGGCAGGCCGATCAGGATCATCATCAGCCCCGCCACCACGATCAGTTCCAGTGTCGCGGGCAGGAACTGGGCGATGTCGGCCGTCACCGGCCGGTTGGTATAGAGCGATATGCCGAGATCGCCGCGCGACAGGTCGCGCAGGAAATAACCGTACTGGATCGGAAGCGCCTCATCGAGATGCAGCCGCTCGCGCAGCGCCTCGACCTGCTCGGCCGTGGCGTTGGGGCCGAGCGCGATGCGCGCCGGATCGCCGGGGATGACCCGGGCGATGGTGAAGATCAGCATGGAGACCCCGACAAGGACGATCAGGGAGGTCCCCAGCCGCTTCGCGAGAAGGCGGACGACTGGCGGCATGATGCTTACCCGTGATGCACGGTGCCGGCCGACGGCGTCTGCCGCCGGCCGGCGTCCTGGGAGTTACTCTCCGGTCATTTCCATGAGCCGGAAGGTGAAGCCGAAACCGTCCAGCCCGAACGCCTTGGCGGGATCGGAGAGCGCCGGCACCTTGACCCGGTTGGAGGCGGCGAAGATCGACTGGCGATCATAGGCGTAGATCGACGGGGCGATCTCCATCAGCCGGTCGTTGAGGGCCGTATAGGCGGCCTGGCGGCCTTCGTCGCTGGTCTCCGCGCGCCCCTTCTCCAGGGCGGCGTCCACCGCCTCGTCCTTCAGATATTCCGGCGACTGCCAGGTGCCCGCGGCCGAGGAGTGATACATCGGATAAAGCAGCGTATCGGGATCGCCGGTGACGGCGTTGGCGAAGATCTGCGAAATGTTCGGCGTATTCTCGGGCTTGGTCACCTGTTCGGTGAACAGCGCCCAGGGCAGTTTCCTGATCTCGGACTTGATGCCGAGCTCGGCGAAGTTCGCCTGCATGAGAAGCGCAAACCGCTCTTCGATCGGCACCTCGCCGATCCACGAGATTTCGAGATTGAAATCCTCGGGCTTGTACTTGCACGCGGCCAGATGCTCTTTGGCCTTTTCCAGATCGCGGTTCATCGCGTCGGAGGCCGGCTTGGCGCCGTACATGCCGACCGGAACGCCGCCGGTCGACGGCGATCCCTGCGCGACGTCGTCGGTGACGGCGACCATCTTGAGGCCGGAGGCGTAGTCATAGGCGCTGGCGAGCGCGAGCCGGCAATTGACGTCGTCGAGCGGCGGCTTGGCGGTGTTCATCTTGATGTAGAAGGCGCCGCCGCCGGTCTCCTTGAGCATCTGGGCACCGTCGGCGGCAAGCGATTTCAGCACTTCCGGCGGCAGCCATTGCGAGGAGATGTCGTGCTCGCCCTGCGCGATCAGCGTGCGCACAGTCGCCGCCTCGAGGCCGTAGCGGAAGCGTACCGTGTCCGGCGCGACCTCGGCCACGCCGAGGAAGTAATCGGCGTTCTTGGCCATCACCGTTTCTTCCTGCGGATTGTGCGAGACGACCTTGTAGGCGCCGGTGCCCGCCCCGTTGGCCGACAGGAAGGCCTGGCCCCAATCCTTCATCTCGCCGTCGCCCTCGCCGAGATTGTCCATCACCAGCTTCTTGTCGACGATCGGCAGGCGCACCAGCGAGGCCACGAAGGGCGAATAGGGCTGGGAGAGCTTGAAGCGCACCGTGGCGTCGTCGACCTTTTCGATGCCGTCGACGTTCTTGAACAGGAAGGACAGGCCCTGACCGAGCGCCTTCATGCGCTCGAAGGAGAACACCACATCGTCGGCCGTCAGCGGGTTTCCGCTCTGGAATTTCACGTCCTGGCGCAGCTTGAAGACGAAGTCGTTGCCGTCGGCTTCGAAGCTTTCGGCCAGATGTGGCACGTAGCCGGGTCCGCCCTGGGCCGGGATGACCAGCGTATCGTAGATGTTGAACATCAAGATGGAGTCGGCGTAGTCGGTCGCCTTGCCGGGATCGAGTTCACCGACCGGAACCTCGTCGAGGCGCAAAACGGTTTCGGCAAGCGCCGGCGCGGTGGCGAGCGTTGTTGCGGCAAGCAGCGCCGCGGCAAGCGATTTCGAGATCCTGTTCATCACAATTCCCCTATGGTTTCTGGCTCTTGACGGTTGCTTGGTGGCGGCCGCCCTTCTTGCGCACCGCCGGCACGACGCTGTGCGTCGCATCGTCCGGCTCGTCGCCGAACACGTCCATCGTGCAGGTGTGCAGGATGGTCGACGGCGCGCCGGTATGGTTCCAGGACGAATGGACCCTGGTCGACGGAAAATGGATCGAATCGCCCGGCTCGAGGATATGGACCTCACCCTCGACCTCGACCGTGATCCCGCCGGCAAGCACGTAGAAGATTTCCTCGCCCTCGTGCGCGATCGGCTCCGAGCGGTATCCCGGCGGTTCGTGGATGATGACGCTGCGCAGGACGTTGCCCGGAAACGAGGCCGACAGCCTCTCGTAAACGAGCGAATTCGAGCCGACCGCGTAATGCGGGCGCTGGTCGTGCCGGGTTGTCGGAACGGTCAGTTGCGGCT
This sequence comes from Nitratireductor sp., assembly GCA_039973095.1. Classification (GTDB taxonomy): domain Bacteria; phylum Pseudomonadota; class Alphaproteobacteria; order Rhizobiales; family Rhizobiaceae; genus Mangrovimarina. Next base: position 322,153 of record JBDWLQ010000005.1, on the reverse strand, counting down.
GCGCCAGAAATTCCGACACATGAACCTTGAGCACGCGGGCGACCGACACCAGCGAGGACAGAGACGGGGTGGTGATGCCGCGTTCGATCTGGGAGATGAAACCGACCGACAGACCCGCGCCTTCGGCAACATGTTTGAGCGTCAGGCCGAGTTCACGACGTCGTGCCCTGAGCCGTTCGCCCAGCGGATCCTGGTTGGCGGCGCCGTTGCCTTCGCGTGCGACCTGCTCGTCCACAATCGCTCCCTCGATCGTTTTAGTATTTGTAAAAAACGATGCCTTTGCCGGTGCCGTGAGTCAAGCAGAATTTTAGTCAGGCTAAAACTCTGAAATCGCGGCACGAATCGCCCCGCCATGCAGATCCGCATGTGTCGCCGCGCCGCGACGCGTCCGTGCACCGTCGCAAAACGTCCATCCGGCTGTCAGACGGCTGACATGCGCGGCGGGCAGGTTCGCGGGCTACGAATCACTCCGCCGCGCACGGCGCGGACCAGACTGGAAAGGAATTCTCATGCTCGAAAACGGTGTCGCGGCAACGGGACTTTCGGCGCGCAAGCGACAGGACGATCTGTCGGATTTCGCCGCGGAGCTCGACCTGATCGAGGCGCTGGGCGTCGAGTCGATCGAACTGCCGATCTTCGATCTCGACGTGATCGTCGGCGGCAAGATCCGGCGGCCGCGCCTTGAGGAGATCAAGCGCGCCTGCGCCGGCCGGCCGGTGGCGTTTTCCGTGCACGGGCCGCTCGCCATCAACTTCATGGACGAGGCGTGGCGGCTGCCGCGCCATCTCGATGTCTTGTCGGCCTCGCTCGAGGTGGCGGCCGAACTGGGCGCCAGGCATTATGTCGTCCATTCCGGGCTGGCGCGCCACCAGTCGGGCGACGGTCTGAAGGCGGCCTATCACCGGCAGCGCGAATGGCTGGCGCGGGCCGGCGACATCGCCCGCCAGAACGGGCTTTATCTGTGCGTGGAAACGATGTTCGGCGGCTATGACGGCAGCGTCCACGCCTCCTCGCCGAAGCGGCTGGCGGACGAGCTGGCCGCGATCGCCCATCCCAACGTGGCGGCAACGATCGATTTCAGCCATGCCTATATCAATCTCGACTTCGCCGGCGCACGGCAGAATTTCGTCGCGGAGATCAAGGCGCTGGCGCCCTATGGCCGCCACCTGCACATCCACGACAGTTTCGGCCGCCAGGACGACATCTGGATGTTCACCATCGGCGAGCGCCTGGCCTTTGGCCATGGCGACCTGCACCTGCCGGTCGGCTGGGGCGACCTGCCGTGGGAGGAAATCCTCGCCGAATGCGTTTTCCCCGAAGGCGTCGTCTTCAACATCGAACTGCAGCAGCGCTACTGGTACGCCGCCCAGGAAGCCGTCGATGCGACCAAGGCGCTGGCGGCGCGGGCGCGCACCACGGCACACGCCGCGGCGGCCTGATCCGGCCTCTTCCGGCACCGCGCCGGCCGTGTTGCCGGCGCGGCCGCGCCAAAATTCCGGCCCCGTGCTTGCCGCGCCGGGCCGGTTTGCGACATGGTGGCCGCCCGATCCCCGGAAGCGCCCGTCTTCCTTTCGACACGGACACCTTGAATGAGCGATGCGGTCACCTTCGTCCACCTGACCGACCTGCACGCCGTCGCCGCGCCCGAGGCCGGGGACGATGCCTGCCTCGGCAATCTCGACCGGCTGGCGGCGGTGATGACGACGATCGCGGCAATCGCGCCGCGCCCCGATTTCGTCGTGGTCAGCGGCGACATCACCGACCGCGGCGATCCGGACAGCTACCGGCGAGTGCGCGCCGTCATCGAGGCGCACGGCCTGAAAACCCTCTACGCGCTCGGCAATCACGACAGCCGGCCGGGTTTTTACGCCGGCATGCTCGACGATCCGGCCGGCGCGACCGCCCCTTACTGCCACGAGCGGCTGATCGGCGGACTGCACATCGTCACGCTCGACACCAGCGTCGCCGGCAAGGTGGCCGGCGCGCTTGGCGCGGACCAGTTCGCCTTTTTGGACGCCGCGCTGCGGCGTCATCCGGAAGCGGCGAAGCTGCTGGTCATGCACCACGCGCCGCTGGTCGCGCCCGGCACCGGCTATGGCTGGGAAAGCCTCGGCGCGGCCGATACGCAACGCCTGGCGGACGCCATCGCCGGCCACCCCGTCGCCGGCATTGTGACCGGCCACGTCCACTACGACCGCGTTGCGATATGGAACGGCGTGCCGGTCGTCACCACCACCGGGCTCCACAATGCCAACGACGTGCTTTATCGCGACGGGCTGCGGTTCGTGGCCGGCGGATCGTTCGCTTTGTGCAGCGTGCGCGACGGTTCCCTGTCGGTCGCCTTCGTGCCGCTCGCGTCCGACCGGCGCGAGCTGGCCATTCTCGACGCGGCGACGGTGCGCGGCTTCTCCTGAGCCGTTTTCGGCCCGAAAAAGCCGTCGATTCGGCCACAGAAACTGCGATTTTTTCTGCCAAAATTTCCAAAAATCGCAAAAGTGCCGCCAAAACCGCGATTTTTTCGCGCAAGACTGCGCGTGTTTGAGCGGCCTTCCGGCTCACAAAATTTCGCCGGCGCGACACCGGCCGTAGCCTTGTTGCGATCATGGTCCGCCCGCCCGGATGGACGCGAGTTTTTCTTGCGTCGGCCAGGCGAAGGTGGATGATCAGGGTTGGGGAGGAGACGGCGCGGCCTGGCGGCCTTGAACGAAACGCCGGCCGGCGCGTTGGCTTCCCTGACGATCGGGAGCCTGACGCCATGGCCGAACACAAGCCGCTTCGCCTCAACGTGCCCGAGCCGGAAGTGCGCCCGGGCGGCAAGCCGGATTTTTCCAATGTCAAGATCCCCAAGGCCGGCAGCGTCGAGCGGCCGCCGATCGACGTGCCGCCGGAAGACATCCGCGACATGGCCTATTCGATCATCCGGGTGATGAACCGCAAGGGCGAGGCGGTGGGTCCGTGGGCCGGCACGCTGACCGCGCAGGAAACGCTCGACGGCCTGCGCGCCATGATGCGCGTGCGCGCCTTCGACCGGCGCATGCTGACGGCGCAGCGCCAGGGCAAGACCTCGTTCTACATGCAGTGCCTGGGCGAGGAGGCGATCGCCTGCGCCTTCCGCAAGGCGCTGGAAGACGGCGACATGAATTTTCCGACCTATCGCCAGCAGGGCCTGCTTTTGGCCGGCGGCTATCCGATGGTCGACATGATGTGCCAGATCTATTCCAACACACGCGATCCCAACAAGGGCCGGCAATTGCCGGTGATGTATTCGTCGAAGAAATTCGGCTTCTTCTCGATCTCGGGCAATCTCGCCACCCAGTTTCCGCAGGCGGTCGGCTGGGCGATGGCGTCGGCGATCAAGAACGACACCCGCATCGCCGCCGCCTGGATCGGCGACGGGTCGACGGCGGAAAGCGACTTCCATGCCGGCCTGGTCTTCGCCTCGACCTACAAGGCGCCGGTGGTGCTGAACATCGTCAACAATCAATGGGCGATCTCGACCTTCCAGGGCATCGCCCGCGGCGGCTCGGGCACGTTTGCCGCGCGCGGCCACGGTTTCGGCATTCCCTCGCTCAGGGTCGACGGCAACGACTATCTCGCCGTCCACGCGGTGGCCAAATGGGCAATCGAGCGAGCCAGGCGCAATCTCGGGCCGGTGCTGATCGAATACGTTACCTATCGCGCCGCCGCGCACTCGACCTCGGACGATCCGTCCGCCTACCGGCCGAAGGAAGAATCGGACGCCTGGCCGCTCGGCGACCCGGTCGAACGGCTAAAAAACCATCTGGTCGCCGTCGGCGCCTGGACGCAGGAGCGCCACAGCCAGGCCGAGGCCGAGATCGACGCCGAGGTGCTGGCCGCGCAGAAGGAAGCGGAGGCCTTCGGCACGCTGCACAGCGGCCCGAAAGCCTCGCCGCGCGACATTTTCGAGGAGGTCTACGACACCATGCCGCCGCATCTCAGGCGCCAACGCCAGGAAGCGGGGTACTGACGATGCCGCGCATGACGATGATCGAGGCGATCCGCGACGCCCATATGGTGGCGATGGAAAAGGACGACAACGTCGTCGTGTTCGGCGAGGATGTCGGCTATTTCGGCGGCGTGTTCCGCTGCACCCAGGGCCTGCAGGAACGGTTCGGGCGCGACCGCTGCTTCGACAGCCCGATCAGCGAATGCGGCATCGTCGGCACGGCGATCGGCATGGCCGCCTACGGGCTGAGGCCGTGCGTGGAAATCCAGTTCGCCGACTATGTCTACCCCGCCTACGACCAGATCGTGTCGGAGGCGGCGCGCCTGCGCCACCGCTCGGCCGGCGACTTCACCTGCCCGCTCACCATCCGCATGCCGACCGGCGGCGGCATTTTCGGCGGCCAGACGCACAGCCAGAGCCCGGAGGCGCTTTTCACCCACGTGTCGGGGCTGAAAGTGGTGGTGCCGTCGAACCCGTACGACGCCAAGGGCCTTTTGATCGCCTCGATCGAGGACGACAACCCGGTGATCTTCCTGGAGCCGAAGCGGCTTTATAACGGGCCCTTCGACGGCCACCACGACAAGCCGATCATCCCGTGGTCGAAGCACGCGCTGGGCGAGGTGCCGGCCGGCCATTTCACCGAACCGCTGGGCAAGGCGGTGGTGCGGCGCGAGGGCGCCGCCGTCACCGTGCTTGCCTACGGCACCATGGTCTACGTGGCCGAGGCGGCGGCCGAAGAGAGCGGCGTCGACGCCGAGGTGATCGACCTGAGAACGCTGCTGCCGGTCGACCTCGACACGATCGTGGCCTCGGTGAAGAAGACCGGACGCTGCCTGATCGTGCACGAGGCGACACTGACCTCGGGTTTCGGCGCCGAACTCGCCGCGCTGGTGCAGGAACATTGCTTCTACCATCTGGAAGCGCCGATCCGGCGCGTCACCGGCTGGGACACGCCCTACCCGCACGCGCAGGAATGGACCTATTTTCCCGGCCCCGCACGGGTCGGCGCCGCGCTCGGCGAACTGATGGAGGGCTGAGATGGGCCAGCACGTCATCAAGATGCCGGATGTCGGCGAGGGGATCGCGGAGGCCGAACTGGTCGAATGGCACGTCAAGGTCGGCGATCCGGTGAACGAGGACACGGTGCTGGCCGCCGTGATGACGGACAAGGCGACGGTGGAAATTCCCTCGCCGGTCGAAGGCACCGTCGCCTGGCTCGGCGGCGAGGTCGGCGAGCAGATCTCGGTCGGCGCGCCGCTTCTGAAGATCGAGGTCGCCGGCGACGGCAACGACGACGCGGCCGCAGCGCCAAAGCCGGCCGCGCCGCGAGCGGAAGACGAGGACGCGCCGGCGGCGCCGGCGCGACCGGCAGCCGATGGGGCCGAGACGACCGCCAACAGGCAGCCGGACGACGACGCGGCGCAGGACGCGCCCGCCGCGCCACGCGAGCGGCCGGACACGCCGGCGCCGCCGGCGGGCAAAGCCGCCCGCGACCGCCGCCTGCCGGCCCAGACGCGCAAGGAAGGCGACAAGCCGCTCGCCGCGCCGGCCGTGCGGCTGAGGGCGCGCGAGGCCGGCGTCGATCTGCGTTTCGTGCGCGGCAGCGGTCCGGCCGGCCGCATCACCCACGAGGATCTCGACCTGCATCTGGAAGCCGGCGCCCGCCCCGGCGCGGTTGCCGCGCGTGCGCCCGACAACCGTGTCACCGACTTCAAGGTGGTCGGGCTGCGGCGGCGTATCGCAGAGAAGATGCAGGTGGCGAAATCGCGCATCCCGCACATCACCTATGTCGAGGAAGTGGGCATGGACGCACTGGAGGATCTGCGCGCCGCCCTCAACACGCGCAAGCGCGACGACCAGACACGGCTGACCGTGTTGCCGTTCCTGCTGCTGGCCATGGCCAAGGCGATCCGCGAACAGCCCGGCTTGAACGCGCTCTACGACGACGAGGCCGGTGTCGTGCACCAGCATGGCGGGGTGCATGTCGGGGTCGCAACCCAGACCCGCAACGGGCTGGTGGTGCCGGTGGTGCGGCACGCGGAGACGCTCGATCTGTGGTCCTGCGCGGCGGAAATCGCCAGGCTGGCGGAGGCGGCGCGCAACGGCACGGCGACCCGCGAGGAACTGTCCGGCTCGACCATCACCATCACCTCGCTCGGCGCGCTCGGCGGCATCGCCACGACGCCGGTCATCAACCATCCCGAAGTCGCGATCGTCGGCGTCAACAAGATGCAGGTGCGTCCGGTCTGGGACGGCGCCCAGTTCCTGCCGGCCAAGATGATGAATTTGTCGTCGAGCTTCGACCACCGCATCATCGACGGCTGGGAAGCCGCCGTCTTCGTACAGCGGATCAAGACGCTTCTGGAAACGCCGGCATCGATCTTCATCGAGGACTGACAGGATGAGAGACATCAAGTGCCAATTGCTGGTCATCGGCGCCGGGCCGGGCGGTTATGTCTGCGCCATACGCGCCGGCCAGCTCGGCGTCGACACGGTGATCGTGGAAGCCGAGAAACCGGGCGGAACCTGTCTCAATGTCGGCTGCATTCCCTCCAAGGCGCTGATCCACGCGGCGGACGAATTCGCCAGGGCGAGCGCGTTCGCGGCAGGCGAAGCGCCGCTCGGCATCCATGTCGGCGAGGCCAGGATCGACTACCCGAAAACCGTCGACTGGAAGGACGGCATCGTGCGCCGGCTCACCAGCGGGGTGAGCGGGCTCCTGAAAAAGGCCGGCGTCAAGCATGTCGACGGCTGGGCGCGGTTCCGCGACGGCAAGACGGTGCATGTGGACACGCCGACCGGTCCCCAGACCATCGAGGCCGACCAGATCGTGATCGCGACCGGCTCGACGCCGGTCGAGCTGCCGGGACTGCCGTTCGGCGGCGCCGTCCTGTCGTCGACCGGCGCGCTGGCGCTGACGGAGATCCCGCAACGGCTGGCTGTGGTCGGCGCCGGGTATATCGGGCTCGAACTGGGCACGGCCTTCGCCAAGCTCGGCAGCCAGGTGTGCGTGCTGGAAGCCATGGACCGCATCCTGCCCGCCTATGACGCGGAGTTGACCAGGCCGGTGAAGAAGCGCCTCGAGGCGTTGGGCGTGCGCGTACTGACGGGGGTCAAGGCCGAGCGCCATTCGGCAAGCGCCGGCACGCTGGCCTACACCAGCGATGGCGGGCAGTCCGGCACGGTGCCGGCCGACGCGGTGCTGGTCACGATCGGCCGCGCACCGGCGACGACGGGATGGGGGCTGGAAGAGCTCGACCTGACCATGGACGGGCGCTTCATCGCCGTCGACGACCAATGCCGCACCTCGATGCGCGGCGTCCACGCGATCGGCGACGTGACCGGCGAGCCGATGTTGGCGCACCGCGCCATGGCGCAGGGCGAGATGGTGGCCAAGATCGTCGCCGGCAAACGGCGCGCCTGGGACCGGCACTGCGTGCCGGCGGTCTGCTTCACCGATCCCGAGATCGTGACGGCCGGCCTGTCGCCGCAGGAGGCGGCCGCGGCCGGGCTCGACGTGCGCAGCGCGAGCTTTCCGCTGCAGGCCAACGGCCGCGCCATGACAATCGAGCGCGACGACGGCTTCGTGCGCATCGTGGCGCGCGCCGACAACCATCTCGTGGTCGGCGTGCAGGCGGTCGGCGCACAGATATCCGAACTTGCCTCCTACTTCGCCCACGCCATCGAAATGGGCGCCCGGCTGGAAGACGTCGCACAGACCGTCCACGCCCACCCGACGCTGGGCGAAGCTTTCCAGGAAGCCGCGCTGCGCACGCTCGGTCACGCGCTGCATATCTGACGCGGACCGGCGCCGGGGCGGAAATCGAACGATGCGATTTCTCGCCTGATTTCGCACGGTTGTTGGCGCGGCTACAGATTCGCCGCGCGAAACCGGCCCACCATACAGCAATTGTGCATGGTTTCGACACCACCGCGCCGGGTCGGCGAAGAACATGGCTTGCGCGTCGAGCGGGTTTTCTGAATAGTGCCGGCCGGGAGCATTTCTTCTGATAATCAAAAAACCATCAATGCTCGCTAATGGGAGAAGACAATCATGAGCATCGGACAATCCTTCCGTGGTCTGCGCGCGCGAAGCCGCAAGTTGGCCCTGGCCGCCGCGGGCGCGGGACTGCTTCTCGGGTCGACCGCGCATGCCGAAACCTTGCGGTTCGCGTTTCAGGGCACGCTGAACGCGCTCGATCCCTATTCGCTCAACGAGACCTTCACGCTCGGCATGCTGGGCAATGTCTATGAGGGCCTGACGAAGCGCGACAAGGATCTGAAGATCGTTCCGGGCCTGGCCGAAAGCTGGGAAGTCGTCGACCCGCTGACCTGGCGCTTCAATCTGCGCAAGGGCGTGAAATTCGCCAACGGCAACGACTTCACCGCCGACGACGTCATTTTCTCGGCCGAGCGCGTGCGCGCCGAAACATCGGACCTGAAGACCCGGATTCCCGCCGATTCGCAGTGGACCAAGATCGACGACCACACGGTCGAGGTGAAGCTCACCTCACCCAACCCGATCCTGCACTACGAGTGGGACACCTGGTATATTTTCGACAAGGAATGGGCCGAGGCGGAAGGCGCGGTCTCGCCGGTCTCGGCGCGCGACACCAATCCCGGACCGGCGGCGTTCAAGGCCAACGGCACCGGCCCGTTCGTGATCGACAGCCACGAGCCCGGCGTGAAGACGATCTTCAAGCCCAATGAAAGCTGGTGGGGCGAGCCCGAACACAATCTGACCGAGGTGGTGTTCACGCCGATCGCCGCCGACGGCACGCGCGTCGCCGCGCTTCTGGCCGGCGACGTCGACCTGGTCGACCCGGTGCCCGTGCAGGACATTCCGCGCGTCAACAGCGACCCGAACACCGAGGCGCTGACCGGGCCGGAGCTGCGCGTGATCCATCTCGGCTTCAACCAGTTCCGCGACGAACTGCCGACCTCCGACATCAAGGGCAAGAACCCGTTCCGCGACGTCAATGTGCGCAAGGCGATCTATCAGGCCATCGACATGGAGGCGATCAAGGAACGCGTGATGCGCGGCCTGTCGACGCCGGTGCCGCTTTTGATCGCCAACGAGCTGTTCAGCGGCTCGGGCGAGTTCAAGCGGCTGCCCTACGATCCGGACGCGGCCAAGCAGCTTCTGGCCGATGCCGGCTACGCGGACGGGTTTTCGGTCGGCATGGACTGCCCGAACGACCGCTACGTCAATGACGAGGCGATCTGCCAGGCCGTGGTGTCGATGCTGGCGCGCATCGGCGTGACGGTGAACCTCAACGCCCAGCCCAAGGCGCAGTATTTCGCCAAGGTGCTGGCGCCCGGCGGCTACGACACCGACTTTTACCTGCTCGGCTGGACGCCCGGTTCGTTCGATTCGTGGAACGTGATCACCAATCTGGTCGGCTGCCGCGACGAGACCGGCAAGGGCGGGCCGTTCAATCTCGGCGGGTATTGCAGCGAGGAAGTCGACGCGCTGGCGGCCAAGATCGTCGGCGAGATCGATCCTGAAAAGCGCGATGCGCTGATCAAGGAAGCCTATACGATCATGACCAACGAGGTCTCGCACATCCCCTTGCATCAGCAGTCGCTGGTGTGGGGCAAGCGCAAGAACATCGACATCGTCCAGCGGCCGGACAACCAGGTCCTGTTCTACTGGGCCACGGTGAACTGAACGTCCAAACCGCCATCTGACCCCCGCGCGCGCCGCGCGCGGGGGAGGCACGGACTTCAGGGGCACATTCGATGATCGCATTCGCCATCAGGCGGTTCATGCAGGCGCTCGGCGTCATGCTTGTCGTCGCGCTGATTTCCTTTTTGATGTTCCGCTTCGTCGGCGACCCGGTGAACCAGCTCGTCGGGGTCGACACCTCGCCGGCCGAGCGCGAGGCGCTGCGCCAGGCGCTCGGGCTCAACGACCCGGTGATGATCCAGTTTTCCCGCTTCATCGTGAAGGCGGTGCAGATGGATTTCGGCATTTCCTACCAGTTCAAGCAGCCGGTCGCCGCGCTGATCGCCTCGCGCCTGCCGGCGACGCTGGAGCTGTCCTTCGTGTCGGCGCTGTTCGCGCTCGCCGTCGGCGTGCCAATGGGCGTCTATACCGGGCTCTACCGCAACACGCTTTTGGCGCGCGGCTTCCTGGCGATCAGCCTGATCGGCGTGTCGCTGCCGACCTTTCTGATCGGCATCCTGCTGATCTTCGTGGTCTCGGTGCATCTCGGCTGGCTGCCCTCGTTCGGGCGCGGCGAGACGGTCAATCTCGGCGGGGTGTGGACGACCGGGCTGCTGACCAAGTCGGGACTGTTGTCGCTGATCCTGCCGGCGATCACGCTCGGCCTGTTCCAGATGACGCTGATCATGCGGCTGGTGCGCGGCGAGATGCTGGAAGTGCTGAGGACCGACTATATCAAATTCGCCCGCGCGCGCGGCCTGTCGCGGCGCGCCGTCAATTTCGGCCATGCGCTGAAGAACACGCTGGTGCCGGTGATCACCATCACCGGGCTGCAGCTCGGCTCGATCATCGCCTTCGCCATCATCACCGAAACCGTGTTCCAGTGGCCGGGCATGGGGCTGCTGTTTTTGCAGGCGGTGCAGAATGTCGATATCCCGATCATGGCCGCCTACCTGCTTTTGATCGCGTTCCTGTTCGTGACGATCAACTTCATCGTCGACCTGCTCTACGTGGCGGTCGACCCGCGCATTCGCCTCGGCGAAGCCAGGAGATAGGCCGATGCCCGATGTCGTCGGCAAGGACACAAACGGCGCGGCGGCGGCGCGGGGACCGTTGCGCCGGGCGATCGAGTCCGATCTGTGGTACTCCTTCACCCGCTCGCCGGTGACGGTGGTGTCGGCCGCCGTCACGCTGGTCATGATCCTGTCGGCGGCGTTCGCGTCGCTGGTGGCGCCGCACAACCCGTTCGACCCGGCCACGATCTCGATCCTGGATTCGTTCTATCCGCCGGCCTGGATGGAGGGCGGCGATCCGCGCTTCCTGCTCGGCACCGACGACCAGGGCCGCGACATCCTGTCGACCATCCTTTACGGCATGCGCATCTCGCTGGCGGTGGGGTTCGCGAGCGTCTTGTTCGCGATGGTGATCGGCGTCACGCTCGGCCTGGTGGCCGGCTATATTGGCGGGGCGGTCGATTCCGTCATCATGCGCATCGCCGACGTGCAGCTCACCTTTCCCGCCATCCTGATCGCGCTTCTGATCAACGGCGTGGCGCGGGCGATGGCCGGGCCGCAATCCTACGACCAGGTGGTGCTGGTGGTGCTGGTGCTGTCGATCGGGCTGTCGTTCTGGGTGCAATATGCGCGCACGGTGCGCGGCTCGGTGCTGGTGGAGGCCAACAAGGAATATGTGCTGGCCGCGCGGCTGATCGGACTGAGGCCGTGGACGATCATGTTCAAGCACGTGCTGCCCAACGTAATGGGTCCGGTGCTGGTGATCGCGACGATCAACCTGGCGCTGGCCATCATCACCGAGGCGACGCTGTCGTTTCTGGGCGTCGGCGTGCCGCCGACCGAGCCGTCGCTGGGCACGCTGATCCGGATCGGCAACGATTTTTTGTTCTCCGGGGAATGGTGGATCACCATCTTTCCCGGCATCACGCTGGCAATCCTCGCGCTCGCCGTCAACCTGCTCGGCGACTGGCTGCGCGACGCACTCAATCCGAAGCTCAGATGACCGCAACGCTTTCCGTCCGCAATCTCCGGGTCGAGATCCCCACGCGCGGCGGCGTGCTGAGGGCGATCGACGATCTGTCGTTCGACATCGCGCCGGGCGAGGTGCTGGGGGTGGTCGGCGAATCGGGCGCCGGCAAGTCGATCACCGGCTCGGCGATTATCGGCCTCCTGGAGCCGCCGGGGCGGGTGGCGGCCGGCGAGATCCGGCTCGGCGGCGAGCGCATCGACGATCTGGGGCCGGACCAGATGCGGCGCATACGCGGCCGGCGCATCGGCATGATCTTCCAGGACCCGCTGACCAGCCTCAACCCGCTCTACCGGATCGGCGACCAGCTCACCGAAACCATTCTCACCCATGAGCGCCTGTCGCAGCGCGCGGCGCGCGACAAGGCGCAGAAACTGCTCGAGGAGGTCGGCATCCCGGCCGCCGGCGCCCGGCTTTCGGCCTATCCGCACCAGTTCTCCGGCGGCATGCGCCAGCGGGTGGTGATCGCGCTGGCGCTGTGCGCCGACCCCGAACTGGTGATCGCCGACGAACCGACCACGGCGCTCGACGTGTCGGTACAGGCCCAGATCATCGCGCTGTTGAAACGGCTGTGCTCGGAGCGCGGCGCATCGGTGATGCTGATCACGCACGACATGGGGGTGATCGCGGAAACCGCCGACCGGGTGTGCGTGCTCTATGCGGGCCGGCTCGCCGAGATCGGGCCGGTGCGCGCGGTCGTCAAGCATCCGCAGCACCCTTATACGCACGGGCTGATGTCGGCGATCCCCTCGCTGGCCGGCGACCCCGACGAGGAACTGGCGCAGATTCCGGGCGCAATGCCGCGGCTGGGCGCCATCCCCGACGGCTGCGCCTTCAACCCGCGCTGCGACCACGCCTTCGCGCGCTGCCGGGCGGAACGCCCGCACCCCTACCCCGCCGGCGCCAGCGACGCGGCCTGTTTCCTGCACGATCCCGACCCCGCGCACCGCCCGCCCGAGCCGGTGGCGCGCGCGGCCGCCGCACGCGGCATCGCGGCGGCGGACGAAACGCCGGAGGCGACGTCATGACGGCCGCGCACACAAGCCTTGCACGCCCGACCGCGCCGGACCAAGACGCCGCGCCGCTGGTGGAGGTCGGCGGCCTGCGGCGCGTGTTCGATCTTTCCAAACCCTGGCTCAACCGGATGATCGAGGGCGGCGGGCGGGTGACGCTGACGGCGGTCGACGGGGTCGATTTTTCGATCAATCGCGGCGAGACCTACGCGCTGGTCGGCGAATCCGGCTCCGGCAAGTCGACGATCGCCAAGATGGCGGTCGGGCTGCTGCCGCCCTCGGCCGGGCGGGTGTCGATCGACGGCACCGACGTGTGGGGCGAAAAGGGCGCGGATGCGATGCGGCGCATGCGCCGCAAGATCCAGATGATCTTCCAGGACCCGTTCGCCAGCCTCAATCCGCGCTGGCGAGTACAGGCGATCATCGAGGAGCCGATCAAGGCGTTCGGGCTGATCGCCGACCCAAAGGACCGCGCCGCGCGGGTGGGCGAATTGCTGTCGCTGGTCGGGCTCGACGCGCGCGACGGCCAGAAATTCCCGCACGAGTTTTCCGGCGGCCAGCGCCAGCGCATCGCGATCGCGCGCGCGCTCGCCTCCGACCCGCAATTCATCGTCTGCGACGAGCCGACCTCGGCGCTGGACGTCTCGGTGCAGGCGCAGGTGCTCAATCTGTTGCGCGACCTGCAGGAGCGGCTCGGCCTGACCTATCTGTTCATCAGCCACAACCTGGCCGTGGTGCGGCACGTGGCAACGCGGGTCGGCGTGCTTTATCTCGGCCGGCTGGTGGAGGAGGCGCCGGCGCGCGAGTTGTTCGCGGCACCGAAACACCCCTATACGAAAATGCTGCTCGACGCGGTGCCCGACATCGAGATGGAGGGCAAGGAAAGGCTGGCGATCGCCGGCGAGATCCCGAACCCGGTCAACCCGCCGCCGGGCTGCCATTTCCATCCGCGCTGCCCGTTCGTGATGGAGCACTGCTCGACCGACACGCCGCCGGCGCATCTGGTGGGCGACGCTGCGGTGCGCTGTCACCTGTTCGCCGAGGACCGGGCGAAGACCTAGCCTTGATCGGCTGGGAAGCGGCCGCCGGGAGGCTGAAGCGCGTGCGGTGACGGCCGCGCCGGCGAAGAGATCTATTCGGTTGTTTGGCACAGTTCAGGACGCAAAACCCTTTCACGGCTTTGCTGGATTTACTCCCCCGCCTCCGGCCGCCAGCCGGCGAGCGGGCCGTCCGGGTCGAGCCAGGCCCGGGGGATTTCGACGGTCAGGTCGAGCACCATCTGGGCATAGGTCTTGGCCTGCGGATCGTAGCGCAGCGAGGCGGTGCCGCCGCCGCCGAGCACGTCCTCGAGCAGGAAGTTGAGCGCGCCAAAGCCGGGCAGCAGGTAGCGCCGCACCTCGCCCTCCAGATAATGCGCGAAAAAACCAGCGATGCGCGCGGCGGTGACCTGGTGGCACAGCCAGGGATAGAATTCGGGCCGGCGGGCGACGATGCCGATATTGGCGTGATTGCCCTTGTCGCCGCTGCGGCCCCAGGCGAGCGCGCGCAACGGCACAAGCGTCGTCGCGCCGGCGGCTACGGGCGCCGGCGGGACGGCATGCGGCGGCGGGTCGGCGGCGGCCCTCGTATCGGCAATGGCGGCGGGGCGGGTGTCGCCGTCGAGATCGATCGAAACCGGTACGTCGCACTTCGGCCACAGGAAGGAGTGGACGCGCAGCACCGGCACCGGTTTCGGCCGGCCGTGCATGACGCCGGTCAGGCCCTGCGCCATGGCGACGCCCGGATGGGCGAATTCGCGCGCGAACAGCTCCAGCGCCCCGGCGTCGTCGTGCTTGAGCCCGATCTTGACCACCACCTCGCGCGCCTCGAAGGCGCGCCGGGCCGCGCCATACGTGTCCTCTGCGCCGATCACCTCGATGGAGACCTCGCGATAGGGCGCAAACCCCTTGGCGCGCATGATGCGCGCGGTGCGCTCGACCAGCGCCTCGGCGGTGCGCCGGCCCTTGGCGCCGGCCTGAAAGCCGGCGATCATGTAGGTCGTCACCAGCCGAAACCCGTCGAGATGGGTGCCGCAGACCTTGTAGTCGGGCCCCGGGGCGCGGCCCCGCGCGCCGCTGACCCGCACGCGGTCCGGGCCGATCTCGTCCAGGACCACCTGGGAAAAATCGCAGGTCACGTCGGGCAGGCGATAGGCGCGCGGGTCGCCGATCTCGTAGACGATCTGCTCGGCGACCGTTCCGCGCGAGACCCTGCCGCCGGTGCCGGGCGGCTTGGTGACGACGAAACTGCCGTCGGCGGCGCAGTCGACGATCGGGAAGCCCATGTCGTGCCAGCCGTCGGCAACCTCCTGCCAGTCGGTGAACAGGCCGCCGGTCGCCTGGCAGCCGCATTCGATGACATGGCCGGCGAGGCTGCCGGCGGCGAGGCGGTGGTAGTCGTCGTGACGCCAGCCGAACTCGTGCATCAGCGGGCCGAGCGTCATGGCCGAATCGACGACGCGGCCGGTGATGACGACATCGGCCCCGGCGTCCAGCGCCGCGGCGATCGCGGTCGCGCCGAGATAGGCGTTGACGGAAGCGAAGGCCGCCGGCGGCGGCGCGGCGGAAAACATCTCCGGCGGGCGGGCGGCGGCGATCGCGTCCGCCTGCGCGGTCAGATCGTCGCCGGTGACGACCGCGACCTTGAAGGCAAGCCCCGCCGCGTCGGCGGCGGCCACGAAGGCGTCGCGGCAGGCGGCCGGGTTCATGCCGCCGCTGTCGGTGACGAGCCGGATGCGCTTTTTGTGGATTTCGGGCAGGACCGGTTCGACCGAGGCCAGCCAGTCGGGCACGAACCCGCCTTCGGGCGATTTCGCCCTGGCGCGCGCCAGCAGCGCCATGGTGACCTCGGCCAGATAATCGCCGACGAGATAGTCGACATCGCCCTTTTCGACGAGCTGGCGCGCGCCCAGGAGCGTGTCGCCCCAGGCCGCCGCGGCGCCGCCGATCCGTACCGTCCGTGCCGTCATGGCGTCGTCTGCCACCTCAGACCGCCCAGCGCGGCTTGCGCTTTTCCAGGAAGGCGGCGACGCCCTCGCGCCCCTCCTCGCCGAGCAGGCATTCGGCAAACCCGTCGGCGGCGAGATCGCGCAGCGCCGCGCCATCCAGGCGCCCGGCGGCGAGCACGATGTTCTTGGTGACGGCGTTGGCGCCCGGCGCGCAGCGATGCACGGCCGCGCGCACCGCGGCCTCGGCCGCCTCGAGGCCGGCGACGTCGTCGACAAGCTGGTCGGCGATACCAAGCCTGAGCGCCTCGCCGCCGTCGAAGCGGGCGCCCGTCAGCATGATCCGGCGCGCGGCCGCCCTGCCGGCGCGCTGGACGACGAAGGGCGCGATCTGTGCCGGGGGAATGCCGAGCATGGTCTCGGTGAGCGCGAATCTGGCGTCGGCGGCGGCAATCACGATGTCGCCGGCGCAGACGAGACCGAGCCCGCCGGCCATGGCCGCGCCGTGAACGAGCATGACGGTGACCTGCGGCAAGGTGTCGACGGCGTGAAACAGGGCGCCGGCGCGCCGGCTGAACTCGACGATGTCGGCGCGCGGGACGTCGTCACGCAACAGCGCGCCGAAATCCTTGAGGTCGCCGCCGGCGCAGAACATGTCGCCCTTGCCGCGAAAGGTGACGCCGCGGATCGAGGGATCGCCGGCGAGCGCGGCAACGGTGGCGGCAAGCTCGTCGGCCATTGCCGCCGACAGCGCGTTGCGCGCCGCGGGCCGGTTGAGCCAGACCGTCAGCCAGCCCCCGTCCCGTTCCAGAATGAGCGTCTCGGTCGATGGCAGATCGGTCATGCGCTGGCGTCCTTTCGACCGGATCGCGGTCCTGTCCGCCGACCCGGCTAAACGGTCGGGGCGCGGCGGCGGCCGCCCCCTTCGCGGCCCAGTGTGGCGTCAGGCGAGCGGCGCGGCAAGCTGGGGGCCGAGATGGAGATAGCGGGCCATCTTGCGCTTTGCGGCGATGTCCTTCCAGACCAGGGCGACCTCGTCCTCGCTCAAGGCGACCGCGCCGGCGACGGCGGCGGCGGGCACGTTGTTGTCGAGGGCGTAAAGGCACAGATCCATCTTGTCGTAGGGCAGCGCGAAATAGAACTCCTCCTGCGTCTGCGCCATGGAATAGGTGTCGGTGGTCGGCGGGCGGCAACACACCTCCGGCGGCACGCCGAGATGCTCGGCCAGCCGGTAGACCTGCGTCTTGTAGAGATGGGCGATCGGCTTGACGTCGGCGGCGCCGTCGCCGTTCTTGACGAAAAAGCCCTGATCGTATTCGAGCCGGTTGGGGGTGCCGATGACGGCGTAGTTGAGCCGGTCGGCGTGATAATATTCGAACTGCTTGCGCGTGCGCTGCTTCATGTTGGTCGCCGCGACGATGCCGAGATAGGCCTCGGCCGGCAGGCGGTGTTTTTCCACCCGGCCGTCGGGATCGCTGACGACCAGCGAGGACATGTTGTAGCCGGCGGTGGTGAGCGCGTTGGCGAAGACGATCTTCGAGCTCCAGCCCGGCCCGTAGGCGGGCACGACCTGGCGGATGAAGCCGTCCCGCCTGTCGTAACAGCCCATTGCCGCGAGTGCCGGGCCGATATTTTCCACCTCGGCCGACAGGGCGAACCGATCGGCCACCAGCCGGCCGAGCCGCAGGCTTTCGGGATCGGAATCGTCCTCGGGCATCAACAGGCAGTGAACCCTGTCGGGGCCGACGGCCCTGGCGGCGAGCCCGGCGCAGACGCTGGAATCGATGCCGCCGGACAGGCCGAGCACCAGGCCGCGCTTGCGCAGCGTCCCGCGCAGCTGGGCGCGCAGCGCGGCGACGATGCGCTCGACCTCGGCATCGGCATCGATGGCGAGCGCGTCGGGCGAGAAGGCGGGGAGGGAATGCTGGTTCATCGGTCTGTTCCTGTTTCGAGTACGAGCCGCCGCACCACCTTGCCGCTCGCGGTCTTCGGCAGGGCCTGACGGAACTCGATCTTCCTGGGCACCATGAGATCGGGCAGGTTTCGGGCGCAGTGGCGCAGAATGGCGCGGTCGTCGAGATCCGGATCGGCGCGCACGACGACGGCATGCAGGACGTGGCCGAGCACAGGATCGGGCACGCCGAAGACGAGCGCCTCGCGCACGCCCGCACAGGCATGCAGCACGGTTTCCACCCGTTTCGGCGCGACCTTTTCGCCGCGGATCTTGATGATGTCGTCCTTGCGGCCGACGAAATAGAGGAAACCGTCGGCGTCGGCACGAAACAGGTCGCCGGTGTGAAGCTGGCGCGCGCCGGGAGCCGGGGCGGGCCGCAGCGCCCGGGCGGTGGCTTCCTCGTCGCCCCAGTAACCGCGCATCAGATGCGGGCCGCGCACCACCAGCTCGCCGACCGTCCCTGCCGGCACCGGGCGGCCGGCCTCGTCGACAATCGCCGTTTCGGTGCCGGGGATCGCCCTGCCGACCGAATCGGGCCGGCGCTCGAGTTCCCCGGGCGGCAGGAAACTGGCGCGGGCGCATTCGGTGAGGCCGTACATGGAATAGATGCGTACGCCGGGAAACAGGCGCCTGAGGCCGGCGACATGGGCCGGCGGCAGGGCGGCGGCGGCGTTGGTGATGTAGCGCAGCGCCGGCAGCGCGCCGGGCTTAAGCTCCGACAGGCCGAGGATCATCGCCGCCATGGTCGGCACCAGGGGAAGGCCGGTGACGCCCTCGGCGCGCGCGCGCGCGAGCACGTCGTGGGGAAAGGCGAAGCTCTTCTCCAAGACCAGGGTCGCGCCGACCCGGGCGGCGACGATCAGCTGGTAAAGCCCGTAGGTGAAGGAAAGCGGCAGCACGGCGAGCACGACGTCGTCGGGGCCGTTGTCGAGATAGGCCGCGATCGAGCCGGAGACCGCGATCATGGCGGTGTGGGCGATCATCACGCCCTTGGGCCGGCCGGTCGAGCCGGAGGTGTAGATGATCATCGCCAGGTCGGACGCGGCACCATCCGGCGCGCATTTGGCGGGCGCCTCCTCCTTCAGCAGGGTCTCGAAACCGGCGACGCCCGGCGGCAGCGCCGCGACGGCGCGGGCGGCGACGATCAAAGGCGGCGCGGCGAGGCCGGCGGCAGCCACGGTGGCGGCGCGCGCATATTTGGCCTGGGTGAGCACGACGCGCGGCGCGCAATCGCCGAAAATCTGGGCGAGCATGTCGGCCGATGCGGCGGGATTGACCGGGCAGAAGACGGCGCCGGCCCTGAGCACGGCGAAGATCGACAGCGGGGCTTCCCAGATATTGTCCATCAACACGACGACGCGATCGCCGCTTTTGACGCCGCGCGCGGCAAGCCCGGCGGCAAGCCGATCGGCGGCGGCGTCGAGTTCGGCGTAGCTCAGCCGCGTGTCGGCGTCGACGATCGCGGCCTTATCGGCGCGGGCGCCGGCGCTGCGGCGCAGAAACTGCTCGACGCGGGCGATCACCGGCATGGTTGCGCCGCCTAGCCGGCCAGCCTTTGGCCTTCGCCGCGCTTGCGGGCGACGAAGGCGGCGATGCGGTCGATGGAATCGAGATTGGCCGGCACGATGTCGGCATCGGCGACCGCGATCTCGAAGCGCTCCTCGAGGAAGGAGACCAGTTCCAGGATGCCGGTGGAATCGACCAGGTCGGTTTCGATCAGCGAGACGCCGTTGTCGAGCTCGTAGTCGTCGTCGCCGAACAGGAAGTTCTCGACGATGAACTCGCGGATGTGCTGGTGGACAGGTTCTGACATCGGATGAGCCTTTCGTGGTTGGAGCGCGGTCACACGGCCTGCGCGGACTGCTTGCGGGGCGCGGCGCCGGCGAATTCCCGCAGCCAGAGCTGGGTGGAGAGAATGCCGACAAAGGCGGCGGCGTCGCGGAAACCGGCGATCGCGCCGCGACCATGCTTGTCGAGCAGTTTTCGGGTCGCCTGCGGATTGAACAGCCCGTCCTCGGCGATGCGTGGCGTCGCCATCAGCGCCTCGACATAGGCGCCGTCCGGTCCGCTGAACGACACACTCTCCGGCGCGCGGTAGGGCTGTTTGGGGCGTTCGCTGATTGCGGCCGGCAACAGGTCGGCGCCGGCCCGGCGCAGAATGTGCTTTTCGCGCAGGCCGCGCAGTTTCATCTCGGGCGGGATGCGGGCGGCGAACTCGACCAGGCGATGATCGAGGAAGGGAAAGCGCGATTCCACACCGTGCGCCATGACCATGCGGTCGCCCTGGGCCGACAGGATGTAGCCGGGCAGGAGAAAACGCGTCTCCAGATACTGGGCCTGGTGCAGCGGGTGCCAGCGGGAAAACTCAGCCGGCAGCGAGGCCGCCAGCTCTTCGGCCGCGTCGTAGCCGGCCAGCTCGGCCTTGAGCTCGCGCGAGAAAAACAGCTTCGCCCCGGCGGTGGCGCGGAAGCGCGGCCGGTGGGAAAACAGCGGATCGTCGGGCCGATCGGCGCCGGCGCCGAAAAACGCGGCCAAATATTCCGGCGTCTGCTGCTGCAGCGAGGCGATATAGGGATAGATCTTGCGGAACAGGTGCGGCCGCAGCGTCGAGCCGGGCTGGCGCGCGCAGAAACGGCGGATGCGCGCCTCCCTGAACACGTCATAGCCGGCGAAAATCTCGTCGGCGCCCTCGCCCGACAGCACCACCTTGAGCCCCTCGCCGCGCAGACGCTGCGCCAACAGATAGAGCGGGGCGGGCGCGGTGCGCAGGACCGGGCGCTCCATCTGGCGCACGACGGCGGGAAAGGCGGCCGCGATGTCGCCGGCCCGGCAGGTCAGGACATCGTGGCGCGTGCCGAGCGCCGCGGCCATCGTTTCCTGATGGCGGCTTTCGTCGAAGGCGGGATCGTCGAAAGCGAGCGAAAAGGTGCGCAGCCGGCCCGGCGCCTGACGGGCGGCGATGGCGGAGATCAGCGAGGAATCGAGGCCGCCGGACAGAAACGATCCGACCTCGACGTCGGCACGCATGCGGATGCGCGTGGCGTCCTCGAGCAGCGCGCGTAACTCCTCGGCGACATCGCCCTCGGCGCGTGAGGGAGGGTCATCGCCGAGCGCTGGAAAGTCGAGCGCCCAGTAGGGCCGGGTGACGGCGTGGCCGCCCTCGACGATCATCATGTGGGCCGGCGGCAGTTCGTTGACGTTCTTGAAGGCGGTGCGCGGCGCCAACGGCGTCCACAGGGTGAAGATCTGGTCGAGCGCCAGCGGATCGATCTCGGCCGAAAAACCCGGCACCTGCATCAGGGCCTTGATCTCGGAGGCGAAATAGAGCGTGCCGCCCTGCCAGTGATAAAAGAGCGGGCGCACGCCCACGCGGTCGCGCGCCAGAAGCAGGCGCCGGCTGCGCCCGTCCCAGATCGCCAGGGCGAAATCGCCGTTGAGTTTGGTGACGAAATCGGGACCGAACTCCTCATAGAGCTGCAGCACCACCTCGGTGTCGCTTTCACTGCGAAAGCGCCGGCCGCGCGCGACCAGCTCGGCGCGCAGTTCGAGATAATTGAAGACCTCGCCATTATAGGCGATGTGGATCGCCCCGCAGGCGCTGGCCATCGGCTGGGCAGCACCCTCGGACAGGTCGATGACGGCAAGACGGCGATGGCCGAGGCCGATGCCGCGGCCGACATGGCTGCCCTGTCCGTCCGGGCCGCGATGGGCGAGCTCGCGGCCCATGCGCCACAACAGCGCCGCGCCGTCCTGCGGCGCGACGCCGTCGCCGCAATAACCCGCTATGCCGCACATGAGCCGCGTGCCGTCTTCGAAGCGAATTCAGTCAAAGCGGTCTCCGATCAGTCGCGACCAGGATTCTCCGGCAAACCCGTTGAAAAACGCCCTGCCGGCGACAAAGGGCTCGATCAGGCTCCTGTCGCGCGCGTGCACAATGGAGGAAGAGGCGTGAACGAAGATGAAACGCCGGCCAAGCATTGCCTCCAGCAGCGCGGGCATGGTGCGGCCGCGCAAGGCGACAAGGCCGGTTTCGCCGGCATGGGCGAGCATGCTGTCGAGGACAATGCCGGCCTGGCCGGGCGCGTGCAGGACCTGCACCACCCGCCCGACACGCCCCGGATCGCCGTAATAGAGAAACAGGCCGACCGGGCGGCCGTTGCGCGCCACGACCTTGCGGCGCACCATGGCGCCGTAGACCGCCTTGCGGCGGGATTCGGCCAGCATCCGCGCGAGGCTTTGCGCGCGCCAGTCGGGCCGCACCTCGTAGCCCCGGGTCAATTCGACAAACAAAGCCGCCGCCTCGCCATCGTCGACCTCGGCGCTGGCCAGCGTGCCGGCGGGCAGCCCGGCCGGCATATGGGTCCAGTACGGACCGTCGCCCCGGCGCCGGACCAGCGCGTCGACGGGACGCGCGAGCGGGCGCAACACACCGCCAAGGCCGACCGCGCGACCGGCCATCTCGGCGGCGAAGCCGGCCGGACGGATCACACGCAGCCATTCCAGGCTATGGTCGGGCAGGACGGTGGCCCTGAGCTTGCGCCACATGGTGGTGGAAATGTCGTTGGCGGTCTCGGTCAGCGAAATGTCCTGCGGACCGCCGAGGAAGGCGCGCATCAGCCGCGCGCCGGCAAAGGGATCGTCGGCGTGGTCCTCGACCATCAGCGTGCCGCACAGCGCGCCGCGCACCGGTCTGTCGCCGGCGATCAACGGCAGCGGCAAGACGCCGACAAAACCGTTGACGCGACCGTCACGACGCAAATGGACGAAAGAATTGATCTCGGTGTCGCGGTCGGGACCGTCCAGGAAGACGCTGGCGAGATAGGTTTCGAGCGCCGGGGTGGCGGGCTCGCGGGTCTTGCGCAAGATCTTCTGGAACAGCCGCGCCACGACAGGAATGTCGGCTTCGTCCAAGATCCGCGTCGTGTCCGTTTGATGCTGTATCATCCACCAATCCGATCCGGCCCGATCCGGCAGGCCGATCCGCGCAACCCGGCGCAAGCCATGCGCGACAACGGCGCTCATATTAGAGGCCGGGGATTAAGGTTCGGTTGAAGCCGGACAGGGACGGCAATCGGACAGTGTCCGGCCATCGCACTTGTCATAGTCAGTATTATGAGCATAATACTGACTATTAGAGCGGAGGACCGAATATGCACCCCGTTATCGTCGCCGGAGGCGGCATTGGCGGCATCGCCGCCGCGCTCGCCCTCGCCCGCAACGGCCGCGGCTCCATCGTTTTGGAGCAGGCCTCGAAAATCGGCGAGATCGGCGCCGGCATCCAGCTTGCGCCGAACGCGTTTCACTGTTTCGACGCGCTCGGCGTCGGCGACCAGGCGCGCGCGGAAGCCGTCTTCATCGACAAGTTGCGCCTGATGGACGGGCTGACCGGCGACGAGATCGTGCATATTCCGCTCGATCAGCCGTTCCGCGAGCGGTTCGGCAATCCCTACGCCGTCGTGCATCGCGCCGACCTGCATATGGCGCTGGTGGAGGCGGCCCGAAACACCGGCCTGGTCGATATCCGCACCTCGCACCGGGTCGAAAGCTACACGCAGGACGGCGCGTCGGTGCGGGTGTTGTGCGCCGGCCGGGATCCCGTGGTCGGCAGCGCGCTGATTGGCGCCGACGGGCTGCGCTCGCCGATCCGCGCGCAGATGCTGGGCGACGGCGAACCGATCGTGTCGGGCCACACCACCTACCGATCCGTGATCCCGGTCGAGCGCATGCCGGAGGATCTGCGCTGGAACGCGGCCACGCTATGGGCCGGCCCGAAGTGCCACATCGTCCACTACCCGCTGCAGGGCTGGAAGATGTTCAACCTGGTCGTGACCTACCACAACGACGTCGAGGAGGCCGTGACCGGCAAGCCGGTGCCGGTGGACGAAGTCATGCGCGGTTTTGAGCATATCCACCCGCGCGCGCAACAAATCATCAAGCACGGCACAAACTGGAAATTGTGGGTGCTGTGCGACCGCGAACCGGTCGAACGCTGGGTCGACGGCCGGGTCGCCCTGCTCGGCGACGCCGCGCATCCGATGCTGCAATATTTCGCCCAGGGCGCGGCGATGGCGATGGAGGACGCGGTGTGCCTGGCCCATATGCTCGACGCCCATGCGGGCGACGTCGAAGCAGCCCTTGCCGCCTATCAGCACAACCGGGTGCCGCGCACGGCCCATGTGCAGATCGATTCGCGCCTGATCGGCGAGTACATCTACCATCCGGCCGGCGCCAAGGCGCTGGTGCGCAACCAGGTGATGACCTCGCTGTCGCCCGAACAATATTACGACCGCCTCGAATGGCTCTATGGCGGGACCGGGCTCGCGCGGGCCTGAGAAACGAGAGCCACAAGGAGGAGACCCCATGTCGCTGACCGAAAAGCCGGCCGAGACGCCGCAACGCAAGGCCTTTTACGAAAAGATCGACAAGAAAAGCCTGACCCCGCTGTGGGCGGTGATGTCGTCGATCATCACGCCGGAGCCGACAAGCGGCTGCCAGGCCCATTGCTGGAACTACGAGGAGGCGAAGGCCTATCTTCTGGAGGCCGGCGGGCTGATCACCGCCAAGGAGGCCGAACGGCGGGTGCTGATCCTGGAAAATCCCGGCCTGCGCGGCCAGAGCCGGATCACGACATCGCTCTATGCCGGCCTGCAGCTCGTCATGCCGGGCGAAGTCGCCCCCGCGCACCGCCATTCGCAATCCGCGCTGCGCTTCGTGCTCGACGGCGACGGCGCCCATACCGCGGTCGACGGCGAACGCACGATCATGCATTACGGCGATTTCGTCATCACCCCGCCCGGCGCCTGGCACGACCACGGCAACCGCACCGACGAGCCGATGATCTGGCTCGACGGGCTCGACATCCCAATGATCTCGTTCTTCGACGCCTCGTTCGCGGAAGGGTATCCCGACGACGAGCAGCCGATCTCACGCAGGACCGGCGATTCGCTCGCCCGTTTCGGCGCCAATCTCCTGCCGGTCGACTTCGAGCCACGCAAGAAGGCCTCGCCGATCTTCAACTATCCCTACGAGCGCTCGCGCGCGGCGCTGGAGCAGATGCGCGCCCAGGAGGAGTGGGACCCCTGCCACGGGCTCAAGCTGCGCTATGTCAACCCGGTCGACGGCGGCTACGCGATGCCGACCATCGCCACGTTTTTGCAGCTTCTGCCGGCCGGCTTCGCCACCGCCGCCTATCGCTCGACGGACGCCACGGTGTTCGTGGCGGTGGAGGGATCGGGGCGCACGACCATAGACGGCCAGGTGTTCGAATGGGGTCCGAAGGACATTTTCGTCGCCCCGTCATGGAAACGCATCGTCCACGAGCCCGCGACCGACGCGGTGCTGTTTTCCTATTCCGATCGCGCCGCCCAGGACAGGCTGGGCCTGTGGCGCGAAGACCGCGGCAACCATTGAGAGCGCCCATCATGACCGACTATGTTTTTTCCCCGCCCCCGCAGCCGAGCCTCGCCGTCGCCGGCGAGACCGCGCGCTTTCCGGTGCGCCGCATCTTCTGCGTCGGCCGCAACTATGCCGCGCATGCCCGCGAGATGGGCAAGGATCCCGACCGCGAGGCGCCGTTCTTCTTCACCAAACCGGCCGACGCGATCGTGGATGACGGCGAGACCGTTGCCTATCCGCCGCTGACCAAGAACCTGCACCACGAGGCCGAACTGGTGGTCGCGATCGGCCGCGCCGGCTTCAAGATCGCCGAGAACAACGCGCTCGAGCACGTCTACGGCTATGCGATCGGCAACGACCTGACCCGCCGCGACCTGCAGTTCGAGGCGCGCGACAAGGGCCGCCCCTGGGACTGGGGCAAGGCCTTCGACCGATCCGCGGTCTGCGGACCGATCCACAAGGTCTCGGCAAGCGGGCACCTCGCCTCGGGCTCGATCCGGCTCAGCGTCAACGGCGTGACGCGCCAGGACGCCGATCTGTCGGAACTGATCTGGTCGGTGCCCGAGATCATTTCGATCCTGTCACACTCGATGCGTATCGCGCCTGGCGACCTGATCTATACCGGCACGCCGGCGGGCGTGGGCGCGCTGGTGCCCGGCGACCAATGCACGGTCGCGATCGAGGGTCTCGGCACGATCAGCACCACCATCGGCGAGCCCGAGGCATGAACGACCCCACCGCCGCCGCACACGGCCAAGAGGACAATTTCCTCGACATGCCGGGGCATCTGTTGCGGCGGTGCCACCAGATCGGGGTGGCGGTGTTCCTGGAGGAATGCCGCGCCGTCGACCTGACGCCGCTGCAGTTCGGCCTGCTCGCGGCGCTGGCGCGGTTCGGCGCGATGGACCAGGCCAGCCTCGGTCGCGTCGCCGCCCTCGACCGCACGACGATCGTGGTCGTTCTTGGCAAGCTGGCGCAACGCGAACTCGTCACGCGCACGCCCTCGCGCAAGGACCGCCGCTCCAAGATCGTCGCCATCACCGAGACCGGCCGCGACCTGCTGGCCAGGGCCCTGCCGCTTGCCCGCCAGGCGCAGGAGCGCATGGTCGAGCCGCTCTCGCCGTCGGAGCGCGCGCAACTGACCGCGCTGCTTGCCAAAATGGCGGACGGCAACAACAGGCTGAGCCGCGCCCCGCACAGCCTGCCTCAGCCCTGAGGCGATCGCGGCGTTCCGCCATCGTAATGCGGCGCGCCGCCACGAGCTGATCCTTTCCCCAAAACCCGCAGTCGCGTTGCCGGGCCGGGCCGTGGCGCCCGACCGCGGCGCCCGGCCCGAACCGATTGGCGAACCACGACGCCGATGCGGCCGTCGACCAATCTCCCCGCGCCCGGGTTTCCCCGTGTCTCCCGTCGCATCGTCTTTAAGGTGTATTTATCTTGACCGCTACCTATGGTTGTTTTATTCTGAGCCGGTTCAGGAAGGAGGAGAAAGCATGGCCTATTCGCGAAATCCGTTTTTGCAGGCAGCCCGCGCCAAGCCGGCCGCCAGACGCTCCAATCGGTTCTGGGCCTCCCCGGCCGGCCGCCACCTGAAGCTGGCGCGCAACTGCTTCTCGCTCGCCAAGCGTCACCGCTCCCGCGGCAACCGGAGGAAATACCGGGCGATGCTGGCGATGGGCCGCAGGGCGCTCGCCCTGTCGAGGGCCGAGGTCCGGCTGTGGAAGCGCGGCAACGCGCTGCGCCGCAGGTCGTTTGCCGTTCACCGCGCGCGCGCATGAGGCATGCTCACCGCGCGCACCAGACTAGCGACCACACCAGACTAGCGACCACGGGGCGCGTCCGACCACGGAGGCGCTCCGTAGCGCACTGACGCACACAACCATGGGAGGCAAGAATGGGCGACGGTCTGTTGTTTGGGTACACCGTCGAGGAGACTGACGGCACCTTCGTGATCACCCTGTCGGGCAAGCTCGCCGTTCCGATCCTGCAGGATATCGGCGCGAATATGGGACGCAGGAACGGGCGCGACACCGACGTGCCGGCGCTGTTTCCGTTCAGCGCGCTCGCCTCCAACGCCGTCCACCTGACCGCGCAGGACGCCGAGGGCGCGGCGGCGGGCGAGCCCAATCTGGAAGAGATATTCGGCCAGGGCTTCGACCGCGACTTCGCCGAGTTTGACCAGCAGCTCGACCAGTACAGGCAGCTTCTGCAGCATTACGGCGAGGCGGTAGCGGCTGGCAACGCCGCCTCCCCCGACGATGACGGCAAGTCGAAAAAGTCGCCGCAGAAAAGCTAGGGCGGGAGCGGGACGATGATCCATCTTTCTCGTGAGGAAACCTTTCTGCTTTTGACCTGTCGTCCGCGGCTCGACGATGCCGGCGACGAACGGCTGGCAAGCCTTGCCCGCCAGGAGATCGACTGGGCCTATGTGCTGTGGCGGGCCGAGACCTACCAGACGATCCCGCTGTGCCGGTTTCACCTCGAGCGGCTGGGCGCAACGCGCACCGTGCCCGAGTGGGTGACGGCCTATCTGGCCGGGTGGTCGAAGCTTTCCGAGCTGCGCACGGTGGCGCAGTTCCGGCTGCTGGCGCAGATCCTCAACACGTTCCAGAACGATGGCATCGACCACTATGTCTTCAAGGGCGCGCTGATGGCGGCGACCCTTTTTCCCGACCCGCTTTTGCGGCCGATGCAGGACCTCGACATCATGGTGCGGCCGCAGGATCTGTGGCGCGTCCAGAAGACGCTTTACGGGCTCGGTTTCAAACATGGCGTGTTCGACCCCGCCAGCGGCCGCTTCACCCACATGTTCCGCCGGATCACCAAGAACACGCTCGAGCACAAATACGCCCTGCACTCGGTGACCAAGGTGGAGGCGCTGCGGCCCGGTTTCGACGCCAGACTCCTGCCCCGGGAATGGCGGCAACGGCAGATAAAATCCTTCGTCGAGGCCGACGGCACGGTGTTGATGCCGGTTTTCGTCGACATCCATTTCGGCCTGGCGAACGGGATCGAGGAGGAAGACGTGTGGCGCGGCGCGGGGCCGCAGACCGTGCTCGGGCAGGCCGTGCGGTGCCAGGGGCCGACGACCGCGCTGTGGTTCAGCGCCGCGCGCGCCTATTTCGAGGCCTTCCAGCACGGCACGGTCAAGCCGTATATGCTGGGCGACATCGATGCGCTGGTGCGCCGCCACCAGGAGGCGATCGACTGGGCCGAACTGCTGCTGGTGGCCCGCAAATACGGCTTCGCCTCGGCGCTGTTTTACGTCTTCGAACAGCAAAGACGGCTCTACGACACCCCGGTCCCCGAACACGTCATCGCGCTGTTGATGCCGAACCAGAAGGGCATTCCAGACCCGGGCGATTATGGCGACCCGATCCCCAAGCTGCTTTCGCGGGTGGTGGTGAACGAATTCGCCTTCGCCTGACGGCGGCGCACCGCCGAAGCGGGCCGCGGCGCGGCGGACACATATTTCCATGGGGCACAGCGACCACCGACCCGGCCGGGAGACCGGCCGCGCACCGAATTCATCGCAGGAGTTGGACATGGCGCGAATTGCTATCATTGGCGGCGGACCGGCGGGACTGGCGGCGGCGTCCTGCCTCGCCGCGAGCGGGATCGAATTTCGCCTGTTCGAGGCCGGCCGGGCGCTGGAGGAACGCCACCACGACCAAGCGAGCGAGCTGGGATGCGGCATCGGCGGGGCCGGCCTGTTCTCTGACGGCAAGTTCAGCTTCCACCCGTCCGGCTCCCATCTCTACCGGCTGCGCGACAAGGACCGGCTGTGGACGGCCTACAACCGGATCTGCGCCCTGCTCGACGGCGTCGGCATCAAGGTTCC
Source organism: Nitratireductor sp. (assembly GCA_039973095.1). GTDB lineage: Bacteria > Pseudomonadota > Alphaproteobacteria > Rhizobiales > Rhizobiaceae > Mangrovimarina. The sequence continues at coordinate 293,292 of JBDWLQ010000005.1, read as the reverse complement.
GGTCACCGAGGGGTCCGCCGGCGGCGACTTCGTGTGGACCGGAGATCCGATCACCACCAAGGACTATCCGTCGAGCTACGGCACGCTGGCACAACGGGCGGAACTGATTGCCGCGCTGAGCCGCGACTACCGGGCCTGGATCGCCACCGGCACGACGGTCGAACGGGTGCGCCGCAGCGGCGCGGGCTATGCGGTGCGCAGCACGCCGCAAGGCGAGGTCGCCCGCGAGGAGGAGTTCAGCCATGTCGTCGTCGCCACCGGCCGGTTCGGGCCGCAGGCGATCGCGCGCCTGATGCCTGACCTCGCTCCCACGGCCGAGCTCCGATACGAATTCGGCATCCGCATCGAGCATCCCAACCATGTCGGTTTCTTGAACGCGGTCGAGCGGCCGGACGTCAAATTCATCATCAACGCGCTCGACACCGAGGTCAGGACCTTCTGCACCTGCCGCAACGGCGAGGTCTGGCTCATCCCCTATAACGGACCGTCGGCGCTGTCGGGCCGCTCCGACGGACCGCCTTCCGGCTTTTCCAATTTCGGCCTTCTGGCGCGGTTTTCCGGCGATGCGCTCGACAAGGGCCGGCGGCTCTGGCAGCACTACCAGCAGACGCTGATTGGCAGCCCGGGGGCGCTGTGGCAGCCATTGCCTGAATTTCTGGACGGACGCCCGACAGCCAGGCCCGCGCTCGACGGACGGCCGTGGCATCCGCGCGCGGAGTTCCGCCGGGGCGACATCGCCGCGATGCTGCATGCCGACCTGCACGCGATCTTGGCAGGCAGCCTGAGGCTTCTGGTCGACCAGTATCCCGACCTCAATTCGCCCGAAACCGTGTGCCTGTTTCCCGCCATCGAGGGCGTCGGCGCGTTTCCGCACAACGATCTCGACCTGAAGGGCCCGGTGGAGAACATCTGGTTTTGCGGCGACGCCGTCGGACGGTTTCGCGGCCTGATCCCGGCTCTGGTCAGCGGCGGCTACGCGGCGGCGGCCGTATGCGCGGCGATTGCCGGCGACGAGCCCGCCGCAGCCGTCCAGCAGTCCGAAACCAAGATCGCGGCCGAATGAACCGTTTGCGCACCACGATCAGCGCGATGGCGGGACGTTCGGGGGAGGCTTCATGCTGATCGCGATAGAAGGTATCGACGGCGCGGGCAAAACCCATATCAGCCGCAAGCTCGCGCGCGCCCTAAGCGCGAGCGGCCGGCGGGCCGTCTATGTCGACAAAAAAGACCTTTCGTTCGGCGACGGTTTCGCCGACGGCAGGCTGGCGCTGCTCAAGGAGGCGCTCTGGCCAACTCGCGGCGAACCCGGCCAGGACCTTCTGGGAACCCGGTTCTACCTCCATCTGCTCGCCGCCTGGTTCGCGGCCGCCGGGCAATATTTCCGGCGACAGGCGGCCCGCGACAGCGGCGCGCTGCACGTCATGGACGGTTCCTATTTCCGGGTGATCGCCAAGGCGCATCTGCGCAGCGGCATCGCGATCGAAGAGCTGCGCGGCTTCTTCACCGACGCCGCCGAGCCGGACCTGGTGGTGCTGCTCGACCTGGAGCCGCGCGTGGCCTGGGCGCGACGCAGCAGCTTCAGGGAAACCGAAATCGGACGCTGGGACGGTTTCGCCGGCGACCCGCAAGACGCATTTTGCGCCTACCAGCAAAAGGTCCGGCAAATCCTGCGCAGGCTGGGCGAACAGCAGGGCTGGGTGGTGGTCGACCAGGGCAGGCTGCACGACGACGCGGACATCGTCGGCCACATCGTGCCCCATGTCGAACGCATTTTGGCGCGCACGCGATCCCAGGCCGCAGGCGCGCGGCCACCAGACGGCGCGGCAATAGACGCCTGACGGCGTCTTCGGTCCAACCGAACCGGAGACGCTGTGCCGGCTCCAGTCTGCGGCTGGACCTGCCGGACGGACAGCGCCCGGGCCGGCGGGCCGGCGCCCGTACGCCCGCACCGCGGAACGGCCGGAAAACCGATGACGGCGCCGATGGCCGGCAGGCTCGCGTGCTGGCAGCCTCCTTTACGGGCGGCGGTTCTGTGGCGGGGACCGGTATGCCCGTGGACCCGCCCGGCTTGCGACCGGTCACGCGCTGGTTCTGATCGGTTTTGCCGATCCGGACCACGCGACTGGCGACGGCGAAAGCGGATTTCTGCTTTGCCAGGCGCGGCCACCGGCAGCGCCGCAGCGGCGCCGGACAAGGACCGGCTTGGCGCCACTCTTCCGGCGCCGTGGACCAACCGGCTTGTTCGCGGCGGCAAAATCTGGCCAATATCTGCAATCGGGAGAGGACCGGAGACCGCATGGCGCGCATCATCACGCATTTTCTGACCGTGTTGGTGCTGGCGCTGATCACCGGGGCCGAACCGGGGCACGCACAGAATGTGCAGGATGCGCAGGATGCGCCGGCCACGTTCGAGGAGCGTGTGGCCGACTGGAACGAAACGGCGGAAAGGGCAGAGGAAGCGCTGCGTAACGCGCGCGCCTCCAACGACGCGCTGGAGATCCTCAGAAGCGACGTCGCCGCGACCCGCAGCGAGGCGCTGGAAGTCATTGAGCGCGGCAATATCGAGACGCTGACGCTGCAGGCCAGGCTGGAGGCGCTGGGCCCGCCGCCGGCGGAAAAGGGTGCCGAACCGGAACGCATCGCGACGCAGCGCAAGGCGCTGCTGGAAGCGATCGCGATTGCCGACGCGCCGGTGCTTGCCGCCCGTCAGGCGCATAATCGCGCCGAAGTGCTGGTCGAGGAAATCGACGACCTGATCCGCGCCCGGCAGCGGGCAGAGCTGCTCGCACGCGAACCCTCGCCGCTGGTGCCGGCCTACTGGCTGCCGACGCTCACCGAATTGTCGGCCTATCTGGGCCGCGTTCTGGACGAGGTCGGCGACATCGTCTCCAGCCCCACCCAGGGGGCGCTCCTGCGCCAGCGCCTGCCGCTGGCGGCTCTCCTGTCGGGGATCGGGCTGATTGTGCTATTGTTCGTGCATCCGCGCGCGATCCGCCGCGTCGAGGCCGCGGCCGCCGGCGCGTCGAGCGGGTTGCGCAAACGCGGCTATGCCGGGCTCGCCCTGGCGCTGCGCCTTGTGCTTCCGGCAGCCGGCGGAGGCCTGCTGGCACTGGCGTTCCTGTCGCTGCGGCTGACACCGCCATCGGCGAAATCCATCAACGCCGTCGTTCTCATGCTGACGCTGTTCCTCGTCACCGCCTACTGGCTCGCGCATGTGGTGTTCGCGCCGAGCGGGCCGGAACGCCGGCTGGTCGACCTCAACGACCAGGCGGCGACACGCGCGACCTGGGTTGCGCTCGCACTTGGCCTCGTGCTGGTGTTCGAAGCGATCCTGGAGGCGATGGAACGCGATTTCCAGTTCGCGCCAGGGTCGCGCTCGGTGATGGCCGCGATCATCGTGATCGCCGGCAGCCTGCTTTTGTGGCGTCTGGCGAGCCTGCTCCGGACCCCGGCGGAAACACCAGCGGAAGCCGGCCCGGCGCAGCCGGCCGACGACGAGACGGCGATCTCGGTGACCGGGCTGATCGCGCGAACGCTGCAGCTCGCCGCCATGCTGGCGATCCTGTTTTCGATCGCCGGCTACGTGCAGATTGCCCGGCAGGCGATTGTGCCGATGGTGCTGTCGCTGGCGTTGCTCGCCTTCTGCCTTGCCCTCCACCACCTCCTGACGAGCGCGGTGACGCGGTTTTTGGGCGGTCACCAGCCCGACGAACGCGTCGCGGTCACGCTTCTGCCGTTCGCCATCGGCCTGCTGGTCCTTGTGGTTTCGCTGCCGGTCTTCGCGCTGATCTGGGGCGCGCGGCTCGCCGACATTTCGGAAGTCTGGATCCTGCTGACGCAGGGCGTGGAGATCGCCGGCATAAACGTGTCGATCGGGGTGGTCGTCACGCTGGTCGCCGTCTTCGTGCTCGGCGTTTTCATTACACGCTGGCTGCAGCGCTTCCTGGGCACCACGGTGCTGCCGCGCACCAAGCTCGACAGCGGCGGGCGCAACGCGGTGCTGACCGGGCTCGGTTATGCCGGGATCACCCTGGCGGCGCTGATTGCGGTGTCGGCCGCCGGGCTCGATCTGTCCAATCTCGCCATCGTCGCCGGCGCGCTGTCGGTGGGCATCGGTTTCGGCATGCAGGCGATCGTGTCGAATTTCGTGTCCGGCATCATCCTGCTGGTCGAACGCCCCATCAAGGAGGGCGACTGGATCGAGGTGTCGGGACATTCGGGCATCGTGCGCAAGATCGCGGTGCGCTCGACCCGTATCCAGACCTTCGACCGGCACGACGTCATCGTGCCGAACTCGGACCTGATCGCCGGCACGGTGAAGAACATGACGCTGACCTCGCCGACCGGGCGCGTGATCGTCCCGGTCGGCGTCGCCTATGGCAGCGATCTTGAAAAGACCAGGCAGATCCTGCTCGACGCGGTCAGGGACAACGACATGGTGCTGTCCTTTCCCGAACCGTCAGTGCTGTTCATGGGACTTGGCGAAAGCTCGCTCGACTTCGAGCTGCGCTGCTTTCTCAAGGATGTCTCCAACGTGCTGACCGCGCGCTCGGATCTCTTGTTCACGATCTATACTGAGCTCAACAAGGCGGGTATCGAGATCCCGTTTCCCCAACGCGACATCACCGTGCGTAATGTCGAGGACTTCGCCAGAGCGCTCTGCCGCCCGCACACGGAAACCGACACCGGCGAGCCGGCGGAGGAGACCCCGCGCACGCCAGGCTCCTGAGCGCGGGCCGGTCTTGGTGATGAAGACAGGGGCTGCGTTTTTCCGGGCGGCGACCGGCCGTCCGGACCGACAAGACCCGTGCGCGAGCCCGTGGTCACCGCCTGCGCGCGATCCGCAGGCCTAATGTCCATTTCGGGGAGGACAGCGGAACGACCGTTTCCGGGTGCCGAGGACCGAACAGCCACTGTCAAGTGTTGACTGAGCTCAACGGTGGCTTTCCGCCCCGATTCAGACGTTCCAAGAACCCCATGGTTTTGGAACAGTCGGGACGGCCCATCGAAAGGCGCGGATTTCCGGGCTTCCGGATTGCGGATTTCGGGAGGGTTTTTGGAACGCTGCTTCCGAGGCAGTGCGCGGGGTGGATTGCAAGGTAGTGGTGGCTGTCCCTCGTTTCAAAATTAGGCAGGTGTGGGGGTGCAGGTGAACGCCGATTGGTGGGGCGACCCGCCTGGCCTGTTGACGCTCGACCCCGCCCCCACCCTTCGATCTGGCGTGACGCGCGACGGTCGAATTTCAAAAACGCGGGGCCACCCACCCCCGTATGGGGGTCGGCTCTCACACACACCGACAATGAGGCGTTGGAGGGGTTCGAGGCCAGCCACTGGGGACAGCGATACCCGGCGATCGCGCTGAGCTGGCGGCGCAACTGGGACCACGTCATTCCCTGCTTCGCCTTCCCGGAAAGCGTGCGCCGGATCATTTACACCACGAACCAAATCGAGGCCTTGAACTCGAAGCTGCGCCGCGCCGTGCGAACCCGAGGTCACTTCCCCAATGACGATGCGGCCGAAGAATGGAAACGGCCGCCACGCCAATGGTTCGAGGCCAAAACCCGATTCGCCGTCGTCTTCGGCGGGAGGTTCGTCAGCCAGTGACCCAACAGGCCCCAAGCACAAAATATCCGACAGTCCCGCATGGCATTGCCTCGCATTCGCTCGGTTCACATGCGTCGCGGTCCGCCACCAAGCCTGTCGAACTTCACTCGGTCCATCAGGCGCGGGAAATCGACCCCGCGAGGATCGATCCGGTCTGCCGGATGGCCGTCCCCCAGCCGACTTTCGAGACAACGCCTCCTGACGGGCCCTGGTTCCGTTCCGAAGGCTGCGAGCGGGCATACTGGACATCACCGGACACATACCACTTGCCCTTGGGAGATGGCCGTTGCTTCAGGTGGCTTCAGCGGTATCGGCGACAGTTCCGAACCATGCTATGATGCCAGCCCAAGTATTCAGGGAGGACTGCCATGTACGTGCATTCCCTGATTGCCGGCCTGCTGTTCGCCACGGTTGCCAGCGCCGGGGATATGCCGGTCTTCCACACGCTGCGTTTGGACAACACGACCGTCAATCTCAGCCTACTCAGCAGCCTGGGCTCGACCGAACCCGGGTATGATTTCGATGTCGTCGTCGGGCTGACGGAACTGGATGGCAGAGGCCAGCCGATATTCCGCGACCGCGGCAGGCATCGCGCCCGGGTGCGTTGCGGCGCGCCGGCGAGCGTTTTCGTCGGCGGGGCCGACCATGCGATCGGGCTTGCCACCACGTCTCACGAACCAAGGAACTGGAAGACCGATCTCTGGCGCACGATCTGTTCAGCGCCGACATCGTGAAATGGTGGCGAAAAGGAGTTTTAAAGCGAATGTCGCGCCCTTTTGGCTGCGCCGATCGTCGCCGTCCTCCCTGTCGGCGTCGCGACCGTCCGCTGATATCGGCAGCGCTGCTCCGCTTCCGGCAGCCCCATCAGAATATCAAATCTTTCTTTTGATAATATCATATACTTTTGATTCAAATATAAGAAATATATTTTCGCTTTCCGTATCATTTCCATAGAATTGATATCAGAATACTATGAATTTATTGCATCTTTGATATTTAATTTTGGTGACGCAGATATTATAATTGGAGAGTTGATCACGTTTGCAACCTCAAGATCATTTGAAAGATTGAATCAATACAGTGTCGATTTGTTCGGTGGTATGATGACGAAGCAGCGTCGCGCAGTCCGTTTTGTCTACTGGCTGCCAGCCATCAAGAATCCAAGACCGACGACGATGAGAGCGACGCCCGCGATCCGAATGCTATCGAACCTTTCATCAAGAACAAACGCGCTTAGCAGGGAGACGAAGACATATGTTAAACCCATCCCGGGAAATATTATCATGATGTCATATTGGGATATGAGCACCACATAACCTGAAAGAGATAACGCAAATAGAAATAGTCCGCCAATAAATCGCGCACTCCTTAAAAGGCGAATGATAATTGCGATATCGATCTTCGCTGCGTGCAACGATGATCTGGCTTCCATTTTCAGCAATAGCTGTGACGCGGCGTTTGCCCCCGAAGAGATGACCAAGACCGTTGGAATATCCATTAGATCACCGGTTTGGCGGCCGCAGCTTTCCGATGGCTGCGGCCGCGCTTTTCGGGTTACAGCAGGAGCGATGTCGTTTCGCGTCTCATTGGGGTCTTTGCCCTACCGACGCCTCGTTCCTAGAAGTACCGGGTGAATCGGAGGAAGCCAGACGTCGTTCCGCCGAGATTTTCGATTTTGCTGTGGGCAAGTTCGCCGCGCACCTCGAAATTCTCTACAGGCATCCAAACCGTCGAGATTTCCGCCGCGAAAGCATCGATACCAGTGGTCACTAGGCCGGCATGCAAGTTGCTGTAGTAGTGGCCAGCCACGGAAATGCCGAGTTGTTGACTAAACTGATGGTTGTAGGACGCCAGCGCTGACCATTCGGCGCTGATGGCGTCGAACTGGCCTGTAGAATAGATATTGGCGTTGTTGGCATACGTCCCGATCAGGCGAAGTGACGAACCAGGCATGTTCGGCACGTTGACATGCAGACCAAGCTTGCCAGCCCACCCGTCCGTACCCAAAAACGATTCATCGTAGCCGAATTGTGCCCACGCGCCGCCCCAGCCTTGGTTGACGCCGGCCTTGACAACGACATCTGGCAAATATCCGTCACCCGCAAGCGCATCATCCTCTAGCGAGACCGTCCCATAGTAGCCGGGGCCGCCTCTGAAGGTGTAGGAAACCTGCGCGCGTTGCTGATAGCCATAACCCAAGCCTGACCACGAGTGGGAGCCTGGGAAATTGGACACACCGCCGCCTTGGGTTCTTGTCCAGGCGGACTCGGTATATCCCAGGCGCAGGCCGCCAAGTTCCAAGTAGGCCTGGTCGAAAACGGCCGGGCCGTCTCCCACACCGTTCCAATTTGCTTCGAGCCGAATGAAGGATCGAAGCAAACCCCATTCAGTCTGCGAGCGAGCATCGAAGTTCAACCGGGCGCGTACTGTCTTGTAGAAGCCTTCGGTGACCGGATCACCTGGATGAAAGGTGAGCGGTGGCGTATCTCCAGCGTCCCGGCTCTCAGCTCCGATCTGATAATAGACATAGCCCGAGATCTGTAGGCACGTTTCGGTGCCGGGAATGTAGAAGAAGCCGGCACCATAAGCGTCGCAGACGCGTACATATTCAACCGGTTCCGGTTCGGCAATGATGATCGGGTCGGCTGCTCTCGCCGATGTAATCCCTGCAGCACTGGCTGCGCATGACAAAAGTACCAATATTTTCTTCACGTTGCCCACCTCCGTTGTTTGCGGGTTAACCAGCCGAGGACAGAGGCGCCAAAAGCGTCCGTCCTGACTGCCGGAGAATAGGGATCGGAAGCCTGTCGAGATTTTTCCTCCAACTTTACATCTGCGTAAGATATGTTGCATTCGCCGCCTTGCGCGAATGCTGTTGCCAAGCGGCAACACCCGCATGGACCGTTTCTCCGGGCGATCATGGCGTTTGTCAGATTCGTAAGTCGGACGAAAAGGCGAAGTGAACCGCGGTCTCTAAATTCATTCCAGCATCGGTACTGAGCTCGATGTTCTTCAGGAGGCAAGGGTCGATACCCTCTCTGGGAGAACGTTGCGGCCGCGGCCGGTGCAGTTGTCCGGGTGAGCAACCTGTCACCCCGTAGAAATTGGAGAAGACAATGACCCGCATCACCGCAATCACTACAGCCTTGTTGCTCAGTTCAGCATCTCTGGCTTTCCCACACCAGCGGACGGCTGATCCTTTGACGACTTCGGCTGTCTCAAACGCGCAGCGCGTAGAAGCGTTGCTGCAGGGAAAAGGCAGCCCTGGCGACTCGGTGACCTCGGTTTCTGACCCGAACGTTACGTTTACTGTGATGGAAAACGGACTGGTTGAACGAAGGAACGACCGCTACGACACGGTCCAATACATTCGGCCCCTCGCGCAATGGGAGCGTGGTTTTGACTACCGGGGGGGACGGTAGTTCGACGGTGAGCATTTTTACAAAGATGTAAACACGGAGAAAAGTGCAGCTTAACTCGCTCTGTAAGGGTACACCTGCATCTCTAGATGAGAAAGCATCTCCATGTGATGCCCTTTGCCCGCCCGCGTGCCTGACCTCCGCGGGCGGGTTTTTCTATAAACTATCGCCCAGCTTCGGAAATCGAATGTGAACGGCCAACCCCGGCCTGTTATCTGCTAGGTGAAGCGCAGCACCATGTAGATCAGATATGGCCTTTACCATGCTCAGTCCCAGCCCCGAGCCTTCCGTCCGTCGGCTCCTGTCCAATCGATAGAAGCGCTTGAAAACATTCGATCGCTCTTCAAGCGGAATGCCAGGGCCGTCGTCTTTGACCACAATAACGACCTCGCCCCTCTGCGTTTCGCTTCCAATCTCAATCTGCGAACCGGGCTGCGTGTGACTAATGGCATTTTGGACGAGGTTGGCTAGCATCTGTCTCAGCAGATCCGGATCACCCCGTAGCATGGTCTGGCCGCCCCGCTCCATGGCAAGACGAACCTGGCTCCCTTTGTTGCCGGCAATTTCAGCATAAACTTCGAACACATCCTGGAGAAGGTCATGCACGTTAATTCGCCGAAACCGCTGCCGTTGCACCCCGGCCTCAATTTGGGAAATGCGCAGGAGCGCATCGAACGTCGCAGTAATCGCGCGGATATCGGTCAAGGCGGTCTGAATTAGCGGACGGGCAGCGCCAAGGGTTGAGGCTTGTGCCGCAGCCTCTAGCAGCAGGAACAAGCGGGAGATCGGAGTCTTGAGATCATGAGCAATGTCGGTGGTAACCTGCCGCATGGCATTGACGCTGGCTTCGAGGTACCCAAGTGAAACATTTACCTCTTCCGATAGCGCGTCAATGTCATCCATGCGCGAGGAGACCGGCAAGCGCGTTGAAAGCTTCCCGGAAGCCACCTCGCGCATGACGGCCGACAATGCTGCGATCCGTTTTCGCGTCCTCATGGCGAGAAAGGCGCCCCCGCCCAGTCCGGTCGCGAGAGCTATGGCCGTCGCCCAACCGAAACTTGTCAGGGCGATGCTGCGCAGGCTGTTGGTATCATTGTAGCTCACACCGATGATGAGTTCCGCCGGGCCAAGCGCGTTCCGATAGAGTCGATAGTTGACTGGGATGGCGCTGTGATTACTTGCATCTAGCGTAGAGAAGCCTGGCGCCACGTCAGTGATGTCGACGTTACCGGCGAGCAGGGCGCCGTCCGGTCCACGTAGCGAATAGATTGTTTCCTGGCCTCGGATAGCAGGACCGTGGTTTTCAATCATCGCGCTGGCGCCGGCCAGTCCTCGCTTGTCGAAAGCTGTTTGGATTTCTCGAAAGCGCTCCATGACGTGCGAATCAAGACGTTGGCTGAGATGACTGGCGACCATCTTGTAGGCAACCAAATTTACCCCGAGATAGCAGACCAGAAAGAGAGTTACATAAAGTATTGAAAGACGAAACGACGTGGTACGTGCGATATTACCTTGGAACATGAAGACTGTAACCAGTGTTTCTCGTCGTGTGAAGCAATGGAAATTCAAAAGGCTTGTCAATCTTACTTCGCAACCTGCTGACATGAGTCTCGACGACTGTACTCTGTGGATCGAAATTGAAATTCCATATGCGTTCCAGGAGCATGTGTTTGGTCATGATGCGACCTTCGTTGCGCATGAAAATTTCCAGCAGGGCAAATTCACGCGGCAAAAGATCAATCACTTTGCCTTGTCGCTTGGCTACTCGCCGCACGAGGTCCAATTCGAGGTCTGCCACCTGCAAGCGGGTTTTCTCGCCAGAGATCGGAGGGCGGCGTGCGAGGGCGCTGACGCGTGCCGTTAGCTCGGAGAACGCAAACGGTTTCACTAGATAGTCATCTGCGCCGGCTTCCAGTCCCGCGACTCGATCTTCGACGCCTCCAAGGGAGGTAAGAAACAAAATTGGAATCTTGCCACCAGCTGCACGCAGGCTTTTTACAAGTGCAAGGCCATCCAGGCCGGGCAGCATGCGGTCAACGATAGCCACGTCATAGGGCTCTCTAAGGCCGATACCGAGCGCATCGCGACCATCCTTCAGAATATCGACGGTGTGTCCCGACGAGTGCAGTCCGCTGGCAATGTAGTTGCTGGTCCGGTCATCGTCCTCGACCAGGAGTATTTTCATTGTGGTCGCCTTCTCGGTTGTGGTTATGCCGACATGGGTGACCTCTGGCAGGCGCAAAGCGCACCCGCCGCGTCTGGCGGCGGGTACGCTGCATCTCCTTTCGACGGATTAGACCGTTCTGGTTGTTGGGATTGGCTGGCGTCTCACTTCGGTCCGATTTGCCGGACCGGGAACCGAGATTCGCTACTTGATCTCGGTGACCGTGAGCCGGCCATTTACGCGTTCGGCGACGAACTCGATCGGCTGGCCTTCCTTGACCCTGTCGATCATGGCGTCGTCGGCAACGACAAACACCATCTTCATGGCCGGCATGTCGAGATTCTTCAGTTCCTCGTGCCTGATCGTCAGCTTTTTCTGCTTGGCGTCGATCTTGGTCACCTCGCCCTTGGTGTACTCGGAGGCCATGGCTGCACCGCCGAGCGAGAACGCCAAGCCGAGGGCGGCGATCGCGGTTCCGATGGGTTTCATGCTTGTCTTTCCTTTCAACTTATTGGCTGACCGTGATGTCGCCCTTCATGCCGGCTTCGTAGTGGCCCGGAATGAGGCAGGCGAACGCGAAGTCTCCGGCCTTGGCGAAGGTCCAGACGATCTCTCCCTTCTCACCCGGCGCGAGCCGAACGGAATTGGGATCGTCGTGTTCCATCTCCGGAAACTTCGCCATCATCTCCTTGTGCTTCATGAGTTCCTCATGGTTGTCCATTACGAACTCGTGGTCGGTTTCGCCCTTGTTGACGAAGCTGAGGCGAATGGTCTCGCCCTCCTTCACCTCCAGCGAGGCCGGTTCGAACAGCATCTCGCCGTCGTCGTTCTCCAACATGGTAATGGCCGCGGTCCGTTCTGCCTTGGCCGCCTCCGCAGGCTTGCCGATTGCCATTTCGTCGTGTCCACCAGCGTGTTTGCCGGCTGCTTGCGCCGCGCCCACTGCGAGCGCTGACGCGGTGAGCCCAATGATCAGATATTTCATGCTGTTCCTTTCCTGGTTGCTTGTAGGTCGACGGAGTTTCATCCCTGATTGTGTCCCGCTTGCGGATCGGCCGGGGCCATCATTTTTGTGTTGCCTGATCTTGTTGGTTCGGGCGTGTCGCCTGTCCATTCATAAGAGACGGTGCCGGCCGGATGCTGGTACCAGCCTGGGTCCGCGTAATCGTCGGCGGCCAGTCCCTCGCGAACCTTCACCACGGAGAACATGCCGCCCATCTCTATCGCGCCGAATTGTCCCCAGCCTTCCATCATCTTGACAGTATTGTCAGGCAGCGGCATCTCCATCTCGCCCATGTCGGCCATGCCGCGAGTGCCCATGGCCATGTATTCCGGCTGCACGCGCCGGATTTTCTTGGCGACCTCGGTCTTGTCGGCGCCGATGAAGGTCGGCACGTCGTGGCCCATCGCGTTCATGGTGTGATGCGATTTGTGGCAGTGGATGGCCCAGTCGCCGGGATACTTGGCGTCGAATTCGTAGGCGCGCATGGCCCCCACGGGAATGTCGATGGAGACTTCGGGCCAGCGCGCCTCCGGGCGTACCCAGCCGCCATCGGTACAGGTAACCTCGAAGTCGTAGCCATGCATGTGGATCGGGTGGTTGGTCATCGTCAGATTCCCTACACGCACCCGCACCCGATCGTCCTTGGCAACCACCAGTGGACTGATGGCCGGGAAGATGCGGCTGTTCCAGCACCATATGTTGAAGTCCGTCATCTCCATGACACGCGGCACGTAAGATCCGGGGTCGATGTCGAAGGCGTTGAGCAGGAAGACAAAGTCTCGGTCGACCCGGTGCTCCGCCGGGTCCTTCGGGTGAATGACGAAAAAGCCCATCATGCCCATCGCCATCTGCACCATCTCGTCGGCGTGCGGGTGGTACATGAAGGTGCCGCTCTTCACGAGGTCAAACTCGTAGACGAAGGTCTTGCCGGGCGGGATGCCGGGCTGGGTCAGTCCGGTCACCCCGTCCATGCCGCAGGGCAGGATCATGCCGTGCCAGTGGATCGTGGTGTGCTCCGGCAGTCGGTTGGTGACGAAGATACGTACCCGGTCGCCCTCCACGGCCTCGATGGTCGGGCCGGGCGACTGCCCATTGTATCCCCACAGATAGCCAGTCATGCCGGGCGCCAGCTCGCGTTCGACCGGTTCGGCCACGAGATGGAACTCCTTGACATCGCCGTTCAAGCGATGCGGCAGCGTCCAGCCGTTGAGGGTGACGACGGGCTGGTAGTCCGGTCCGCTCGATGGGAACAATGGCGGCTGCATGTCGGCCGATTCCATGATCGGCGCTTCGGGCAGGCCCATTGCGGAGGTCTTCGTCCAGGCGGCCGCTCCTGCAAGGAACGCGCCGCCACCGAGGATTTGTCGTCTGGTGATCATTTTTCCGGTTCCCATGCTCAATGTCCGCCGCCGCCGTCACCAGCCGCCGCAACCTCCGTCGCAACGGCCGGGGACGAACCCGAGCCGCCGCCATTGACAGCGGTGCCGAGGTCGACGTCGGCCAGCCAGAACTGGCGCTTGGCGTTCAGCGACAGCATGATCGTGCCAATCTTCGCGCGGGTGTCGGCCAGGAGCTCGAACGTGTTGGTGATCATACCGTTATAGGTCAGCACCGACTCTTCCTCGATGGTGGTCCTCAACGGCACGACATTGTTGCGGTAATGCCGGGCGATATCATAGCTCGATCGATAGCCGTCATAGGCGCTGCGAGCCTCCGAGCGAACGTTCACCGCCTTTTCGGCCAACAGGTTCGCTGCCCGCATGTAGGCGAGTTCGGCCTTGCGCAGGCGTGCCTGGCCGCTGTCGAAGATCGGGATCACGAAGTCCAGCTCGATCCTCGATGTGGTTGTGGTTGTGGTAGTGCCGTCATCCTCTTCTTCGCGCTCGACTTCGGCCCCTGAGACAATATCGAGATCGGTCAGGTAACGGGTCGCCGAGGTCAGCCCGTAGGCGCGGGCCAAGGCTTCCAGTTCCAGCCGCGCCACCTCCAGGTCGACGCGGTTGCGCAGCGCCTCGGCCTCGATCGCCCGCTTGGCCGTTGGCCGCTTCGGCAGCGAAGGCAGCGCGTTGGGTACCTGATAGTCGAGGTCGGAGCCCCAGAGGCCCATGAGGCGGGTCAGCGCCTCCTTGGCCATGCGCGCCTGCATGCGGGCTTCAGCGGTCTGACCGGCCAATTCGGCATAGAACACGTGCTCGCGCGCCTGGCCGGTCTTGGTGAAGGCGCCAGTCTCGCCGAGCTTCTTGGCAAGTTCCGAGGCGGCATCGGCGGCCGCCTGGGCCTGATTGAGATAGGCGACCCTTTCCCACGCCGAAACCGCGTCGATCCATGCCCGCCGCGTGTCGGCGGCCAGGCGCAGCGTTTCTTCGGCAGCACGCAACTGTGCCTGCCTTAGCCGGGTATCGGCGATGGCCATGCGCTTCGGCCGCGTGATCACTGCGAGGATGTTGTTGGCCACCGTCGCCTCGATGGAACGGACCGGGTCGACGCCGGTCAGACCGACCGAGACGGTCGGATTCACGAGCAGGCTCTGCTGCCAGACCTCGGCCTGCGAAAGGCCTACATCGGCATAGGCGGCCTGAAGCCCCTTGTTGTTGAGCAGCGCCACCTGCACGGCCGTGTCGGGTCCGACCGTCCTGTTTCGAACCAGCGCCTGCACACGGTCGCCGACCTTGCGCGCCTCCTCGGCGGACTGGACCCAGACCGTCTGTTTGCCGGTCACCGACGCGGTCCGGTCGGAAACGGGCGCAAAGGCGTTTAACGGATCGGTGTCGACCGCTGCGGTCGTGGCGCAACCGGCGGCGAGAAGAGGCAACGCCGCGAGGGTGATAACCTTGGCAGTGATAATCCTCATGACCCGGCTCCTTTCGAAGCCGGCGACAACCGCTCGTTGAGCCGCCGCCAATCCTGCGGACCGACCGGCTGGCGATGGTGATAATCACCCACGACGGGACGATAGCTGGTTTCGCGCACGCCCATGGCCGGGTCGGCTGCGTTGTAAGCCGGCAGCACGACCGGCGGCGGCGCTGCGCATGCGGCAAGTGAAAGCGGCGCGAGCACCGCAACAAATGCAAGTTTCATCCTGAATACCTGAACTGAAAGAGGGATCGTGCCGTCGTGACACGAAACGTCACGCGGCAGGCTCCGCCCGATGCGGGCGCGTCAGTTCAGGATCTGGGAGGTCTTGCGAGGACGCTGGTGTCGCTGTCGACGAGCGCGACGATGTGCGTCACCCCGTGGCCACTGCCGGCCGGCCATTGCAGGAACGGGCAGTCGACCGGCACCGCGGTGACCGGCGCGCAATGGACCACGCAGCCGCCATCGGCAAACTTGCCGGTCTCGTGATGCTGGGCCTTGCTTTGTGCGTGGCCGGCATCTGCGTCGGCGTCATGGCCACCTTCATGCGCATGGTCCGCCACCGCATGCGGCGCGTGACCCTGTGATATTTCGGCGGGCTTGGCGGTCAGCCGCTCGGCGCTCGCCATCGAGAACAGACCCGGCTGCACCGACGTGAAGGCAAGAAAAAGAAAAGCGAGCGCCAGCTGGAGCGGCGCGGCATAAGTCCGCTTGATGGCATGTCCGACTTTCATGGTGCGAATAAGCTTGATCCGCGTACCGGATGTCAAGTGGGATATTTCGGCCACATCCGGGTGCCGGCTGCGATGAGGTTCAAGAGTCGAAGCAGTCAGCATCGGCTTCACCAGACGCCTTTGATCATTCCGGTCCACAGATAGGACCAGAACGTCGGATGGTACCATTGCTTCGACCCGCCGGTGGCAGGCAGGATCCTGACGTCTCCGCTCAAGACCCGACCGACCGTGACAGCTACGGCAAGTCGATCCGGCGGGACAGGATCGAAGGCGAGTTCGAAAACCTTCTGAAAGAGTTGCAACCGAGTGAAAACCTGTTTCGCATCGCGTGCGGCATGCTGCGCGAATGGTGGAACCATATCGGCGAGCAAACGCAATCGCAGTCCCGGTCGCTCGGCAAACGCCTGACCGAGATTGACAGGCAGATCGGGCAGTTCCTGGAGCGCGTGGTCGAAGCGAGGACGCCGAGCGTCATCGGCGCCTACGAGGACCGCATTGCCAAGCTGGAAGAGGAGAAACTGGTCGTCCGGGAAAGCATGGCGGGTGCCAAACGTCCGAAAAGCAGCTTCGACGATACACTTAGAACGGCGCTCGGATTCCTGGCGACCCCCTGGGATCAGTGGGTTTCTGGCAAGCTGGAGAACCGGCGCACGGTGCTTAAACTCGCATTTGCCGACCGCCTGCACTATGCCCGCGAAACGGGATTTAGAACGGCAAATTTGTCTTTACCATTCAGGGTGTTAGGTGCTCTTGGCGATGGTGAGAACGGTATGGCGCGCCCGAAAGGATTCGAACCTCTGACCCCCAGATTCGTAGTCTGGTGCTCTATCCAGCTGAGCTACGGGCGCGCACGGGGCTGCGACAAGAGCAGCCCGCAGACGAGCATTGCTGCCATCCGCAAACGAGATCGCTACCTAATGAAGACGCGGGCGAAAAGCAAGCGGGCGCGGGCGAAAACTTTGCCGTTTCGGCAGCCGGCCGCCGGCGGCGCCGAAAAACGCTCAAAGACCAAGGACGGGCGGTTGCCGTTCATACGCTGCTCCCAGGACCACCAGGCGCTGCCGGCCTCGAGCCGTTCTGGATTTCACGGAACCGCAGACCGGCTCTCACGTCCTGTCGTGCCGCGCTTCCAGGCGAACCGGCGTCCGTTTCGCCCGGCAAGGCTCAAAACGGGCTTGCGCCCTCTCCCGGGCGGTTTCGAGGGGCACGCCCGACACAACCGGGCCTGGCCGTCAAAACCCGCGCCCGATCGTCGATCGCGCCGCGGACGGCTGGTTGCCGGCGCGACCGGTCCGGTCTTTCAGACCGAACCCGTCAAACGATCCACCGCTTGAAGGCGCGCCCGCCCGGGCGGAACCGGCGTGCCGGCTCAGGCCGGGCGGCGGATGGTCTGGCGCGCCTCGTCGAGGCGGACCGGCTGGTCGGGAATCGTGATCAAGAACCGGGTGCGCCCGCCGACGCTTTCCACCAGCTCGATCGTGCCGCCATGGGCGCGCACCAGCTCATGGGCGATCGCCAGTCCGAGCCCGGTGCCGCCGGAGCGCGCCGCGCCGCGGAAGGCGGCGAACAGATTGTCGCGCGCCTTGGCCGGCAGGCCGGGACCGGTGTCTTCCACGTAGATGCGGCTGACGCTGCCCTCGCGCTCGGCCGACACGGTCAGCCGGCGCACAAGCGAGCCCTCCCGGTCGGCCGCCATCGCCTGGACGGCGTTGCGGCACAGATTGTTGAGGACGCGGAACAGCTGCTCGGCATCGGCGTCGACCTCGAAATCGGGCGCGACGGTGTTGACGAACTCGATGTCGGCGCGCGGATCGAGGCCGACCAGCCCCTCGACCTCGGCGACAAGGGTCTGCAGCCGCAGGATGCGGCGCGTCGGCGGCGCCTCGTGGGCGCGGCCATAGGCCAGAACGCGCTCGGTGTAACCGACGGCGCGGTCGATGGCGCGCACCAGCTTGGGCGCGAACATCTGCACGGACGGATCCTTGACCGCGCGCAGCCGGTCCGAGATCAGCTGCGCGGAGGCCAGGATGTTGCGCATGTCGTGATTGATCTTGGACACCGCCAGGCCGAGATCGGCGAGATGCTTCTGCTCGCCCAGCGTGTGGTGGAGCTGGTTCTGCATCACCGACAATTCGCGCTCGGCAATGCCGATCTCGTCGCGCCGGCCCGAGGGGCGGATGATGCGGCCGGGATCGTCGGGCGCCTCGGCGAAGGCGGACATCGCCCGGCGCATGCCGTGGATCGGCCTGATCATCAGCGCGTGGATGGCGAAGAACACCAGGCCGGCGGTGATCAGCGAAATCAGCAGCGACAACAGCGCGACGTTGCGCGCATAGACGAACATGGCCGCGCGCAGCTTGGCGTCGGGCAGGATCAATTCGAAATCCATCGGGCTGTCGCCGACGCGCCCGTAGACGCGCAGCATGCGATCGCCGCCTTCCAGCATGGTGTCGAGCGCGCCGGCGATCGCAGCCAGCGGCCCGACCTCGGAGGGGGTGACGTGCTCGTCGACATCGGGCGGCATGTCGGCGCTCACCAGAAGCCGGGACACGCCCTCGTCGCGCACGGCGATCGCCTTGGCGCCGAGCGCCATCAGGACGTCGTCGCGCAATTGCGGCGGCAGCTCGATCCCGCCGCTTTCGATCAGCGGCACGCTGGCGGCGGCCGCCGTCGACAGGCGCTCCTCGAGCCAGCGCAGCCGGAAATTGGCGACGGAGGGAATGAAGATCAGCACCTCGGCGATCAGCACCGAGACGATGGTCAAGAGCAGAAGCTTGGTCGACAGGCGATAGGGCCAGGCGACCGGACCGGCCGAACCGTCCGGACCCGTGTCGTGACCGTGCTGGGCTTTGTCGTGGCTCGTCATCGCGCCTTTCTCGCCCGCGCCGGCCGGCCGGTCAGCCGAACAATCGCAAAAACGCGATCAGCCGCCTGACCATCGGCTTGCGGGCCGCACCCGAAAAATAGGTGATCGCGGCGCGTTTGCCAATTTCGCTCATCGTCGGATAGGCCGGCACATAGGCGGCGACATCGCGCAGACGCAGCTTTTTCGACAGGACGAGCGCCCACAGATTGATCATCTCGCCGGCATTGGCGCCGACGATCGTGACGCCGAGCAGCCGGCCGCGCCGGTCCGCCATCAGCTTGATGAAACCGGCCGTCTGGCGCTCGGCCAGGGCGCGGTCGTTCTCGGCATAGGGCCAGCGCAGAATGCGCACCCGGCCACCGGCCTCGATGGCCTCGGCCTCGGTCATGCCGATCTGGGCGAGTTCGGGATCGGTGTAGGTGACCCGCGGCAGGATGGCGCGGTTCTCGCGCGCCGGCAGGCGAAACAGCAGCGCGCGGATCACCAGCCCGGCATGATAGCCGGCGACATGGGTGAATTGCAGCCCGCCGGCGACGTCGCCGATGGCGTAGACGCGCCGGTTGGTGGTGCGCAGTTTCGCGTCGACCTTTACGCCCTTTTTGTCGTGGGCGATGCCGGCCTCGTCGAGGCCGAGCCCGTCGACATTGGCGGCCCGGCCGGTGGCGACCAGCAGATGGCTGCCGTCGATGGGCTCGAGGCCCTCCTGCGTCTCGACAAACACCCGCACCCCGGTCTTGCCGCGGCGTTCGGCCCGCGCGACGGCGGTGTTTTCGCGAATGACGACGCCTTCGCCGCGCAACCGCTCCAGGACCGGCGCAACCGCCTCGGGATCGTCCTTGCCGAGCGCGGACAACGCCTCGACCACCGTCACCTCCGAACCCAGACGGCGATGGGCCTGGGCGAGCTCGATGCCGATCGGCCCGCCGCCGATAACGATCAGTCGCGACGGCCGGCGGGTGAGATCGAAAACCGTCTCGTTGGTGAGGAAATCGACGCCGTCGAGCCCGGGGATCGGCGGCACCATCGGGGAGGAGCCGGTGGCGACGACGAAGCGGCGGGCGCGAATCTCGGTGTCACCGGCAACGACCGTGCGCGGGCCGGTGAAACGCGCCTGCGCGCGGATGACATGAACGCCGAGCGCGGTGAAGCGTTCGACCGAATCGTTCGGCGCGATCGCCGCGATCACGTCCTGGACATGGCGGTTCACCGCCCTGAAATCCACCTTGGGCTCGACATCGGCGATGCCGAAGGCCGAGGCGCCGCGCATCGCGGCGGCCCGCTTGCCGGCCGCGATCAGCGCCTTGGAGGGAACGCATCCATAGTTGAGGCAATCGCCGCCCATCCTGCCCTTTTCAACGAGCACGACGGATACGCCGAACGCCGCGGCGGCAGCCGCAACCGACAGGCCGCCGGAGCCGGCGCCGATGACGCAAATATCCGGTTTCAATATCGTATCGGTCATAAGATCCCTTCGCATGGCCCCGAGCCACCGGCCTTCGCGGCGGCGCGGCGACGCCGCGCCTCAGGTGCGCCGGCCCCTGACCTTCCTTACGATGGTGGGGATCGCCGCAACAAGGGCGAGCGCGACGAAGGCGAGCGTGATTTCGGGAGTGACAAGATCGCGTAGCGATATGTCCTGCCCGGATTGCCCGGCCGCGACCAGGACGCTGTCGAGCCCCTCGCCGAGCCAGGCATAGGCGACCGTGCCGGGCAGGATACCGATGAAGGTGGCGGCGACATAGGTGCGCAGCCTCACCGCGAAAAAGGCCGGCGCGATGTTGACGATCCAGAACGGGAAAATCGGCGCCAGCCTGAGCACGAGCAGATAGCCGAACGCGTCGCGCTCGAAACCGTCGGCCAGACGCGCCACGCGCGCGCCGAGCCTGCGATGCAGCACATCGCCGAACGCGGTGCGCGCGGCCAGAAAGAGGAGTGTCGCGCCGAGTGTCGCGGCGAAAACGACCAGCGCCGCGCCGACCAGCCAGCCGAACAGGAAGCCGGCGAGGATGGTCAGTACCGAGGCCGCCGGAAAGGAAAACGCCACGGCCAGCACATAGGCGACGAAAAACAGCACGAGCGAGCGGACATGATGCACCGCGACGAAGGCGGCCAGCGTCTCGCGGCTTTCCGAAAGATAGGCGAGCGACAGGACCCTGTGCCAGCCCATCGCATAGCCGAAACCCAGGCCGGCGACGACGATGGCGATCGGCGCGTAGCGCCACAGGGTTCGGGCGCCGCCGGTCGGCGTCTTGCCGGCATCGCCTGACATGGTCGTCTCCTCAGACATCGTTGAGCGCCCAGTCATAAACGAACCCGCCGAGCCGCGCTGCCTCGATCGCGCTTTTGAGGGGCGGTTTGGCGAACCCGCTCCAGTGCTTCTTCAGCCGCCCCCTGCCCCCGAAATCCGACGCATACCAGGCATAGAGCTTGGAGGCGGTAAGAGCGCCGCCGGCAACCATGACGCCGCGCTCGTGATTGACATAGGCGGCCGCGTTGCCGGCCATCAGGCGGTCCAGATTGGCGCCGGTGAAAGCGCGGGTGGCCAAGTTCGGGCAGGAATAGGAGGCGCAGTTGAGCGCGTAGTGGCTCATCGGATCGGCAAAGATCGGCCGCACGATGCGGTGCTCGACATCGTCGAGCGACAGGTCGCGCGCCTCGACGCGGATCAACGTCTTCGACCAGGGGCCGCGGCCGAACAATCCGCCGCCGCCGAGATTGATGGTCTTGATCGAACGCACCGGATAGTTGTCGAGCACCACGTCCAAGGTCTTGGCGTTATAGAGATTGATCCAGTAGGCATGGGCCTCGGCGCGCGCGAAGGTCGACGGACGGGCCTGTTCCAAGAGGTCGAGATAGGACTTCAAATCCGTGTGGCCGGACGCGGCGAAACCGCGATAATCGACACGGTTGTAGCCGTTTTTGTCCGGCTTGACATGGGTTTGCAAGAGGCGGTCAAAAGCGGTGTGGTCGACCCCGCCCGCGCCGCGCGGCCGGAATGCGTCGATCGGCGCCGCCAAGGCCGGCACGCCCGCCATTGCCAGAAGCGCGGCCGCGCCGCCGCCGGCCAGCACGTGGCGCCGTGTCGCGCGCAGGGTCGGTTCATGGGTGGCGGCATCGGGCATGGCATAATCCTGTGGCGTTGGGCGCGGCAAAGACACACCCACCCGAATTGGCCCAGCAACCGGATGGGTACAACCCGTCAGGGCGCGATCTCACCGTCTATTGACCGTGCTCGGGAACGGCCTCACCCTTTCGTGAGCCGTCTTGCCATGGCAATTCTGTCGCCAGCGCGCAGCGCGCCGGCTTTTCATTGACTTCCGGCAGTCATCTTTCTATAAGCCGCCGCACGTTCGGGTCCGTGGCCCGGCGCCATCTATGTGCGCCCACGGCAAGATCCGAAAGCTCCTGCTTTGAAGAGATAGATCCAAGAAGGGCCGCACGCCGCGGTATTAAATAAATGAAACGTACCTATCAGCCGTCCAAGCTCGTGCGCAAACGCCGTCATGGTTTCCGCGCCCGCATGGCGACCAAGGGTGGTCGTCGCGTCATCGCGGCGCGGCGCAACCGCGGCCGCAGCCGGCTTTCGGCCTAACCGGGCCGGCCGGGCATTGACCGGCGACCGGCGCAGCGCAAGCCTGCCGGAACGAATGCGCAAACGCGCCGATTTTCTGGCAGCGCGACGCGGCGAAAAACGCCGCGGGCGTCTGTTTTTGCTCGAGGTTTTCGACCGAGGCGACAACGACGCGCCGCGCCTTGGGCTGACGGTCACAAAAAAGGCCGGCAACGCCGTCATACGTAACCTTATCCGACGACGCCTCAAGGAAGCCGTGCGGACACACGCGGCGGATGACATGGCGCGCGGCAAGGACTATGTGATCGTCGGGCGCCGCGAAATCGCGGCGATCCCCTTCGACCAGCTGAAAAGCGAACTCTCCCGACGAATGCGCGGAACCGCTCCTGATGGAAAACAACCGTAATTTCTTCATCACGATCGCGCTGTCGATCCTGATCCTGACGGTGTGGCAGGTCTTCTACGTCAATCCGAAGATCGAGACCCAACGCGAACAGGCCCGCATCGAGACCGAGCAGGCCGAGGTCGACATTGCCGAAAAGGCCTCGGGCGCGCCCGACGCGCCGGCGGCCGTGAACCCCGACATCCCCGGCACGGCGCCGGCCGGCGTGTCGGAGGGGACCAACGGACAGGCGGGACGCGACGGCGCGCTTGCCGGTGGCGGACGCGTGGTCATCGACACGCCGCGCCTGGCGGGCTCGATCAACCTGACGGGCGGGCGCATCGACGACCTTTTGCTGAAAGACTACCGCGTGACGGTGGAAAAGGACTCGCCCAATATCGAGCTCCTCAACCCGTCGGCGGTTCCCAACGCCTATTATGTCGAAATCGGCTATGTCGGCAGCGAGGCGAGCGGCCAGGTGCCGAGCTACGATACGGTGTGGACGGTCAGCGGCAATACGAAGCTGACGCCGCAGACGCCGGTCGTGCTGACCTTCACCAACGAGAAGGGCCTGACCTTCAAGCGCACGATCGCGGTCGATGCGGACTATATGTTCACACTGTCCGACACGATCGAAAACGCGTCCGGCAACGCCGTCTCGATCAGCAATTACGGTCGGGTGACCCGTTTCGAAAAGCCGCAGACGACCGGCATCTACGTGCTGCACGAAGGCCTGATCGGCGTCACCGGCGAGGAAGGCCTGCAGGAAATCGACTATTCCGACGTCGAGGAGGACGGCAAGGTGCTGCCGTCGAAGTCGAGCGACGGCTGGCTCGGCATGACCGACAAATACTGGGCCGTGGCGATCGTGCCGTCGGGCAAGCAGCCCTTCCAGCCGCGCTTCGTCTATCTCGACGACAAGCGGTCGCGCTATCAGGCCGATTTCCTGTCCGATCCGATGGTGGTCGACGCCGGCGGCTCGGCGACCGTGGAGACGATGGTCTTCGCCGGCGCCAAGGAGGTGTCGAAGGTCGACGCCTATGAGGAAGACCGGCAGATCCGCCAGTTCGACCTGCTGATCGACTGGGGCTGGTTCTACTTCATCACCAAGCCGATGTTTTACCTGATCGACTGGCTCTACAAGCTGCTCGGCAATTTCGGCCTGGCGATCCTGGCCACCACCGTCGTCGTCAAGCTGATCTTCTTCCCGCTCGCCAACAAGTCGTACAAGTCGATGGCGAACATGAAGAAGGTTCAGCCGAAAATGCTGGAAATCCGCGAGAAATACGCGGACGACAAGATGAAGCAGCAGCAGGCGATGATGGAGCTGTACAAGACGGAGAAGATCAATCCGCTGGCCGGCTGCTGGCCGGTGCTGATCCAGATCCCCGTCTTCTTCGCGCTCTACAAGGTGCTTTACGTCACCATCGAGATGCGGCACGCGCCGTTCTTCGGCTGGATCCAGGATCTGGCCGCACCCGATCCGACGTCGCTGTTCAACCTGTTCGGCCTTTTGCCTTACGACGTGCCGGCCTTCCTGATGATCGGGGTGTGGCCGCTGATCATGGGCGTCACCATGTTCCTGCAGATGCGCATGAACCCGACGCCGCCCGACCCGACCCAGGCGATGATCTTCACCTGGATGCCGGTGGTATTCACCTTCATGCTGGCGACGTTCCCGGCCGGCCTCGTGATCTACTGGGCCTGGAACAATTTCCTGTCGATCCTGCAGCAGGGCGTGATCATGAAGCGCCAGGGCGCCAAGATCGAGCTGTGGGACAATCTGGCCGGGTTGTTCAAGAAAAAGCCGAAACAGCCGGCGGAATAGCCGGACCGTTTCGACGCACGTCAAAAAAAGCCCGCCGCGCGCGGGCTTTTTCGTGTGCGGTGCGGTGCAAAGACCTTCCGGTCGCGCGGCGAAGCGGCGGTTTGCCGGCGACGCGCGGCACGCCATTCGATCGCTGCCGCCGCGGCCGCGACGACGCCTCATTGCAAATGCGGCGCGCCGCGCTAGGTTGAAGCGGCATGACGCCGCACGACATCACAAAACTGATCGTCCGTACCTCGATGAAGGATCGCGGGGCGTTCGATTTGCTTTACCGGCAAACCAGCGCGAAACTCTTCGGCGTGTGCCTGCGTGTCTTGAGGGACAGGGCGGAGGCCGAGGAAGCGTTGCAGGACGTCTATGTCAAGATATGGACCAAGGCCGACCGGTTCGCCGTGTCGGACCTGAGTCCGATTTCGTGGCTGGTGGCGGTGGCGCGCAACCATGCGATCGACAAGCTGCGGTCGCGGCGTGCGAGCGGGGCGCCGATCGACCAAGCCGTCGAGGTCGCCGACCCGAAGCCGGGACCGGAGACCGTCGCGGTGATGACCAGCGAGCGGCGACGTATCGACGCCTGCCTGGACGAGCTCGATGGCGAGCGGGCGGCGGCGGTGCGCGGCGCCTATCTGAGCGGCGAAAGCTATGCCGAGCTTGCCACGCGGCACGGCGTGCCGCTGAACACGATGCGGACATGGCTGCGACGCAGCCTGTTGAAACTCAGGGATTGTCTGGAGCGATGAGCGCTGCCGACGACAACGGACGCGAACTGACCGGCGACGACGCGCTGGCGGCCGACTATGTGCTCGGCGCGCTGGACGGCGACGACCGCCGCGCGGCCGCCCGCCGGATCGAGACCGAGCCCGGCTTCGCCCGGCTGGTCGAGCGCTGGGAAGAGCATATGGCGCCGCTGGCGGCCGGCTACGAACCGGTCGAGCCGCCGGCCGCGGTCAAGTCAGCGCTCGACCAGCGGCTGTTTGCCGCCAGCGGCGGCGCGACAACGCCCAGGAAGGCCGCGGCTCCCGCCGGCGGCCTGTGGCAAAGCCTTGCGGTGTGGCGCGGCATAGCGGCGGCGGCGATCGCAGGGCTGGTTCTCGTCCTGGCCGTGCCGCTGCTTGCGCCGCCGCCGGCCGACGAACCGGCCGGGCGCCTGGTGGCCTCGCTGGCGCCGCAGGAAAGCAATGTTCATTATTTCGTCGTCTACGACGCCAGCACCCGCGATATCGGGCTGTCGCATGTCACCGGCGAGCGCGACAGCGGCCGCGACTTCGAATTGTGGGTGATCGAGGGCGACACGCCGCCGGCCTCGCTCGGCGTGATTCCCGCCGGCTCCACCGTCCATCTCGCCGTCGGCGAGGCGTTGCGCCGCAAGATCGAGGCCGGCGCGGTGTTTGCGATCAGCCTGGAGCCTGCCGGCGGCTCGCCCTCCGGCCAGCCGACCGGACCGGTCGTAGCGGCCGGCAATCTGCGCGAGATCTGACCGCGACGGCGCACGGCCCCACCGCCGGAACGACCCGCCCCGACCGGCAGCAAGGCAATATCCGCTCAGGCCGGGCTCACAATCAGGCCAATCCCAGAGTGGCGTCGTCGGCCGGTGTCCCGTATTTGGCCCGTGGCGGCCAGGGGCGCGCGCGCCAATGCGGCTCGAACACGAAGCTCGACTTCGCTCGTCCCGGCAAAGGCGCGCCGTTGCCCGCGCCTTGGGCATAGTCGTAGTAGAGCTTGACGATCTGCTCGCGGCTCACCTGGCCCGCAGCCGGATGCGCCAGGCACGCCTCGCGCCAGGCATGCACGCGCTCGAAGCCTTCCACCGGCAGGTCGAAACCCTCGTAATAGTCGAGGAACCAGAAGCGCATGAACATCGGCGTGAACACGGTTTCGGCGAGGCCGAAGCGATCGAACAGGAACGGCCCATCGGGGCTGTGCTTGCGTAGGAAGCGGTCGAAATCGCGATAATGGCCCAGCATCTTGTCGCGGAAACCGGCACGCGCGGCGGGATCCTGGTTGAGGACGAACATATAGCCGGTGGTGGTGAAAGCGCCCTCGCGGGCGATCAGCATGTTTTCGACGGCGCGCTCGTAAGCGTCCGCGCGCGCCACCGGCCGCTCGGCGAAACGGTCCTCCAGATAGGCCATGATCACCAGGCTTTCCTTGATGACGCCGCCGTTCTCGGTCTCAAGCACCGGCAGCGCGGTCGTCCCGTCGGTCAGTTCGAGCAGCCAGTCAGGGCGCGGTTTTGTGATGTCGATGACATGAAACTCGACCCGATCGCGCATCCCCTTCAGCTCAAGCAAGATCTCGAGGCGCTGCGAAAACGGGCAGACGGGAATGTGGTAGACGACCGGCTTCGGGCCTTCGGACATCATGCAGCACCTCTTTGCTTTCCAATGGCGATCCGACACGCGCCGGTCGCGACCATGCCGCCGTGCCGCAAACGGGCGCCGACTCGGCAGCGGGGACGTTAAAGCACGGCGAGCGACGGACCAACGCCTTCCGGCCCGTAGCGTCGTCACATCAGTTTCTGGAACAAATCCGCTTCCGCTTTCAACGATCTTTCAGCGAAACTATCGTCCCGCCGATTCCGTGTCTTCGCCTGCCCACCCGCTGGGACAAACCAACAGGGAGTTTCGACACGATGAAAAATACCAAGCTTTTCGCACTCGCCGGCGCCTTCGCCGTCTCCACCCTTGCCGGTATCGCGCATGCCGACAATCCGATGGTCGGCGGGGCGGCGATGTATGCCGACAAGAACATTGTCGAAAACGCCGTCAACTCGAACGACCACACCACGCTGGTGGCGGCCGTCAAGGCGGCCGGCCTGGTCGAGACGCTGCAGGGCGAAGGCCCGTTCACGGTGTTCGCGCCGGTCAACGCCGCCTTCGAGAAGCTGCCCGACGGCACGGTCGACACGCTGCTGAAGCCGGAGAACAAGGACACGCTGACCAAGGTTCTGACCTGCCACGTGGTGGCGGCCGAGGCGATGTCGGATGCGATCGGCAAGATGATCAAGGATGACGGCGGCAACCATCCCGTCGAAACCGTCGGCGGCTGCATGCTGCAGGCCAAGATGGACGGCGACAAGATCACCCTGACCGACGAGAACGGCAACGTCGCCACCGTGACGATCGCCGATGTCGACCAGTCGAACGGCGTCATCCACGTCATCGACACGGTGCTGCTGCCGAAGGCCTGATGCCCGGCGCCAACCGGTCTGGCGGCGTCCCCGCGGACGCCGCAACACCTCCACGGCGGAGGGCACGCTCCGCGTCACGGCACGGCCGTGGCGCGGAGCGATCACGACAGCGTGCCGTTTTCGTCAAGGCGAGTTGATTTCGCCGTGACCGGGCAATCCCGATAGGCTACCTGCAAAGGAGACCGCCATGAACCGAAGATTTTTTCTCTACGGCTCGACCGGCGCGGCCATCGTGGCCGGACTGCCGCTCCTGGCGCGTCAGGACATAGCGAGCCCGGCAATGGCCAAGGACAACGAACAGTTCGAGATCGAAAAAACGGAGGCCGAGTGGCGGGAAATCCTGACGCCCGAGCGCTACAAGGTGCTGCGCGAGGAGGCGACCGAACGCGCCTTCACCAGTCCGCTCAACGAAGAAAAACGCGCTGGCACGTTCCATTGCGCGGGCTGCGATCTGCCGCTTTATTCATCCCAGACCAAGTTCGAGTCCGGCACCGGTTGGCCGAGCTTCTGGGAGGCGCTGCCCGACGCGGTCGGCACGCGGAAGGACCGGTCGTTCTTCATGGTGCGCACGGAGTGCCATTGTCGCCGCTGCGGCGGTCACCTCGGCCACATTTTCGACGACGGCCCGCCGCCGACCGGCAAACGCCACTGCATCAACGGGCTGGCGCTGACCTTCAAGCCGTCCGGCGCGGCCTGAAACCGCACGCCACCGAGCCGGCAAGCCGACCGCGCCGGCGCTTCGACGCAAATGCCCGGCACGATCTACGAGGCGATTGCCGTCATGATCGCGGCGCGCAGGCCATCGATGCCGGCGCCCTTCTCCGACGAGGTGGCCAGCACCTCGGGATAGGCCGCGGGCCGTTTCTTGATCGTTGCCAAAGTCTGCGCGAGCAGGGCTTCAACCGCCGGCGGCTTGATCTTGTCGGCCTTGGTCAGCACGATCTGATAGGAGACGGCAGCCCGGTCGAGCAGGTCCATCACCTCGCCATCGATCGCCTTAACGCCGTGGCGGGCGTCGATCAGCACGTAGACGCGCTTCAGGGTGACGCGGCCGCGCAGATAGTCGAACACCAGCCTGGTCCAGTTCTCCACCACCGCCTTGGGCGCCTTGGCGAAGCCGTAACCCGGCATGTCGACCAAAGCGAGCGGCGGCAGGTCGTCGGCCGTGCCGGCGTGGCCGTCGGGCACGAAATAGTTCAGCTCCTGGGTACGGCCCGGCGTATTGGAGGTACGCGCCAGCGCCTTCTGGCCGACCAGCGCGTTGATCAGCGACGATTTGCCGACATTCGACCGGCCGGCGAAGGCGATCTCGGGCGGGCCTTCCGGCGGCAGGAATTTCATCGCCGGCACACCGCGAATGAAGACCCATGTGCGGGGAAAGTCCCGCCCGGTGCCGCTGTCGGTTTTCGTCTCGCTCACGTCGCTGATTCCAACCGTTCCAGATCGTTTCCGCCGATGGCATCGATGTTGCGCGTCACCTTGTCAACAGGCCAGTTCCACCAGGCGATCGCAAGCAGGCGCTCGACGGTCGCGGCATCGAAGCGCATGCGCACGATGCGGGCCGGATTGCCGGCGACCACCGCATAGGGCGGCACGTCGGCCGACACCACGGCGCCGGCCGCCACGATCGCGCCGTCGCCGATCGTGATGCCGGGCATGACGGTCGCATCCATGCCGAACCAGACGTCGTTGCCCACGACCGTGTCGCCACGAAACCCGGCGGCCAGCGACTGCGGATCGAAACTGTCGCGCCAGGCGCCGCCGAAAACGGCGAACGGAAAGGCGGAAAAGCCGCGCAGATCGTGGTTCGCGCCGTTCATGACGAAACGGGTATTGGCGGCGATCGCGCAATAGCGGCCAATGACCAGTCGGTCGCCGACGAAATCGAAATGATAGAGCACGTTGTGCTCCTCGAAGCGTTCGGGGCCGAGCGGGTCGTCGTAATAGGTGTAGTCGCCGACCTCGATGGTCGGGCGCGTGATCAGCGGTTTCAGGAACGCGGTGCGCGGGTGGAAAGGCAGCGGGTGCGTGTCGTGCGGATCGGGCGCATGCATGGGGCGTCTCCATCGGTGAGCATGATGAACAGGGTGCGGGACAAACGATCCGGCCCGGCGCGACGACGCCGTTTCGTGCGGATCAGGCAACCTTGTTCATCGAACCCGTACTCCCCGAAAGAGGTCGCGCTTATAACGCCGCAAGCGTCACGCGTCCACGAAAAACCGCGCGCGACAGGGCGTCGGCGCGCATGACAATTGCCCGCTCCCCGGTTTCCCGCTATGACCCGCCGGACATTTTCAACGGCCGCAACAGGAAACCGATGACGAGCGACATTGCCGCCACAGCCCGGGAACAAGCGCGCCTGCTTTCGGCGGCGCTGCCTTATATGCAGCGCTACGAGAACAAGACCGTGGTGGTCAAATATGGCGGCCATGCCATGGGCGACACCGAACTCGGCCGGGCATTCGCGCGCGACATCGCGCTGTTGAAACAGTCCGGCGTCAACCCGATCGTGGTGCATGGCGGCGGACCGCAGATCGCGGCGATGCTGGCCAAGATGGGCATCGAATCGAAATTCGAGGGCGGCCTGCGCGTCACCGACGCCAAGACGGTCGAGATCGTCGAAATGGTGCTGGCGGGCTCGATCAACAAGGAGATCGTGGCGCTGATCAACGCCGAGGGCGAATGGGCGATCGGCCTGTGCGGCAAGGACGGCAACATGGTGTTCGCCGAAAAGGCGCATAAGACCGCGCTCGATCCCGATTCCAATATCGAGCGCGTGCTCGATCTCGGCTTCGTCGGCGAACCGGTCGAGGTCGACCGCACGCTGCTCGACCTTCTGGCCCGTTCGGAAATGATCCCCGTCATCGCCCCCGTGGCGCCGGGCCGCGACGGCCACACCTACAACATCAACGCCGATATTTTCGCCGGGGCGATCGCCGGGGCCGTCAAGGCCACGCGGCTATTGTTTCTGACCGACGTGCCGGGCGTGCTCGACCGCGACAAGACGCTGATCGACGAGCTGACGGTGGCCGAAGCCAGGTCGCTGATCGCCGAGGGCACCATATCGGGCGGCATGATCCCGAAGGTGGAGACCTGCATCGAGGCGATCGAGCGCGGCGTTGAAGGGGTGGTCATCCTCAACGGCAAGACGCCGCATGCCGTGCTTCTGGAGCTTTTCACCGAACACGGCGCCGGCACGCTGATCGTGCCTTAGCGGTTTTCGGGCACCGTCCGGGCCCGCGTCAGCCCAATGCCAGCAGGAGCAGGATGCCGCCGACGATCAGCAGGCAGCCGGCAATCTCCATCAGGTTGATACGCTCGCGGAAGAAGAAGACCGTCGAGGCGAAGGTGAAGATCATCTCGACCTGCGCCAGCGCCTTGACCACCGCCGCCTGCTGCAGCGTCATGGCCATGAACCAGCCGAACGACGCCGTGGCGCCGGCGAGACCCACGATCAGCGCCGGCTTCCAGGCCTTGCGGATGCGGCCGATCTCGGCCCGGTCCTTCCACAGCATCCACAAGGCCATGAGCAGGCTCTGGAACACAATCACCCAGGCTAAGGTAATGGCGGCCTGCATGATGAAATTCGGCCCGCCGAGCGCCAGCGAGGCGGCGCGGTAGGCAACCGCCGTCACGCCGAACAGTGCCCCCGAGGCGAGCCCGACAAGCGCGTTGCGGCCGACCAGCGCGGCGAGCAGCGCCCGCCAACTCAGGGGCGTGTGGGCGACCGAGATCAGCATGACGCCGAACACGCTGACGCCGATGGCGGCCAGCACGCCTGCCGAGATCTTCTCGCCGAGGAAGACCAGGCCGAACAGCGCGGCCTGCGCCGGCTCGGTGCGCGAATAGGCCGTTCCGACCGCGAAATTGCGGAAGGAAAACAGATGGATCAGCAGGAAGGTGGCCGCGATCTGGCCGATCCCGCCGGCGAGCATCCAGACAAAGAAGGTCGCGTTGAGCCGAGGCAGCGCATGGCCGGCGCCGAAATGCAGCACGGCCACGAACAGGAGCGCGAAGGGCGCGCCGAAACCGAAGCGCACGAAGGTGGCTCCGGTTGTGCCCATCACGCCCTTGAGATGCTTCTGCATCGCGGAACGGATGTTCTGCAGGAACGCGGCCGCGATGGTGATCGGTATCCAGAGTTCCAAGGACGCCCCTCGCCTAAAAGAGGCGATCTAGGCCGACGGCGACGCTCAAGGCAAGGGCAACGCCGCGAACCGGCCCCGTCCCGTCACGCGGCCGCGCGGTTCTCGCCGTCCTGCGTCACCACGCAGTTGCGCCCGGCCCGTTTGGCCAGGTAGAGGCGCCGGTCGGCGCTGCGCAGCGCCTGCGAGACAGTCAGGTCGCGGGAAAAGTGCATGCCGCCGATGCTGACGGACAACGGCACCGGCCGATCGGACGGCCTGAACGACGTCGCCGCGACCTCGCGCCGGATATTCTCGCCGACCTGCGCGATCGCGCACCCCCGGCAACCGGGGACGAAGACCGCGAACTCCTCGCCGCCGATGCGGCCGACAATGCTGCCGCGCGGCAGGGCGCGGCGAATGGCATTGGCGATCGCCACCAGCGCAACGTCTCCCGCCTGGTGGCCATAGGTATCGTTGACCGCCTTGAAATGATCGGCATCGACAATCAGCAGGGCGCCGTCGACCCCGGTCGCCTGCTTGCCGGCGATCGCGTCGAGCGCGCTTTCGCGATTGAGCATGCCGGTCATCGGATCGCGGCTCGCCCGCTCGGCCAGCCGCGCATGCGCCTGGTGCAGATCGATGTGCGCGCGGGCCAGTTGGGCGTGCATGTCGAGGAACCGCCGGCGCTGGTACAGTTGGAAGGCACTGACCGGCCAGCCGATCACCAACGGGCAGACGAGCGACATCAGGAGGCCGTTGGGACCCAGGGACAGGCCTTGCAGCCGCATAAGGCTGAAAGCGACCAAAACCGAAATCGCCATGGCGCCGACGGCGATCAGTGCCGAGATCAAAACAACAGACCGCATTGCGTACTCCCCACAGGCCGCTGTTGCCACCGCATCGTTAAAAATCCGGTATAAGACTTCGATCAAATTTGAAACGATCCGGAACTGTCGGGCGGTCGCGTCCGCTGTCATCGCGGCGGCAAAGATGCGATAAGGCGGCATGACACAGATTCCCGAATCGTCCGACTTCGCCGGCATCCGCAATTGGGTATTCGACCTCGACAATACGCTCTATCCGCATCACTCGAACCTGTTCGCCCAGATCGACGTGCGCATGACGGCCTATGTGTCGGAACTGCTTGAACTGCCCCGCGATCAGGCGCGCGTGCTGCAGAAGGAGCTTTATCGCGACCACGGCACGACGCTGAACGGGCTGATGGTCCGGCACGGCATCGACCCGGACGATTTTCTGCAGAAGGTGCACGATATCGACTACACCCATCTTGCGCCCGACCCGGCCCTCGGCGCGCAGATCCGGACGCTGCCGGGCCGCAAATTCATCTTCACCAATGGCGATCGCGGCCACGCCGAGCGCACGGCGGCACAGCTTGGAATCCTCGACCATTTCGACGACATATTCGACATCGTGGCGGCCGGGCTGGTGCCGAAACCGGCGCGCGAGACCTACGACAAGTTCACCGCGCTGTACCGGGTCGCGGGCGCCGATTCGGTGATGTTCGAGGATCTGGCCCGCAACCTCGCCGTGCCGAAGGCGCTCGGCATGAAGACGGTGCTGATTGTACCGCGCAATTTCGAGCCGACCTTTGCGGAAATCTGGGAACAGGACGCCGACAAGGAGGACGACGTCGACTACGTGACCGACGATCTCGCCGGCTTCCTGGCCGCGATCAATCCCGGGTCCGACAACGTTTGAAACGCTTCACCTCGCTCGAAGCGCAGATCGACGTCGCCGCGCACCGCGTCCTCGACGCGCTGCCGGCCGGCGGGCTCTCCGGCGCTCTGGTCGAGTTCACGGTATTCGGCCTGAAACAGGCATGGGCCTGCCTGTTCGGCGGCGCGCTGCTCATGCTGATGATTACGACGAAATACGCCTGGCCGGAGGAGGCCGCACTTGCCCGCTACGACTTCTTGTTCCTGTCGGCCCTCACCATACAGATCGCCATGCTGGCCGCCCGATTGGAAACCCCGGCCGAGGCCAAGGTCATCCTGATCTTCCACGTGGTCGGCACGGCCATGGAAATCTTCAAGACGTCGGTCGGCTCTTGGACCTATCCGGAAGAGGCGTTCTTCCGGATCGGCGGCGTGCCGCTGTTTTCAGGTTTCATGTACGCCGCCGTCGGCTCGTATCTCGCACGCATCTCGCGCATTTTCGACATACGCTACAGCCGCTACCCGCCCTTCGAGGCGACGGTCGCGCTCGCCGTGGCGATCTACGTCAATTTCTTCACCCATCATTTCACGCTCGACCTGCGCTACGGCCTGTTCGCGGTGACGGCGCTGCTGTTCCTGAGAACGACGGTGCATTACCGCGTCTTCCGGTTCCGCCACCGCATGCCGCTCCTGCTCGGGTTCCTGCTGGTCGCACTGTTCATCTGGTTCGCAGAAAACATCGCCACCTGGTCGCGCGCCTGGCTCTACCCGGCCCAGGCGCATGGCTGGACACCTGTGTCCATCGCCAAGCTTGGCGCCTGGTATCTGCTGATGATCATTTCCTTCGTGCTGGCGACAATCGTGCATCGCCCGCGCGGGATCAGCCGGGAAGATGAGGCGGGAGCGGGAGACAGCGCGGCAGAGCCCGCGGAACGACGCTAACGGCCGGCCGGTTCAGATCTCGTAAAAGCGCTTGACGCAATTCCAGGCCTCGCCGGCGGTATCGGCATAGTCGATCAGGTTCTGGTCGTCCGGCGAGATCGTGCCCTGCTCGGCCAGGAATTCGATATTGACCGCGCCTTGCCAGAACGCGCGGCCGAACAGGATGA
The DNA here is from genome assembly GCA_039973095.1 of Nitratireductor sp. GTDB lineage: Bacteria > Pseudomonadota > Alphaproteobacteria > Rhizobiales > Rhizobiaceae > Mangrovimarina. The sequence continues at coordinate 258,769 of JBDWLQ010000005.1, read as the reverse complement.
CGGGAACCCGCTCCATGCGCCCGGTCTGGATCAGCGTCAGCGTCTCGAAAAACTCGTCCATGGTGCCGAAGCCGCCGGGGAAGATGGCGACCGCCTTGGCGCGCATCATGAAATGCATCTTGCGGATCGCGAAATAGTGGAAGTTGAAGCACAGTTCGGGCGTGACGTAGGGGTTGGGCGCCTGTTCGTGCGGCAGCACGATGTTGAGCCCGATCGTCGGCGCGCCGACATCGGCGGCGCCGCGATTGCCGGCCTCCATGACGCCCGGACCGCCGCCGGTGACGATGACGAATTCGCGATAGTAGGACGCGGCCGAATGCTGCGAGCAGATGCGGGCGAAATTGCGCGCCTCCTCGTAATAGCGGCTGTTGGCGAGCAGGTTCTTTTCCTGGACCTCGTTCTTGGCCGCCCAGGCCTCGCCGCCGGGCTCGGGAATGCGCGCGCCGCCGAACAGGATCACCGTGGAGCGGATGCCGCGCTCGGCGAGCGCCATTTCCGGTTTCAGCAGCTCGAGTTGCAGGCGCACGGCGCGCAGTTCGCGCCGGGTCATGAAATCGTCGTCGTCCCAGGCCAGGCGATAGGCCGGCGAGCGTGTCTGCTCGGTATCGGGCACGCTGCGCGAGCGTTCCAGGTCCTCGTCCGAATGCGGCAACGGCGTCCAGCCGTTCTTGTCCATCGGGTTCATGCGTCCAGTCCCCTTGTGCGTCGCTTTGCACCGTCCGCCCGGCATGGCCGCGATTGACCCTCCCATGGCGTTGACATAGGTTCCGCGCGACTTTCGCCCCGTCTATGGCTAAAGCCTATCCCTTAATGAGACGTTGTAATGGAGCCCCGGATGCACAAGCCCGATCTCGCGACCCTCGAGCGCACCATCGAACAGGCCTTCGAGGCGCGCGACGGCGTGAGCACGACCACGCGCGGCGAGGTGCGGGAAGCCGTCGAGACAGCGCTCGACCTGATGGATCGCGGCCAGGCGCGGGTGGCCGAACGCGACGCCGACGGCGCCTGGCAGGTGAACCAATGGCTGAAAAAGGCGGTGCTTCTGTCGTTCCGGCTCAACCCGATGGAGATCATCAAGGGCGGACCGGGCGAAGCCGTGTGGTGGGACAAGGTGGCGTCCAAGTTCGACGGCTGGAGCGCGAACGAGTTCGAGAAGGCCGGTTTCCGCGCCGTGCCCAGCGCTGTGGTGCGCCGCTCGGCCTATATTGCGCCGGGCGCGGTCTTGATGCCGTCCTTCGTCAATCTGGGCGCCTATGTCGACGCCGGCACGATGGTCGACACCTGGGCGACCGTCGGCTCGTGCGCGCAGATCGGCAAGAACGTGCACCTTTCGGGCGGCGTCGGCATTGGCGGCGTGCTGGAGCCGATGCAGGCCGGCCCGACGATCATCGAGGACAATTGCTTCATCGGCGCGCGTTCGGAAGTGGTCGAGGGCTGCATCGTGCGCGAGGGCTCGGTGCTCGGCATGGGCGTGTTCATCGGCAAGTCGACCAAGATCGTCGACCGCGCCACCGGGGACGTGTTTTACGGCGAGGTTCCGCCCTATTCGGTGGTGGTCGCCGGCACCATGCCGGGCAAGACCATCCCCGGCAAGGACTGGGGCCCGAGCCTCTATTGCGCGGTCATCGTCAAGCGGGTCGACGAAAAGACACGCTCCAAGACCTCGATCAACGAGCTGCTGCGGGATTGAACCAGGTGGGTCCGGGCCAAATCATCTGGCTGTTTTTCGGCTTTTCCGGCCGGCTCAGCCGCCAGGCCTACGCGCTGGCCGGGCTGCTGCTTTATTTGCTCCGGGTCTATCCGATCTATCGCATCATCAATGCCGGCGACAACGACGCAGCGGCCACCTTCTGGGGCGGCATCTTTCTCGTGGTGGTCGGCGCCACGCTGATCTCGCATGTCGCCACCTCGGTGAAGCGGCTGCACGACATGAACCAGCCGGGCTGGTTCGCGGTGTTCTTCATCATCGGCGACATTTTGATGTATCTGTTTTTGTGCCTGGCGCCGAGGACGCAAGGGCCGAACCGCTTCGGAGCGCGCACCAACGCGCCGAAATAGAACCTGCCCGATGGCCTGCCGCACCCTCGATCCCGCGGCTCCGTCTTGTCTTCGTCCGTATGGACCCGGATAGTGGGCGCGCGGGTCTTGTCCGCACAGCTTGGTACGACCCGGACATGGCGAAAACGACCAGTCATTCCCGCATTGCGTTGCGACAATGGGTGAACGACGCGCGGCGGGACGGTGCGAGCCTGCGCGAGGCCGTCGAGACCTATCTGGAAACGGCCGAGACGGCGCATGCCCCGGTGGCACCCGACGCACCGTCCGCGCACGACACCGGCGACATTCTCGGCGCTACGCCGCCATCGCGGTTCGCCGAGATTTTCTGGCTTTTGGAACAGTGGCGGCTGGCGATCGAGATCCCGCCCGTCAGGCAGGGCGCCGGCGGTCCGCCGCGCCTTGCCCTCGAGGACCTGAAGCGGGTCCAGGACATGGACGACAGACGCGCCCTGCGCGCCAACGAAAACAAGCTGATCGCCAAGTTCCCGCCGGGCCATCCCGAGCGCTGGGTGCTGCCGGCAACCGCGACTTTGCTGGCCCGGGTGTTCCCGCGCCGCAGATTTCGCCCGACCAACCTGCTTTGGTATCCCGCCGGTGGCTGGATGGGTTGGCATACCAACGCCGATCAGCCAGGCTGGCGGCTCTACATCAACTGGAGCGTGCCGCTCGGTGGTCGATCCGCCTTTCTCGGCCTTGTCGAGGGAAAGATCGTCAGGCGCAACGATCCCGGCGGATGGTCGGCGAATTGTTTCAAGATCAGCGCTGATCGGCCCTTCTGGCACGCCGTCGATGCCGCCACGCCCCGGCTCAGCGTCGGGTTTCAAGCCCTTGAAGTCTTCTGACCACTGACCCGGCAAGGTTTCCTCCGGCGGCTCCACAACACCGATCCGGCGCCATTCCCGGCGGCCGGCCCGATACCGCCGCATTAACGATTGCGGTCATGCAGATTTGAGCGCAATGTTGTCTTCGGGAACAAATCCACAAATATAAGCAATTATTGATCTATATAATAAAAACCAAAAGGGAGGACAAAACATGGCCAAGGGCGACACCGATACTGGCAATCAAAACACACAACAGACACCTAAACCGATCGTCGACAAAAAAGCTCTTTCGATCGACACCATCCTTTCGTTCGGAGGCGACAAATACGAAATGATGCTGGAGATTCCGCATCATGTCTCGAAGACGGACCCCTATGTTTTTTCGCTCACGCCCGATCCCAATTCCAAGGACAATCAAATCGTCGAGGCGGACGGCACCAAGCACCCCGCGCCCCCGGTCATCAAACTGAGGCTCGGCGGCGGCGACAATGTCGAGCTTCTGGTCAGTCCGCCGCAACGGCTCTTGAACGGCCTCAACAACGGCGTGGTCGATCTCGACAAGCTGCAGATCAAACTCAGCAACTGGGAAGAGTAGCAAGGACCGTCCCTGCCGGGCCGGGCCGGAACCGTCGGGAGAGCGCCGGTGCGCAGCGGATTGAGCATCGATATCGTGATCGGACTGAAGGGGGAAGGGCTCGGCCCGGCCAGCGGTGCGGCCGAGGCCTTGCTGGGGTTCGATGCCACGCTGCAAGCCTCCTTCGCCGCCGACACGCCTTCACAACTGAGCCTTGCGCCGCGGGGCCTGCCCGACAGACCGTATCTCAGGATATCGGTGCCGGCCAGCGGCGCGCCAAGCGTGAAGGTCGATCCAGACGCCGTGCTCGACGGCTTTCTGTCGGGTAGCCAGATTCAAGGTCTGCGGAAGGTCCTTGGAGTGTAACGGACAGACAGACCATGCGCGCCATCGAAGTGTCGGCAGAATTCAGGATCGAAGGCGTTCATTTTGAGTTGAGCGCGGAGGACATTCTCAAGCCCGCGACCCAGTCGCGGTGCGACACGCTGCCGGAGAAAGGCTACCTGCTCGAATTGGGCATGGTCGAGAAAACCCATGTCGACGTCGTCGACATGATCGGAAAAATTACCGGCGCGGAAGGGTTTACCGACAAGCTTGGCGTCTTCGCCGACATCGTCGCCGAGCTCAAGGAAATCGACGTCAAGCTGCTCGCCAAGCCGCGCGCGCTGAAGATCGTCGCCCGGTTCGACAGCATTACCGTCAAGATGTTCGGCGTCTCCAAGGAGGTGAAGGACGCTCAGATCATCATCGTCAAGAAGAAGGGAAAGAAGGCGACCGTGTGCATCAGCGGCCATGTCGAGGGCGTCTTCTGGTGCTACTGCGGAACCAAATGGAAGAAGCCCCGCAAACCGCCGCGCCGCAAGCCGGACGACAAAGGCGACGGCGGCGGCGGCGGCGGCCCGCCTCCCCCTCCAGGCGACGACGATGACGAGGACGACGAGGACGACGAAGACAGCTCCGGCGGTTCGTCTTCCGGCAAGGATGAACCGGTCGACGGCAAATATCCCTGGGTGTTGGGCAAGAGCAATCTCGGAGTCGACACCTGGCTGCCCGAGACCAGGAAAAAATAGGGACACAGCGATATGACCCGACGCAGTTTTCCGACCATAGAACGCCAGGTCTTCCGCGAGGGAATGCTGGTCGACGCGGCCGCCCTGACGCGCGAACAGGACTACCATCGCAGGCATCGCGAAGTGCTGACACAAGCGATCCTCGAACCCGGCGTGCTGGGCGGGTTCGACGTTGCGCTTTCGGGCGCGCATTTGCTGGTCGGACCCGGCGGCGCGATCGATGCGCTCGGCCGGCTGATCATCCTGTCGACGCATGCCACGGACGCCGAAAACAAGCCGCTCAAGTTCAACGCAGAGATGGCCGAGCTGAAACTGCCCGCCATCCCGTCGGGCGGCTCGGCAAGCCTTTCGATCGCCTTCGGCGAAACGGCAGCGGACCCGGAAAGCGGGCAGGCGGATGCGAGCCCGGTACTGGCGGTTACGGAGCCTGGCCAAGCCGTCCCCGCGCCGGCGATCTTGCTGGCCACGATCCGCAACACGGCCACCGGCACCTCGGCGCCGCAGCTCGAGGTCGAGACCTCGCATCAACGCAGCTGCGGGCTGGCGATAGAAGGCCAGATACCGGCCAGCAGGATTGCCGGCCTGGACACGGTGACTGCGACGCTCGCGCGACTGACCAAAGCGGTAACGCCGCTCGAAAAGATGCCCGGCGCGCTGGCCGATCTGAGCGCACAGGCCGACGAACGGCACACGCGGTTCGCCTCGCTCGAGCACTCTGTCGAGCAGATCGGCGAGGCCGTCGACGCGCTCATGCCGCTGCCCGAGGAGGTGCGCGACATGCGCGAAAGGCTCGGCACGATGGGCGCGACGCTCGACTTTCTGGAACCCGTTCCCGATCAGCTTGCCGAATTGTCCGACACCAGCGGCAAGCAGGACGGCCGGCTATCGACGATCGACCACACGCTGGAGCGCGTAACGGGCAAGCTGGGCACGCTCGACGGACTGCCGGAGAAATTGGCCAATGTGACCCGGCAAATCGACGGGATGGGAGAGTTCCTCAATCGCATCAGCGACTTTCCCCGCATGATGACACATCTGATGAACACGACCGACGCGCATACGAGCGAGGTGCGTGCACTGGAAAAGAGCGCAAGCCATTGCAACAGCAAGCTGGCCGACCTCGCACCGCTGCCCGACAAGGTCGCGAAGCTCGCCATGTCGGTCGCCTCGATCGGCGACCGGCTCGGCCCGCTCCCGGCACGGCTTGATAGGCTTGAAAACGCCTCCGAAAGCGCGACCGCGACACTGGGCACCATCGGTGGCCAGATCCACGAGATTCACGAATTCCTCGACGCGATCGACACGCTGCCCGACAAGCTCAAGGACGTGGCCGCGCAGGCGCAAGCAAACGCCAGCGGTCTTCAGTCGGCGCATGACAGGCTGGCCGCGCTCGACGGCGTGGAGCAGAGCGTGCATGACCAGGGCGAGCGGCTGCAAGCGGTCCAGGCGCAGTCGAGCGCACACGACACCCAGCTTGCCGGCCTGAAGGAGGCGCCGTCGAAGATCAGCCATCTGATGCAGTCGGAAGACCGGCTGTCGCAACGTCTGCACGCAGCCGAACAGGCGCTCGGCAGGCTCGAGCAGATCGAAGCAAGCCTGACCGCGATCAACGGCCGGCTGGATGCGATTGAAAAGACGGCAACGCGGATCGACGACATCGAAACGCATGTCAATTCGATCGAAAAGGCGCTCGGCAAGGTGGCCCAGCCACCCGGAACCGTCGAACCGACGGACGAGCCCCGCCACCTTCCGCATACGTTGAAGGAATTCCGCGCCGCCTACCCGCACAACGACGAAAAGGCGATGGTGGCCGCCTACCGGGACGGAAACTACAATATCGGCCAGATCTCCGCCTTCTTCGGCCACGACTACATGGATCTGGTGCGCGGCATCCGGCGCGACAATTATTGGCAGTGGCAGGCAGAACTGGCGGCGAAGAAAGCCGCCGAGAACGATTAACCGGAGCCGGGCCGTGCAAGCCTCACCGCGGGAAGCCGGATCTCACTCGCCGGTGATCGACGCCAGAAAGTGAAGCCGGTTCTCGACATTGGTCTTGTCGGTGCGCACGTCTTTGGTTTCCACGAACCATTTGTAGATCGCGTCGATCATCTTGCGGTTTGCACCGTCGACCCATTCGGTCCGCCCGACCTGCTTGAATCCCTTGTCGATCAGCACCTTGAGATAGGCCCGGCCAAGGTCGCCGTGGTGCAATATCTCCCTGACATTGGTGTCGTATTCCTGCTTGGCGAACAGGATCGAGGGATTGTGCGTGGTGTAGCCGCTGCGGATGGTGTCTTCGTCCAGATTCTCGGTGACGCCGAATTTCAGGAAGATCCAGCTGTTGCGGCCATCCGTGACCCAGCCATCCAGCGGCGTTATGACGAGATATATCGCGAGCACCGGCATGATTTCCTCTCCTATTTTCGGATTATTTGGAACGATTTTCTTTCAGCTTACACGTATATTGACGATTTGCACTCTTATCTCTCTTCTATTCTGAACTACTACTTTAACCAACGATCATGGACTGCCCGTCGAACGGGCTGCGATCCATAAACATTCCGCGCCGGCCGTTGAGGGTCGTCGAGATTGCGAAAGTTCCGACCAAGGACCGTCAAGCCTGTCCGCGCCGAGCGCTCGTCATGCGCGCCCTTGTTGGCTATCCTTCAAAACCCCGCGAGAAGGATCGGAGAAAACCGTGTCGCAACCCGCCGAAGACAAGGACACCGCGATCGGTCGCATGTGGCTCTACACGGCCGAACGCCCCTGGTTGCTGGGCACTATCGTGGCGTTGGCCCTGGCCTTGCTGCCCATTGCCGTGTGGATGGACCTCAAGAACCTGTCCGACCGGGCGCTGACCGTCCAGGCCCGGACCCTGAACCGGATGCTCAACGACATACGCGGCTATTACGCCACCAATGTCGTGAGCCGGGTGCAGGGCCATGACGGCGACAGCATCGCCGCGCACGACTATGCCGACATTCCCGGGGCCGTGCCGATCCCGGCAACGCTGTCGCTCGAACTCGGCGACGTGATCGGCACCAGCGGCGAGGAGGAAATCGGCTACCGCTTCGTGTCCGATTCCGCGTTCACGAGCCGGGCCGCGCACAGGCTCGACGGTTTCGAGCGCGCCGCGCTCGCCTCCTTCCGCGCCTCGCGCGATCCCGGTGCCGTGGCCACCGAAATCGCCGGCTCGCTGTTCGAGCGCGAGATCCGGATGGCGGTCCCCGTCATTCTCGGCCAGGCGTGCGTGTCGTGCCACAACAATCATCCGCTCAGTCCCAAACAGGACTGGCAGGTCGGCGACGTGCGCGGAATCCAGGCGATCACCGTCCACCAGCCAATCGCGAAGAACCTGTTTTCCTTCAAATATCTGTTCTTCTATTTCGCTGGCGCCGGCGCGTTCGGCATCGCGCTGACCGGCCTCAACTGGCGCCAGGCCAATCAATTCCGCCGGATGAACAGCGAGCTGGAGGAGGCGAACGACTTCCTTGCCTCGGTGTCGATGAAAATCTCGAAATATCTGTCGCCGCAGATCTACAAGAGCATCTTTTCCGGCGAAAAGGACGTCACGATCTCGACCGAACGCAAGAAGCTGACGATCTTCTTTTCCGACATCAAGGATTTCACCGAAACCTCCGAACATCTCCAGCCGGAGGAGCTGACGAACCTGCTCAACGAGTATTTCACCGAAATGTCGGCGATCGCCCACGCGCACGGCGCGACCGTGGACAAGTTCATCGGCGACGCCATCCTGGCCTTTTTCGGCGATCCGCACACACGCGGCGCGCGCGAGGACGCCAATGCCTGTCTCGACATGGCAATGGCCATGCAGCGGCGCATGGTGGAGTTGAAGGGAGAATGGCGCCGGCGCGGCATCGAAAAGCCGTTCGAGGTGCGCATGGGCATCAATACCGGCTACTGCAATGTCGGCAATTTCGGCTCGGCCGACCGGATGGACTACACGATCATCGGCGCGGAGGCGAACCTGGCCGCGCGCCTGCAACACATCGCCGAACCGGGCGGCATCGTGCTGTCCTACGAGACCTGGGCGCATGTGCGCGACAGGGTGCGCGCACGCCCCCTGCAGCCGATCACGCTCAAAGGCATTGCGGGCGAAATCGTGCCCTATGCCGTGGAAGGCATTCACGACGGCAACGACGCGCAGGCCACGTTCAACGAGGCGGAGAGCGGCCTGTCGCTGTTTCTCGACGTCGACCGTCTCGACGCCGAGGCGCGGCGGCGCGCGGAGACGGTGCTCGAAAAGGCGCTGCACGCCGTGCGCAACGCCCGGCCGGACAAGCCGCCCGAACCCGCCGGCTGAAATCGCGAGACGCCGCCGCGAGCGCGCCCTACCGTCCGGCTTGCGGCAGCACCGCCTCCGGCTGAAGCCGCGGCGCCCCGCGCCCGGCCCGTTCGGCGCGCCGGATCGCGGCCAGCACGGCGCGGTTGGCGGGCGCGGCCAGGCCATGGCGTTCGGCAAGCGCGATTACCGCGCCCTGAAACTGGTCGACCTCCGTCGGCCGACCCCGTTCCAGATCCTCCCACATGGAGGAGCGCGCGGCGGGATCGACGGCGAGCATGCGTCGGGCGAGACGGCGAAACAGCGGATCGGGCAGGCGCAGCACCGCCGGCAGCAGGCCGGGCCGCAAGCGCCCGATGCGCGCCGGCCGGATGCCGGCCGCCTTCATCGCGCCAAGCGCCTCGGCGATCTGGACGGCCAGCACACGCCGCCAGCGCCGGTCGGCGAGTTCGTCGGCGAGCGGCAGGCCCGACAGCGCGTTGAGGGCGTTGTTGAGGTTGAGCAGCAGCTTGCCCCACAGCACGGCGTCCATGTCGGCGGCGGCCGAAACGGGAAAACCGGCAACGCCGAGAAAGGCGGCCAGCCCCGCGGGCGCGCGGTCGACCAAGGTCGTGCCTTCCGTCGCGCGGTGAAAGACCGGCGCACCGTCGGCCGCCATCGCGGCAACCACGTTGAACGGCACCATGCCGGCCACGACCGGATGGCGCGCGCCAAGCCAGGCACGCAGGATGGCGGGATTCTCCACGCCGTTCTGCAGGCTGACCACCACGGCGCCCGGCCGGACACGACGCGCGACCAGCCGGGCCATCGCCTGCGTCGCGCCGCTCTTGACGGTGACAAGCACGATGTCGGCATTTGCCAGCACGGCCGCGGGGTCTGCGCTGGCCTGGACACGACCGGCAGGCAATTGGCGCTGCGTGCCGTCGAGGTCGCGGACCGCAAGACCGGCCCCGGTTACGGCGTCGACGATGCGCGGCCTGGCCAGCAGCGCCACCTTGCGCCCGGCAAGCGCCAGGCAGGCGCCGGCATAACAGCCGATGCTGCCGGCGCCGGCGACCGCGATCCTGGTTTGGTCGTCAAAACGCATCCCGTCCTCCACTCTCCCCGCCATCACAGCCATTGCAGCGGCCGCGTCAAGCGACCGGCCGGTTTTGCGGGTGACATCTGGCCCAAATGCCGACGCGGTTTCGCGGCGTGACAGGCGCTGTCCTTTCGACTATCCATCCGCCTCATGTCACTGCCCGTCGATCCCGCCGCCAATCTGGCCACCCTGATCCGCTGTCCCTCGGTCACACCGGCCGAAGCCGGCGCGCTGTCGGCGCTGGAAGCCATGCTCAACCCGCTCGGCTTTGCCGTCGAGCGGCCGGTGTTCAGCGAGGCCGGCACGCCGGACGTGGAAAATCTCTATGCAAGGCTTGCAGGCGCCGGGCCGCATCTGTGTTTTGCCGGGCATACCGATGTCGTGCCGGTCGGCCACGAGGCGGCCTGGACGCATCCTCCCTTCGCCGCCATCGTCGCCAACGGCGCGATGTTCGGCCGCGGCGCGGTCGACATGAAAGGCGGCATCGCCTGTTTCGTGGCCGCGGCCGCCCGCCATATTGGCGAGCACGGCGCGCCGGCGGGTTCGATTTCGCTGCTGATCACCGGCGACGAGGAAGGCCCGGCCGTCAACGGCACGAAAAGGCTGTTGGAGTGGGCGGCCGCCAAGGGCGAGCGCTGGGACGCCGCAGTGGTCGGCGAACCGACCAATCCCGAGCGGCTCGGCGACATGATCAAGATCGGCCGGCGCGGCTCGCTGTCGGGCACGCTGCGCGTCGCCGGCCGGCAGGGCCATGCCGCCTATCCGCACCTGGCCGACAATCCGGTGCGCGGGCTCACCATGCTGATCGACGCGCTGATGCATCCGGCCTATGACGAGGGCACCGAGAGTTTCCAGCCGACCAATCTGGAGGTGACCAGCGTCGACGTCGGCAATCCGGCCGTCAACGTCATTCCCGCTTCGGCCACGGCCAGCTTCAACGTGCGCTTCAACGACCGCTGGACGGCGGAAAGCCTGCAGGCGGAAATCCACGACCGGCTCGACCGGGCGGCGCAGCTGACGCGGCTGCGACCCGGCCGATCGGAGCCCGTGTCGTTCGAACTCGACTGGCGCGACCGGCCGAGCCCGGTGTTCGTGACCCACGACGACAAGCTGATCGCGTTGATGCGCAGAGCGGTCAGCGACGTGACCGGGCGCCAGCCGGAACTGTCGACGACCGGCGGCACGTCGGATGCCCGCTTCATCAAGGATTATTGCCCGGTGGTCGAATTCGGGCTGGTCGGCCAGACCATGCACATGGTCGACGAACACGTGGCGCTGGCCGACCTGGAGACGCTGACGCAGATCTATCAGCGCCTGCTGGCGCTGTGGTTCGAGTAGTCCGCCGATGTCGTCAGCCCAGGATATCCAGACCTACATGACCGGCGCCTGGCGGCTGATGATGGGCAAGCCAGAGGCGATCCGTCTGTTCGACCTGTCGGCGGACGGCTTCTGGAACTCGTTCTATGCCATCGTGGTGGCGGTTCCCGCCCTGACCGTCGGCTGGGCAAGCTTCGCCGGCGATTTCGCGGTCGGCGCAGGCGGGCGTTTCGGGATCGTGTTCCTGCTTGGCGTGATCGATCTGGCAACCTGGGTGCTGCCGCTAATCGTCCTGGCCTTGGTGGCCAAGCCGCTCGGGGTCGGCGACCGTTTCGTGCCTTACGTGGTGGCCAGCAATTGGGGCTCTGCGCTGCTGATCTGGCTGATGCTGCCGGCAACGCTGGTGCGCCTGCTGGCGCCGGGCGCCGACGAACTGGCCGCGCTGCTGTCGCTCGCCGCCTTCCTGGTGACGATGGCCTTGTCGTGGCGGCTGACCAACGCGGTGATCGACCGCGGCGCCGGCCTGGCAAGCGCGGTGTTCGCGCTGATGCTGGCGCTGTCGATCGGCGTGCTGTTGACGCTGCAGGCGCTGTTCGGTCTCGACGCGCTGCCGCCGGCCTGATCGCCGGGGCGCGGCGCGCCGTTCAATAGTCGACCTTGATCAAGCAAAGCCCGCCCGGCGGCGCCACCGGCCCGCAGGCGGTGCGGTCGCGCGCGGCAAGCGCGGCGCTGACGTCGTCGGCGCTCCAGCCGCCATCGCCGACGCGCTTGAGCGTGCCGGCCATGGAGCGGACCTGGTTGTGCAGGAAGGAGCGCGCCGAGGCGCGGATCTCGATCAGCGGGCCGGATCGCGTCACGTCGAGACGGTCGAGCGTCTTTTCCGGGCTTTTCGACTGGCACCGCACCGAGCGGAAGGTGGTGAAGTCGTGATGGCCGACCAGGCGCTGCGCGGCCCGGTGCATGGCCTCGACGTCGAGTTCCTTCTTCACGTGCCAGGCGAAGTTTCGTTCCAGGGTCAGCGGCGGATGGCGATTGATGATGCGGTAGAGGTAATGCCGGCCGCGGGCGGAGAAGCGCGAATCGAAATCCGGACCGACCCTGGCCGCGTCCAGGATAACGACCGTCTCGCCGGCCATCTGGAGATGGGCGTTGACGGCGTCGCGCACGGTGTTGGCCGGCCAGTCCCGGTCAAGGTCGCAATGCGCGACCTGCCCGGTGGCGTGGACGCCGGCATCGGTGCGGCCGGCGCCGCCGAGCGTCACCTGTTCGCGGCAAAAGGCGAACAGCGCCGCCTCGATCGCGCCCTGCACGGAGGGCTGGTCGGCCTGGCGCTGCCAGCCGGCATAGGCGGTGCCGTCATATTCGATGTCGAGCCGGTAGCGTGGCATGGCGCTCAACCAACGCCGAAAGCGCGCGGATAGACCAGGCGGCCGGTCAGCGGCGCGACGCCCCAGGCAAGCGCCTGGAGCGCGTCGCCCTGAAACAGGCTTTCGAATCCGGCCGCGCGCTGGTGCGTATACCCGAAGCGGCCGTAATAGGCCGGATCGCCGAGAACAACGGAAAGCCGTTCGCCGGCCGCGCGCAGCCGTCGGTGACCTTCCAGGATCAAGGCCGTGCCGATGCCGCGGCCCTGGAAATCCGGGGCAACTGCGGCCGGCGCCAGCGCAAAGGCCGAAAAGCGGGATGCGCCGTCTTCCACGACGAGCCGCGAGAACAGGACGTGACCGACGACCGTATTGTCGCGTTCGGCGACCAGTTCGAGCACGGCGTCGCCGTCGCGGCGGATCGCGTCGACCAGTTCGGCCTCGTCGGTGCGCGAAAAGGCGGCCTCTTCCACCGTGAAGATCGCCGCGCGGTCGGCGTCGGTCGCCGTCCTGATGCGCGGTTCCGTCATGACACCCTGTCTCCCCGGCTCAGCGCCGCGCCGCGCAGAAAGGCCTCGACCGTCATCGGCTTGCCGCCGGCGCGCTGCAGCTCGACCAGCCGCACCGCGCCGGTTCCGCAGGCAATCGTCAGCGCGTCGTCGAGCACGGTACCGGGAGCGCCCGTTCCCTCGGCCGGCGCCGAACGCAGGATTTTCAGCCGTTCGGGCTTGGCGGCCAGGCGCGCCTCGCACCAGGCGCCGGGAAACGGCGACAGGCCGCGAATATGATTGTGGATTTCGGCCGCGGGCCGCGCCCAGTCGATACGGGTTTCGCCCTTGTCGATCTTTCTGGCGTAGGTGATGCCTTCGGCCGGCTGCGGCGTCAGGGCAAGCCGGCCGGCCTCGAGCGCGGCCAGGGCCTCGACCATCAGCGTGGCGGAGTGGCGCGCCAGAACGTCATGCAGCTCGCCGGCCGTCATGTCCGGAGCGATCTCGACCCGCCTTTGCAAGGCGACGGGACCGGTATCGAGCCCCTCCTCCATCTTCATCACCATCATCGCGGTCTCGCGGTCGCCGGCCATGATCGCGCGCTGGATCGGCGCCGCGCCGCGCCAGCGCGGCAGGGCGGAGGCATGGCCGTTGAAGCAGCCGAGCCGGGCGCCGTCGAGGATCGGCCTGGGCAGAAGCAGACCGTAGGCCACCACGACGGCGGCGTCGGCCGCCAGATCGCGAAAGCGGGCCTGCTCGTCGGCGCCCTTGAGCGAGGCCGGCGTGCGCACCTGAAGGCCGAGTTCCTCGGCGGCGCGGTGCACCGGTGATCGGGTCACCTCCAGCCCGCGCCGTCCGGCCTTGCGCGGCGGCTGGGTATAAACGGCCGCGACGTCGTGTCCGGCCGCGGCAACGGCGCGCAGCGTCGGCACGGAAAAATCGGGCGTGCCCATGAAGACGAGACGAAGCGGCATTCTAAACGATCCGATAAGGACAAGGGGACGCGCCCACCACCCCGCTTCAAACGGGTTTAGAGCCCAAAGGTCAAGCTGTCCTAGCCCGCCATCCGCGACGGCGGCTTGTCCCGGGCGATCTTTCTGAATTTCTTGACCACCATGTCGCGCTTGAGCCTGGACAAATGGTCGATGAACAGCACGCCGTTGAGGTGGTCGATCTCGTGCTGCAGGCAGGTCGCAAGCAGACCGTCGGCCTCGACCTGACGCTTTTTGCCGTCAATGTCGACATAGTCGACGGTCACCGCGGCCGGTCGCTCGACCTCGGCGTAATAGTCGGGGATCGACAGACAGCCTTCCTCGTAGACCGAGCGCTCGTCGACCGAGGCGACGATCTCGGGATTGACGAAGATCTGCGGCGCGCGCGGCTCGTCCTCCTTGGACAGATCGATGACAAGCATACGCAGCGGTTCGCCGACCTGGATCGCGGCCAGGCCGATGCCCGGGGCCTCGTACATGGTTTCCAGCATGTCGTCGGCGAGCGCCCGCACGGTCTCGTCCACCCGCTCGAGGGGCTTGGACACCTGGCGCAGGACGGGGTCGGGCAGGAAAACGAGTGGCTTGATCGACATGGCCTTCAGGTAATCGGTGGCCATGGGAGCGTCAACTCCATCTTGGACAATGTTCCTGTTTTGATCTTATGTGATGCGCCCGAATCGGCTAGGGTGGTCCGATGGATCCGATCGAACCGCTCCTTTCCCAGCCCCTGTTCATGCTCGGGGACACGCCAATAACCCTGGCGCACGCGCTCCTGGCGGGCGCGGGGCTGGTCCTAATCCTGGTCGTTCTGCTTGTCGCGACGCTGATGCGCGCGGCGCGCACCCGGGCGACGGCGGCGGCGGAAGCGGCCGCCCATGCCCGCGAGGCGGAGGCGCGCATGGCCGAGATCACACGCGCGCAATCGGAGATGCAGGGCCGCATGGCGACCATTGCCGACGTGTTCGGATCGCGGCAGGGCGAACTCAACAAGGCGATCTCCGAACGGCTCGACGCCATGACCGGCCGGCTCGGCCAGTCGATGAGCCAGCAGGCCCGCGCCACGCATGAGAGCCTGGCCAAGCTGCAGGAGCGGCTGGCCGTGATCGACACCGCCCAGGGCAATATCCAGTCGCTGGCCGGGCAGGTCGTGCAATTGCAGCAGATTCTTGCCAACAAGCAGACGCGCGGCGCCTTCGGCCAGTCGCGCATGGAGGCGATCGTGGCCGACGGGCTGCCGTCGGGCGCCTATGAGTTCCAGGCGACGCTGTCGAACGGCAACCGGCCGGACTGCCTGGTGAGAATGCCGAACGGCGCGCCGTCGCTGGTGATCGACGCCAAGTTCCCGCTGGAATCGTGGAATGCGATCCGGGCGGCCGGCGAAAACGAAAGCCCGGAGGCCGAAAAGCAGGCCACGCAGGCCTTTCGCCGCGACATCGACGTGCATATCAAGGCGATTTCCGAACGCTACCTGATCCAGGGCGAGACCCAGGAGACGGCCTTCATGTTCGTGCCGTCGGAATCGATCTTCGCCGAGATCCACGAGAATTTCGAGGCGCTGGTGCAGCGCGCCCATCGCGCCCGCATCGTGATCGTGTCGCCATCGCTGCTGATGCTGTCGATCCAGGTCATCCAGGCGGTGCTGAAGGATGCGCGCATGCGCGAGCAGGCGCATCTGATCCAGGGCGAGGTGGCGCGGCTGATGCTGGATGTGGGGCGGCTCGACGAACGGGTGCGCAAGCTCCAGACGCATTTCTCGCAGGCCAATCGCGACATCGACATGATCCTGACCTCGACGGAAAAGGTGACCAAGCGCGGCGAGAAGATCGAGGCCCTGGAACTGGGCGCGGCCGACGGCGGGGCGGCGGAAGCCGACGGCGGAAGCCCGCCCAAAATGGCCGAATCCAAGACCGGCTCGCTGCGGCTGCGCGTGGTCGACGGCGACGACTGAGCGCTTTTGCTGCATCGCGCGCTTCAATCGCGGCCGGATTGGACGTAGACATTCGCCATGTCGAAGCGAATCGCCGGTCCCGAGATCGAACGCCTGATCCAGCTGCTTGCCAAGGTGCCCGGCCTCGGCCCGCGCTCGGCGCGGCGCGCCGCCCTGCACCTGATCAAGAAAAAGGAGCAGCTTCTGGGACCGCTGGCGGCGGCCATGGCCGAGGCGCTCGACACGGTGCGCATCTGCTCGACCTGCGGCAATGTCGACACCTGCGACCCGTGCACGGTGTGCACCGACGCGCGCCGCGATCCCGCAACGCTGATCGTGGTGGAGGATGTCGCCGACCTGTGGGCGCTGGAACGCGCCGGGGCGATCAATGCGCGCTACCACGTGCTTGGCGGCACGCTGTCGCCGCTCGACGGCGTCGGCCCGGAAGAGCTCAACATCAAAACGCTGGTCGACCGCGTGGCTGCCGGCGGGATCGGCGAGCTGATCCTGGCCGTCAACGCGACGGTGGAAGGCCAGACGACCGCGCACTACATTACCGACCAGCTCGACGGGCTCGGGGTCAAGGTGACGCGGCTTGCCCACGGCGTGCCGGTCGGCGGAGAACTCGACTATCTCGACGAGGGAACGCTTGCGGCGGCGCTGAAGTCGCGGACCACGTTTTGACGCATTGTTCGCCGAGGAAACGGATATGACACGCCTGCGCCGCCTTGCCGTCCTCGCCGCCGCGCTGCTTTTGGCGACAGCGCCGGCAGCCGCGGCCTCGATCGAAAAACAGTTCCGCGCCTGGCTCGACGCCGATCTGTGGCCGGCAGCGAAGGCCAACGGCGTGTCGCGCGCCACCTTCGACGCCGCCTTTACCGGCATCTCGCCCAATCTCGACCTGCCCGACCTCGTCCTGCCCGGCAAGAAGGCGGCGACGGTCCAGCATCAGGCCGAGTTCCGCTCGCCGGCCGCCTATTTCAACGAAAACACCGTGCGCGGCGTCACCGCCGGCGGGCGGGCACGGCTCAAGCAGCATCGCGGCACACTCGCGGCGATCGAGAAGCGCCACGGCGTGCCGGCGGGGATCATTTTGGCGATCTGGGGCCGCGAATCCGGCTTCGGCCGGGCGAAAATCCCGCACGACGCGTTCCAGGTGCTGGCCACCAAGGCCTTCCTGTCGACGCGCAAGGAGATGTTCCGCACCGAGGTGCTGGCCGCGCTCGTTCTGGCCGACCGCAACAAAATCAGCCCGCGCAGCATGAAATCGTCCTGGGCCGGTGCGCTCGGCCAGCCGCAATTCCTGCCGAGCTCCTATCTGAAATTCGCCGCCGACGGCGACGGCGACGGGCGCGCCGACATCTGGAACTCCGAGCCCGACACGCTGGCCTCGATCGCGGGCTATCTCGACGCGCATGGCTGGGTGCGCGGGCGGGACTGGGGGTTCGAGGTGACGGTGCCGCAGGGCGTGTCCTGCGCGCTCGAAGGACCGGACCGCGGCCGGCGGATCGCCGACTGGGCGGCGATGGGCGTCAAACGCGTCGGCGGCAAGCCGTTTCCAGCGCACGAACTTGCCGGCGAGGGCTATCTGATGATGCCGGCCGGCCGCTTCGGGCCGGCCTTCGTCGTCACGCCCAATTTCTACGTGTTGAAACAGTACAACGAGAGCGACGTCTACGCGCTGTTCGTCGGCCATGCCGCCGACCGGATCGCCTATGGCGAGCGCCGCTTTGCCGGCGGCTGGACGGCGATCGACCGGCTGAACCGCGCCGACATCGCCGCCATGCAGCGCGGGCTGGAACGGCTCGGCCACGATGTCGGCGGCGCCGACGGGCTGGCCGGTTTCAAGACGCGCCGCTCGATCGGGGCCTGGCAGACGAAAAACGGCCGCGCGCCGGCCTGCTTTCCCGATGCCGGGCTGGTGCGGGCGCTGCGCTGAGCCGGAGCCGTTTCGCGTTTCACGGTCTCGCAGACCGGTTCTACCGTATCGTATTGATGCGTCTGCGAACGGCGAACCGGCGTCCGCTTCGCCTGGAAACGCCCTAAGCGTCTTTCAAAATGCCGGTTGCCCTGATCCGCGCCGCGAAGCCTGCTTGATCGGGGATGTCGACGCCGAAATCGGTGCGGAACGTTTCGACGAAATCGTCGGTCGATTCCAGCCGGCGCTGACGGTTGGTTCCGTCCAGTCCGCGAAAGGTCAGGCGATCGTTCGACAGCGTGAAACGCCCTTCGGGGGTCGGCCGCGCCGCCATGATGGTCCAGGTGAAATGCGATTGGGGATGGGTCGCCATGTAATAGCTGGAGACCCGGTAGTCGATCGGCTGCTGCGGCTGCAGGTCGAAATGGTAGACGGGACGCCAGTCGCCGTCGACCGCGGCCTGCAGGCGGAAATGATCGCCGCCATCGACGATGCGGTAGTCTTCGTGCGGGGTCGACTGGACCACACCCGCAACAAGGCGCAGCGGCGCGGTCAGGGTCATGCGGCCGAAACCGACATCGGCGAGCCAGGTCTCGCCGTCGAGCGCGATGCACAAAAGCATATGCGCGCGCGGAATCGCGGTTTCGTCCGGCTGGCCCCACATCACCCGGGCGGCGAGCCCCGTCACCTGGAAGCCGAGCGCGGAAAGCACCTGCCAGAACAGAAGATTGTGCTCGAAACAATAGCCGCCGCGCCTCGAGCGGACGAGCTTGTCCTGCACAGAAGCCAGGTCCAGCTTCACCGGCCGACCGAGCAACGGATCGAGATTTTCAAAGGCAATCGCCTGCGGATGCAGACGATGAAGCTGCCGCAGCACCTCCAGCGTCGCCGCGCGCTCGCCATGATAGGAGATGCGGCGGAAATAGGCGTCGAGATCGAGCCCGGCCGCGCCCGGATCATTCGCCGGTACCGTCCGATCCGTGAGGTCGTGCCGCGCCTCCATCAGGCGGCCCGCGCCAGGGCGCGATGGCAATCGGCCAGGATCTCGAAGGAGCGCAGCCGGGCACCGTGGTCGAAGATCTGTCCGGTGACGATCAACTCGTCGGCGCCGGTGCGGCGCGCGAAATCGGCAATGCCGGTCTTGACCGTCTCCGGCGATCCCACCACCGCGCAGGAAAGCGCCTGGGCGAGCATCGCCCTGGCGGACGGGTCGAGCGTGTCTTCGTAATTTTCAACCGGCGGCGGCAGCTTGCCGGCCCGGCCGG
Source organism: Nitratireductor sp. (assembly GCA_039973095.1). Taxonomy (GTDB): domain Bacteria; phylum Pseudomonadota; class Alphaproteobacteria; order Rhizobiales; family Rhizobiaceae; genus Mangrovimarina. Next base: position 239,588 of record JBDWLQ010000005.1, on the reverse strand, counting down.
AGCGCAGATTGACGAAAGCCTGCTGCTGCGAGGAGAACAAAAGCCGCGCCGCCGCGTCGGTCTCGGCGGCGAACACGCTCATGCCCAGCATGACATAGGGTTTGGCGAGCTGTTCGGACGGCTTGAACCGTTCGCGATAGATCCGCACGGCGTTTTCCATCTCGGCCGGCGCGAAATGCGAGGCGAAAGCGTAGGGCAGGCCGAGCGCGGCGGCGAGCTGGGCGCCGAACAGGCTGGAGCCCAATATCCAGATCGGCACGTCCAGACCGGCGCCTGGCACCGCCTGCACGCGCTGGCCCGGCTGCGGCGGACGGAACCAGTCGATCAACTCGACCACGTCCTGCGGGAAGGCGTTGGGATCGGCGTTGAGCCCGCGACGCAGCGCATGGGCGGTCGCCATGTCGGTGCCCGGCGCGCGGCCGAGGCCGAGATCGATGCGGCCCGGGTGAAGGGCCTCCAACGTGCCGAAGGCTTCCGCGACCATCAACGGCGCGTGGTTGGGCAGCATGATGCCGCCGGCGCCGACGCGGATGGTCGAAGTCGCCGCCGCGACCTGGCCGATCACCACCGCCGTGGCGGCGCTGGCGATGCCGGGCATGTTGTGGTGCTCGGCCAGCCAGTAGCGGCGGTAGCCCCAGCCCTCGGCATGGCGCGCCAGGTCGAGCGTGTTGGCCAGTGACCGGGCGGCGTCGCTGCCTTCGGCGACGGGCGCCAGGTCGAGAACGGAAATCGGGATCATGGCACGGATATGGGAGCCTGCGCGGGAAGATACCAGAGCGGGCCGGGCGAGGACAACGACGTCACCCCGCGCCCGGCCGCGCGCCCGACCTAAAACGGCAGCTTGAAGCCGGGGGGAATCGGCAGGCCGGCGGTCAGTTCCTTGGTCTTTTCCTGCATCAGCGCCTCGGCCTTGGCCTTGGCGTCGTTGTGCGCAGCCACGATCAGATCTTCCAAAATCTCGACATCGTCCTCCTTGAACAGGGACGGGTCGATCCTGAGCTGCTTCATCTCGCCCTTGCCCGAAAGCGTGACGTTGACGAGCCCGCCGCCGGACTGGCCCGACGCCTCGAGCTCGGCGATCTCCTGCTGCATGGCCTCGAACTTGGCCTGCATTTCCTTGGCCTTGCCCATCAGGCCCATCAGATCCTTCATTGCACTGTCCTCGTGTTCAGCTGTCGTCTTCGTCGGCGTCCGGCGCCGGCTCGACCATGGGGTCGTCGTCGGCGACCGCGTCGGGGATGCGCACGTCGATGATGCGGGCGCCGGGAAAGCGGGCCAGGATCGCCGCGACCTCGGGATCGGCGCGCGCGTCGAGAATCGCACTCTCGCGCAGGTTGGCTTCCTTCTCGGCCATCGTGTCGTCGCCGCGTTCGCGCGACAAGGACACGATCCAGCGCCGGCCGGTCCATTGCTGCAGGCGGGAGGTGATGTCGCCCAGCAGCGTCTTCGGCGCGTCGTCGGTCAGGCTGACCTCGAGCCGGCCCGGCTCGATCCTGACGGGCCGCACGCAGCGTTTCACCAGCACCTTGAAGGCCAGGTCGCGATTGCGGTCGGCGAGCGCGGCGATATCGGCGAGCGAGGCGATGCCCGGCTCGGCCTGCGCGGCCTCGGACGGCGCGGGCTGTTGCGGCTGAATTGCCGGTTCCGGCGTCGCTGCCGCCAGCCGCATGGTCGCGCCGCCATTTGACGAGGCAACGGCAACCGGCGCCGACACCGCGCGCGCGCCGGCGCCCGGGCCCGGCGCGGAGGTGCTACGAGCGGGTCCGCCGGACGGTGCGGGCCCGGCGCCGTCGTCGGCGCGCTTCAGCACCTCGTCGAGCGTCGGCAGGTCGGCGGCATGCGCCATGCGGATCAGCACCATTTCGCCAGCACTGACCGGGCGGCTGGAGGCCTGGACCTCGGGAATGCCCTTCAACAGCATCTGCCAGGCCCTGGACAGAACCCGGATCGACAGATCGGAGGCCAGCCTGGGTCCGCGCACGCGCTCGTCCTCGGTCAGGGCGGCGTCGGCGGACGCCTCGGGCACGAAACGCAGCCGGGTCACGAGATGCGTGAACTCGGCAAGGTCGGTCAACACGGCGGCCGGGTCGGCGCCGGCGTCGTACTGGGCGCGGAACTCGGCCAGCGCGGCGGCGATGTCGCCCTGCATGAGCCGTTCGAACAAGTCGATGACGCGGGCGCGGTCGGCCAGCCCCAGCATGTCGCGCACGGTTGCCGCCGTCACCGCGCCGGCGCTGTGGGCGATCGCCTGGTCGAAGATCGAGAGCGCGTCGCGCACCGAGCCCTCGGCGGCGCGGGCGATCATCGCCAGCGCCTCGTCCTCGACGGTGATCTCCTCCCTGGCGGCGATCTTGCGCAGATGCTCCACCATGAGACCGGCGTCGATACGGCGCAGGTCGAAACGCTGGCAGCGCGACAGGACCGTGATCGGCACCTTGCGGATCTCGGTGGTGGCGAAGATGAACTTCACATGCGGCGGCGGTTCCTCGAGCGTCTTGAGCAGGCCGTTGAAGGCCTGCGTCGACAGCATGTGGACCTCGTCGATGATGTAGACCTTGTAGCGGGCCGACACCGGCGCATAGCGGACCTGCTCGATGAGTTCACGAATGTCGTCGATGCCGGTATGCGAGGCGGCGTCCATCTCAATGACATCGACATGCCGGCCTTCCATGATCGCCTGGCAGTGCTCGCCCGGTTGGGCGAGGTCGATCGAAGGCAGGTCGACAGCCTCGGTCTTGTAATTGAGGGCACGGGCCAGAATGCGCGCCGTCGTGGTCTTGCCGACCCCGCGCACACCCGTCAGCATCCAGGCCTGGGCGATACGCCCGCTGGCGAACGCGTTGGTCAGCGTGCGTACCATCGGCTCCTGGCCGATCAGATCCTGGAAATCGCTCGGCCGGTACTTACGGGCGAGCACGCGATAGGCACGCTCCCTGCTGTCGCCTGCGCCGGCTTCGCTCATGGATCGATGTCGCTCCGTCTGACTGCCCGGACTGGACGCCCGGTCCGTTCAAATCTCGCGCGGCGGCCGGGCGGCGTCAATGCCGCGCCGCGCCCGAACTCGAAATGTCGATTGGCCCTGGAGCGCAACGGTGAGGTGGGAGGCTGGCACGATGACCCGTGCCGTGGCTCGTTAGGGCTGCTTCCTTCCGGACCTGACCCGGTTGGCGAGTGGCTCGTCCACCACCAACCTCCCACGCTCCATATCGTCAATTGCGGCGCCAAATGCAAGAGGCCGCGACGCGACGACGACGCCCGGAGACGCGGCATGGCGTGTGGCGGCCGCTACGGCGCGCCGGCGCCGCCCCCTGCGGAAAGGCGCGTGACCGATAGACCCGCCTTGCCGCCCAGATCCGCGCCCGATCCCCCTCCCGTGGCCGCGTCTTCCACCCGCCGACCCGAAAAGACCACCCCATCAAACCGCTTCCATTTGACGGTGAACGGTTCTAGCCTTCATCGAAGCATATCGGGGAACGCCCATGATGCGGGGGCAAGAACGCGGTTTCATCCTTGACCGGCGGTTGAATGCGGAAAGCGAGCCGCTGATCTGGCTCGGCCTGTGCGAGCTGCGCGTCATGAACGATCGCCGCTGGCCCTGGCTCATCCTGGTGCCGCACCGCACCGGCGTTGAGGAACTGTTCGAGCTGACGCCGCTCGACCAGACCATGATTACCTTCGAGGTCAATTTGGTCGGCCAGGCGCTGAAGGAGCAGACCGGGTGCACCAAGATCAACGTCGCCGCGCTCGGCAATATGGTGCGCCAGCTCCATGTCCATATCGTCGCACGCGCGGAAGGCGACCCGAACTGGCCCGGCCCGGTCTGGGGGCACGGTTTGCGCGAACCCTATCGCCGCGAGGACCTGCACCGGTTCGTGGAGTCGATCCGACAAGGGTTGTCACGGCCCGACACTCCGTAAACGAGAGCTGACCCCATGCGATTTCATCTGTTCGACGCGCCCGAACGCGAGGCGAGCCAGTTTGTCGGCTTCGCCGGCAACGCGATCGACCGGCAGTCGGAAAACCGCAGGGACGACGATGTCGAGACCGCACTTGCCGATCCCGCCTGCCGCGTGATGGTGATGGGCGGCGGGCGCATGCAGCTGAAAAAGGCCGGCGACGGGTTTTCGGCCTGGTACGGCGCGGACGAGGCGCGGGCGCTCGACGCCAGGCTGGCCGACGCGGTGTTGCTGGGATGGGATGCGGCCGGACCGGTTGTGGCGGCGCCGGCCGGGCGCGAGGCCGACGATCTGCCCGATGCCGTCAAGGCGATCGACTACCGCTCGATCTATATGCAGGGGCTGCTCGACCCGGCCGCGCTCGGCGCGCTGGCGCAGGGCGCGGCAATGCTGGCCTGGCACCACAGCCATCGTTTCTGCAGCCGCTGCGGCGCGGGCTCGCAGATGCGCGACGGCGGCTGCAAGCGGACCTGCCCGTCCTGCGGAGCCGATCACTTTCCGCGCACGGACCCGGTCGTCATCATGCTCGCGGTGACGCGCGACGCCTGCCTGATGGGCCGCAGCCCGCATTTCATGCCGGGCATGTATTCCTGTCTGGCCGGGTTCGTGGAACCCGGAGAGACGATCGAAAACGCCGTGCGCCGCGAAACCTTCGAGGAGGCCGGCATCCGGATAGGACGGGTCGTCTACCACGCCAGCCAGCCATGGCCGTTCCCGCATTCGCTGATGATCGGCTGCTATGGCGAGGCCGTCTCCGAGACGATCGACGCCGACGCCACGGAACTGGAGGACTGCCGCTGGTTCAGCCGGGCCGAAACCCGGCAGATCGTCAACGGGCTGCATCCCGGCGGCGTTCTGGTGCCGCCGAAAATGGCGATCGCCCACACCTTGATCAGAGCCTGGGCGGACGCCGAGGGTTAGCGACCGCCCGGCGGCGCGCCGGAGCCCAAATCGGGCCGCCGTCGCGTGAGCGGGGTCAGTCGTCCTCGCTCTGGGTGGCGCGGAAGGCGTGGGCCTCGTAGACGCCGAGAATGCGCACCTCGCGCGAAAAGAACTGCAGTTCCTCGAGCGCCAGCGCCACGTTGCGGTCGTCGGGATGGCCCTCGACATCGGCGTAAAACAGTGTCGAGAAGAACTTGCCGCCGAGCTGGTAGCTCTCCAGCTTGGTCATGTTGACGCCGTTGGTGGCGAACCCGCCCATCGCCTTGTAGAGCGAGGCCGGCAGGTTGCGCACGCGGAAGATGAAGGTGGTCATCATCGTGGTGTCGGGGCTTGTACGCTCGGCCCAGCGCCTGGTCTTCGACAGCACCACGAAACGCGTCACGTTGCTGTCGGTGTCCTCGACGTTCTCGGCGACGATCTTGAGCCCGTAGAGTTCCGCGGCCAGCCGGGGGGCCAGCGCGGCCCGGGTGGGGTCGCCCTCCTCGGCAACAAGCCGCGCCGCGCCGGCCGTGTCGCCGGCGACCACCGACTTCCAGCGGTGGCGGCGGATCACCTTGCGGCACTGGCCGAGCGCGTGAATGTGGCTGTAGACGGCCTTGATGTCGTCGATGTCGGCCGAAGGCAGCGTCATCAGCTGGAAATGTATCGGCAAGAAATACTCGCCAACGATATGCAGCCGCGATTCCGGCAGCAGATAGTGGATGTCGGCCACGCGGCCGGCGATCGTGTTTTCGATCGGGATCATCGCCAGATCGGCCTTGCCGGTCTCGACCGCGTTGAAGGCGTCCTCGAACGTCGCGCAGGGCAGCGCCTCCATCTCGGGAAACATATTGCGGCAGGCGGTGTCTGAATTGGCGCCCGGTTCGCCCTGAAAGGCGATCTTGTTGGTTTTGGACGACATACGGTCAGTTTCCTCGGGTGGTGAGCGTCGCGCGGGCGCGTTCGAGATCGGCGGGGGTGTCGACGCCAAGCGGAACGGCGTCGACAATGCGGGCATCGATGCGCATGCCGGCTTCGAGCGCGCGCAACTGTTCCAGTTTCTCGCGCTGCTCCAGCGGCGAGGGTGCGAGTGCGACGAAACGTTCCAGCGCGGCGCGCCGGTAGGCATAGATGCCGACATGATGGTAGAGTGGCCCCTCGCCCCACGGGGCGGTGGCGCGGGTGAAATAAAGCGCCCGCAACGTCGCCGGCGCCGTCGGCGAACCGACGATCTTAACGACGTTGGGATTGGTCTTTTCGTCGTTTGCGACGATTTCCACGCCGAGCGTGGCGATATCGACCTCGGGCCGGCGCAACGGCTCCAGCACGGCCGCGACATCGGCGGGATCGATCGTGGGCAGGTCGCCCTGAAGATTGATCACGGTTTCGACCTCGCCCGTCGAATCAAGCGTTTGCAGGGCTTCGAAGATGCGGTCCGATCCCGATTGGTGATGGCCGCCGGTCAGCACCGCCTCGTGGCCATGGGCGCGCACGCTGCTGCAGATCTCGTCGCTGTCGGCGGCCACGACGACGCGGCCGAGCCCGCTTTCAACCGCCCGCGCCGCGACATGGGCGATCATCGGCTTGCCGGCGATGTCGGCGAGCGGCTTTCCCGGCAGGCGGGTGGAGCCCATGCGGGCTGGTATGAGAATGACAATCGACATCTGGGGCGGGAAAAGTGGCAAAAGGTCTCACATGGAATAGCCCTTATATGTGTTGCAAGGCCGTAGCAAAAGACCTAGACCCGTTCCGCGCAACTTGGCCGGTTCAAGCCGGTGCGGACCGTATGCGGCGGCAGGCGGTCACGGATTTCAGGAGCCCCGGTTCACATGGATTCATTCGAACTCAACAAACTGCTCGGCGGGCTGCTCGGCGCGGCTTTTGTGGTGTTCACCATAGGCATTGTGTCGGATTCGATCTTTGCTAGCCCAGCGCCGGAGAATGCCGGCTACGCGATCGAGGTGGCGGAAGAGGAAGGCGGCGGCGGCGGCCCGGCCGCTCCCGAAATCGAGCCGATCGCCGTGCGCCTGGCCTCGGCCGATGCCGGTGCGGGCGAGACCGTGTACAAGAAATGCGCGGCCTGCCATACGGCCGACAAGGGCGGCGCCAACAAGGTCGGTCCCAATCTGTGGGACATCGTCAACCGGCCGATCGGCACGCATGAGGGCTTTTCCTATTCCGGCGCGATGCAGGAATTCGCCCAGGACGGCACGGTCGTGTGGGATTACCAGCATCTGGACGACTTCCTGGCTTCGCCGAAAGGCCTGGTGAAAGGCACCGCGATGGGCTTTGCCGGCATCAAGAAGCCGGACCAGCGCGCCGACCTGATCGCCTATCTGCACACGCTGTCGGACAATCCGGCGCCGTTGCCGGACGTGCCGAGCGAGGAACAGGCCGCCCAGGCGGACGATACCGCCGCCGATGCCGCCGCGGGCGAGAAGCCGGCTGCGGAAGCCAACGCGGAACCGGCCGCCGAAAGCGACGCGGCTCCCGCAGCCGACGCCGGCAGCACCGGCGAAGAGGCCGAGAAGCCGGCCGCCGAATGACCAAATTGTAATCTCAATTCCACGAAAAAGCCGGGTTCGCCCCGGCTTTTTTTGTTAGCCTGTGCCAGAAACAGCGGATGCGGTTTCACCGCGGCACGCGGCGGACCAGCCGAGCCGGCAAGATCGAAGGGAGTGAGATGAGGCGTTTTTCGATATTCGCAAGCATGTGTCTGGGAGCCATGCTGCTGACGCCGCCGGCCGAACATGCCCGCGCGGCCGACGGGCAGTGGCATACCACGACCTCGCTGATCGGGACCTCCAAATATCTCGACGAATTTCCCCATTACGACTACGTCAATCCCGACGCGCCGAAGGGCGGCACGCTGAATTCGGTTACGGCCGGCACGTTCGACAGTTTCAACCCGTTCATCGTGCGCGGCACGCCGGCGGCCGGGCTGAATTTTTTCGGCGGTCTGTTGTGGGACACGCTGATGCAGCAATCGACCGACGAGCCGGGCACGAGCCACCCGCTGATCGCTGAAGCCTACAAATATCCCGACGACTATTCGTCGGCCACCTATCGGCTCAACCCGCAAGCCAAATGGCACGACGGCACACCGATCACCGCCGACGACGTGGTGTGGACCTTCGGCGTGCTGAAAGAAAACAGCCCCAATTTCAATCGCTACTTCTCCAGCGTGACCGAGGCCAAGGCGCTTTCGGAACGCGAGATCGAATTCTCCTTCGACCAGACCGGCAATCGCGAATTGCCGCATATTCTGGGCGACATGCCGGTTCTGCCCAAACAATGGTGGGACGGTGTCGACGCCAAGGGCAACAAGCGCGACGTCACCCAACCGACGCTGGAACCGCCGCTCGGCTCGAGCGCCTACCGGATCGAGAGCTTCCGGCCCGGAGCGGAAATCGTGTGGCGGCGCGTCGAGGATTATTGGGCGGCGGATCTGCCGGTGAATGTCGGACGCAACAATTTCGACCGGCGCAAATATATCTATATCCAGGATCAGAATGCCGAATGGCAGGCCTTCACCAAAGGCGGGCTCGAGGACATCAGGCCGGAAAACAGCTCGAGACGCTGGACGGTGGAATACGACTTTCCCGCCTTCAAGGCCGGCGACGTCATCAAGCGCGAATTTCCAACCTCGAGCAACGAACCGATGCAGGGTTTCGTGCTCAATCTGCGGCGGCCGCAATTCCAGGACCGCAAGGTGCGCCAGGCGCTGACCATCGCGCTCGATTTCGAGAGCATGAACCGCAACCTCTTCTACGGCCAGAACACACGCACCGACAGCTATTTCGAAGGCGGCGAACTGGCCTCGTCCGGCCTGCCCGGGGGGCGCGAACTGGCCATTCTCGAAGAATTCCGAGACCAGTTGCCGCCGGAAGTCTTCACCGAGGAATTCACCCTGCCGGTCTATGACAGCCCACAGGCGGAGCGCACCCATCTGCGCAGCGCCGTCAAGCTTTTTGCCGAGGCGGGCTGGGTGATCAAGGGCGGTAAGCTGGTCAGCGAGGCGAGCGGAGAGCAGTTCAGAATAGAATTTCTAGGCCGCAGCCCGACCGACGAGGTGATCACCGGTTCCTATATCGCCACGCTGCGCAAGCTCGGCATCGACGCCACGCTTCGGATCGTCGATACCTCGCAATATGTCAACCGGCTGCGCGGCTTCGAATTCGATTCGCTCACCGGACAATTCGCCCAGTCGCTGTCGCCCGGCAACGAACAGCGCGAATTCTGGGGCTCGACGGCGGCCGACCAGCCCGGCTCGCGCAACCTTCCCGGCATCAAGGACCCGGTGGTGGACGCGCTGGTGGAAAAGGTGATCTACGCCAAGGATCGCGCGGAACTGGTGGCGGCGACCCATGCGCTCGACAGGGTATTGCTGTGGAATTTCTACGTCGTGCCGCAATGGCACCGCTCGGTGCTCTGGCTCGCCTACTGGAACAAGTTCGGCATTCCCGACGAGCAGCCGTCCTATATCGGCGCCGATATCGATTCATGGTGGATCGATCCGGAGAAGGCGGCGGCCCTTGCCGGAAAAACGAGCGGCCAGAACTGAGCCGGGCCCAGCCATGACAAACACCTTGCCCCGCCGCGATTTCCTGGCCCTGGCCGGCGCCGCGCTTGGCCTTGCCCACTTGCCCGGTGCGGCGCTGGCCGCGCCACCGACGGGCCGCAGCCTGCACGGGCTGTCGGCCTTCGGCGATCTCAAATACGCGCCCGACTTCACCCATTTCGACTATGCGAGCCCGGACGCACCGGCAGGCGGCACGTTCAATTTCGCGCCGCCGAACTGGGGGTTCAATCAGAACGTTTTGACCTTCAACACGCTGAACAGTTTCGTGTCGCGCGGCGACGCGCCGCCGCGCATGGAACTGTGTTTCGACGCGTTGATGACGCGTGCGCTCGACGAGCCCGACGCGCTCTACGGGCTGGTTGCGGAAACCGTGTCGATCTCGGACGATCGCAACAGCTTCACCTTCGCGCTGCGGCCGCAGGCCCGCTTTCACGACGGCAGCCCGCTGACCGCGCACGACGTCGCCTTCAGCTACAATCTGTTCAAGGAAAAAGGCCATCCGAGCCTGCTGTTGCCGCTGACGCACATGCGCGAGGCCGTCGCGGTCGACGACCACACCTTCCGCATCAGTTTTTCCGGCGACCAGTCGGCGCGCACCATTCTGGGCGTATCGGTATTTCCGATCGTCTCGCGGACCTTTTACGAGACGCATCCGTTCGACAGTTCCGAACTCAGGCCGCCGCTCGGCTCGGGCGCCTACAAGGTCGGCCGGTTCGAGCCGGGGCGCTGGATCGAATATGACCGGGTCGAGGATTACTGGGCGCGCGAGCTGCCGGTCGCCAAGGGACTCGGCCATTTCGGCCGGATCCGCATCGAATTCTATCAAGAGCGCCAGGCCGGGTTCGAAGCCTTCAAGAAGGGCGAGGTGACCTACCGGCAGGAATTCACCTCGCGGGTGTGGGCGACCGGCTACGACTTTCCCGCCGTCGAGGACGGCAAGGTGGTCAAGCGCGAATTTCCGTCCGAGTTGCGCCCGTCGATGCATGCGTGGGCACTCAACCAGCGACGCGAGCGATTTAGCGACCGCCGCGTGCGCGAGGCGGTCGGGCTGTGCTTCGATTTCGAGTGGACGCGCCGCAACCTGTTTTACGGCGCCTATGAACGCTCGCACTCGACCTTCGAGCGCTCGGACTACAAGACTACCGGCCTGCCCTCGCCCGAGGAACTGGAAATTCTGGAACGGTTTCGCGGGCAGATTCCCGAAGAGGCGTTCGGCGAGGCGGTCACCCCGCCGGTCTCCGACGGGTCGGGCCGCGACCGGGTGCTGCTTTCCCGCGCCGCACGGCTTCTGGCGGAAGCCGGCTGGGCGCGCGACGGCACGCTGGTGCGCAACGACAAGGGCGAGGCGCTCACGCTGGAGATCCTGGTGCGCGACCAGGTGTTCGTGCGGGTCGATTCGCCGCTTGTCGAGAACATGAAGGCGATTGGCATCGACGCCTCGATCCGCCTGGTCGACGCAACGCAGTACCAGGCGCGCCAGCTCGATTTCGATTTCGACATGCTGGGCATCGCCGCCTCCTTCACCGCCACGCCGACCGGCGACGAGCTGACGCATTATTTCCATTCGCGTTCGGCCGGGCTGCCCGGCTCGCGCAATCTGGCCGGAACGGCCGACCCCGCGGTCGATGCGCTGATTGCGCTTGCCGAAGAAGCCGGCGACCGCGAGCGCTTCACCGTGGCCATGCGGGCGCTCGACCGGGTCTTGCGCGCGCGGCACGACTGGATTCCAAATTGGCATGCGGCGAATCACCGGGCCGCCTATTGGGACATGTTCGGCTTCAAGGAGCCGAAACCCGATTACGGCTTCCCGGTCGAGACATTGTGGTGGGTCGATCCTGACAAGGCAGAGGCAATTGGGAAATCCTAGGCGCTCGGACATGAACGCGGGCAGCGGGGCGGCGGGCTGATGGGAGCCTATATCCTCAGACGCCTGCTTTTGATGATCCCGACCCTGTTCGGGATCATGGCGATCTCATTTACCGTCATCCAGTTCGCGCCGGGCGGACCGGTCGAACAGGTGATTGCGCGCATCACCGGCCAGGGCGGCGACGCGGCCGATCGCATTTCGGGCGGCGGCGGCGATTCAGGCGTGCAGGACTTCGATGCCGGCGATTCCAAATATCGCGGCGCGCAGGGGCTCGACCCCGAGTTCATCAAGCAGCTCGAGGTGCAATTCGGCTTCGACAAGCCGCCGCTCGAGCGGTTTTTCAAGATGCTGTGGGACTATGCCCGGTTCGATTTCGGCGAAAGCTTCTTCCGCGACATTTCCGTGCTGGACCTGATCCTGGAAAAAATGCCGGTTTCAGTCTCGCTCGGCCTGTGGATCACGCTGATCTCCTACCTGATCTCGATTCCGCTCGGCATTCGCAAGGCGGTCAAGGACGGCTCCAGCTTCGACATCTGGACCAGCGGCATCGTCATCGTCGGCTACGCCATTCCCGGCTTCCTGTTCGCAATTCTGCTGATGGTGCTTTTCGCCGGCGGCTCGTTCTACGACTGGTTCCCGCTGCGCGGCCTGATCTCCGACAACTGGCACGAGCTGTCTTGGCCGGAACGCATCGTCGACTATTTCTGGCACCTGACCCTACCGTTGACGGCGATGGTGCTGTCGGCCTTCGCGACCAACACGTTGCTGACCAAGAACTCCTTCCTCGACGAAATCCGCAAGCAATATGTCGTGACCGCGCGCGCCAAGGGGCTGACGGAACGCCAGGTGCTTTACGGTCACGTGTTCCGTAACGCGATGCTGATCATCATCGCCGGCTTCCCGGCCGCCTTCATCTCGGCCTTCTTCACCGGGTCGCTGCTGATCGAGAACATCTTTTCGCTCGACGGGCTCGGCCTTCTGGGCTTCCGCTCGGTGCTCGACCGCGACTACCCGGTGGTGTTCGCCAACCTGTTCATCTTTTCGCTGATCGGTCTCGTCGTCGGGCTGATTTCGGACCTGGTCTATACCTGGATCGATCCGCGTATCGATTTCGAGCGGAGGGACGTGTGATGCAACGCTCCCTCACCGCCCCGGACGCCGCAGCGCCGCGCCGCGGCTGGCTGTCGCCGCTCAACCAGCGCCGCTGGCAGAATTTCAAGGCGAACCGCCGCGGCTACTGGTCGTTGTGGATTTTCCTGGTGCTGTTCGTGCTGTCGATGTTCGCCGAGTTCATCGCCAACGACAAACCGGTGCTGGCTTCCTACAAGGGCGAGATCCTGTTTCCGGTGCTGGTCGACTATCCGGAGGAAAAATTCGGCGGCTTCCTCGCCGTTACCGATTATCGCGACCCGGTGATCTTCGAGGAGATCGAAGCCAATGGCTGGCTGATCTGGCCGCCGGTCCGCTATTCCTACCGCACCGTCAACAACGAGATTCCCGAAGCCGCGCCGGCCAAGCCGTCCTGGCTCTACGACCGCGAGACGCGCTGCGCGCGCTATCCGCAGGGCGCCGACGATCCGAGCTGCACGCTCGGCAACTGGAACTGGCTCGGCACGGACGACCAGACCCGCGACGTGCTGGCGCGGGCGATCTACGGCTTCCGCATCTCGGTGCTGTTCGGCCTGGCGCTGACGCTGTGCTCGGCGCTGATCGGGGTGTCGGCCGGCGCCGTGCAAGGCTATTTCGGCGGCTGGACCGACCTGTTGTTCCAGCGTTTCATCGAAATCTGGTCGTCGGTCCCGGTGCTCTACCTGATCCTGATCATCGCCGCCGTGCTGCCGCCCGGCTTCTTCATCCTGCTGGCGATCATGCTGCTGTTTTCCTGGGTCGGCTTCGTCGGCGTGGTGCGGGCGGAATTCCTGCGGGCGCGCAACTTCGAATATGTCAACGCCGCGCGCGCGCTCGGCGTGCCCAACCGCACGATCATGTTCCGCCACCTCTTGCCCAATGCGATGGTGGCGACGCTGACCTTCCTGCCGTTCATCCTCAACGGCTCGATCACCACGCTGACCTCGCTCGACTTTCTCGGCTTCGGCCTGCCGCCGGGTTCGGCCTCCTTGGGAGAACTTCTCAAACAGGGCCAGCAGAACCTCAACGCGCCCTGGCTCGGCATTACCGGATTCGTGGTGATCTCGCTGATGCTGTCGCTCCTGATCTTCATCGGCGAGGCGACCCGCGACGCCTTCGACCCCCGGAAGACGTTCAAATGAGCGCGCCCCTTATTTCCGTTCGCGATCTTTCCGTCGCCTTCTCGCAGGACGAGAAACAAAGCCTCGCCGTCGACCGCGTGTCGTTCGACATCGGCCGCGGCGAGACGGTGGCGCTGGTGGGCGAGTCCGGCTCGGGCAAGTCGGTGACGGCGCTATCGGTGCTGAAGCTCCTGCCCTATCCGGCGGCCAGCCATCCCTCCGGCGAAATCCTGTTCGATGGCCAGGACCTGCTCGGCGCGAAGGAACAGGCGCTGCGCAGGATCCGCGGGCGCGACATCACCATGATCTTCCAGGAGCCGATGACCTCGCTCAACCCGCTGCACAGTATCGAGCAGCAGGTCGGCGAGGTGTTGAAACTGCATCAGGGCATGAGCGACACCGCCGCCCGCGCGCGCACGCTGGCGCTGCTCGAAGAGGTCGGCATCCGCGAGCCCGAAAAACGGCTCGGCGCCTATCCGCACCAATTGTCCGGCGGCCAGCGCCAGCGCGTGATGATCGCCATGGCGCTCGCCAACGAACCGCAATTGCTGATCGCCGACGAGCCGACCACCGCGCTCGACGTTACCGTCCAGGCCCAGATCCTGGAGCTTCTGGACGAGTTGAAACGCAAGAACGGCATGTCGATGCTGTTCATCACCCACGATCTCGGCATCGTGCGGCGCATCGCCGACCGCGTCTGCGTGATGACCAAGGGCAGGATCGTCGAAGCCGGGCCGACGCAAGAGATCTTCGACAATCCGCAACATGACTATACCAGGCACCTTCTGGCCGCAGAGCCGAAGGGCGAGCCGCCGCCGGCCGACGCGGCCGCCCGGCAGGTGATGAGCGGCGACGATATCCGGGTGTGGTTTCCGATCAAGAAGGGCTTCATGCGCCGCACGGTCGACTACGTGAAGGCGGTCGACGGCGTCGACATCACGCTGCGCGCCGGCCAGACCGTCGGCGTGGTCGGCGAATCGGGCTCGGGCAAGACCACGCTGGGGCTGGCGCTGTGCCGGATGATCGCCTCGCAAGGCGGCATACGCTTCGGAGAACGCGCCATCGACGCCCTGTCGTTCAAGGAAATGCGTCCCCTGCGCCGCGAACTGCAGATCGTGTTCCAGGATCCGTTCGGCTCGCTCAGCCCGCGTATGTCGGTGGCCGAGATCATCGAGGAAGGGCTCTCCATCCACGAAAAGGCGCTGTCGGCGGACGAACGCGACCGGCGCGTGGTGGCGGTTCTCGACGAGGTCGGGCTCGATCCGCAGACCCGCTTCCGCTACCCGCACGAATTTTCCGGCGGTCAGCGCCAGCGCATCGCGATCGCGCGCGCCATGGTGCTGAAGCCGAAATTCGTCATGCTCGACGAACCGACCTCAGCGCTCGACATGAGCGTGCAGGCGCAGGTGGTCGACCTGCTGCGCGACCTGCAGAAACGCCACGACCTGGCCTATCTGTTCATCAGCCACGATCTGAAGGTGGTGCGCGCGCTCGCCAATGAGGTGATCGTGATGCGCAACGGCAAGATCGTGGAAGCGGGACCGGCCGAGCGGATCTTCCGCGAGCCGCAATCGGACTACACGCGGGCCCTGCTCGCCGCCGCCTTCGACATCACCGCCGCGCCGGAAGGCGTGGTCAGCCAGTAGTTTTTCAGGCGCAAGACCGCAAGCACCATGCAAGACCCCGCAAAAGGCCGCGTTCTCCTGTCCGTCGCCGGGTTCGACCCGCAGCATTGGCGCAAGATGCTGTCTGTCGGCCGCGAAGTGGTGCTGGAACGCGAACGCCCGGTCGACAGCGCGATCCACTATGCGGTGGTGTGGAACCGCAATCCCGGGCTGTTGTCCGGCCTTCCCAACCTCAAGGCGATCTTCTCTGGCGGGGCCGGGGTCGACCATTTGTTCGCCGACCCGGAACTGCCGGACGTGCCGATCGTGCGCGTGGTGGCCGACAACCTGACCCAGCACATGAGCGAATATGTGGTGTGGCGGGTGCTCGACCATCACCGCCAGGGCTTTCTCTACCGCGCGCAGCAACGGCGCAAGGCCTGGATCGAGGCCTCCCAGCCGCCGGCGGACAGGGTTTCGGTCGGCATAATGGGGCTCGGCGAGCTCGGTCGCGCGGCAGCCAGGGCGCTGCTGGCGCTCGGCTTCCGGGTCAATGGCTGGAGCCGGAGCGGCGCCCCGGTCGAGGGCGTCGGCGTCTATGGGGGCGATGAAGGCCTCGACGCCTTTCTGGGCGCGACCGATATTCTGGTCGTGCTGCTGCCACTGACGCCGGCCACGCAGGGCATGATCGACTTCGCGCTTTTGTCGAAGCTGCGGCGCGACAACCCGCTCGGCGGCGCGGTGCTGATCAATGCCGGGCGCGGGCTCCTGCACAACGGCGCCGATATTTTGCGCGCCCTTGACGAGGGCGTGCTGAAGGAAGCGAGCCTCGACGTTTTCGAAACCGAACCGCTGCCCGAGACGAGCCCTGTGTGGACGCATGAGCGCGTGTTCGTCACCCCGCATGCCGCCGCCGCGTCCGATCCCGAGCACCTGGCCAGATCGATGCTGGAACAGATGGATGCCTGCGACCGCGGCGAGGCGCTGCGCAATCTCGTCGATCGCAAGGCCGGCTACTGAACCCGGCCGGCCGCCTCACCCGCTTGACCCAAGCGCGCATTGAACCTTCTCCGGCGCCGCCGCGACCATGTGGCGACGGCCGAGCGCCGTCCGCCACACCGGATCGGAGAAGAAACCATGGCGCGCATCAATCACCATGTCAGGCTTACGCTGGTTGCCGTCGCGCTCGCGGCGTTTTTCGTCCAGCTCGACGCCGCCACGCAAACGCCCTCGCCGTTCGCCGACACCGAACAGGCATCGCGCCCGCGGCGCTGACGGCATATAGAGCGCGCGACCGCGCTCAGGGCCGGCGTGTGACGGTTGGCGCACCGAACAGGGGCGCGATGCGGGCGATGGCCGCTGCAAGCGGCTCGCGCGCCACCGTCATCGTGTTGCCGTTGGCATGAATGACCTCCCCCGGCGCGGTAACGATCGCGACATGGCCTTTCCAGAACACCAGATCGCCCCGGCGCACGGCCTGGAAATCCGGCCCCGGATCGAGCGGCGCGCCGATCTTTTCCTGCATGTCGGAATCGCGCAGCACCACCGTGCCGGCCATCTTCAGGGCAAGCTGGACCAGGCCGGAGCAGTCGAGGCCGAAACCGGACGTGCCGCCCCACAGATAGGGCGTGTGCTCGAACTGTTCGGCGACGGCGACATAGTCCGGCGCGCCCCAGCCGACGGGCCGCAGATGATCGGCAAAGACGGCCTCGCCGTCGGCGGTGATCGCGAAGCGGCTGCCGCGGGTTTCGGCCTCACCGGTCACGGAAAGCCGCGTTCCCATCGATAGCGCGGCGGTGCGCGGCGTCTTCATGTCCGGTTCACCGTAGACAAACGTGCGCGGCGCGACGACGACATGCGTCGCGGCAGGGCCAGGCTCGGCCAGGACCTTCGCGTCGACATAACCGACATAACCGTCCTCACGCGCCTGGACCCAGGCGAGCCCGCCGCGTTCGTCGAACAGGTCGACATCGGCGCCGCGCAGCAATTGCGAATTGACACCCGAGGCGCGGTCGGGTCCGACCAGCAGGTCGACGACAGGGCTCGCGATCCGCCTTACGCGCGGGGACACGAAGCGCGGCGCGGCGACCCGGCCCTGCAGGCGCGTGTCGGCGAGATCCTCGCGATAGGCATGCAGCCTGCGGTCCAGTATCGTCACAGCGGCAGCTCCCGTCCCCGTTCGATGATCACGTCGCCGAGGCGCTCGACATAGAGCGCGCCCTTGACCGTACGCTTGATCAGCACGTTGCGCTTGTCGTTGTCGTCGCGATGCCGGCTGACAAGCCCGAGCGCCCCCATCGTGTCGAGTGCGCGCGTGATGACCGGCTTGGTGACGGCAAGCCGTGCCGCCAGGCCGCGCACGGTGTGGGGCGGCGGGTCGAGATAGATGGTCAGGAGGATGGCGGTCTGGCGCATGCTCAGATCGGGGCGATCGTCCAGCACCTCCGACAGCGATACCTGCTGCCACAGCCTCAATGCCTGGCTCGGACGCAAGGATACGGACATGTCTTCCTTGATTTGCAAGGCTTGTTACGGGTCCGTTTCATTCAACCCCGAAATGCCGCGCGAGGCAAGCCGGTCAAGCCGGGTAGCGCGCCGCCAACAGGCTCTCAAGCGCGCGGATCGCCTGCGCCTCGCCGCCGGCCAGGCCATGCGGCCGGTCGGTCGGGCTCCAGGCGAAGATGTCGAAATGCGCCCAGGTGGCGGCGCGTTCGACGAAACGCTTCAGGAAGAGCGCGGCGGTGATCGAGCCGGCAAAACCGTCGGTGGTGACATTGTTGACGTCGGCGACCTTGGAGGAAAGCCCGGCATCGTAGGGCGCCCACAGCGGCATGCGCCACACCGGATCGCAGACGCGCCCGGCCGCGTCGGCCAGCGCGGCGGCGAAGGCGTCGTCGTCGGTGTAGAACGGCGGCAGGTCCGGGCCGAGGGCGACACGCGCCGCGCCGGTCAGGGTCGCCATATCGATCAGAAGCTGCGGCTCTTCCTCGTCGGCCAGCGCCAGCGCGTCGGCGAGCACCAGGCGGCCTTCGGCGTCGGTATTGCCGATCTCCACCGTCGGTCCCTTGCGGCTTTTCAGAACGTCGCCGGGACGGAAGGCATTGCCGGAAATCGCATTCTCGACCGCCGGCACCAGCACGCGCAGGCGCAGCTTCAGGCCCGCCGCCATGATCATCGACGCAAGGCCGAGAACATTGGCCGCGCCGCCCATGTCCTTCTTCATCAGGCGCATGCCGCTTGCCGGCTTGATGTCGAGTCCGCCAGTGTCGAAGCAGACCCCCTTGCCGACCAGGGTGACGCGCGGCGCATCTTGGGGTCCCCAGCGCAGATCGATCAGGCGCGGCGCCTGGGCGGCGGCGCGACCGACGGCGTGGATCATCGGAAAATTCCGTTCAAGCAGCGCCTCGCCAACGACCACCGAAACGTCGGCGCCGTGCCGGGCGGCGAGATCGCGCGCGGCCTGCTCGAGCGCATCGGGGCCGAGATCGTTGGTCGGGGTGTTGACCAGGTCGCGGGCCATGAACACACCAGCTGCAATGCGGTTGACGCGCTCGACGTCGACGCCCTCCGGCGCAACGAAACGCAGCGTGTCGCCCTGTTTCTTGCCGTATCGGGCGAAACGGTAGCCGCCAAGCAGAAGAGCCAGCGCCGCGTTTGCCGGCTCGTCGAGAGGGGTGGCGAAAAACCAGTCGCCCTGCGGCAATTGCCGCGCCAGCCGCCCGGTGGCAAGCGGCGAAAAACCGTCCCGCGACGCGGCGCAGCCCAGCAACGCGCCAGCGAGGCGGCCGGCCGCGTCGGGATAGCACAGCAGTTCGCCGACCTTGCCCGAAAACCCGTGCGCTTCGGCCCAGGCGCGCGCGGCCGCATCGAGCCCGGCCGTTTCGAGCCCGGCCTTGGTGACGAGATGGACCGGCAGGGCGGCGGCCGGCTTTTCGGCGATCAGTTCGACGGGCATCGGGCAGTTGTCCTTGGTTTCCTTAACCGTCCGTTAGGGTTAACGGAATATTTCTGCCTCCAGACAGCCGCATCATCAAACCTGCGGCGCGGCGAAGCGGAGACGAGCGCATGTTGACCAATCGCGACGCGAACGCAACCGGAAGACGCTGGCGTCGTGCCGCCCTCGCCGTTGCGTTGGCCGCAAGCGTCGCGGGCTGCGCCAATTCACGCCTGACGACCGGCTCGGTCGATCGCGGCAGCGCGCGCCCGGTCGCTCAAATGTCGTCGCAGGAACTGCAAAACGCCGCCGTTTCGCTGGGACAAGCCTTTGCCAAGGCCCCCACCGACAAAGGCGTGGCTATACGCTACGCCAACGTGCTGCAGATGACCGGCAAGACGGACCAGTCGCTGGCGGTGATGCGCAAGCTGGCGATCGCGCATCCCAAGGACCGCTCGGTGCTTGCCGCCTACGGCAAGGCGCTGGCCGCAGCCGGAGAATTCGAGACCGCGCTCGACGCGGTCCGTCGCGCCCAGACGCCGGAATATCCGGACTGGAAGCTGTTTTCGGCCGAAGCGGCGATCCTCGATCAGCTCGGCAATTCCGCGCAGGCGCGCACGCTCTACCGCAAAGCGCTGGACCTGAAACCCGACGAGCCGTCGATCCTGTCCAATCTCGGCATGTCCTATGTGCTGGAAGGCGACCTGAGAACGGCCGAAACCTATCTCAGGCAGGCGGCCGCCGCACCGAGCGCCGACAGCCGGGTGCGGCAGAACCTGGCGCTCGTCGTCGGCCTGCAAGGCCGGTTCGACGAGGCCGAAAAACTGGCGCGCCAGGAATTGTCACCGAACCAGGCTGAAGCCAACGTCGCCTATCTGCGCTCGATGCTCGCCCAGCAAAACGCATGGAGCGAGATCAAGAAGGAAGACAAGAAGGCGACCAACTAGAGCCGTTCCTCTTAGGAGCCAATTCGACCCGCTAGCCACGCGACGGGCGGGACAGGGTCGTGGAGCCGCTATTCGGGCACGGTTTCGCCGCTACCGCCCAGTTCGGACGGAAAATCGCTCATCTTTGGCAAGCCGTCTCTCATCGGCAAAACCGTCTCGGCATAGTTGACATGCACACCGGGCACGAACGCCTGTCCGGGGATCGTCGCCGCGTAGACGTCGATCAATCCCCAATGCGGGTGATCGGTCATGAGATGACCGCCGCACCGGGTGCAGTATTGCCGATCGCTCCGCTCGGTCTTCCTGAAATGGCCGACATGCGCCTCCCCCTTCGTAACCTTCACATTTTCGGCCCTAAAGAGCGTAAAGGCGTTGGCCGGCCCGGCGGACCACGATCGGCACGATTCGCAATGGCAATACCCCATCGCCTCGGGTGCGCCGGTCACTTCAATCGCAACCGCGCCGCAAAAGCATGCACCTTTTTGGGTGTTGGACATTTCCGGTCCTTTCAGCGCGAATGTAGCCGGCATCAAGCGGGCTCCTAAAACGCCCGGTCACCATAGCACGGTTGGCCCCATATCGCGGCATCCGGCGCCTTTCCTTCCCGCCCCCGTGTTGGGGGTCCAAAAAAGTCTTGAACCTTTTCGCCCCGCCCCGCGACCAAGTTGACGTAACGCTTGTTCGCGATCTCAATGGAAGGGACGAAAAATGTTCGCAAAACTGGTCTCCATTTTCCTCGCAGCCACCCTCGCGGTCGGCATCACCGCCACGATAGCCGGGCCCGCGGCGGCACGCGATGGCGCAAACCTCAACCGCGAATCCGGCATCCAGCGGATGGGCCGGGACTTGAAGACGGCCGGCACGCCGGCACGTACCCGCGCCAAGATCATCTCGTCGGTCGGCCTCGCGGTCGGCACGGCCGTCGGCGAGGTTTCCACCACGGTGGTAACCTGCATCGCCAGATGTTTCGGCGTCGACGATGGCTATCGGCCGGGCGACATGGCCAAACAGTCCTGGAAGGGCTTCAAGAAGATGTGGGGCATCAAGGACAGCCCCGCCAAGCCGCCCAAGCCGGTGCGCGCCCGCCCGAACTATCGCGAGGGCCCGGTTCTTCGGCGCACCAATCGCGGCATGGGAACTCATATGGGCTACATCGCGGTCGACCGCTGAACCCGACCCTGCCCCCGCACGTAAAACGCCCCGCGCGATGTTCGCCGGGGCGTTTTCGTATGCGGGCGGGTGCGCGGAGCCGGCGTCTCAAGCCTGCCGGCAAGCGGGGCCTAGCGCTCGCTCGACGACTGCTTCTTGTCGCCGAAGACACCCTGTTCGGAAAACTGCATGATGGCGGGGCCGAGGATGACGGCGAACAGGACCGGAAGGAAGAACAGGATCATCGGCACGGTCAGCTTCGGGGGAAGGGCTGCCGCCTTCTTTTCAGCGGCGTTCATACGCATCTCGCGGCTTTCCTGAGCCAGAACCCGGAGCGCGTGGGCCACCGGCGTGCCGTAGCGCTCGGCCTGGATCAGCGCCTGGCTGACGCTCTTGACCGCATCGAGCCCGGTACGGGCGGCGAGGTTCTCATAAGCCTGACGGCGCTCCTGCAGGAAGGACAACTCGGCATTGGTGAGCACGAATTCCTCGGCGAGCTCGACGGACTGCAAACCGATTTCCTCGGCCACGCGCCGGAAGGCCGCTTCGATCGACATGCCCGATTCCACGCAGATCAGCATCAGGTCGAGCGCGTCGGGCCACGCCTTCTGGATCGATTGCTTGCGCTTGGTGGCGCGGTTGTTGACATAGATGATCGGCGCATAAAAGCCGGCATAGGCTGCGGCGATGATAACGAAGACCTTGACCAGCATCGGCTGGTCGGCCATGCCGCCGAGCACGAAGATATACAGACCGCCGAGCACCAGCCCGACCGCCGGCAGAACCAGGCGGAAAAACAAGAAGCGCGTCAACGGGTTTTCGCCGCGAAACCCGGCCATGCGCAGCTTCGACAAGGTCGCCTGATCGACCAGCGCCCGTTTCAGATCGAGCCTTTCGACGATATCGCGCATGCCGCGCGAGTGTTCCTCGCGCAGTCCCTTGCGGCGCCGGTCCGCCTCGGCAGCAAGGCGCGCGCGCTGCTTGGCCCGCAATTCGTCGCGCTCGAGCGCAACCGTCTTCATGCGTGTCTTGAGCTCGTTTCCGCCCAGCGCCGGCATGGCCGTGAACACGGTCGCGAAGACAGCGACCGCAACCAGCAGCCCGATGAGGAAGGCCGGTTCGAATATCGCGTTGACGATCTGGTCGGTCATGGGTCGGCCTTTTCGAAATGCGCCGTCTTCAAATGTCGAAATTCATCATTTTCTTCATGACGAAAATCCCGACCGACATCCACAGCAGCGATACGCCGAGCACCATGTGTCCGGTCGAGGTGGTGAAGAGCGGCATGATGTAATTCGGGCTGGTCAGATAGACGAGGAAAGCCACGATGAAGGGCAGTGCGCCGATAATGGCGGCCGAGGCCTTGGCCTCCATCGACAGGGCCGATACCTTCGCCCGCATGCGCTTGCGGTCGCGCAGGACCCGCGAGAGATTGCCCAGCGCCTCGGACAGATTGCCACCGGCCTGGCTCTGGATCTGGATGACGATGCCGAAAAAGCCGGCCTCCGGGCACGGCATGGTTTCGGCCATGCGCAGCGTGGCCTCGGGCAGCGAAAGACCCATTTGCTGGGCCTCGACGACACGGCGGAATTCGCCGCGCACCGGCTCCTGCGCCTCGCTCGCGATCAGCCGCACGCCGTCATTGATCGGCAGGCCGGACTTCACCGATCGCACGATGATGTCGAGCGCGTTGGGCAGTTCCTCCAGGAAGGCCTTGACCCGGCGCGCGCGCATATAGGCCAGTCCCCAGCGCGGCACGCCAAAGGCGCCGGCCAGCAGCGCCCCGGGAACCGCCCACAGCGGCGCCCCGGCGAAAAACGCCACGGCCGCGAAGAACAGTCCGCAAAAGGCGGAGATGATGTAGAAGCGCTGCACCGGCATGTTGAGGCCTGCCTGCCTGATCTGGCCCTTCAGCGGCGGCTTGCGCGTGCGGGTATCCTTCACCCGCTGCTTCTCGTCCAGATCCTTGAGCGAATCCTGGACCGATTTGCGCCGTTTCGCCGCTTCGGCCATGCGGTCGCGCGAGGCCTTGACCACGTTGCGGTCGGTCTCTGCCCGCTTGATCGTATCCAGCCGCCGCCCGGCCTTGCGCTCATTGGCGATGGTGTTGAACATGAATGCGTAGGCGACCGCGCCGGCGCTGAGGCCGGCGAGCAGGATTACCGCCAAGAGGGTCGTATCAAGTCCGAACATCGGCCTAGTTCCCCACCGTGTTCATGTCAGCCGACCTGCTTTTCCATGGTTTCGAGCGCGTTGGCCAGCCGTGCCTCCTCGCCGTAGTAGCGGGCCCGGTCCCAGAAATTCGGCCGACCGACACCGGTCGAAGTGTGCGCGCCCACGATGCGCCCGTTCTGGTCTTCGCCGCTGATATTGTAGAGGACCAGATCCTGCGTCACGATGACGTCGCCCTCCATGCCGATCACCTCGGTGATATGGGTAATGCGGCGCGAACCGTCGCGCAGACGGGTCGCCTGGATGATGACGTCGACGGAACCGACGATGATCTCACGCACCGTGCGCTGAGGTAGCGAAAAGCCCCCCATGGCGATCATCGATTCGATGCGGTTGAGGCATTCGCGCGGCGAGTTGGAGTGAATGGTGCCCATCGACCCATCATGGCCGGTGTTCATCGCCTGAAGCAGATCGAACACTTCGGGTCCGCGCACCTCGCCGACGATGATGCGTTCGGGACGCATGCGCAGGCAGTTCTTGACCAGGTCGCGCATGGTGACCTCGCCCTCTCCCTCGAGATTGGGCGGCCGTGTCTCCAGGCGCACGACATGCGGCTGCTGCAGCTGGAGCTCGGCGGAATCCTCGCAGGTGATGATGCGTTCGTCGCGGTCGATATAGTTGGTCAGGCAGTTGAGCAGGGTCGTCTTGCCCGAACCGGTACCGCCGGAGATGATGACGTTGCAGCGCACGCGGCCGATGATCTTCAGCACATCGGCGCCTTCCTGCGAGATGGCCCCGAACTTCACAAGCTGGTCGAGCGTCAGCTTGTCCTTCTTGAACTTACGGATGGTCAGCGCCGCTCCATCGATGGCGAGCGGTGGCGCGATGACGTTGACGCGGCTGCCGTCGGGCAGGCGCGCGTCGCAGATCGGGCTCGATTCGTCGACGCGCCGGCCGACCTGGCTGACGATGCGCTGGCAGATATTGAGGAGCTGCTGATTGTCGCGGAAGCGGACCTTGGTCTGCTCGATCTTGCCTTCAACCTCGATATAGACGTGCTTGGCGCCGTTGACCATGATGTCGGCGATTTCGTCGCGGGCAAGCAGGGGCTCGAGCGGCCCGTAACCCAGCACGTCGTTGCAGATGTCCTCGAGCAGCTCCTCCTGCTCGGAAATCGACATGGCGAAATTCTTGATCGCGATGATGTCGTTGACGATGTCGCGGATTTCCTCGCGCGCCGTCTCCGGCTCGAGCTTGGCGAGCTGAGACAGGTCGATCGTGTCGATCAGCGCGGAAAAGACCTGGCTCTTGGTGTCGTAGTAGTTTTCCGTATGCTCGCGCTCCTGGCGCGGGGCCGGCTTGGGCGCCTGCGGCGGCGCGGCGTCGCGGCGCGACGGAACGGGCGGCTGCGGCGCGGCCGCGCGTGGCTCGGCCGCCGGACGGTCGACACCGTCAGGCGGCGCCGACGACGGCGACGGCGCAACCGGCCTGGCGGCCGGCTCTTCCTTCAACGGACCTTCGCTACCACGTCTTCCAAACATGTCCCACGCACCAGTTTCGCAATTTCGCGGCTACTTCCGCGCCTTCAGCTTGGCGAGCATTCCGGCCAGGCCAGACTTGGGTTTGGTCTTTATTTCGCTTCGACCGGTCAGCACATGCGCGATGTCAAAGATCGATTTGACGATCATGTGCTGGGCATCCATCTCGCCGAGCATCCGGCCATTATTGGCCGCATTGCCGAAAAGCTGCGCCTCAAACGGGATCGTGGCCAGCGGCACCAGATCAAGCGGCTCGGCGAAATCCTCCGCCGAGATCTCGGGACGCTTGGGCACGCCGGCCTGGTTGATGATGAGATAGGGCGCCTTGTCGTTGGGCCGCAGCTTCTTGAGCGTGTCGACAAGGTTCTTGGTGTTGCGCAGATTGGCCAGTTCGGGCGAGGCCGTAATCACGATCTCGTCGGCCTGGACCAGCGTCTTGCGCGTCCAGCCGTTCCACGCATGCGGAACGTCGAGGATCAGCAGCGGCGCGCTGCGCTGGGCGATGTCGATGATCTGTGCGAACGCGTCGGCATCGAAATCATAGGCCCTGTCGAGCGTCGACGGCGCGGCCAGCAGCGAGAGATGTTCCGAGCACTGGGCAAGCAGACGGTCGAGATAGACCTCGTCGATACGCTCGGGCGAAAACACGGCTTCGGCGATGCCCTGGGCCGGATCCTGGTCGAAATTGATATTGGCCGTGCCGAACGGCAGGTCGAGATCGGCCACCACGACTTCGGAGTTGAACGTCGTCGACATCATCCAGCCGACATTGTGGGCGATCGTGGAGGATCCAACACCGCCCTTGGCGCCGACGAAGGCGATCGACTTGCCGAGCGGCTCGGCATCGGGGTCGACGAAAATCTGGGAGATGATCGCGACGACATCGGCCAGCGAGACCGGCGCAACGACATATTCCGATATGCCGGCGCGGATCAGTTCGCGATAAAGCCACACATCATTGTAGTGACCGATGACGATGACCTTGGTCGAGGGATCGCACACATCGGCCAGCCGCTGCAGCGATTCCAGCAGCTCCTTCGGCTCGTCGCGTGATTCCAGAACGATCAGGTTCGGAGTCGGCGCGGTGTTGTAATATTCCAGCGCGGCCTCCAGCCCTCCCATATGAACCTTGAGATGAGCCTTGGCCATGCGCCGGTCGTCGCCGGCGCGCTCGATCGGTTTGGCGACACTCTCGGTCTCGCAGAACGCCTGGATCGAGATCCGCGGGATCGGGCGCAGAGCATTGAGCTGCGCCACTTCGCCGTCCGTCACCGCTTCGTCCAGCTCGCTTTCGCTGTCATAAGCCAGATTGTTCATCGTCCTCGCCTCGCTTGCGGCACGTCAGTACTGGGTGACCGGGGTCCATTCGGTCTTACGGCTCTGATAGTCTTCAATCGCGACCCCCCGATTGGCGGCGTCGATCTCCGTGGAGGCCCGCGGTCCCAGAAGGTCCGACGGGTTGGCCAGCTGGGCGGCCAGATTGTTCTGATAGGCGCAGCCGAAATTGGCGTAGTGCTTGTTTTCGCGCGTCTTGAGCAGGTCGTCTGGCCAGCGGCCGCACTGGCCGACATGCGCCTTCATGCGGCCATGGACGAGACGGATCGGCGCGGTCTGGTCGGGGGCGCCCGCATCATAAGGTACAGTGACGATGCGCCCGGCCGGAATGCCCTTGCGCTGCATGTAGCCGGCGATCTCGTAGGCGGCGGAGCTGGCCGAGGCCGCGTTGGCGGAATTGGCCGGAACCATGATGCTGATCACGGCGCCCGCGCCGCGATCGTAATTGGAGACATAACCGTCGACAGCGACACGCTGGACGCGGGTCATGCCGCGCTCGGACAGGCCGACGGGCAGGTCGAGCACCTCGTCCTGCTCGGATACGATGATGGGATGATTGGTCCGGTAGTCGTCCGGCACCGATCCGACCGTGATCGAATCGCGCTTGGCGCAGCCGCCCAGCAGCGCGACCGCCGCGATCGCGGCAAGAACGGTAGCGGTGCGCCGCGACGGGCGTGCCGCGTGGGGCAGACAGGAGAGTGCACTACGCATCGTGCCGTTCCTCGCGATCATTTGTAGATGTAGCCGACCACACCGTGGTAGCGACCCTTGGGCTTGTTGGTCTTCATAGTGCCGTAGACGCGGTTGACGCGCCCCAGAAACATGCCGGCGCCATCGCTGGCGGCGTTGAAATTGTCGTCCGGACGGGCAAGCTGCTGGCGGGCGACCGGGCGCGCCAGATAGGGCGTGACGATGATGACGAGCTCGGATTCGTTGCGGACGAAGTCGCGGCTGCGGAACAGCGTGCCCAAGACCGGCAACTTCGACAGGCCGGGCATTCCCGACGTTGCCTGACGGATGTCGTCGCGCACCAGGCCGGCGATCATCATCGAGCCGCCCGAGGGCAGTTCGACCGTCGTGTCGGCGAGGCGCTTGCGGATCGACAAGAGGTTGGTGGCGGTCCTCTTGCCACCGGTGCCGAGCGCGACCGATCCTTCCGTCGTCGGTTCGGAGACCGAGGTACGCACCTTCAGGCTGATGCGACCGGGCGAAAGCACGACCGGGAGGAATTCCAGTCCGATCCCGTATTCCAGCTTCTCGATATCATAGGAAATGCCGCCGGTGTCGGAATCGACTTCCTGGCCCACGACGAGATTGAACTCGCCGCCAACCTGGAATACCGCCTTCTCGCCCGAGATCGCCGTCAGCGTCGGTTCGGCAAGCGTCTTCATCACGCCTGCCTGTTCCATGGCATTCAGATAGGCCTCGAGCGTGCTCGCGCCGAAGGCGGAGCCGAGGCTGAATTGCGACCCGCTCAGGTGCTTGCCCAGACCGGACATGTTTTCGCTGATCGCACCCCAGGAAATTCCGTTGGACGTGCCCGACCCCATGATGTTGACGCCGAGCTGCTTCATGACAACGCGGCTGACTTCGGCGACGGTCACCTTGAGCGTGACCTGGTCCTCGCCGATGATCTTCAGGAGATTGACGATCTGGCTGACGCGCCGCTCGGCGTCGGGGTTGTTGATGTCCACGCCGCCGCCATCGGTCGGCGCGGCGGCGGTCTGCGCATACTGGCCGGTGGTCGCTTCACCGCCGGTGACAAAAATCTGCGCCAGCCGGGCGGCGCGCGATGCGTCGAGCGGAGTGTCGACCGTTCCCGTCAGGACAACGTTGTCGTTCAGAAGTTCAACGGTGATGTCGGAGTTCGGGATAAAGCGTTCGAGATAATCCTCCAGCCCGGCCACGTCGCGCTCGATCGCCAGGTCCAGGCTGGCGATCTGCTCGCCGTTGGCCCCGAACACATAGATATTGGTCTCGCCGACCTGCTTGCCGAACAGATAGATGCGCCGCGCGGTGCGCGTCACGGCGTCGGCAACCGTCGGATTTGCCACCAGAATGTCGTAGGCGTCCTGCGGCAGATCGATAACGACCGACTTGTTGAGGCCGAGCTTGATGCGCTGGCTCGTCGAACTGGTCGAGCGCACCTTGACCTGTGCGGCGGCCGCCTCGCCCGATCCGAAACCGGGTACGGCGGGCAGGCCGATCGCCGCCATCGCGAAAAGGCACGTCGCGATCCCCGTTGCGATCGCCGCTTTGCGGTCTTTTCCCGGCAGTTTGCGAATTTGCGACGTCATTTGCGCGCTCCAACTTCAGAGACTTCGCCCGATTTGATCAGCCGAACCGTGCCGCGCCGGCCATTGCCGGACACCAGATAGTCGGCCTCACCGCTCGGCTTTTCCTGGGCATCCTTGATCGAACGCAGCGCCAGCGTCAGCCTGTCGGCGAGCTGCTGGGCCACGGTGATGATTTCGGCCTGCTGGGCCGTCAATTCGAGGGTCGCGGTCTCGCCGACCTTGACCTTGCGACCTTCCTCGTCCTCGGTGATCGTCTGGTCGATGGCCAGGACGCGAATGTTTTTCAGGATGGTTTCGGTGACGAAGCCCTGCGCGCCGCCGCTTTCGGCGCGTCGTGTCATGATCACATCGACATAGTCATTGGGCAGAATGAAGCCGCCAGCCGAGGTATCGGCCGAGATCTGGGTCGCGATCGCACGCTTGCCGGACGGCAGGATCGCCGACATGAAACTTTGACCCGCGCCGATCAGTTTTGAACGCCGAACGGGTTCGCCGGCATACATCGGCAGGCGGGCAATCGCCCCCTTCAGGGCTTCCTGAGCGTCGCCTTCAGCGTCACGGGTAATAAAACCGTCGCTGACCGCCTCGGACGGCCAGTCCTGCCAGCGCATCTGGTTTTCCAGCGGCTGACCGATCGGCAGGTCCTCCGACAGCACCAGCACCTCGGTCATGCGAACCGCCGGTTCGCGCGGCACGGCATCCGCGACCACGATCGGCGCCGGCGCCGTCGCCAGGTTCTTTGCGATATAGCCGGCAACGCCAGCCGCGACGACGGCGACACCCAGAATGATCAAGCGTGAAGTGTTCATCGACCCGCACCTTTACCCGGCGATTTGCGTTCACCGGGGGCGACAATGCGGGAGCAATCGTCAAATTAGGGTTAATGCAATGCTTACGATCGTCCTTAATTCAAGGTTTACGGATCGCGGCGCGCGCCGGCTAGACCTGGGCCAGTGCCCAGACCATGAGGGGCGAATGCACATAGGCGGCCAAACCGCCGAGCCCGAGCGCGATTCCGTAGGGAACGCCGGCGTCGCGGTCGGCGAAATGGCGCAGGACCGGATTGTTGACCGTAATGTCGGCGAAAAGCGAGCGGCGATAAAGGAGGATGAAAAGGGTCAGCAGGCCGCCGAACATCGCCGACGCGGTGAGATAATAAAGCAGGTTCATGTCGAACCCCATCCACAATGCCGTGGCCGCGAGCAGCTTGGCGTCGCCGCCGCCCATGCCGCCGACGGCGAACAGGGCGAAGGTGACGGCGAGCACCGCAGCCATGGCGGCGAAATGCATGCCGAATTCGGGCCAGGCCATGCCGGTCAGCGGGGCCAGGACGGCGAAGGCGGCGACAAGCAAGACCGGCACGCGGTTGGCGATCGTCATCGACAGCATGTCGGAGACGGCCGCGAAAGCCATGCAGAACGGAAAGATGACGAAGATCGCCGCTTCAATCATGATCGCCTCACCGGTTGGTATGATCCAAGGATAGGCCCTGCGCGCTTAAACAAGTGTGAAACCCGAAACCGCACAAAGCAAAGGGGCCGCTCGACAAGCGGCCCCTCGGCAATATCGGGCATTTGACGGCCCGAAGACGGCTGTTACTTGCCGGCGTTGTCGAGCGTGGTCGACAGTTCCGTGAACTTGCTGTCCAGCGACGTACCCAGGGCACCGGCGCCGGCCATGATGGCCACGGCGATAAGGGCAGCGATCAGACCGTATTCGATAGCGGTCGCGCCGGATTCATCTTTCACGAAACGTGCAAAAAGCTTAGACATTCGAGAGCTCCTACTCCACGTGTTACAGCACAGCCCGTCAACATTTCTTCGTGCGTTGATCGGATGGCCAGACACTACGGGGAAGCTGTTTCGATCGGCTTAAGAAACAGACTTACCGAAACCCTAACCCTTGCAACTGCCCCTGTTGGTTAAATTTGACATAAGCAAAACCCGCGCATTGTATGCTTTGCCGCCCACTTCGATTTGCCCCCCGAACGACGGTCGCCCGAACACCGGCACAATGCGCATGGTCGCGGTTATCTGCCTGTAACGGGGCGCGTCTTATTTGGACGCCGCCGCGCCTTTTTGCCGGCGGCGGAGAGGCGCACCGCCGGCTCGACGCCGCGAATACGGCCTCACCGGGATCGTGAAAGACTCGCGCACGCGAGCGAGGTGTCCCGGCACGGGGGACCAAAAGGGCAATCCCGCCAGGTTCGCGGCCGCGCTTAACCGAAGATTCACCAATCCGGTTCATCTTTCGGCAAGCACGAGGCGGAGAGACCCATGGCGTCGACATCGAAACTCCCGGCACGACAGGTCCTGATCGGCGCGTTGGCAGCGCTGTCGCTGGCAGCGGGAGCCGCGCCTGCCCTCGCGGAAGCGGGCATTCGCATCCTGATGAACGAAGCGAAGATCGTAAAGCTGACGCGGCCGGCGGACACGATCGTGGTGGGCAATCCGCAGATCGCCGACGCCTCGGTCCAGGACGCCACCACGCTCGTGCTGACGGGGCGCGGCTTCGGCGTCACCAATATCGTCGTTCTCGACCTGGACGGCGCCCCGATCGTCGACGAACAGATCTACGTGGCCCGCCAGGACAACAAATCCGTACGCATCTATCGCCGTGCCGAGGTCCAGACGCTGTCGTGCACGCCCTATTGCGAGAGCTCCTACAAGAGCGATGCCGAGCGCCTGTCGGAAAGCGAAATGAGCGCCAGCCAGTAGCGCGCCGACCGCATCCGCGCCCGCAGACCGGCGGAACCGCCGGAAATCCGCGGTCCCGATGCCGGTAAAGCGTCGGTAAACGCAACGCGGACAATTTTCCTGGTTGCCAAAACGGGAATTCAACCGCCATGCGCTAATCGTCTTTGCACGACTGCAATTGGGGTTGGCAGGAGTTGGCAATGACACAGGACATGTCGGCAGAGCGGGAAGCCGCGACGACACGAACGCGCAGAGGTCTTTTCGGCCGGTTCGCGCGCAACCGCGACGGCGCCGTCGCGATCGAATTCGTGGCGCTGGCGCTGCCGTTCTCCATGCTGGTTTTCGCGATTCTGGAAAGCTGTATCTCGTTTGCCGGCCAGCAAGTGCTGACGTCGGCGACCGACAATGTCGCGCGTCAGGTCCGGACCGGCCAGCTCAAGGCGGGCGGCCTGAACGAGGCCCTGCTCAAGCAGAAGATCTGCGACCAGATCGAAATCATCGTGGCGGCAGGCTGCCCGGGGCTGGAGGTGGATCTGCGGGAATTCGCCACCTTCGAAGAAGCGTCCAAGGTGCGGATCAAGATGACTTCGGACAAGGATATCGACACCAGCGAATTCGATGTCGACCCCGGCCCGTCGCTGAGCAAGAACATGCTGCGGGTCTTTTACCGCTGGCCGGTCATGACCGACTTCATGCGCAAATCGCTGTCGAATCTGAAGGACGGCAAGACGCTGCACTTCGCGACAGCCACCTGGCAGAACGAGCCGTTCGACGATTGATGTCGCCGTGGCGAGGCTAAGTGCGCCAGGCAAGGAAGGAGCCGTAGTGATGTTGGGGCGAAACGGATTTTCGTGTCGGAGCCTGTTTTCGAAGGCGACGCTTGTCAGCCTGTGGCACGACCGCCGCGCCGCGGCCGCGCTGGAATTCGCGTTTGTGGTGCCGATCCTGATCGGGCTTTATTTCATGACCATGGAGACCTCGCAGGCGATCGAAGCCAATAAGAAGACCGGCCGTATCGCCTCGATGGTCGCCGATCTGATCACCCAGCAGCAGCAGATCACCGAATCCGAGATCGACGCGATCATGAAGATCGGCGGGTCGGTTATCCAGCCCTATAACCGCACCTCGCCATCGATCTACGTCACTGGGATCGAAATCACCGACGAGGACACGCCCAAGGTCAAGGTCGCCTGGTCGCGCAAGATGGTCAACGGCGCGGCGAGCGACTATCTGACGGCCGGCACGACGACGACCGTGCCCGAGGACCTCAAGGTCAGGGGCACGTTTCTCATCCGCGGCGAAGCAAAGCTGGACTACAAGCCGGTGCTTACCTGGAATGCCGAAAAGAAGACGACGATCGGCCTGGCCGCCGCCTTCGACAAGATCAGCATGGGCGAGAAATACTATCTGCGGCCGCGCATGAGCCAGCAGGTGAAATGCATCGACTGCTAAGAAGCAGGGCGTGATCGCGCGGCCATCGGCGTGCACTCCTGGCTTCCGATCCGTCGACTGTCGCGATCGCGAAACCGGGTCCCGTGGCCGGCAGCCCTGCTTCAGGGCCAGAGCAGCCGGCTCAAAACTCCGCTGGGCTTTCTGAAGCTCCGGTAACGGGAGCCACCGCAACGGGCCGCGGCGGCACGACGAGTTCGGTCAGGTCGAGCGCGCTTCGATAATCCGACTGCGAGACACGCAGGAAGCCTCCCTGACGCTCTTCCTCCAGCAGATCATAGATGTCGGGCTGCTGCTGCTTCATGCCTGTCAGAAACCGTGCCAGCGCCTGCTTGAGATCGTCCGGCAGGTCGACGCGGACCGCGTGCGGGCCATAACGTATCGGCGCCGACGTCCAAGCAACCTCGAAACCGTCCGCGTCGAGACCCGCGGCGACAAGACGGTCCACCGTGCCGCCGGTCGCGCCGCCGACGCGCTGGTAGGCCCAGCCGAACAGACCGTCGACCTCGCCGGCGGCGAAGCGGCGCTCGGCCTCCGCGGCGCTGTCCACGGCGAAACGATCTTCGCGCGCCGCGCGCCCCTTTTCCGCCCCGTCCCTGGACTCCAGTCGCGGCAGAAAATCCGAAGACAGGCTGCCCGGCACGAAGGCGATGCGCGGCGGCGTCTGCCGTTGTGCCACGTCGGGCGCAACGACGAGCAGGGAGCGGATGCCGGTGGCGCCGTCGCGCGATATCGGAGCGGCAAGCGGCTCCACACAGCCGCAGCGGCGCCAGGCGAGCGCATAGGCCAGGGCCGAATAGACCGCATAATGCACACGGGCATTGGCCTGGGCGTCGATCAGGGCGGCGAAATCGCGCGCAACGAAGATGTCGACCGGAACGCCCAGGGCCTGCGAAAAGGCGCGCTCGATCGCCGACGCACCCGGTACGGTCGCTCCGGCGCCGGGGCGCGCGAGCATGCCGATGCGCAGTGTTTTGATCTCGTCCTTCCAGCCGGCATGGGCGGCGGGCTGCCCGAATGCGACCGTCGCGACCACGGCCAGTCCCGCAAACGTCGTCCGTTTCATCGCCATCTCCGCTCCGCAGCCTTGATCCGTTGTCTATCGCATGGCGACCTTGCCGTTTGGTTTCCGAATTGCCAATTCGCCGCATCACTTCTAAGTGTCGTTGAAACCACTGTGTAAGGACGTTCAGCCATGGCGCGCGCCTTTCTCTACGTGCTCGACTCCTTCGGCATAGGCGGCGCGCCGGATGCCGCCGAGTTCGGCGACGAGGGCGCCAACACGTTCGCGCATATCGCGCAAGCGGCCGCGAGGGGAAAAGCCGACCGTGCGGGGCTGCGCGAAGGTCCCCTCGACCTGCCAAACATGACGGCCCTCGGCCTCACCCTGGCCGCGGAAACGGCGGCCGCCCCGAACGGAAAGGCGCCAGACCGGCGCGCGTCGGGCGGATTCTTCGGCGCCGCGCAGGAGGTTTCCAAGGGCAAGGACACGCCCTCGGGTCATTGGGAGATCGCCGGCCTGCCGGTGCCGTTCGCGTGGGGCTATTTCCCCGACACCGAGCCGAGCTTCCCCGACGATCTGGTGGCGGCGATCCTCAGCGAGACCGGGCTGCCGGGGATTTTGGGCAATTGCCACGCCTCGGGCACCGAGATCATCGCGAAACTCGGCGAGGAGCATGTCCGCACGGGCAGGCCGATCTGCTACACCTCGGCGGATTCGGTGTTCCAGATCGCCGCGCACGAAACCCATTTCGGCCTCGAGCGTCTCTACGCGCTGTGCGCCACGGTCCGGCGCCTGGTCGACCCGCTCAATATCGGCCGCGTGATCGCGCGGCCTTTCATCGGCGAAACCCCGTCTGACTTCGTCCGTACGGCCAACCGGCGCGACTATGCGGTTCCACCCGTCGAGCCGACGCTGCTCGACCGGGTGACCGAGGCCGGCGGCCGCGTGATCGGCATCGGCAAGATCGGCGACATCTTCGCCCATCGCGGCGTGAGCGAGGTGCGCAAGGCAGCCGGCAACATGGCGCTGTTCGACGCCGCGCTCACAGCGATGGAGGATGCCGACGACGGCGATCTGGTGTTCGCGAACTTCGTCGATTTCGACATGCTGTTCGGTCACCGGCGCGACGTCGCGGGCTATGCGGCGGCACTCGAGGCGTTCGACGCCCGCCTGCCCGAGGCGCTGTCGCGGCTGGTGGAGGGCGACCTTCTGATCCTGACGGCCGATCATGGCTGCGACCCAACCTGGCCCGGCACCGACCATACGCGCGAGCGCGTGCCGGTGTTCGGCACCGGCCCCGGCCTTGCTGCGGCCGCGCTCGGGGTGCGCACCAGCTTCGCCGATATCGGCGAGACGGTGGCCGCGCATCTGGGCGTGCCGGCCGGTCCCTACGGCCGCTCCTTTCTGGCCGAGTTGCACGCCGATGCCTGAGCTGCCCGAGGTCGAAACGGTGCGTCGCGGGCTCGCCCCGGTGATGGAGGGCGCGCGCATCCTGTCGGTCGAGCAGCGGCGGCCCGATCTGCGCTTCCCCTTTCCCGCCGATTTCGCCGGCCGACTGACCGGGCGGCGCGTCGACGGCCTGTCGCGGCGCGCCAAATATCTTCTCGCCCATCTCGACGACGGCCTGACCCTGATCAGCCATCTGGGCATGTCGGGCTCCTGGCGCATCGAGACGGACGGGCCCGATGGCGACCCGCCCGGCCGGTTTCACCATGCCCGCTCCAAAAATGCCGCGCATGACCACGTGGTCTTCCATCTCGCGCCGAAGACCGGCGCAAACGCCCGGATCGTCTTCAACGATCCGCGCCGTTTCGGCTTCATGGCGTTCGCCGAGG
Source organism: Nitratireductor sp. (assembly GCA_039973095.1). Classification (GTDB taxonomy): domain Bacteria; phylum Pseudomonadota; class Alphaproteobacteria; order Rhizobiales; family Rhizobiaceae; genus Mangrovimarina. The sequence continues at coordinate 204,054 of JBDWLQ010000005.1, read as the reverse complement.
AAGGGGAACTGGCCGCGCATCCGCTGATCGGCAAGCTCGGCGCAGAACCGACCGGAAACAGGCTCGACGGCGCCCTGCTCGCCAGCCTTTTTCGCAACCGGCGCGCACCGCTGAAGGCCGCCCTGCTCGACCAGCGCCTGATCGCCGGGCTCGGCAATATCTATGTGTGCGAGGCCCTGTGGCGGGCGGGACTGGCTCCCGACCGCGCGGCCGGGTCGATCGTGACCAAACGCGGCGGCGCGACAGCGGCCTGCGACCGGCTCGCCGCGGCGGTCCGCGCGGTGATCGTGGAAGCGATCGAGGCCGGCGGCTCGTCGCTGCGCGACTATGTTCATGCCGACGGGGCGCTGGGTTACTTTCAGCACCGTTTCGCCGTTTACGACCGCGAAGGCGAGCCCTGCGCCAAGCCCGGATGCGACAGCGTCGTGCTGCGTAGCGTGCAGTCGGGCCGGTCGACTTTCTATTGCCCCTCGTGCCAGCGCTAGGCTACGGCTGTGGCCACATGCCCCAATCCAGGAGGAGATACCCGAATGGCCTATGAAACGATCCTGGTCGAGACGCGCGCGCGGGTCGGCCTCATCACGCTGAACCGGCCGAAAGCGCTCAATGCGCTCAACACCACGGTGCTTGCGGAAGTGATCGCGGCGCTCGAGGTCTTCGAGGCGGATGCCGGCATCGGCGCGATCGTCATGACGGGTTCGGAAAAAGCGTTTGCGGCCGGAGCCGACATCAAGCAGATGCAGTCGATGGAATTCGCCGATGCGTTCATGAGCGACTTTTTCGCCGGCTGGGAGGCGCTGACCCGAATTCGCAAACCGATCGTGGCAGCCGTTTCCGGTTACGCGCTCGGCGGCGGATGCGAGCTGGCCATGATGTGCGATTTCATCATCGCCGCCGAGAATGCGAAATTCGGCCAGCCGGAAATCACGCTCGGCGTCATGCCCGGCATGGGCGGCTCGCAGCGCCTGACGCGCTTTGTCGGCAAGGCCAAGGCGATGGATATGTGCCTGACGGGGCGGATGATGGATGCCGCCGAAGCCGAACGCGCGGGCCTGGTTTCGCGGGTGGTGCCGACGGGCGACCTGCTTGAGGAGGCCCTGGCGGCGGCGGCCAAGATCGCCTCCTTCTCGCTGCCGGCGGTGATGATGGCCAAGGAAGCCGTCAATCGCTCCTACGAGACCACGCTTTCGGAAGGGCTGCGCTTCGAACGACGGGTGTTTCACTCCATGTTCGCGCTCGAGGACCAGTCGGAAGGCATGGCGGCTTTCGCGGAAAAACGCACGCCGAACTTCCGCAATCGCTGAGAAGGGCGCAAAGCCGTCAGACGGGCGTTGACGTGGCAAAAAAGCTGCACTATAAGCCGCGCCAACAGAGGCGGCCCTGCGGCCGCCCGATTGTTTTCGTGCCTACCGGCTTTGCGGGCGCGGCACGAATGTCAGGATAACCAGAGAGGCACCATGGCCAATACCACTTCGGCCAAGAAGGCCACGCGCAAGCTCGCGCGCCGGACCGAGATCAACAAGAGCCGCCGCTCGCGCGTGCGCAACTTCGTGCGCAAGGTCGAAGAGGCGCTCGCCTCCGGCGACAAGAGTGCCGCCGAAACGGCGCTCAAGGCCGTTCAGCCGGAGTTGATGCGCGCAGCAACCAAAGGCGTGCTGCATCGCAACACGGCGTCGCGCAAAGTGTCGCGTCTGGCACAGCGCGTGAAGGCCCTGTCGGCCTGAAGACAGCCCGGGGCGTTGTCGCCTCCTTATCGCTGCATAATTGCCCGGCCGGTTGAGCCGGGCTTTTTCGTTTTGCCGCCAAGCACTTGTCCCGGACAGGCAGGCGCGACGAAAAAAAACCGCGACAATTCCTTTGCCGGCACTGGCGGTTTCGACCATGACTGCAACGCGAAGGAGCCGCGGCCGAGAGAACGAAATTCACGGATATTATTTTTTTAAATCAACACCTTACCAGAGGTCATGCACAGCTTCTCCACATGTGCGGCACACCGGCTTTGCGGAAATTGTGTCAAGCGAAAAAAATATAGAAATTTTATGTAGCCGGCCACGAAAGAAACGGCCGTAGAAAAGAGTTTGATTCAAAACGGTTTAGGGGGAGCGGCCGATGATTCGCCCTGCCCCGGACATGGCCCCAACCCCCTTACAGATTAAAAAACCCTTACCCGCGGCCTTGCCCTTGAGCGGTCAGATTTTGTAATGTCCACCCATCGGAAGGGACAAGGCCCTCGGGCCTCAATACCCAGAAAATCTACCGTTTTCAGCGCGGGAAGCATATCCCGCGAGCGGCAGATTTTTGCCTTTCGTCACGCCGCTTGTCCGGCGTGTTTCAGGTCGAGGAGTGACGAGGAACGGGCCGGTGTCTTTCGCCGGCACGGGGAACTTTGCGGCCTAGGTGCAAGCAGTCGCTGCGCGTCCGCGCGCAGCACATGAAGGGGACGGGCTGACCAGATGCGGTCGGTTGTATTCGAGTGAGGTGGCGGACGGCGCTATGCGCCGCGCCGTCGGAACGTGGACGCGCGCGGCCTGTGCCTGCGCGCGACGGGAATGCATATCGTTATGAAAAGGAAAGATGGGATGCAGGGCGGCATGGGAACGGAGGTCAAGGCGGGGCTTCCTTTCGTAAGGGCAGGCGGGGATGTTCATGAGATGAATTCCGGTTCGGCCGCTTCCGAAATCTTCGAACGCATCCGGGTGCAACTGCGCGCGCAGCTCGGCATGGAAGTCTATTCAAGCTGGTTCGGCCGCATGAAGCTGGCCGAGGCGTCCCGAGGGCTGGTCCGCCTCTCCGTGCCCACCGCCTTCCTGCGCTCCTGGATCAACAGCCACTATGTCGATCTGATCACGGAGCTGTGGCGGCGCGAAGAGCCCGGACTGCTGCGCCTGGAGATCGTTGTGCGCACCGCCACGCGCCACACACGGGCCAGCGACAGCGCAACGACCGATACCGGCCCGGCGCCGCACGCCGCGGGCACGGCGCTGTCGAGCGGGACGCTCAGCCAGAAAAGACCGCCCCAGCCGCGCCATCCCGCGGTGGAGACTGCCCGCGGACAAAACGTTCTCGGGTCCCCGCTCGACAGCCGCTACACGTTCGAGTCGTTCATCGAGGGGCCGCCCAATCGCGTCGCCTTCGCCGCCGCCCGCACCGTGGCTGAAAACCCGACCGCGTCGCTGCGCTTCAACCCGCTGTTCCTCCACGCCTCGGTCGGCCTCGGCAAGACCCACCTCCTGCAGGCGATCGCGGCCGAGGCGCTGGCGCGCAACCCGCAGTCGCGCGTGGTCTATCTGACCGCGGAATATTTCATGTGGCGGTTCGCGACCGCGATCCGCGACAACAATGCGCTGACGCTCAAGGAGCAATTGCGCGACATCGACCTGCTGATCATCGACGACATGCAGTTTTTGCAAGGCAAGTCGATCCAGCATGAATTCTGCCATCTGATCAATATGTTGCTTGATAGCGCCAAGCAGGTGGTGGTTGCTGCGGACCGGCCGGCCTCGGAACTGGAGTCGCTCGAACCGCGCGTGCGCTCGAGATTGCAGGGCGGCGTCTCCCTGGAAATGGCCGCGCCCGACATGGACATGCGCCTGCGCATGCTGCAGCAGCGCCTGGAGGCGGCCCGCACGGAAGACCAGACGCTGACGATCCCCGCGGAAATCCTCGAACATGTCGCGCGTGCCGTCACCGGCTCCGGTCGCGAGCTCGAAGGCGCCTTCAACCAGTTGCTGTTTCGCCGCTCCTTCGAGCCGCAATTGTCGATCGAACGCATCGACGAGCTTCTGGGTCACATGTTCCGCCCGGGCGACCCGAAACGGGTACGCATCGAGGATATCCAGCGCATCGTCGCGCGCCACTACAACGTGTCGAAGACGGAGCTGCTGTCCAACCGGCGCACGCGCACCATCGTCAAACCGCGACAGGTCGCCATGTATCTGTCGAAGGTCATGACGCCGCGATCGCTGCCGGAAATCGGCCGTCGCTTCGGCGGCCGCGATCACACGACCGTGCTGCACGCGGTGCGCAAGATCGAACAGTTGTCGGGCGACGACAATACGCTGGCCCAGGAACTGGAGCTTCTACGCCGCCTGATCAGCGACCAGGCGTGACCGGTTTCAGGGGGCGGCCGCCGGCATTCGGCTTCGCCGCCCCGTTTTCCCCGGAGAAAGCGGGCCTGTCGGCCATTCGGCCGGTACGCGGGCTTGCGTTCGTTTGGTTTTTCCTGTCATTTTGATTTGATTCCGGCCCGTTGCGGGCCGTTTCCTTCTGCGCTTCCCGCGAAGCCCGCCCGGTATGAGACCTCGAAGTCATGCGTGTCACACTCGAACGTTCAAACCTGCTGAAGTCGCTCAACCACGTCCATCGCGTTGTCGAACGCCGCAACACGATTCCGATCCTGTCGAACGTGCTGCTGAGGGCCGAAGGCGCTGTGCTGGAGATGAAGGCGACCGACCTCGACATCGAGGTCACCGAGGCGACCGCAGCGCAGGTCGAACAGAGCGGGGCGACGACGGTGCCCGCCCATCTGCTCTACGATATCGTGCGCAAGCTGCCCGACGGCGCCGAAGTTATGCTGAAGACCGACGAAGACGGGCGCTCGATGTCGGTGATCGCCGGGCGTTCCAATTTCCGTCTGCAATGCCTGCCGCAATCCGATTTCCCGGAGCTGACGGCGGGGTCCTTCTCGCATATTTTCCGGATCGAATCCGAGGCTCTCAAGGGTCTGGTCGAGAGAACCCAGTTCGCGATCTCGACCGAAGAGACCCGCTATTATCTCAACGGCATCTTCCTGCACACGCTTGAAAACGACGGCACGCTGGTGCTGCGCGCGGTGGCGACCGACGGGCACCGCCTGGCGCGCGCCGACATGGAGGCGCCGGCCGGCTCGGAGGGCATGCCCGGCATCATCATTCCGCGCAAGACGGTGAGCGAGTTGCAGAAGCTCGTCGACGCGCCCGACATCAAGGTTGCGGTTGAATTGTCGGAAACCAAGATCCGCTTCACTATCGGCAGCGTCATTTTGACCTCCAAGCTGATCGACGGCACCTTTCCCGACTATCAGCGCGTCATCCCGACCGGCAACGACAAGAAACTCGTCATCGACCGGCAGAGTTTCGCCGACGCCGTCGATCGCGTGTCCACCATCTCGTCGGAGCGCGGCCGCGCGGTCAAGCTGGCGATTGCGGACGGCATGGTGACGTTGACCGTCAACAATCCGGACTCGGGCAGCGCAGTCGAGGAAGTCGCGGCCGATTACGACGCCGACCCGATCGAGATCGGGTTCAACGCGCGCTACCTGCTCGACGTCGCCGGGCAGTTGAGCGGCAGCGAAGCCAAGTTCCTGCTTGCCGACGCGGGATCGCCGACGCTTATTCACGACATGGCCGACGAGCAGGCGTTGTACGTGCTCATGCCCATGCGGGTGTGACCGCAACGCGGCCCGCGACCCGGCGACCGTGACGGACAAACCGCCCCAGATCCGAATTGGTAGGCTTACGCTTACTGATTTTCGCAACTATGCCTCCCTCACCGCCCGGTTCGACAACGGCGCCGTGGTGCTGACCGGCGAGAACGGGGCCGGCAAGACCAATCTTCTGGAGGCGCTATCGCTGTTCACGCCGGGGCGCGGCCTGCGGCGGGCGACCTATGGCGAGATGACCCGCGAGGGGGCGGCCGGCGGTTTCGCGCTCCATGCCAGGCTGGACTGGCCGGACGGACCGGTCGACATCGGCACCGGGGCAGGCGGCGCCGACAATGGAGAGACCGAAGCCGGCAGGCGCGTGCGCATCAACGGCGCGCCGGCGCGCTCGGCCGACGCCATGCAGGAATGGCTGCGGGTGATGTGGCTGACGCCTGCCATGGACGGGCTTTTCACCGGCCCGACGGCGGACCGGCGCCGCTTCCTCGACCGGCTGGTGCTGACGATCGACCCGGCGCACGGGCGCCGCGCGCTCGCCTATGAAAAGGCGATGCGCGGACGTAACCGGCTGTTTGCCGAAAACGTGCGCGACCAAACCTGGTTCGCCGCCATCGAGGCGCAGATGGCCGAGACCGGCACGGCGATCGCGGCCGCCCGGGCCGAGATGGTGCGGCTGCTCGGTGCCATGATCGAACGCGCGCCCGACGGCGAGGTATTTCCGCGCGCCGACCTGGCGCTGTCGGGCCTGGTGGAAGAAATGCTGGCAAGCCTCCCGGCGATCGAGGTCGAGGAACGGTTTCGCGACCGGCTCGCCGCCGAGCGCGACCGCGACCGCGCCGCCGGCCGGGCGCTCGAGGGTCCGCATCGCGCCGATCTCGTGGTCCGCCACAGGCCCAAGAACATGCCGGCCGCGCTGTCGTCCACCGGCGAGCAGAAGGCCTTGCTCGTCGGGATCGTGCTGTCGCATGCGCGGCTCACCGGCGAGATGGCCGGCATGGCGCCGGTGCTGTTGCTCGACGAGATCGCGGCCCATTTCGATCATCGCCGCCGCGCCGCGCTGTTCGACATCCTGCATGACCTCAACGGCCAGGTTTTCATGACCGGCACCGAGCCGGAGCTGTTTTCGGCGATCGCCGACCGCGCCCAGTTCGTATCGGTTTCGCACGGCACGCTCACCGTAGACGGCGGCGCCTGACACCCGGTCGCTTTTGCGAGCCTGTTGACGTAGCGTTGCGGTGCCGGCCGCAGGCGTGGCCGGCCACGATACCCGACAGGTTCGAAAAGGCGGGAAGGCATGGACAAGCCCACAAAACGACCCCTGAGCGACGACGAGCTGGAACGCTACGCGCGTCACATCGTCCTGCCGGAGATCGGAGGCGCCGGCCAGCAGAAGCTGAAACGCGCGCGGGTGCTGGTGATCGGCGCGGGCGGGCTCGGTGCGCCGGCGCTCAGCTATCTCGCCGCCGCAGGGGTGGGCACGATCGGCATCGTCGACGACGACGTCGTGTCTTTGTCCAACCTGCAACGGCAGATCATCCATCGCACCGACGCGCTCGACAAGGCCAAGGTCGACAGCGCCGCCGACACGATCGCGTCAATCAACCCGCACGTAACGGTGGAAAAGCACAGGCTGCGCCTGACCGACACCAGCGCCGGGGAGCTGGTCGCCGGCTACGACATCGTCACCGACGGGTCCGACAATTTCGAGACACGCTACGCGGTGGCCGACGCCTGCGCGCTGGCGGAAAGGCCGCTGGTCACCGGCGCCGTCGGGCGCTTCGACGGCTCGCTGACCGTCCTCAAGCCCTTTGAACGCGGCGCGGACGGCGCGCGCCTGCCTTCTTATCGCGATCTTTTCCCCGAACCGCCGCCGGCCGACATGGTGCCGTCCTGTGCGGAAGCCGGCATTCTGGGGGCGCTGACGGGGGTAATCGGCACGCTGCAGGCCATGGAGACGATCAAGCTGATCACCGGGATCGGCGAACCGCTCGTGGGAAGGCTTTTGTTGTATGACGGGCTCGGCGCCCGGTTCGAGACCATGAAATACGCACGGAGCCCGGCATGAGCCTGGTGCTGGCAGCCGACGAACGCGCGCTCGCGGCCGGAGGGGACGGCAAGGCGATGGCGATGCGCATCGTTGCCGAAAGCGCGCGCCTGCTCGGCGCGAGCCGGCTGCTGCCGATCGCGTCGGCTCATATCGACGGCGGCCTCTATCACGGCGATTCCGGCACGCTGTTCGCCGAAAGACTGGTTGCCGAGGGCGCGCGGGTGGCGGTGCGGTCGACGCTGAATGTCGGCTCGCTCGATCTCGCCGGCGGCTGCAGGGTGCGACTGGACGAACCGCAACGCGGCATGGCGCGGCGGATGATGCGGGCCTACGTGGCGCTCGGCTGCGAGCCGAGCTGGACCTGCGCGCCCTACCAGGCCGGGCACCGCCCCGCCCGCGGCCAGGACGTCGCCTGGGGTGAATCGAACGCCGTCGTATTCTGCAATTCCGTTCTGGGCGCGCGCACCAGCCGCTACGGCGACTTCCTCGACATCGCCTGCGCGGTGGCCGGGCGCGCGCCCGATTGCGGCCTGCACAGACCCGAAAACCGCCTCGCCCGGATCGTGGTCGACGTGTCGGGCCTGCCGGAGGCCTTTTTCGCCGACGACACGGCGTGGCCGGTGCTGGGCAGCCTCTACGGCCGGCTGGTCGGCAACACGGTCGGCGTGCTGACGGGAGTGCGCGGCGCACCCGACGAGGACGCGCTCAAGGCCTTCGGCGCGGCGGCCGCGTCGTCCGGCGCGGTTGGCCTGTTCCACATTGCCGGCCTGACGCCTGAAGCACCCGATCTCGCCACGGCGACCGGCGGCCTGGCGCCCGAGGCGCGCATCGTCGTGACCGCGGCCATGGTCGCGGACAGCCGCCGGCGGCTTTCGACCGCCGAGCACGCCGGGCGGATCGACGCGGTGGCGATCGGCAGCCCGCATCTGTCGCTGGCCGAATTCGACCGGCTCGAACGCCTGATCGCCGGACGTCGCCTGGAGGTGCCGCTGTTTGCCTGCACCGGACGGCATGTTCTGGAAGCACTCGACCGTCAACACCGGCGTGGACCGCTCGAACGCGCAGGCGTGAGGATCGTGGCCGATACCTGCGTTGTGGTTACGCCGATCCTGGCGGACATCAAGGGGGGTGTGTTGATGACCAACTCAGGCAAATTCGCCCACTATGCGCCGGGCAATACCGGCTATGCGACGCTATACGGTTCGCTTTCAGACTGCGTGGAAAGCGCCGTCAGCGGACGCCCGATTCTGGCGGAGCCGCAGACTTGACGGCGCCGGCGAAGGGCGAGGTGCTGGTCGCCGGCGCGCCCGGCCGCGGCCCGGCGCTGGTCCTGCAGGCTCCGATCAGCTTCTGGGGTGGCGTCGATCCGCGCGACGGCAGGATCATCGACGTGCGCCACCCGCAACACGGTTCAGTCGTGGCCGCCAAGGTGCTGTTCGTGCCGGCAACGATCGGATCGTCGTCGGCCTCGTCGGTGCTTCTGGAACTTGTCCGGGCCGGCGTGGCGCCAGCCGCGCTGGTCATCGGCGAGGCCGACGCGATCCTGCTTCTAGGGCTGATCGTGGCGCGCGAAATGGGCTGGGAACCGCCGGTGGCGGTACGGCTCGATCCGGAGCATTTCGCCAGCTTCAGCGGCCACGCGGTCGCGGTCGGAGGCGACGGCACGCTGGAAATCGTGGAAGACGGCGCCGGCGAATAGGGCTCACCCGCATCGGTGGAAAGGCGCCGGCGCTCACACCCGGCCCGGAAGCACCCGGTCGGGCGGACGATGGCCGTCGAAAAAGGTCCGGATATTGATGATCACCTTGTCGCCCATGTCGATACGGCCCTCGATCGTGGCCGATCCCATGTGCGGCAGCAAGACGACCTTGCCCATTTCGGCCAGCTTGACGAGCTTCGGGTTGACGGCCGGCTCATGCTCGAAAACGTCGAGGCCGGCGCCGGCCAACCTGCCCTCGCGGACCATCTCGATCATCGCCCCCTCGTCGATGATCTCGCCGCGCGCCGTGTTGACGATATAGGAGCCGGGCTTCATCAGCGCCAGACGCCGTGCCGACAGCAGATGGAATGTGGCCGGCGTGGACGGACAATTGACGGAGATGATGTCCATGCGGGCCAGCATCTGATCGAGGCTTTCCCAATAGGTCGCCTCCAGCTCGTCTTCGATGGCGGGCGCGACCCGGTGGCGGTTGTGGTAGTGGATGGAAAGCCCGAACGCCTTGGCGCGCCGCGCAACGGCCGTTCCGATCCGGCCCATACCGACAATGCCGAGCCGCTTGCCCCAGATGCGGTGGCCGAGCATCCAGGTCGGCGACCAGCCGCCCCATTTGCCGTCCCCCTTTAATACGCCCGCGCCCTCGATCAGCCGCCTGGGCACGGTCAGGATCAGGCCCATGGTCATGTCGGCCGTGTCCTCGGTCAGCACGTTGGGCGTGTTGGTAACGGTAATCTGCTTCTGTGCCGCAGCCTCAACGTCGATATGGTCGACGCCATTGCCGAAATTGGCGATCAGCTTCAGCCGCTCGCCGGCTTGAGCGATCAACGCGGCGTCGATGCGGTCGGTAATCGTGGGCACCAGAACGTCAGCCTCGCGCACCGCGGCGACCAGTTCGGGTTGCGTCATCGGTCTGTCCTCGACGATCAGCCGTGCGTCGAACAGTTCACGCATGCGCGTTTCAACGGGATCCGGCAGCTTGCGCGTGATCACCACGAGAGGCTTTTTCTTGCCCGTCATCGTTTCCTCGTTCCGGGTCCTGTTGAGACCTCTTTAACCAAGACGGGCGATACTCGCCAGCGTGATCGGCCCGGCCCCTGTGTAACAACTGGGCCTGATGAAGACAAAGAAAAACCGGACAATGCCGGCCTGCTAACGCGGCCGCAACAAGTTAGAAATTCAGGGAATGACCGTGTCGCGTTTCGTGTCGCTTGGCCTGGCCGTTGGGGCTGCTCTCCTGGCAACGGCAACCGCATCGACAGTCACCTCCACCCCGGCCTGGTCGGCAGGCGCCTCACAGCCGGTGGCCCGCGGGCCGAGCGGCCTGCCGCTGCCGCGCTTCGTGAGCCTGAAGGCAAGCCGCGTCAATCTGCGGATCGGGCCCGGGCGCAGCTATGCGGTCGACTGGCTCTATCTGCGCAGCGGCCTGCCGATGGAAATCATCCAGGAATACGACAATTGGCGCCGGGTGCGCGATTCGGAAGGTGTGGAAGGCTGGATCAGCGGCTCGCTGCTGTCTGGCCGGCGCACCGGGATCGCCGCTCCCTGGCAGCGCGGCAAGGCGGCGGAAATCGCCCTGCGCAAAGAACCCTATGACGACGCGCGAACGGTCGCGCTGGTTGAGCCGGGCGCGGTGGGCGAGATCCGCGCCTGCAACGGCGACTGGTGCCGGATGGATTTCGACGGTCACACCGGCTGGGTGCGCCAGCAGCAGGTTTGGGGCGCCTATCCCGGAGAAACCATCGAGGACTGAGGCGTCAGGGCCGCAAACCCGGCTTCGTCATCGCCGAGCGGCGGCCCGTCACACGTCATCGCGCGGGCGGTGTATCCAGAATGTCGAAAAGCAGCAGGGTCAGCCGCCGCGCCTGGGCCGGAGCCGCACGACGATATCCACATTCACGATTTCCATGCCTTCCGGCGGATCGGGCAGGTTGTGGACGGTGACCGGACCGGAGGGGATGTCGACGACGCGACTTTCGCCCTCGATGAAATAATGATGGTGGTCGGACGTGTTGGTGTCGAAATAGGTCTTGGAGCCCTCGACGGCCAGGATGCGGAGCATGCCGGCCTCGGTGAATTGGTGCAATGTGTTGTAGACGGTCGCCAGCGACACGGGAACGCCGGCATCGACCGCTTCCTCGTGCAGTTCCTCGGCCGACAGGTGCCGGTCGCCCTTGGCGAACAGGAGATCGGCGAGCGCTACGCGCTGCCGCGTCGGCCGCAATCCAGCCGTACGCACTTTCCTCTTCGCCAGAGACAATGTGTCCAGCATCTCACCTCGTTTCGGGGCGCCAGGCCCGCACACGCCGCCGGGCAGACCGGGTCCAGCGTTGAATTCACATTTCAGGATATAACTTCTCCGCAAATCCAGATCAATAGCGGTACATTGACCCGTGCAGCACATCGCGATAAGCGCAGGCATAGGTTTCTCCCGGCCAGATCAAACTGGCCGGGCGCGGAAGCGGCGGGCAGAGCTGCCGGCCGTGTTCACAAAGCGGGAAGGGTCTGATGGCAGAGCAGAAATCCAGCTACGGATACGAAGAGCTCCTGGCGTGCGCGCGCGGCGAGCTTTTCGGACCGGGCAACGCCCAGCTTCCGGCGCCGCCCATGCTGATGTTCGACCGGATCACCGAGATCAGCGAAACCGGCGGCGAACACGGCAAGGGCATGATCCGCGCGGAACTGGACATCAAGCCCGAACTCTGGTTCTTCCCGTGCCACTTCATCGGCAATCCAGTGATGCCGGGCTGCCTCGGCCTGGACGCGATGTGGCAAATGACCGGTTTTTTCCTGGGCTGGCTCGGCGAGCCGGGAAAAGGCATGGCGCTGTCCACCGGCGAGGTCAAATTCAAGGGCATGGTGACACCGGACGTCAAACTGGTCGAATTCGGCGTCGACTTCAAACGCGTCATGCGCGGCCGGCTGGTGCTGGGCATCGCCGACGGCTGGCTGAAGGCGGACGGCGAAACGATCTACACGGCCTGCGACCTGAAAGTCGGCCTGGCCAAGCAGGAAGCCTAACTTCGCCCGGCCGGACACGGCCCATTGAACAATTCCAGGGAGAACGACATGAAACGTGTCGTCGTAACCGGACTCGGTATCGTCTCGTCGATCGGCAACAATCCCGGCGAGGTCGAAGCCTCGCTGCGCGATGCGCGATCGGGGATCAGTTTTTCGGACGAATTCGCCGAGCACGGCTTTCGCTGCCAGGTCTGGGGAGCGCCGACGCTCGACCCCACGGACCTGGTCGACCGCCGCGCGATGCGCTTTCTGTCGAAGGGCGGCGCCTGGAACCATGTCGCCATGCAACAGGCGATCGCCGATTCCGGACTGGCCGAGACCGACATCACCAACGAACGCACCGGCATCATCATGGGCTCCGGCGGGCCGTCGACGCGCACCATCGTGGAAGCGGCGGCAATTACGGAAAAGAACAACAGTCCCAAGCGCATCGGGCCGTTCGCCGTGCCCAAGGCAATGTCCTCGACAGCGTCCGCCACGCTCGCGACCTGGTTCAAGATCCACGGCGTGAACTATTCGATTTCCTCGGCGTGCTCGACCTCGGCGCACTGCATCGGCAATGCGGCCGAGCTCATCCAGTGGGGCAAGCAGGACGTCGTGTTCGCGGGCGGGCACGAGGATCTCGACTGGACGATGTCGAACCTGTTCGACGCGATGGGCGCAATGTCGTCCAAGTTCAACGACCAGGCCGCCACGGCCTCGCGCGCCTATGACGTCACCCGCGACGGATTCGTGATCGCCGGCGGCGCCGGCGTGCTGGTTCTCGAAGAGCTCGAGCACGCCAAGGCGCGCGGCGCCAAGATCTATGCCGAGATCGTCGGCTACGGCGCGACGTCGGACGGGTTCGACATGGTCGCGCCGTCCGGCGAGGGCGCGGTGCGCTGCATGCGCCAGGCGCTGGCGACGGTCGAAGGCGAGGTCGACTACGTCAATACGCACGGGACCTCGACGCCTGTCGGCGATTCGCGCGAGATCGCCGCGATCCGCGAGGTTTTCGGGGACAAGATGCCGCATATCGCGTCGACGAAATCGCTCACCGGCCATTCGCTGGGCGCGGCCGGCGTACAGGAATCAATCTATTCGATCCTGATGATGCAGGCGGGTTTCATCGGCAAGAGCGCGCATATCGAAACGCTCGACCCTGAATTCGAGGGCGCGCCGATCGTGCGCGAGCGCATCGACGACGCCAAGATCGACATAGTGCTGTCGAATTCCTTCGGTTTCGGCGGCACCAACGCCACCCTTGTCTTCCAGCGGCATTCCGGTTAGGAGCCCGCACTATGGAAGGACTGATGAAGGGCAAGCGCGGCCTTGTCATGGGCGTGGCGAACGACCACTCGATCGCCTGGGGCATCGCCAAGAAAGCCTACGAGCACGGCGCCGAGATGGCGTTCACCTATCAGGGCGAGGCGTTCGGGCGGCGGGTCAAACCGCTTGCCGAACAGGCCGCCGTAAAGCTGGTGCTGCCCTGCGACGTCGAGGACGAAAGCTCGGTCGACGCGGTGTTCGACACGCTGAAATCGGAATGGGGCAAGCTCGATTTCATCGTGCACGCGATCGGCTTTTCCGACAAGAACGAACTCAAGGGACTCTACGCCGACACCACGCGCGCCAATTTCACCCGGACAATGGTGATTTCGTGCTTTTCGTTCACCGAAGTCGCGCGCCGCGCCGCCGCGATGATGAACGATGACGGCGCGATGCTGACCCTGACCTATGCCGGCTCGACGCGCGTGATGCCCAATTACAACGTCATGGGCGTGGCCAAGGCGGGCCTGGAAGCAAGCGTGCGCTATCTGGCCAGCGATTTCGGGCCGCGCGGCATCCGCGTCAACGCCTTGTCGGCGGGGCCGGTGCGCACGCTCGCAGGCGCAGGCGTCGCCGATGCCCGTCACATGTTCGCCTTTCAGCAACGCAATTCCCCGCTGCGGCGCAGCGTCGACATCGACCAGGTGGGCAATTCGGCGCTTTATCTGTTGTCCGATCTCTCCGCGGGCGTGACGGGGGAAATCCATCACGTCGATTCCGGCTATCATATCGTGTCGATGCCGAGCCTCGAGGAACTCAAGAGTTCCGAGTGAGCCACCGAACGCGACGCGACAGCTAAAATTCGAATAAAGCCACGCAGCAAACCTTAATTCGCCTGTGCTTTCGTATAGCGAGTGAGGGACTTTGCCATGCGTGACGCATCGGATCCAAACCGGTCGCCTGTATTCAGGATGATAACCATAGCGAGCTCGGGCCTGGGCAGCTTCATCATCGGCCTGTGGGCCTTGCGGTCGGGGCTGGGCGGCGACCTGGCCGGGCTGCCACCGGAAATCGTCGGCGCAAGCGTGGCGGCGCTGTGCGCGCTGGCGGCGGCCGGGGCGGCGCTGTCCTTCTTCGCCGGCGTCGACGAATCGGCCGGTTACGTGTTCCGGGAAACGCAGATCGACAAGCTCACCGGCTTCCACTCCCGCAACGCGCTGATCGGCAAAACCGCCGAGGCCGTGGCGACCACCGAGCGGGCGGGCGAACCCGTTTTCCTTATCGACCTCGACATCGACCGGTTCAAGCAGATCAATGACGCCATCGGCTACAGCCAGGGCGACCAGGTGATCCGCGCCTTCGCGCAGCGCCTGAAATCCTGCCTGCCGGAGGGCGCCGAAATCGGGCGGATCGGTGCCGGCGAGTTCGCCGCGCTGGTGCCCGACAGCCTGATCGGCGGAGAGATCGGAACGATGATCGATACGCTGATCGAAAAGATGACGGAACCCTATCAGCTTCCTTCGCATCTCCAGTCGCTGAACCTGTCGGTCGGGGTCGTGGCGGTTCCCAAGGACGGCGACGACCCGATCGTCCTGTTGCGCCGCTCCAATCTCGCGCTGCAGCACGCGCGCGCCAGCGGCATGGGCAACTGGGCGGTGTTTCAGCCGGAGATGGGACAGGTGGCCGACTACCGGCAGTGGATCGAAGCGGAGTTGAGCACCGCCTTCGACCGCGGCGATTTCGATCTCCACTACCAGCCGCAATTCGATCACATGAAAGGCCGCGTCGTCGGCTACGAAGCCCTGATCCGCTGGAGCCATCCGGCCCGCGGCATGATCTCACCGGCCGAATTCATTCCGATCGCGGAAGAGACCGGAATCATCGGCCCGATCGGCGAATGGGTGCTGCGCAAGGCCTGCACGGATGCGCATACCCTGCCGGACGATTGCTTCGTGGCCGTCAACATCTCGCCGGTGCAGTTCATGACCAAGGATTTCGCCAGCCTGGTTCGACAGGTGCTGGACGATACCGGTCTGCCGCCGTCGCGGCTCGAGCTCGAAGTCACCGAAACCGCAATGATGCAGGACCGCACGCGCGCCGCCGAAATCCTTCGGGAATTTACCGCGATGGGCCTGACGGTGGCCGTCGACGATTTCGGGACCGGATATTCGAACCTGTCCTATCTGATCGATTTCTCGTTCCAGAAACTCAAGATCGACCGCTCCTTCGTCTCGCGTATCGATCGCAGCAATGGCGGCGCGGTGGTGTCGACCATCGTGGGATTGTCGCGCGCGCTGGGCGTCGACACAATCGCCGAAGGGGTGGAGACCGAGGATCAGGCAACCTTGTTGCGCGCGGCCGGCTGCGACGTGTTCCAGGGATATCTGTTCGGCAAGCCGCAGCCTTTGATGGTGCGCGGAGGCGAGGCGGTCGAGGTTCGGCACGCCGTGCATTGAGCCGCCGGCGCCGTCTGGCGCCCAGAGCGCGGCAGGCCTGGCCCGTGGCAGTCAGCGGCGGGCCCAAAGCAGCTTGAAACGCGCGTCGCGCAGTGTCTCGCCGGACGCGGCAAACATCGTCGCCAGGTCGGTTTCGTAGGGCAGTCCCCGATTGGCGACCAGAAAAAGCCGGCCGCCCGGTTTGAGCGCAGCGCTCGCCGCGCGGATCATGCCCGTTCCGATCGCCGGGTCGGCCGCCCGGCCGTGGTGGAAAGGCGGATTCATGACCACGACATCGTATTGGCGCGGCACGGGTTCGCTCAACAGATCCCGCCAGTGGAAACCGAGCGGCAGGCGACCGGCATGAGCGGCAAGATTGTTCTTGGCCGCCTCCAGCGCGGCGTGATCGGCCTCGTAGAGGTCGAGACCGGAAAGGGTCTGCCCGGCGCGCTCAAGCAGCGCGGCGGCAAGGTAGCCCCAGCCGGCGCCGAAATCGGCAGCCCGGCCGGCGAGCTTTTCCGGGAGATGCTCCGCTAGCAGTCGCGAACCCGGATCGATGCGGTCGTGCGAAAACATGCCCGGCGCGGCCTGGAAGCGGCCATCGAGGATCGCCACACGCCGGCCTGCCGCAAGCTCCGCCATGACGGGCGCCGCGGCTTCAGTTCCGGCAAACCAGAAGACGATACCGTGATGTTTGGACAGGCTGCCGTCGAGGGCCAGCCTCCTGCCGAGACGCTTGCGCAAGCTGTCGGCGCCATCCTTCTTGCCCCCGGCGACCATGATGAGGCCGCCGGCGCGGGTGCGGGCATAGGCTTCCGCGATGCGGGCCTCGTTCTGGCCGCGATGGCGGCCGAGCAGCACCATCGACAGATCGTAGCCATCCCCATGCGGTTCGGGCGTCACGGCCACACCGCCCCGCTCCAGGGCAAGGAGGTCCGGACGGAAGCCCTGCACCGCCCGCAGATCGGCGGCAAAGCCGTCCGGTAGCCGGAAGCCGGCCACCGCCCCCAGAAACAGCGCCCGCTCTCCAGGTCCCGGCACCGGAAGCGTTCCGCTTTCGAACGGATGAAACAGCGTTTTCGTGGAGTTTTCGGTCATGATCCCCGTTGCCCGTGCGGCCGCAACAGCTGGTGTTCGAATGGCAACGGGCGCGCCCCTTGCGAGGCGCGCCCGTGCGATCCGTCGGAAGTCCGGCGCTCAGGCGTCGGTGTCTTCAGTCTCTTCCTTCTTCTTTTCCCTGGCGACTTCCTTGCCGGTCTCCTGATCGACGACCTTCATGGACAGGCGCACCTTGCCGCGCTCGTCGAAGCCCATCAGCTTCACGAAGACCTTGTCGCCTTCCTTGACCACGTCGGTGGTCTTGGCGACGCGCTCATTGGCGAGCTGGGAGATGTGCACAAGGCCGTCACGCGGGCCGAAGAAATTGACGAAGGCGCCGAAATCGGCGGTCTTGACGACCGTACCCTCGTAGATCTCGCCGACTTCCGGCTCGGCGACGATGGTGTGGATCCACTTCTTCGCCGCCTCGATCTCCTTGGCATTGGACGAGGCGATCTTGACCGTGCCGTCGTCGTCGATGTTGATCTTGGCACCGGTCTTTTCGACGATCTCGCGGATCACCTTGCCGCCGGCGCCGATCACGTCGCGGATCTTGTCGGTCGGGATGGTCACGACCTCGATGCGCGGCGCGAATTCGCCGAGCTCGCCGCGGCTCTCCGACAGCGCCTTGGACATCTCGCCGAGAATGTGCAGGCGGCCGCCCTTGGCCTGGCCGAGCGCCACCTTCATGATCTCCTCGGTGATGCCATCGATCTTGATGTCCATCTGCAGGGAGGTGATGCCCTCGTCGGTGCCGGCGACCTTGAAGTCCATGTCGCCGAGATGATCCTCATCGCCGAGAATGTCGGACAGGACGGCAAAACGCTCGTCTTCCTTGATCAGGCCCATCGCGATGCCGGCAACCGGCTTGGACAGCGGCACGCCGGCATCCATCAGCGCCAGCGAGGTGCCGCAGACGGTGGCCATGGACGAGGACCCGTTGGATTCGGTGATCTCGGAGACGACGCGCAGCGTGTAGGGGAACTGATCGGGCGCCGGCAGCAACGGATGCACGGCGCGCCAGGCAAGCTTGCCGTGACCGATCTCGCGACGGCCGGGCGAGCCCATGCGGCCGGTCTCGCCGACGGAATAGGGCGGGAAATTGTAGTGAAGCAGGAAGGCTTCCTTGTAGGTTCCCGTCAGTGCGTCGATGAACTGCTCGTCCTCGCCGGTGCCGAGCGTGGCGACGACCAGGGCCTGGGTTTCGCCGCGGGTGAACACGGCCGAACCGTGGGTGCGCGGCAGGACGCCGACTTCGGCGACGATCGGACGCACGGTCTCAAGGTCGCGGCCGTCGATGCGGTTGCCGGTGTCGAGAATGTTCCAGCGCACGATCTTGGCCTGCAGGCCCTTGAAGACGGTGCCGATCTGCTCACCGGTCCATTTGGGCTCTTCCTCGCCTTCCGGCAACAGCGCTGCCTTGACCTTGGCCTTGACGGCGTCGACGGCGTTGTAGCGCTCCTGCTTGTCGGTCAGCTTGTAGGCTGCGCGCAGCTCGGTTTCGGCGATCTTCAGCATCTCGGCTTCGAGCTCGGAAAGATCGGTCGGCGTGAACTCGCGTGGCTCCTTGGCGGCGACTTCGGCCAGCTTGATGACCGCGTCGATCACCGCCTGGTAGTTCTTGTGGCCGAACATGACCGCGCCGAGCATGACGTCTTCGGAAAGCTCCTGGGCTTCCGATTCCACCATCAGCACGGCTTCGCCGGTGCCGGCAACGACCAGGTCGAGCTTGGACTCCTCCATCTCGTCGAGATGCGGGTTGAGCACGTACTCGCCGCCGATATACCCGACGCGCGCCGCGCCGATCGGCCCCATGAACGGCACGCCCGACAGGGTGAGCGCGGCCGAGGCGGCGACCATGGCAACGATATCGGGATCATTTTCCAGATCGTGCTGCAGAACGGTCAGGACGACCTGGGTGTCGTTTTTGTAGCCGTCGACGAAAAGCGGGCGGATCGGGCGGTCGATCAGGCGCGAGGTCAGCGTCTCCTTCTCGCTCGGGCGGCCTTCACGCTTGAAGAAACCGCCCGGGATCTTGCCGGCGGCAAAGGTCTTTTCCTGGTAGTTGACGGTCAGCGGGAAGAAGTCGAAGCCGGCCTTCGGCTCCTTGGCCGATACGATGGTCGCCAGCACGACCGTTTCGCCATAGGTGGCGAGCACGGCGCCGTCGGCCTGGCGTGCGATCTTGCCGGTTTCGAGGGTGAGCGGACGGCCGCCCCATTCGATTTCCACTTTGTGGTGATTGAACATGTGTGTCTCTCATATGCGGAAACGCCGATGTCCGACGCTTTTGCGCGGACCGTTTCCGTCTGGCTTCATTGCGGACGAGCCATGGGCAAGACAGCGCGACGTCCGTGGTCGGTGTCTTTCGACACCCGGGCGTCCTGCAATCCTGCCCCATGACCTGCCCATGGGCGGTTTGCCTCCGCGGTTCGGCGGCGCAAACCGATCGGGCCTATTACGTCCGGCCCAAAACATTCAAACGGCGGACCCCATGCGGGATCCGCCGTTCGAACATTAGCGACGCAGACCGAGCTTTCCGATCAGGGTCTGGTAGCGGGCAACGTCCTTCTTCTTGAGATAGTCGAGAAGAGAACGGCGCTGCGACACCAGTTTCAACAAACCGCGCCGGGAATGGTTGTCCTTGGCGTGGGTCTTGAAATGCTCGGTCAGATTCTTGATGCGCTCCGAAAGGATCGCCACCTGGACTTCCGGAGAACCGGTATCGTCCTTCTGGGTCGCGTATTCGGTCAGCAATTCCTGCTTGCGCGCGGCGGTAATCGACATCGTGCATCCTTTCTGTTCTTGATCAGGAAGAGTCGCCCACGGCCGGGATGTCGTCCAGCGGGGGCCATTTGTGCATGCGCCCAGCGCAATGCTGCGGCGCATATAGTGTAAAATCACGCGGATTGCCAGCGCAAATTCAAGCGCGCCCGGTCCGGGGCGGCTGCAAGCGCCGCTCAGGCGGGGGCGCCGACGCTCTAGCGGCCGTCAGCAGCCGTTCTTGACATAGGCGTCCGGCACGGCCTCGTTCCAGGCGATGCTCGCGGCATCACCATGCGACCCATACGGACCGTCGCCAACGCAGAAATAGCCGTCGCGGAAATTCGGATAGTCGTCGGTGTGCAGGACATGGAGCCCCGCCCCGCCGCCGGCGAAGGGGCCACCGAGTTCCTCGACCAGCGCCGCGGCGTCGGTATGACGGTTATGGCAGCCGAGGATGACGTACCAGCCGCAGCTCTGGACCGCAACGAGCGGCAGACCGGGCGAGCCGACCCCGGAGAGGGGCGCGACCGGTCCGGCCTGCGCGGATGCCGCCATTGCCGCGAGAAACGCCGCTGACGCCAGCGCGCGAACGTTCGATGTTTTCGCCATGATCGCTTCCCCTGCCGGACGATCTTCGTCGTCCCATGCTTGCCCCGACAAATCTTCGGCCCGCGGCCGGAGCCTGTCAAGCACGGGACCTCGCACGCCCGCAGACCGGATCACGACGCGAAATTCAGTGCGCCTCGTCCTCCTCGCATTTGAGATAGGGATCGTAGACCCAGCCGACGGCGTTGTCTTCGGCGAGCCGTTCGACGGCGTACCAGGTCTTGCCGTTATGCAGCCGCTCCTCATAGGGCCGCACACGCACGCCGTTCGCCCAGGTGCCGAGGATCGCGCCGTTCGGCTCCTCGCGGATATTGAGGGGCGTGCCGGTCGGATCGGCCACGACACACACGCGCCCGATCCCGTCCTCGCCCGTGCAATCGAGATAGGCGCCGAAAACCCAGCCCCACGCCTCCGCATATTTGCCGACCAAGGCCCAGCGCGAGCCTTCATGGTCGCGATGGGCGACGATTTCCACCTTGGCGCCCTTGTTCAGGGTCGACAGGATGGGGCCGTTCGGCCCCTCGCGCACATTGAGCGGCGTACCCGTCGGGTCGACGACCGTGGACACGGGCGGGCCGTCGCAGGCGCGCGCCAACCCCACGGCAAGCACGGAAAACAGGGTCGCGAAGCCGAAGACGATCGTATGTCGCATGGGGTTCCCCTTGGTTTTGTTCGCCGGCGCCTCACAGCCAGCGCTTGCGCCGAAACAGATATAACAGCCCGACCGCGATCACGACCATGATCGTCAGCGCGACCGGATAGCCATAGCGCCAGCGAAGCTCCGGCATGTTCCAGGTGGAATCGGGTGCGAAATTCATGCCCCAGATACCGGCCAGGAAAGACAAGGGAATGAAGATGGTGGAGATGATGGTGAGCACCTTCATCACCTCGTTCATCTTGGTCGAGACGCTCGACAGATAAAGGTCCAGCAACCCGGTCGCGAGCTCGCGATAGGTTTCCACGATGTCGATCAGCTGGATGGCATGATCGTAGGTATCGCGCAGGAAATAGCCCACCTCGCTGGGGATAAGGCCGAGTTCCTCACGGCTCATCGCCGACAGCATCTCGCGCGCCGGCCACAGCGCGCGCTTGATGACGAGCAGTTCGCGCTTGAGCTGGTGCAGGCGCCCGACATCGCGCGGATGCGGGTCCTTGGTGATCTTGTCCTCCAGGTCCTCCAGCTCGTCGCCGATCGTCTCGAGCATCGGAAAATAGGCGTCGAGGATCGTGTCGAGGATCGCGTAGACAAAATAGGCCGCCCCGCGCGTGCGGATCCGCCCAGCCGGCTGGCGCAGCCGTTTGCGGACCGGCTCGAGGCAATCGCCGGGGCGCTCCTGGAAGGTCACAACATGGCGCCCGTCGAACAGGATCGCAAACTGTTCCTTGGAATCCACGCTCTTGCCGTCGAACATATGCACGACGATCAGGGCGTGCGCCTCGTAAGTGTCGACCTTGGGGCGCTGACTGGTGTTGGCGATGTCCTCGAGCGCCAGTTCCTCGATCGAAAACAATGCGCCGATCGCGCCCAGAAGCTGAAGGTCGGCCAGTCCGGTCACGTCGACCCACAGCCGCTTGCCCGACTTCATGGCCTTTTCGATCGCCGCCAGCGAAGCCTCGGCGATTTCTTCGACATGGTCGTTGGAAATGATGGTCAGGCGGATGCCGGTCGGCGAGGCGCGCTCGTCATGCACCAGCGTGCCGGGCGGCGCGCCAACGGGGGCGCGATGGCGCGACACGAATTTCGTCTTGCCCTTGGTTTTCCCGCTCATGCGGCAAGTAGGCGCAAAAATCGCCGCCGTCGCAAGGGCAAATACGCCGACAGCCGGCTGACGCGCGGCGGAGGCGGCCTCAGCGACCGGTGAAGACCCGCTTCGGCTTGAACATGCCCGCCTCCACGGCGCCGATCGCAACCAGACGGCCGCGCGCCGTGGCATAGGCCTCGGGCGCCTCGACCGGCGCGTCGCGGCCACGGATTATGACCGGATTGCCGAGCCGGATACGCTGGGCGGCATCATCGCTGACGGCGACTTCGGGAAGACAGTCGAGCGCGGCGCCGGTGTCGACCAGCAGCGCGTCGAGCGCGGCGAAGCGTTCCTTGTCGGGACGCGTGTCGACGATTTGGCCGTCCTCTCCCGGCTCGCCTTGCGGGCGGGCCTCGGCGGCGGCGGCTTCAAGTGCCGCCAGCGTCACCAGGTCGTCGGCCACGAAAGGATCGACCTCGACCCGGCGCAGGACGGCAATGTGGCCATGACAGCCCAGGTCGCGTCCCATATCGCGCGCGAGCGAGCGCACATAGGTGCCCTTGCCGCATTCGATCTCGAAGACCGCGCTGTTTTCATCCGGGCACTCAAGGAGGTCGAGCCGACCGATCTCGACCTCGCGGGCGGGAATATCGACGATCTCGCCCTCCCGGGCGATGTCGTAGGCGCGCTCGCCGGCGATCTTGACGGCCGAGAACTGCGGCGGCACCTGCATGATGAGGCCGGTATAGTCGGGCAACAGGGCGCGGATGTCGGCCTCGCTCGGACGCCGGTCCGAGGTGGCCGTCACATGCCCCTCCAGATCGTCGGTCGAACGCGCCTCGCCCCAGGCGATGGTGAAGCGGTAGACCTTGGCGCCGTCCATCACGTAAGGCACGGTCTTGGTCGCCTCGCCGAGCGCGATCGGCAGCATGCCGGAGGCGAGCGGGTCAAGCGTGCCGGCATGGCCCGCCTTGTCGGCCTTGAACAGCCATTTGATCTTGGAGACCGCCTCGGTCGAACCCATGCCGACGGGTTTGTCGAACACCAGCCAGCCGGAGACGGAACGCCCCTTTTTCTTGCCACGCCGCGCCATTTCTTACGCCGCCCCCGACAAAAACCGAAAAATCCGCGCCGCCGCCAGCGTCATTCGTCCCTCTCCCCGTCATCACCAAGATCGCGGGACACTTCGGGCGAACGCAGCAACTCGTCGATCTTGGCCATATTGTCGAAGCTGGTATCGAGCCGAAAGCGGAACTGGGGCATGTATTTCATTTGCTTGAGAGCGCCGGAAACGCGGCCTCGTATGAATTTCGCGTTGCGTGCCAGTGCCTTGACGACTGCCTGATTGTCCTTCACGCCGAGCGGCGAGATAAATGCCGTGGCGATCTTCAGATCCGGCGACATGCGCACTTCCGAAATCGAAATCACGGTGTTTTCGATCAGTTCGTCGCGCACTTCGCCGCGCAGCAGCACGTCGGAAAGGGCATGGCGCACCTGCTCGCCGACGCGGAGCTGGCGCTGGGAGGGCAGTTTTTCAGCCATTTGTGGTGGGAACTCCTTCCTGGGCGAGGCGCCAGAACCGCTCGCACAGCGCCTCATCGGGGAAGGCGCGCAGCGGCACGATCAGCGCGATGGCGGGATTGAGCCAGAAGAAGAAATGCTCCGCCGTGCGATGGCCGCGCTCGAACTCGCGCCACGCGGTGCGACTGTCATCGTCACCGATCCGCAGCTTTACGGCCTCGCGGTCGGCAACCAGATGGACAGGCTTGTCGGCAAGCTTCATGCGGCGGAAATTCCTGCGGCGCAGCCATGGCAGATAAAGGGCTAACCAGGCGACGATCAGCGTAGCCAGGCCGAGGTTGAGAAAATGCTCGACGGCAAGCGGCGTCGCGGTCACAAGCGCGCCCAGCAGCAGCCAAGCTCCGACACCGACATTAAGAACCACCGCGGCCCACAACACCATCCGGCCGATCCGCCCGGTGCGCCAGCGCGTCCTTGCCTCCATCATGGCAAGATAGTCCTGTTCGGTCAGGTGATAGCGGAGTTCGACCCCGCCATCATCCGGCATGTGTGATGCAAGCATGGTAGGCTCCAGCAGAGGACCCAGGCGGCGACGGCCCGTTCGGGCCGCGCCGCTGGGCAGCTTCGCGTCGGAACGACGTTAAAGCGTGCGCGCCACTTCTTCCACGCGGAAGCACTCGATCACGTCGCCGGCGCGGATGTCCTCGTAATTCTCGAAGGCCATGCCGCATTCCTGGCCGGCAGGCACTTCCGGCACCTCGTCCTTGAAGCGCTTGAGCGTCTTCAGCTTGCCTTCGTGGATGACGACGTTGTCGCGGATCAGGCGCACGCCCGCGCCGCGCTCGACCTTGCCTTCGCTGACACGGCAGCCGGCGACCTTGCCGACCTTGGTGATGTTGAAGACCTCGAGAATCTCGGCGTTGCCCAGGAAGGTCTCGCGACGCTCCGGCGACAACAGGCCAGACATCGCCGCCTTCACATCGTCCACGAGGTTGTAGATGATGTTGTAGTAGCGGATTTCGATACCAGCCTGCTCGGCGGCGTCGCGCGCCTGCCTGTTGGCGCGGACGTTGAAGCCGATGATGGCCGCGTTCGATGTCTCGGCAAGCGAGATGTCGCTCTCGGTGATGCCACCGGCGCCCGAATGGACGATGCGCGCGCGCACCTCGTCGGTGCCGAGCTTGTCGAGCGCGGCGACGATCGCCTCGATCGAGCCCTGGACGTCGCCCTTGATCAGCAGCGGGAATTCCTTGAGCCCGCTCGACTGCAATTGCGACATCATCTGCTCGAGCGAGCCGCGCTGGCCGGCATGCTTGGCGACAGCCATCTCGCGCGCCTTGCGCTGTCGGTATTCCGAGATCTCGCGGGCACGGGCCTCGTTTTCCACCGTGGCGAAGCGGTCGCCGGCCTGCGGCGTGCCCTGCAGGCCGAGAACCTCGACCGGCATGGACGGGCCCGCGTCGGACAATTGCTCGCCGCGATCGTTGACGAGCGCGCGCACCTTGCCCCATTCGTTGCCGGCGACGATGATGTCGCCGGGCAGGAGCTTGCCGGTCTGCACCAGAACGGTGGCGACCGGGCCGCGCCCCTTGTCGAGCTTGGCCTCGATGACGACGCCCTCGGAGGTCCGCTCGGGATCGGCCTTCAGGTCGAGCAGTTCGGCCTGCAGCAGGATCGCCTCGAGCAGCTTGTCGAGATTGGTGCCCTTGACGGCGGACACCTCGACGTCGAGCACCTCGCCGCCCATCGATTCCACGAACACCTCGTGCTGAAGCAGTTCGGTGCGAACCTTCTGCGGGTCGGCCTCCGGCTTGTCGATCTTGTTGATCGCCACGATGATCGGGACCCCGGCCGCCTTGGCGTGGTTGATCGATTCGACCGTCTGCGGCATGACGCTGTCATCGGCGGCGACGACCAGGATCGCAATGTCGGTCGCCTGCGCGCCGCGCGCACGCATCTGGGTGAAGGCGGCGTGGCCGGGCGTGTCGATGAAGGTGATCTTCTGTCCGTCCTGCTCGACCTGGTAGGCACCGATATGCTGGGTGATGCCGCCGGCCTCGCCGGACACCACGTTGGCGTGGCGGATGGCGTCGAGCAGCGACGTCTTGCCGTGGTCGACATGGCCCATGATGGTGACGACAGGCGGCCGCGTTTCGCGGTTTTCCGGCTTGTCGGGAATGTTGAACAGGCCTTCCTCGACATCGGATTCGGCGACGCGCTTGACCGTGTGGCCAAACTCGACCGCCACCAGCTCCGCGGTATCGGCGTCGATGACGTCGCCGGGTTTGAGGATCTGGCCCTGCTTCATGAAGAACTTGACCACGTCCACGGCACGCTCGGCCATGCGGCCGGCCAGTTCCTGGATGGTGATCGTCTCCGGCAGGATCACCTCGCGGGCGATCTTCTCGCGCGCTTCCTGGTGCTGGGAGCGCTTGAACTTCTCCTGGCGGCGACGCATAGCCGACAGCGAACGGCCACGCGCCTCGTCGCCGGCAAGCGCGCTGTTGAGGGTCAGCTTGCCGCGGCGGCGATCCTCGCCGACACGCGGACGGGCCGGCCGCGCGGGTTCGGGCGTGGCGATGCGCTTGGGCGGCAATGACGGCTTGGTCTTGCGCTTGGCGTCTCGATCATCGTCGTCGGCAACGGGCACCGGCGCCGGTTCGGGCGCCCTGCGGCGCGCCTCTTCCTCGGCACGGCTGCGCGCCTCGGCCTCGGCCTTGAGGCGCGTTTCCTCCTCGGCCTGGCGGCGGGCGGATTCCTCACGCTCCTTGCGGCGGCGCTCATCTTCCTCGGCGCGGCGCGCGGCATCTTCCTGGGCGCGCCTGCGTTCCTCGACCTCACGAACCTTGGAGCCCTCAAGAGCGCGGCGACGCGCTTCCATCTCCTCGGTCGACAATTCGTTGAGCACGAGACCGGAGCGCCCCTCGGCGGCAGCCGGCTTGGGCGGTTCCTTGGCGACCGGCGCCGGCGCGGGCTTGGGCGCCGGCTGGGCACGCGGCGCGAGCGCGACCGGCGCCGCCGGCTCCTGCTTTTCGCCGGGCACGGAGAATTTGCGCTTTTTGGTTTCGACGACCACGGATTTTGTGCGTCCATGCGAGAAATTCTGGCGCACCGTCCCCTGCTCGACTCCCGGCCGCTTCAGGGTCAGGGTCTTCTTGGTATTCATGCTCAGCGTCTTGTCGTCGCCCGATTTCGTATCCGTCATTCCGTATCCTTGTGGGACGCCGTCCTCGCGGACTCGCCGTCAACTTTCTCGCGGCGTTCGGGGTGCCCGCCCCGGTACCGTTCCAGCGCAACAACGCGCCTTTGTACCGCCGCGCTCGTTTCCGCACCGAGCACGGCAGCATGTATCACATTTGCCCCCCCGAATGCCAAACTCATTTCCGCTTCCGAAAAGAGCCTGAACGCCGGTATGTCGGGGCCGCCGGCCAGCAACACCGCGCGCCGGGCCTGATTCAGTTTGCGTACGCCGTCTTCGGAGGCGTCGGTTGCGTGGAGCGCAAACAGCGCCCGCCCGCTACGGATGGCGGCATCGACCTTTGCCGCACCCAATGCCACGATCCCGGCCTTGCGCGCAAGCCCAAGCGCACCGAGCGCCGATTTCGCAAGCAGCCCGTCGACCTGCGCGCCAAGGGCCTGATCGGCCTCGACCGGCGCCTTCAGCGCCTTGCGGAAGATATTCTTCCTTGCCGCCTCGTCAACCCGCGCGCGTTCGGCGGTGACCCAGCAACCGCGGCCGGGAAGGTTGCGCTTCAGGTCGGGAACGACGGACATGTCCGGCCCGGCCACGAACCGGATCAGATCCTCCGGTTCCACCGTGCGGCGCGTCACAATGCATGTCCGCTCGCCCATCGCGTCCAAAAAGCGCTCCCGTCACCGTCGCGGCGCGGCGCATCATGCGCCGGCGGCTTCCGTCGCTCCGTCCTGACCGGCCTCTTCGGCGTCCTCGGCCGGCGGTGCAAGATCCTCCTCGGTGATCCAGCCCATCTTCATGCGGGCGACAACCACCATCTGCTCGGCATCTTCGCGCGACACGTCGAAATCGGTGAGAATGCCCGGATAGATCTTGGTCTCCCCGTCCTTGCGCTCTTTCCAGCCCACCAGGTCGTCGACCGCGTAGCCGGCGAAGTCCTCAAGGGACTGGACGCCGTCCTCGCCGAAGGCGACCATCATCGCGGTGGTGACGCCGGGAATCTCGCGCAGATCGTCGGAGACGCCCAATTCCTGGCGCCGGGCGTCGTTCTCCGCCTCGATGCGATCCAGATATTCGCGCGCCCGGGCCTGGATCTCGCTGGCGGTATCGTCGTCAAAGCCGTCGATCGAAGAGATTTCGTCGGCCTCGACATAGGCGACTTCCACCACCGAGGTGAAGCCTTCCGACGCCAGGACCTGGCCGACCATCTCGTCGACATTGAGCGCGTCCATGAACAGGTTGGAGCGTTCGACGAACTCCTTCTGCCGGCGCTGCGATTCCTCTTCCTCGGTCAGGATGTCGATATCCCAGCCGGTGAGCTGGGAGGCGAGGCGCACGTTCTGGCCGCGCCGGCCGATGGCCAGCGACAATTGCTCGTCGGGCACCACGACCTCGATGCGCTCTGCATCCTCGTCGAGAACGACCTTGGCGACCTCGGCCGGCTGCAGCGCGTTGACGATGAAGGACGCGGCGTCGGGCGACCAGGGGATGATGTCGATCTTTTCGCCCTGCAACTCCCCGACGACCGCCTGCACACGGCTGCCGCGCATGCCCACGCAGGCGCCGACCGGATCGATGGAGGAATCGCGCGAGATCACCGCGATCTTGGCCCGCGAGCCGGGATCGCGTGCCACCGACTTGATCTCGATGATGCCGTCATAGATTTCCGGCACTTCCATGGTGAACAGTTTGGCCATGAACTGCGGATGGGTGCGCGACAGGAAAATCTGCGGCCCGCGCTGTTCGCGACGCACGTCATAGACATAGGCGCGCACGCGGTCGCCATATTTGAACAGTTCGCGCGGGATCAATTCGTCGCGCCGGATGATGGCCTCGCCGCGGCCGAGATCGACGATGACGTTGCCGTATTCGACGCGCTTGACCGAGCCGTTGACGATCTCGCCGATGCGGTCCTTGTATTCGTCGTACTGGCGGTCGCGCTCGGCTTCGCGCACCTTCTGCACGATGACCTGCTTGGCCGACTGGGCGGCGATGCGGCCGAAATCCATCGGCGGCAGCTGCTCGGCGATGAAGTCGCCGACCTGGGCGTCGGGATTACGCTCGCGCGCCTCCTGGATGGAAATCTCGCGGGCCGATTCCTCGACCGCCTCGACGACCTCCATCAGCCGCTGCAGCTTCATCTCGCCAGTCTGCGGGTTGATGTCGGCGCGGATATTGGTCTCCTGACCGTAACGCGACCGCGCGGCCTTCTGGATCGCGTCGGCCATCGCGTCGAGCACGATCTCCTTGTCGATCGACTTCTCGCGCGCCACAGCGTCGGCGATCTGCAGCAGTTCGAGACGGTTTGCACTGACTGCCATTTCAGTCTCCCTTTACGCGGACCGGCCGTTGTGCCGATCCGTTTTGGTCATGTCTGCGGTTCGTTGTCGTTATCGTTGCCATTGTCGCCGTCGGCCTGGTCGCCGCGCAGCTTCTTGGCCGCCTGGCGCGCCTGCTTGTCCTTGGCCAGCGCATCGCGGATCAAATCGTCAGTCAGGATCAGCCGGGCATCGGCGATCGTGTCGTAGGGGATCTCCACCCTGGGCTCGTCGCCGTAACTGGCCTGGTCGCGCTCCAGCACGATCCCGTCAGCGCCGGCCTCGGCGATGCGACCGCGGAAACGCTTGCGCTCAGCGACCATCACGGCGGTCTCGAGCTTGGCGAGATGGCCCTGCCAGGCCGCAAAGTCCGACACCCTGACCAGGGGCCGGTCGATGCCGGGCGAGGAAACCTCGAGATGGTAGGCCTTGTCGATCAGGTCTTCGACGTCGAGCGCCGGCGAAACCGCGCGGCTCAGCTCCTCGCAATCGGCCACCGTCATGGTGCCGTCCTCGCGCTCGGCCATGATCTGCAGCGTCAGCCCGTTCTGGCCGGAAAGCCGAACCCGCACGAGGCGAAAACCCATCGAGCGCAGCAGCGGCCAGATCAGCGCGGCGACGCGCGCCTCGACGCCGCTTTCGCGGATCAGGCGGTCATCGTCCTGTGTCGCGGCGCTTTCTTCGTGGGTCATGAGGTCTCCGACGGGGTCGCCGGTAACAAAAAAGAGCGGGACCGGCGGGACCCACTCTTCGTCATCGCGACCAAGAATTTGAAGCCGATATAGTCCCGACCGGGGTAAAATGCAAGGGCCGGCGCAGCGACGCCTCGTCCCGCTTGACGGCTCAGACGGTTTGCGGCTGCGCCCGCATCAGCATGCCGAACAGGTCGCGCGGATCGTCGGGATCCGCGAGCAGATCGAGCTTGTCGAAATAAGGCAGCCTGGACAGGAGGGCGCGCATATAGCGCAGGGCGGAAAAATCCTCGACGGCAAAGCCGACAGAATCGAACAGCGTGATCTCGTCGCGCGCAGCGCGGCCGGACGCCACGCCGGTAATCACCCGCCACAGCTCGGTGACGGGATGGTCGGCGGCAAGCTGCTGTATCTCGCCTTCGACGCGGGTCTGCGGCGGGTATTCGACGAAGATCGAGGATCGCATGAGGATATCGCGATGGAGCTCCGTCTTGCCCGGACAGTCCCCGCCGACCGCGTTGATGTGGATGCCGGGGCCGACCATGTTGTCGGTCAGGATGGTGGCATATTGCTTGTCGGCGGTGACGGTGGTGATGATGTCGGCGCCCTCGACCGCCTCCTGCGGACCGCCGCACAGGGTGATGTCGAAGCCGCGGCCGGCAAGATTGCGCGCGCAGCGGCGGCTGGCGTCGCGATCGATATCGAAAAGGCGCAGCCGCTCGACGCCGACCAACGCCTTGAACGCCATCGCCTGGAACTCTGACTGGGCGCCATTGCCGATCAGCGCCATGGTGGCGGCGCCGGCGGGCGCCAGATGGCGCGCGGCCAGGGCCGACATCGCCGCCGTGCGCAGCGCGGTGAGGATGGTCATTTCGGTGATCAGCACGGGATAGCCGGTGTCGACCTCGGCCATGACGCCGAACGCCGTCACGGTCTGGCGTCCCTCCCTGGTGTTCTTGGGATGGCCGTTGACATATTTGAAGCCATAGGCCTCGCCGTCGCTGGTCGGCATCAGCTCGATCACGCCCTCGCGCGAATGCGAAGCGATGCGCGGCGTCTTGTCGAACAGCTCCCAGCGACGAAAATCCTCCTCGATATAGCGGGCCAGCTCGGCCAGGAAGCGCTCGATGCCGGTGGAGTGCACGATGCGCATCATGTTCTCGACGCTGACAAAGGGCACGAGCGCGAGTTCGGAAGGGGCGTAACCCATGGTCAAAAACTCCGTGTGGGACGGTCCATGATCCGCCGGCCAAGCAGGCTGGCGGTCAGGTCGACCAGCAAGGTGGCGGTGCGGCCGCGCTCGTCGAGGAAAGGGTTGAGTTCGACGAGGTCGAGGCTGGTGACCAGGCCGCTGTCGCTCAGCATCTCCATCACCAGGTGCGCCTCGCGGAAGGTGGCGCCGCCGGGCACCGTCGTGCCGACCGCAGGCGCGATGCCGGGATCGAGGAAATCGACGTCGAGGCTGACATGCAAAAGACCGTCTTCGGCGGCAACGCGGGCGATGAAGTCGCGCATCAGCGGGGCGGCGCCGTGCTCGTCGATGGCGCGCATGTCGTGCACGGTAACGCCGGCGGCCGTCAGCGCGCGGCGTTCGGCCGGATCGACGCTGCGCAGGCCGAAGGCGCAGATTCGCGCCGGATCGACCGGCGCCGGCAGGTCGGGAAAATAACCCTCGAAACCGGGCTGGCCGCTGGCATAGGCGAGCGGAACGCCGTGCAGATTGCCGCTGGCGGTGGTGTCGAGCGTGTGGAAATCGGGGTGCGCGTCGAGCCAAAGCACGAAGAGCGGACGCCCGCTATCGGCCGCCCGCCGCGCCACGCCGGTCACCGTGCCGGCCGATATCGAATGATCGCCGCCGAGAAAGATCGATATCGCGTCGGCACTGGCCTGGTAGGCGGCCTCGCCGAGCGCTTCGGTCCAGGCGACTATCTCCGGCAGAGACTTGAGCGCGGCGTTGGCGTGACGCAGCGCCCGTGGCGGCGCCGGGCGCGCGGCGCCCATGTCGATCACCTCATGGCCGAGTTCGCGCAAGGCGGCGACCAGACCCGCCGTACGCAACGCGCTCGGCCCCATCTCGCACCCCATACGGCCGGCGCCATCCTCGACCGGCGCGCCCACGATCCTGCATCGCAATGCCCAAACTCCCGTCACGCGTCACCGTGGCAGTGGAGCCCAGCGGTCCGGCAGAGTGAACACAATGATTTGGCATAATTTGCAGAATATTCTAGCGTATCGGCGGATAGTTTTGCCATTCTGGTCAAATCATGGATCCGCTGGATCAGAAGCTCATCACCCTGCTGCGGCACGACGCCCGGCGCAGCATCTCCGATCTCGCAATGGCGCTCAGCGTCTCGCGGGCAACCGTGCGCGCCCATATGGAGCGCCTGGAGCGGAGCGGCGACATACTCGGCTACACGGTGATCCTGCGCGCCGACGCGGTCGACCAGCGCGTTCGCGGCATCATGATGATCGAGATCGAAGGGCACGCCGCCGACCGGGTGATCCGGGCGCTGGGCGGGTTTGCGGAAGTCGCCACGGTGCACACGACCAATGGGCGCTGGGACCTGGTGGTCGAGCTCGGAACCGCCTCGCTGAGCGAGTTCGACGCCGTTTTGCGGCGTATCCGGCTGATACCCGGCATCACCGGCAGCGAGACCAGCCTGTTGCTGGCGACGCCGCGCTCGACGAAGGCGCGCCTTTGAAGGCGTTCAGCGGCGCGTGAAGGTCAGATAGGCCGGCACGCGATCCTCGCGCAGAGCCTTGGCCTCGTATCGGGTGCCCGACCAGCCCTCGTAAGGCTTGCGCCAGTCCTCTGCCGACGCCGCCTGCCAGTCGAAGGCGGGATGGGCGCGGCAATGCAGCAGCGTCCAGTTGACGTAGCTGTCGATGTCGGACGCGAAGCGGAAGCGCCCTCCCGGCCGCAGCACCCGGGCGAAGCGGTCGAGATTGGCCGAGCCGACGAAGCGGCGTTTCCAATGGCGGCGCTTCGGCCAAGGGTCGGGATAAAGCAGGTCGATGCCGACGAGACTGGCCGGCGGCAGCCAGTCCAGCAATTCCGTCGCGTCGTCGTCGTGGAGACGAACATTGCGCCGCGGGATTTCCTCGATCGCCGACAGGAACTTGGCCATGCCGTTTACGAACGGCTCGACGCCGATGAAGCCGGTTTGCGGATAACGCCCGCTCTCGTGCAGGAAATGCTCGCCGCCGCCAAACCCGATCTCGAGCCTGACATCCGAAACGTCGGCGTCAAACAGCGTGGTCAGCGGCGGCGCCCCGGCCGAAAGGTCGAGGGCCAGACGCGGCAGCAGGCGGTCGACAAGGGCCGCCTGCCGCGGACGAAGGGTCTTGCCGCGGCGCCGGCCGAAAAAAGCCTCGGTGGCCCGGCTGCCGCGCGCATCCTCCGTCATCGGGAACTCGCCTCAGGCGGCGAGCTTGGCTTTGCGGTCCTCGTCGGCGACCGCATCCTTCAGCGCCTTGACGAGATCCGTCTTCTCCCAGGAAAACGAGCCGTCCCGACCGGCCTTGCGGCCGAAATGGCCGTATGCGGCCGTCTTGGCGTAGATCGGCTTGTTCAGGTCGAGATGGCGACGAATGCCGCCCGGCGACAAATCCATCACCTGGCGAATCGCCTTTTCGACCACTTCCTCCGGCACTTTGCCGGTGCCCTGCATATCGACATAGACCGAAAGCGGCTGGGCGACGCCGATCGCGTAGGAAAGCTGGATCGAGCAACGCTCGGCGAGCTTGGCCGCGACCACGTTCTTGGCGAGATACCGCGCCGCGTAGGCCGCCGAACGGTCGACCTTGGTGGTGTCCTTGCCCGAGAAGGCGCCGCCGCCATGCGCTGCCGCGCCCCCATAGGTGTCGACGATGATCTTGCGGCCGGTCAGGCCGGCATCGCCGTCGGGGCCGCCGATGACGAATTTGCCGGTCGGGTTGATGTACCAGTTGCAGTCGTCGGCGATCGACAGGTCGCCTACGGACAGCGCCTCGCGGATATAGGGCTCTACGACCTGGCGCACCTTCTTGTTGTCCCAGGATGGATCGAGATGCTGGGTCGAAAGCACGATCTGGGTGACCTCGGCCGGACGGCCGTCAACGTAGCGCACCGTCACCTGGCTCTTGGCGTCCGGACCGAGCTTGGCCGCGTCCCCTTCGCCGGACTTGCGCGCCTCGGCGAGCAGTTCGAGGATCTTGTGCGAATAGTAGATCGGCGCCGGCATGAGATCGGGCGTTTCGCGGCAGGCGTAGCCGAACATGATGCCCTGGTCGCCGGCGCCTTCCTCGCCCTGGCGGTCGGCAGAGCTGTCGACGCCCTGGCCGATGTCGGGGGACTGGGCGTGCAGCAGCACGTCGACCTTGGCGGTTTTCCAGTGAAAGCCGTCCTGCTCATAGCCGATCGAACGGATCGCCCGGCGCGCGGCCGAACGGAATTTGGACGGGTTGATGGCCGGGTTTCCGGAGGCGTCCATCACGACATTGCCGGCCTTGTCCTTCTTGATCAGGGTTTCGGGCACGCGGACCTCGCCGGCAATCACGACCCGGTTGGTCGTGGCAAGGGTTTCGCAGGCCACGCGGACCTTCCACGGGTCCATGCCGGTTTTTTTGGCTTCGCGGTAGACGAGATCGACAATTTCGTCCGAGATGCGGTCACAGACCTTGTCCGGGTGACCTTCGGAAACGGATTCGCTGGTAAAGAGATAGTTCTGGCGTGCCACGGGTGTCCCCTCTGGAATGAACGCGAAGGGCAGGATTGCCTACTTCGCGGGGGCATCTGTTAGCGAAATCAGCGCGCCATCGTCAAGAAACCAATCGCCGTTGTTGCCCGCAGCACAAGAATTGCACGGCCGCGCCGCGCCGTACCGGCGCGGTCGCCCCGTCCAAATCGGCGTGTCCGGTCGTTAGGCTTCGTCTTCGGAAGCCAGGGCCTTGACCAGGTCGATCACCTTGCGGCGCACGCGGGCGTCGGAGATCTTCACGAAGGAGCGGTTGAGCTGAAGCCCTTCCGCGCTGCTGAGAAAATCCACGACATAGCTTGTCGACCGATCTTCGGAAAACCCCTTGTTTCCCGGCAGGTGATCAACCGGCGCATCCTCGAAAAAGAACGCCACCGGCACGTTCAGGATCGATGCGATCGCCTGAAGCCGGCTGGCGCCGACCCGGTTGGTACCCTTTTCGTATTTCTGGATCTGCTGAAACGTCACACCAAGACTTTCGCCAAGCTTTTCCTGGCTCATTCCCAGCATGTTTCGCCGCAGACGAACGCGGCTCCCGACATGAATATCGATCGGGTTCGGCTTCTTCTTGTTGTCAGGCATGATGTCCTCGCCGTTTAGCACGGGCTTTTCAGTTGGCTCCAACGAATTCCCGCCAAATGCCCATAGCCCCAGAATCACGGGCGGCGAGAGAGGGCGATTTGGCAATTCATGCCTGCCTTTAGCGACTTTCGCACCTCACTTGGAACGTAACCGCTGACCGATATTCATACCACAAGCCAGGGTTGCAAAGAACAATATAATCAATAGTCCATTGCGGCCGGTTTCAATCACCAGTCGGCTTTGAACGTCGGGA
The DNA here is from genome assembly GCA_039973095.1 of Nitratireductor sp. Lineage (GTDB taxonomy): Bacteria > Pseudomonadota > Alphaproteobacteria > Rhizobiales > Rhizobiaceae > Mangrovimarina. The sequence goes on along the minus strand of JBDWLQ010000005.1, from coordinate 168,663 downwards.
ACAAAAAGCGCCACGTCAAAGGTTCCGACCGCGTCGAGGGCGAACCCGTCAATGACCCGGCCCTTTTCGTCGACAACCGCCGAAATTCCGTTATTTGCCGCCCTGATCAGCGGCATTCCGGTCTCCACGGCGCGCACCTGTGCCTGGCGGAAATGCTGGTATGGACCGGCCGTATCGCCAAACCAGGCATCGTTGGTGACGTTCACGATGATGTCAGCGCGGGCGCGCGCACCGGCCAGAAGGTCCGGAAAGATGATCTCGTAGCAGATCATCGGCAGCGCGCCGACGCCACCTGGCGCGGACAGGGTACGACGCGCCGAGCCGGCCGAAAACCCGCCGACCGTCTCGGCCACGGTTTCGAAACCGAAGCCCTGCAAAAAGTCCTGGAAGGGCAGATATTCGCCGAATGGGACCAGATGCAGCTTGTCGACGGCATCGACGATCTCCCCACCGTCATTGATGGCGACGACGGCATTGTAATAGCGCGGCTCGTCCCGGGTCGAGGCGGCGGCCTCGGAGCGCACCGCGCCAAGGAACAGCGTCTGGCCGGGTGTCAGCATCGCGCCGATCGCGGCCAGCGCGTCGGGCCGTTCGGTGATGACGAAGGGCAGCGCCGTCTCCGGCCATACGATCAGGTCGGGTCTCTCCTGGCCGTCGGCGGCGGGCCGCGCCGACAGATCGAGCAGCGTCTTCATGATACGGGCCCGCTCCTGCGGGTCCCACTTGCCGCTTTGGGAAACGGAAGGCTGCACCACCCGGACCTGCAGCAATCGCCCGCCTTCGGGCGGCGGGGCGCCGTAGAGCTGGTAGACGCCAAAACCCAGATGCGCCCCGACCAGAAGCAGTGCCACGACGATGCCCGCGCCGCGATGACGCCGGAACCCGGCGAGCGCCGGCATGGCGAACACCAGGACGGCGAGCGCGTTCATGCCAAACAGGCCGACGATTCCGACCGACTGCATCAAAACCGGCGCCGGCATGGCCGCGTAGCCGACCGCGTTCCAGGGAAAGCCGGTCAGGACGAAGCTGCGTAGCCATTCGGCGATGCCGAAGGCCGCGGCGAGTGCGACGACGCGTCCGATGCCGTCGGCCCAGGCCAGGCGCGCGAGCGCGGCGGCCAGGCCGTAGAAGATCGCAAGCAGCGCGGGCAGGCCGAGCACGGCGATCGGCAGCGCCCAGGCGAAATTGTCGGCATCCACCAGAAGCGCGCGCCCGACCCACCACAGCCCGGCCACGAAATAGCCGAAACCGAACCACCAGCCGACGGTGAAGGCGCCGCGCAGCCGCCGCACGAGACGGTCTCCGGGATCGGGCGCCACGCCGTCGAGCAGCCAGACCAGCACGGTGAAGGAAACGAAACCGGCCGGGAAAAAATCATAAGGCGGCAGCGCAAGCACCGCGCACGCGCCGGCCAGGACGGCGACGACCACCCGCCGCCAGCCCCACAGCAAGATCACACGCGCGGCAAGGTCGGTCATCCAGCGTTCCAGTCAGCGAATCAGTGGCCCGAGATTTAGCAATCCGGCCGGAGACTGCCAAACGCGGCTTGCCCGAAACCGTCGCCGGCGACAAGCCCGCCGGGCATCCGGCGGGTGGCCGCGTCAGGCTTCGTCGGTCAAATGGTCCCGGAGGGAGCGCGCCCTGCGCCCGGGCACACGCAACTGCACGATGCGCACCCGCTTCACACGGCGGGGGTCGGCGTCGAGGACGTGAAACTCGAAACCGGGAACGGCCTGGACGACCTCGCCGCGCGCCGGCACCCGGCCGAGCGTGTTGAATATGACGCCGCCGATCGTGTCGACATCCTCGCTGTGCTCCTCGGCCGCGAAACCGTCGCCGATGGCCTCGGCGACGTCGTCGATCTCGGCGCGGGCATCGACGACGAACACGCCGTCGCCCGCCTTGGTGATCATCGGCTCTTCGTCGTCGTGTTCGTCCTCGATATCGCCAACGACCATTTCGACGATATCCTCCAGCGAGGCCAATCCGTCCGTGCCGCCATATTCGTCGATGACCAGAGCCATCTGGGTGCGGGCGGCGCGCATGCGGTTCATCAGGTCCGAGGCGAGCATGGAGGGTGGAACGAACAGGACCGGCCTCGTCAGGTTCAACTCCCCGATCGTACGCGACAGATCGACCTGGCCGAGGTCGAGGTCAGCGGTCTTGGCCGCCGCGCGCCGGGCTCCGCGCTGTTTTTTCGTGCGGGCGGTGCGCGTCAACTGGGTGACGGCATCGCGGATGTGGACCATGCCGCGCGGATCGTCGAGCGATTCGGCATAGACGGGCATGCGCGAATGTCCCGATTCCTCGAACATTTTCAGAAGCTCGCCGAGCGTGGTGGAGAGTTCGACGGCCTCGATGTCGGCGCGCGGCACCATGACATCCTCCACCCGCACCTCGCGCAGGCGCAGAATGTTGTGCAGCATAGCGCGTTCGCCCGGCGAAAACGGGGCGCTATCGTGCCGGCCGTCGGCGAGCGCGTCGGCCAGATCCTCGCGCAGGGTCGACCCGTTGCGCCCGCGAACGAGGCTCACAAATCTCTGGACAAGGCCCCGTCCGCCATTTTGCGGCGGCGCCTCGGTACTCGAGCTTTCCTCGGGCGGTTCGCCCGAGCCCGCATCGCCGCCGGCCTCGGGGGCGGGGGCGGCTTGTTCACGTTCGTTCATCGCAGTCGGTCATTCGCTCCGGTCAGTTGCGGCATAGGGATCGGCGATGCCAAGGCGCGCCAGAACGCGTCTTTCAGTCGCCTCCATATGGGCCGCGTCGTCGTCGGTTTCATGATCATACCCCAAAAGATGCAACAGACCATGAACCAGAAGATGGCTGAGATGGTGATCGAAGGGCTTTTCTTCCAGTCCCGCCTCGCGACGCACCGTCTCGAAGGCAAGCACGATGTCGCCCAGCATGGGCGGGATCCGGTCCAAAGACTGGTCGGGAAAGGCCGGAAAGGAGAGCACATTGGTGGGTTTGTCCTTGCCGCGCCATTGCCGATTGAGCGCGCGCATCGACTCATCGTCGCTAAAGGTCACGCCGAGCTCGCTGGTGCCGGAACGCAGATCCAGTTCCGCGATCACGGCCCCGGCCGCCGTACCGACCAGCGGCTCGAGCTTTTCCGGAGACGCCCATGCGCCGGCGGCAACGATAACCGTCACCTCGACAGCGAGCGGGCCGCTTGCGGCCCCACCCGACAATTGATCGCTCACACGTCGCCCCCGCGATGGTCGCGCCCGACGCTCTGGCGGTCATAGGCGCGCACGATCTCCGCGACGAGCGGATGGCGCACGACGTCCTTGTCTTCGAACCGCACCATGACGATGCCCGGCACCTCGTCGAGCACATGCAGGGCCTCGACCAGGCCGGACTTGGCGTTGTGCGGCAGGTCGATCTGGCTCGGGTCGCCGGTAACGATCATGCGGCCGCCCTCGCCCAGACGGGTCAAAAACATCTTCATCTGCATGGTTGTCGTGTTCTGGGCCTCGTCGAGGATGATCGCCGAATGGGCGAGCGTGCGTCCGCGCATGAAGGCGAGCGGGGCGATCTCGATCACGCCCGCGGCGAGCGCGCGTTCGACCTTGTCGGCCGGCATCATGTCGTAGAGCGCGTCGTAGAGCGGACGCAGATAGGGGTCGACCTTCTCCTTCATGTCGCCGGGCAGGAAGCCCAGCCTTTCGCCCGCCTCGACGGCCGGCCGGGACAGGATAACGCGCTCGACGAGTCCGCGCTCGAGCAGCATGGCGGCGTGCGCCACGGCCAGATAGGTCTTGCCGGTGCCGGCCGGCCCGATGCCGAAGACCAGCTCGGCGCGGTCGAGGGCGCGCATATAGGCGTCCTGGTTGGGCGTGCGCGCATAGATCGTACGCTTGCGGGTGGTGATCTGGGCGGCGGCCATCTTGCCCTTCTTTTCCAGGGTCGGCAGCGTCAACTGGTCGTCGGCGGCGACCGCCATGCGCACAGCCCCGTCAACCTCGGACGACGACAGATCGACACCCTTCTGCGCCAGATCGTACAGATAATCGAGCGCGCGGCGCGCCTGTTCGGCCGCCGACGCGGCGCCGCGGATCGTGAGCTGATTGCCCTTCGAGCGGATATCGACGGAAAGCTGCTTTTCCAGCCTGGCCAGGTTCTCGTCGAACTGGCCGTAAAGCGCGCTGGCGTGTTTGTTGTTGTCGAAGGTCAGGACGATATGGGCCATGTCGGAGGCCCCGGACGGGCTCGCCTTCAAAGTTGTGCCGGCGTTCAAACGCGTCTCCCTGGCTTGCCGCGTGCCAACGGTCAAGCGGTCACGGCAAACAGGCTGTTGGCGCCCGTGCGCGTGATTCGCACATCGACAATGTCGCCGATTTCACCCGGCTTTTCATCAAGAATCACCGGCATCAGCCACGGCGAGCGCCCGGCCCACTGACCGGGCGAGCGTCCCGGCTTCTCGATCAGCACGTCGGTCCTGCGCCCGACCAGCGTGTCGGCAAAGGCGCGCTGCTGGGTCGTGAGAAGCGCCTGGAGACGCTGCAGTCTTTCGTCCTTGTCCGCTTCGGCGACCTGCTCGCCCATCTCGGCGCCCGGCGTGCCGGGCCGCGGCGAATATTTGAACGAGAACGCCTGCACGAACGTGACATCGCGCACGATTTTCATCGTCGCCTCGAAATCGGCATCGCTCTCGCCCGGAAAGCCGACGATGAAATCGCCCGACAGCGCAATGTCGGGCCTGGCGGCCCTGATCCTGTCGACCAGGCGGAGATAGTCGGCGGCGGTATGGCGGCGGTTCATCGCCTTGAGGATGGTGTCGGAGCCCGACTGCACCGGCAGGTGCAGATAGGGCATCAGCGCGTCGAGGTCGCGATGGGCGGCAATCAGCGCATCGTCCATGTCGCGCGGGTGGCTGGTCGTATAACGCAGACGCGCAATGCCGGGAACCTCGGCCAGCCGGAACAGCAACTCGCCCAGCCCCCATTGCCTGCCGTCCGGACCCTCGCCGTGCCAGGCATTGACGTTCTGGCCCAAAAGGGTGATCTCGCGCACGCCGGCTTCAGCCAGCCTTTCGGCCTCGGCCACGATCTGGCTCACCGGGCGCGACACCTCGGCGCCGCGCGTATAGGGCACCACGCAGAAGGTGCAGAACTTGTCGCAACCTTCCTGCACGGTCAGGAAAGCGGTGACGCCGCGCCGCCTGACCTCGCCCTGGTGGAGTTGTGGCAGGCGCTCGAACTTGTCCTCCAGCGCGTAATCGGTCTCCACAACCTTGCCGCCGGCACGCACCTTGCGCACGGCGTCGGGCAGGCGGTGATAGGTCTGCGGCCCGATGACGATGTCGACGACGGGCGCGCGCGCGATGATCTCCTCGCCCTCGGCCTGCGCCACGCAGCCGGCAACGCCGATCACGGTTTCTCGTCCGGCGCGGGCGCGTTCGTCCTTCAGCTTGCGGAGGCGACCAAGCTCGGAATAGACTTTTTCGGCCGCCTTCTCGCGAATATGGCAGGTGTTGAGCAGGACGAGATCGGCTTCTCCCAGGACCTGTGTAGGCTCATAGCCGTCGGCCGCCAGCGCATCGGACATGCGCTGGGAATCGTAGACGTTCATCTGGCAGCCATAGGTCTTGACAAAAACCTTCTTCGGCCCGCCATCGCCCGGGCGCGCGCCTGCTTTTTCGGTATCCGCAATGTCGGTGTGGGTCATGGCCGGGCTTCTAGACCGTTTCACGGCCGGATGGAAGCGGTTGCGTTCGTCGGGCCGCGGGCCGTTCGGCCAGGTGTTGCGCGATACGCGGTTCAGGCGCGGCGATCGGCGCCATAGGCGGCGAGAAAGACACGCACGCCCTCGACCGCGCAGCGGCGCAGCTCGTCGGGGCCGGGGATCGCGGCATCGCCCAGCAGCATGGCGCGGTTGAGCGGGGCCGACATCACCAGCCAGTTGAAATGCGCGGCGGCCATGGCGGGGTCGTCGAGCGCAAGAAGGCCGCGCGCGGCCAGGCGTTCGAACAAGGCGGCCAGTTCGGCCAGCGCCCGGGCGGGGCCGCGCTGGTAAAGCACACGCGCCAGGTCTGGAAAACGGTTCACCTCGGCGATCACCAAACGGCGCAATTGCATGATGCGCGGCGTCAGCACCACGGTGAGCTGTCGATAGGCGTAGTCGTGCAGATAGGTCGCAAGGTCGTCATCGGCTTCGAAAACGGGCATCCGGCCGAGAACCCGGTCGCCGGCCGCGTCGGTCATGCTGGTGACGATTTCGACAAACAGCGCCTCCTTGCTCTCGAACTGCTTGTAGACCGTCTGCTTGGACACCGAGGACAAGGCGGCGATCTCGTCCATGCTGGCGCCGGCATAGCCGCATTTGAGAAAGACTTCGGTGGCGGCATCGAGGATGGCACGCCGCTTTTGCGCCGAACGCGTCTCGCCGCCGGCGCCGCCCGGTGATCGCGCCGATGCAGGCCTTGCCATGCTGCTTCCCTACGTTTCGCTTGCCCGTTGACAACATGGTACTGGACAGTCTAGTTTTTTGCAAACAACAGTACTGGACCGTCCAGTCTTTTGAAGTTCGTCCACGCCGGGAGGAGCGAGAATGCCGAACCGCCGATCCGTTCTGACCCTGGCCGCGGCCATGTTGGCCGCCTGGGCCGGCACGCCGGTTCGCCCGGCAGAACCCGATGACGGCGCACCGCGCCGCGCGACAGGAGACCCCGCCATGCCCCACTCCACCGAGACCTCGGCACTCAAGGTTCCCGGCGCGCGGCTCTATTATGAGGTTCGCGGCCGTGGGCCGCTGCTTTTGATGATCGCCGGCGGGCCGACCGATGCCGGCGTGTTCACCGCGCTCGCGCAGCAGCTTGCCGACCGCTACACGGTCGTCACCTACGATCCGCGCGGCAATTCGCGCAGTCCGCTCGACGCTCCGCCCGCCGACCAGGACGTGGATGTCCATGCCGACGACGCAGCCCGGCTGATCGCCGCGCTCGGCGACGGCGGCCCGGCTTTTGTCTTCGGCACAAGCGGCGGCGCACAGATCGGGCTCAATCTCGCCGCCCGCCATCCGCAACGCGTGCACAGCCTGGTCGCGCACGAACCGCCATGCGTCCTGATGCTGGACGACCCCTCGGTGGCGATCGCCAAGGACCGGGCGATCCTCGATACCTACCGGCGCGACGGTCTCGACGCCGCGGTTCGAGATTTCATGGCGATGGCGGGGCTGGACGATGCCGGGGGACCGGCCGACCTGCCGCCGGAAATCCTGGAAACCTTTGCCCGGATCGACGCGAACATGGACTATTTCATCGCCCACGGGCTGATGCCCCTGTCGCTCTACCGGCCCGATATCGACCGGCTGCGCATCGCCGCAACGCCGATCGCGATCGGCATCGGCGCAGCATCCAACCAGGACGCCGCCGGTCCCGGCCGCGCCCTCGCCGCCAGGCTGGGCACCGAGCCGGTTGCCTTTCCCGGCGACCACGGCGGCTACGGCCCGCATGCCGGCGCCTTTGCCGAAATCCTGCATTCGGCATTCCGACGAACCGCGCGCTGACGCCAGCCTCACCTTACCCTGCGGAGTCTCAGCCATGCATATCCAGTTCGCCGAACTGCCTGTCTTCGATCAGGAGCGCGCCAAGGCGTTTTATGTCGACACTCTCGGCTGCGAGGTCGCAGCGGACGCGCCAATGGGGCCGAATGGCTGGCGCTGGATCGAGCTGCGGTTTCCCGGCGCGGAAACCACGCTGCATTTCATCCGGCGCGCCGACGACACCCCGTCGGCCGACCCGGTCCTGGTGCTGGTCGCCGACGATGTCGCGACCACTGTCGAGAAATTACGGACACGCGGCGTCGAAATCATCACCGAACCGCAGGAGGCGCCGTGGCAGCCGGGGCGCATCGTCGCCGAATTCCGCGACACCGAAGGCAACCGCATGGTGATCGGCAGCCGCCTGTAGGCGAGGCCGAGACCCGACGCAGTCCGGTTTTGGCGCCGGTCGTCCTACCCGAGATTTCAGGATACGGCGGTAGAGATTGATTCAGCTTCTGCGCCTAACATATGCTCTCAAACTGATGGTCGGCTGTCGTGACCCGTGCCGGCGAGAGGAACATGCGGAGACGCGTGGCGTGCGATCACAGAGCCGACGAACCCGAATATGCCCCGTGAAAACGGCCATATCCGCACCCGGCCCATCCCGGCCCGGCGGCGCAACGGGTGTGGCGCGCTCGTGAACAGCCAAGCCGCTGCGCCGAACGACATCGTCCCTGCCGGATCGCCGCTTTCGCTGGGCAAGCTCGGGATCACATCGGAACAGATCGCGACGGCGCTGTCGCGCATCGTCACACATGAGGCGGGCCCGCAGCGCAACAGCAGAGCGCAGGATCTGCCGCTGGATGGCGCGGACCAGATGTGGGTCCGCTCGATGCTCGATGCGCTGCCGGCGCCGGTCTACGCCACCGATACGGACGGTTTCATTACCTATTTCAACCAGGCGGCTGAGGCCTTCGCCGGCCGCAGGCCGGTCGTGGGCGTCGATCGCTGGTGCATCACGGAACGGCTCTACACCCCCGATGGCGCGCCGCTTGCGCGTGAAGACTGTTCGATGGCGCTGGCGCTCCGGGAAAACCGGGCCGTGCGCGGCGCCGAGGCGATCGCCGAGCGGCCTGACGGAACACGGATTCCGTTTGCGCCGTTCCCGACGCCGATCCGGGGGCCGTCCGGTCAGATCGTGGGAGCCGTGAACGTGCTTCTCGACATCAGCGCGCGCAAACGCGCCGAGATGGAGGCGGCCCATCTGGCGCGCCACGACGCGCTGACCGGCCTGCCCAACCGGGCGGCGTTCCACACGACGCTGGATCAGCTCCTCGCCAGGCGCGCCGGCCGCGACATGCCCTTCGCGGTGATGCGCATCAACGTGACCGGCCACACCCATATCAGCGATATGTATGGCCACGCCACCGGCGACGAAGCGCTCCGCGCCATCGCCCGGCGGCTGAAAAAAGCCGTCGGCAAGACGCCACTCTTTCACATCGCGTCCGACACGTTCGCCCTCGTGCTGGCCAGGCCCGGCGGCCGCGACCGCCTGCGCCGCTTCGCCGAAATCCTGTGCTCGGCCGGCACCGCGGGGGCGGAGGCGGCGTGCGAGGCCCACTCAACAATTGCAATCGGCTGCGCGCTCTTTCCCGCCGACGGACGGGACGTCTCGACCCTGCTCGCCAACGCCGCCGGCGCGCTGCTGCGCGCCCGGCAGACGCGCGAAGCTCCGCTGGCGTTCTTCGATCCCAACGAAGACCTGGCTGCGCGTGACCGCCAACTGCTGAAGAGCGAACTGCGCGAGGCAATCCGGGATGGCGCGCTATCCCTACATTTCCAGCCGCAGCTTGCCGCCGACGGGACGGCCGTGGCCTTCGAAGCGCTGGTGCGATGGAACCATCCCGAGCGCGGCATGATCGCACCGGTCAACTTCATCCCGCTCGCGGAGGACGACGGCACGATCGTGGAAATTTCGGAGTGGATCCTGCGCAGCGCCTGTCGCGAGGCCGCGTCGTGGCAGAATCCGCTGCGCGTGGCGGTCAATCTGTCGCCGCTCCATTTCCGCAGCGGCGACCTGCCGGCCACCGTTCAGGCGACACTGGAGGAAACGGGCCTGGCACCAGACCGGCTCGAGCTCGAAATCACCGAAGGCGTCATGGTCCAGGATTTCGAGCAGGCCATGTCGATGCTGCGCAAGCTGCGCGATATCGGCGTGCGGATCGCGCTCGACGATTTCGGGACCGGCTATTCCTCGCTGTCCTACCTGCAGGCCTTCCCGCTCAGCACGCTCAAGATCGACCGCTCCTTTACCGAAAATCTCGGCCGGGTCGAGCAGTCGGCGGCCATCATCCGTTCGGTCGTCGGGCTCGGCCACGCGCTCGGGCTGGAAGTCGCCGCCGAGGGCGTGGAAAGCAAGGAACAGCTCGATTTTCTGATCGCCGAGGGCTGCGACCTCGTGCAGGGTTATTTTACCGGTCGCCCGGCCAAGATCGACAGCTTCGGCCAGTTGACCGGGCGCAACGAGGCTCAGCGCGACGACGCGCCCGGCCTGCGCAGCGCCTGAACCATCAGCGCGCGGATTTCGGCCTCCATGTGCCGCGCCACCCGCTTGCGATTGTCGCCGGGCTCGAAGCGGACCGGCGCGCCGAAATGCACCTCGACATCGATGCCGCCCTCGCGGATCAGGGCAAAAAGATGCGGTATCAGTTCGGCATCGCCGATCCATGAGGCGTGCCGCCTATGGAACCGGCCCATCGGCATGCCGTGCAGGCGGGTATAGGCGACTGCAACGGGCTGGATCGTCACGTGCGGGACGCCGTAGCCGCCATCGTCGTGTTGTGCATCCAGCGCGGCCTGCGCGGCGGCAAACAGCGTGCTCTTGAACGGGGCGACGAAATTGCCGTCGGACGTGGTGCCCTCGGCAAACAGCACCATCACGTCACCGGTGGCGAGCCGCTCGCCCAGCGCGCCCGCCTGGACGGCGGATGTGCGGGCCCGGTCGCGTTCGACGAATACGGTGCGCTGCAGCCTGGCGAGCAGGCCGAAGACGGGCCAGCCGGCCATGTCGGCCTTGGCGACGAAACCAAGCGGCATGATCGCGCCGAGAACGGGAATGTCGGTCCAGGAAATGTGATTGGAGGCAATCAGCAACGGACGGCGGATGTCGGCCGCACCGTGGACGCTGACGCGGATGCCGAGCAGGCGCAGCACCAGCCTGTGCCAGCGGGCCGGCACCACGTCGGGGTCGGGAATGCCGACACGCAGGGCGATCATCTGGACGCCCACGGCGGCCAGTGTCGCCGGCAGCAGGACACTCAGCACGGCAACCGCCCGGATCGAAGCCATCATGGTCGCGGTGTTTCCCCTTCCCCGCCGCGCGACGCGCTAGCCAAGATCGCGGCGCATGACAAGCGCGGTCGTCCGCGGCGCCGCCTGTTGCTCGTAATAGGCCGGACGGGCGCCGACCTGGCTAAAGCCCAGCTTGCGATAAAGACCGATCGCGGCCCGATTGGTCTCGTCGACCTCCAAAAACAGCGCTTCGGCGCGCTGGGCATAGAGTTCGCGCATCACCGCATCCATGAGCATCCAGCCAAGGCCGCTGCGCCTGAGGCCCGGCGCGACCATGATGGTGAGGATCTCGCCCTCGCCCGCCGCCTGGCGGGCCAGAACGAAACCGCCCGGCGCGGCGTGGGGGCGCCCGACCTCGCGCGCTGCGAAACCGAACACGGTGTCCTGCTCCAGAAGCGCGCCGAACTCGCCGTCGCTCCACGGCCGCGAAAAGCCCTGCGCATGCAGGTGCGAAAGCGCGGGCGCGTCGGCGTGCCGCAGCCGTTCCGTCAGGAACTCGCGTTTGCGGCCGCGCAAGGAAAACGGCGTGCGCATCAGCCCTCCCGGCGCGGCACGGCGAAACCGGAATGCGGCCGCGCGTCGGCCCCGCGCAGATAGACCGGCTTCGGTTTCTGTCCCGAAAATCCCGAAGCCACGGCACAGGTCGCGTAGGCGAGGATGTCAGCCGTGCGGCCGCCGCCGGCGATCTCGACCAGACGGTCGCCTGCCGCTTCGCCGACCAGCCCCGCGCCGGAACCGGTCAGGACGGCGTTGTGATCGCGCGCCAGCTCGGCCGCGCACGCGGCGTCGGTGATCATCGGCGCCTCGATCTCGCCGCCCGCGGCGTCATAGAGCGCGACGTAGAGTTCGCCGCGCTTGGCGTCGAGAACCGAGAGGCAGGCCCGACCGGGAAAGACGCCGCGGGCGTCGTGGGCCAGAGCCGCCAACGTCGTGACGCCGGTGGCGGGAATGTCGAGCGCGAGCGCCAATCCGCGCGCGGCCGCAACCCCGATCCTGACGCCGGTGAACGAGCCGGGGCCGGCCGCCACCGCGATCGCGCCCAAATCGGAATAATCACAGCCGGCGGCGGCGAGCGCGCCGGCCATCACCGGGATCAGCGCCTCGGCATGGCCCTTGCCGATCTCGCGCACGGAACGGCCGAGCTCCCGGCTTGCGCCGGCGTCGAAGACGCAGGCCGCACACAATTCGGCGGCGGTGTCGATGGCCAGGACCTTCATGCGGTTACCGCATAGGCAAAACCGTGCCGGCAAACAAGCGCCGCGTCGCGTCGGCTGGAAACCCGATCCGGACCGCGGAACCCGCCTCAGCCGGCGGCTTGGCGCGCCTTGAGCTCAAGCCGGCGCCGATGGAGCACCGGTTCGGTGTAGCCGCTGGGCTGTTCGCGCCCCTTGAAGACGAGGTCGCAGGCGGCCTGGAACGCAATCGAGCTGTCGAAATCCGGCGCCATCGGCCTGTAGAGCGGATCGTCGGCGTTCTGGCGGTCGACGATCGCGGCCATCTCCTTCATCACCGCCATCACCTCGTCCTCGCCGACCACGCCGTGATGCAGCCAGTTGGCCATGTGCTGGGACGAGATGCGCAGCGTGGCGCGATCCTCCATCAGGCCGACATCATTGATGTCGGGCACTTTGGAACAGCCGACGCCCTGATCGATCCAGCGCACCACATACCCCAGAATCCCCTGGGCGTTGTTGCGCAGTTCCTGGCGCTTGTCGTCTTCGGACCAGTTCGGCCGCGTTGCGACGGGAATCGACAGGATGTCATCGAGATTGGCGCGCGGGCGGCTCTTCAATTCTTGCTGCACCGCTGCGACATCGACCTTGTGATAGTGCGTGGCGTGCAGGGTGGCGGCGGTCGGAGACGGCACCCAGGCGGTGTTGGCGCCGGCCTTCGGATGGCCGATCTTCTGCTCCAGCATCTCCGCCATGCGGTCGGGCATCGCCCACATGCCCTTGCCGATCTGGGCGTGGCCGGCCAGGCCGCATGCAAGCCCGATATCGACGTTCCAGGCTTCGTAGGCCGAAATCCAGGCGGCCTGTTTCATGTCGCCCTTGCGGATCATCGGGCCGGCCTCCATCGAGGTATGGATCTCGTCGCCGGTGCGGTCGAGGAAGCCGGTATTGATGAACACCACACGTTCGGACGCGGCGCGGATCGCTTCCTTGAGGTTGACCGTGGTCCGGCGCTCCTCGTCCATGATACCCATTTTCAGCGTGTTCTTGGCCATGCCGAGCGCTTCCTCGACGCGGGTGAACAGCTCGGCGGCGAAGGCGACCTCCTCGGGGCCGTGCATTTTCGGTTTGACGATGTAGACCGAACCGGCGCGCGAATTGGCCCGGCGCCCATCCGCCCCGACGTCGTGCAGCGCGATCATGCCCGTGATCATGGCATCCATGATGCCTTCGGGCACCTCGGCCCCGTCGCGGTCGAGGATCGCGGGATTGGTCATCAGATGGCCGACATTCCTGACCAGCATCAGCGCGCGGCCGGGAAGCGAGACGACGGAGCCGTCCGGCGCGGTGTAGTCACGGTCGCCCTTGAGGCGGCGCACGAAGGTCTTGCCCTTGGTCACCTCCTCGGCGAGGTCACCCTTCATCAGGCCGAGCCAGTTGCGATAGGCCAGAACCTTGTCCTCGGCGTCGACCGTGGCAACCGAGTCCTCGCAATCCATGATGGTGGTGACGGCCGATTCCAGCACCACGTCGCAAATGCCGGCCGGATCGTCCTTGCCGATCGGATGGTAGCGATCGACCGAAATCTCGATATGCAGACCGTTCTTGCGCAGCAACACGGTCGAGGGGGCGGCCGGATCGCCGCGATACCCTATGAACTGAGCCGGTTCTGCAAGCCCGGTGTCGCCCGCCTTCAGCATGCCGGCCTCGATGCTCAGACCGCCGATGTCGGCCCAGCGCGCGCCGGCAAGCGGCACGCTGTCGTCGAGAAAGCCGCGCGCCCAGGCCACGACCCTGGCGCCGCGGACCGGGTTGTAGCCTTCGCCCTTTTCCGCGCCGTCGGCCTCGGGAATCGCGTCGGTGCCGTACAGCGCGTCGTAGAGCGAGCCCCAGCGCGCATTGGCCGCGTTGAGCGCGTAGCGCGCATTGGTGATCGGCACGACGAGCTGCGGACCGGCAACGGTTGCGATCTCGGCATCGACATTGGCCGTGGTGACGGCAAAATCGCCGCCCTCGGGCAGGAGATAACCGATCTCCTCGAGAAAGGCCTTGTAGGCGCCGAGGTCCGAGGGTGCGCCGTTTTCGCGGTGCCAGGCGTCGATCCTGGCTTGCAGGCGCGCGCGCTTGTCCAGGAGCGCCCGGTTCTTCGGCGCCAGCTCGTGCACGATCTTGGACAGCGCCGCCCAGAAACGACCGGCGTCGACGCCGGTGCCGGGCAGCGCCTCGCGGGCTACGAAGTCGTGCAGCAGCCGGTCAATCCTCAATCCCTCGATTTCGATGCGCTCGCTCATCAGCCTTCTCCGTTGCGGTCCCCGCGCGATGCGTGGCGCGAAGTCAACGCGTTCAACACCCCGGGCCGGAAGGCGTCAATTCGTCATAGGTATCAAAGACTTTTTCCAAAATGGAAAAACACTCTTCCCGCATCGGCGATTCCGACGCGAATGAGCCTTTCTCGCACTTGTTTGCGCGGGAACAAAGAGCGCGCGTGCCGGCCCGGCTAGGTGTTCGTCATCGATACAGAAAGACCATAAGGAGATTGAGACATGTTCACGCGACGCCAGGCACTGATGGGCGCGGCCGCCACGGCGGCGCTGACCGCCATGCCCCCGCTGACGGCGGTCGCCAGCACAGGCGAAGCCGATATCGCCACCTTGCCGCGCGAGAAGGTCACACTGGTCGCGCCGCCATTCGTGCATGCGCATGAGCAGGTCGCCACAAGCGGGCCGAAAGTGGTCGAGTTCGTTCTGCCGATCGAGGAAAAGCCGGTCGTCATCGACGACGAGGGCACGACCCTGCAGGGCATGACCTTCAACGGCTCCATTCCCGGACCGATGATGGTGGTGCATGAGGGCGACTATGTCGAGCTCACGCTGATCAACGCGGCCAGCAATTCCCTGCCGCACAATATCGATTTCCATGCCGCCACGGGCGCGCTGGGCGGCGGTGCGCTGACGCTGATCATGCCCGGCGAGCAGGTCAAGCTGCGCTTCAAGGCGACCCGGTCGGGCACCTTCGTCTATCACTGCGCACCCGAGGGCGCGATGATCCCCTGGCACGTGGTGTCCGGCATGAGCGGCACCATCATGGTGCTGCCGCGCGACGGGCTGAAGAACGAGAAGGGCGAGCGCGTCACCTACGACAAGATCTACTATGTCGGCGAAAACGACTTCTACGTGCCGCGCGACGAGACCGGGGCCTATAAGAGCTACGAAAGCCCCGGCGAATCCTACGCCGACACGGTCGAGGTGATGCGCGGGCTGGTGCCCACCCATGTGGTCTTCAACGGCGCCAAGGGCGCGCTCACCGGCGACAACGCCATGCGCTCGAAGGTCGGCGAAACCGTGATGATCGTCCACTCCCAGGCCAACCGGGACACAAGGCCACACCTGATCGGCGGCCATGGCGACTTCGTCTGGGAAGAAGGCAAGTTCGACAATCCGCCCGCCAAGAACCTGGAAACCTGGTTCATCCGCGGCGGATCGGCTGGAGCTGCGCTCTACACCTTCCTGCAGCCGGGCGTCTACGCCTATGTGAACCACAATCTGATCGAAGCCGTCGAACTCGGCGCAACCGCCCATTTCGTGGTCGACGGCGAGTGGAACGACGATCTGATGAAGCAGGTCGAGGCCCCGGGACCGATCCCGACCAATTGACCTGACGCTGCGCAAAAAACCAATCGCCATGGCCCGGCACAGGCGCCGGGCCATGGCATTCGGGAGAAAACGCCATGCCGCACCTTGTCGCCGAAGCCATCATCGGAGCCGTCGCAGCGGTGGCCGTGCCGGCAGCGATCGGTCTGGTCGACTGGGCCGGATCGACGCCCGGACCGGTGCCTGGCTCCGTGGAAACGGTGGCGATCGCTCCCGGCGCGATCGACTTTCCCCTGCCCGGCGAATTCCTCGCAGACGGCCGACCGGCCGCGGCGCCCAGCCGCAGCGTGCGTTTCGAACGCCCGCTGCACATCATGGCCGACCAGGTCAGCCGCGCCGCCTACGGTGAATGCGTGGCGGCGGGTGGCTGCCGGCCGGCCGACGGTACAAATTCTGCGCAGGCGGCCGACATTCCGGTGACGGGGGTCAGCTATCTCGACGCCGAGGCCTATGCCGTCTGGTATTCCCGGGCCACCGGTGAGACCTGGCGCCTGCCGAGCGCGGCCGAATGGGCGTTCGCGGCCGGCGAGCGGTTCGCCGGCGATCCGTTCGCGGTCGCCGACGATCCGAAAAATCCCGCAGTGGCCTGGATTCGCCGCTACGAGGAAGAAGCCGCGGCGCGGCGCGAACCCGACCCGCAGCCCAAGCCGCGCGGCCATTACGGCCCCAACGCGCACGGCGTACGGGACATGGCCGGCAATGTCTGGGAATGGACGTCGACATGCTACAGCCGCGTGAAGCTCGATGCGGCGCTTGAAACGATCGAGCACACGACCGAAAATTGCGGCGTGCACGTCGCCGAGGGCCGGCACCGGACCTACATGTCCGATTTCGTGCGGGACGGCAAAAGCGGCGGCTGCGCCGTCGGCGCGCCGCCCGACAATCTGGGCTTCCGGCTGGTGCGCGACGACACGCCGGGCTGGTTTGCCCACCTGCAGGCGCTGGTGCGTTGACGAACCGCCGGCGCAGCACACCGTCGCGACGGCAGTTTTGCCGTCCGGCCACCCCGTAAGGAGGCTGCCATGGTCACGCCGAAACGCCCGATGCAAACACCGCCCGTCGCGCCAGAGGCGCTGGCGGGCGAACGCTCCGCCGTCGAACGCCTGCGGCAAGGGCTCCGGGAAGCCGAGCTCGACTGCCGCTGCCGCGCCCGCGCCGACGCGATCCTGGCGCGCATCTGCGCCGAGGACGACGTCGCCACCCGTGCCGCGGCGCTGAGCGACGCCCGCAAGATGCGCGACGCAATCGTGCTGGTGACGACCTTGCTCGACGAGCTCGATTCCCTGCAGCCGGACGAGCCGGACCGGACGGCCTTTTCCGAGATCGCGGATCTGTTCGACGATATCGGCGACTTCGCAGCCCATGGCGCGGCGGCCGCGCGCCTGTGCGCGCGGCGCCGGCCACGTGCGAGGCCGGGACTGACGCAATGACGGTTTTGGAACAGCACGGGCCGACCGACCGATCGGTGCTGCGGCGCCGGCGCGGCAGCGGCGAGGACGGACGCGACGGACGCGGGCGCGTTTCCTCGACATTGCCGATCCTGCATTACGGTTTTCGACCGTTTTTCCTGCTGGCGGCGCTGCACGCCGGCCTGGCCATTCCGGCATGGCTTTGGATGTTCCGCACCGGATGGTCGCCGGCCGGCCCGTTTGCCGCGCTCGACTGGCACGTGCACGAGATGCTGTTCGGCTATCTGAGCGCGGTGATCGCCGGTTTCGTGCTGACGGCGGTGCCCAACTGGACCGGCCGCCTGCCGCTGAGCGGCGGGCCGCTCGCCGGCCTGGTCGGGCTGTGGTTTCTCGGACGCGCCGCCAACCTGACCGTCGGCGAGCCGCTGCTCGCGATGGCGGCCGACCTTGCCTTTCCCGTCGTGCTGGCGGCGGCTGTCTGGCGCGAGGTGACGGCGGGCCGGAACTGGCGCAACGCGCCGGTGGCCGCGATGCTGACCCTGTTCGCGCTTGCCAACGGGCTGCATCACAGCGGCAATTTCGAGCTCTCGGCCGCAGCGCCCGGCCTGCGGCTGGCGCTCGGTGTCGCGACCGTGCTGATTGCACTGATTGGCGGGCGGATCGTGCCGAGCTTCACCCGCAACTGGCTGGTCAGGAACGGCGACGGACGACTGCCGGCCTCGTTCGGGATCGTCGACAAGGCGGCGCTGGCGGCGACCGTTACGGCCGTCGCGGCCTGGGTCGCCTTGCCCGATCTTCAGGCGACCGGCGGCCTTCTGGTGCTCGCCGGCGCGCTGCTTGCCGTGCGGCTGGCGCGGTGGCGCGGCGACCTCGCCGCGCGCGAGCCGATCGTGCTGGTGCTGCATCTGGGCTATGGCTGGCTGGCGGCGGCGGTGCTGCTTCTCGGCGCGGCGATCCTTGCTCCCGGCCTGCCGCCGAGCGCGGCGATCCACGCGCTGACGGCCGGCGCGGTCGGCACGATGACGCTCGCGGTGATGACGCGCGCCAGCCTCGGCCATACCGGACGCGCGATCGAGGCCGACGGCTGGACGCTGGCGATCTACGCCGCCGTCAGCGCCGGCGCGCTGCTGCGCGTCGCCGCCCCGTTCGCCGATACCCACTATCTGGCGCTGCTGACGGCCGGCGGCGCGCTGTGGAGCCTGGCCTTCCTTCTGTTTGCGCTGCGCTACGGGCCGATCCTGTCAAAGCCCCGCAAGGGCTGAGCAGGCTTCAACGGCGTTTTTCGGCCGGCGACGCACGCCAATCCCTACCTGTCCGCGCAGGCGCGGAAATGGCCCGATCTGCCCGCGTAGGCGGGGAAATAAACTGCCCCGACCCGGCCGGCGCCAGGTATCCAGAGCCGGTGCGCTGGCCGCCGGATCGCCGCGACGATGCCCTGTCTGTTTGGCGGAGCGCGATCGCGCGCCCGGGACCGCCACGCGGTTCTTGCTGGATGTGCGCCAGGCGTAGCGGATTTTCCCGCGCGGGCCGCGTCGTCGCCGGCGGACGCTTGAAGCGGTCGCGGCGCGGGGGAGTGAAGTTCTCGGGCGCGTCAACCGGACGTTTTTCATCGCGGCCGACGAAAAAATGCGCGGGGCGGGGAGACCCGCCTGCCGCGCATGCCAGCCGCCGGAAACCGGCGGCCACGTTTCGGGACGATGTCCTAATTGGCCGCAACCGCGAGGCCGAACAGCTCGGCGAACACGGCCTTGGCCTTGCCGGGATGCTTGACCGCCCCGGCCTCGTCGAGATTGGCCGGCTCGCCGACCTCGATCAGCGCGACCATGCCCATGGCGTAGTGCGGCGCGCATTTGATGCCGTAGACGCCTTGCTTGTCGAGCGTGATCACGATTTCCTCGTTGAACTTGCCCTTAAACGCCTCGGCCCCCTCGGGGAGCATGCCCTTGACCGATTCGGCGTTGTGGCCCTTGTCGGTCGGCACGAAGCGCACCGTGTCGCCGGGCGCGGCGCGTATGAAATCGGGTTCGAACACCATGGCGCCCTTTTCACCCTTGTTGAGCATCTTGACCTCGTATTCGGCCGCGCCAGCCGCGCCGGCCATGGCCATGACGGCGCCCAAAGCCATGATCGCAATCCGGTTTTTCATCGTCTTTCCTTTCTTCCTGGGAGGTGGACGGTCTGTCGCGACCGTTGCCGAGCAGATACGCCAACCGACGCAAGGCGAGTTTGCGCTTTGACAAACACGCGCTAGAAAAGCCGCGGGACAGATGAGGTCGGCATGACGGGACTCGACAGGACACTGATTGCGGGGCTTGAGACCTTTCGCGGGCTTTCCGACCAGGCGCTCGAGCGCGTGCTTGTACACGCCCGCTCGGCCCGCCACCCCAAGGGAAGCGAGATCTTTTCGCAAGGGGCGGAGGCGGAGAGCTTTTTTCTTCTGCTGTCGGGCCATGTCCGCGTGGTGCGCACTTCGCCGGAAGGCCACCAGGTGATCGCGCGCTACATCAACGAGGGCGAATTGTTCGGCATCGCGGTCGCCATGGGCCGCAGCACCTTTCCCGCCAGCGCTGTCGCCGCGGTCGACTGCGTGGCGCTGGCGTGGCCGAACCGCGAATGGGCCGAACTGCAGGCGCTGTTTCCCGCCTTCGGCGCCAGCGCCTACCAGACGATCGGCGCGCGGCTGCAGGAAACCCAGGCGCAGGTGATGGAAATGTCGACCGAACAGGTCGAGCAGCGCATCGCCCACGCGCTGTTGCGGCTGGTCAAACAGGCCGGGCGCAAGGCGGCGGACGGGATCGAGATCGACTTTCCGATCACCCGCCAGGACATCGCCGAGATGACCGGCACCACGCTGCATACGGTGAGCCGTCTCCTGAGCGCATGGGAACAGCGCGGCCTGGTGCGCAGCGGGCGCCAGAAAGTGGTGGTGACCGACGCGCACGGGCTGATGCTGGTGGCCGAACACCGGCGCCGGGACTGAGATCGAAGACGCGTGCACGCTGCGCGCACCGCGCCTCACGCGCCCATGACGGCCTCCAGCTCGCGCACGAAGCGGTCTTCCTCGACGTGGTGTTCGCGGCAGGCGTCGGTGACGGTGTGGAAGCCGCCGATCGGGCAGCCCACACACAGCATGCCGTGGCGGATCATCACGGCGATCGTCGACGGCCAGCGGCGCATGATCTCGTCGACGCTCATGTCGGGATCGATTTGCGGGAATCTTGCCATTCTACGCGTCCGTTTGCTGCCGAAGCCGCCGCCGCGCGGCCTGCGGCGCAGCGAACGGCTTCCCATGCGGCAGCAGAGCACGGCGCGCGGCAAGCCTCGTTGCGCTGACGCAAACAGCGCGCCGAAAGGCCGGTCATAGGCGCCTGCCGCGCTCAGCGCGCCCGGCAGACGACCTTGACCGGATAGAACAGCGTCGCCATGCGGTGTTCGGAATTGCCGGCGACGCGGCCGTTGCGGATTTTCGACGGCGAGGACGCGGCGGCGTAGAACCGCAACACCGCCTTGGCCGACAAGGTCCATTCCCGGCTCAGCACCTGGGACCGCGCCATGCCGGCGCGCACGCGCTGGTCGAGATTGTCGCGGCACAATTTGCCGGGGGTGACCACCCAGTCGACCTGCCTCATGTCGGCGGTGAAGCTGCGGCTGGTCTTGTATACGCCCCAGCCGTCGTCGGGCGTGCGCTGTTTGTAGTGCCAGCGGCCGGCCGTAACCTCGATCAGGTCCATGCCGTTGCGATTGCCGATGCCGACGCGATGGATGTTGTTATTGCCCCGGCCCTTGGCGAACAGGCGCACGGTGAAGCGATGGCTGTTGTTCGCGAAGCCGGCATAACCGTCCTGGGTCGCGCGAACATGGACCGGTGCCAAATCGATGCCCTCGCGGGCGATGCCGATCTTGTCGATACGAGCGCCGGCATGGGCGCTGCCGACGGCGAGCCCGGCCAGCACGGTCGCGGCACTCATTCTCAAAAGCAGGCGGGTCATGATTTTTCCTCCGTTCTCCTCCGGGCGGGATCACGCTGTGGCTCCCGGAAGACAGAATGGCGGCGTTCGGCTGAACAGCGGCTGAAGCACCGTTTATCCGGCGTTCACGATCGGCTTCGGCTGCTTGCGGCAGGTCCGGCTTGCGACATTGGCCGGCCCAAGTCGGCTGCGGACGGAGCTTGCCAGTCACCGCATTCCCTACCCCGCTGCGAATACGCCTCACATTGGTGAGGAAGCAAGCAACTCAAAGCGTCATTTCGGAACGGTCTGCGGCGACACAGGCGGGCAAGCAGTGTCCTACGGCGGTAAGCTTCCATTGTGACACGGCGAATGTGCCTGCGCCCCTGCCAGCCGCGCTGGGGACACCGGCCCTCGAACGCGCCACGGGTACGATGGGGTCTCCAGGTGGTCACGCCGGGCCTGCGGCCCGGCCGCTCAATCCCCCATCTTCAGCGCCTCGATGAATGCCGCCTGGGGAATCTCGACCTTGCCGAACTGGCGCATGCGCTTCTTGCCCTCTTTCTGCTTTTCCAGCAGCTTGCGCTTGCGCGTCACGTCGCCGCCGTAACATTTGGCGGTGACGTCCTTCCTCAGCGCCGAAATGGTCTCGCGGGCGATCACCTTGCCGCCGATCGCGGCCTGGATGGGGATCTTGAACATGTGCTTGGGGATCAGCTCCTTGAGCTTTTCGCACATGACGCGGCCGCGCTTTTCGGCCGCCTGGCGGTGGACCAGCATCGACAGCGCGTCGACCGGCTCGTCATTGACGAGGATCTGCATCTTGACCAGATCGCCCTCGCGGTAATCGGTCAACTGATAGTCGAAGGAGGCATAACCCTTGGAGATCGATTTCAGCCGGTCGTAGAAATCGAACACCACCTCGTTCAAGGGCAGGTCGTAGGTCAGCATGGCGCGCGAGCCGACATAGGCGAGATCGACCTGGATGCCGCGCCGTTCCTGGCACAGTTTCAGGATCGCGCCCAGATAGTCGTCCGGCGTGAGGATGGTGGCGCGGATCCACGGCTCCTCGATATGGTCGATCCTGACCACGTCGGGCATGTCGGCGGGATTGTGCAGCTCGCGCTCCTCGCCGCCGGTCAGGTTCAGCCGGTAGACGACCGAGGGCGCGGTGGCGATCAGGTCGAGGTCGAATTCGCGCTCGAGCCGCTCCTGGACGATCTCCAGATGCAAAAGGCCGAGGAAGCCGCAGCGGAAACCAAAACCGAGCGCGGCCGAAGTCTCCATCTCGAAGGAGAACGAGGCGTCGTTGAGGCGCAGCTTGCCCATGGCGGCGCGCAGATCCTCGAAATCGGCGGCGTCGACCGGGAACAGGCCGCAAAACACCACCGGCTGGGCCGGTTTGAAGCCGGGCAGCGGCTTGGCCGTCGGGCGCTTTTCCTCGGTGATGGTGTCGCCGACGCGGGTGTCGGCCACTTCCTTGATCGAGGCGGTGATGAAGCCGAGCTCGCCGGGGCCGAGACTGTCGACCATGACGCGCTTGGGGGTGATGACGCCGACGCGGTCGACCTGGTATTTGGCGTCGGTGCCGATCATGCGGATCTGCTGGCCCTTCTTCAGCACGCCATCGATGACGCGCACCAGAACGATGACGCCGAGATAGGCGTCGTACCAGCTGTCGACCAGCATCGCCTTCAAGGGGGCGGCCGCGTCGCCCTCCTTCGGCGGCGGCAGGCGCTTGACGATCGCCTCCAGCACCTCGGCGATGCCGAGACCGGTCTTGGCCGAGATTTCCAGCGCGTCGGAGGCGTCGAGGCCGATCACCTCCTCGATCTGGGCCTTGATGCGCTCGGGCTCGGCGGCCGGCAGGTCGACCTTGTTGAGCACCACGACGATCTCGTGGTCGTTGTCGATCGCCTGATAGACATTGGCCAGCGTCTGCGCCTCCACGCCCTGGGACGCGTCGACGACCAGCAGCGAGCCCTCGCAGGCGGCGAGCGATCGCGAGACCTCGTAGGCGAAATCGACATGGCCGGGCGTGTCGATCAGGTTCAAGACGTAATGCTCGCCGTCGGCGGCGTCATATTCGAGCCGGACCGTGTTGGCCTTGATGGTGATGCCGCGCTCGCGCTCGATGTCCATGGCGTCGAGCACCTGCTCCTTCATCTCGCGCTGCTCGAGCGAGCCGGTTGATTGGATCAGCCGGTCGGCGAGCGTCGACTTGCCGTGGTCGATATGCGCGACGATCGAAAAATTGCGGATGCGGGAAAGGGGTGTTCTCATGATAGCGGGCATTTATCAGGGGTACGCGCAAAGGCAAAGCCGGAATATGGCGCGCGGGCGACAATGTGGGCGACCGCACCTGGCCGGACCGGTCGACAGGGTCCGCCTCTTCGCCCGGAAAGAGGAAACGGGATATGCCGCCGGTGGGGATCTCGCGCTGCCCGGCCTGCCTTGGATTCGTCGCCACACATGACGGATTGATATGACCTTCATGGCAAGCGGCATGTGATCGCGATCGTGGCGTATTGGCTTCGGGCAGTGCCGTTTGGGCGCCGCCAGATGGAAAGAACGGTGCTACCAGACGACGTGAACACCACGGCTGCTGATCGACGGCGTCGACGTGGCAGACCGTGCCGGCAGGACGCTGCGCTAGATGCGCCGCGCCAAGATCGCCATGGTGTTCCGGCACTTCGTCCTTTGCCCGCACATGACGGTCGCCGATATCGTCGCCGACCGGCTCAAGGTCAAGGGCGTCGGCTGGCTCGACGCCGGGCGCAACGGCTTGTCAGCGGCCGGTTCTCACGTCACCGCCATGGAAAGCGGGCCCTCGGCCCCGCTTTCTTTTACTCGGTCAGGCTGAGCGGCAGACGGACCGCGCGCATTCCCTTGGACGCCGGCGGCCGAGCGCACCGGCTGGCGACGCCCCGCCAGCGACCTATATGCATGGGATGATCCATATCCGACGGATGGCCACATCGCGGATCCCGGCATTCCTGGCAACCGCGCTGGTCGCGGCGGTCCTGGCGGGCGGCGGCGCGGGACCCGCGCTCGCCGTCGACGGCGACGCGCAGATCAGGGCCGAGCGGCAGCGACTCGACCAGGAAGGTCGCCATGTCGAGAGCCAGCTACTGGAGGCCGAACGGAAACGGCGCGCCTTCGAAGAAAAGCGACAGCGCTTCAACCTGCAACGCCGCAAGGAAGCGAACACCCCGCCGGGACGCCTCGACGTGCCGGTGATGAAGCCGCGCCGATATTTTTGATTGGGCGCGCCGCCCGGTCGCGAGGGGCGCCGATATTTTTTTCGACCGCGTGTCACATACCGCCGCGCCAGCTCGTCATGAGGGGCAGGAGGTGCACCAATGCGTATCATTCTACTTCTTGTCGCGCTCTACCAAGCGACCAACGGGCTGTTCATGCTCGCCATGCCGGAACTCTGGTACCAGAATATTCCGGACGTCACCCATACCGGCCCGCTGAACACTCATTTCGTACGTGACATCGGCTTCGGCTTCCTGGCTGCAGCATTGTCGCTGGCGCTGGCAGCGCGCAGGCGCGGGGCGGACGCGACGATCTGGCCCGGCGCCGCCTTTCTCGGCGGCCATGCGGTGCTGCATCTGACCGAGATGGCGCTGCACGGCATCGCGCCGCTTGCCGGGGCGCGCGACATCGCAACCATCGTCGTACCGGGACTGACGCCTCTGGCGGTCGCGCTTTGGGCACACAGACACGGACCGCAGGAGGCAAGGGCATGATCAAGGCGCTGCTACGACGGCTGATCGATGGCTTCGAACGGAGATTTGACTACGACAGCGGCTATATGCGCGAGATCGTGGCGGCCGACACGGCCGCCGGGGTCAAGCTGCTGCTGGCGAGCCAGTTCCTGACCCACGAATTCGGCGCACCCAAGCACGCCTACCACGCGGCCAAGATCAGGAGCGCAATGCGCGCGGATTGCGGCCCGTGTCTGAGACTTGCGGCCGCGATGGCGGAAGATGCCGGCGTCGAGCACGCCACCGTGCTGGCTGCGCTCGGACACGGCAGCGCCGATGCGACGGTGACACTTGCCACGCGCCTTGCCGACGGCATGTTGGACAATGCCGCGGACCTGCCCGAGATCGTCGCCGAAGTCCGGACGCTGTTCGGAGAACGGGCGGCGACCGGACTTGCCGCCGCCGTGGTTGCCGGCCAATTCTATCCATTGCTGAAGCGCGGCATGGGTCACAACGCGGCGTGCGAGCCGGTGCTGACAAGACTGCTGGCAGGCGACGCCACGAAACGGGCGGAGGCGACGGGATAGGCGATGAACGACCAAGCGGATCCGGAGCGCCTCGGCGCGTTTCTTCAACACAGGCCGCGTTTGCTGAGGCTGGCCTACCGGCATTTGGGCGCGGTCGCGGATGCCGAGGACGTGGTGCAGGAAGCCTGGCTGCGCTTCGACGGCGCAGGCGAGGTCAGGAATGCGGCGGGCCTGTTGTCGACCATCGTCACCCGGCTTTGTCTCGACCGGATGAAATCGACCCGCGCCAGGCGCGAAACCTATGTCGGCGAATGGCTGCCGGAACCGGTTTCCGACGCGTCCTTCGAGACCGAGGACAACGCCGCACTCGACATCTCTTTCGCGGTGATGCGGGCGCTGGAGCGGCTCTCGCCGGCCGAGCGCGCCGCCTATTTCCTGCACGATCTTTGGGACCTGCCTTTCGAGGAGATCGCCCGCACACTGTCCCGCTCGCCGGCGGCCTGCCGCAAGCTCGCGTCGCGGGCCCGCGCAGGTCTGGCGGAAGCGCGCCAGCGTTTCCAGCCGAGCCGCGACGACGTGGACAGGCTGGTTGCCGCCTTCCGGATATCGGTCGAAGCAGGAGACCCGAGCCGGCTCAAAAGCCTGCTTGCCGAGGACGCGGAACTGGTCAGCGACGGCGGCGGTAAGGCGCTTGCCGCGCTGAAGACGATTCACGGAGCGGACGCCGTCAGTCGCTTCCTGGTCGGCATCGGACGCAAGGCAGGGCATCCGGGGCAGATCACGGTGCAGCACGCGCTTATCAACGGCCAACCCGGCCTGTTGGTGTCGATCGACGGCCACGTCGATCAGACGCTGGTCTTCGATCTCGACGCGGCGCGCAGGATCAGAAGCGTCTATGTGGTACGCAATCCCGACAAGCTGGCCAGGCTGACGCGAACCCGGCTGTCGGGCCAGGCTCCCGCAGGCGGGTCATTCCGTATTTGAAATGTGCCAGCCGCGCTGGGCGGCGCGGCGGCGCTGCCAGGCCCGGACAAGGGCGAGATTATGCGGGAAGGTGGGCTTTGCCGCCGCAAACGCGTTGGACAGGCGCCGGCGACGCAGCACCTCCTGCTGCAGCAGGCGATGGGCGCGCCGCATCGCCCATTTGTGGTTGGCCACCAGCACGGGATGGAAGATGCGCACGAAGCGCCGGACATAGGGATGGGCGATGCGCACGCGCCAGTGCAAGCGGGCCAGGCAGATGCCGCCGGGCCGAGGCTCGACCGTCAGGAAGCCCGTCCCGTCGAAATCGCCGCTGACCGCGATCGTCATCGACCGGTGCGGAACGAGATCGACGACCTGGGCCACGAAGAAAAAGGAATGCGGCAGGAACCCCTTGGTGTAGAGCCTGATGGTCATGCCGCAACCGTCGGCGTCGCCGCGCGCGACAAGTTCGGAGCCCATGAAAACAGTCGGACACCAGCGGTGGATCAGTTCCGGGTCGAGCACGATCGCGGTCAATTCCTCCGGCCGCGCCTCCAGTCGCCAATGGGTTTCGATGTCGAAATCGGGTATCTCGGGTCCGTACGCCATAAGCCGCTAGAGCCGTTCGTCTCGAAACGGGAGCCTTTGCCCCCCGGTCTTGGGGTCCCCAACGGCGCCGTCACCGAACACGACCCGCGAGCGGACCAGCGCACGCCGTAGCCTGACAACGGCGAAGATGGCGAGCGGGAGCATGGTCGTGGCGGTCAGAAACGCGATCTGCGCCTCGATTTCAGCTGCCGCCATCTCCAGGTCGTTGACCGACACCGCGCGCGCGCCGGAGGCGGCGAAGACGGGATTGAGAACGTATTCGACCGCAAACGCGAGATAGATGATCGGCACCGACAGCCAGTAGCGCGCGGTTTCGGCCGGCGTCAGGGCGAGGGTTTTCGCCCTGCCTCGACCGAGAAGAAGCGTGAAAGCCTGGAACATGATCCAGGTGACGAAGGCCCAGCCGAAATAGTTCTCCACCGGCACGCCGAAATGCGACCCGCCGTCGAGCCACACCCATCGCCGTTCGATGGTGGCGCGCAAGGGGTCCATCGACAAATCCCACACCACCATCAACAGCGAAGCCGCAATCGGTACGCCGAAGCGCAACACCGCGTCGGGCCTGCCGCCGAGACGGTTCAAGAGGATACGCGCCATCGAAAACGAGACATAGCCCATCACGCAATAGGCCGGCATGACGGACACCGGTACGTGGCCCAGAAACGGCGCCATCAGCTCGGTGTAGTGGTAGTTGCCGAAGGGAAAGCCGGTCAGCACGCTGACGGTCTCGAAAAACCAGCCGACGAGGAAGACCGTGACCGCGAAGGCGAGCAACTGGCGACCGGAATAGAGCTGGCGACCATGAATGATGAAAAAGGCGATCATGGCGCCGGCCACCAGCGCGGGCGACCAGTATTTCAGTTCGCTGCCAGGCGCGCCGGCGGCGTAAAGCGCGTTGCCGGTCCAGGCGGCGAAGGCCAGCGTCATGCAGATCGCGGCGGGTTTCACGGTCGCGTCTCTCCCTCGCGCTTGTAGCGCATGTCGAAGAATATCTGCTTTTGGCCGTCGGCCAGGCGCGTCGCGCTTTCGACCATGGCGAAGCGATCGTCACCGCCGAAGGTGAACACGACGCGCGAGGAATACTGGCCGCCGTCGATGTCGAGCGGCGCGGTCGCGCCAAAGCTGAGACGATTGCCGGACACCGTGCCGGCATAGGCGATGTCTTCGGGCAGGGTCGGCGAGGATACGACGGCGTCAATGCGCCCGCCGGGCCGCCGGTGAAGCGCGATCGAAAACCGCGCCGTACCCCCGGCCGTGCCGCAGCGGCCGGTTACCGAAATCCGCGCGTCGCCGGCCGCATGGGCCGTCAGCCGGCAGGCCGCGCGCTCCAGGGCCGCGCCGGGGCGCTCGCGGACCATGCCCTTGCCGCGCCAGACGCCGATCAGCGTGTCGAGCGGCGACGCGGCGGCAGCCGTCCCCGGCAGCAGCAATAGGAGTGAGCATGCCATTGTCCGAAGCCCCCTCATGCCGGTCGCCCCTCGCCCACGGCCAGCCGGCGCGGATGAAACAGTGTGAGACAGGCCGGCAGCACCAGGAGGTCGGCGAAAACAGCCAGCACCAGAACGATGATCGACAACACGCCGAAATAGGCGGCCGTCGGCACGGTCGACAGGAAGGTCCCGATCAGGCCGAACGACAACACCGCCGTGGTGACGACGAGGATCGGCGTTGCCTCTTCCATCGCCCGGCGAATGGCGCGCGGGTCGAATGGCGCGCCGGGCGGCGCGTTCAGGCGAAGCCGGTTCAAGACGTGCACCGTGTCGTCGACTGCGATTCCGAAGGCGACGGTGAGCGCGACACCGGAGGCGAATTGCAGGCCCCGACCGGAGAGCGCGAGCCAGGCGCCGACCACGGCGATCGGCAACAGATTGGGGATCAGCGCGATCAGGCCGTAGCGCCAGTTGCGGAACCACAGCACGGTCAGCAGCCCCGACGCGCCGACGGCGATCAGGAAACAGTAGTTCAGGTCGGTGATCATCTCGGCGCTGACGAAGGCCGACATGGCAAGGAAGCCGGTCGGGCGCGCAACCTCGATGCCTTGGCGCAGGCCGGACCGCGCCAGGGCGGCTTCGAGCCGGACAACCAGATCGCGGGTGGCGCGCGCGCCGTCGTCGGCGATGTGGAGGCGCACCAGCGCCCATTGCGCGTCGCCCGATACGAACCGGCCGCGTTGATTGTCGTTCATGCGGGCAAGCAGCGCCTGAAGCCGGACCGCCTTCTCGGCCGCCGGCACATCGCCGATCTGGCGGGCGAGCGAGGCCAGCGACAAGACCGTTCCGTCGGCGACCATCCGTTCGACGATGCCGTGCACCTCTTCCACGCGCGCCAGGCTCGCCGCATCGAGGCCGCCTTTGGGGCCGGCAGCGAGGCGCACGGGAATGTCGACCGCATTGGCCGGTACGAGGTCGGCATCGGCACGGTCGAGCGCGACGATGGCGGGATTGCCGGCAGCGACGTTCTCGCGCAGCGAATGCACCGGCTCGATGGTGGGATAGACCGCGATCGCGGCGGCAAGCAGCGCAAGCCCGCCGGCGGCGACCGGCAGCGGTCGGGCCAGCGCCAGTCGCGGCAGGGCCTGCCAGTCGAACAGGGCCGGCGGCGTGCCGCGTTTGCCCGCGAACAGTCCGGCAAGGTCGGCAAACCGGCCAACGGTGGCAAACAGCAGCGGATGTGCGAAAAGCACCGCCAGCAGCGAGGCCGCGCCTGCGATGACACCGGCAAAGCCAAGGTCGCGGATGATGAGGGAACCGGAAAAGGTCAACCCGGCAAAAGCGATCGCCGTGGTGATCGAGGCGAGCGCGCAGGCCGGCCCGACCCGGCGCACCGCCTCCGCCAGCGCGGCATGAGGCGGCCGGCCGGCATGCAGCCTGCGACCCGTCTCGAAGGTCAGGTGCAGACTGTCGGTGAAGGACAGCACGAGGATCAGCACCGGCAGGGCAACGGTCACGACATTGATCCGGAAGCCGAACGCGCCGAAGACGCCGAGCGCCCACATCATCGCGGTCGCGGACGGCATCGTGGTCAGCAGCGCCAGCGGCAGGGAGCGCAGCGCCACCAGGCAGACGAGAAAGCCGGCAACGATGCCGACACCGGTCAAAACGACCATGTCGCGGTAAAGCCCGTCGACGATCGCCGCGCGTAGCGGGGTAATGCCGGTCACGAAATAGCCGAGCCCGCCATCGCGCGCCACAGCACTGGCGAGCCCGTCCAGTTCGGCGATGACGGCGCGCGCGCCTTCGAGGCCGCTTCCGCCATCGGCAAGACTGACAAGCACCGCCGCCAGCCGGCGGTCCGGCGACAGAAGCGCGGCGGCACCCGGCGCACCGGCGCGAATGTCGTCCAGCAACGCGGCGAGCGCGTCCTCTTGAGGCAAAACGGCCGGCACCAGCGGATCGGTCGCGCCGTCGGCGCCGGGCGGGCCACGCAGGGTCAGGATCGAGACAGCGGAAGCGACACCGTCAACGAGGCTGGCCTCGAGCGCGAAATCCGACAGGCTGGCAAGCGCGCGCGGCCGTGCGAAATCCGCGCTTTCGAACACGACCACGATATCGCCGTCGGTCTGGGTGAAGCGCGCGGCGAAGTGGCGGTAGTCTGTATACCACGCGCTATCGGAGACGAAGGCGTCCTTCAGACCGTCGTCGAAATCCAGCCGTGTGGCGCCGAGCAGAGCGGTAAGATCGGCCGCAAGCAGCACCAGCCAAGACGCGGCCAGAAGCGCAGTGATCCGCCTGCCTGAACGTTTCCCCATCAACCCTTTGCCGCGCCCGACCCTGGCCGGACGCGCGCACCCTACGGTTTGCCCGCGGGAAGCTTAAGGGGGGCGGGGCAGCCGGATCAAGCGCGCAGGCGCAGAAACCTCGTCCACGGCGCGGCGCCACCGCCGGCCGGTCGATCAATCGTAGGAGAGATCGGTCGCCTTGCCGCCGAAGACGCGATAGGCATAGATGCTGTAGAAGATGATCACCGGCAACACGAACAGCGTTCCGGCCAGGATGATCGCCAGGCTCTCCGGCGCGGCCGCCGCCTGCCATATCGTGAGCTTTTCGGGCACCACATAGGGGTAGAACGAATAGGCAAGCCCGGCAAAGCCGAGCGCGAAAATCACGCTCAGTATGCAGAAGGGCAGCAGCGCATGGCGGTCTTGCGGGTGCGGCAGGGTGGCGCTGCGCAGCCACAGGACAAGAAACAACCCCGCCGTTGCCAGCGGAAGCGGCGCCAGCCACAGCATCGCCGGGAACTCGAACCATTTGTCGAAAATGCGCGGACTGGCGAGCGGCGTGGCGAGCGATACCGCCCCCATGCCGAGCACGGTCAGGACAAGCGCCGACCGCAGCCAACGAACCGCCTTTTCCTGCAAGGCACCTTCGGTCTTGTAGATCAGCCAGGCCGCGCCCATGGCCGTATAGGCCGCGGCAAGGCAGAGTGCGACCAGGAAGCCGAAGCCGATGGCGCCGGCCCCCTCGCGCAAGCCGAGCACGTAAACGCCCAGCATGTAGCCCTGCGACAGCGCGGCGATCAGCGAGCCGGCACAGAAAAGCACGTTCCAGCGGCCCTTGCGATGCACGGGAACCTTGGCGCGGAAGTCGAAGGCGACGCCGCGCAGGATCAGGCCGAACAGCATGGCGAAGACCGGCAGATAGAGCGCGGTCAGGATGACGCCGTGCGCGAGCGGGAAGGCGACCAGCAACAGGCCGGCCGCCAGCACCAGCCAGGTCTCGTTGGCGTCCCAGAACGGTCCGATCGTGCCGATCATCGTATCCTTCTCATGGTCGGCGGCGGCGGCAAACAGGATGCCTATGCCGAGATCGAACCCGTCGAGAACGACATAGATCAGGATCGACAGCCCCATCAGGCCGGCGAAGATCAGCGGCAGTGCGGTCGGCCAGTCAACGGTCATGATGGTCGTCCCTTTCGCATATCTTTGGTGCGGCCGTATCGCGGCGATCATCGGTCATCGACGCCTCCCTCATTCCGCCGGCTGGGCCGGCTGCGACAGGGCCCTGTCGGCGGCGGCGGGCGCCGGTTCGGGATCGCCCTCGGCAGCCGCCTTGCGGGCGAGATGGACCAGAACGCCGAGATAGACGATCAACAGCACGGCATAGAGCGCCAGGTAGACGGCGAGCGTAAAGCCGACATGCGAGCCGGAGACGGGGCCGACGGCGTCGGCCGTCTTCAAAACCCCGGTGACCAGCCAGGGCTGACGGCCGATCTCGGTCGTGTACCAGCCGGCGAGCGTAGCGACCCAGCCCGACAGTCCCATCGGCACCATCAGCCACAGGAGCGGCCTGGGCAGTTCGCGCCCGCGCCACAGGCACCAGGCGGCCGACCACGAGACGACGAGCATCAACAGGCCGGTTCCGACCATGATGCGAAACGCCCAGAAGACGGCGAAGACCGGCGGATGATCGCCGATGAAGTCGTCGAGGCCGGGCACGACCCCGTCAAAGCTGTGCTTGAGAATCAGGCTGGCGCCGCCGGGAACGGCGATCTCGAAGCGGTTTTCGCGCGTCTGCTCGTCGGGAATCGCAAACAGGACGAGCGGCACGTTGGCCCGGGTCTGCCAGTTGGCCTCCATCGCCGCGACCTTCTGCGGCTGGTGCTCGAGCGTGTTGAGCCCATGAAGATCGCCGACGAAGATCTGCACCGGAATCAGCACCGCGCCGATGACGACGCCGGTGGCGAGCGCTTTGCGCATCGAGGCCGCGCGATCGCCGAGCAGATAGCGCAGCGCCGAGAAGGCGGCGATCAGGAAGGCGACGGTGAGACCGGACGCGATCAGCATGTGGATCAGCCGCCAGGGGAAGGAGGGATTGAAGACGATCGCCCACCAGTCGGTGGCGTGGGCGACGCCGTCGCGCATCTCGAAACCGGCCGGCGTCTGCATCCACGAATTCAGCGCCAGGATCCAGAAGGCCGACATGGTGGTGCCGAAGGCGACCAGGAAGGTGGCCAGCGTGTGCATGCCGTTGGACACGCGGCGAAAGCCGAACAGCATGATGCCCAGAAACACCGCCTCGAGGAAGAACGCGGTCAAGATCTCGTAGGCGAGCAGCGGGCCGGCGATGTTGCCGACCGTTTCCATATAACCGGGCCAATTGGTGCCGAACTGGAAGCTCATGGTCACGCCGGACACCACGCCGAGCGCGAAGGAGAGCGCAAACACCTTCACCCAGGTGAAATAGGCCTGCATCCAGGCGTCGTTGCCGGTGCGGTTATAGGCGAACTTGAAAAAAAGCAGCACCCAGCCGAGCGCAATGGTGATCGTCGGAAACAGGATGTGGAAAGAGATATTCGCACCAAACTGGATGCGCGAGAGGATAAGCGGGTCCATCACAACCTCGGCATTCTTGTCCTCCCGGCAGCACATATAGGCCGCGCGGGAAAAGGGTCAAAGTGACCGATACGCGCATGGGGCGCGTTGTCGCGGCCGGTCAGGCCGCGCCCGCCAAGGCCGACAGGCTCCAGCCCGTGCGGGCACCCGCGACCAGCATAGCAAGAACAAGGCCCGCCAGGCCAACGAAGACGGCGTCGCGCCGGGAAAATCGTGGCAGGTTGATGATGGTGCGCGCGCCGCCGGCGGCCAGTCCGCGCGCTTCCATGGCGATCGCCGCGCGCCCGGCCCGGCGCACCGCAAAGGCGAGCAGCGGCACCACCAGCGCGCCGATCTCGACCGGACCAGGGATGCGCCGCGGCCGGCGGCCGGTGCGCATGGCGCGCGCCAGCCGGATCTCGTTGGCCGCGCCGGCAAGGTCCGGCACCAGCTCGAGCGCGGAAAACAGCGCGTAGGCGAAGCGCGGCGGCAGCAGGCGACAGGCCATCAGCGCGCGCACCAATTGTCCGGGATCGGTGGTCAGCGCGAAGGCCATCGAGACCAGACCGCCGGCAAGGGCGCGGAAAAACAGGGTCAGACCGGCCGAAAACGGCAAGGCGTGCCAGAGCGATTGCCCGGCGGCGTCGAGCGCGACGCCCGCCTGCTGGCGGAACAGCAGGCTGGTGGTCAGGAAACCGAAGCCGAACAGCGCGAACGGCACGCACAACAGCAGCACCTTCCAGACGGGAACCCGCTCGAAGACGACCAGCACCAGGACCATGCCGAGGCTGAGCGCGATCTGGAAAACGAGATCGAAGACCAGGATGGAGGCCAGCAGGAACGCCAGGGCGACCGCGAGCTTGGGCAGCGGGTGCAGCCAGGACAACATCACGCGTGCCTTTCGAGCCAGTCCAGCGCCGGGGCGATCTGCGGCGGTTCCAGCCCCGCGCGCTGCATGAGCCCAAGATCGCGCATCAACGTGGCGCCGGCCCCGTCGGCGAGCACGCGGCCCTGGCCCAGCACCAGGCAGCGCGGGCAAAGGCGCAGCGCGAAATCCATGTCGTGGGTGACGATGGCGACGGCGCGCCCGGCCCGCACATAACCGGCGACGGCCGCCTCCACCATCGCCGCGCCGCGCCGGTCCAGCCCGGCGAGCGGCTCGTCCAGCACCACCAGCCGCGCCCGCTCGTCGGCGGCCAGGCAGGCGAGCGCCAGGCGGCGCTTTTCGCCCTGGGAGAGCTCGAAGGGATGGCGCGCGGCCAGTCGCTCCAGATCCCAGTCGCGTAGAATGCGGGCCGCTCGCGATGCCCTTCCCCCGGTATCGCCGCCGCTTGCCAGCGCCGTCTCGATTTCGGCGGCGACCGAGCCGGCGGAAAACTGCGCCTCGGGATTCTGGAACGAGACGGCGCCCATGGCGCCGACCCGGCGCCCGGCCTTCAGGCGCAGCAGGCCGGCCAGGGCGAAGCCGAGGGTGGATTTGCCGGCGCCGTTGGCGCCAAGGATGCCGACGACCTCGCCGGGGCGGATTTCGAGCCCGACCTGCGATACGACCACGGGCCCGAGAAACGGCGCACAGGCGGCGGCCTCGAGGCTCACGACGGGCGGCGCATCGCCGGCCGGGCGGGCGGGCGGCGGCGCGTGGCGGGAAACGAAGGCGGCAAGCGCGGTGCGCGCCCTGCCGCGCTCCTCACCGTCCAAGCCGCGCGCATCGAGCGCGTCCAGCGCCGCGGCGACGGTCAACGGCATGGTTTCGGCGGCGAGGCCGCCGGCTTCAAGTTCGCGGTCGAGATCGGCCGCGAGCGGGGTCCAGATGCCGCGCGCGTCGAGCGCGGCGCAGTGGCGGCGGAAAACGACATGCGGCGGGCCATCGGCGACAATCAGGCCGTCATCGCCGAGCACGATCACGCGATCGACCACATCGACCAGCCCGTCGAGGCGGTGATCGACGACCAGCGCGGCGCGCTCCGCCGGCCAGTCTGCCAGCAGAGCCCGGAACCGGCGCGCCGCGCGCGGCGACAGGCTGGCCGTCGGCTCGTCGGCGACCAGCAGCTCGGGGTCCGCGGCGATGGTGGCGGCAAGCGCGACCAGCTGCTTTTCGCCGCCCGAAAGCGTGGCGGAGCGGCGGCGGCGGACCGTTTGGGGCAGGCCGACGGCGGCGAGCGCCTTTTTCACCGCCGCGTGGATTT
Organism: Nitratireductor sp.; assembly: GCA_039973095.1. Classification (GTDB taxonomy): domain Bacteria; phylum Pseudomonadota; class Alphaproteobacteria; order Rhizobiales; family Rhizobiaceae; genus Mangrovimarina. Next base: position 133,341 of record JBDWLQ010000005.1, on the reverse strand, counting down.
GCGGTTCGGGCCAGGCCAAATTTTCAGGCGCGAAGGCGATTTCGTCCTCGACGCGCATGCCGCACAGGGTCTGGTCGGCGTCCTGGAAGAACTGCCCGACCCGGCCGGCCCAGTCCGAGGGCCGGCACCCGGCGACCGGGGCGCCGAAAAGCCGAACCCCGCCCGCCGTTTCCGCCGGCACGGCCTGCGGCACCAGGCCGGTGAGCGCGAGCAGCAGCGTCGACTTGCCCGATCCCGACGGGCCGAGCAGCAGCACGCGCTCACCGGCGCGCACGGCAAGATCGACGGGGCCGACGGCGGCGGAGCGCGCGAAGGGATACCGCGCTTCGAAGCCCTCGAAGGCGAGCGCCGGCGAGTGTTCGCGCGCCGGCGCCAGCGCGGCGTCAGGCTGCTGCGGCACGGCGGTCATGATCGATCTTCAGGCCGGACAGCACGCCGGTGCGATAGAGCGCCTCGACGACGACATGGCCGAGCAGGCCGCCAAGCAGCGCGCCGGACAGGCAGCGCAGCGTAAACATCAGCACCAGCAGGCCGGGCTCGAGCGCGCCGTAGTCGAAGCGCACCCAGGTATAGGCGAAGGAGGCGAGCGCGGCGCCGACGCCGGCCGCCATCAGGACGGGAAGCGAGTAATTGCGCCAGCGCGTGGCCGCGAACACGGCTTCCGCGCCCGCGCCCTGAATCGCGGCCGACACCACCAGCATCAGTCCGGCCGGGCTGCCGAGCAGAAGCTCGATCGCGGCCGCCAGCACCTCGGCCAGGAAGGCCGCGCCGGGCTTGCGGATGATCGCGGCGGCGACGATGGAGGCGATGAACCAGAAACCCATCGCGATATCCATCGTCACCGGGCCGAACACCGCCTGGGAAACCAGCCATACCTGCACCCAGCCCAGATAGAGCACGGCGAAGACGGCGCCGATCACGGCGAGAATGAGGATTTCGCGCTGGGTCCAGCGTGGGGAAGTCATGGCATGTCCTTTCGGGATGGCGCGCCGCAGCCGTCGCGGCGCAAAGAAGGCTCAGACCGGGGTCGGGCTGTTGGCCGATACGGTCAGGTCGAGCGCGACATGGCCGTCGGCGGCGCCGAAGCGCAAAAAGGCCTCCTCGACCGCGGCGAAGACCGGGCCGGCATCGCCGCGCAGCTTGGTGCAGAAATTCTTCGAGCGCTCGAACACGCCCGACGCCTTCACGAAATCGATGCAGCCATAGATCTCGTCCATATGGTGGCCGGCGCCGAGCGGGTAGAGCGAAAACTGCGCCGCGACCGGACAGCCGGCATTGTCGGCCCGCATCACCGCCTGGCGGGCAGTCTCGATGCGCTCGGCAAGCGGGCGGTCGTCGCCGCCAAGCCCGTCGCGCGGCGTGCAGGCCGGGTCGTCGGGCTCGCCGGGACAGCCGCGCGAGACGGCAGCCGACAGCACGCAATGGACCCCGCCGCGGGACGCGGCCACGACCAGATCGCGCATGGCCGGGAACAGCAGTTCGGGCGGACCGACCATCAAAGTGGAGATGTCGTCGGTCTCCAGCCTGAGCCGGTCGCGATAGGGATCGAGCGCCGACAGGGCGCCGAGAATGACGCCAACGAAGTCGTCGGTCATGGGATAGATGGAAATCTGCGCGCCGGAAAACATGCTTGCCTCGCTCCGCTGGCATTACCCAGATCAGCTTGAGGGTCAGAAGGTTTCGCACCTTCAATCTCAGCCCCGGCGATACGGAGCACCCCTGTCTCGTGCGCACAGCTAGCACCGATTCGCCGTATGTGACAATGGGTCATCTGTGCAGGGCAGATATGCGGGCAACGGCGATAACGGCGCAGGACTGGACGGGACCGGCATGGCCGACTATCTCGGTGTGGATGGATAGCCACAGCGCCGCCAAGACGACCGAGGACAGCCGGCTCGACAGGCTGCGCGGAACGTTGCGGCGTCTCTATCACGGGCGCACGCCGACGGCGCTGCGTTTCCAGTTCGCCGTGATCGTGCTTGATCTCTCAGTGATCGCGTTCTTCGTCGCCTCGCCGGTGCTGCGCGACCGCCCCTCCTTCCTGTGGGTCGACTACACCATCGCCGGCTTTCTCTTCGCCGACACGCTGGCGCGCGGGCTCGCCGCCTCCAACGTGCTGCGCTGGCTGCGGCAGCCGACGGTGTGGGTGGACATCTTCATCCTGGTAACGCTGCTTTTTCCCTACACGTTCGCCAATCTCGGTTTCCTGCGCGTGCTCAGGCTGTGGTCGCTGTCGCGCAGCGGCTTCATCTGGCGACCACTCGAACGGCGCGGCCGCGGCGAATGGCGCGAGACGATGCAGGCGATCGTCAATCTGATGACCTTCCTGTTCGTGGTCACCGGCTTCGTCTATTCGAGCTTCTTTCGCAACGGCAGCGGCATCGAGGGTTATGTCGACGCGTTGTATTTCACCGTGGCAACGGTGACGACGACCGGCTTCGGCGACATCGTGCTGCCGGGCGTGTGGGGCAAGCTGACCGCGATCGTGACGATGATCATCGGCATCTCGCTGTTCGTGAAGCTGGCGCAGTCGATCTTCCGGCCGAGCAAGGTCTTCTATCCCTGTCCCGAATGCGCGCTGCAGCGCCACGATCCCGACGCCGTGTTCTGCAAGTCCTGCGGACACAAGCTGCAAATCCCCGAAGAGGCATGAGGTTGACCATGAGCACCGACGGCATGAAACCCGGACGCGGCCGCATCTACGGCTCGATCACCGAGACGATCGGCGACACGCCGCTGGTGCGCCTCGACAGGTTCGCCAGGGAGACCGGCATCGTCGCCCAGCTCGTCGGCAAGCTGGAATTCTTCAACCCGCTCGCCAGCGTCAAGGACCGCATCGGCGTCGCGATGATCGAGGCGATGGAAGAAGACGGCCGCATCGCGCCGGGAAAGACCACGCTGGTTGAGCCGACCTCCGGCAATACCGGCATCGCGCTCGCCTTCGCGGCGGCGGCCAAGGGTTACCGGCTGATCCTGACCATGCCGGAGACGATGTCGGTGGAGCGCCGGCGCATGCTGGCCTTTCTCGGTGCGGAACTGGTGCTGACGGAGGGCGCCAAGGGCATGAAGGGCGCGATTGCCCGGGCCGAGGAACTGGTGGCGGAGACCGATGGCGCGGTGATGCCGCAGCAATTCGAGAACCCGGCCAATCCCGAGATCCACCGCAAAACGACGGCGGAGGAGATCTGGAACGACACGCAGGGCGGCGTCGACATCCTTGTTTCCGGTATCGGCACCGGCGGCACGATCACCGGCGTCGGCCAGGTGCTCAAGCAGCGCAAACCCTCGCTCACGGTGATCGCGGTCGAACCGGAGGCCTCGCCGGTGCTTTCGGGCGGCGATCCGGGACCGCACAAGATCCAGGGCATCGGCGCCGGCTTCGCGCCGAAGATCCTCGACACGTCGATCTATGACGAGGTGCTGACGGTGTCCAACGAGGCCGCCTTCGCCCATGCCCGCCTTCTCGCGCGGCTCGAGGGCGTGCCGGCCGGCATCTCGTCGGGTGCGGCCCTCGACGCGGCGATCACCGTCGGCACGCGCCCGGAAAACGCCGGCAAGCTGATGGTAGTGGTGATCCCCTCGTTCGCCGAACGCTATCTGTCGACGGCGCTGTTCGAGGGGCTGGGCGGCTGAACCGTCCTACCCAAGCAGCAGGCGCGGCAGCCACAGGACGATGTCGGGAAAGGCAATCAGGACCCCGACCGTGACCACGTCGGCGACGAAAAACGGCGAGGCGCCGCGAAAGACGTCCTGGACCGAAATCGCGTGGCGCTCCGAAGCCACGCCCGCGACGACGTAGCAGTTGAGCCCGATCGGCGGCGTGATCAGGCACAGTTCGCACATCTTGACGACGATGATGCCGAACCAGATCGCGACCTCGGTGCCCGACATGCCGAGCGCGGAGGCCGCCGCCGTCACCTCCTCGCCGCCATTGAGCGCGATGACGGCCGGAAAGGCGATCGGCAGGGTAAGGATCAGCATGCCGATCGCGTCCATGAACATGCCCAGCACCACATAAGCCAGCAGGATCATCAGCAAGGTCACGAAGGCCGACTGTTCGAGCCCGGCGATCCAGTCGGCGAAGGTGCCGGGCAGGTCGGCGAAACCCAGATAGCGGACGTAGATCAGCACCCCCCAGATCATGGTGAAGATCATGGCGGTGAGCTTGGCCGATTCCAGCAGCGCGCTCTTGAGCTGTTGCCAGCGCATGCCGCGCCACAGCGCCATTACCAGAACGACGAAGGCGCCGAGCGCGCCGGCCTCGGTCGGCGTGCCCCAGCCGCCGTAGATGCAGAAGATGATGATGAAGACCACGAACAGGATCGGCAACGCGCCGGGCAGCGACTGCAGGCGCTGGCCCCAGGTGAAGCCGCGCACGGGCGGGCCGAGATCGTCGCGCACCGAGGCGAGGCCGACGACCAGCGCGCCATAGATCAGCGCCGAGACCATGCCGGGCAGGAAGCCGGCCAGAAGCAGGGCGCCGACCGAGCTTTCGGTGATGATGGCGTAGATCACGAGGATGGCCGAGGGCGGGATCAGCGAGGCGAGCGTACCGCCGGCCGCCACGACCCCGGCTGCGAAGCGCTTGTCGTAGCCGAGCTTGAGCATTTCGGGAATGGCGATGCGGGCGAACACCGCCGATGTGGCGACCGAGGCGCCGGAGACGGCGGCGAAACCGGCGGTGGCAAACACGGTGGATACGCCGAGCCCGCCCGGCAGCCAGCCGACCCAGCGCTTGGCCGCCTCGAACAGGGCGCGCGTGAGGCCGGCATAATAGGCGAGATAGCCGATCAGGATGAAGGTCGGAATCAGCGACAGGACGTGGCTCGACATTTTGGAATGCGGCACCTGGCCGGCGATCTTGAGCGCCGTCATGAACCCACGTTCCACGCCCTGGCCCTTGTCGATGGCGAAGATCAGGAACAGGCCGAACAGGCCGATCAGCGCGGTGGCGAAGGCAACGCGCACGCCAATCAGCACCAGCACGATCAACAAAAGCGACAACAGGATGGAGACTTCGATCGGGCTCATACGCGCCCTCCCCCGCTGTCGGCCCTGTCCTCCTCATCGTCATCGGCAAGGCCCGAAACGGTGCCGGCCTCGCGCTCGGCCTGCTGGGCGGGCGTCTCGATCAGCGGCACGGCGACCGGGGTTTGCGCGTTGTCGACGAAGGCGCGGCCATAGGCCCACAATTGCAGGGCGAGCCGAAGGGCGAGCAGGAACAGCATGACCGGCACGACCAGCTTCACCGGCCAGGTGGGCAGGCTCAGATCGATGGTGGAATCGCGACTCCACCACGGGGACGAGAAATCGAAGCTGCGGTCGAAATGCAGCCACGAGCCCCAGATCAGCGTCGCCGACAGTGCCAGAAGCGCGAGCACGCCCACCCATTCGGCGGCGTAGAGCACGCGTCCGTGCAACCGGCCAATGAGGATGTCCATGCGGATATGGCCGCCCAGACGCTGGCAATAGGCGATGCCGAAAAAGGCGATCAGCGGGACCGATTGTTCCATCCAGTCAACGAAACCGGGGACCGGGACGTTGACGATCTTGCGGCCGAGTATATTGGCGACCGAAATCAGCATGACGACCAGGATCGTCACGCCGGCAAGCAGCGCCAGCAGCTTTTCCAACTGGAACAGGGCAAGATCGAGCCGCGACAGCAGCGACCCGTCTTGCGGAATGGTTTGAGCGGACATGGGCCCTCCCGGAGAGCGCCCGGTCCCGCGCGCCTGTCGGGCGCGGGACCGGGGTCGCGTCAGTTGGAGCCGCGCATATCCTTCAGCGTCGCCTGGACGAGGTCATAGAGTTCCTGGCCGGGAATGCCCTGGGCTTCCATGTCCTTGATCCATTGCTCACGGGTGCCCGTGGCGGCCTTGTCCTCGAATTTGGCGATCTCCTCCGGCGGGAAAGCGACTTTCTCGACGTCTTTTTCCGTCAGGATGGTTTCCCATTTTTCCAGGAGCTTGCCGTAATTGGCGAGGTAGTGCTGGATCGCCTCGTCGACCGAGGAATCGAGCGCGGCACGGTTTTCGTCCGACAACGCCGCATAGGCGTCGGTGTTGACGACGATCGGGCAATTGACCGTGCCGGGATTGAGGTTTGCCGTCCACCAGTCGGCAAGGTCGATGGTGCGGAACGACAGATGCGCGTGCTGGGCGAAGGCGACCGAATCGACCACGCCGGCTTCCATCGCGTTATAGGCCTCGGTGGCGGTCACGGAGGTGGGCGTCGCGCCGACGGTCTCGAAGGCCTTGCCGAGGCCGCCGGTGGCGCGGATGCGCTTGCCCTGGAAGTCCTCCAGCGCGCGCGGCGCCGGTCCGGTGCCCACGACATTGTATTGCGGCATGGGCGAGGTCATCAAAAGCCTGGCGTTCCAGCGCGCCAGATCCTTTTGCGTGGCGGGATGCCCATAAACGGCATGGGAAACCGCTACTTCCTCCTCGAGCGTATTCACGCCAAGGAAGGGCAGCTCAAGAACGGTGATGGTCGGGTTCTTGTCGGGATGGTAGCCGGCGCAGAACTGCGCCATCTCGAAGGCGCCGACGGAGATGCCGTCGAGATTCTCGCGGTTCTTGGACAGACCGCCATAGGAAATGTTCATGGTGAAGTCGCCATTGGTCTTCTGCTCGACCAGTTCAGCGATCTTGTGAAGATGTTCCGTGAACGCGCGGCGCTTTCCCCAAGTCGAAACGTTCCACTCCGTCGCGGCAAACGCCTCGCCGGCCACGAACGACATCGCGATCGCAGGAAGCAACGCAAATCTGAAGGACATGCCCATTGGTGTTTCTCCCATTTTTGTCGTTATGGGAGAAAACTAGCGGTTGAACGCAAATGCGCAACCCATCAATGCTGGCCATCAATGCTGGGCGACGTCTCCGCCGGCGGGAAACCGCCGCGCGCAAGCCGGGCCCGGCCCGCGCATATAATGCTGCTCAGGCCGGTAGCGCGGCGCGAGAAATTCGCGGATCGTGGTCGCGCAGCGCAGCATCGTGCTCCAGAACGCCATTTTGGTTCAGACTCCCGTCCCTTCGGTTATCCCTCCCGAATGAGTCGCAAGCCTATCGCCAAGTCATGAATTCCTGGTGAATGCCGACGTCAACACATGTGGTCGATGCATGGCAAAAAGGCCGCCAAAGCGGCCGAATCGTGCCCGAAAAGCGGCTTCTCAACAGATATCGCCGGCTGGGGCGTTTTTCGATTTCGGGTGATGCAGGCACGCAACACCACCCGCGCCCGGACGCCGGCATCCTGCCGGCCGGGTTTGCAGGCGAGACCACGGGCGCGACGGCCGTCAGGCGGTAAAGCCGACCTTCTTGTGAGTGCCGTCGCACCAGGGCTTGTTGGCGGAATGTCCGCAGCGGCACAGGAAGGCGCGCCGGGTACGCTCGACCATGCGGCCGGTGCCCGAGACGATCTCCAGATTGCCCTCGATCTTGAGACAGCCATTTTGCTGCGGCGTCACTGTCAGCGGACCGTCGCGCGCCTCGAGCGCGGCACTGTCCTTGGCGACCGGTTCTCCCGTGGCCCGGAAACCCGCCTTGGCGTGGCTGCCGTCGCAGAACGGCTTGTTTTGCGAGGCGCCGCACCGGCACAAGACAGCGCGCAAGGTCGCCTCCTCGCCGAGCCTGATGTCGGCATGGAGCGCGAGCGGTCCGTCCTCGCGCAGCCTGATCGTATTGACCGCCGGCGGCTGTTCCTGGGCGCCGCCGTCCTTGCGCCGGTAGGTAAGCGCGCCGGACGGGCAGGTTTCGACCACCTGGACGATGTGTTCGACGCTAGCCCGTTGCGGACGGATCCAGCCGCCGGGCGCGTTCGGCTCGAACACGTCGGGCCGGCCGAGCACGCAATTGCGCGCGTGGATGCAGCGCGTGGTGTCGAAGCCGATATCGATCGCCTCGCCCTCGGTCGTCCTGCTCGCCATCGTCGCCTCCTGCCTTTCGGGTCGATACCCGACAATAGACCCATGCTCCAAGGTCGGGCAATCGCACCGGACAGGCCGCTCAGCGCGGCGGCAAGAACACGCCCTCGAAGGCAAGGCGGCCGGGCGGGGTAAACCGCACGGCGCGGCTGCCGGGCAGCCGACGGGCCCACTTGCGATCCATTATATGATCAAGGATCGCCGCACCGAGCGCTCCGGCGAGATGCGAGCGGCGCACGCTCCAGTCCAGGCAGGAACGGCAGAGCGGCCGGCGCCGGCCGCTCAGGGCAGCGATATCCATGCCGGCGGCGGCAAAGAACTCCTTCCCAGCCGAGCCGAGCGTGACAATCTCGCCGGCGGCGACCAGGATGTCGCGGGCAAGGAAGCCGTCGAGCATGGCGACGGCCTGTTCGCCGGCCAGGTGATCGTAACACACGCGGGCAACCCTCATGGTCTCGTCCTTGGGGCCGGGCCGGGTGCGCCGCGGACCGACGGAGGCCGCCACGCCCATGATCGATTCCAGCATCGACGCGATCTGGGTGCCCGAAAGACTGTAGTAGCGGTGACGGCCCTGGCTGGCGAGCGCGAGCAGGCCGCCCTCCATGAGTTTCGACAGGTGCGAACTGGCGGTCGGCAAGCTGACGCCGGCCTCGACCGCCAGTTCGCTGGCCGTCAGGGCGCCGCCATCCATCAACGCCATCAGCATGTTGGCGCGGGCCGGGTCGCCGACCAGGCTGGCTATTCGGGCGATGTCGGGTCCATCACGCATAGTTCGACACTAATCGAAGCATTCTCGTAGGGCAAGCACTAGTCTCCGGACATCGAAAGGAGACCGCCATGCATATCTTTACCACCCTGTTCGCCCCGTCCCTGTCAGATTGGCCGCCGGCCAGCTTCATGCATCACGTGCGGCGCGCCGGCACCCGGCTGTGGCAACGTTATCAGCGCCATGTGCAGCGCCTCGACCTCGCCAGGCTCGACAAACGCATGCTCGACGATATCGGCCTGACCGAGACGGATAGGCGCCGCGAATGCGCGCCGTTCTGGCTCTACCGCGACTAACGCCCGGTCATCCTAGCCGAATCGCGCCGGTCCATGCTTCGATCGTCGTCGAAGCATGATCTCGGCCAATACCGACATGAGGAGCAACCATGAGCATCGCCTGTTTCATCCGTTACGAAATCGACCCTCACAAGCGCGCCGCCTTCGAGGAATACGCGCGCAACTGGGGCCAGGCGATCCCGCGCTGCGGCGCGGAACTGATCGGCTATTTCGCCCCGCACGAGGGCTCGGCGACGACCGCCTATGGCGTCTATGCCGTCGACAGCCTGGCCGCCTATGAGGCTTATAGGGCCCGGCTCGCGGCCGACCCGCTCGGCCGCGAAAATTACGCCTTTGCCCGAAAGGAACGCTTCATTTTGAAGGAGGACCGGCTGTTCTTGAAACTGGCCTCTGGCCCGCATGGCGAACGGATCGCGCCATGATTGCCGTCATCTTCGAGGTGCGGCCGGCGCCGGGCCGGCGCGAGACCTATCTCGACATCGCCGCCCGGCTGCGGCCGGTGCTCGACGGGCTCGATGGTTTCATCTCGATCGAACGGTTCCAAAGCCTGACCGATCCCGAGCGGGTGCTGTCCCTGTCATTCTGGCGCGACGAGGAGGCGGTGACGGCCTGGCGTACAACCGAGGAACATTACCAGGCGCAGCAGGCCGGGCGCGGCGGCATTTTTTCCGACTATCGGCTGAGAATCGCGCACGTGGTGCGCGACTACGGCATGACCGAACGCGACCAAGCCCCGGCCGACAGCCGCGCCAGGCATGACGGCTGAACGCCGCAAGACCGGTCTCAGCCGCTGCCGATCAGAACGCCGGCGGCGAAAACCAGCGCGCCGCCGAGCACGACCTGGAACGAGGCGCGCCAGAACGGCGTATCCATGAAACGGTTCTGGATCCAGGCGATCGCCCACAATTCGACGAACACGATGGCGATGGCGACCGCGGTGGCGGTGGTAAAATGCGGGATCAGATAAGGCAGGGCGTGGCCGAGCCCGCCGACCGTGGTCATGATGCCGGTGGCGAGCCCGCGCTTGATCGGCGAGCCGCGGCCCGACAGCCGCCCGTCGTCGGAGGCGACCTCGGTGAAACCCATCGAGATGCCGGCGCCGACCGATGCGGCGAGGCCGACCAGAAAGGTCTGCCAGGTGTCGTGAGTGGCAAACGCGGCGGCGAAGATCGGCGCCAGCGTCGAGACCGAACCGTCCATCAGCCCGGCCAGCCCCGGCTGGATATAGGTGAGGATGAACTGGCGCCGCTCGGTCTGGTGCTCTTCTTCGCGCACCTCGCCGGGCGTGTGCTTGAGGCCAAGCTTGTGGGCGAGATCCTCGTGCGACTGTTCGGCAGCCGCCAGGTCGCCGAGCAGCTTGCGGGTGGCGGCGTCGGTGGTGCGCTTGGCAGCCTCTGCATAATAACGCTGCGCCTGGCGTTCCATCTCCTCGGCCATCCGGCGCACATTCTCCACACCCAGCGGCCGCACCAGCCAGTCGGGCTTGCGCTCGTAGTAGCCACGCACATGCTCGCGCCGGATCAGCGGGATACGCTCGCCGAACCGCTTGCGATGCATGTCGATCAGCGCGGCGCGGTGGCCGTCTTCCTCGTCGGCCATCTCCTCGAAGATCTTGGCAGATTGCGGAAACTCGTTGCGCAGCCCGTCGGCATAAGCGCGATAGATACGGGCGTCATCCTCCTCAGAGGAGATGGCGAGCGCCAGAATTTCCTGTTCCGAAAGCGAATCGAACGAGCGGCGGCCGAGACCGAAGACGCGAGAAAGCATGAGGAGTCCATTCCAGATTAGAACGATTCCAAACTAAGGCAGTGCGCACCGGGTTTCAATCGGCAATTGCCCCGGTGACAAATTGGCGCTGGCGGGCGCGCACAAAAGCGACCACGATCGGCTGCGGTCAACGAGGGTCTCGTCATGAATTCAGCCGGCGCCGCCCTGCCGGGCGTTACCGAGATACGCGCGGCGCGCGCCAGGCTGCGCGGCGTGGCGGTCGAAACGCCGCTGCTGGAATCGGCGGCGCTCAACGCCCGCCACGGCGCGCGCATCCTGGTGAAGGCCGAGACGCTGCAGCGTACCGGCTCCTTCAAACTGCGCGGCGCCTATAACCGCATCGCACAGCTCGAGCCGGCGCAGCGGGCGCGCGGCGTGGTGGCGTTTTCGTCCGGCAACCATGCCCAGGGCGTGGCCGCCGCGGCGAAAATCTTCGGCATGCGGGCGGTGATCGCCATGCCGGCCGACACGCCGGCGATCAAGACCGGCAATGTCGAGGCGCTGGGCGCCGAGATCGTCGCCTTCGACCGGTTTCGCGACGACCGGATGGCGGTGGTGCGGCCCTATGTGGAAGACGGCATGGTGCTGGTGCCGCCTTTCGACGACCCGGCGGTCGTTGCCGGCCAGGGCACGGTCGGGCTGGAATTGGCCGAACAGGCCGAGGCCGCCGAGGCCGGGCTGGACATGGTTCTGGTGCCGTGCGGCGGCGGCGGGCTGACGGCCGGAATCGCGCTCGCGCTGGAGGCGACGGCGCCGCGGGCGCGGGTCTGGGCGGTCGAACCTGAGAATTTCGACGACTGGGCCCGTTCGCTGGCGGCGGGCGAGATCGTCGCCAACCGGCCCGGCCACGCATCGCTCTGCGACGCGATCCTGACCGCCGCGCCGGGCGCGATCCCCTTCGCCGTCAATCGCGGCCGGCTGGCCGGCGCGCTGACCGTCACCGACGGCGCGGCCCTGGCGGCGATGCGCACGGCAGCCGAGCACCTCAAGCTGGTGGTGGAGCCCGGCGGCGCGGTCGGCCTGGCGGCGCTGAGCCTGCCTGGGCTCGACATTGCCGGCAAGACCGTGGCGGTGGTGCTGTCTGGCGGCAACGTCGACCCGGCGCTGCTGGCGCGGGCGCTGGACGGGGCCTGTGACCGATGAGCCGACCGCAATGCGACGGCAGCCTCCTTACCGCATCAACGCTTGCTTTGAAAAAGGAGAATAAACTTCACTTGCGACTGCGCCGCGTTTTGCGCATCCATCGCGTCAATTGAACTTATTACTTCTATAAATAGATATGAATCTCCCTTTTAAAACGCCATCTTGAAGACAGATAAATATCCGCGCGGGAGCAACACAGCGATGCGCGTGCCATCACATGAAAAATACAGCCAGCCGCTGGAGGGCGGCTGACCGTACAGACATTCCGTTAGGAAATCGCGTGACGCGCGCAATAGAGAGGATCTGACTATTATCGTATCAACGCGCCGTCCACGTGCCTGTGCCATTGTGACACTGGACCTTGCCCGAGGACGCGAACTTGCACCAGCCGCCCGGTGTCTTGATCGAAACCATGCTTTTCGTATGCTGCGTAACGGGTCGGTCTTTCAACATGTTCTTCTTCTCGTTGTAGCGCAGTCGGAAGGTCTGCCCCTTCAGGTTTCCGGTGGAGAACGAGGCAACCACCGTCTGGCCGTTTTCCAGCAAGGGGCCAGCGAGTGCAGGCGTCGCAGCGAAGCCGATGACAGCAGCGAGCATAGGTGAGAATATCTTCATCAATCCGTTTTCCATCTGTGCGGTGTTGGCCGGTGGGAGAATGAAACGCGGGTGGAGGCGTGTCACGGCAGAACAGCGGCAAAACAGGAAAGACCGGAAAAACCTTGTTAAAAACATAGTATTTTCAAATGGTTGACCCAAAGCAGGGATGACCCGTTCGATCAGCAGGGATGACGGAATGGACAGGGAACAGCCGTGGGGCAGTTATCAGGAATGGCATAAGCTGCTTGATGCTGTGTGCATCCAGCAGGGTCATCTCGACAATATGGCGTTGGCCAGCGCGATGAGCGCGGTTTCCGGCAACCGCAGCGGCGAAGCTTTTGAAGCTGCGCTGAAGAATCTACGCAATTGGCGGAGCGGCTCAAATCTTCCGCAGAAACGCAATTTTGTCCTTCTGACGAAAGTGCTGCGCATCGATGCCCATGAAGAGCTGCAAAGACTTTGGACGACCCTGTATGAAGCGGCCCGAAAAAGCGCACCCGGCGCGACCGGCATGCGCCCGGCTCACGGAGATACTGTCTCAAAGTTCGGAATGAAGACGCCATTGGCCATGACATTTGCCGCGCTGACGGTCGTAGCGATCGGTACGATCTATCTGTTGCAATCCGGGTTTGAAGTGTCGGCGGAAGGTGTGCAGGCGGCGGATGTCGAATACCGAAAATCGGTATCGCTGAAGGTCGGCGAATCGATTGTTGTTCATGGGGCGCGCGGCGCTTGTGGCGGGAGCCCGCCGGCATGGGAAATAGTGGCGGCGGAGCTGCCGGAGCTGGAAATCGGGACTTGGGCGGACGGGCGTGTGGGCACGCGCTACAGCCGCAAATGCGGCGGTCCGACGCCGGCACGGGGCATCGTTTTCAAGGCCACGAAAGCCGGAGCGGCCAAGATCGATCTCTACGGCGATCCAGTGCGTATCGAAGTCAAGTAGTCGGTAGCGGATCTGACGTGTTCGGACCAATGCGGCTTGGCGGCCCAAAAGGCATCGAACGATCAACGTTTACGAGAGCGACGATTAGCTGCGAACGCTCCCCGCTTCGGTGCGTTTGCCGGCGTGCATGCCCAGTGAAGCTGTCAGGGCAGGCTCAGTCCAGCGTGCGGCGAAAGCGCAGCAGGGCGAGGACGGAAAAGAAGACCACGAAGCCGATCAGCCAGGCGATCTCGGTGCCGATGGCGGCAAGGTCGGCGCCTTTCAGCATGACGGCGCGCACGACGCGCAGGAAATGGGTCAGCGGCAGGATCTCGCCGAAAACCTGCGCCCAGCCCGGCATGCCGCGATAGGGAAACATGAACCCCGACACCAGGATCGAGGGCAGGAAGAAGAAGAAGGCGAGCTGGAGCGCCTGCATCTGGGTGCGGGCGATGGTGGAGATCGTGTAGCCGAGCAGCACCAGCGCCAGCACGAAGATCAGGATGGCGCCGAGCAAGAGCGGCAAAGAGCCGACGAAGGGAACCGAAAACAGCAGCTTGGCGGTGACCAGCACGACAGCCACCTGCACCCCGCCGACGACCAGATAGGGCAAAACCTTGCCGAGCATGATCTCGGCCGGACTGGCCGGCATGGCGAGCAGGTTTTCCATCGTGCCGCGCTCGATCTCGCGGGTCAGCGCGATCGAGGTCATCATCACCATGGTCATCTGCAGGATGACGCCGAGCAGGCCGGGGACGATGTTGTATTGCGAGATACCCTCGGGATTGTAGCGGCGGTGGACGACGACATCGAGCACCGGGCCGCCGGTCGCGCCGGGGGCGACACCGCGCTCGCGGTCGAGCGCGCGCGCGGCCAGGGTCGACAGCGTCGAAACCGCGCCGGAGGAGGCAGACGGATCGGTGGCGTCGGCCTCGATCAGGATTTGCGGCGCCGCGCCGCGGTCGACCTGGCGGGCGAAGTCGGAGGGGATGGTGACGACGAAGGAGACCGCGCCGCGGGCCATCAGCCGCTCGGCCTCGGCCGCGCTCTCGGCGACATGGTCGAAGCGGTAATAATTCGTGGTCTGAAGCGCGGAGACGATGGCGCGGGTGTAATGGTCGTTGCCGGTCGCAACCAGCGCGGCCGGCAGGCTCTTGGGGTCGGTGTTGATGGCGTAGCCGAACAGCAGCAACTGCATCAGCGGCACGCCGAGCATCATGGCGAAGGTGACGCGGTCGCGCCGCATCTGGATGAATTCCTTCACCAACAGCGCGCCGAGCCGGCCGAAGGAGAAAAACCGGCTCATCGGCCCGCTCCGCCGGGGACCCGGCGCCCGGCATTCCGACAGGCAGGGGTCGTCCCGGCGCTCATGCCATATTGTCCTTCGAGCCGGCCATGAACTGGATGAAGACGTCCTCCAGACTGGTCTCGCCCGGCGCCACGGTAACGCCGTCGCGGGCGGCGATATCGGAAAGCGCCGCCTCGAGTTCTTGCCGGTCGGAGCCAACGACATGGAGCGTGGCGCCGAAGGGCGCGACCTGCTCGACGCCGTCGCGGCTCTCCAGCGCGGCCGCGATCCCGGCAAGGCCCGGGCCGGAGACGATGTAGGTGACAAGGCCGGCATTGGCGACGACGTCGGCGACCGAGCCGGTCGTCAGCATCCGACCGTAGGAGATATAGGCGATGCGGTGGCAGCGCTCGGCCTCGTCCATATAATGGGTGGAAACGAGCACGGTCAGACCGTCGCGGGCGAGCCGGTGGATCTCGTCCCAGAACTCGCGCCGGGCCTTGGGATCGACGCCGGCGGTCGGCTCGTCGAGCAAAAGCAGCTTGGGTTGATGCATGATGCAGGCCGCGAGCGCCAGGCGCTGCTTCCAGCCGCCCGACAACGTGCCGGCGAGCTGGTTGCGGCGCGAGGTCATGCCGAGATCGGCGAGCGTGTCGGCGACATGGGTCGCGACCGGCTTCAGCCGGTAGAGCCGGGCGACGAAATCGAGGTTCTCGGCGATGGTCAGATCCTCGTAGAAGGAGAATTTCTGCGTCATGTAGCCGACCTCGCGCTTGATCTTCAGGCTTTCGGTCAGAAGGTCGTAGCCAAGCACGCGCCCGGAGCCGGCGTCGGGCGTCAACAGCCCGCACATGATGCGGATGGTGGTGGTCTTGCCCGACCCGTTCGGACCGAGGAAACCGACGATCTCACCCGGTGCGACCTGCATGCTGACATTGTCGACCACCGTCTTGTCGCCGAAGCGTTTGACCAGGCCGTGAACATCGATCGCGTTCATCTCAGTCCCCGGCGCCGGTTTCCGGCAGTGAGACATCGACGATCTGGCCCGGCTTGAGCCGCGTGGCGCCGGCCTCCGGCCGCGCCTCGACCAGATAGACGAGCTTCTGACGGGTCTCGAGCGAGTAGATCACCGGCGGCGTGAATTCCGGCTCGGGCGAGACATAGGAGACGCGCGCCGCCAGCCCGTCGGGGCAGCCGTCGCAATGGACCGCAAGCCGATCGCCGACGGCAAGCGCGGCGAAGGCGGGTTCGGGCAAATAGAGCTTCAGCTTGACCGCGCCGTCGGGCAGGAACGAGATCACCGGCGCGGCCGGGCCGGCCATGTCGCCGGGGAACCGGATAATATCGTCGACGCGGCCAACGGCCGGCGCGGCGAGCGTGCGTTCCGAAAGCCGCCAGCGCGCGGTGACCAGCATGGCGCGCGCCTGGCCGACGGCATGTTCGGCGGCGCGGATCGCCTCGGCGCGCGCCGGCAGGCGGGCGACCTCGAGATTGGCCTGCGCCTGGTTGAGGGCGGCCTCGGCCACCTCGACCGCGGTGCGTGCCTCGTCGAGCCGCGATTGGGTGGCGATGCCGCGTTCGAACAGATCCTCGATACGGACGAGAACCCGCTCGGCCTCGCGACGCTGCGCCTCGGCGGAGCGCACCGCGGCCTCCAGCACGGCGATTTCCTGCGGGCGCCTTGCCTGCCTCAGATCGGCGAGTTGGGCCTCGGCGCGGGCGAGCGCGGCCTCGGCCTCGGCGACGGCGCTTCTGGCGTCGGCATCCTCCAGCACCGCGACGGTATGGCCCGACGCCACATGCTCGCCGCGACGCACCGGCACGGTGCGCAGTTGCGCCGTCTCGATCGGGGCAAGCAGCGCATATTCGCCCTCGACATAACCGACGGCGAGCGGCGGCGGCGCCGCGCAGGCGGAAAACAGCAGCGCCGCGTAGGGAATCGCGCAGACAAGGTCCATCATGACGGCTTTCCATGCGCGGCGAAGATGGCGTCGAGATTGCCGCGCGCGATCGCGCTGATGGCGGCGGCCTCGTTCGGGCCGATCTCGGCCCAGCCCATGCGCCGCATGACCGCTTCACGGCCGATGCGGAAATAGACCACCTGTCCGATCAGGGTGAAGACGGTGATCTTGGTTTGGTCGCATTCGGCCGGCTCGCCGGTGGCGTGCTGCCAGAGCTGGCACAGCCGGCGATGGGTCGGCTCGAAAACGCCGGAATAGATACGGTCGAGCGCGGCGGTGGGATGGGCGAGCTCGCGCAGGACGAACTGCACGATCGCGCCGGCTTCGGGCCGCGCGACGACGAAACTCACCATGCGCTCCAGAGCCTCGGCGAAGGCCGCGCGCGCGTCCGCCGGCGACACCGCGTCCTCCACGTCGCCCGAAAAGCCGTCGAGCGCCTGGGCGGCGATATGCTCGATGGTGGCCACGATGTGGTCGGCACAGGCGGCGCGCAGGCCCTCCTTGCCGCCGAAATGATAGGCGATGGAGCCGATATTGGCCTGGGCGGCGGCGGCGATCTCGCGCGTCGAGGCGCCGTCGAAGCCTTTGGCGCCGAACAGCCTCAAGCCCGCGTGCACGAGAGCGAGCCGCGTCTGGTCGGCGGAAGCGGGCGAACTGGCGCCCTGGCTATGCGGATCAATCGGCCTGGTCATACGCTCCTATTTAATCAATCGATTGATTAATTGCAAGTAGCAAGACGGTTTTCTTTGCTCCGGGCGGCACGCCTGCTATCAGGCGCGCCAGATCGTCTCTTGCCGAACGCGTGAGCAAGAGGTTCTTCAACTCGGCGGCCGCGCAGTCCATATTTCCGACAAGGAGGAACGATGAGCGAAGCCCCCGACACGATGCTCGACCGGATCGGACGGTTTCTGGCCGACCGGCTGCGCAGTGAATCCTCGGGCTACGAGCCCTACACCCCGTCCGATCCCGAAACGCTCCGGCGCACGCTCAGGGCCGGCGACATTTTGCTGGTGGAAGGCAATCAGCGCATATCCGCGGCGATCAAATATCTGACCCAGTCGACCTGGAGCCACGCCGCGCTCTATATCGGCGACGCCCTGCCCGATCCCGGGAACGGCGCCGAGCGAGCACGGCTGATCGAGGTCAATCTCGGCGAAGGCTGCGTGGCGGTTCCACTGTCGAAATACCGCACCTACAACACGCGTATCTGCAGGCCGAGCGGACTGACGCCGGAGGATCGCGACGCGGTCGTGGCCTTCATGGTCGAGCGTATCGGTCTCAAATACGACACCAAGAACATTTTCGACCTGTTGCGCTATTTCTTCCCGACGCCGCCTGTGCCGGTGCGCTGGCGCCGGCGCATGATCGCCTTCGGCTCGGGCGAACCGACGCGCGCGATCTGCTCGTCGCTGATCGCCCAGGCCTATCAGCAGGTGCGCTACCCGATTCTGCCGCGCATCACCCGCGCGCCCGGCCAGATGACGGCGCAATCGCGGTTTTCGCGCCGCGAGATCATGTCGATCCGACATCATTCGCTGTTCACGCCGCGCGATTTCGACCTGTCGCCCTATTTCGAAATCGTCAAACCGACGCTCGTCTTCGGCTTTGACTACAAACGCCTGCGCTGGCTCGACACCAGGGCGAAAGACGCACCCGCCGCCGACGGCGCGCCCGACAGCGCGACCGACACCGATCAGGCAAGGCCGGCGGCGGGCTTGGGCTGACCCGGCAGCGGCCGCGCGCCATCGAACGCGACCGGGCCGCCCCGCGCTCGGCAAGGCGGCCCGGTCGGAACGAGGCGAAGGCTTTGGTGCCGCGAGCGTGTCCGGCAGGTCGGCTGTCCAAACTTCGGCCGGCGGCGCCCGCCTATCGGGGTCTCCCCGTCAGGCGGCGGCGGCCAGATCGACGGCGGAAACCTTGCCGAGGGCGCGCTCGACAATCACGGCGTCCGGCTCGATGCCCAGGCCGACACCCTCGATGTCGACGAACTCGATATCGGTAATGCCGAAAAAGCCGAGCATTGATTTCAGATAGGGCCGGGCATGATCCATCGCGGCGGCCGGGCCGCCATCGGTATAGCTGCCCGACGAGGCGATCACCACATAGGCCTTCTTGCCGCCGGCGAGCCCCTGCGGCCCCTCGGCCGTGTAGCGGAAGGTGCGGTGCGCCCGCGCGACATGGTCGAACCAGGATTTCAGCGTCGAGGCGATCGAGAAATTGATCATGCCGGTGGCGATCACCACGGCATCGGCGGCGAGCAGTTCGTCGGTCGCCGCGTCGGAGGCGGCGAGGAGTTTGGCCTGCTCGGCGGTCAGCTTTTCGGCCGGGGTCTTCACCGCGACGGCGAAATCCTGATCGATATGCGGCAGCGGCGCGGCGGCGAGGTCGCGATGAACGATGCGCGCACCAGGCTTCCGGCGCGCCAGCGCATCGGCCACGGTCCTGGCGGCGCGGCTGGACAGGGACAGGTCGCCGCGCGGGCTGGCGGTGACAAGCAATATCGAGGACATGAGGCTCTCCTTGGGTTCGACTGGAATGCGGGTGCTGGGCCGCTCCTTACTCGTTCCCTAAATGGCCCCTTGTACTCATCAAAAAAACTGCGAAAATATGCATGAAACTTATCGGATTCTTAGATGGAAGCGCATCCCACTCTCGACCAGCTTGAGGTCTTCGTAGCCGTCGCCGAAACCGGCGGTTTTTCCGCCGCCGCGCGCCGGCTCAACCGCTCGCAATCGGTGGTCAGCTACGCGATCGCCAATCTGGAAGCGCAGCTCGAGGTCAGGCTGTTCGAACGCGCCGGCACCCGTCTGCCAAGCCTGACGGAAGCGGGCGCGGTTCTGCTCGACGATGCGCGGCGCATCCTCACCGGACTGGAGGGGATGCGCGCCAGGGCGGGCGGGCTCAAAAGCGGGCTGGAGCCCGAACTCGTGCTCGCCGTCGACGCCACCGTGCCGACCCAGGCGCTCGCCCGCGTGCTCGGCGCCTTCGGCGAGACGTTCCCCACCGTCGGTGTCCGGCTTAATGTCGGCGCGCTCGGCATGGTGCACGACCAGATCGTGCGCCAGGAGGCGACGCTGGGCATCGCCGGCGGCCAGGTGACCAATATGGACGGGCGGGTGGTGCGTGCGCGCGTCGGCTCGACCTCGATGATCCCGGTCGCGGCGCCGGGCCACCCGCTGGCGCTTGCCGCGCCGCCGGTGCCGATCGAACTGGTCCGCGAACAGACGCAGCTCGTCATAACCGATCCCACCGATTACACGCGCGGCAGAAATTTCGGCGTCCTGTCGTTCCGCAACTGGCGCATGACCGACATGGGGGTCAAATATGCGTTGATCCTGGCCGGGCTCGGCTGGGGCGGGTTGCCGATTTCGACGGTAAGCGCGGACCTCGACGCCGGACGCCTGGTGCGGCTTTCGATCGACGCCTATCCCGAGCGCGCTTTCACCCTGATCGCGCTCCACCATGTCTCGCGCATACCCGGGCCGGCAACCGCGTGGATGATCGACCGGTTCCGCCTCGAACTCGCCGCCTGTTCGGCCGTGGAGCCACTGCCGTCCGCCTCAGCCATCTGACAAGAGCGCGCGCGCATCCTTAAGGCTCGCCGCGAACACGGCATGCGGCCGGCGCGCGCCCTGGCGCTGCAGCATGCGGCGCACGGGCGGCGCGGCACCGGCGATGACGAAGCGAATGCCGGCGCGATGCGCCTTGCGCGCAACGCCGGCGATCACATTGGCCGCCGTCGTGTCGAGAACGGGCACGGCGGAGCAGTCGAGGATGAAGTTCCGGCGCTGGTCGGCAATGCGGTCGAGCACGGCGCCGACGGTGGCGGCCGAACCGAAGAA
The DNA here is from genome assembly GCA_039973095.1 of Nitratireductor sp. Classification (GTDB taxonomy): domain Bacteria; phylum Pseudomonadota; class Alphaproteobacteria; order Rhizobiales; family Rhizobiaceae; genus Mangrovimarina. Next base: position 112,838 of record JBDWLQ010000005.1, on the reverse strand, counting down.
GAAGGCGCCGGAGATGCGATAGACCACCGTCTCGGGCGAACTGCCCTCGGCGGCGTCGTAGGCGGCGCGGTCGCCATTGACGCTGTCGGCGACATCGTCCTCGACAAACGGCATGTGCGCCTCGACCGCGATCGACTTGGCCATGCGGTTCAAGAACAAGAGCGCGCCGAGCGCGAAACCGACGAGAATGCCCTCGCTCAGGTCGCGGAAGACCACGAGCAGGAAGGTCACGCCGAGGACCAGCGCATCGCCGCTGGAGGTGCGGACGATGGCCGCGATCGCATGACGCTCGACCATGTTCCAGGCCACGAAAGCGAGCAACCCGGCCAGCGCGGCCAGCGGGATATAGCGTGCCAGCGGCGCGGCAAGCAGCATGAAGGCGAGCAGGAACAGGGCGTGCAGCATGCCCGCGACCGGACCGTGCGCCCCGGCGCGCACATTGGTGGCTGTGCGTGCGATCGTTCCGGTGACGCAGATGCCGCCGAACAGGGCCGAGCCGATATTGGCGACGCCTTGCGCGACGAGTTCGCAATTGGAGCGGTGCCGCCGGCCGGTCATGCCGTCGGCGACGACCGCCGACAACAGCGATTCGATCGCCCCCAACAGCGCAAAGGCGGCGGCGTCCGGCAGCACCGCAACCAGCTTGTCGGAACTGAAGACAGGCAGTGCAGGCGCCGGCGGCATGCGCGGAATGTCGCCGAAACGGTCGCCGACCGTCTCGACCGGCAAGGAGAACACGGCCACCGCCACAGCCGCCAAAACGATGGCGATCAGCATGCCGGGCCAGCCGGGCCGCAAACGCTTGGTTCCGGCGATCACGGCGACGGTCAAGACGGCGATGGCAAACGAGGCCGGGCTGACCGTTTCGGCCGCGGCCCACAGCACCGGCAGCTTGTCGATCAGCGGCCCCGGCTCCTTGCCCGGCAGGGCGAGCCCGAACAGATCGCGCAACTGGCTGGCGAAAATGATGACGGCGATGCCGGCGGTGAAGCCGACCGTGACCGGATAGGGGATGAATTTGATGTAGGTGCCGAGCCGCAACAAGCCGATCGCGATCAGGAACAGGCCGGCAATCAGCGTCGCCAGCAACAGCCCGTCGACGCCGTGGCGCTCGACCGTGGCGGCCACCAGAACGATGAACGCGCCGGCCGGGCCGCCGACCTGGAAACGGCTGCCGCCGAGCGCCGACACCAAGAAACCGCCGACGATCGCGGTGAACAGGCCGCGTTCGGGAGAAACGCCGGAGGCGATGGCGATCGCCATCGACAGCGGCAGCGCGACGATGGCAACCGTCAGGCCGGCAACAGCGTCGGCGCGTAGCCCGGCCAGGCCGTATCCCTCGCGCAGAACCGTGATCAGCTTGGGCGTGAAGAGCTCGCGAAACCCGGCCGCGACCGGCTGGGCGCTGTGGGGAATCGAGGACTGCACGTTTACATCACTCCGGTTCAGGCACGGCGAAGCCGCCGCGCCACATGCGGACAAGACGAGGCGCAGGACGGGGCCCGGTCATCATGCCGTCGCAGCAAGCAACCGTCGGCCCCGCCGACCGCTGGGACCGTGTCGCAAAAGCCGGGAACCTGCCTTCGCCGTAGCGCACTAGCTGCCCGGCTCCTTCAGGCGCACGCCGCGACCGCCCTCCGTGCTGGGCTGGTGATCGCCGATCAACTCGACGCCGGCCTCGTTCAGCGCCTGGATCACCTTGACCAGCGTGTCGACCACCCCGCGCACCACCCCCTCGGAGGCCTCCATGCGCTGAATGGTCGGCAGCGAAACCCCCGCCCGCTCGGCAAGCGTCTTTTGATCGATGCCGGCAAGCGCGCGCGCGGCCTTCATCTGAGCTGCTGTGATCACGCTCCGCTCTTATCCCACATTGATAATTGTTTCTCTATACATAATGATGTTTAAAACATCAATATGCATGGATAAGCAGCAGGCGAAGGCGCCGCGGCGGGTTGAGGATCGTCTCATTGGGTCGCAATGGCGCAAAAAACGGCGACGCCGTGCCGCAGAAGCGCAAGATGCGTCAGCGGCCGGTGAAATAGGGGCCGAGGGAAACCAGCGTCACGGCAAGGACGGCGAAGGCGATGCCGCTGCCCTGAACGGCATTCATGCGCTCGCCGAACCAGGCGAAGGCGACGAAATTGACGGCCACGAGCTGGATGACGGCAGACAGGCTGAGCGCCACGCCCATGCCGAAATCGCGGATCAGGCGCAGCATGATCAGATTGCCGAGCGTGTAGAGCGCAAGGGTCAGCACCAGCCGGCCGGTCGACGGCGTCAATGTCCAGGTTTTGGCGACACTGGCGGCGGCGAGAAAGACCGCCGTCGACACACACAATTGCAGGAAGCCCCACGCGCTCATGCCCGCGACCATCCTCTATTCGTCATCGGAGAGGATTCGCTTGTGCGCCCGCCCGCGCTGTCCGTCAAGCGGGATTTTCAACCATGGCGCGAAGCGCCCGCATCGGGCGGTGCAGAGACACGATGTTGGAAACGGAACGCCGTGCGACCGGTCAGCCGCGCATGGCGATCGTCGCGGCGGCCCCGCCGAGAAAGGTCGCCGCCGTCCGGTTGAGAAGCCGCAAGGCGGCCGGGCGCGCGAACAGCGTACGGGCATGAGCGGCGAGCGCCAGATAGGGCACCAGCACGACGATCAGCACCAGCGCCGTCAACCCCGCCAGCACGGCGTAGTCGCTCGCCGAAACCGCGGCGAGATCGATGACGGTCGGCGCGATGGCGAGGTAAAAGATCATCGTCTTGGGATTGCCGAGCGTGATCGTGACGCCGGAGACGAAACTCGCCGTCAGACCGCCCCGCCCTGCGTCTGCGGTCACCGTCTCCGCCACGATGCCGGCCGTCCAGAAACGATAGGCCAGCCAGGCGAGATAGGCCGCACCGGCCCATTTGACGACCAGGAAGACCAGCCCGAAACTCTGCGCGACCACGGCAAGGCCGAGCACGACGGCGGTCAGATAGGTCAGATCGCCCAGGATCAGCCCGAAGCTCATGAACAATGCCGGACGAAAACCCGAACCGAGCGCCCGGGCGACCAGGGCGGTGATGCCCGGGCCGGGAATGGATGCGGCGATGGCAAGCGCGCCGGCGTAAGCGATGAAACCCGCGATCGTCATGGGTCGGCTCCGTTGTGCTGCGCGAGCCGATATCACACTTGCCGCGGCGAACGGCGGATTTTTCTATGGGCCAGCGCCGTCGCCCGGCCGCTGGCTGCCGCCGGCTCAGCGCACCAAAAAGCCACCGCCGAGCGGATCGTCCGGCTCGACGGAGAACTCGGCGCGGCCGCAATAATAGGCACGACCAGAGACCCGGACCTCGACGCCGCGGCGGGCGCCGATGTCGACCTGCCGCTCGACGCAGGCGGTAAAAACAGCACCGGTGATGCTTTCGAACGACCGGGGCTCGCCGAGACCAACTGCGCCGGCGGCATGCATGGCCGCCATCCGCGCGGTAACGCCCGACCCGGTCGGCGAGCGGTCGACCTGGGCATCGGCGAAAACGCAGATATTTTTCGTCGCAGCGCCCGCCCCGTCGCCGCCATCGGTCAGGATCGACCCGTAGAGAAAGGCGAGATCGTCGTGGTCGGGATGGGCGAGCGGATGCGCGCGCGTGACCGCTGCCGTCAGCGCGCTCGCGGCATCGACGAAGGCACGCACGGGATCGCGGCCGAATGCGAGACCGAACCGGTCCGCCTCCGCCAGGGCGTAGAAGGCACCGCCATAGGCGATGTCGAAGCCGACCGGGCCGAATCCGGGCAGGTCGACCGAACGGCCGGCGGCAAAGGCAAAGGACGGCACGCTTCGGAAGGATACCGCGCCCGCCCGGCCGTCGATGATCTCAACCGTGGCCTCGACCATGCCGCATGGACATTCGATATTGACGGTGGCGACGGGTCCGTCGGCCGGCACCAGCCCTTGGTCGACGGCATACCGTCCCAGCGCGATGACGGCATGGCCGCACATGGTCGAATATCCCTCATTGTGCATGAAAAGCACGGCGAGGTCCGCGCCCGGCAGGTCCGGTTCGACCAGCAGCGCACCGTACATGTCGATATGGCCGCGCGGCTCGAACATCAGGATCCGGCGCAGATGATCGAGATTGTCGCGCACATAGGCGCGCTTGTGCAGGATCGTGCCGGCAGGCAAAGGCGGGTATCCAGCGGTGACGATGCGCACCGGCTCGCCGCCGGTATGCATGTCGACAACCTTCAACGGTTCTGACATCGAAACTCCATCGCGCGAGAATAGCGGCCGGTCGGCCGGAACGTGAACCTCGGCTGAACGCCGGTTTCAATAGGCGTTCAGATCAACAATGTCAGTATGGGTGCATCATCGTTCAGCGACTGCCAATCCGGGGGAGACTCATTTTGACCAAATTGACCCGCCTTGTCGCCATTGCCGCGGCCCTTATTGCTTTTGGCGGCCAGACCGCCAGCGCCGAGGAAGTGCTGCTGCGCTCCAAACAAAGCGGCAAATACGTCACCGTCGCCAATGGGCTGCTTGCCGCCTCGGCCGGCAGCGCCGACCGTGCCTTGCGGCTCGACATGCAGCGACTCGACGGCCGGACGGTCGCGTTCCGCGTCGTGGCCGACAATACCTATATACGCGCCGGCGTGGGCGGCGGCACGTTTCTGGCAACCGGCAGCCCGCATGCACGCGGCTGGGAACGGTTTCGCCTCATGGCGCTCGGCGGCAGCGCGCACGCGCTCAAATCGGTCCAGAACGGCAAGCTGGTACGCGCCGGCGTCGGCCCGGGCTCGCGGCTTGCCGCGGTATCAACGGGCAAGCCGCGCGGCTGGGAGATCTTCGACATCGTGCCGGCGCGCGCGGTTGAGCCGCAGGGCGAACAAGCCCGCGCGGGCGTCTCGGAGGCGGTGCGCGGCGCCTGGCGCATCGAGCAGGTGGCGGCTTCGCAGACCGGCCATCTGGTGAGGCTCGACCAGGCCCTGTCGCAGGCAACCCGCGTCGACATCGGCGCCGGCGGCGCCCTGCGCGCCAGGGCCGGCTGCAACACGATCACCGCAACGATCGTCCAGCACGGCGACGCCTGGCGCTCGAGCGCCCCGATGCAGACCAAGATGATGTGCCCGGACCGGGCGGCGATGAATGTCGAGCGCTCCTTCACGCAGGCGCTTGGCGCGGCAAGCCGGGTGACGTTGCGCGGCTCGCGGCTGACGCTGAAGAACCCGGCCGGCGAGACCGTGCTGGTGCTGCGCCGGCTCTGACAGGCCGCAACCGGACAGGCGGCAGACGGGCAACACGGATGCCGGCTCCCGGCGGCCGGGTGCCGGTCTCGCCTGGCCGGTGACGGCGCGAACCGCGCTCAGTCGGCGGAAAACAGCTTCTGCAGCGTCGCGAATGACGGTCCGCCGCGGGAGAATTCGAAACTGCCTTCGTCCAGCATTTCGCGCGCGGCGGCCTCGACCGCGCCGAAGGCGGCGATGGTGAGTTTGGAGCCGAGCGAAATGCGCTTCACGCCCACTTCGGCGAGTTCGGCAACCGACAGGTCCGGCGTGGCGAGAACATTGACCGGCCGCGACACCGCCGCGCACACCGCGCGGACCGTTTCGATATCAGCCAGAGCCGGCGCATAAAGCACGTCGGCACCGGCTTTTTCAAACGCCTGGAGCCGCCTGATCGTGTCGTCGAGATCGCGGATGCCCCACAAGAAATTCTCCGCCCGGGCGGTGAAGACGAAATCGTGGCCGAGCGAGCGCGCCGCCTCGACGGCGGCCGCGACACGCTCGACGGCGAGCGAAAACGCGTAGATCGGACGGTCGGGATCGCCGGTCGAATCCTCGATCGAGCAGCCGGCGAGCCCCGCGGCAGCGGCGGCGAAGATGGTTTCGGCCGCGCTGTCGGGACTGTCGCCCTTGCCGTGCTCGAGATCGGCGGAAACAGGCAGGTCGCTCGACGCGACGATCTCGCGACAATGGCCGATCATGTCGTCAAACGGGATCGCCCCATCCGGCCGGCCGCGCGAAAACGCATAGCCCGCGCTGGTGGTGGCGAGCGCGGTAAAGCCGAGCGAGGCTAAAAACCGCGCCGTCCCAACATCCCACGGGTTGGGGATGATAAATGGCGCGGGCGCCTCGTGCAGCGCGCGAAAAATTCTGCCCTTGTCCATCATTCTTCCTCCCGTGGGATATGGCGCGGCGAAATGCTATGCCGACGACCCGCCGCCTGCAAAGTCGAGACGCTTGGTCCAGGCCGAACCTGCTGACAAACCCGAACGGCACGAAGGCGGCGCCCGGCGCCGTCGTTCAAAGGCCGATCAGGGCGGGCAGGTCGCGCATGTCGTCGAACAGGATGCCGCCGGCTTCACGCAGCCCGTCGCGATCGGCCATCGGATCGCCGGCATAAGACAGCACCGTCATGCCCGCCGCCGTGCCGGCCCGGGTGCCGGGCACCGAATCCTCCACGACGATCGCGGTCTCGGGCGGATGCCCCATCGCCGCGGCCGCATGCAGGAACAGGTCGGGCGCCGGCTTGCCGCGCGCGACCATGGTGGCGGAAAACAACGCGTGTTCGAACAGCGGCATAAGCCCGGTCGCGCCGAGCGTGATGTGCATCTTGGAAATGCGCGCCGAGGTCGCCACGCAATAGGCAATGCCCGCGTCGCGCACCGCCTCGACGGCCTGCCTGACATGCGGGATAGCCTCGACCCGGCCGGCAAACAGCGCCGGCAGGCCCTCGTTCCAGCGGTCGACGAAATCGGCGCCGAGGCTGACGCCGGACGCCTCGATCTCTTCTTGAACCGATGTCAGCGAGCGGCCGGAAAAATGGCGCCGGCAATAGTCGTAATCGGTGGCGAAACCCGCCTCGTTGAACAATTCGACCAGACGGCGATTGGCGATCGTCTCGGTATCGACCAGCACCCCGTCGCAATCGAACAGCACGAGCCGGGGCGGCGTCATCACCTCGTCCCGGTGGAACCGAAGCCGCCGGCGCCGCGCACGGTCGCCGCCGCTTGCTCACGCTCCTCGAGCGGCAGGCGCGAAACCGGCGCCAGCACCAGTTGGGCAATGCGAAGGCCGCGGGTGACCGCGAAATCCTCCTCACCGAGATTGACGAGCAGAACCTGCACCTCACCGCGATAGTCGCTGTCGATCGTGCCGGGCGTATTCAGGCAGGTGATGCCGTTCTTCAGCGCCAGGCCCGAGCGCGGCCGCACCTGCCCCTCATAGCCGTCGGGAATCTCGAAGATAAAGCCGGTCGGCACCAGGGCGCGCCGCCCCGGCAGGATGATGACCTGGCGGTCCTCGGGAACGGCCGCGCGCAGATCCAGCCCGGCGGCGCCGGCACTGGCATAGGCGGGACGGTCGAGGCCGGCGGCGTGCGGCAGGCGGATAATGCCGAGAGCGGTGATCATGGCGTTCCTTTGCCGGACGCCGCGCGCGCGGTCAACGGCCGCGCAGGCCTGGAGCGGGCCGATGCGGCAAAAAGCCGGATCACGAAATGTCGCCCCTGCGTCGACGCAGCGGCAGCATCGCCACGATCCCGACCGCGGGTCCAAGGGCAAGCCCGGCCAGCACCGCCGACCAGCCGAACGCCTCGGCCGCCAGCGGCGTGAGCTGGACGGTGGCGATCGTCAAGGTGAAACCGAGCGCGGTCTGGAAGGTCATCAGGCTGCCGACGAGTTCGGGCGGCGCATTGTCGGCGACAATGGCCGAAAACTGCGCCGAATCGGGGATCACGGCGATGCCCCAGAGCGCGACCAGCGCGAAGCTGAGCCAGGGCGGGCCGCCGAAAGTCAAAGCGGTCAACAAAGCAGCGGCGCCGCTGACAGCCATGGCGATTATGGTGATTTCGGCCTTGCCGAAACGGTCCGCATACCATCCGGCCGGCACGCAGAACAAAGCTCCGAGCGCGATCGCCACGAACGTGCTCAGCTTGGCCAGGCTCTCGGCGGCGAATGTGTCCATCGACACGGCATAGGAGACGGTCAGCGCCGCGCCGACCCAGGCCCACATCGAAAACAGCTCCCACATATGGCCGAAATAGCCCAGATAGGCCCGCCGGATGCGCGGATGCGTCCAGGCTAGCCGGATGGCGCCGGGATCGAAACGTGGCGCGCGGGCGTGGTGCGGACCGAGACCGGCGGCCAGCACCAGAACTCCGCCCGCGGCGGCAACGAGCGAGAGCAGCGCGACCGTCGGCCGCCAGGCGGCGCCGCCGAGATAGGCGGCGAGATAGGGCATCGCCTTGCCGACGGTGAGCGCGCCGACCAGCAAGCCGACGAGCAGACCCCTGTCGCGCAGGCCCCAGCCGACGGCGATCTTCATGCCGACCGGGTAGACGCCGGCCAGAAGCGCGCCGGTGACAACGCGCGCGGCGATCATGCCGTTGCCGCCGGGCGGCAGGATAAGAAGGGTCAGATTGGCAAGGGCTGCGGCGAGCGCGCAGACGGCAAAAACCCGTCGCGGGTCGAGCCGGTCGGCAAGGCCCGAAATCGCGATGGCGAGCGCGCCGAGCACGAACCCGGCCTGCACGCCGCTCGACAACAATGCCTGACGGGTGTCGGAAATCGCACCGTCGCGCGCCATGTCGGGCAGGATGGCGGCGGAGACGAACCACAGGCTCATCCCGGCCATTTCGGCGACGACGAGGATGGAGACCGAAACGGCCTTGGCGCTGACGGACATGCATCACCGGTGTCTGGGCCGGCAAAGTGTGCGCGCACGGCGACAGGCACGCAAGTGCCGCCGTGCATCCACGCGCCGCGACTCAACGCTGCTGGACGGGCAGCGCGGTCGTCTCGCGAATCTCCTCCATGACGAAGGACGCCGAGCAGTCCGACAGCGGCACCTTGGCGATCAGACGCTGGTAGAGCCTGTCATAGGCCTTCATGTCGGCGACCCGGGCCCGCAACACATAGTCGAGATCGCCCGACATGCGGTAGATCCCGGTGATCTCGGGCAGCGACGTCACCGCGGCGCGGAACGTCTCCAGCCAGTGCGGCTCGTGGCTCGACGTACGGATCAGCATGAAGACGGACAGGCCGTAGCCGAGTTTCTCCGGGTCGAGCAGCGCGACCCGCCCGGCGATGACGCCGCTCTCCTCCAGCATGCGCACCCGCCGCCAGCATGCATTGCGCGACAGGCCGACACGCTGCGAGAGCTGTTCGGCGGATAAGCTCGCATCGCGCTGGAGCTCGGCCAGAATTCTCCGGTCAATTGCATCAAGTTCAAGCGTCATGACGGGATGATTGTCTCACGCATCTTCATTCTTCGATACTATTTTGAGATTTTTTCGTCGGGCAGCGAGATTATTCTGTTGGTGAATTCCAGGCCGTCGCTGCTCGTGGCGACACAAGCAGGAGGTTACGCATGCCGACACGACTGGCAAAACTGTTCACCGACCACCCGGCCTCGGTCGACGAAACCTATTTCGGCCATATGGCGTTCGCATTGTGGTTTGCCGGGCGCCTGGCGCTGGCAGCGCTCGCCGCGCTGGGCCACGCCCTCCTGCCCTTCGCCTTTCAAACCACGGCCAGCCGGATCGTGCGCGAGCTGTTCGAGCGCACGCACGACAGAGGCGCGAGCAGGCCGGAGGCCGGCCGGCCCCGTGCGCGCCAGATCGGCGACGCTACTGCCAGCGGAAGCTGACGGCTCCTTCGGCCACGAGTTCAAGATAGTGTCGGTGGCCGAGGCAGTTGCCGGCCGCCTTCTTGTAATCGCGCACATGGGCGTCGGTCGCCTTGCGGGCATGGGCGCGCACTTTCGGACTGGCGGCCATCTCGGACTTGGCCACGGCGCGCTGCAGATGACCGAGCCCGTCGAGCACCGGATAAAAGAGCTGTTCGTTGATGTGGGGCAGGTCGCCGGGAAAAGGCTGGAAATCGGCGCGGCGCGGCATGTTTTCGGCGCAGAAGGCAAGCATGTCGCGGGTGGCCTGGTTCATGCACTCGCCACGGGCGTGGCGCCAGAACGGTTCGTCGCGCTCGCCGACATAATGCAGGTTGATGAAGTCGCGGAAATCGCCGAGCTGGCGTGACACGGCGTCGTTGTAACGTTGCCGCATCGGGTCGTCGGCGCTACAGGCCTTGTCGAAAAAGAAGCGGGTGAACAGCATCAGCTGGACGATCGTGCCGTGGATCGAGGTCGCCTCCAGCGGTTCCAGAAAGCTCGACGACAGGCCGAGCGCCAGGCAATTGCCGATCCAGGCGCGGTCGAGGCGGCCGCTGTCGAAACGCAGATCGGCGCGCGGTTCGATCTCGCGTCCGAGCGCGCGTTCGATCTCACACTTGGCCTCGTCGGGCGTGGTAAACGCGTCGGAATAGACGTAGCCACAGCCGATACGCTCCTGGGTGGGGACCGCCCACATCCAGCCCGCCTCCTGCGCCCAGGCCAGGGTGAAGGGGGCGATGTCTTCCGTCTCGTCATGGTCGAGCCAGAACGGCATGGCGCGGTTCACCGGCAGGTGATCCTGATAGGATATCCACCGCGCCCCCATGCCCTCGCCGATCAGCTTGCGCCGGAAACCGGTGCAGTCGACAAAAAAATCGCCGACGAGCTCGGTGCCGTCACTCATCACCAGCGCCTCGATATTGCCGGTCTCGGCATTGCGGCGCAGATCGGCGACCTCGGCGTCGATCAGTTCCACGCCGGCGGTGATCTCGCGCAGATAGGCGCCGACCTTGGCCTGGTCGAAATGGAAGGCGTGCTGAAACGGCCCGGCCGGGACGAGCTCGTCGCCATCGAGGCCGAAGGGCGATTTCCGGCGCTGCATGAGTTCGCCGAATAAATGGATATCGGCAACGCTGCGGCCGGTTGCGACGGCATAGATGTGCAGCATCGACTGCTGCTCGCCGGGCATGAGCCGCCGCGACAACGCCAGAAGATTGGGATCGTCGATCGGCCCGTCATAGCAATGGCCCTTGCGGCGCCAATCCTTGTGTCGGATGCCGAATTTGACGGTCGCGCCGGTCCTGCGCACGAAGTCGGTTTCGTCGATGCCCAGATCCATCAGCACCTGACGAAAGACCGCGGTTGTGCCCTCCCCCACGCCGATCGTCGGAATGCGGCTCGATTCGACCACCACGATGTCGATCGCTCTGTTGGTGCTCGCGGCGTGACGCTGAAGCATCAGCGCCGCGATCCATCCGGCCGTCCCGCCCCCAACGACGACAAGCCGGGTCCTCCCCTCAGCCATCATCCTCCCGATAGGATTGTTGTCCCCACTGCCATCATCCAACTGTCAAACGGTGATGCTGTCAACCGTCAGCGCACAAACAATAAGCAGGCCTCCCCACCATGTTTGCCGACGAAGAGCCGATACGCTTTGCGACCACTCGAAGCTTGCTATAGTAAGGTCGGGGAGCACCGATGCGGGAGCAGGCGCAAACCTTGGCGCAAACACGAACTACCATGCCTACGAAGCGAAACCGTCGGCGCCCGGGGCCGGTGCGGCTGGCCGGACTGGCCGTCGCGCTCGCGTTTTCCGCCGGGGCGGCCGAAGCCGCCGAGTGCCGCAGCGCGCCAGAGCCCGGCATCGACTGGCGCGGCTGCAACAAGAGCAATCTGATCCTGAAAGCTGCCAATCTGGAAGGCGCCTCGCTCGTCGACACGGATTTCAGCGAAACCGATCTGCGCGGCGCCCGTCTGGATTCGGCTAACCTTGAAAAGGCGACGCTGTTGCGTGCCTCGCTCGCCGGCGCCAGCGCCGAAAAAGCCAATTTCGGCAAGGTGGAAGCCTATCGCAGCGACCTGTCGGGACTCGCCGGCGAAAACGCGTCTTTCGCCAGCGCCGAACTGCAGCGCAGCCGGTTCATCGATGCGCGGCTGAAGAGCGCGGATTTCCAGAAGGCCGAGCTCGGCCGAGCCGAGTTTTCCGGATCGGTCCTGGCAAACAACAGCTTCGCGCTCGCCAATCTCTCGCGGGCGGATTTCCGGGGCTCGACGATGGAAGGTCCGGTCGATTTCGCCGGCGCGTTCCTGTTCCTGACCCGGTTCGAGGGCGTCGATCTCGGCGCGGCGACCGGATTGCGGCAGGAGCAGGTCGACATTGCCTGCGGCGATGCGGCAACCGTGCTCCCGCAGGGATTGACGGCGCCGCGGACCTGGCCATGCGGGTTCGAATAGGCGTGAGCCGCAACCGGACCGGAACCGCCGCGCGCCAGACAATTCCCGTTCGACAGCCGCGGCCGGCGCCGTTATAAGCCCGCCATTCAACGGACATCCTCGACATGGCAGAGACACTCGACAAGGCGGTTGCGCGCCGCCGGACCTTCGCGATCATTTCCCATCCGGACGCGGGCAAGACCACGCTGACGGAAAAGCTGCTGTTGTTCGGCGGTGCGATCCAGCTCGCCGGCGAGGTGAAGGCCAAGAAGGACAAGATCCAGACACGCTCGGACTGGATGAAGATCGAGCGCGAGCGCGGAATTTCAGTCGTCACCTCGGTGATGACCTTCGAATATGGCGACCATGTCTTCAACCTGCTCGACACGCCGGGCCACGAGGATTTCGCCGACGACACCTATCGCACGCTGACGGCGGTGGATTCGGCCGTCATGGTGATCGACGCGGCCAAGGGCATCGAGCCGCGCACGCTGAAACTGTTCGAAGTGTGCCGGCTGCGCGACATCCCGATCGTCACGTTCGTCAACAAGATGGACCGCGAGACGCGCGACCCGTTCGAGATTCTCGACGAGATCGAGGCCAAGCTCGCGCTCGACACCGCGCCGGTGACCTGGCCGATCGGGCGCGGCAAGACATTTTCCGGCACCTACCACCTCGCCGACAACGCCGTCCGGCGCGGCGACGACCAGGTCGAGCGCGTACCGGTCAACGGGCCGGACTCCAACCGCGTGGCCGGCCTGCTTCCGGAAAACGAGCGCGCCGATTTCATCGAGGAACTGGAACTCGCACGCGGCGCCTGCCGTCCGTTCGACCTGGCGGCTTTTCGCGAGGGTCACCTGACACCGGTCTATTTCGGCTCTGCGCTCAGGAATTACGGCGTGCGCGACCTGATCGAGGCGCTGGGCGCATTCGCCCCGCAACCGCGCGCCCAGGAGGCCGATACGCGCAGGGTCGAGGCGAGCGAACCGAAGATGACCTCGTTCGTGTTCAAGATACAGGCCAATATGGATCCCAACCATCGCGACCGGATCGCCTTCGTGCGGGTCTGTTCGGGCAAGCTCACGCGCGGCATGAAGGCCAAGCTGGTCAGAACCGGCAAGCCGATGAGCCTCTCTGCGCCGCAGTTCTTCTTCGCCAAGACGCGCGTGACCGCCGACGAGGCCTATGCCGGCGACGTGGTCGGCATCCCCAATCACGGCACGCTGAGGATCGGCGACACGCTGACGGAAGGCGAAGAGATCTATTTCCGCGGCGTGCCCAACTTCGCGCCCGAGATCCTGCGCCGGGTGCGGCTCGGCGACCCGATGAAGGCCAAGAAGCTTCGGGAAGCGCTGCAGCAGATGGCCGAGGAAGGCGTGGTGCAGCTGTTCCTGCCCGAGGACGGCTCGCCGGCGATCGTCGGTGTTGTGGGTGCGCTGCAGCTCGACGTGCTGAAAGTGCGTCTGGAAGTCGAATATTCACTGCCGGTGGATTTCGAGACGGCGCGGTTCTCGGTCTGTCGGTGGATCACCGCCGACAAGGACGACTTGCAGCGCTTCATCGATACGCATCGCGGCGACATCGCCCGCGACCTCGACGGGGATCCGGTCTTTCTCGCGCCACACGAATTCGGACTCAATTACGAGGCCGAACGCTGGAAGGCGGTCCGGTTCGACGCGGTCAAGGATTACCAGGTCCGGGACGCGGCGTAGCGGCGAGTTTCGAGGACCCCGCGGATCTGCCGGGATCTGATCGCGGTATGAGACGGGGCCGGACTGGCACACGAAATGTTGCGCTGACAGACGCCGGCGCACGCCCTTATGCTTGCCGGGCGCGACACGCGCGGGGTTCGGAAAGGGCACCATGGTCGAGCGTCGTATCATCGACGATCTGAACGCCTGGATGATCGGCGGGGCGCGGCCGAGCGCGGATGCGCGTGTGATCATCGACCGCTTCTGCCGGGACCTGACGGCGGCCGGCGTGCCGATCGACCGCTTCGCGCTGTTCATCAACACGCTGCATCCCAACGTGGCCGGCCGGCGCTTCACCTGGACGCCGGACGCGGGGGTCGACCTGCGCGAGGGCGGGCTCGGCCTGTTCTCCACGAATGACTACCTCAGCAACCCGCTGCCGCGGGTCACACGCGACCAGATTTCCATTCGCCGAAAGCTGACCGATCGCGAATCGCTGACCGAATTCACCATTCTCGGCGAACTGGCGGCGGAAGGGTTTACCGACTACGTCGCCCATCCGCTGATCTTCACGACCGGCGAAACCCATTCGGCGACCTTTTCGACCAAGGCCCCGGACGGATTTTCCGACGACATGCTGGCGGCGGTGGCGTCCGTGCGCGGGCCGCTGACACGATTGGTCGAGGCCTATCTCCTGCGCCTGAACGCAGCCGCGATCCTGTCGGCCTATGTCGGCCGCAACAGTGGTGGACAGGTGCTGTCGGGAAAGGTGCATCGCGGCGACGGCGAGGTGATCGAGGCGGTTATCCTGTTCACCGACCTGATCGGCTTCACGGCATTGTCCAACCGCCACTCGGGACCGCAGATCGTTGCCCTGCTCAACGACGCTTTCGACATTATCGTGCCGCCGGTCGAGGAGCGCGGCGGCGAGATCCTGAAGTTTCTCGGCGACGGGTTTTTTGCGATCTTCCCCTATGGCGGCAAACGTGAGCTTGCCCGCGCCGTAAAGGCGGCCAGCGAGGCGGTGCTCGACAGCGAGAAAACGCTTGCCGGCAGCGCGGTCGGCAAGACGGCCAGCTTCCGCTCGGCAATCCATGCCGGCCGGTTCCACTATGGCAATATTGGCGGCGCCAACCGGCTCGATTTCACCGCGATCGGCCGGCCGGTCAACTACGCCGCCCGGCTGCTTGCTGCGGCCGGCCCGCTGTCGGTCCGGCGCGTCGCCTCGGCCGTGACGGCGCAGCACCTGTGCCGCCCGCCCCGGCTCGCCGGCGAAACCGCCTTCAAGGGGTTCCGGGGTCTACAAGAGGTCTTTTCCTACTGACGGGCAGGCGCGGAGCGGACGTCGCATCGGCGCCATGGGCCGGAACGGCATTCCGTTTTCGCCCCGTTTGGAACCGTTTCATTCCCGGCCGCGACGAAATGCGCGGTCCATTTCCTCGAATCGGCTTTGAATTCGGCTATGATCGCACCGACATAAGCACCCGGACATGCGATCCGGACGAACAGCAAGGAGACCGCCATGGGTTTGCGCATCAACGACACGATCCCCAATCTCACCGTCGAAACCGATCAGGGCACGTTCAAGCTGCATGACTGGATCGGCGACAGCTGGGCGATCCTGTTTTCCCATCCGAAAGACTTCACGCCGGTCTGCACCACGGAATTCGGCGCGGTCGCGCAGCTCGACGAGGAATGGACCAAGCGCGGCACCAAGGTGATCGGCATTTCGGTCGACGGCGTCGAGGACCACAAGAAATGGAAGGGCGACATCGAGAAGGTTGGCGGCGCGCAGGCCAAATTCCCGATCATCGCCGATGAGGGCCTCCAGGTTTCCAAGGCCTTCGACATGCTGCCGGCGGAAGCCTATCTGCCGGACGGCCGCACGCCCAATGACAGCGCCACCGTGCGCTCGGTGTTCATCATCGGCCCCGACAAGCAGCTCAAGCTGTCGATGACCTATCCGATGAATGTCGGCCGCAACTTCGCCGAGGTGCTGCGGGCACTCGACGCGCTGCAGACGGCGGCCAAGCACACCATCGCCACGCCGGCCAACTGGAATGTCGGCGATGACGTCATCATTCCGACCTCGGTCGGCGACGAGGCGGCGAAGCAGAAGTTCGGCGCCTTCGATACGGTTCTGCCCTATCTGCGCAAGACCAAGCAGCCGGCCGCCTGAGCGAGCGCTCGCCAACCGCAAGACAAGAGGCCGGCCCTCGCGCCGGCCTCACGACGGGCCCGGTCAGCGCGCCGCGCCGTCGCGGATGAAGGTGCCGGCATTGAGTTCGGAAAAGGCCTGCATCAGTTCGGCGCGCGTATTCATCACGATCGGTCCGTGCCAGGCGACCGGCTCGCGGATCGGCCTGCCGGAAACCAGCAGGAAACGGATGCCGTTTTCGCCCGCCTGCACCACCACCTCGTCGCCGGTGTCGAACACGACCAGCGTGCGGTCGCCGCTCATGTCGCGCAGATGGACCTCGCGGCCGTCGACCTCCTTCTCCAGCAGCACGCCAAACGGCCTTGAAGCGTCGCGGAAGGTTCCCGAACCCTCGAAAATATAAGCGAAGGCGCTGCGATAGGTGTCGACGGGCAGCACCTTGCGCCGGCCCGGCGGCACCCACACGTCGAGATATTGCGGATCGGCCGCGATGCCGTCGACGGGCCCGCTCTTGCCCCAGAATTCGCCGACCACGACACGCACCCGGGTGCCGTCATCGTCGACGATCTCGGGTATCTCGGCTGCCTTGACGTCCTGGTAGCGCGGCTGCGTCATCTTGTGGCTCGACGGCAGATTGGCCCAGAGCTGGAAGCCGTGCATGCGCCCGGCCTGGTCGCCCTGCGGCATTTCCTGGTGCAGGATGCCGCTGCCGGCCGTCATCCATTGCACGTCGCCGGCGCCGAGCGAGCCGGCATTGCCGAGACTGTCGGCGTGGTCCACGGAACCGGCCAGTACATAGGTGATGGTCTCGATGCCGCGATGCGGATGCCAGGGGAAACCGGCTTGGTAGTCCTCCGGCCGCTCGTTGCGGAAATCGTCGAACAGCAGGAACGGATCGGCGAGCTTGGGATCGCCGAAGCCGAAGGCGCGGTCGAGCCTGACGCCGGCGCCCTCGACGGTCGGCTGGGCCCGGGTGATCTGCTTCACGGGACGAATGGACATTTTCTGTGCCTCCGTGGTTGGGGTCCCGCTCAATATGGCGATACCGGCCGGGCCGCGCAGCGGCGGCGGCGGTGACAAAGTGTTCAACATCCGCACTCATCGCCGGGCGGGTTCGACCGCGCAGCAGTCAGCGGCGCATCACCACCACCTGCTCGCCGGCGTATTGGGTCACGGCGAAATCGTGGAATCCGAGATCGCGGGCGAGCCGTATCGAGCGGACGTGACCGGCATCGATCAGGCAGGCGAACGGCCGGCCGGGAAACCGCGTCTCCGCCCAGCCTATCGCCGCGCGCGCCGCCTCGCGGGCAAGACCACGCCCCTGGACGCGCGGCACCACGCCCCACCCGGCCTCCAGCATGCCGGCGGTCGGCGGGTCGATGTCGCGGTTGAGTTCCTGCACGCCGGCCTCGCCGATCAGCGTGCCGTCGGCGCGATCGGTCACCACCCAGAAGCCGAAGCCGAGCATCGCCCACAGGCCGCGATGGCGCAGCATCCGCGCCCAGGCCTCTTCGCGCGTGAACGGCCTGCCGCCAACGTAACGCGCCATTTCCGGATCGCCCCACATCGCCGCATAGGCGTCGAAATCCTCGGGCCGATGGGCGCGCAGCACCAGCCGCTCTGTCGCGAGCGTGGGCGCCTCGAGCACGCCGTCGACGCCCCCCTTGGTCACGCCAGCCGCTCGGCGACCAGCGCGGCCACTCGCGCGGCAACCTCGTCCTTGGACATTTCCGGCCAGGCGTCGGATCCGTCGCCCGACACGATGCGGACGCGGTTGCGGTCGCCGCCCATCACGCCCGACGGTCCGATGCCGCTGTCATGCGACACGTCGTTGGCCACGATCAGGTCGGCGCCCTTCCTGGCAAGCTTGGCGGCCGCGTTGGTCTCCACCTCGGCGGTTTCGGCGGCGAACCCGATCACCAGGCCCGGCCGCTGGCGGTGATGGCCGACCGTGGCCAGAATATCGGGATTTTCGACCATCTGCAGGGCCGGCGGCCCTTCGCCGGCGACCTTCTTGATCTTCTCGCCCGCGGCATCCTGCGTGCGCCAGTCGGCGACGGCGGCGACGAAGATGCCGGCATCGGCCGGCAGGAGCGCAAGCACGGCGTCGTGCATCTGGCGCGCGCTCTCGACATGAAGCGTCTCGACCCCGTCCGGGTCGGGGATCGCCACCGGACCGGAGACGAGACGGACATCGGCTCCCAGCCGCGCCAGCGCCGCGGCGATGGCGTGGCCCTGCTTTCCGGACGAACGGTTGGCGATATAGCGCACCGGGTCGATCGGCTCATGGGTCGGGCCGGACGTCATGACGATCTTCTTGCCGGCGAGCGGCTTCGAACCGCCGCCGAGGCTCGCCTCGATGGCCGCGACGATCTCCAGCGGTTCGGCCATGCGGCCCTCGCCGGCCTCGCCGCTTTCGGCCATCTCGCCGGTGGCCGGGCCGACAAAGGCAACGCCGTCGCCGCTCAGCGTCTCGATATTGCGCCGCGTGGCCGGATGGTTCCACATCGCCGGGTTCATCGCCGGCGCGGCGAGCACCTTCTTGTCGCTGGCAAGCAGCACGGCGGTGGCCAGATCGTTTGCCAGCCCATGCGCCATCCTGGCCAGGAGATCGGCACTTGCCGGCGCGATCACGATCAGGTCGGCCTCGCGCGACAGTCGGATATGGCCGACATCGTGCTCGGCCTGGCGGTCGAACAGATCGGTGAAGACGTGATCGGCGGTGAGCGCGCCGACCGAAAGCGGCGTGACGAACTGATGCGCGGCCTCGGTCATCACGCAGCGCACATGCGCGCCGCGCTCGCGCAGGCGGCGGATCAGGTCGAGCGACTTGTAGGCCGCTATACCGCCGGAAATGATCAACAGGATGCGCGTGCCGGAAAGGGTCATGCGGCCGCCTCCCATGGATTGATGAGATCGATCCCACAATCCTCGAAATCGCGGACATTGCGGGTGACGAGAGGGAGCCGGTGTGCCGCCGCCATCGCGGCGATCTGTGCATCGGGTTCCGTGATTGGCCGCCCCATCCGGCGCCGCCGCGCCGCGATACCGGCATAGTGCAAAGCTTCCTCCTTACCAAAGGACAGTATGGCCGCCTCGCCGCCGGCGTCGACGAACGCGTCGATCATCACCGTGAGCGCCTCTCGTCGACGCCCCTCGGGCATAAGGGCCAGCCCTAGATAAAGCTCGCCGACGACGATCGATGAAAGCAACAGCGCCGAGCGCGGCGTCTCTTCAAGGAAACGCACGACACCCGCGTCAGGCTTCGGCCTGAACATTTCCGAGACCAGATTGGTGTCGATGAGAAACATCCCCGCTATCAATCGAAGACTGGTCGATCACCCGCAATCGCCTTGCGCTCCGGGACATCGAGGTCGAACGTACCATACTCTTCCCGTAGCTTGCGGATGCCCTCCCAGGCGCTTTGGCGGGCGGGCGGGCCGGCAGCGGAAAGATCGTCCAGAGCGATATCTGAGGTGACGACGGCGCGCAGGATCGACCGGGCCTCCTCTTCCATCGACGCGCCACGTCTTGCCGCCCTGAGCCTCAGGCCGCTCTTCACCTCGGTCTCGATATTGCGGATCGTTAGTGACGCCATGGTCCGGCTCCGTTTGACTGCAATGTATGCATCGCAATCATTGCAGTCAATTCAGCGCCCAGGCGATCCACACCAGCGCCACCGCGATCACCCACAGCGCAATGCGGCCGGAGCGGGCGGCGCGCGCCTCGGCCTTGCCGATCGCCTTGGCCGTCGCATCGTCGAAACGCAGGCCGTGCTCGGCCATGTGGTCGATCTCGCGCGACAGTTTTTCGGTGCGCGCGGCCAGTTCGGGCGCCTGGCGGGCAAACGACAGCACGGCCGCCACACCGTCGCGCGCATCCGACAGCACGCCCTGGGGTCCGAGATGCGAGGCGATCCATTCGCGCACCACCGGCTCGGCCGCCTTCCACATGTTGAAGGCCGGATCGAGCGAGCGCGACACACCCTCGACCACGACCATGGTTTTTTGCAAAAGCACCAGCTCGGTGCGCGTGGTCATGTCGAAAAGCTCGGTGACCTCGAACAGCAGCGTCAAGAGCCGGGCCATGGAGATCGTCTCGGCGGGCTGGCCGTGGATCGGCTCGCCGATCGCGCGGATCGCCTGGGCAAACGCCGCGACGTCGTGGTTGGCCGGCACGTAACCGGCCTCGAAATGCACCTCGGCCACCCGGCGGTAGTCGCGCGTGATGAAACCGTAGAGGATTTCGGCCAGGAAGCGGCGCTCCTTCTTGCCGAGCCGACCGGTGATGCCGAAATCGACCGCCACGATGGTGCCGTCGGCCTGCACGAACAGGTTCCCCGGATGCATGTCGGCGTGGAAGAAACCGTCGCGCAGCGTGTGGCGCAGAAAGGTCTGGATCAGCGAGACCGAGAGCGCCTCCAGGTCGTGGCCGGCCGCGCGCACGCCCTCGATATCGGATAGTTTGACGCCGTCGATCCATTCGAGCGTGAGCACGTCCCGGCCGGTGCGCGCCCAGTCGACCGTCGGCACGCGAAAACCGGGATCGTTCTTGGTGTTTTCCGCGATCTCCGACAGCGCGGCCGCCTCCAGCCTGAGATCCATCTCGATCTTGGTGGTCTGGGCCAGGGTTTGCGTCACCTCGACCGGGCGCAGGCGCCTGGAGGCGGGAATGAAGCGCTCCTGCAGGCGCGCGGCGGCGAAATAGCTTTCCAGATCGTGGAAGAAGCGGCGGCGCACGCCGGGCCGGATGACCTTGACGGCGACCGGAGCGCCGGTTTCGGCGCTGGTGGCGCGATGAACCTGGGCGATCGAGGCGGCGGCGACCGGAGCGCCGAACGTCGCGTAAAGCTCGCCGACGGGTCGGCCGAGGGACGCCTCGACGGTGGCCACCGCCTGGTCCTGCGGGAAGGTTTCCATGCGGTCCTGGAGACTGGCGAGGTCAAGCGCGACATCGGCGCCGACCACGTCGGGGCGCGTCGCCAGGAACTGGCCGAGCTTGACATAGGACGGCCCCAGCCGCGCCGCGGCCTTGGACAGGTTTTCAGAGCGATCGCGCGCCGTCGAGCGGCGACGGGCAAGCATCCGCGACAGCCGCCAGCCCAGTTTCGGCAGGCCGACCAGCTGGTCGCCCGGCAAGGCCGCGAATACGCCCTCGCGCACCATGACCCAGCCCGCGCGTGCGAGCCGGAAATAGGCCCCGACCGTGCTCATTGCGCACCCGCCCTCAAAGTTTCCAGCCGGAATGCAGCGCCGCGATGCCGCCAGTATAGTTGCGGAAGGTGACACGGTCGAAGCCGGCCGCCGCAATCATGGCGGCGAAGTCGCGCTGGTTGGGAAATTTGCGGATCGATTCGACCAGATAGCGATAGGGCTCCGCCTCGCCCGCGACCGCGCGGCCGATGCGCGGGATCGCCTCGAACGACCAGAATTCGTAGGCGCGGTCGAGCAGGGGCATTTCGACGTCGGAAAACTCCAGGCAAAGAAAACGACCGCCCGGCTTGAGCACCCGGAAGGCTTCCGAAAGGGCCTTCGCGATCACCGGCACGTTGCGGATACCGAAGGCGATCGTATAGGCATCGAAGCTGTCGTCGGGAAACGGCAGCTCCTGCGCGTTGGCCTCGACGAAATCGACATTGTCGCCATAGCCGCGCTTGGCGGCGCGCTCGGTGCCGACGGCGAGCATTTCGCCATTGATATCGAGCACGGTGGCGTGGGCCTGGCGCCCCGACGCCTCGACGATGCGAAAGGCGATGTCGCCCGTGCCGCCGGCCACGTCGAGCACAAGGTAGTCCGGCCGCTTCGGCGGATTGAGCCAGGTGACCATGGCGTCCTTCCAGACGCGGTGCAGGCCCGCCGACATGAAATCGTTCATGACGTCGTAGCGGCGCGCGACCTTGTCGAACACCTCGTTGACCATCGGCTGCTTGTCCGCCGGCGCGACAGCGCGAAAGCCGAAGGAGTGTTCCATGCCGCCCGCGGCGGTCGTACGCTTTTCGGACATCAATCCCGATCCAAAGAAACCGGCCGGACCATAGCCGATGATCCCGCGTGGCGCTATTGTCGCGAGCGCGGTGAACCGCCGCGCCCGAATCACTCCAGCATGGCGAGGAACCATGGACCTGAAAGCCGAGATCCACTGCCATATCGAAGGCGCAGCCGCGCCGGATCTTGTGCAGAGCCAGGCGCGAAAATACGGCGCGGACATCTCCGGCTTCATACGCGACGGCGCATTCGTCTGGCACGACTTCACCAGTTTTCTTGCCGCCTACGACGCCGCGTCGAGCCTGTTCCGCGACGAGGAGGACTACGCGCGGCTGGCCGAGCATTACCTGTCCAGCCTGGCCCGCGAGGGTACGATCTATTCGGAGTTCTTCACCTCCCCCGATCACGCCGAACGCGCCGGCCTGTCGCCGGAAGCCTATACGGCGGCACTTGCCGAGGGCATGCGCCGGGCCAGGGCCAAGACCGGGATCGAATCGCGCATGATCGTGACCGGCGTGCGCCATTTCGGCGTCGAGGCGGTCGAGGCGGCGGCGCGTTTCGCCGCGCGCTGCGGCGAGCCGCTGGTGACCGGTTTCGGCATGGGCGGCGACGAGCGTTTCGGCCAGGCGGAGGATTATGTGCGCGCCTTCGAGATCGCGCGCGAGGCAAGGCTCGGCATCACCGTGCATGCGGGCGAATTCGGCGGCTGGGACAGTGTGAGGGACGCGCTCGACCATCTCAGGCCGTCGAGGATCGGCCATGGCGTGCGGGCGATCGAGAATGCGGACCTCGTGCGCCGGATCGCGGCGGAGGGAATCGTGCTGGAATGCTGTCCCGGATCGAATGTGGCGCTTGGGGTCTTCGACGATTTCGACAGCCACCCGTTCCCGCAGCTGCGCGCGGCCGGCTGCAAGGTCACCCTGTCCTCGGACGATCCGCCCTATTTCGCCACCTCGATCGGCCGCGAATACCAGATCGCGCGCCAGCATTTCGGGCTCGACGACAAGGCGCTGCTGGCCATCACCCGCACCGCGATCACGGCTGCCTTTGTCGACAAGGCCACCAAGACGGCTCTGCTCGCCCGGCTGGCGCAAAAGACATAGGCGCCGGCGATCGACAATTAATTGTGGTTTGGAGGCGAGGATCGTTTCGCCGGAGGCGGCGACCGGCTAAAGCTGATCGGCAGCGCGGCCGACAAGAAGAGGGGAAACCGGTG
Organism: Nitratireductor sp.; assembly: GCA_039973095.1. Classification (GTDB taxonomy): domain Bacteria; phylum Pseudomonadota; class Alphaproteobacteria; order Rhizobiales; family Rhizobiaceae; genus Mangrovimarina. The sequence goes on along the minus strand of JBDWLQ010000005.1, from coordinate 89,713 downwards.
CCATGAAGGGCGTAACCGTCATCGACCACCCGCTCGTCCAGCACAAGCTGACCATCATGCGCAACAAGCAGACCTCGACAGCTGGCTTTCGACGCCTGCTGCGCGAGATATCGCTGCTTTTGGGCTACGAGGTGACGCGCGAGCTGGAACTGACCTCGACACGGATCGACACGCCGCTCCAGCCGATGGACGCGCCCACGCTGGAGGGCAAGAAACTGGTCTTTGCCTCCGTGCTGCGCGCGGGCAACGGTCTGTTGGAAGGGCTGCTCGACCTGGTGCCCGCCGCCCGCGTCGCCCATGTCGGCCTTTATCGCGACCACGACACGCTGGAAGCGGTGGAATATTTCTTCAAGGCGCCGGGCGACCTCGCCGACCGGCTGGTGATCGTGGTCGACCCGATGCTGGCGACGGCCAACTCCGCCATCGCCGCGATCGACAAGCTGAAGGAGCGCGGCGCCACCACTATGCGTTTCCTGTGCCTGCTGGCCGCCCCCGAGGGCATCGAGCGCTTTATCGCGGCTCATCCCGATGTGCCGATCTTCACGGCCGCGATCGACGAGCGTCTGAACGAGAAAGGTTATATCGTGCCCGGACTGGGAGACGCCGGCGACCGCATGTACGGCACCAAATAGAGCGCATTTTTTCGCATTTTTACCGCGAATTAACGCAAAAATGGGGTTCCGGCTCGCCGTTTTTGCACAATTTCGGGCGGTTAAAGGCCGGTCAATCAATCAAATCTATGCTTGTCGCCGAGCCTGGATCATGACCCCGCATCCCGAAGCGCCGGCGCGATCCTTCTATCTGATGCGGGCGTGAGCATGCTCGAAAGCGGGGTCCCACTGACGCCCAAGGGAACGATTATGCACAAATTGATCGCCCTCAGCATTATTGTCGGCAGCGCGGCATCGGTGCCACTTGTCTACCAGACGAACCCCGAACTGTTCGAGACGATCGTCCGCGACCGATTCACCGAAGCTCCCGCCCAGAGCGCCCAGCCGCAACTTGCCAAGGCAAGCCAACCGGCGCGCGAGCACCGGCAACTGACGGGGCGTCGGGTCGAGGTGCCGATGGACGCGCGCGGCCATTTCATGGCCGAGTTCAAGCTTAATGGCCGCCGCGTTCCGGCCATGGTCGATACCGGCGCCACGCTCGTGGCCGTCAACCAGACCACCGCCCGCCGGATCGGCCTCAAGCTCAGTCCGTCCGATTTCCGCTACGAGGTCAACACGGCCAACGGCACGGTTTCGGCAGCGGCGGCCCGGATAGACAGCCTGCAGATCGGCCGCATCCATATCGAGGATGTCGAAACGCTGGTGCTCGAGGACAAGGCGCTGTCGAGCACGCTGATCGGCATGAGCTTTCTGAAGAAGCTGGCGGCCTTCCGCGTCGAGGACGGCGCGATGTTCATGGAACAATAGCACTCTTTACGCCGACGGCCCGATGCGGCGCGACACCGGCTTGCCACGCGGCGGCCGCGCCGGCCCGATGCGATAAGCCTTGAGCACGGCGCGCACGGCCGCTTCGGCCTGCGCCTCGTTCCTGGCATGCACCATCGCCAGCGGTTCCCCCTTGACGGCCTCGGCACAGACCGGAGCAAGCTCGCTCAGCCCGACCGCGTGATCGACCGGATCGCCGGGGCGCACGCGACCGCCACCGAGCGCGACCACGGCGATGCCCACAGCGCGTGTGTCGATCGCCGTCACGAAACCGTCTCCAGGCGCCGGCACGGGACATACGAGTGGAGCCGTGGGCAGGTGCGCCCGGCAGTCGTCGACGAAATCGGCAGGGCCGCCCAACGCTGCAACCATGCGCGCGAAACGGTCAGCCGCGGCACCCGAGACGAGTGCATCGCGCGCCATCGCGCCGGCCTCGCGGTGAGACGACGCCAGCGCGGCCGACATCAGCATCTCCGCGGCAAGAGCCAGCGTGACCTCTTCCAGCCGGGGATCGCGCAAACGGCCGGTCAGGAAGTCGACCGCATTGACCACCTCGACGGCATTGCCGGCCGCCGAGGCGAGCGGTTCGTTCATGTCGGTCATCAGCGCCGAGGTTTTCAGTCCGGCGCCATTGGCCACCTCGACCAGGCTCTTGGCCAGCACGGTGGCGTCCCGGCTTTTTTGCATGAAAGCACCGTTGCCCGACTTCACGTCGAGCACCAGCGCCCCAAGCCCGGCGGCGAGTTTCTTGGACAGGATCGAGGCGGTGATCAGCGGGACCGATTCCACCGTGGCGGTGATGTCGCGTACTGCATAGAACCGCTTGTCGGCCGGCGCCAGATCGCCGGTCTGGCCGATGATGGCGCAACCGGCCGCGCGCACGGTCCTGCGGAAATCGTCATTGCCGGGCTGGCTGCGATAGCCGGGGATCGCGTCCATCTTGTCGAGCGTGCCGCCGGTATGGCCAAGGCCGCGGCCGGAAATCATCGGCACATAGGCGCCGCAGGCGGCCACGATCGGCGCCAGCATCAACGACACATTGTCGCCGACCCCGCCGGTGGAATGTTTGTCGACAACGGGACGGTCAAGCCCGGGCCACGACAGCACGTCGCCCGAATCGCGCATGGCGAGCGTCAGCGACACCGCCTCGTCGCGACTCATGCCGTTGAAGAACACGGCCATGGCGAAGGCGGCCAATTGTCCCTCGGTGACGCTCGCATCGGTGATGCCGGCCACGAAGGCGGCGATCGCGTCGCCCGGCAACGGCTTGCCGTCGCGCTTCAGACGGATGAATTCCTGGGGGAGCATCATGCGCAGCGCCGGGCCGCGTCGCCCGTCCCGCGTTCGGCGCTTGTTTGATCACACACCGAACGGCGTCCAGATCGACTTGATGCGGGTAGCGTGGAACAGAAACTCCTCGCCCTGGCCCTGGCCGGCGTCGAACCAGTCGCGCGCCTTGCCGTTATTGACCCAGGTGGCCTTGAGATTGCCGGCCGATTCGGCCTCGACCATGGCACTGCCCTTGGCCGAGCCGACATACCAGCACGCCGCGATGTCGTCGTGTTCTGCCATCACGGAGGCGAGCTGGTCGCGGTCGCCGGTGACGATGTTGACCACGCCGCCCGGCATGTCGGACGTGTCGAGCACCTGGTAGAGGTCGCAGGCGGCGAGCGGATGGTGCTGCGAGGGCGTGACGACGACGCGGTTGCCCATGGCGATCGCCGGCGCGACCAACGAGACGAAGGCCAGCAGCGGCGCCTCGTCGGGACAGGAAATGCCGATCACCTCGTAGGGTTCGGGCAGGGCCAGCGCCAGCATGCGCGGCTGCGGCGCGCGCACGCGGCCGTCATATTTGTCGGCGCGGGCGGCATAGTGGATGAGGCGGGCGACCGACGCTTCCACCTCGGCAGCGGCCTTTTTCGCCGCAACACCGGACATACGGGCGATGCGGGCGGCGAACTCGGCCGCGCGCAGCTCGAGATTCTCGGCCAGGAAATACAGGACCTGAGCGCGGGCGTGACCGGTCATCGCCGACCAGCCCTCGGCCTTGCGCGCGGCCTCGACCGCGTTGCGGATATCCTTGCGATTGCCGTGGCCGGCCTCGGTGATCAGGCGGCCTTTGCTGTCGAGAACCGGGTAGGAATAGCCCGAATCCGGCCGCGCCTGCTTGCCGCCGACATAGAGCTTGACGGTACGGTCGAGGCCTGCCGGCGAAGCGCCGGGGCCGGCCTCGTCGTCGACCGGCACGGGGGCTGCCAGCGGCGCACTTTCGGGCAGCGGCCGCGCCTTTTTCTGCCAGGCGGGCGTCAGATATTCAAACATGCCTTCGCGGCCGCCCTCGCGCCCGAAGCCGCTTTCCTTGTAGCCTCCGAAGCCGACCGCGGCGTCGAACATGTTGGTGGAGTTGATCCAGACCACGCCAGCCTTGACCTTGCGGGCCGCATCGAAGGCGGTGTCGAGGTTCTGCGACCAGATCGAGGCGGCGAGCCCGTAGCGGCTGTTGTTGGCGAGCGCGATCGCCTCGCCCGGGGTACGGAAGGTCATGGAGACCAGTACGGGGCCGAAAATCTCCTCCTGCGCCAGCGGCGAGGCCGGCGACACGCCGGTGAACAGGCTCGGCGGGAAAAAGCAGCCGCCCTTTGTCGCGCGGTCGAAATGCTCGCCCGCCCAGCTCGGCTGGTGCAGGACGGCGCCTTCGCGCAGGCCGGCCTCGACGCGGGCGCGAATCTGCTCGATCTGCACCGGCGCGACCACGGCGCCGATATCGGTCGATTTGTCGAGCGGTGCGCCGACACGCAGGGTCTCCATGCGCGCCTTGAGCCGGGCGTGGAATTTGTCGGCCACGCCTTCCTGGACGATGGCGCGCGAGCCGGCGCAGCAGACCTCGCCCTGGTTGAACCAGATCGCGTCGACCACGCCTTCGATCGCGGCGTCGAGGTCGGCATTGTCGAAGACGATGAACGGCGACTTGCCGCCGAGTTCGAGCGACAATTTCCTGCCGGTGCCGGCCGACTGGCGGCGCAGGACGCGACCGACCTCGGTCGAGCCCGTGAAGGCGAGCTTGGCGAGCCCGTCATGGGCGGCAAGGGCCGCCCCGGTCGCCCCGCCGCCGTTGACGAGATTGAAGACCCCGGCCGGCAATCCCGCCTCGCGACAGATCTCGGCGAAGGCGAGCGCGGAAAGCGGCGTGTGCTCGGCCGACTTCAACACCACCGTGCAGCCGGCGGCGAGCGCGGGGGCCACCTTCCAGGCCAGCATCAGGAGCGGAAAATTCCACGGAATGATCTGGCCGCACACGCCCACCGGTGCGTGACCGGGGAATTCCTGGTCGCGCAGTTCGGCCCAGCCGGCATGGTGATAGAAATGGCGCGCGACCAGCGGCACGTCGATGTCGCGTGTCTCGCGGATCGGCTTGCCGTTGTCGAGCGTCTCCAGAACGGCGAGGAAACGGGCGTGTTTCTGGACCTGGCGGGCAAGCGCGTAGAGATGGCGCGCACGCGCCGTGCCGGAGAGCGCCGACCAGGATTTGAAGGCCCTGGTCGCGGCCTCGACCGCGGCGTCGACGTCGTTTTCGCCGCCCTCGGCCACCTCGGCCAGCGTTTCGCCGGTGGCCGGATTGACCGCCGGGAAGGTGTCTGCCTTGCCCGGCCGGGTGAAGGCGCCGGCGACGAAATGGCCGAAACGGCCCTTGTGGCGCGCCAGCCAGGCGCGCACGGCTGCGTCGTCCTCCGGCGCGGGGCCGTATTCCATGCTGTCGAGGATTGAGACGATCTTGTTCATGAAGCCCTCACGCCACGCCGTGGCGGTCATTGGCCGAATAGCGGCCGGTGACGAAATGCTCGATCTGGCGCTCGATATCGGCAAGCAGGCCACTGGCGCCGAAGCGGAACAACTCCGGTTCCATCCATTCCCGCCCCAGTTCCTCGCGCATCAGGATCAGCCAGGCGAGCGCGTCCTTGGCGGTGCGGATGCCGCCGGCGGGCTTGAAGCCGACCTTGTGGCCGGTGCGCTCGAGATAGTCGCGAATGGCGCGCGCCATCACCAGGCTGACCGGCAAGGTTGCGTTGACGCCCTCCATGCCGGTCGAGGTCTTGATGAAGTCGGCGCCGGCCTGCATGGCCACCATGGAGGCGCGATAGACATTGGTCAGGGTCTTCAGGTCCCCGGTGGCCAGGATCGCCTTCATGTGCGCGTCGCCGCAGGCCGCGCGCATGGCCGCGATCTCGTCGTAGAGCGCGGCCCAATTGCCGGTCAGCACATGCGCGCGGGTGATGACGATGTCGATCTCGGCCGCGCCCTCGCCGACCGCGTAGCGGATTTCGGCAAGCCGCCCGGCCATCGGCGTCAATCCGGCGGGAAAGCCGGTGGCGACCGACGCGACCGGAACGCCGGAGCCGTCCAGCGCCTTCACAGCGCCGGCCACCATGGTGGGATAGACACAGACCGCGCCGGTTGTCAGGCGACGCTCTTCCAGGCCGAGCGCGGCCACCAGATCGGCGCGCAGCGGATTGCGCGCCTTGGCGCACAGCCGCGCCACGCGTCCGGGCGTGTCGTCGCCGGCAAGCGTCGTCAGGTCGATCGCCTCGATCGCCTTGACCAGCCAGGCGGCCTGCCAGTCCTTCTTGACGGTGCGGCGCGTGGTCAAGGTTGCGGTGCGGCGCTCGACCGCCGACAGATTGATGTCGACGGCGTCGAACCAGGCGGCGTCGAAGGCGACGCCGTCATTGCGGGCATGCGGTTGGGCGACGCGGACGAGATCGCGGGCCGTGCCGGCGCCGAGCGCGTCGGCCATCGTCTTTTGCGGATCGACATTCACTGGAACGCTCCGATCGCGCGGCGCAGCACGGCGGCCAGGCGCGCACCGCCGAGCGGCGCCATGTCCTTGGTTTCCTGGTGCGAGAGTTCCTCGCCGGTCATGCCGGCGGCGAGATTGGTGATGACCGAGCAGGCGGCGACCCGCATGCCCAGAAAACGGGCCAGGATCACCTCCGGCACGGTCGACATGCCGACCGCGTCGGCGCCGAAAACGCGGGCCATGCGGATTTCGGCCGGCGTCTCGAAGGACGGGCCGGAGAACCACATATAGACGCCCTTTTTCAACGGCGTGCCGGTCGCCTCGGCGGCGTTTTCGAGCGCGGCGCGCATGGCCGGGTCGTAGGCCTCGGTCAAGCCGACGAAGCGCCGGTCGCTCGGCTCGCCGAACAGCGGATTGGTGCCGGAAAAGTTGATGTGGTCGGTGATCAGCATCACCGAGCCCGGCGGCATGTCGGGATCGAGCGAGCCGGCGGCGTTGGTCAGGACGAGGCGCTTGATGCCGATGCCGGCCAGGGTTTCCAGCGCGGGGCGCATGGCGGCGGCGTTGCCGTGCTCGTAATAATGGGCGCGGCCGGCCAGCATCAAGACGGGCGTGCCGGAAAAGCCGCCGGCGACGAGCTCGCCGGCATGACCGGTGACCCCGCTTTGCGGGAAGCCGGGCAAGTCGGCATAAGACAGGCGAACCGGATCGGAGACCTCGTCGACCAGCGCCCCCAGACCGGAACCAAGGACGATCGCGGTCTCGGGAACGAGGCCGCCCAGCCTCTCAACGAGCAGATCGACGGCAGCCTTCATTTCAACCCATCTCCGCGAAATCCGAGCGGAAGCAACGCGCCCATGGTGGTAGTTTCGACTATACCCGTGTCGTCGCACAAATGCAGCCTGGTGTCGGCAGCGGCGAATTCGGCCAGCCTTTGCCGGCAGCCGCCGCACGGCGTGATCTTGGCCATGCGCTCGGCGACCACGGCGATCTCGGCGATCTCGCCGCCGCCGGCCATGACGAAATGCGACAAGGCGGTGGTTTCGGCGCACCAGCCCTCGGGAAACGAGGCGTTTTCGACATTGGCGCCGGCATGGATGCGGCCATCGGCGGTGCGGATCGCCGCGCCGACGGGAAATCTCGAATAGGGCGCATGCGCCTTGGCCATTGCGGCGACCGCGGCCTCGTAAAGGTCGTGCGACATTATCCCTGCACCCCGTTGGCGGCGACTGCTGGCGCGACGGACATGCTCAGCGCTCCTTCACATAGGCGACGCCGCCGGCCTTGGGCGGGATCGCCTTGCCGATGAAACCGGCCAGCAGGATGACGGTGAGGATATAGGGCAGCGCCTGCATCAGCTGCACCGGCACCTTGCCGATCATCGGCAGCGCGATGCCCTGGAAGCGAATGGCGAAGGCGTCGAGAAAGCCGAACAGCAGGCAGGCGAACATCGCCGGCACCGGCCGCCATTTGGCGAAGATCAGCGCGGCGAGCGCGATGAAGCCCTTGCCGGCGGTCATGTCCTTCACGAAACCGGCATTTTGCGAGACGGCCAGATAGGTGCCGGCCAGCCCGGTCAGAACGCCGGTGCAGATCACGGCGCGATAGCGCAGCCAGGCGACGGAGATGCCGGCCGTGTCGACGGCGGCCGGGTTTTCGCCGACGGCGCGCAGCCGCAGGCCGAATCGGGTGCGAAACAGCACCCACCAGGTGAACGGCACCATCAGGAAGGCAACATAGGCGATCAGCGAATGGCCGGAAACGAGCTCCGCATAGATCGGTCCGATCAGCGGCACGTCGCGCAGCGCGTCGGCGAACGGCAGGGTTATGGCGTTGAAGCGCGCATCGGCGACCAGCGAGGGCGTGCGCCCGCCCTGGCTGAACCAGGCCTGGCCGAGAATGACGGTCGAGCCGGCGGCGATGAAGTTGATGGCCACGCCCGACACGATCTGGTTGCCGCGATGGGTGATCGAGGCGAAACCGTGCACCAGAGCAAAAAACACCGAAATGGTGATGGCGGCCAGCATGCCGAGCCAGGCCGAGCCGGTGGCGGCGGCGGTGGAGGCGCCGGCGAAGGCGCCAGCCAGCATCTTGCCTTCCAGGCCGATGTCGAACACGCCGGACCGCTCCGAATAGAGCCCGGCGAGCGCGGCCAGAAGCAGCGGCACGGAGACGCGGATGGTGGCGTCGAACAGCTGCAGGACGAGATTGACGACATCCATCTCAGACACCCTCCCCCTTGGCTTCGGCGTCGATGCCGACGGTGCGCGGACTGAGGCTGGCGAACGCGGCCTGTACCGCCGGGCGGAACATGTGCTCGAGTGCGCCGGCAAACAGGATCACCAGGCCCTGGATGATGACGATCATGTCGCGGCTGATATGCGGCATGACGAAGGAGATCTCGGCCCCGCCCTGGTAGAGCATGCCGAACAGGATCGCCGCCGGCACGATGCCGGCCGGGTGGGAGCGCCCCATCAGCGCGACGGCGATGCCGACGAAACCGGCGCCGGTGACGAAATCGAGCTGCAGGCGGTGCTGGTCGCCCATGACCGGGTTGAGCGCCATCATGCCGGCGAGCGCGCCGGAGATCGCCATGGTGATGACGATGATCCTGGCCTCCTTGATGCCGGCATAACGCGCCGCCTTGGGCGAAAAGCCCATCGTGCGGATCTCGTAACCGAGCTTGGTGCGCCAGATCAGCGCCCAGACCACGACCGCCATGACCAGCGCCAGAATGAAGGAAAGGTTGAGCGGCGTGGAGCGCACCGAAAACCCGAACAGTTCGATCAGCCAATCGAGCTTGGGCAGATGCGCGCCCGGCAGGAAGGTGCGGGTTTGCGGGGCCATCGAGCCCGGCGGCTTGAGCGCGCCGACGAGCAGGTAGACCATCAGGCTCGCGGCGATGAAGTTGAACATGATGGTGGTGATGACGATATGGCTGCCACGCCTGGCCTGGAGCCAGCCGGGGATCATGGCCCAGATGGCGCCGATCGCCGCGCAGCCGATAATGGCGAGCAGGAAGTTGAGCCACCAGGGCAGAATGCCGTCGAAGGTCAGGCAGACCAGCGCCACCCCGAGCCCGCCGACATAGGCCTGGCCCTCGCCGCCAATATTGAACAGGCCGCAATGGAAGGCGACCGCCACCGCAAGCCCGGTGAAGATGAAGCTGGTGGCGTAGTAGAGCGTGTAGCCGATGCCGGAGCCCGAGCCGAAGGCCCCCTTCAGCAACAGGCCGGCGGCCTCGATCGGGCTTTCGCCGACCAGCAGCACCACCAGACCGGCGACCATAAAGGCCACGATCAGGTTGATCAGCGGAATCAGTCCGTAATCCGCCCAGGCGGGCAGCTTTGCATAGGGTGCGCTCATTCGGCTGCCTCCTGCGCCTCGACGCCGGCCATCAACAGGCCAAGTTCGCCCTCCGTGGCGTCCGGCCCGCGTTCGCCGACGATACGGCCATCGAACATGACCAGGATGCGGTCGGACAAGGACCGGATCTCGTCGAGCTCGACGGAAATCAGCAGCACCGCCTTGCCCTGGTCGCGCATGGCAATGAGCTGCTTGTGGATGAACTCGATGGCGCCGACGTCGACACCGCGCGTCGGCTGGCCGACAACGAGCACGCCGGGATCCTTCTCCATCTCGCGGGCGAGCACGATCTTCTGCTGGTTGCCGCCGGAGAAATTGGCCGTCTTCAGCCGGCAATCGGCGGGACGGATGTCGTATTTCTCGATCTTGTCGCGCGCATCGGACCGGATCGCCTCGATATTGAGGAACGGGCCGTTCAGGTAAAAGTCCATGCCGTGGTAACCGAGGATCGAATTCTCGTTTTCCTCGAAGGGCAACACCAGTCCGACGTGATGGCGGTCCTCGGGCACATGGGCAAGCCCGCGCGCACGCAGTTCGCCGGGATCGGCCGCGCCAACGACGTCGATCGGCGCGCCGTCGAGCAGGACGGTGCCCGTCTCGGCCCGGCGGGTACCGGCGATCGCCTCGATCAGTTCAGACTGGCCGTTGCCGGCGACTCCCGCGATGCCGACGATCTCGCCACCGCGCACATCGAAGGAGACGTCGTCGACCATCATGACGCCGCGCGAATCCATGACGGACAGGTTTTTCACCGAAAGCTTGACGTCACCCGGCCGCGCCTCGCCCTTTTCGACGCGCAGCAGCACGCGCCGGCCGACCATCAACTCAGCCAGTTCCTCAACCGTGGTCGCCGCGGTCTTGCGGGTTGCGACCATCGCGCCCTGGCGCATGACCGACACATTGTCGGTCACCGCCATGATCTCGCGCAGCTTGTGGGTGATCAGGACGATCGTCTTGCCCTCGTCCTTCAGCTTGCGCAGGATGCGGAACAGATGATCGGCCTCGGCAGGGGTGAGCACACCGGTCGGTTCGTCGAGAATAAGGATCTCGGCGCCGCGATAGAGCGCCTTGAGAATTTCGACGCGCTGCTGCAGGCCGACGGGCAGTTGCTCGATAATCGCGTCGGGATCGACCTCAAGACTGTATTCCTGCTCCAGCCGACGCAGCTCGGAACGCGCCCGGGCGATGCCGGTATTGAGCAGCGAAGACCCCTCGGCCCCCAGAATGATGTTTTCGAGCACGGTGAAATTGTGCACGAGCATGAAATGCTGATGCACCATGCCGATGCCGGCGGCGATCGCGTCATTGGGCGTGTCGATATCGGCCTTTTTCCCGTTGACGAAGATTTCGCCGCGATCGGCCTGGTAGAAGCCGTACAGGATCGACATCAGCGTCGACTTGCCGGCGCCGTTCTCCCCGATGATGCCGTGAATGGTGCCAGGCGCGATTTCGAGATTGATGTCGCGATTGGCGCGCACGGCACCGAAACTCTTGTCGATCCCCTTAAGTTCGATTGCAGACTGAGCCATGCAACCGCCTACCCCTCTGGTTTTTATCATTTGGTAAAAAATCTAGCATGGCGGCAAGCCGTTTGCCAATCCGCACCGTTGTGTCGAACACTCTCGACAAAAGCGCGGCGGCTTGTCAATTTTCGCGGCATGACAAATGACGGTTTCCAGCCCTTTGCCTTCAATACGACGCCATCGGTGCGGTTTGAGGCTGGCGCGGCCCGCCGCTTCGGCGAAATCGCCGGGCCGTGTCTCGGCCGGACGGTTCTGTTCGTCACCGACCCGGGCCTGCGAGCGCTCGGCCTGTGCGATCCGGCGCTCGCATCGCTCGAAGACGCCGGAATCGCGGTGACGGTCTTCGACCGCGTCGAGGCCGACCCGTCGCTGAAAACGCTGAAGGCGGCGGTCGAGACCGGCCGGGCAGCCGGCGTTTCCGGCGTAGCCGGCTTCGGCGGCGGTTCGTCGCTCGACGTCGCCAAGCTCACCGCACTCCTGATCGGATCGGGCGAAGACCTCGACGCGGCGTGGGGCGTAGGCAATGCCAGGGGACCGCGCCTGCCACTGGCGCTGGTGCCGACCACGGCCGGCACCGGCTCGGAGGTGACGCCGGTTTCGATCATCACCGTCGGCGAGGCGGAAAAGCGCGGCGTTTCGAGCCCGCTCATCCTGCCCGACATCGCCGTTCTCGACCCGGAGCTGACGCTCGGCCTGCCGCCGGCGATCACCGCGGCCACCGGTATCGACGCCATGGTGCACGCCATCGAGGCCTACGCCTCCAAAAGCGCCAACAACAATCCGCTGTCAAAAATGCTGGCGCGTCAGGCCTTGCGGCTTCTGGGCGCGCATATCGAAACCGCGGTCTTTGAAGGTCACGACCTGGCCGCGCGCGGCGCGATGCTGCTTGGCTCGATGCTGGCCGGCCAGGCCTTCGCCAACTCGCCGGTGGCGGCCGTACATGCGCTGGCCTACCCGATCGGCGGCACGTTTCACGTGCCGCACGGCCTGTCGAACGCGCTGGTGCTGCCGCATGTGCTGCGCTTCAACGCGCCGGAAGCGGCCGGGCTCTACGCCGAGATCGCCACCGACGCCTTTCCCGATCTGGCCCATGAAGAGGGCACGCAGGGACGCTGCAGCGGTTTCATCGAAGCCCTGACCGCGCTGTCGAAAAGGCTCGGGCTGCCGGCGCAATTGCGCGACGTCGGCATCGGCGATGAGCATCTTGCCAAGATGGCGGCCGACGCGATGAAGCAGACGCGGCTCCTGGTCAACAATCCGCGTGCGTTGTGCGAGGCCGACGCGCTGGCGATCTACCGGGCAGCGTGGTGAGCGCCGGCGTGGACCAGAAGCGAGCCATCCATGGCTGATCGCCCGGCACCCGCCGCACGCGCGGCCTATCGCGCCTTCCGCCCGATCACCACGCGCTGGATGGACAACGACATCTACGGCCACATGAACAATGTGGTGCATTATTCGCTGTTCGACACGGCCGTGAACGGCTGGCTGATCGACAAAGGCGTGCTCGATATTCATGGCGGCGACCAGATCGGGCTCGTGGTGGAAACGGGCTGTCGCTATTTCGGCGAACTCGCCTTTCCCGATACAGTCACCGCCGGCCTGCGCGTCGCACGGCTCGGCAGGTCTTCCGTGCGCTACGAAGTGGGCCTGTTTCGCAATCAGGACGAGCAGGCCGCAGCGGAAGGGTTTTTCGTGCATGTGTATGTGGATCGCGCGACACGACGGCCCGAGCCGCTCGCCGATACGCTGCGCACCGCACTTGAGGACATAATCGCATGAACCAGGACCGCACCGCGACGCTGGAGATGATCGTCGCCGAGCAGGAACGCACGATCGAGGACCTGTCGAGCGAGGTCGCCGCCCAATGGAAGACGATCGAACGGCTGCAAAAACAGCTCGACCGGCTGACCCAGCGCTTTCTGGCGCTGGAGGAACAGACCGCGCCCGAAGTTCCGGTCACCAAACCGCCGCACTGGTAGCGGCCCGGATCGTCAGACTGGCGCAACTGAATTCAGTTTCCTCGGCCGGCCATTGGTCCTAGAATTCTCGCGGACACGGACGGGTCGCGGGTGTTTTCGATGACAAGCGACAGTGAGCGCATGACGCGCGCCGACGATTTTGTCATGGGCCGCATGAACGAGGCCGAACGCGAGCGCGCGGAAAAGGATCTGGAACGCGATCCCGCCTTCCGCGACGCGGTGGTGCGGCTTGCCCAGCGGCTGCGCGGTCCTGCCGCCGACGGTACCGGGCCGCAGGGCGGCGCATGGCGTAGGATTCACGCCGACATCGCCGCACTGCCGCATATGCGCGCCGCCGCGCCAGCCGGTGACGCGCGCCCGGTGCCAGGCGCATCGGCAGCGGCGCTCGGCGGCTGGCGCGGCGCGGCAATCGCGGCCTGCCTCGCCGTCGCCTTCGGCATTGGCATTATGGCGGGAACGATGAGCGCCGGCCAGGACAGGCGCGCGCTCGCCGTGCTCGACGACGCGGCGGGTGCGCCGCGGGCGCTGGTGGAGGTCTTCGCCGACGGGACGCTGCATTTCCTGCCGCTCGCCCTGGCCGACTTGCCCGCAGGCGCGGTGGTGCGGCTTTGGGCGATCGGCGAGCACCCAGATAGCGCGGTGGCGCTGGGCACGGTCGCGACCGACGGATCAACGCTGCTCACCGTGCCGAGCGGCGGGGTCGCCTGGAGCGCGCACGGTTATCGCCTCACGCTGGCGGACGCGGCAACGGACGCAAGCCCGGGAGCGGCGCTGGCGCAAGGTCCGCGCACCGAGACCGTTCCGGGCCGCTGACACGCGCGACACCGTCCCCGCTGCCGGCCGGATCAGGCGGTCGGACCGGCCGGCTCCCACAATTCGACCGGATTGCCCTCCGGATCGTGGATACGGCAAAAGCAGCCGACCTCGGAATCCCACTCCGCGCGCGTTTCGACAGCGATGCCGGCCGCTTTGAGCGTCGCCATCATCGCGTCGAGGTCGTCGACCCGAAAATTGATCATCCAGACCTGGTCGGGACGGCCGAAATAGTCCGTGTCGTGCGCGAAGGGGGCAAACACCGTCGTGCCGGCCTCCTGGCGCCAGACCGATGCGGCGATGTCGCTCACGCCGAGATGGGTTTCGTACCATGCCGCCAGCGCCCGGGGGTCGCGGGCGCGAAAGAAAAATCCGCCAATGCCTGTCACCTTGGTCATGCCGGCCTCCTGCGTCGCGCCAAGAGCGGCGCCATGCAAATAAAGCCGAGCAGGCTGAAGGCGGCAAGCGCCCAGCCGAAACCCGACCAGCCGAAGCGCCCGATGACATAGCCGGCAAGCGGCGCCCCGGCGAGCGTGCCGAGCCCGCCCGACTGGGCGATCAGACCGATGACGATCGCCGCCGACCCGCCCGGTGGCACGATGAAGGGCACGCTGGCGAAAATGGCGGCGGCAACGACGCCGCCGGCGATCGCGAAGACCATTGCCGACGCCGTCGCCAGCACCGGATCGCCTGCGCCGAAAAACGGCACCGCGCTCGCAGCGCTGGCGAGAAAACCGGCCATGACGACAAGGGCGGCGAAGCGGGCGTCGCGTTGCTTGAGCAGGACGCCGGCAAGCACGTTGCCGAGCGGAACCAGCAGCGCGATCATGCCGGCCGACAGCACGACGGGCGGCCCCTCGGCGACGAAACTCGGCAAAAAGGTGAAAAAGCCGATCGACAGGATGACGTAGACGCCGAAGGCGAGCGCGGAGAGCGCGACCGGGGTCGAAAACGACGCGGCCAGACGCGCGACGCCCGGCGTGCCGCCGGCCGGTCGCGCCGCGTCGGCGATCGGCTCGAGGCCGCGCGCCAGCCAGGCGGCAAGCGCGGCCAGGACGATGAACAACGCCACGCTGACCAGAAGGAAACGCTGCGGGCTGTGGGTCGGCAGCATGGCGGCGGACAGGAAATCGGCCACCGCGTAGCCGAGCGGCACGAAGCCGCCCCAGATGGCAAGCGCGGGCGCTTTCAGCCGCTCGGGCGCGAGTGTGGCGAGCAGCGCGGGGATCGCGATCACCAGGATGAGATAGCCCAGCGCCTCAACCAGCCGCGCGGCCAGCGCGGCGAGCGGGCCGCCGAAAAGCGCCAGGCCGACACCGCCGACGGCGAGCGCGACGGCCGAGACCAGATAGGAGCGATAGAGCCCGGCCCGGTCGATGGCAAACGCGGCCGGCAGCGCGGCGAGCGCCACGAACAGGCCGAGCGTGGAGGTGAGCCAGCCGACCATGACCAGCGAGAAACCGGCCTCGGCACGGTACCAGGCCACCAGCGGCGCGATCTTGCCGAGCTGGGTTCCGGCCAGGATGCCGGCCAGAAGCAGGAAGACGAGGGCGGCAATGCGACGAGGACTTCCGGTTGCGGTCGTCGGATCCTGCCTCATGCGCACTCCATTGCCTGCCACCTATTCGGCCGGCGGCCTGAATAGCGCGTCGACGCGCCCGGGAAAATAGCCCACGGGACCCGGCCGGGAAGACCACCAGCCGGGCCGGGTTTGGACCCGGCGTCGTCCCGCAGCGCGGCACCGTCGTCATGCGCCAGGGACGGCCGGCCGGAAGCCTCGGTCCTGCTCAAGCCCGAACCGAGGCCGAAATCCGCGCGACACAGGCAAATAGAGAGGGGAATGCGGGCCGGTAAACGGGCGGCGCACGCCGGCCGGGCGGCGGAGCCAGGCCCGTGAAGCGAGAAGGCCGCCGGGCGCGGAGCCCGGCGGCCTTCTTATCGAACCATCCGTGCCGATCAGTACGGGCAGGAATTGTCGGACATGTAGTCGTGGACCTTGATGTTGCCGGCGATGATCTCGGCCTTGGCCTTCTCGACCGCGTCGATCATCTCCTGGCTGACGAGATCCTTGTTGTTGTCGTCCATGGCGTAGCCGACGCCGTTCTCGGCCAGGCCGAGCACGTTGATGCCGGTCTCGAACTTGTCGTTCATGGCATCCGTGAAGGCGTCGTAAACCGCCACGTCGACGCGCTTGAGCATCGAGGTCAGCACATGGCCCGGCTGGAGGTGATTCTGGTTGGAATCAACCCCGATGCCGAGCTTGCCGGCGTCGGCCGCCGCCTGCAGCACACCCACGCCGGTGCCGCCGGCGGCGGCGTAGATGACGTCGGCGCCCTGGTCCATCTGCGACTTGGCGATCTCGCCGCCCTTGGTCGGGTCGTTCCAGGCCGCCGGCGTGTCGCCGGTCATGTTCTCGATCACGTCTGTCGCGCCGGCCGCCTTGGCGCCGCCGACATAGCCGCAGCCGAACTTGCGGATCAGCGGAATGTCCATGCCGCCGACAAAGCCGACTTTCTTGCTGTCGGAGGCCATCGCCGCCAGCATGCCGACCAGATAGGAGCCTTCGTGCTCGTTGTAGACGACCGAGCGCACGTTCGGCGCGTCGACCACCATGTCGATGATGGCGAAATCGATGTCGGGATATTCCGCGGCCACTTTCTCCAGGGCGGCGGCCCAGGAGAATCCGGCCATCACGATCGGGTTGCGGCCGTCCTCGGCGAAGCGGCGCAGCGCCTGCTCGCGCTGGGCGTCGTTGGAGATTTCGAACTCGACATATTCAATGCCGGTTTCCTGCTTGAACTTCTCCGCGCCGTTGAACGAGGCCTCGTTGAAGGATTTGTCGAACTTGCCGCCCAGGTCGAACAGCAGGCCGGGCTTGATGTCCGCGGCCAAGGCCGGGACGGTGAAAACGGTTGCGGCCAGGAGGCCGAATACGAAACGCTTCATGTGATCCACACCCTGTTGGTCTTGCGTACGGTTCTTGTCTGGCCCCGCGCGCCAGCAAACTCGCGCGCAAAGCCCCGCGGGTTCGTCGCCCGCTCGGCCTTTCACTGTTGCATGCCGTCGCGTAAATTTCACGCGGAAATTTGACCTTCCGGACAAGGGCCGGCGCCGGCCTGCTAGCCGGCCGCGGCGGCCGGCGGCGGGCACGACAGGCCGGTGCCCTTCAAGCCGCAATAGCCGGACGGGTTCTTGGCCAGATATTGCTGATGTTCGGCCTCGGCGAAATAAAACTCCGGGGCGGGCGCGATCTCGGTGGTGATGCGGCCGCGCCCGGCGCCGGTCAAGACGGCCTGATAGGCGTCGCGCGCGGCCAGCGCGGCCTGCAACTGCGCGTCATTGACTGCGAAGATCGCCGAACGGTAGGTCGTGCCGACATCGTTGCCCTGGCGCATGCCCTGGGTCGGGTCGTGGCTTTCCCAGAACAGTCTCAGCAAATCGTCATAGGAAATCGTGGCCGGGTCGAAGACCACCAGCACGATTTCGGCATGGCCGGTCAGCCCGGTACAGGTTTCCTGATAGGTCGGATTGGGGGTGAAACCGCCGGCGTAACCGACCGCGGTCACCCACACGCCCGGCATTTGCCAGAACAGCCGCTCCGCCCCCCAGAAACAGCCCATGCCGAAATAGGCACGGTCGAAGCCCCGCGGATAGGGCCCGCGCAACGGCCTTTTCGACACGGCGTGGCGCGCCGCGGTGGCGATCGGCCTGGCGCGGCCGGGCAGCGCCTGGTCGGCGGCCGGCAGGGTCAGCTTCTTGTTCAGCATGTCGCTTAGGAAAAACATCGTTCCTCGCTCCGCTTGGGGTGGCCTTCTCAGGACAGGCCGCGGCTTCCGCGGCCGAGCGGACCGCCGCGCCGGCGCGGCCGCCTGCCGATCAGATAAAGCAAGAGGGCAAGGCCGAAAAACACCGTGAATCCCGGCAAGGTGAGAATGCGGATCATCACCGGATCCCACAGCAGCGGGTGCACGTAACGCTGGGTGAGCGCCTGGGCGAGGTTGAGCGTGTCGGGCGAGACCGCGTACCAGCTCGTGCCGAGCGGGGTGAAGACCAGCGCCGAGGAGGCGACCGAACGGGTGGCGTCGAGCACGGCCATGATGACGGCAACGGCCAGCGCGATCGTTGCCAGAAGCCGGAAAACGAACCTGATCATCGTGTTTTTTCCGCCATGAACCATCCCTTTCGCCCGCGCCCGGACCGCGACGCCGCCCCTTTTATGGCTAACCGCGCGGCGCTTCAATCGCCACACACGAATGTGACATCCCGCGCAGCCGGCCGCGCGGGGCAAGCGCTGCGGTTTTTTGCGTGGTCGTCGCAGAACCGAGCCGGTCGCGCCCTGCCCGGGCAAGCGCGCGGCGGGCGTCGGCCGGCCATGACCAATTTCCCTGCCGCGACGGCTTGGCATTCGCCGCCATATCGACTAGATGAGCGCGGATGACCGGTCCGCCCGCGGACACGTCGCCTGCGGAGAGGTGGCCGAGTGGTTGAAGGCGCACGCCTGGAACGCGTGTATACGGGCAACCGTATCGAGGGTTCGAATCCCTCTCTCTCCGCCATTCATTTTATCAATATATTTCAAATATTTAGATGAAGAAGCACCATCCGGCGCATCGACTGTGACGCCGGCTAGCGGCGCTGCGGTCGCCCATGCCGAAGCTGGCGCGGCGGCGCGGCGCGGTCGTGGTTTCGCCGGCCGACTCTGCCGACCGGCGGCAGCGCAGGGCTCGTCACGGCTGAGGAGGCGCGAGCGCGGTCGGGGGCCTGGCATGCCGGATACGGTCTGCCGCCACGGCCGAAAGGGTCGCTACCGGGCCTCGCCCAAATGACGCTTCAGCGCCGCAGCGACTGCGCGTTCGCCTTCAGGCGCTGCAGGAGCCGGCACAGCTGACGGTATTCGTCGTCGGAGAAATCCCTGAACAGCTGGGCGCGCAGATTGCGCACGCCGAGATTGCTCGCCCGCAGCAGGTCGCGCCCCTTGCCGGTTATCGCCACGATCGAAATGCGCTTGTCGTGCGAGAACGCCTGTTTGCTGACCAGGCCGTCGGCGATCAGGCGATCGACAAGACGGCTCGTTACCGTGCGCTCGATCACCGAAAGCTCGGCCAGGTCCAGCAGCGACATCGGGCCGCGCTCGTCCAGGCACGACAGGATGCGCCAGCCGGTGAGCTTCAGCCCCGAGGGCCTGAGCGCGGTCTCCATCTGATCGCGATTGAGGCGTTGCAGGAAGGAGATCAGATATTCCGGCGCGTCGACCAGCGGCTCGTCGGGGCGCGGCACGCGCGCATCGCCATCGGTCTCCACCATCTCGTCCGTCGCCAAGGCCCGTTTCCCTTCCGGCTGTCCACGCCAATCGCCAGTTACCACGGCGGCGTCTTGATTGGCAATTATGTGTATGATATGTGCTTTTCCACATAATGACACTGACCGCCCTGGAGCGCCATTCATGAAGATCACCGTCGTCGGAGGCGGCCCGGGGGGCCTCTATCTCGCGCTCTTGACCAAAAAGGCCCGGCCGGACTGGACGGTGGAAGTGTTCGAGCAGAACCAGGCCGACGACACGTTCGGCTTCGGCGTCGTCTTTTCCGACGAGACGCTCGACGAATTCCTGAGCCGCGACAAGCCGGTCTTCGAGCGCATGCGCGAGGAACTCGCCTACTGGCAGGACGTCGCCATTCATTTCAAAGGCGAGGAAATCCGCATCGGCGGCAACGGCTTTTGCGGCGTATCGCGCCAGACATTGCTGACCATCCTGCAGGAACGCTGCGCGCAACTGGGCGTCGCGCTGAGCTTCGGGACGACGATCGACCCCGACACGATCGCCGAACGTTTCGCCGACAGCGACGTGATCGTGGCCAGCGACGGGATCAATTCGCGTATTCGCGAGGCTTTTGCCGAGGATTTCCGGCCAAAAACCGAGCTCAAGCAGAACCGCTTCTGCTGGATGGGTTCGTCGCGCCCGATGGACGCGTTCAACTATTTCTTCCGCGAGACCGAACACGGCATCATCTGCGCACATTGCTACCAGTACCAGCCCGACCGCTCGACCTGGGTGTTCGAGATGGACGAGGCGTGCTGGCAGGGGCACGGATTTTCCGAGTTCGACGAGGAGGATTCACGACGCCGCCTCGAAGCCATCTTCGCCGAGGAGCTCGAGGGACATCCCCTGCTGCTCAACCGCTCGTTCTGGCGCCGCTTCCCGCGCGTGTTCTGCGAGACCTGGCGGTCCGGCAAGATCGCGATCCTCGGCGACGCCAAGGCGTCGGCGCATTTTTCCATCGGCTCGGGCACCAAGCTGGCGATGGAATGCGCCATCGCCCTGTCGGACGCGCTGGTGGCGCATGAGCACGACGGCGTCGAGGCTGCCTTCGAGGCCTACGACCGCGAACGCCGCACGCCCTGCCAGATCACCCAGCACAATGCCGACGTCTCGCTTGCCTGGTTCGAGCACATGGAGCGGTCGTGGGATCTCGATCCGCTGCAATTCGCCATGGTGGTGATGTGCCGCGCGAAATCGGTGACCTACGACAATCTCCTGCTGCGCGACCCCGGCTTCGTGCAGCGCGCCGACGACGCCTGGTACCAGCGCCATTGGCGCGAGACCGGCGAGGACGTGCGCGACAGCCGGCCGACGCCGATGTTCACCCGCTTTCGCCTGCGCGAGATGGAACTGTCCAACCGGGTGGTGATGAGCGCGATGGCGCAGTACAGCGCCGACGACCAGGGCAACCCGACCGACTGGCACAAGGTGCATTACGGCTCGCACGCGATGGGCGGCATGGGGCTGATCGTCACCGAGATGACCTGCCCGTCGCCGGAGGCGCGCATCACCGAGGGCTGCACCGGCCTGTGGAGCGACGAACACGAGCGACGCTGGCGCGAGATCGTCGATTTCGTGCATGCCCATTCGGGGGCCAGGATCTGCATGCAGCTCGGCCATGCCGGCCGCAAGGGCTCGACCCAGCTCGGCTGGCAAAAGGCCGACGTGCCGATCGCCGAGGAAAGCCGCAACTGGCCGCTCGTCTCCGCCTCGCCGATCCCGTTCGTCGACGGCGTCAACGCGGTGCCGGCCGAATTGGACCGGACCGGCATGGAGCGCATCCGCGACCAGTTCGTGGCGGCGACGCAGCGCGCGGCGCGGGCGGGTTTCGACATGCTCGAACTGCATTGCGCGCACGGCTATCTGCTGGCCAGCTTCCTGTCGCCGCTGACCAACACGCGCGGCGACGCCTATGGCGGGCCGATCGAAAACCGGCTGCGCTGGCCGCTGGAGGTGTTTTCGGCCATGCGCGCGGAATGGCCGTCCGAACGGCCGATGTCGGTGCGGGTGTCCGGCACCGACTGGAAGGAGGGCGGCCTGTCGGAGGCGGATCTGCTCGCCATCGCGACGGCCTTTCACGAGGCCGGCTGCGACCTGATCGACGTGTCGGCCGGCCAGACTGTCGCCGACCAGCAGCCTGTCTACGGGCGCATGTTCCAGACCCATCTGGCCGAAGCCGTCCGCAACGTGCCGAAGATCGCCACGATGGCGGTCGGGGCGATCACCGAACCGGCGCAGATCAACACCATCCTGCACACCAGGCGCGCCGATCTGGTCGCGCTGGCGCGGCCGCATCTGTGGAACCCGTTCTTCACCCATCAGGCCGCCGCCTGGTACGGGACCCGCAACGAAGCAATGTGGCCGAAACAATATCTTTCCGGTGCCATGCAAGCCTTCCGTGAGCAGGAAAAGACGCGTGAAAAACTCGTCGACCTGCAAAAGAAGGCCGCGCCCGGACGGCACAATCTCGCCTGATCGCGAGTCCACGAGGAGGGAGGTCCATCAATGCCGACAACAGAATTGGCGACGCTGCCGGACTGGCTGCAGGTCCACCGGCGCGAACGCCCGGACGCCGTCGCGATCAGCGGCGACGGCGCCGACGTCAGCTACGCCGAGCTGGCCGACGACGTTGCCAGGCTCGCCGCGGGCCTGGCGGCCTCAGGCATCGGCAAGGATGACGTCGTGGCCGCGCAACTGCCCAATGGCCGGGCGTTCGTGACGGCGTTTCTGGCCACGGCCGCGCTCGGCGCGGTCTTTCAGACGCTGCACATGCCCTATCGCAGCAAGGAACTGCGCTATCTGATCGGCCATGCCGGCGCCAAGGCGGTGTTTGCGCTCGCTCACGCCGGCGGGGCCTCGCCGGCAAGCGACATCCTGGCGCTGAAGGCCGAGCTGCCGACACTCGAACACGTCATCGGCGTCGGCGGGACCGTGGACGGCACGCTGTCCTACGCGGCGCTGCTGCGCTCAGAACCGAGCGGGTCCACAAGCGCGGCCAGCCCCGACGACACCTATTTGCTGCTTTACACCTCCGGCACCACGGCCGAGCCGAAAGGCGTGCCGCACAGCGCGCGCGCCTTTCTGGGCAACGCGTTCCGCTCCGTCGCCGAACTGGGGATCGGGCCGGACTCGCGCGTCCTGTCGGTCGCGGCCCTGTCGCATCTCTACGGGCTGTTCACCGTTCATCTTGCACTGGCGGCGGGTGCGACGATCACGCTGCTGCCGGCGTTCCAGCCGGCCTCGTTCGCCCAGGACCTGGAGGCGCTCGCGCCGACCCATGTGTTTGCCGCGCCGGCGCATTTCGCCCCGCTGGTCGCCGAGAGCGCCCTGACGGCGGCGCATCTGCGTTCGGTCACGGTGCTTTGCCTTTCGGGCACGACCGTTCCGCCCACGCTCGCCGCGGCGGTCGACGCGCTGCTTGACGACGGCGCGGTCATCCAGCTTTGGGGGATGAGCGAATTGCAGGCCGGCACGTTCGGCCGTCCGCAGGACCCGCTCGAAACGCGCACCGGCACTGCAGGCCGGGTTTCGCCGCGCACCGAATTGCGGATCGTGGCGGAGACCGGCGAAACGGCACCAGCCGGCGTGGAAGGGGAACTCGAAGTACGCGGCCCGTCGGTTTTTGCCGGCTATCTGAACAACCCGGCCGAAACCGAACGCGCTTTCACCCCGGATGGCTGGTTCCGCACCGGCGATCTGGCGCGCCTCGACCAGGCCGGCTATCTGACGCTCACCGGCCGGACCAAGGAACTGATCAATCGCGGCGGCGTCAAATACAACCCCGTCGAGGTCGAACTGATCGCGATCACGCACCCGGCCGTGCTGCACTGCGCCGTGGTTGCCTATCCGGACGCCGTCCTGGGCGAGCGCGCCTGTCTGTGCGTGGAAGCAAGGCCCGGCCAGGCGATCACGCTCGACGATATCCGCACGCTGCTCGAGGCGCGCGGCGTCGCCAAATATAAATGGCCCGAGAGGCTGGAGATCCTTCCCAATCTGCCGATGACGCCGACCCGCAAGGTCATGCGCGGCGCGCTGGCGGCAATGCTGATCACTCCCAAAACCCAACAAGGATAGACAATGCAATACGAACTTTTCGAGCCCGCATCCGCGCCGGGCAATGCCGGTGCGCAGCTTTCGGGCGTGCAGGAGAAGATGGGCGGGCTGCTGCCCAATCTCTACCGCCAGATGGCCGGCGCGCCGGTCGTGCTGGAAGCCTATCTGACGCTGACGGAGATCCTGTCCCGCTCCTCCTTCACGCCGGCCGAGCAGCAGCTCGTGCTTTTGACGGCAAGCACCCGCAACGGCTGCCGCTACTGCGTGGCGGCGCACTCGTCGGGCGGGCGCATGGCCAAGCTCGACAAGGAGGCGATCGAGGCAATACGCGCCGGTTCGCCGGCTAACGATGCCCGCCTGGAAGCGCTGCGCCGTTTCACCGAACACATGCTGGAACGGCGCGGCAAGGCGGACGAAGCGGCGATCAAGGCCTTTCTCGAGGCGGGTTTCACCCAGCAGCAGGCGGCCGAACTGCTGGTCGGCCTGGCCATGAAAACGCTGTCCAACTATTTCTCGCGGCTGGCCGAAACGCCGCTCGACGACTTCCTGTCGCGCATGGCCTGGGACGGCAACGACCGGGTGTGAGCCCGTCCTAACCTTCAGCCCGCTCCCGTCGCGCAGGATGGGAGCGGGGGAGACCGTCGAACAGGTCCAGCATCGCCTCGCGCCACACCCCGACCGGATCGCCGTCTTCGAGCGGCTCGAACGGGCTGACCAGCCTGGCCCACTGAAAGATGCTGAACAACGCATAGTCGGCGTAAGCCGGCCGCGCGCCCGACAGGAACGGCGTCGCGCGCAGCACCGCGCGCGCCGGCGCGATCGTCCGCCGGAAGGTCTTGATGCGTCGCTCGCGATCGGCGGCGAGCTCTTCGAGCGTGGCGGCGAAGGCGCGCTCGAACTGGCCGCGCAGATGGGCGGCATCGGCGGCATCCACGCATGCGACCACGTCGACCGCCAGCAGCGGCACCAGCGCCGGCACGACCTGCCGGTCGACCCATTGCGCAACAAACGCCGCCAGCGCCCGCGCGGTCGCGTCGCCGAACAGGGACGGCCGGTCGGGATAATGGTCTTCGAGATGGGTGGCGATCGCCCAGGAATCGGGGACGACGCGCGCGCCGTCGACCAGGACCGGCACCTTGTCCTGGCCGCTGAAAGCGAGCGCGGCCTTGTCGCTGACGGCGACCGGACAGAAAGAAACGTCCATCCCCTTGTGCGCCAAGGCCAGGCGCGAGCGCCAGGAGAACTGGCTGTAACGCAGCCCGTTTCGTCCCGCGAGTTCGTAGAGGACCATCGACATCGTGATTGACCTTTCCTGCGCGATCGGCATAATCCATCATGAATTTAATGGTGAAATTACATTGAAACAATCGGTCAAATTCAAGGATGGTCCACCTGAGGCCGAAGGCGTGCCTGCGCCCCGCATCGCGCCGCATTTGTCTGCGACGAGCCGCGAGGCGGCCATCACCGCCTTCGAACAGGCGCTGATCTGCGCGGCCGAGGCGTTTTATCGTTTTGCCAGCTCGCTGCTCGGTCCGGTGGCGCGCGACAACAATCTCACCGGCCAGGATTGCGTCATCCTGCAGCAGCTCGTGGTTGCGGGTTCGCCGCGCAAGGTCGGCGACCTGCTGCGCTTCGCCAATCGCGACGACGCCTCCAACGTCCAGTATTCGCTGCGCAAGCTGATGAAGGCGGGTCTCGCGCGTCAGGTCCGGGGCGCCTCGAAGCGCGGCACGGCCTACGAGGTCACCGCCGAGGGCGCGCGCATTTCCGCCCGGCTGGTCGCCATGCGGCGCGAATATCTGACCGCTTCGGTGGGCGAACTCAGCGACGGCGACCAACATCTCGAAGCCCTGACCAGGGCGCTCGGACTGCTGACCGGGGTCTACGACCACGGCAGCAGGCTGATGTCGGCGCAACGACACGAGGACTGACCGCCGGCCCCGCCGGCGATCACGAAACCACCACACACCATTTTTGGGAGGAATGGCATGAAAAAGATCACTGCAATCGCGGCGCTCCTTGGCGCCTCACTGGCAAGTACGGCGGCCTTTGCCGAGCCGCTCAAGATCGGCATGATCACCACGTTGTCGGGCGGCGGCTCCGGCCTCGGAATCGGCGCCCGCGACGGGTTCATGCTGGCGATCGAGGAAGCCGGCAACAAGGACATCGAGGTCGTCATCGAAGACGACGCCATGAAGCCCGACCTTGCCGTGCAGATCGCCGACAAGATGATCCAGAGCGACAAGGTCGACGTTTTGACCGGTATCATCTGGTCGAACCTGGCGATGGCCGTCGTGCCGGGCGCGGTCAATCAGGGCCTGTTTTATGTCTCGCTCAATGCCGGCCCCTCGGCGCTGGCCGGCAAGCTGTGCAACGAGAACTATTTCAACGCCGCCTGGCAGAACGACAACCTGCACGAGGCAATGGGCAAGCACGCCAACACGTCGGGCTACAAAAAGACCTTCATCCTGGCGCCGAACTATCCGGCCGGCACCGATGCGCTGACCGGCTTCAAGCGCTTCTACGAGGGCGAACTGGCGGGTGAGCTCTACACCAAGCTCGGCCAGAGCGACTATGCCTCCGAGATCGCCCAGATCCGGGCCTCGGGCGCCGAGGCGGTCTATTTCTTCCTGCCGGGCGGCATGGGGATTGCCTTCATGAAGCAATATGCCCAGTCGGCGGTCGACATTCCCGTGATGGCGCCGGGTTTCGCGATGGACCAGGACGTGCTGGGCGCGATCGGCGAGTCCGCACTCGGCGTGTTCAACACCGCTCAATGGTCGCCGGATCTCGACAACGACGCCAACAAGGCGTTCGTGGAGGCCTTCAAGGCCAAATATGGCCGCATTCCCTCGATCTTCGCCAGCCAGGGCTACGACACCGCCAAGCTGATCCTGTCGGCGGCGGCCAAGGCGGACGTGAAGGACAAGGAGGCCTTTCGCGCGGCCCTGAAGGCGGCCGATTTCGCCTCCACGCGCGGCGATTTCCGGTTCGGGTCGAACAATCATCCGATCCAGGACATCTATGTGCGCAAGGTCGTCAAGTCGGATGACGGCGACCTCACCAACGAGGTGGTCGGCGTCGCCTTCGAAGATCACCAGGACGCCTACGCCAAGGACTGCAAGCTTTAATACTGATAGCAGAACGCCGCCGGCCGGGCCGGTGACGACCGACCGGACCCGCCCTCCCGCGGCAACAAAGCGGGAGGGCGGGCTCAGCTGCGTTTGCCGCTGCGGTCGAGAACGGCGCGCGCGACCTCCCTCGACGCCTCCCGCGCGTGGACCGTCCCGAGCCAGGCGGCGAAAACGCGCGCGGCCGGCTTGGCAGCACCGCCCGGCGACAGCGTGGCGTAATAGCCCGAGCCAAGGTCAACGCCGGCGTCGGGCCAGGCGACAAGCGCCCCCTCGTCGACCAGCCCCTGGGTGATCGAGCGCCAGCCGAGCACCAGACCGCTGCCACCAACGGCAGCCTGCACGGCCTGGACGTAATTGTCGAAAATCTGACTGGAACCGGTATGCCGGCCGGCGCCGCGCCGCGCCAGATAGGCGGGCCAGTCGGCCCAATGCCGCGACTCGGCATTGCGGACGTGAATAAGCGGCGCGCCCTCCAGGCCGGCGCCGGAGGCCAGCAGCCGCTCCACCAGCGCGGGATGGCCGACCGGGCAGACGAACTCGTCGAACAGTTTTTGCGTCTCACCGTCCGTCCACCCGCCCCAGCCGTAGCGCAGCGCGACGTCGATGCCCGCCGATACCGCGGGAAGATCGGTCGGCGGCGCCTGCACGTTGACCAGCAGGTCGGGATGGGCGGCATAAAAATCCGGCAGCCGCGGCATCAGCCAGTAGGTTGCCATGCCGAGCGTGCAGGCAACGGTTATCCGCTGGTGCCGGACATCGGCGGAAGCGCGGAGATCGGCGATTGCCGCGGCGATCATGTCGAGCCCTTCGCCGGTTGCGCGGGCGAGCTGTTGACCCGCCTCCGTCAGGCGCGCCGGGCGGGTGCCGCGGTCGAGCAACGCGGTTCCGACATGGTCCTCGAGCGCCTTCAGCGCCTGGGTGACGGCCGGCTGCGACACGTTGAGCCGCGCGGCCGCGTGGCGCATCGAGCCGAGCCGGGCGACGAGGTCGAAAGCCGTGAGCAGACGGAGCGGCGGCAAGCGATGCATGACTTAATCCCTGACTTAAGTTGAGATCAGTTTTATCCGCCTTTTCTTTGCCGGGAAAGTAGAGCGATGTTGGCGTTACCACAAGACAACACCGTTCTTAAGTTAAGGACACGCCATGAATATCGCACACAGCGCGCAGCCAGCCGTCAGACTCTCGGACAAGGGTTTGCACGTCATCCTTGCCGACGGCCAGCAAGCCTATTTCAACTATTACTGGCTGCGCGACAATTGCCCCACATCGTTCGATCCGGCAACGCGGGAGCGCGTGTTCGACATCTTCCATCTCGACCAGCCGCCGCGCGCCGAAACGGCCGCCTTCGAGGGCGATGCGCTGGTCGTGGGCTGGCAAGACGAGGAGCATGTCACGCGCATGCCGGTGACGACGCTCGCGCTATACGCCGGCGGACGCCGGCGCCCCGATCCGGCCAACCTGCCGCGACGGGCCTGGTACGCCGACCACTACCCGCGGATGGCGCGTTTCTCTCAACCCGAGCTCCTGGCCGACCGTGATAAAGTGTGCGCCTGGATCGAAGCGATGATCGTGGATGGAGTCGCGCTGGTCACCGACATGCCCGACAGCGACCAGGGGTTGACGGAAACCGCCCAACTGATCGGTCAGGTTCGGCCGACCTTCTGGGGCAGCTATTTCGACGTGCGCACCCACATCAAGCCAACGAACCTCGCCTATACGGCCAAGGCGCTGGAACTGCACACCGACACGCCGGCGGAGGAGGTCGCACCGGGGGTCCAGTTCCTGCATTGCCGCGCCAATTCCGTCGAGGGCGGCGGCAGCCTGTTTGCCGACGGCGTGGCGGTGGCCAACGAGTTTCGCGCCGCCGACCCGCACGGTTTCGAGCTCCTGTCCGCCATCGACGTTCCGTTTTACTGCGAACATGACGGCTACGACATGCGCGCGCGTCAAAGGGTCATCGAGCTCGACGACAAGGGCGAGGTCTGCGGCCTGACGATCAGCCAGCACCTGGCCGACATTTTCGACCTGCCGCAGGACCTGCTCGACGACTATTATCCGGCCTTCTGCCGGTTCGGGAAAATGCTGCAGGATCCGCGCTACGTCATGAACTTCCGGCTTCAAGCGGGCGAATGCATCACCTTCGACAATCACCGCATCGTGCATGGCCGCGCCGCCTATTCGGCAACCAGCGGCGCGCGGCATCTGCGCGGCTGCTACACCGACCGCGCCGAGATGCGCTCGACCTATCGCGCGCTGGTCGGCGAAGGGCGGTTCAAGACATGACGACGCGCAGCCTGAAAGCCGTTCCGAACCCTGACGACGACGTCGCCGCCCTGCGCCGCGACATGGCCGCCGCCTTCCGGCTCTGCCATCAATTCGGATGGAGCGAATCGGTGGGCAATCATTTCAGCGCCGCCGTGTCGCCGGACGGACGACGCTTCCTGCTCAATCCGCGCTGGCAGCATTTCGCCACGATCAGGGCCAGCGACCTCATCCTGCTCGACGCCGACGATCCGGGCGTGATGGAGCGGCCCGACGCGCCCGACGCGTCGGCCTGGACGATCCACGGCGCCATGCACCGAATGCTGCCGCAGGCGCGGGTGATCCTGCATTGCCACGCGCCCCATGCCGTGGCGCTGGCCTGTCTGAAGGACCCGACGCTGCTGCCGCTCGACAACAACACCGCGCGGTTCTTCGGGCGCATCGGGTACGACCTCGCCTTTGGCGGCATCGCCGATGCGGCCGAGGAAGGCCGGCGCCTGGCCGAGGCGATGAAAGGCAACACCGTGCTCGTCATGGCCAATCACGGCGTGTCAATCGCCGGCGCAACGGTCGCCGAGGCGTTCGAGTATCTGTATTTTTTTGAAAAGGCCGCTCAAACGCTGGTGCTGGCGCGCTCCACCGGCCAGCCGCTTTCGGTGCTGTCGGATGACGTTGCGCGCACGACCGCGGCGGGCTGGGCCGCCTATCGCGGCATGGCGCAACGCCATTTCGACTATTTGAAATCGACTCTCGACGCCCGCGATCCGTCCTGGCGCGATTAGACGGCCGGGTTTCGCGGGCGCTTTGTCCTGGAAAGGCCCCGCCCGAGCAGCCAGACGAGACGGAAAAACGCGGGCAAGGCCGGCGCCTCGCCCGCGTGATCCGACCGATGGTTGCGACCGTGCTTTCCGAGCCGGACGCGGGAGGGCTTTTATCCGTCGCGCACGCCGCTAGCCTGTCCACCGGCATCCGGTTCGCCGCCGGCGGCCGAACCGGGCAACGCCCGTTTGGCGCCCGTGACCATGGCCCGAACGAGGTTCTCCCGATGGGCGTAGCTGGCAAGCGCGACGCCGGCGACATGCAGGACAATAAGCACCAGCGTCAGGTTCGCCGCGAACTCGTGCACGTCCTCCCAAACCGCGCCGGCCTCGTCGCGTTCACGCGCGGCGCCGGAACCGTCCTCGACGGTCCTTTGATGCGCGACGATGCCGGCAAGCGGCCCGCGCCCTTCCTCCACCGCCAGCGTCGCCATGCCGGAGACGGCCGTCAGCGCCAGAGCGGCGAGCAAAGCGAGCGTCATCGCCCCGCCCGCCGGGCTGTGCCCGAGATGGCGCGGCGCCCGGCCCGTCGCCAGGTCCCGCAGATAGCCGAGCACGCGAACCGGTCCGGTAACGAAGTCGGAAAAGCGTGCGCGTCGCGGCCCGACACAACCCCAAAGGATACGCAAGGCGACCGTGATGGCGATGGCGTAGCCCGCCCACACATGCAGCCATTCGGGCTCGCCCTCGGACAGGTAAGCGGTGGCGAACCCCGCCACCAGCACCCAGTGACCGGTGCGGACGAGCGGGTCCCAGACCCGCTCCATCCTCGCGCTGCGATGCTCGCCTCTCGCGGCCATCAGTCGTCGGCGCTCTGTCTGCGGAGCGGCTCGCCGGTCACGGGATGCAGATAGGCTTCAACACGCATCCCGTTGGCGTCGGTCATCTCCACCTCGTAGACGCCGTCTTCGGTATCGATCTCGCGCACGGTGTAGCCTTGCGCTTCGAGCTTGGCGGCGAGGTCGGCGATGCTCATCCACTGCGCGCGCGGCGGCATGTCGGCGAAGCGACGGCCGTCGTCGTCCGAGGCACGGGCTCCGGCGGCGGCGAGCGCAACGGCGGTCGCGAGCGCGGCGGTAAGCAAAACGGTGCGTTTCATCGGGTTTCTCCTTGTTGGACGCGGCGGGACTGCCGCGCTGACAAGGCATGTTCTGCGCCATTGCGCCTGACGCCGGCCTGACGCGTTTTGTCAGCTTGCCGTCAGCTTGCCGACGGTAAAAGATGGCGCATGATGCGCTCCATCTGCTTAGCCATCCTGTTGATGCTGTCGGCGCCGGCGATCGCCGACGGCGACGGCGACGACCACGACCGGGCCCGCGCCGCGCTCGAGCGCGGCGACATTCTGCCCCTGTCGAGCATCCTCGCGATAGTCGAGAAAACATGGGGCGGGCGGGTGATCGAGGTCGATCTCGGTCGCGACGACGGACGCTTCGTCTACGAGATCGAGATCGTGACGCCGGCCGGACGGTTGCTGGAGGCCGAGATCGACGCGGCCACGGGCGACCTGATCGAAAGCGATTACGAGGACGATTGATGCGGATCCTGGCGGTCGAGGACGACGCGCGGATCGCGCGCGATATCAAGACCACACTTGCCGACGCCGGTTTCCGGGTCGAAACGACGGCCGACGGCGAGGACGCCTGGTTTCTCGGCGACACCGAGGAATACGACCTCGTCGTGCTCGATCTCGGCCTGCCCAGCATGGACGGGCTTGCCGTGCTGAAGAAGTGGCGCGCCGCCGGGCGCGAGATGCCGGTGCTGGTGCTGACGGCGCGCGGGTCCTGGCAGGAACGCGTCGAGGGCATCGAGGCCGGTGCCGACGACTATCTGCCCAAGCCGTTCCGTATGGAGGAGCTGGTGGCGCGGGCCCGGGCGCTGGTGCGCCGCGCCGCCGGGCGCGGTAGCGCGCTTCAGCAGGCCGGCCCGCTCGCCATCGACACCAACCGCATGACGGTGTCGGTGAACGGCGTGCCGGTCTCGCTGACCGCGCTGGAATACCGGCTGATTGCCTATCTCGCCCTGCACGGAGACCGCGTGGTGCCGCCGAGCGAACTGCTCGAGCATCTCTACGGCGATGACGACGCGCGGGAAGCCAACGCGCTCGAGGCCGTCATGACCCGCCTGCGGCGCAAGCTCGGTACCGGCGTGATCGGCACGCGCCGCGGTTTCGGCTATTTCCTGGAAGGTGGAACGGCATGAGCGGCCTGTCGCTACGGCTGCGGCTTGCGCTCGTCGGCGCGGCAGCGGTGATCGTGGCGCTCGGCCTGGCGGGTTTCGGTCTGACAGCCTTGTTTGGCACCCATGTGCAACGCCGCGCCGAGGCAGAAATGGCGGTCCAGCTCGACCAGGTGCTGGCGGGCCTGGCGCGGCAGGGACAGGCATTGCGGCTTTCCACGCCGCCCGCCGACCCACGGTTTCGCCGGCCCTATGGCGGGCTCTACTGGCAGATCGAGACGACCGACCAGATGCTGCGCTCGCGCTCGCTTTGGGACGCGGCGCTCGACCTGCCGGTCGACGAGCTGGCCGACGGCCAGGTGCACAGCCACGAGATCGCCGGCCCCGACGACACGACGCTGCTGGCGCTCGAACGCATCGTCGAGCTTCCGGCCTCGCTCGGCGGCGGCGCGGCGCGGGCGACGGTGGCGATGGACGCCGCCGAACTTTCAGCCGCGCGGCGCGCCTTCGCCGCCGATCTGTCGCCCTATCTGCTGCTGCTCGCCCTGATCCTGATCGCCGCTCAGGGCGCGCAACTCGTTTTCGGGCTGCGTCCGCTCGGGCGGATCGGCACGCGGGTGGCGGCGCTGCGCAACGGCCGGGTGAGGCGCATGGGCGGCGACTGGCCGCGCGAGATGCGTCCGCTCGCCGGGGAGATCGATGCGCTGCTGGAGGCACGCCAGGCCGATGTCGAACGCGCCCGGGCCCGCGCCGGCGATCTGGCGCATGGGCTCAAGACCCCGCTGCAGGCCCTGCTCGGCGAAGCGGAACGGCTGCGCGCGCGCGGCGAGGACCAGGCCGCCAGCGCCATCGAGGAGGTCGCCCGCGCCATGCAGACCCATGTCGATCGCGAACTTATCCGCGCCCGGGCCGCCGCGCGCGCGGCGCGGGCAGCGACCCCGGTCGCCGAATTGGTAGCGCGGATCGCCTCGGTCCTGCGGCGTACGCCCGACGGTGAGCGGCTCGACTGGGCGATCGATGCGCCGGCGGAGCTTGCGGTGGCGCTCGACCCGGCCGACCTGTCGGAAGCGCTCGGCGCGCTCGCCGAGAACGCCGCACGCCATGCCGCCTCCCGTGTCGCGATAACGGCGCGGCAAAGCAACGGGCGCGTGCGCATCGAGATCCGCGACGACGGACCAGGGATCCCGGACGACGCACTCGCCTCGATCGCCGGGCGCGGCCGTCGTCTTGACGAGGACCGACAGGGCGCCGGGCTCGGCCTGTCGATCGCCGGCGAGATCGCGGCGGCGGCCGGGGGCACGCTCAGCCTGGAAAACGGCCTGCCCGGCCTGCGGGCGGTGCTCGACCTGCCGGCGGCGGCCACCGGCTGATGCGCGGCACGGCCGCTCTTACCTGACGAGAATGGCGCGGAAATCGTTGACATTGGTGCCGGTCGGCCCCGGAACGAACAGATCCCCGGCAAGATCGAAGGCCGACCAGGCATCGTGGGCAAGCAGCAAACGGCGCGGGTCGCCGCCCGCCGCGCGGATACGGGCGGCCGTCGCGCCGTCGCAAAACGCGCCGGCATTGTCCTGCGAGCCGTCAATGCCGTCCGTGTCAGCGCTGAGCGCGTGAACGTTCTCGACCCCGTCAATGTCGAGCGCGAAGGAAAGCAAAAATTCCGTGTTGCGGCCGCCCTTGCCATACGTGCCGTCGCCGATGGTGACGGTGGTCTCGCCGCCCGAAAGCAGCAGCACCGGCCGACCATCGGTGCTGCCTTGACGCGCGCGCTCGAGCGCAAGCGCGGCATGCATGCGGCCGATCTCGCGCGCCTCGCCCTCGATGCGGTCGGACAGGATCGTGGTTTCCACGCCGGCCGCGCGCGCCGCCCTGGCCGCGCGGTCGAGCGACAGCCGCGCCGAGGCGATCACCTCGACCACGTTGTCGCGGAAGGCGGGATCTGTCGGCGACGGCGCTCTCGACCCGGCGGAGCGGATCTGGGCGAGAACGCGCTCGGGCAGCTCGATGCGATAGTCGCGCACGATCGCAAGCGCCTCCTCGGCGGTGGCGGAGTCGGCAACGGTCGGCCCGGAGGCAACCAGCGCCGGATCGTCGCCCGGCACGTCGGAGACGATCAGGCTCACCACCCTGGCCGGCGCCGCCGCGGCGGCGAGGCGCCCGCCCTTGATGCGGGACATATGTTTGCGCACCACGTTCATGGCCGAAATCGGCGCGCCCGAGGAAAGCAGCGCGCGGTTGACCGTGATCTCGTCGGCAAGCGTCAGGCCTTCGGCCGGCGCGGCGAGCAGGGCCGACCCGCCGCCCGAGATAAGCGCCACGACCAGATCTTCGCCGGTCAGCCCGCCGACCGTTTCAAGCAGCCGCGCCGAGGCGGCAAGCCCGTTCTCGTCGGGCACGGGGTGGGACGCCTGCAGCACCTCGATCCGCTCGCAGGCCTCAACCGGGCCGGCGCGCGCGACCACGACACCGGAGAGCTCCGCGTCCCACAGGCGCTCGAAGGCGGCCGCCATCTGGCTCGCCGCCTTGCCGGCGCCGACCACGACGGTGCGGCCGACGGGGCGTTGCGGAAGGTGATTGCGCAGCGCCGCCAGCGGATCGGCGGCCTCGACGGCGGTTGCAAACAGGCCGGCGAGAAACCCGCGCGGATCGGCAAGAGGCGGCGTCATCGTGGCATCACCGTGTCGGGACCGAACAGAGGGGCGGGCAGCGCGCTGCCGTGACGAAAACAGGCCGGCGCGGACGGGAGATTGCCCGCCCACCGCGCCGGCTCATGCCGATCATCGGCGATAGGCCGGCCGCTTGGCAAGGCCCCGGCCGCGCTGCAACGGTTTGGGCCGAGGCGACGCGACGCGGGGCGTCAGCGCCGCAGCGCGCCCAGTTCCGCAAGCAGCGCGGCGCCCGTCTTGACGCCGTCGATGAAACACGTGATCTTCAAATTCTCGTTCGGCGCGTGGTTGGCTTCATCGGCATTGGCGTAGGGGATGACGAAGGCCGGCAGGCCGAGGATCTTGGTGAAGACATAGTCGGGCAGACTGCCGCCGACGGTCGGGTAGAGCAGCGGCTCAACCCCGCGCGCGGCAACCACCGCGCGGCGGATCGGCTCGACATAGGGCGAATCCATCGGGGTCTTCGACGGCAACATGCCGTTGAGCGGCACGAACTCGACCTCCGGCGCGTGTTTTTCGACATGCGCACGCACCTTGTCGAACACATAGTCGGGCGTCAGCGGCTCGACCAGGCGAATATCGCATTTGACGACCGCCTCGCACGGCAGGACCGTCTTCATGCCCGGCCCGCCATAACCGCCATGAAAGCCGTTGATGGTGAGTGTGGGATGAAACATCAGCCGGTCGAAATAACCCCGTCCGGCCGGCGCATCGAGACGCGACAGGCCGAGTTCGGCCTTGATAGCCTCGAGATCGAGCGGCAGGCGCTCGACCGCGTCGCGCTCCAGATTGGTCGGCGGGATCACCGGCTCGGTCAGCCCCTCGATCGTGATTGCGCCGTCCTCGTCCTTCATCGTGGCGAGCAGATGAACCAGCGTCCACACGGCATTGGGCACCACGCCGCCGAAATTGCCGGAATGGACGTCGCGCGAGGCCGTCTTGGCCCTGAGTTCGAAGGCGGCGACGCCGCGCACGCCGAAGGTGACGACGGGCGCGCCGCTTTCGTGCAGCGGCCCGTCGGAGGTCACGACCAGATCGGCCTTCAGCCTGTCGGCATGGGCGCGCACGAACTCGGCGATATGCGGGCTGCCGATCTCCTCTTCGCCCTCAAGCAGGAACAAGACGTTGCAGGGCAGGTCGCCGGTGACGGCGAGATGCGATTCGAGCGCCAGCAGTTGCGCGAAATGCTGGCCCTTGTTGTCGCCGATGCCGCGCGCATAGATGCGCCCGTCGCGGATTGTCGGCTCGAAGGGCGGGCTGGTCCACAGCTCCAGCGGGTCCGGCGGCTGCACGTCATAATGGCCATAAAGCAGCACGGTCGGCTTATCGGGCGAGACATCGCGGCGGCCAAGCACCATCGGGTGGCCGCTGGTCGGCACCGTCTCTGCCTCCATGCCGAGCTTCCGCAGGAAGCCCACGAGCATCCCGGCGACCTCGCCGATGCCCTGGTTGTGGGCACTGATGCTCGGATGGCGGACATAGTCCATCAGCCGCGCGACGAACGCGTCCCGGTTGGCCTCGATATGGTCGAAAATGCCGGCAAGCGGCGAAGCAATCTCGGTCACGCCTTGTCGTCCTCGCTGCGGGTCAGGATCAGGGCGCCGGTCGGGTGAACGATTGCGTTCCAGCCCGGCGGCACCAGGGTGGTGGTGTCGAGCTGGGTGAGCACCATCGGCCCGGCAAAACGCGCCCCCGCGCCGAGCCCGGCGCGATCGACGACCGGCACCGTCGCCTGGCCCGACCCGAGATGGACCGGGACGTGGTCGTAGGCCTCGAGCGGATCGCCGGGCGCCAGGCTTTCGGGGGCAACCCGCGCGGTGAGCCCGGTCGCTTCGACCCTGAGCGTGATCAGTTCGATCGCGGCGTCGAGCGTGAACCCGTAAAGCGCCTGATGCGCGGCGGCGAAGCCGCGTTCGATCTCGTCGGCCGTCTCGCCCCAGGCGACGGCGATCTCGCCGCCCTGGCCGTGATAACGCAGCAGCGCCACGCGGGCGATGCGCCGGTTTTGCGCCGCGACATTCTCGCTTTCCAGCCAGCGCCTGGCCTGGGTCTCCAGATCGGCGAAGATCGTCGCGGCCGCAGCAACGTCGACGGGACCGGCCTTGGGCAGGGTCCGGCTGAACTCGGCCTTGAGGTCGGCGGCAAGCAGGCCGTCGGCGCACAAGACGCCCGGCGCCGGCGGCACCAGCACGCGGGTGATGCCGAGCAGGCCGGCGAGCGCGCAACCGTGCAGCGGTCCGGCGCCGCCGAACGGCACCAGCGTGAAATCGCGCGGGTCGTGGCCGCGCTCGACCGACACCACCCGCACGGCGCCGATCATGTGGTTGTCGACGATCGCCAGAATGCCGCGCGCGGCGTCCTCGACCGTCAGGCCGAGCGGGCCGGCGACGTTTTCGTCGATCACCGCGCGCGCGGCCTCGGCGTCGAGCGCCATCTTTCCGCCCAGCAGCCGGGCCGGCAGATGGCCGAGCACGACGTGGGCGTCGGTGACGGTCGCGTCTTCGCCGCCATGGCCGTAGGCGGCCGGCCCCGGCATGGCGCCGGCGCTGCGCGGGCCGACCGTCAGCGTGTCGTCCTCGACCGCGGCGATCGAGCCGCCGCCGGCCCCGATCGTGACCATGTCGACCATCGGCAGCGGCAGCGGCCATTCGCCGACCTTGCCGTGCTGGGTGAGCCCGATCTTGCCGTCCTTGATCAGGCAGATATCGGCGCTGGTGCCGCCAATATCGACGGTGATCAGGTCGTCGATGCCGCAGGCAGCGGCGATCGCGCGCGCGCCGACGACGCCGGCGGCCGGGCCGGAAAGCGCGGTCAGCGCCGGCGCCTGGCGGATCGCCGCGGCCCCGGCGACGCCGCCATTGGACTGCATCAGAAGCAGCGGCGCGGCGACGTTCTCGCTTTGGAGACGCTGTTCGAGCCGGCCGACATAGTTCGTCACGCCGGGCATGACGGTGGCGTTGAGCACCGTGGTCAGGGAGCGCTCATATTCGCGCACCACCGGCAGCACGTCGGTGGAGGTGGTGACCGCGACGCCCGGCAGCGCCTGGCGCAGCATGTCGGCGACCCGCCGTTCGTGGGCGGGGTTGGCGAAGGCGTGCAGCAGACAGACGCCGACGGCCTCGATATCCATCGCCTTCAGCTTTTCGGCGGCGGCAAGAACGCTTGCCTCGTCGAGCTCGCGCAGTACCGCGCCGCCGGCGGCAACGCGTTCGTCGACCTCGACGATGCGCGAGGCCGGCACCGGCCGTTCGGGCTTGACCCATGTGTAGAGATTGGCGCTGCGTGGGATGTCCTGGCGGCCGATGGCCAGCACATGGCGAAAGCCCCGCGTCGTGACCAGCGCGGCGCGCGCGCCCTTGTTTTCCAGGATCATATTGGTGGCGACCGTGGTGCCATGCAGCACCTGGGTCAGGGCCGACGCATCGCGGCCGGCATCGGCGAGCGCCAGCCTTATTCCGGTCAGGAAGGCTTGCGAGGGATCGGACGGCACGCTCGGCGTCTTGGCACGCCAGACCTTGCCGGTCCCGCGCTCGAGCAAAGAGATGTCGGTGAAGGTGCCGCCGATATCCACGGCAATCGCGAACTGGTCAGACGAGGGCATCGACATACTCCTGACGGTGGAAGCGGCGCGTGGCCGGCCTTTTCTTGCGCAGGGCGGTCGTTGCCTGCCTGTCGATCGCGCCATCGGCGATGACGACGCCATAGTTGTCGCGCGCGGCGTCGACGCCGACATAGCCGCCGAGCACGTCCTCCAGCACACGCTCGGCCGGTCGGTCGAAGGGGTGACCGTGGCCGCCGCCGCCGCCGGTCTCCATGCGCAGAATGTCGCCGCGCACCAGACGGTTGCCGTCCGACAACGGCGCAAGAACCCGCTCGCGCTCGGTGCCGGGATTGACCGTGGCGCGTCCGACGCCACCGCCCATCCCGCCATCGATGCCCCAGGGCGGGTTCTTGACGCTGTCGATGCGCACGGCGAGCACGGCATCCTCGGCGAGGATCTCGTATTCGCGCACGATTCCACAGCCGCCTCGGTAGCGGCCGGGTCCGCCGGAATCGGGCACGACGCCGTAGCGCAGGAGCCGCACCGGATAGCCGAGTTCGAGGAACTCGACGGGATAGTTCTCCTGGGCGACGAAATAGACGGCGTCGATGCCGTCGGCGTTGGGCCTGGCGCCATAGCCGACACCGATGCCGTCGGCGAGCAGGAAACGCTCCAGCTGGCCGGCCTCGGTGCGGAAATTGCCGCGCATGATGGAAATCACATAGGCCGAATTGGCGGCCGGCGCACCGCCGCCGGCGACGTTGACGAGGCCGTTCATGGCCGACAGGACGCGCATCGTGGTCAGGCCGCGCATGCCGAGCGGGGCCGGAAAGCGCGGCATCAAAAGCGAGCCCTCGCGCAGGCGCACCTCGTCGATCGCGTCCGGCCCGCCCGCATTGCACACCTGGCCCGCATCGCCGCCGAGATAATAAAGCCCGAGCGCCATGCCGGGCACGCCGCGATTCATGATGTAGTTCACCGGACCCGGCGCCTGATCGTCGGTTTCGCCGGCATCGAAGACGAAACGATCCTCGCCGTCCCCGCCCTTTTCCCGGGTCAGGGCGAACCGGATCTTGAACGGCCCGTTGCCGTGGCCGTCGCCGTCAATGGCGTCGGTGAAGCGGTGGGTGCCATAATCGAAGGTCTCGGCGAGCCTCTCGCGCACCAGGCGCCGGGTGCGGGCCAGCAACTGGGCGAGCGCGTCGGAAAACACGTCCGGACTGAACCTGTCGACGATTTCGGCAACACGTCTGACACCGAGCTCCACACTCGCCATCAGGGCGCGCATGTCGCCGACGCTCTGCTCGGGGAACCGCGAATTGCGGTGGAAGATCGACAGCGTGGCCTCGTTGGTCACGCCACCGTCGATCAGCTTGGTGACGGGGATGATGATGCCTTCCTGGAAGATTTCGGTCGCGTCGGGGCTGATCGAGCCCGGGCGGATGCCGCCGATATCGGCGAAATGCGCCCAGCTCATCACGAAGGCGCAACGCTTGCCGTCTTGGAACACCGGCGCCAGCAGCACCTGATCGTTGGAATGCGAAACCGCGCCGCGCGAGCCGTAGCAATCATTGTACCAGTAAAGATCGCCGGGCTTCATGGTGTCGGCGGGGAATGCCTCCAGCACGGGGCCCGTCATGTCGCCGAAGATCGGCACCATCGAGCCGACCGCCATGACGCCATCGGCATCGAACAAGGCGGTATAAAAATCCTTCTTCTCGCGGATGAAGGCCGAGATCGCGGTGCGTTCGAGCAGCGCCTCCATCTCCGACTGGGCAGCGGCGATGGCGCCGCGGATAATCTCGAGCGACACCGGATCGCAAGTCCGGCCGGCCTCCGCGCCCGGGTTCTGCTGTTCAACGGATTGAAGCATCGTTTCCTTCCTCGAAGATCCTGCGCGGACGGGTTCCGTCAGATCGTGACGACGACATTGCCGATGGCGCCTTTTTCGACATGGGCGTGGGCGGCGGCGATTTCGGTGAGCGGATAGGTCTCGGCGATCGCGACCGTCAGGCGGCCGGCCGCCGCGAGTTCGGCCAGACGCCGCTCGCCGGCCCGGCGCGCGTCCGCGGGAATGGCGAACCCCTGGATGAAGCGCAGATTGGCGCCCTTGTTGGCAAAGGCGTAATAGGACAGCACCGGTTCCGGCTCGCTCGTCGACGAATAAGACGCAATCGTGCCGTTTGCCTTCAGGACGGCGATGTCGGTGCGGTGGTTGGCGCCGAAATCGACCTCCACCACCCGGTCGACGCCGGTCCCGCCGGTCAGCTCCATCACCCGCGCGGCGACGTCCTCGCGATGACGGTCGATCACATGCGCGGCGCCGCCGGCGCGCGCATGGTCAGCGCCCTGCCCGCTTCCCGCCGTGCCGATGACACGCGCGCCGGCGGCGGTGGCGATCTGCACGGCCATGTGGCCGACGGCCCCCGCGGCCCCGTTGACGAGGACCGTCAGGCCCGCGACCGGCCCGTCGGCATGGACGGCGCGATGCGCCGTCATCGCCGGCACGCCGAGACAGGCGCCGGCCGCAAAGTCGAATTCATCGGGCAGGTGGACCGCCTGCCCCGCGGGAAGCGCGATCAGCTCGGCGGCGCTGCCGAACGGCCGGCCGGCCTCGCCATAACCGCCTTGCGCGTTCCACAGCCACACCCGTTCGCCGATCCGCACCCGGTCGACGCCCGACCCGACACCGACGATCTCGCCGGCGCCGTCGGTATGGGGGATGACGAGCGGATGCTCCATCGCCATGCCGCGCCAGCCGGCGCGGCGCTTGACGTCGGCCGGGTTGATGCCGGAAGCGCGCACGCGCACCAACACCTCGCCGGGTCCGGCGACCGGATCGGGGCGTTCGCCGATTTCGAGCACGTCGGCGGCCGGGCCGGTGCGGGTGTAGAAGGCGGCGCGCATCAGGCCGTCTTCCCCGGCGCGGCCACCCCGGCCTCGTCATAGAGATGGCACGCGACGCGGCGCGTGCCGACCTGGCGCGGCGCCGGGATTTCGGCGGCGCAACGTGCGTGCGCCTTCGGGCAGCGATCGCGGAACACGCAACCCGATGGCGGGTTGAGTGGGTCGGGGGCGCCGCGGCCGATCGGCAATGGCGCGTGGTCCTGGTCGGGATGGGGCACCGGCACGGCGGCGACCAGCGCCCTGGTATAGGGATGCAGCGGCTCGCGGACGATATCCTCGGTCGGACCGTCCTCCATGATGCGGCCGAGATACATGACGATGGTGCGCTCGCAGACATAACGCACCAGCGCCAGGTCGTGGCTGATATAGATCGCCGTCAGGTTCAGCCGGTCGCGCACGTCACGGAACACGTTCAAGACGCCGGCCCGCACCGACACGTCAAGCATCGAGACCGGCTCGTCGGCCACCACGAAATCCGGCTGGAGAATGAGCGCGCGCGCCATCACCACGCGCTGGAGCTGGCCGCCGGAGAGCTGGTGCGGGTGGCGGTCGAGGAATTCGGCCGGATTGGGCAGACGCACCAGTTCCAGCGCGGCGATGATGCGCTGTTCGCGCTCGGCCGCCGGGATGCCGGCGTTCTC
Organism: Nitratireductor sp.; assembly: GCA_039973095.1. Lineage (GTDB taxonomy): Bacteria > Pseudomonadota > Alphaproteobacteria > Rhizobiales > Rhizobiaceae > Mangrovimarina. The sequence continues at coordinate 48,287 of JBDWLQ010000005.1, read as the reverse complement.
AAGCGGTTCGGCCAGCGTGGCGCGAATGGTGAAGCGCGGATTGACGGCATCGAACGGGTTCTGGAAGATCAGTTGCGCGCGGGTGCGGAACTTTTTGAGTGCTTCACCGCGTAACGTGTTGAGATCGGCGCCGTCGAAGGTGACGGCGCCGCCGGTCGCCTGCTCCAGCTTCAGCAGCATGCGGCCCATGGAGGTCTTGCCGCAGCCGGATTCGCCCAACAGGCCCACGCTTTCGCCGCGGCAAATGTCGAAGCTGACGCCGTCGACGGCCTTGATCAGGCGGGACTTGCCGCGCATCGCGGCCAGCGCGCCGCCGGCGCGAAAATGGAGCCGCGCGTCGCGCGCGGACACGAACACCTCATGCCTGTGCTTGCCGGCAATCCTCATGCGCTGAGCCATGTCTGGGTTTTCGATCCTTCCGCGCGCAGCATGTCGGCCTCGCCGGAGCGATGGCAGGCAGCGCTATGGCCATCGGCCAGCACGTGGGTTTCCGGCACCTCGAGGCGGCATCTTTCGAGCGCGAACGGGCAGCGCGGCGCGAACCGGCAGCCGGGCGGCGGCTCGACCAGGCTTGGCGGCGCGCCCTCGATCGGCACCAGCATGCCATCGGCCGCGCCCTGCAGATCGGGAAAGGCGTTGCGCAGCCCGATCGTGTAAGGGTGAGCCGGCCGGGTGATGGTCGCCGCCATCGGTCCGGCCTCGGCGACGCGGCCGGCATACATCACCACGACGCGGTCGCAGACATAGGCGACGACGGAAATGTCGTGTGTGACCAGGATCACCGAAATGCCGAGCTGAGACTGCAATTCGCGCAACTGGTCGAGAATCTGGCGCTGCACGATCACGTCGAGCGCGGTCACCGGCTCGTCGGCGATGATCAGCTTGGGATTGAGCGCCAGCGCTAGCGCGATCGCCACGCGCTGGCGCATGCCGCCGGAGAACTGGTGCGGAAAATCGCGCAGCCGCCCGGGCTCGATGCCGACCATCTCGAACAGCTCTTCCGAGCGCAAGCGCGCCTGGCGCGCGCTCAGCCCGCCGCGCCGGCGCAGCACCTCGTTGAGCTGGTATTCGACGGTGTAGACCGGATCGAGCGAATTCATCGCGCTTTGCGGGATGAAGGCGATGTCGCGCCAGCGCAGCCTGTTCATCTCGCGCTCCGGCAGGGCGGCGATGTCGCGGCCGTCGAACAGCATTTGTCCGCCGGTGATCAGCGCGTTGTCGGCGATGACGCGGGTCAGCGCGCGCGCCACCGTGGTCTTGCCGCACCCCGATTCGCCGACAAGCCCGACGATCGCGCCGCGCGGCACGTCGAAACTGGCCCCGTCGACGGCATGGATGATGCGGCGGCCGACCTTGTAACCGACTTCAAGGTCTCGCACCGAAAGCAGGATCTCGTTCATCTGCCCAACTTCGGAAACAGGATGTTTTCATAACCGCGGGTGATGAAGAAGCCCGCGCTGACGACAAGGATGATGCAGATGCCCGGCGGCACGAACCAGTAATAGGCCTGCTTGGCGAGCGCCTGGCTGGCGAAGGCGTCCTGCAGCATGTAGCCCCAGCTGATCTGGCTCGGATCGCCGAAGCCGAGAAAGCTGATCGAGGCTTCGGTCAGGATCGCCCACCCGATGGCGATCGAGCCGTAGAGGAAGGAGAGCGGCAGGATGTTGGGCGCGATGTGGCGCATGATGATCCTGAGGTTGGAGGAACCGGCCACGCGCGCCGCCTCGACATAACCGCGCGAGCGCAGGGTCAGAACCTGGCTGCGGATGACGCGGCCGGTGTCGCGCCACAAGACCAGCGCCATGGCGAAAACCACGTTCCAGATCGACGGCTCCAGGAACGCCGCCAGCACAATGACGAAAGGCAGGAACGGAATGCCGAAGGCGATGTCGGCCAGCCGCATCAACAGCGCGTCGACCCAGCCGCCGAAATAGCCCGAGACGAGGCCGACGATCGAGCCGATCAGCGCGACCATCAAGGCCGCCGTGACGCCGATCAGCAGCGCGGAGCGGCTGCCGTGGACGATCTGCGAAAAGATGTCCCGGCCGAGACTGGTGGTGCCAAGCACGAAGCCCTGCTCGCCGGGTCTCAGATCGGCGGCGAGATCGAACTCCTCGGTGTAGAGGATCTCGGTCGGATCGTAGGGCGCGATCTGGTCGGCAAAGATCGCGGTCAACACGAAGACGGCGTAGATCACCAATCCGGCGACAGCGAACGGATCATTGGTGGGCAGGCGCAGCGCGCCGAACAGGCGCGAGACGAGACCGGGGCGGGCGATGGCGGTTTCAGACATGCGTCACCCTGGGATCAAGCAATGCGTAGAGCAGATCGGCGATCAGGTTCATCAGGATGACCACGATCGCGATCATCAGGAACGCGCCCTGGGCGAGCGGGTAGTCGGAGGCGGAGACCGCATTGACCAGCTCGCGCCCCAGCCCCGGCCAGGAAAACACCGATTCGACCACGACATTGCCCTGCAGCTGATAGCCGACGGCGATGGCGAAGGAGGTCATCACCGGCAACAGCGCGTTGCGCGCGGCGTGGCGCACGACCACGGTCCAGTTGGACAGGCCCTTGATGCGCGCCATGGTCACGAAATCCTCCTTCATGACGTCGAGCATGTTGGAGCGCATCAAAAGCAGCGGCAGGCCCTGGCTGTAGATGGCGAGCGTCAGCGCCGGCAGGGCCAGGTGCGACAGGAAATCGGACGAGGTGTAAAGGCCCAGCAGGCTGCCATGATCGGTGCCGGCCGAGCGCGTGCCGCCGGCGGGAAACCAGCCGAGCCAGAAGGAGAAGATCGCCAACAGCACCATGCCGAGCCAGAATTCCGGCATGGCGCGCGTCGTCAGGACGACCGGGATCGCCGCCTGTTCGACCGCGCTGCCGCGCCGCCAGGCGAGATAGGCGCCGGCCAAGACGCCGAACACGTAGGCGATGATCAGCGAGGTGAAGGTGAGGATCAGCGTGTTGGGCAGCAGGGCCAGGATGCGTTCGGCGACCGGCTCGCGATAGCGGAAGCTCTGGCCGAGCTCACCCTGCACCAGATTGGCGAGATAGATGAAATATTGTTCCCATAACGGCTTGTCGAGGCCGAACTGGGCCATCAGAGCGAGCTGTTGCTCCTCGGTGAAGGTCGGGTCGATATAGGCCGCCATCGGATTGCCGGGCATCAGGCGGAACATCAAGAACAGGATCGTCACGACCGCCCACAGCACGAGACCGAGCTGCAGGGTCCGGCCGACCGCCGCCTTTAGCTGATACATTCCCCTAGAACTCCCGTGATGGCGTCAGAACGGCCCTGCCGAGCAGGCCGTGCCGGAACGGATCCGGCACGGCGCCTCGGTCTCTACTGGGCGTATTCTTCCTTCTGGTCGCCCGGATAGTGCAAGCGGTCGCCCTCGAGCGTGTAGCCCGCCTCATCGAGGATCGCCTTGGCAAGGTCCTGACCGGCCTTGAAATTCTCGACCACGGCGGCGTCGTGCCAGAATTCGAGCGCCGGCGATACGACCGAGTTCGACGCCTCGGCGAAGCCCTTGAAGGCCGCCTTGACGATCAGCCGCCGGTCGACCGCGGCCGACAGAGCGCGGCGGAACGCCGCGTCGTTGAAAGGCGCGCGCCGCTCGTTGAAGGCGAGATAGCGGAAGCCGATATCGACGGTCGACACGACATTCAGGTCGCCATCGGCCTCGGCGGCGTCGATCAACACCTGCGGATCACCGGAGAACTCGCCGATGAAGTTGATCTCGCCGGAGCGCAGCATACCGAGCGCGGCCTCGACATTGGGAACGATGCGCAGGATCCAGCGGTCCGCCTTCGGCGCGTTGAAGTGATCCTTGTTGGCCGACAGGACGATCTCCTCGTTGGTCAGCCAGCGCTCGAACTTGAAGGGGCCCGAGCCGATCGGGGTGTCTTCCTGATAGCTCTCGGCGTTTTCCTCCTTGGTCTTGAGGTCCTCCAGCACCGGCTCCCACACATGTTTGGGGATCAGATTGATCTTGGCCAGGCTCGAGGTGACGAAGGAGGCGGCGGGATTGTTGAGATGGAACACCAAGGTGCGGTCGTCGACGATGTCGATGCCGGCGACATTGGTGGCGAACGGCTTGTACATCGGCGCCTCGCCGCTGACGACGGCATCGAAGGAGAACTTGACGTCCTCGACCGTTACCGGCTTGCCGTCATGCCAGTTCATGCCGGCGCGCAGCTTGACCTCGATCGTCTTGTCGTCCTTCCACTCGTAGCTTTCGGCAGCCCACGGCTTGGGCAGGCCGTCGGGCCCGACGCGCGCCAGCCGGTCGTAGAGCAGCTCCGTTACCCAGCTGTCGACGCCGCCGGAGATGTAGAGCGGATTGACGGCCTGCACGTTATCGCCCGAGTTGACGATAATGTCGCGCTGTTCGCCCAGCGGCTCCAGCGACATGAAGGTCCAGGTGTTGCGGATGCCGATGCCGCTCTGGTTGACGACCGAGTCCGGCTTCCACACCGTCTTGTCGTAGGCGAAGGTCGACTTGGGGTGTACCAGCATCATGTTGGGCTGGTCGGCGGCGAGGATTTCCTGCGCCTTGTAGACGAGCTGCCTGCGCTTGGCCTCGTCGATCTCGACGCGTTGCGCCTCGGCGACCGCATCGAATTCGGGATTGCTGTAGCCGATGAAATTATAGCCCTTCTCGGCGGTCGAGGAGTGGAACAGGTTGTAGACGATCTCGTCCGGGTCGGAACGCTCGGGGCGGCCGACCATCTGCCAGGCGGTCACGTCCCACTTGTCGCGCTGATACCAGACGATATCGGCCATCTGTTCCCACGGCATCACGCGCACATTGACGTCGAGGCCGAGCTTGCGCCATTCCTGCGCGATCAGCTGGACGGACTGGAACTCCTGCGGCTGCGCGGCCTGCGGACGGGTGAACACGTCAATGGTGCGGATCGGATCGCCCGCCAGCGCCGGGGCGGATGCAAACAGCGTGGCAAGCGCAGTTGCCAGCGCCGCCTTGTGGATCGACTTCATCGCTTTTTCTCCTCTGGAACGGATTCGTTGTCATTCTTGGCGGAACGCCTCAGGCGACCCGCAGGGCCTCGAAGGAATGGCCGGCCGCCATTTTCGGCGGCAGCGGATAGGCTTTCTTGGAATGGCTGAGCCCCATCGAGACCAGCGTTTCGGCATGTTTGAGGGCGGCTCGGCCGGCATTGACCGCCGGGGCGCCGACCGCGGCCGAAACCTCGTCGCCCATATCGAGGAAGGACATGGTCATGCAGCCGAACAAAAAGGCGTCGGCCCGGTCCTCCTCCACGCAGGCGCGCGCCACGTCGATAAGGCGTTTTTTCGTCGCTGCCGGCTCCTTCATCAGATCGAGCACGGGAATGTCGGTCGCGCGCACCGAGGCCAGCTTGTCGCGCACGCCGGCGCGGATCGCGAGCATTTCCTGGCCCGCGATCAAGCTATCGAAGATGGTCAGCACGCTGAATTTGTGCCCGAGCCCGGCGGCGAGCAGAAGGGAGGATTCGCACGGGCCGATGACCGGGATCGTGGCGAGTTCGCGGGCGGCCTCCAGGCCCGGATCGCCGAAACAGCCGATGATGGCGGCATCGAAGCCGTCGCGCTCGCAGGCCATGATGCGCTCGACCGTGGCCGGCACGGACATCGCCTCTTCATAGGCCGATTCGATGGAGGCCGGACCGTCGGGCACGTCGACGACGACAACCTCGGTTCCGGCGAAGGCCCAGCCGTTGAGAAGCGCCTCGCGCCGGCGCATCTCGCTTGCGCCCATCGGCCCCTTGGACATCGGCCCCGGCACGACATAGGCAATGCGCATATCCATCCCTCCCAGAATTTGTTTCATTGACTAAAACAATGTTTCTTATTTCTTGAGTAAACCACATTTCTGCAATATTGCAAGAAGCGATGAACCGGCGATAATCGAACCAAAGGGAGCCTTCGCGATGAACGGCACGAACAACTACAAGATTGCCGCCGTCGATCGGGCGCTCTCGGTTCTGGAAGCGCTGGCCGACCAGCCCGACCAGGGCGTCACCGCGCTGGCGAAATCGCTGGGCATGACCAAGACAATCGTCTTCAGGCTGCTGCAGACGCTGGAGGATCGCGGCTTCGTTTTCCGCGACCCCGAGCGCGCGGTCTATTCGCTCGGCTACCGGGTCGGCGTGCTCGGCGAGCGGGTCGGACGCGACGGCAGTCTGCTTTTCGCGGCGCGCCCGGTGATGGACGCGCTGCGCGACCGGACGCTGGAGAACGTCAATCTTATCGTGCGCGAAGGCCACCGCTCGCTTGTCCTGGCCACGCGGCCCGGCCATCACTCGATCCGCCTGTTCGCCCAGGCGGGCCGCAACGGCCCGCTGCACGCCGGCGGGGGCTCGCTGCTGGTTCTGGCCTATGCGGGCACCGGCGTCATCGACGCCGTGCTGGCCGAGCCGCTGGAAGCGTTCACCCCCTACACGATCACCGACCGCGAGAAATTGCGCGAGACGCTCGAACGCATCCGGGCCAATGGCTACAACATCGCGCTCAACGATCTCGACGAGGGCGCCTTCTCCGTCGCCGCGCCAATCTACGGCAATGACGGCGAGGTCATCGCGGCAATCTCGGTCGCCGGCGCGGTGGCGCGTTACAATGAGGAAAAGCGCGAAATCTACCTCAAGGCGGTCCGTGACGCCGCCGCGGCGATCTCGGCGAAATTGTCGATCCACCCGTCCGACCACCATATGGCGGCGCCGGTGAAATCGATCGCCTGACCAGACGGCGCGCAGCGCGCGGTCTGGCGCCGCTCCCCAACCGCCACCTCCGCACACCGACCCGACGGCGCCCCATGACCGGCGCCGCCCGCCATGATGCGCCCGATTCGCACCGCGCCGCGCCACTGGCCCGCAAGGCTTGCGGCGGCGCGAAAGCTCTGTTAGCGTCCTGCCAGTTATAAAACATTGTTTCGCTGAATAAAACATAGAGGGAGTGTTCGCATGAACGAGACCGAATCCGCGATCCTCGATGCGGTGACGCTGGACGAACCCTGGGGGCTGGTGGAGAGCTTCGCGACCTTCAAACGCGAACACCCCGACGATGTGAACCGCGGCATGGACGAGGTCGTCTCGCGGCTGCGCAAGCACGGCGTCGAGGTGACGGTGCACGAGCCGAGCCTCTATCTCAGCCTGCCGGGCGCCGCCCGCGTCGAGGCGGGCGGCAAAAGCTACAGGGCCAAGCCGCCGGCCTATTGCGTCGATGCGCGCGCCGGGCTTTCAGGACCGCTGGTTTATGTCGGTGCGCGCCACAACGCCATGATCACCGACATGTTCGAGCAGAAGATCGACACCACGACGGAACTCGCCGAGCGGGTGCGTGGCAAGATCGTGATCTCGGAAGGCTTCGCGAGCCCCGGTCTGGTCGCGCAGTTCGAGGAGATCGGCGCGATCGGCGTGATCGGCATCAATCCCGGCGTCGATGTCCATTGGGGCATCTGCACCACGATCTGGGGCACGCCCGATCTCGACGACCTGCCGCGCAAGCCGACAATCCCGGCGGTCGCGGTCAACAAGCCGGACGGGGAAGAGCTGGCCGCCATCGCCGAACAGGGCGGCAGCGTGACGCTGTTCGCCGAGATGGAGGAAGGCTGGTACAGCTCCAAGCTGCCGGAGGTTTTCATCAAGGGCAGCGAAGAGCCCGACAAATACGTCTTCCTGCACGGCCATCTCGACAGCTGGGACGTCGGCGTCGGCGACAACGCCACCGGCGACGCGACGATGCTGGAGATCGCGCGCGTTCTGTGGGCCAATCGCGGCGCGTTGAGACGGTCGGTGCGGATCTGCTGGTGGCCGGGCCATTCGACCGGCCGCTATGCCGGCTCGACCTGGTTTTCGGACGCCTTCGCGCTCGACCTGGAGGAGAACTGCGTCGCCCAGGTCAATTGCGACAGCCCCGGCTGCCGCTGGGCCACCGAATTCATCAACCTGACCCGGATGAGCGAAACCGAGGACTTTCTGGCCGGGGTGATCGAAGAGGTCGCCGGCAAGGCGATCGAGGGCGAGCGGCCGCACCGGGCGGGCGACTATTCCTTCAACAATATCGGCATTTCCAGCTATCTGATGCTGTCGTCGACCATGCCCGACGTGCTGCGCGAGGAGAAGGGGTACTACACGGTTGGCGGCTGCGGCGGCAACATAGCCTGGCACACCGAAAACGACACGCTGGAGATCGCCGACAAGGACATTCTCTTGCGCGACATCAAGGTCTATCTGCTCGCGGTGCTGCGCAACGCCAACGCCGACATCCTGCCGTTCGACTGGCGCGCCACGACGAAGGAATTCGCCGAAACGGTGGCGGAGTACCAGACCAAGGCCGGAGATCGTTTCGACCTGACGCCGTCGAAGCAGGCGGTCGACGATCTCACGGCCGCGCTCGAGAATTTCTACGATCGCGTCGCCTCGAAGGCGGTTGACGCCGGCAGGGCCAATAGGGTGATCCAGGATCTGGCGCGCATCCTGGTGCCGATCAACTTCACCCGCGTCAACCGGTTCCGCCACGATCCGGCGCTGACCATTCCGCCGCTGCCGTCGATCGCGGCGGCGGCCGAACTCGACCGGTTCGACGACACCACGCTCGGCTTTGCCCAGACGCAGCTCGTGCGCGGACAAAACCGCCTGATCTCGGCGCTGCGCCAGGCCCAGCGCCATATCGCGCTCGTCGCCGGCTGATCGCCCGCCGCGCGCGCCACGGAGGCCGGCGCGCATGCGCCGGTCGAGCGAAGGCGAAAAGTCAGATACCCGGCGGTCTATGATCGCCGGGTATATTTTCCGTCGGCTCGGCCCTGCCGGCCCCGGGGCGGGCTGCGAAGCGGGCGGCGAGCGGGCCGGCGGTCAATCCGTGGGCGACGATGCTGATCAGCACGGTCAAAACCACGCAGGCGATCAGTTCGTCGCGCCCTGGCACCGCGAAGCGTTCCAGCACGTAAAGCACGAACAGGATCGAGGCCAGGCCGCGCGGCCCGAACCAGCCCAGAAACAGTTTTTCGTAGCCGCTCAGCCCCGACCCGGCCAATGACAGCCAGATCGGCACCATGCGCACGACGGTCAGGAAGAGCACCGCGAGCGCCACCGTCTTCAGGCTGGCGTGCTGGAAGCCGAGCGGCGCCAGGACCGCGCCGAAGATCAGGAAGGTCAGCATGGTCAGCAACTGCCCTTCGCCTTCCATGAATTCCTCGATGAAGCGCGCGGAGGCGCGCAGGCTGTTGCCGAAGGCGAGCCCGCCGGTAAAGGCGGCGATGAAACCGTTGCCGCCGACCAGTTCGGCCCCGAAATAGGCGATGAAGGCGATGCTGAGGAAAAAGATGCCCTGATAGACCTCCGTCAACGTCCCGGCGCGGATGGCGACATCGAGCAGGCGCGCCGCGCCAATGCCGATCGCCACACCGACCAGCGGTCCGAGCATGATCTGCTTGAGCGCGAAGGCGGCGAGCCCGCCGGGCTGCTGCGCCGCGTCGATTGTGCCGGCGCCGGCGGCAAGCGTGGCCGCGACCAGCACGAGCGGCAGGGCCAGACCGTCATTGAGCCCGCTTTCGACATTGATGCCGCGGCCGATCGGCCCCGGCACCGTATCGCTGGTGACGACCGGCTGGCTGAGCGCGGCATCGGTGGGGGTGAGAATGGCGGCGACCAGCATGGCAAGCGCCCAGGACTGGTCCGGCGAAACCCATTTGGCAATCAGCGTGCCGAACAGCACGGTCAGCGGCATGCCGATCAAAAGCATGCGCAGCGGTATGACGAAGCCGCCCGACAACGCGCGCAGGCTGATGCGCGAGGCGTCGGAAAACAGCACCAGCACCAGCGTCACCTCGGCGACCAGATGCACGATTTCGCGTTCGCCATGCATCGGCACGATTTCCGCGCCGGCCAGCCAGATGACGAGTCCGGCCGCGGTGAACACCATCGGCAGGGTGATCAGACGAATTTCCAGCGCATGCGACAGAACCGCATAAACGGCCACCAGCGACAACAGACCGACAACCAGCTCCGGCGACATCGCGGCTCCCTCTCAACATGTCCGTGTGGCCGGGCGGCGGCTTTTGGGGCGTTTACGCCCCGCGGCCGGATGACCGGGTGTCCGGCGCAGCGCGACGCAGGGCATGCGCTGCAATGTTGAAGCCTATTACAGAAAATTCCAGGATGGCACCACGCCACCGACAGCTAACGGCGGGCCGCGTCCGCACGGCAGGCCCGAACGCAGGCATGCTTTCCTCCGCGTCCGCTCGCTGCCCGCGACGGTCAGGCCGTCTGCCTGTCGCGGGCCGGCAGGGTCCAGTTCGGGCGCGGAAAGTGGCACGTATAGCCGTTCGGATATTTTTCCAGATAGTCCTGGTGGGCGTTCTCGGCTTCCCAGAACGCGCCGGCTGGCACGATCTCGGTTACCACCCTGCCCGGCCACAGGCCCGACGCCTCGACATCAGCGATCGTGTCCTCGGCGATACGGCGCTGGTCGTCGGTGATGTAAAAGATCGCCGAGCGGTACTGGCTGCCGACATCGTTGCCCTGACGATCCAGGGTGGTGGGATCATGGATCTGGAAAAACAGCTCCAGAATCGCCCGATAGCTGGTCTTGCCGGGATCGAATTCGATCTCGATCGCCTCGGCATGACCGGTCGTTCCCGTCTTCACGGTCTCGTAGACCGGCCGGTCTGTATCTCCGCCCGTATAGCCGACGCGGGTTGCGACCACGCCCGGGAGCCGGCGCAGCAGGTCCTGCATGCCCCAGAAACAGCCCCCGGCAAGCACGGCGCGTTCGATGTCAGCGCTCATCGGTCTTCTCCTTCTCGGCGAACAGGTGCAGGAACTCGCCATAGCCCTCGGCCTCCATTTGCGCGACGGGAACGAAGCGCAGGGCGGCGGAATTGATGCAATAGCGCAGGCCGGTGGCCTCGCGCGGCCCGTCCTCAAAGACATGGCCAAGATGGCTGTCGGCATGGCCCGAGCGCACCTCGACGCGTCGCATGCCGTGGCTCTCGTCCAGATGCTCGACGATCTCGGCGGCGGCGAGCGGGCGGGTGAAGCTCGGCCAGCCGCAGCCGGACTCGAACTTGTCGGTCGACGCGAAAAGCGGCTCGCCGCTGACGATGTCGACATAAAGGCCCGCATCCTTGTTATCGACATAGGCGCCCGAAAACGGCCGCTCGGTGCCGTTTTGCTGGGTGACGCGAAACTGCTCCGCGCTCAGCCGCTCGAGCGCCTCGGGGGTCTTTCGGTAGGTCTTTCCGGTCATGGTCTGCTCCACATCCTGCCGCTCGTGAAATGGGTATCTGGGCGCGGCCTCGCCAGTTCTCCCGGACGTGGTCGGGTTTTTAGGGACCACAGGACCGGGAGCGGGTGCAGCGCCTATTCGAGCTGCAACAGGCGTTCGAGATAGTCCTTCTCCAGCTCGGGGCTCAGCGCATCGCCGAGCCGGCGGCGGATCGCTTCGAGAATGCGCCGCGCGCGCTGCACGTCGATCTCGTCGGGAACCTCGACCGAATCGCCGAAATCGGGTCCGGTGGTGGCGCGCGGGCGGCCCAGCGGATCGCGATCGGCGTTCTGCTGGCGACCGCCTTCCTCCGAACCGCCCTGCTCGCCCTGCATGGCCTGGCGCATCTGCTGCATCATGTCCTGTGCGCCGCGGCGCAGCGCCTCGAGCGCGCGGCCCTGCTCGCCGACGGCGCGATCGCCCTTGCCCTCGCCGAGGGCCTCGCCGGCCTCGCCCATCGCCTCGCCGGCTTCGCCAAAGCCCTGGCCGGGCTGAATGCCCATGCCTTCGAGGCGGTCGGTCAGTTCGCCCAGTTCGCCGCGCAGTTGGCCCTGGCCTTGCTGCAACTGGCGCAGCGCCTCGGCGAATTCCTCCGCGCTCATGCCGCCCCGGCCGCTTTGCCCCTGCTCGCCATTGTCGCCGGGCTGCTCGCCGTCCTGGCCGCGCCGCTCACCGGGTTGCTGACCGCGCTCGCCACGCCGCATCTGATCAAGCCGGTGGGTCTCGTTCATCATTTCCTGCTGGCGACGCATGATCTCGCCAAGCTTGTCCATCTGCTGGCGCATCTCGCTCTGCTGGCCGTCGCCCTGCTGGCGCTGGTGGCGGCCGGCCTGGAGATTGTTCATCATGTTCTGCAGTTGCGACAGGAGTTCCTGGGCCTTGTCGCGGGCGCCCGAGCGCGCGAGTTCCTCGATCTGATCGAGCATCCGGTCGATATCGTTGCGACGCAGTTCCTCGCCGTTTTGCGGCAGCTGCATGGCCATGTTGGGATCGCGCGCCGCACGTTCGGCGAATTCGCGCAAGAACTCCTGCATGGCCTCGCGCAATTCGGCCATCAACCGCTCGATTTCCTCGTCCGAGGCGCCGTTTTCCAGCGCGTCGCGCAGAGCCTGCTGGGCGGCGCGCAACCGTTTTTCGGCCGCCGTCAGGTCGCCGTCTTCGATGCCGAGCGCGATCTCCCACAGATAGTCGACCACGCCGCGCAGCGCCTCGTCGTCTCGGGCCAGCGCCAGGCGCTCGCGCGCGCTCACCAAGGCAAGATAATGCGCGGCGGTATCGAACGTATCCTCCGGCCTCAAGGTGACGGCGTCCATCAGCGCCAGAACCCGCGGCTTGCGATTGGCGTCAAGCGCCAGAAGCCGGCGCTGCTCGATCACCGCGCGCGCCAGCGGGTTGGTGAAGGGACGCTCGGGCAGGACGAGTGTCTTGTCCTTGCTGGTCGCCTCCTGGCCGGCATCGTCGACCGCGGCCAGCCATATATCGACCTCGACACCGGCCCAGGGATGCTCGGTCAGGTCGCGCGCGGTCTTGGCGCGGTTTTCGTCCGCACCACGGCGCGGCAGCGAAAGCGGCAGCTCCGGCGCCTCGTAGAGCGGCCGGGCCTGCGCGGGCGGCGACGCCCGCTGTGTGATGATCGCGCGCGCCGAGGCCGCGCCATAATCGTCCTCGATCTCGTAGACGAGTTCGAGCGTGCCGTTGACCGCGCGTTTCGGCTCTTCGACGAAGGCGATCCGCGGCGGCTGGTCGGGAACGACGGTGAAAGCCCAGCCGTCGAGTTCGCGCGTGCCCGTCAGCAAGACCAGCGCCCCGTCCTCGTTCAGCCGATAGACAAACCGGGAAACGCCGGGGCGGGCCGCTTCGCCCTCGATCGCGGCAGCAACGGCCGTGTCGGCTCCTTCCGGCACGGCGGCCGCGCGGAAGACAAGGGTTTCCTTGCCCGACCCGCCGGTGACACGCAACGACACCTCGCTGCCGGCCGGCACGTCGAACGCCGCCTGTTCGCGATTGACCTCGGCGGTCAGGAAAACCGGCGGCTTGCCGGTATAGGATGGCGGCGTCACCCAGGCGTCGATGCGCGCCGGCACGGCGCCGGCCGCGGCATGCGGACGAAACGCGTCGCCGACGCGCCCGCCATAGGGGCTGGTGGAAAAGGCGAAACCGACGACGAGCAGCAGCGGAACCAGGGCACGCAGGGCCCAGGGATCGCGCTCGGGCACACGCGGGCGCGGCAGGTCGCCCGAAAGCGCGCCCAGCCCTTCGGCCAGACGGCGCTGGTGTTCGCGCCACAGCGCATCGGAAAAGTCGTCCGCCGCGCCGGCCGGCCGATCGGCCTGGGCCGTGACCGGGCGGTGGCGGAGCTGGTTGGCCAGTTCGATGCGCCGGTCGATCTCGGCCGGTGTCGGCCAGCGGAAGGCCCGCAGAGGATAGAGCGCGGCGAGCGCGGCCAGTCCGAAACCGGCCGCCGCGGCAATGCGCACCCAGTCGTGGAGGAGCCGGAAAAAACCGAACCACGAGACGGCGAGAAAAAGCCCCACCACCAGCAGCAGCGGCAGGACAAGCGGCCAGCCACGCTCGGCAAGCATCGCAAGCCCGGCCGAAAACCGTGTCCGGCCGATCTTCAGGGAGCCGTTTCCGCCGGCGCGGCCCGCGGGGTCTGTCGCCATTGCGTCGTCCTGTTCCGTTCGCGGCCGCCGATCGAGCCCACGTCGCGACTCACAAGATATCGCAAATGACGGCGAAGACGAGGCAATTCCCGCAATCGTGATCGTGCGGCGATGCGGTGCTCATCAGGCGGGTTTGCCCGCGCTAAAGCCAGTCGGGGATCGAATCCAGGCTGATCAACGCGTCATAGGTCGGGCGCGGGCGCACGACATGATAGCGGTCGCCATTGACCAGCACCTCGGGCACGAGCAGGCGGGTATTGTAGGTGCCCGACTGCACCGCGCCATAGGCGCCCGCCGTCCCGACCGCGATCAGGTCGCCCGGTCCCATCCGGGGCAGGGACCGTTCCAGGCCGAGATAGTCGCCGGTCTCGCAGACCGGCCCGACGACGTCGACCGTCAGTGCCTGCGTATCGGGGCCCGACTGCACGACCGGGCGGATGTCGTGATAGGCGTCGTAAAGCGTCGGGCGGATCAAATCGTTCATGGCCGCGTCGACGATCAGGAAATTGCGGGCATCGCCTTCCTTCAGGAAGATGACGCTCGACACCAGGATGCCGGCATTGCCGACGATCATGCGCCCCGGTTCGAAGATCACCTTGACGCCGAGGCCGGCCATGCGCTTGCGCACCATCGCGGCATAGGCGTCCGGCAGGGGCGGCGGATCGTTGTCGAAACGGTAGGGAATGCCGAGCCCGCCGCCGAGATCGACATGCTCGATGGCGTGGCCGTCGGCCCGCAGCGCCTGGGTCAGCTCGGTCAGCAGGGCGAAGGCGTCGTCGAAAGGCTGCAACTCGGTGATCTGGCTGCCGATATGCATGTCGACGCCGCTGACGCGGAGCCCCGGCAGGGCGGCGGCATGGCGATAGGCGTCACGCGCATGCTGCCAGGCGATGCCGAACTTGTTTTCAGCCTTGCCGGTGGAAATCTTGCGGTGCGTCCTGGCGTCGACGTCCGGGTTGATGCGCAGCGAGACCGGCGCGACCCGCCCGGCCGCGACCGCGCGCGCCGACAACAGCTCCAGTTCGGGCTCGGATTCGACGTTGAAGCAGAAAATGCCGGCCTGGAGCGCGAAATCCATCTCCGCGGCTGTCTTGCCGACGCCCGAAAACAGGATTTTTCCCGGTGCGATGCCAGCCGCCAGCGCGCGGCGCAACTCGCCCTCCGAGACCACGTCGGCGCCGGCGCCGAGGCCGGCGAGCGTCTTCAGCACCGCCTGGTTGGAATTCGCCTTCATCGCATAGCACACCAGTGCGTCGAGATCGGCGAAGGCGTCGGTAAACACGCTATAATGCCGGCTCAGCGTGGCGGTCGAATAGCAGTAGAACGGCGTGCCGACGGCGGCCGCGATCCGCGGCACCGGCACGTCTTCGGCGAACAGGACGCCGTCGCGATAGTCGAAATGGTTCACGTCAGGTCCAGCAAAGCGAAGTGTTCGTCAGGCCGGCCGGAAGGCTTCGGCCGGCGGGCATGTCAGTCGATCAGACCGTCGAGAATGAACGGCTTGTCGGCTGCCGGCGGCTCGGGCGCCGGCGGCAGTTCCTCGCCCTTCTTCTCGGCGTCGGCGCGCTTTTCCAGCGCGGCCTCATAAGGCGTGATCGGCGGGCTGCGGCGTCCGCACGCGGCCAGGGAGCCGGCGACGGCCAGCATGGCAAGCAGCAGGACGGTTCGGCGGAGGCACATGGCAATCCTCGTCATGACGAAGCACTGTGTTTAGCGGAGATCGTTTTGCGATGCACCCCTTTTGCGGCGCCGCGTCAGGCGCGCGCCAGCCGTTTTTTCCAGTAGCGAATCTGGCGGCGCACCTCGGCGGGCGCGGTGCCGCCGAACGAGGTGCGGCTGCGTACCGAATTGCGCACCGACAGCACCGAATAGACGTCCTCGGTGATGCCGGCATGGATGGCCTGCAAATCGTCGAGGGCGAGCTTTTCGAGCGCCGTCTTCTTGTCCTCGGCCAGCGCGACGGCGCGGCCGGTGACATGGTGCGCCTCGCGGAACGGCAGGCCGGCGACGCGCACCAGCCAGTCGGCCAGATCAGTGGCGGTCGAATAGCCGGCGCCGGCCGCCTTGCGCATGGCGGTCTTGTCGACCGTCATGTCGGCAACCATGCCGGTCATCGCCGCCAGCATGAGTTCGAGCGCCTCGGCGGCGTCGAAGACGGCTTCCTTGTCTTCCTGCATGTCCTTGGAGTAGGCGAGCGGCAGGCCCTTCATGACGGTCAACAAGGCAAGCAGGTCGCCGTTGATGCGCCCGGTCTTGGCGCGGACGAGTTCTGCGGCGTCGGGGTTCTTCTTCTGCGGCATGATCGAGGAGCCGGTGGAGAAGGAATCCGACAGGCGCACGAACCCGAATTGCGGTGTCGACCAGATGACGATCTCCTCGGCCAGGCGCGACAGATGGGTGGCGCAGATCGCCGCCGTCGACAGGAATTCGAGCGCGAAGTCGCGATCCGACACGCTGTCGATCGAGTTGCGGGTCGGGCCGCGGAAGCCGAGCGCTGCGGCGGTCATGGCGCGGTCGATGGGAAAGCCGGTGCCGGCCAGCGCGGCGGCGCCGAGCGGGCTTTCGTCGAGGCGCTCGAGCGCGTCGCGCACCCGCGACAGGTCCCGGCCGAACATCTCCACATAGGCCATGCAGTGATGGCCGAAGGTCACCGGCTGCGCCGACTGCAGATGGGTGAAGCCCGGCATGATGGTGCCGGCATGCTCCTCGGCCCGCGCCAGGAAGGCGCCGATCAGCCCCTTGAGCGCCTCGGCGGTGCGGGTAAGCTCCTCCTTCACCCACAGCCGGAAATCGACGGCGACCTGGTCGTTGCGCGAGCGCGCCGTATGCAGACGCCCGGCCGCCGGCCCGATCAGTTCGGCCAGGCGTGCCTCGATATTCATATGAATGTCTTCGCGCGCGGCCGAAAAGACGAACGCGCCGGCCTCGATTTCTCCCAGGATCGTGTTCAGGCCGTGAGCGATACGGCTTTGATCTTCGGCCGAGATTATGCCTGTTTCGACGAGCATTTCGCTATGGGCGAGCGAGCCGCGAATGTCCTGGGCGTAAAGCTTGCGGTCGAAGCCGATGGATGCGTTGATCGCCTCCATGATGGCCGCCGGCCCCGAGGCAAAACGTCCGCCCCACATTTCGTTGCTGGTCTTTTTGTCGCTCATGATGCTAACCGGACGCCGGAGTTAGGCCCTATGGACTGGAAGATGCTGAACATGCCCGCCACGCGCCTGATCCTGGCCGCCGCGGTCGCCGGGGTTCTGGCCGGCGCGATCGCCGTATACGTGAGGTCGGCTCCCGATGGCAACACGAACGGCCCGGGCGCCGGGGTGGCCGCGGCAAGCTGCGAGGCCAAGACGGCCGAAGCCGAGGCCGTGGGCGCGGCGGCCAAGGGCGCGGTCGCGGCGATGCTGGCCGCCGACCCGCCGCAATCGCTGAGCACCCTTGCCTTCAACGACCCGGACGGCAAGCCGATCACGCTGGCCGCGCTTTCGGGCAAGACGGTGCTGATGAATCTGTGGGCAACCTGGTGCGCGCCGTGCCGGGCCGAAATGCCGGCGCTCGACGCCCTGCAAAAGGAGATGGGCGGTCCGGATTTCGAGGTGGTGGCGGTCAATGTCGATACTGGCAGCGACGAGAAACCGCTGAAATTCCTGGACGAGATCGGCGTCGGGGCGCTGCGCTTCTACCGCGACAACACGCTTGGCCTGTTCAACGAGTTGAAAAAACGTTCGCTCGCGCTCGGCCTGCCGGTGACGCTGCTGATCGACGCGGAAGGTTGTCTGCTGGCGCATATGAACGGCCCGGCCGAATGGCACACAGACGATGCAAAGGCGCTGATCCGCGCCGCCATGCAAGATAACGAATGAGTAACACGCCACAATTAGGTAACACGCCGTAAGGATTTGTGAGAGCGCTACGGCCGGTTTTGGCGTATACAGGCGCAATTCCGGGGCAGATCTGAGTTTTTATGCAACGCGTAGCGTGATCGAGGGGACTATGGTCGGGGAAGACAAACAGCAGCCTCGCGGCGACCGTATCGACAATGAATCGGTTCTGCGGGACAACGTGAACTCGTCGCAGGAACAGGCATCTCCGTTCAACGGGGATCCCCATGCAGCGCATCCGCACGATCCTTTCCGGAATCTCTTCGGCGACAGTCGCCAGAAGTTCGAGTTCTAGGGCGCCGGCGGCGTTCCGACGGATCGCCGTAGCAGCCCCAATCTATCTTTCACGGCATCATCAACCGTCCATGCCGGCCCTGGATCGCCTTGCGGTCGGGCTTGCGGCGTGCGCATCGGCATTGGCCGGGACGGTGCCGGCCGGCTTCAGGACTTCCAGCGTGCTTGCGCCATAGACGCCCGGCAATTGATTGCAGGCGATCTCGGGTCCAAACGCGCGTTGGCCCAGCGTTTCCGCTCCCCCCCGGCTTGTCTCCGTGAACAATGAGGAGAACGGCTCAAGCTCCGACCGCAATGGCAACGTCGGATAGACTCGATATTGTTTTCATAAATGCGTAATTTTTACCCCATGATTCCGCAAAAATTTCCAATTTCTCATTCCGAATGATCTTAGAAATGCCGATATCCAACATTTCCGATGTTGAACACTTTTAGAGACAAAATCGGCCATCCCGCTTAATCGGAAATTGAAGCGTTCCTGCCCAAGATTTCGGCAAAACAGATGCCGCCGCGGGATACAGGGACCTCGATATGAGCGCGAAATCGCAAGACCCGGTCATTCCGAAAACGGCACCGAGAGGCAGTCTGCGCGACTATCGCCAGCCGACGGGGACGGCCCAGAATTTCCATTTGTCGACCCTTGTCCCGGATTGGTCTGCGACCTTGCCCGCAAGTTTTTGAGAGACCGTAAACGGGACTTCGCGCGCCGCTCCTGCGTCAAGCGATCCGTAGCCACAGGCGCGTCTTTTCGATCATGGTTCAGGGATCGTTGGGGGTCTTTCGAGGCGCAGCGGCTTCCCGCCGTTTTCGGTTTGCAATCGTCGGCACCGGCACCGCCTATCGGCCTGCAAGACACGCATTTCGACTTCGTGGAATTCGACAACACGCAGATCGATCAGCGCCTCGAAATCCTGACCGTGACACTTCGTCCGACGGTATGGCTCCGTACGCGGGCATCAGCCATGCAGCACGCGGACATCAGCCATTCGCGAACGCCGCCGCCCGACCGGGCTCTGCGCCTTGTTCTTTTGTGTGCAGTGCACAATATTACAACCATGCAAAGAGTCGACGACTCGGGGGGAGATTACCACGAGGATGTTTGACACATGGCCAGGCGCCATCCGTTTCCCTCTCCGGCCGGCACGATCCGCGTGCTGTCACCGCGCGACCTGCCGCTGTTTCGCGAGCATCTGCTGCGGCTCGATGCGTCGAGCCGGCGCGATCGCTTCAACGGGGTAACCGACGATCAGTTCGTGACGTCCTACGCAGCCCGCTGCTTTGCGGGGCGAACGTCGGTTGTGGGATATTTCGAGGACGGCGCCATGCGCGGCGCGGCCGAATTGCACGAACGCACCGACATGCCGGAAAAATCGGCCGAGATCGCCTTCAGCGTCGAGCGTGCGTGGCAGCACCGCGGCCTCGGCAGCCATCTGTTCGAGCGCCTGATCGAGCGTGCGGTCGCGCTTGGCCATGTCAGCCTGTACGTGACCACCCACCCCCAGAACCAGGCGATGAAGGCACTGGCGCGCAGGTTCGATGCCGGACTGCATTTCGAAAACCTGGAAGCCGCGGGCACGATCGATCTGAGCGGGCGGCTGGCGCAAGACCGCAAGCCACGCGCCCTGCCGCGCCCGTCCGCAACGCCCACCTCCGCCACAAAACCACCGGCCGGCCCGGACCTCGCCGCAGCGATGGCGGGCCTGACGAAGGCGGTTCTCGACTTCCAGTTCGCGGCCATGGGCGGGGCGGGCTTCGGCGGCGCGTCCGGCGCGACCGAAGCCCCGCGCGCGGTGCGCTGAGCGACGCACATTCGAACCGAGAACGGCCCGGATCGCTCCGGGCCCGTTCCGTCCGGACGATCCGTCAGCCCTGTCTCAGGATGTCTTTGGTGGCCACCGTCGAATCGGCATTGAGCCGGTAAACGATCGGAACGCCGGTGCCCAGTTCGAGCTTCACCACCTCGTCCGGTTTCAGCCCGTCGAGCGCCATGATCAGGGCGCGCAGCGAATTGCCGTGGGCGGCGACCAGAACGGTTTCGCCGCGCAGCACGTGCGGCTGGATGACATGCAGGTAATAGGGCCATACGCGGGCGCCGGTGTCGCGCAGGCTTTCGCCGCCGGGCGGCTGGACATCATAGGAGCGGCGCCAGATATGCACCTGTTCCTCGCCCCATTTGGCGCGTGCGTCGTCCTTGTTGAGCCCGGCCAGATCGCCATAGTCGCGCTCGTTGAGCGCAAGATCGCGCTCCGTCCTCAAATCGCTCTGGCCAAGCGCGTCGAGAATGTGCTGGCAGGTCTTCTGCGCGCGCATCAGCACCGAGGTGAAGGCGATGTCGAACGTCGTGCCGCGCGCTTTCAAAAGCGCGCCGGCCGCTTTGGCCTCGGCATGACCCTTTTCCGTCAGGTCGACGTCACGCCAGCCGGTGAAAAGGTTCTTGAGGTTCCATTCGCTCTGGCCGTGGCGAACGAGGACGAGTGTGCCTGACATGGGGTCTCCCTATTGGCTTGCCGCTTGCGAAAACTGATCTCCGACCCGCATGGTCGCGACGATTTCGGTGAAATCGACCGCGGCGATCGAAAACAGCGATTTACGGAAATACATGCCCCAGTGGCGGGTCATCGCCCTTCGAGCCCCAGAACGTCGAGCATGGAATAGAGCCCGGGCTTGCGGCCATGCGCCCACAGCGCCGCCTTGACCGCGCCGCGCGCGAAGATGGTGCGGTCTTCGGCCTGATGCGACAGCACGATGCGCTCGCCCTCTCCGGCCAGCATGACCTGATGCTCGCCAACCACCGAGCCGCCGCGCAATGTGGCGAAACCGATGGCGCCGTTCGGGCGCGGACCGGTATGGCCGTCGCGCACCCGCACGCTATGCTCACTCAAAGCGATGCCCCGTCCGGCGGCGGCCTGCTCGCCGAGCAGCAAAGCCGTGCCCGAAGGCGCGTCCACCTTGTGACGGTGATGCATCTCGACGATCTCGATGTCGAAATCCTCGTCCAGCGCCGCGGCCGCCTGGCGCACAAGGACGCCGAGCAGATTGACCCCCAGGCTCATATTGCCCGACTTGACGATCGTGGCGTGGCGGGCGGCGGCGGCGATCGCGGCCTCGTCCTCGGACCCGCAGCCCGTGGTGCCGATAATGTGGGCGATGCGGGCCTGCGCGGCATAACCGGCAAACGCGACCGTGGCCGCCGGCACTGTGAAATCAAGCACGCCGTCCGCCTCGGCGAATACCGGCAGCGGGTCGTCGCTGATCGCCACGTTGAGCATGCCGATGCCGGCCAGTTCGCCGGCGTCGCGCCCGACAAGGGGCGAGCCCGCCCTTTCCACCGCGCCGGAAAGGCATACGCCCTCGGTCTGGCGAATGACCCTGATCAGCGTTTGTCCCATGCGGCCGGCGGCGCCGACGACGACCAGTTTCATCGCGCTCACGACTTTCTCCCGGCATGTCTCCCGCGCGCGGTCGCGGTCCCGGCCTTGCCGGGAACGTCGCGCACGAGCTCCAGATTGTTGGCACCCTGCATTTGATGGAAGCGGTAATAAAGCCCATTGCGGTCGCGCATCAACTGCTTGTGCGTGCCTTCCTCGGCCAGGCGCCCGGCATCGAGCACGAGAATGTGATCGGCATCGATCACGGTCGACAGTCGGTGGGCGATCACGATCGTGGTGCGGTTTTCCATCACGGTTTCGAGCGCCTGCTGGACACGCGCCTCCGATTCGCTGTCGAGCGCCGAGGTCGCCTCGTCGAGCAGCAGAATCGGCGCGTTGCGCACGATGGCGCGGGCAATCGACAGGCGCTGGCGCTGACCACCCGACAGGGTCATGCCGTTTTCGCCCACCTGCGTGTCGTACCCCAACGGCAGGGCCGCAATGAAGTGGTCGGCATGGGCCTGGCGTGCCGCCGCCTCGATCTCCGCGTCGCTTGCATCCGGGCGGCCGTAGCGGATGTTGTCGCGGATCGTGCCCTCGAACAGGTAAGGCTGTTGCGAGACATAGGCGATCGACTGGCGCAACGACTGCTTGGTCACGCCGCATATATCCTGGCCGTCGATCGTGATTGTGCCGTCCCACACATCGTAGAAGCGCTGCAGCAGTGCGATAACCGTGGTCTTGCCGGCGCCCGATGCGCCGATAATCGCGGTCTTGCGGCCGGGCGCGGCGGTAAAACTGACATTGGTCAGCACCGGGCTGTCGGGCGCGTAGCCGAAAGTGACGTTGTCGAACCGGACCTCGCCACCCGGAACGGCCAGCGCCGGCGCGCCCTCGCGATCGCGCTGGCGCGGCTCGATGTCGAGAATCTCGTAGATCATGCGCGCGTTGACGAGCGACTTCTCAAGATTGACCTGGACCCTGGCAAGCCGGCGTGCCGGATCGTAGGCGAGCAGCAACGCGGTGATGAAGGAGATCACCGCGCCGGGCGGCTCCTGCGCGAAGGCCGTGCGGTAACCGGCATAGGCGATCACGCCGGCCACCGCGAAACCGGCCAGGATCTCGGCGATCGGGGTGGTGCGCTCCGAAACCCGGGCGATCTTGTTGGCGCGGTATTCGGCATCGTCGATCAGCCGCGACAGCCGGGCCGAGAGCTGGGTCTCCATCGTGAAGGCCTTGACGATGGCCACGCCCTGCACGGCCTCCTGCATGGCGCCGATCAGATGGGCGTTGATCTCGACCGATTCGCGCGTCACGCGCCGAAGTCGGCGCATCAGCCGATTGACGGTGTAGATCAGCGGCGGGCCGATGAGGAACGCCACCAGCGACAGAACCGGATCCTGAATAATCATGACGATGATCAGCGCCACCAGCGAGACGGCGTCGCGGGCGAGCGAGGTCAGGGTCATCGACAGGAGGTCGCGGATGCCGTTGACGTTCTCGTTGACGCGCGCGGCGAGCTGGCCGGAGCGCGTATCGGCGAAGAAATCGACGCCGAGGCGCATGAGATGGTCGAACAGCCGCCGCTGGTAACGCGCTACGAGATTGTTGCCGATCTTGGCCAGAAGCACGGCCTGGCCGTAGGTGGCCAGTCCGCGCAGGACGAAGGCGGCGGCGATGCTGCCGCAGATCAGCACGATCAGGTCGTAGCGGCGGTCGTTGAAGATGCTGTCGACGACATCCTTCATGATCCAGGCGACGAAGGCGGTGGTGCCGGCCACGGCGATCAGACACAACACGGCGAAACCGTAATGCGGCAGATATTCGCGGCCGTTCTCGCGTATCACGCGGCGCAGGATCGCGACGACTTCGCCGGGATCGATCGATGGCTTGTGCAATCCCTGTGACGTCACGTGCTGTTCCGATCGTTGCGGGCGGATCGAAGACCGTTCGGTCGCCCGGGAGCAAAGAGCGCCGCCTGCCGAGCGCGGCAACACGGACGGCGGAGGCACACCCGCCGGCCGACGGGAACGCCCCTCTTAGCGTCATCAACGGTCGATGCCTATGCCTTCGCTGCAACACCGGCGTCAAGCCGGCGTCGCCGCGGCTTCAGCGGATATGCCAGTGGCGGCTGTCGATCTCGACCCCGAACCGGGCGGGCGTGCGCGCATAGGCGGCCAGACCGGTCAGCGCGGCGAGCGGATGGGTGATGACGAAAACCGGGATCTGCCCGAGTAACTCACTGTGCGGCGCCTTGTCCTCGAACGCCGCGCGGAACGCCGGCTCCTGCAAGGCCGGCACGATCTTCTGGGCGATGCCGCCGGTGAGATAGACGCCGCCGCGCCCCATGAACACAAGCGCCAGGTCACCCGCCAGCCGACCGAGGCCGACCACGAACATCGCCAGCGCCTCCTCGGCGACGGGATCGCTCTTGTCGAGAGCGGCGGCGGTGATCTCGGCCGGCGTGGACAATTGCGCTTCGCTGCCATCCGCCGCCGCGATGGCGCGATAGAGATTGACCAGGCCGCGGCCGCACAAAAGCTGCTCGGCGGAAATCCGTCCCTCGATCGGCTCCAGATGCGGAAAGACCTCAAGATCGCGCGCGGTGCGCGGGCCCATATCGACATGCCCGCCCTCGCCGGGCACCGGAATCCAGGTATGGCAGGCATGGACCAGGCCGGCGACGCCGAGACCGGTGCCCGGCCCGAGCACGATCCGGCCGGCATTGGGCTCGACCTCGCCCCCGCCGATCTTGACCATGTGCTCCTCGCCGAGCGCGATCACAGCCAGCGCCTGGGCCTCGAAATCGTTCAGCAGCACGATGTCCTCGAGACCGAGCGCGGCGGCCATCATCTTCGGCCGCACCACCCAGTCGCAATTGGTCAGCGCGATCTCGTCGCCGTCGATCGGACCGGCAACCGCCAGCACGGCCGAGCGCGGGATGATCGAGGTGCGGTCGAGGATCGAAGCCTGGATGGCCTCGTCGATCGTTGCGAAATCGGCCGTCTGCACGATCGGGAACTGTTTCGGCTCGGCATAGGAATCGACCAGGATGGCGAAACGGGCATTGGTGCCGCCAATGTCGCCGATCAGGATCGGGAATTTGAGAACCGTGTCGGCATCCTCCGCCATGGGCATGTCGTCCTACCTGCCGTCCGTTTCTGAAGCTGGATCGTTGTTACCGGGCACCCGCGGCCGGCCGAGAACCGCTTCGGCGGTCGACCGGTTGAGCGCCATGGGAATATCATAGACGATCGCGAGCCGCATCAGCGCCTTGACGTCGACATCGTGCGGCATCGCCGTCAGCGGATCGACGAAGAACACCAGCGCGTCGATGCCGCCTTCCGCGATCAGCGCGGCGATCTGCTGGTCGCCGCCGAGCGGGCCGCTCTTCATGCGGGTAACCGTCAGCTCCGGGCAGGCCTCCACGATCCGCCCGCCGGTGGTGCCGGTGGCGTAGAGCGTGCAAACGGCAAGCCGCGCGCGGTGCCGACGCGCAAAGGCAACCAGATCGTCCTTTTTCTTGTCATGCGCGATCAGCGCAAGACGCAGCCTTTCCGACACCCCTGATCCCTTCCCGCCGGTCCGTTTCGGCTCTTAAACCGGTTTAAAAAGCTTAGGGCAAGCCCCTGCCGCCGAAAAGCCGGGCATTGGCCGGTTCAGCGGCGCGGACGCGGCTCGGGCAGGGGAATTTCGCGGCGCGGCGTGGCGGCAAAGGCACTGGCTGCGATCGGCGGCGCCGTGACGGCGTCGCTTCCGCCGATGGTCACGGCGGCCTCGGACACCGGCGCCGGCGCCTCCAGCACCTGGCGACAGGCGGCCGGCAGGTCCTTCATCACCATGACGTCGCGCGCCTTGGGTTTGGCCGGGCCCTTGGCCGGGCGCCAGGGCTCCTCCGTGAACCACCAGGCCAGCGACTTGTCGCAACCATCGCCCGCCGGAGGCGGTTTCTGGCTACGGCAGCCGGTCGAGCCGTCGGGACAGCCGATCCGGACATGGAAATGATAGTGATGGCCCCAGAACGGCCTGATCTTGGAGAGCCAGGCTCGGTTTCCGGTCACCGTGTCGCAGAGTTTCTTCTTGATACCGGGATGAACCAGGATGCGCTCGACCTCCGCGTAGCCGGCGGCGCGCTTGAGCAGAGCCGCATGGGCCGGCGTCCAGATGCGGTCGTCGACGTAGAGCGAGCCTTCCTGCAGCACCGAGGTCGCGCTCAGATTTTCGCGCTCGGAGGCGGTAAGGCGCCGGTCAGGCATCGGCGTCAGCCAGATATCGGCGTCGAGCCCCATCTGATGCGAGGCGTGGCCGGTCAGCATCGGTCCGCCGCGCGGCTGCGAGATGTCGCCGACCAGAAGGCCGGGCCAGCCATCGGCCGCCGCCTCGCGCGACAGTCTTTCGATCAGCCGGATCATCTGCGGATGACCCCAGCGGCGGTTGCGCGACACGCGCATGGCCTGCCAGTTGGGGCCGTCGACGGCAATCGCCATGCCGCCGGAAAAACACCCCTTGGAATAAAAGCCCCAGGTCTTGGGCGCGGTCGCAGCGGGCAGGCGCTTGGCGCCGAACAACTCCTTGGCGAGCGGTTCGGCGGCCTGTCCCGGCGTCGCCGCCGCGGCGACGAGGAGGGCCGCCACCGCGCTGGCGCGGAAAAAAGCCGTCAAGATCATCATGCGCTCCCGGTATTATCGCCCTCCGACATCACGCGAATCATAGCATGGCGCCGGTGGCGACGCGACGCCGCCGCTCAGGCTCCCGGTTCGATATCCCAGGCCCCGTCCCGCCACAGCCCCGTCAGCGCGGCGCGGTAGTCGGGATAGGCGAAGCGATAGCCCGCCGTCTTGATGCGCGCGTTCGACACCCGCTTGGTCTCGGCCCAGAAGGAGCGCGCCATCGGCGACAGCTCGGCTTCCGCGAACGGGATTTCCGGCGGCGGCGCAATGCCCATGGTTTCGGCGGCGAACTCGACCACGTCCTGCGGCGGCGCCGGCTCGTCGTCGGTGACGTTGAAGAGGCCGCCCTTCGCGGCGCGCGCGAGATGGGCGGTGGCGCCGGCGATGTCGGCGACATGGATGCGGTTGAAGACCTGGCCGCGCTTGACCAGGCGCCGGGCCGTACCCTTCGACAGGTTCAAGAGCGCGTTGCGGCCGGGGCCGTAAATGCCCGAAAGCCGCAATGTGGCGGCCGGGATGCTCCGTTCGCGGCCGAGCGCCAGCCAGGCCTCTTCCGCCGCCACGCGCGCGACCGAACGCGGCGAGACCGGACGCGGCGTGGTGTCCTCGTCGACCCAGGCGCCGTCATGGTCGCCATAGACGCCGATGGTCGACAAATAGCCGATCCAGGCGAGTTCCGGCATGTCGCGTCGGGCGAAGTCGGCGAACGCAGCCAGAACCGGATCGGCCGCGCCCTTGGGCGCGATCGAAACGACGAGATGGGTTGCCTGCGACAGACGTTCACGCAATTCCGGATCGGACGTTTCACCGTCGAAGACCAGCGGCTCGATCCCGGCGGCGCGCAGCCGGTCGAAATTCTCCGGCGAGCGGGTTGTGCCGGCGACCCACTCGGCTTCGGCGCGCATATGTCGTGCAATGGCGCGGCCGGAATAGCCGGCGCCGAAGATCATCAGTCTCATGCGAACTCCCTGTCGTTTCCGGTGCGCGCGGCCGCGCACGCCGCCTGCCACTCCTCGCGCACGCTTTGCTCGGCATCGGCGGCAAGTGCGGCCGCGAGCGCCAGAAAATCCTGTGTCGGCAGAAGCCGCGACAACGCCCACACAGCGGCGCCGCGCACCACCGGCGCGGCGTCGTCGAGCAGGCGTCGGCAGGCCGGCACCAGAGTGTCGTCGCCCGAATTGCCGGCCGCAACCAGCGCGTTGCGCACGAAACGGTCGCGCCCGGTGCGCTTGACCGGCGAGCCGGAGAACAGGCTGCGAAACGCGACATCGTCGAGCGCCAGCAAGTCGCGCAAGGCCGGCGCGCGCCGGTCGGCCCGGCCGGCAAGCTTGGCCTCGGAGGCGCTCTGCGCGAACTTGTTCCACGGACAGACCGCAAGGCAGTCGTCGCAGCCATAGATGCGGTTGCCGATCGCCGGACGCAGTGCGCGCGGGATCGGGCCGTGATGCTCGATGGTGAGGTAGGAGATGCAGCGACCCGCATCCAGCCGGTAGGGCGCGGGAAAGGCGCTGGTGGGACAGATGTCGAGGCAGGCGCGGCAGCGGCCGCAATGATCGGCCTCGGCGCTATCGGCCTCCAGGAAGGCCGTGGTGAAGATCGAGCCGAGGAAAAGCCAGGACCCGTGGCTGCGGCTGACCAGATTGGTGTGCTTGCCCTGCCAGCCGAGCCCGGCGGC
Organism: Nitratireductor sp.; assembly: GCA_039973095.1. Lineage (GTDB taxonomy): Bacteria > Pseudomonadota > Alphaproteobacteria > Rhizobiales > Rhizobiaceae > Mangrovimarina. The sequence goes on along the minus strand of JBDWLQ010000005.1, from coordinate 20,473 downwards.
GGCGGCCAGCGGCTTTTCCATCACCGGGGCCGTGTCGACGAACACTTTGACGTCGGCGCCTGCGCGGGCTGCCAGCTTGCCGGCAAGCTGCTTGAGCTTGCCCTTAACGACATCGTGATAGTCGCGGTTTTGCGCATAGACTGAAATCACCCCGCGCGAGGTGCGCGCGAGATCGTCGAGCGGGTTGTGGTCCGGGCCGTAATTCATCGCCAGCATGATTACCGAGCGGACCTCCGGCCAGAGCCGGCGCGGCGCGGCGCGCGCCTCCATGCGTTCGGCGAGCCAGCCCATCGTGGCGTGATGGCCGTCATCGACGAATTGCCGCAACCGTTGCGGCAGATCCGGCACGGCGTCGGGCCGCACCACGCGCACGAGGTCGAACCCGGCTGCGGCCGCCTCGCGATCGAGGAAGGTCCGCAGGGGGCTCGTTGTCGGCCGCGCGGACTGGCTCATGGTCAAAAATCCAGATCGGCGTAGTGCGACACCGGCGACAGGCCCGGCGCGCGGTCGGCGAGCAGCGGACGGAAGGACGGTCTGGACTTGATGCGCCCGTACCAGTCGCGCGCGGCACGATAGTCCTCCCACGGCACCTCGCCGAGATAATCGAGCACCGACAGCGCCGCGGCGGCGGCCAGATCGGCATAGGACAGCCTGTCGCCGGCCAGCCAGTCGCGCGTGCCGGCCAGCCAGTTGGTGTATTTCAGATGCGGCTTCACATTGGCGCGCGCGGCGCGGATCGCCGCCGAATCGGGCGAGCCGCCGCCCTGCATGCTGGTCATCAGCGGCTTGAAGGCGCGCTCGCGTACCAGATGGCGGGTCACTTCGTTGTCGGTCTTGACCAGATACCAGTCGACCAGACGGCGAATCTCGGCGCGCATGAACGGATCGTCGCCGTAAAGCCGGCGCTCGCGCATCAACGCGCCGCGCGTCTCATCGAGATATTCCGCGATCACGCCCGCCCCGACGATCGGCGTATCGCCCTCCGCCAGCAACACCGGCAGGGTTCCGGCCGGGTTCATTTCGAGCAGCTCGGGGCGCCGCAACCAGGGCTTCTCGTCGATGAGCTGCAGGTCCTCGCCATATTCAGCGCAGGACAGGCGCACGTAGCGGCAGGAGGCGACCAGCGGGTGATGAAACAGTGTCAGCATGATTCGGACTGTGGGTTTGAGGCCAATCGACGTTCGGGTTTTGCCCTCGCAGCCTGCCGCCGGCAAGCCCGGGACGGGCAGAGCGCGGCGAAAACTAACGCTTCGCGCAGGGATATTGCCACAATTGGCGATGTCGGAGGCACGCCGGCATGGAAGGGACATGAAGCGTCCGCGTTCTCCAATCCGCAACTGGGCGATCGTTTCTCATGCAGCGCTCCACATCCCGCACCACGACTGGCCCCAAGCCTATGGCCTTTTGAAGACCGGCGCGCTAAATCTCCCGCGCCTCCGGCAGGGCCGCGTCAAGGGCCAGTCACTTAGGGGCACATATCGGCACACGCAAGGCGGCGCCCAGTAGACGAGCCGGAGAATTTCATGGCGCAACAGACGATTGTGGACGCGGCGATGCTCGGCCTTCTGGAAGGCCTGACCGAGTTCATACCCGTGTCCTCGACCGGCCATATCCTGCTCGCCGGCCACTTTCTCGGCTTCGAATCGACCGGCAAGTCCTTCGAGGTGCTGATCCAGCTCGGCGCCATCCTGGCCATTCTGAGCGTCTATTTCACCCGGCTGATGCGGCTGCTCCTGGATTTTCCGAGCGACGCGCGCACGCGGCGCTTCGTCGCCGGCATCCTGATCGCCTTCCTGCCGGCGGCCGTCGTCGGCGCGGCGGCGCACGGCTTCATCAAGACGGTGCTGTTCGAGACGCCGATGCTGATCTGCATCATGCTGATCGTCGGCGGCGTGATCCTGCTGTGGGTCGACCGCCTGGCGCTCGAACCGCGCTACGCGGACGTGATGGACTATCCGCCGAGCCTCTGCTTCAAGATCGGCCTGTTTCAGTGCCTGGCGATGATTCCGGGCACGTCGCGCTCCGGCGCGACGATCGTCGGGGCGCTGCTGATGGGCGCCGACAAGCGCTCGGCGGCGGAGTTTTCCTTTTTTCTGGCGATGCCGACCATGGCCGGCGCCTTCGCCTTCGACCTTTACAAGAACCGCGACGTGCTGTCGGCATCCGACCTGCCGATCATCGCCGTCGGTTTCGTCACGGCCTTCATCATGGCGGTGATCGTCGTGCGTTACCTGCTCGACTACGTCTCCCGGCACGGCTACCGGCTGTTCGGCTGGTGGCGGCTGGTCGTGGGCTCGGTCGGCCTGGTCGCGCTTCTGGTCTGGGGGTAGACCGCGCGACGGCGCGGTCCTGCCCGTTTGCGGGACCGCCCTGGAGCGATCAAATCCTTACAAGAGCGCCATCGCTCCGCGCCGCATCAGGTCGAGCGCCAGAAGGGTGATGCCAATCCGAAAGACCTGACGGAACGCCTTCTCCGGCAGGGCCTCGAGCAGCCGCGTGCCGTAAACCGTGCCGAGATAGCCGGAGGCGATCATCGCCACGATCAGCGGCAGCCAGCGCCAGAAGGCAAACCCTGCGAGCCCGAAGACGACGATCTTGAGCGCGTGCTGAACCGTCATGCCGGCGGCGTGCGTGGCCACCAGCGCCTTGCGGTCGTCGGGGAAAAGCTGGGCGAAGAAGGCCGACAGCAACGGCCCGGTCGCGCCCATGAACATGGTGACGAAGGCAAGCACCGCGCTGCCCACGGTCAAGCCGGCGACCCCCAGCCGATCGACACCGGGAATGCGGCTCCAGGTGACGACGATGACGAACAGGCCGAGCGCGAGCTTGAGCAGCGCGTCGGGCAGTTGCACGACGAAGAAGGCGCCGCCGGCCGCCCCGATCGCACTGCCGATCAGGAAGGGGGCGGCGATTGCCCAGTACACATTGGCGCGCTGATGCCAGGCCCGGCCGGTGTTGGAGCCGAGCTGGACCGCGCCGTGGACGGGTATCAGCGCGGCGACGGGAATGAACAGGCCCATCAGCGCGAGCATGGCCACACCGCCGCCGACACCGAAGGCCGCCGTCAGCGCGGAGGTGAAGAAACTGGCGCCCACCAGCAGCGCCGCCGCCGCGACGCCGAACCCGTCCGGCAGCAGGGCGATGGGCAGATCCAAGGCCGGTCAGGCCACCTTGCCGGTGACGAACTGGCCGGTCTTGCGATAGCGCCACAGATAGGTGGGCAGGATGGTGTCGAGCGCCTGCGGACGGATGCCGAGCCCTTCCAGCGTGCGGCCCTCCTCGATCGCAGCCTGGGAGACGACATTGTCGGTCTGGAGCAGCGTGACCTGGTCGCGCGTCAGTAGCGGGGTTGGCAGGAATTCGAGGAACCAGGCCTGCAGACGCGCCAGCGACCAGGGCAAATCGACGAACATGCGCTTACGCTCGATGACCTCGAGCATTTTTTCCATGCAGTCGCGGAAGCTGAGCACTTCCGGCCCGCCGAGCTCGTAGGTCGTGCCCGCTGCCAGCTTGCCGTCGACGGCCCGCGCCACGACTTCCGCCACGTCGGCGACATAGACTGGCTGGAATTTGGTGTGCCCGCCACCGATCAGCGGCAGGACCGGCGAAAAACGCGCCATGCCGGCGAAGCGATTGAAGAAGTCGTCCTCGGGGCCGAACAGAATGGAAGGGCGCACGATGACCGCGTCAGGCAGGGTCTCGCGGACGGCCTGCTCGCCGCGGGCCTTGGAGCGGGCGTAGACGGAATCGGTCTGGGCGTCGGCGCCGATGGCCGAAATCTGCGTCATGCCGACGCCGGCGGCGCGGGCGGCCTCGGCCACGGCGCGCGCGCCGAAATCCTGGACCGAGGAAAAACGCTGACGTCCGCCTTCGAACAGGATTCCAACCGCGTTGACGGCGTAGTCGGACCCCTCGAGCGCGCGATCCACCGACCAGCGATAGCGCAGATTGGCCTGGACCGGCTGGATCTGACCGACATTGCCGAGCGGCTGCAGATGGCCGGCGAGATCGGGACGGCGGCTGGCGACGCGCACCAGATAACCGCGCCGGGCGAGCGCGCGAACGATATGGCGGCCAAGAAAGCCGGACCCGCCGAACACGGTGATGCGCTTGGGGTTGGATACGATCGTCGTCATGGCGCAAACTTCTCCGTCGGCAGCCGAAACCGCGCCATTTGAATATGGCGCCCTCGCGCCGCTTCATAATCGGTTTCAGGGCAAAGGCAAAGCGCGACCATTCGCCCCCGCATGGCGGTTCGCATCCGCCGGTCGAAATCAGAGCGTCGCGGTCACGCCGAAACCGTGCTCGCGCGCCTTGCCCAGGCAATGCCAGGCAGCGGCGAGATCCTGCGCGGCGACGCCGAGCGAGCGATAAAGGGTGATCTCGTCGTCGGCGCCGCGGCCGCCATGCGCGCCGGCCAGCACCTCGCCGATCTCGGCCCGCACGTGGTCCCCGGCGATGCGGCCGCTTTCGAGCGCGGCGATGACCTCGCCGGCCTGGGCGAAGGTCGAGGCGCGGTAGTCGACGAACAGCGTCGCGCGCGCGACCATGTCCTCGTCGATCTCGCGGCTCGACGGCACCGAGGCGCCGGCGACGTTGAGATGGGTGCCGGGATCGATCCAGCCGCCCTTCAGTACGGGCTCAGGCGACGAGGTGACGGTGCAGACGATGTCGGCGCCGGCCACGGCGGATCTGACATCGTCGGCCGGCTCGATTTCAACATCGCCGTAGCGCGCCCGGGCCCGGGCGATGAAGGCGTCGCGATTCCTGATCCTGCGGCCGACGACGCGCACCTGGCTGATATCGCGCACGCACATCATCGCCTCGAAATGATGCTCGGCCTGTTCGCCGGCGCCGATGATGGTCAGCACGCGCGCGTCCGGCCGCGCCAGCGCGCGGGTGGCGACCGCGCTGGCGGCGGCGGTGCGGATCGCCGTCATCAGCCCGGCGTTCATCATCGCGACCGCCGTGCCGTGCTCGCCCTCGAACAGCACATAGGCGCCCTCGTGCGAGGAATAACCGGCGTCGGGATTTTGCGGAAAAAGGCTCAGAAGCTTGATGCCGAAACAGGCCGGCTGGCCGGCGACGCCGGGCAGGAGCGCGCAGGGCATGACGCCCATGCGGTTGTCGCCGCCGACATCAACGAGCGAGCGCAGCGGCAGATTGGCCTGACCGGCGGAGACCGCCTTCATCGCGGTTTCCACCACCTCGATCGCATCGCGCATCGGCAGACAGGCGGCGACGTCCAGATTGGAAAGTACGATCATTGCCGGCGCATCGTCCCCTCGCCCCAGCCCTGGCCGGTGACCTCCAGATCGAGCTGTTCTTCCAAGAGCCCGGTATAGGCGGCCGGGCGGACCACGTAGGGAAAATGGCCGCCCCAGGCGAACCGGTAACACACGCCCGGATCGAGCCGCGCGCGCAGCGCCTCGCGCAGCGGCTGCGGCAGCAGCGGGTCGTCGTCGCTCTCGATCGCGACGATGCGCTCGTGCGGCAGGGAAACGGGCGGCAGATCGGGTCCGTCGCGCAGCGCCCTCAGCCGGGCGCGCAGTTCGGGTTCGGAAATGCGTCCGCCCTGCTCGGCCATCAGCAGCGCGACCAGATCGGCCTGGTCGGGATGGGTTTTTCCCCACGCGGTCAGCCCGCGCCCGAAACCGGCCCTGAGCTCTGCGATCGGTCCGTGGTCGAGATCGGAATTATAGGGCGGGAACTGTTTGATCTCGTCCACCGAACCAAGCGTGTTGGCGGCGAGCAGCCGCTTGACCAGCTCCGGGTGAACGGCGGCGAAATACTGCGCGAGATAGCCGCCGAGCGAGGAGCCCAGCACCGTCGCCGCCCGCACGCCGCGCTGGCGCAGGAGTTCGGCTAGGTCGCCCGCCCATTCGCGCACGCCGCCACTGTCGGGATAGGTGACGGCGATCACCCGGGCGCGACCGGCCAGCATCTCGATCTGCTGCCAGAAAATATCGGCGCGGCCCAGCGTGCCCGGAATCAGCACGAGAGCCGGGCCGTCGGTGCCGGCCGCAACCACGCCCCATTCGCGGCCGCGCAGGCTCACCCGCTGTTCGGGATGGCGCGCGGCGAAACGGTCGCGGTCGGCAATCAGCGGGTTGGTCATGCGAACGGGTTCTCCACCTTGGGCCAATAATCGCCCTTTCTGCGGGTGAAGGGAATGGCGGCGAAATCGGGCGCGATCGCGCCGGGGGTGGCCATATGGATCACCTCGGCGGCGATCGGGGCGAAGCCGGCGTAAAAATGCTGCGACGATTTGACGACCACGATGCGCATCGCCTCCAGATCGATGCCGAGCTGGGTGAAGGCTTCGGGGTGGAAGGTCTGGGTGCGCAGATCGTTGACGACCAGATGCACACCGTCGGCTTCCAGCCAGACCATGTTGCCCATCGGCATCAGCGTCTCGCCCATAGGCTGGGACAGGTTCCTGGCCGCCTTGCGGACGGTGACGGTGATGTCGACCGGGTCGCCGGACATCGGCCCGACTTTGCCGCCGAGGCGGATCGGCATCACCGCGCCCTCGCCGGCCTCCTGGCACATGCGCACCACGCCCGGATCCCAGAAAAGTCCGAGCACGATGTCCTTGAGCCCGCGCCTGAGCACCTCCTGGAGCACGAAAGTGGCGTCGCTCGGCGCGCCGCCGCCGGCATTGTCGGCATAGTCGGCCAGCACGACCGGACTGCCGTTGGACGCGCTCGCCCGGTCCAGAGCCGCGTCGATCGACGGGAAGTCGGAGCGCAAGCCCTCGCGGATCGACCACAATTTCTCGCCGAATTCGCGCGCGGTGGCGGCGGCGAGATCGGCGTCGCCATCGGCGATCGCCAGCATGCGGGTGCCGACCAGCGGGTGATCGCCCCAGGGAAAACCGTGCGCCAGCGACAAGGACAGGATGCCGCCGCTTCCCTCGCGGGCGATCATCGCGTCGACAAAACCGCGCATCGGCTCCTTCGGCGTCTGGTAGGAGCCCATCATGCGGCAGTCATAATCGCGCATGACCGGCCGGATCTTGCCGTCGGCGGTATCGGCGGCGAGCGTGAACAGTTCCTCGGCCCGGTCGGGCGAATCGGTATGCGGATATTCCTTGTAGCAGACGATCAGATCGGCGGAATCGAGCATCAGCGGGGTGAGATGGTTGTGCGGATCGATCTCGAGCCCGATCACCGTTTCCGTGCCGACGAGCTCGCGGATATGCGCCATCAGATCGCCTTCGCAGTCGTCGCAGCCCTGGGCGATCATCGCGCCGTGCATCGACAAGAGCACGATGTCGACCGGCATCGCCTTGCGCAGGTCGGCGAGGATTTCGGCGCGGAAGGTCTCGTAAACAGAGCCGATCGTGGGTCCGGCCGGCTGGGCGAAGGCGGCGAGGCTTTCGACCACCTGCCAGCCGCGTTCCTCGGCGCGGCGGCGCCACACATGCAGCGGCGCGGAAAACAGGTTGGGCGTTTCCCGCGTCGCCTCACGGCTCAGAAAGGTCTCCTCGAACGAGGCCAGACCGGTCGGAATCGGCGAAAACGTGTTGGTCTCGGTGGCGAGGCCGGCGATGAAGATCTTTTTTTTCACGGCGTGCTGTCCTGCTGTTCGTCGGGATCAAAGGCCGACAGCCGGGCGGCGAAATCGGCCAGGAGATGTAGAAAGATCAGCGCGAAGGCGATCGGAATGGCGAGGCCGAACCAGGCCATGGAGATGCCCAGCGTCTCGGAATGGCGGCCGACCAGGCGGGCGAGATAGCCGCGCATCGGGTCGCCGGAGGCGCTAAACAGCGAATAATACAGAACCGGCGCGGCAAAGACGGCCACGCCGGCAAGCCGCGCCAGCGCCATCAAGGCGCCGACGGGGCCGACCTTGTCGCGCATTGTGGGAAACAGGTTCGGGTCGGCATGGGCGCGAAAGGCGCAGGATGCGCCCAGCATGCCGGCCCACACCATGGCGTAGCGGGCGAGTTCCTCGGTCCAGATCGGCGGCGCGGCCAGGATGTAGCGGGCCACGACCTGCCAGCTCGCCGCGAGCACCATCACCACCACCGCCGCGACCGCGCCCCATAGCGCGGCCGCGTTGAGCGATGCCGAAAGCCGGTCGAGAACGGCGGCCGCGGCCCGCATCCGCTCAGCGTCCCAGCGAAGCCGACCAGATGGCGAGCTGGTCGGCGCTGACCGGACCGGCGGTGTAGACCGCCCGGGATTTTTCGCGGAATTCGGCGCGCGCCTCCGGCGTCAGGCGGGTGACGGCGATGCCGGCCTCCTCGAGCGCGCTCAGAATGCCGGAACGCTTTTCAAGCCATGCGCGATTGGCCTTGTCGGCCGCCTTGACGGCATCGTCGACCGTCTGGCGCTCTTCCTCGGACAGGCCCTGATACCAGTCCTCGGACGCGATCGCGAGGCGGACCGAGGGCGAGGTACCGGCATCGGTGAAGTGCTTGATGAAGCCGGTATGGCCGAACAGAAGCGGCACGAAGGGCGGGTTGATATAGCCGTCGGCGACCCCGGTCTGGAGCGCGTTCGGTACCTCGGCCCAGCTCACGATGGTGCCGGTCGAGCCCCAGGCCTCGAACAGCGAGATCTGGATCTCGTCGAGCGCGCGCATGCGCAGCCCGGCCATGTCGGCCACGCCGGCCACCGGCTTCTTGGTGTTGAAGATGCCGGCCGGAAGGCCGAGATGGGCAACGCCAAGCACCCGCACACCCTTGGGCGTCGTGCCGGCATTGATCTTCTCGAGCATCCCGCCCGCGTAAAGCGCCTTGTCGACCTCGCCGAGATCGTCGAAGAAATATGGCAGATAGACGCCGTAGATCAGCGTATCGAGCGTGCCGGCCGATTTCACGTCCGACATCGAGACTTCAAGCAGACCCTGGCTGACCTGATCGAGGCGCTCGGCTTCCTCGCCCAGCGCGCCGCGTTGGAACTCCTCCGCGTCGATGCCGTTCTCGTTGAGATAGGTCGCGAAGGCGTGCGCCCACACGTAAGTGCCGGACTGCTCGAGGTCCGGCGGGCTGTCGAGCGCCACCTTGACCGTCTGCGCCAGTACCGGCGGCGCGAGGCCGATGGCGGCAGCGAGCGCGAGGCTTCCGATCCAGTGTCGAAGTTTCATGTTCTCCTCCCTTTCTGGCCGTTATTGTCGGTTCGGCCCTGTTGCGTCACAGCCCCATGGCGCGGGGCAGGACAAGACTGATCTGCGGAAAGGCGATGATGGCGCCAAGCACCACCATCTCCAGAATGACGAAGGGGATCACGGCGCGCGCGAGCTGCCAGTAGCCGACGCGGGTGACGGCCGAGACGATCAGCAGGCAACCGCCAAGCGGCGGCGACACCAGCCCGATGCACAGATTGAAGCAGATCACGATGCCGAGATGGACCGGGTCGGCACCGCCGGCGAGCGCGACCGGGGCGAGCAGCGGCACCAGCAGCGCCAGCGCCACGGTGATGTCGAGCACCATGCCGGCAACGATGAAAATGAGGTTCATGGCCAGCATGAAACCGATCGGCCCGAGGCCGAGATCGGCGACCAGGGCGGCGATCGCTTCGGGAATGCGCTCCAGCGCGGCCAGGTGGCCGAGGGCCGCGACGGCGCACAGGATGATGAAGATCGAACCGGTAAGCGTTGCCGTGCGCCGCAGCGCCTCCAGCAGTCCCTGGCGGGTGATGCCGGTATAGAAGGTGCCGGCGGCGAGCGCGGCGACGACCGCGACCGCGGCGGCTTCCGTCGGCGTCATCCAGCCGAAGACGATGCCGCCGACGATGATCAGCGGCAGGCTGAGCGCCGGCAGGGCCCCGACCAGGGTCGGGCCGAAGGCTGGCGCCTCGCCGCGCTCCAGGCGCGGATGGTCGTCGCGCCAGGCATACCAGGCGTTGAGCGCGAACAGGGCCGCGGTCAAAAGCAGCCCCGGCAGGATGCCGGCCATGAACAGCGCCGCCACCGAGGTCTGCATCAGCGCGCCGTAGAAGATCAGGATGATGGAGGGCGGCACGATCGGCCCGATGATCGAGGAGGCCGCGGTGATCGCGCCGGCATAGGTGGCCGAGTAGCCGCGCTCGCGCATCGCCGGCACCAGCGTGTTGGAGAGCGCGGCCGCGTCGGCTACCGCCGAACCGGAAATGCCGGCAAAGAACACGCTGGTCATGATGTTGACGTGGCCGAGCCCGCCGCGCAGGCGCCCGACCAGCGCCATCGACAGGTCGATCAGCGCGCGGGTGACGCCGGCCCGGTTCATGATTTCGCCGGCGAGGATGAACAGCGGCATTGCCAGAAGCGCGAAAACGCTGATCTGGGAGAACACTTTTTGCGGCAGGATGGCGAGATAGCGCGCATTGTCGGTCGCCACGAAGGCAAGCACCGCCGAGGCGCCGATGATATAAGCGAGCGCCAGGCCCGACGCCAGAAGTCCCAGTGCGGCGAGCGGAACGAGCCAAATCATCGGCGGCATGCCGCGCGTTCGGGCCGAAGCGCGCGAACATCGAGACCGTGGTCGACAATGTCTGCCGGCGGGTCGTTGCGCAGCACCAGCGCCGCCGCGCAGCGCGCCAGCGCCGGCGCGGACTGGATGCCGTAGCCGCCCTGCCCGGCCAGCCAGAAAAACCCGGGCACCGACGGGTCGTAGCCGGCGACCGGCACCTTGTCGGCGACGAAACTGCGCAGGCCCGCCCATTTGTTGTCGATGCGCGCCACCTTGAGGTCGAAGGCCCGCTCGATGCGGTCGACACAGATCGCGATATCGATTTCTTCCGGCTGGGCGTCGCAGGGCGGCGACGGCGTCTCGTCGGCCGGCGAAATCAGCAGACGGCCGGATTCCGGCTTCAGATAGAATTCTTCGTCGATATCGACGACGGTCGGATAGCCGGACACCGGTACTCCTTCCGGGGCCGAAACGATCATCGCAGTGCGGCGCTTGGGCACCAGCCCGACCAGGGTCGCGCCGGCCAGCACGGCGATCTCGTCCGCCCAGGCGCCGGCGGCGTTGACCACGGTGCCGGCGCGGATGGCGCCGCGGCCGGTATCGATGCGCCAGCCTTGACCGTCATGCGCCAGCGCATCGACGCCGCCATCGGTCACGAGCCGACCGCCGAGATCGCGAAAGCGGCGCAGATATCCCTGATGCAGCGCATCAACGTCGATGTCGCGCGCGCCCGGTTCATGGACGGCGGCCACGGCATAACCGGGGCGCAGCAGCGGCACCATCGCCGCGATCGCGGCAGCGTCGAGCCGCGCGACCGCGCTGCCCTGCGCCAGGTCGGCCAACATCGCCTCGACGGAACCAAGCTGGTCCTGACGGGCGATCATGATCACGCCGCGCGGCGACAGCAACGGCCCGGCGGCGAAACCGTCCGGCGGCGCGTCGAAGAAGCCGGCCGAGGCGCGCGACAGGGCGCGGATGGGGGCGGGACCGTAAATCGTCGAAAACAACGCCGCCGAGCGGCCCGTGGTGTGATAACCGGGCTGGGCCTCGCGCTCGAGTAAGGCCACGCGCGCGCCTGCCGCCAGTTCGGCCGCCACCGAGGCACCGGCAATACCCGCGCCGATAACGGCGATGTCGACGTCTTGCGGCAAACGCTCCGCCACGCAAGCCTCCTCCCAAAAGCCCTCTTCCGGGCTGTCGCCCGGCACATGTCGAAACCGTAGCAAGAAATTTCCGATAAGAAAATCGAAATTTTCCTATCGGAAAATCTGTGGACGCCGCACCGCGCCGCACGTAAACTTCGCCGATGGACAAACCCACAGACCGACGCACCCCGAAACAGATGGAACCGGCCGACCGTCGGGCCAAAATGGGCGAGCGGCTGCGCGAGATCCGCCACGAACGTGGCCTGACCCTCGCGGAGGTGGCGAAACGTTCGCGGCTCGCCGTCTCCACCGTGTCAAAGGTCGAGCGCGGCCTGATGGCGCTGACCTATGATCGCTTCAGCCAGCTTGCCGACGGTCTCGGCGTCGACGTGTCGGCGCTGTTTTCCGAGCATGGCGAACGCTTCCGCCCCGGCGAGGTCGCGGTGTCGCGCGTCGGCGAGTTCCGCCTGCACGAGACAGAAAACTATTCCTACGAGATGCTGTTTCCCGATCTGTGGCACAAGGGCATGACGCCGATGCTGGGCACGTTGCGGCCGCTGGAGACGATGCGCTTCGACCGCTTCATCAGCCATGACGGCGAGGAGTTCGCCTTCGTGATCGAGGGCAGCGTGACCATTCATTTCCAGGATCTGGAGCCCGTCACGCTGGCCACCGGCGAGAGCGCCTATTTCGATTCGGGCCGCGGCCATCTTTATGCCGCCGCCGGGCCCGACGGGGCACGCATGCTGGTGGTGTGCACGCGCCCGTTCGAGCCACAGGAGCCTTCGTCGACATAACAGCGCTACGAACTGTAGCCGGCTTATTTTTGCTCGCCGGCCGCGGCCTCGAACGCTTCGCGCAGCACGTTCCGATCGCCGATATGGTTGGCCAACAACAGGATCAGTCGCGCGTTGATGGCGTCGCTATCGGCCTTGTCGCGCCCGTCATGCAGCGCCAGCAACTCGGCATAAAAATCGTCCGGACCGGAAATGTTGGGCTGTGTAACGAGTTTCGTCATGCGCTTGCCTCCCGCCCGACGGCGCGCCTGAGGGCCGCGCGCACGGCCCCTTCGTCAAAGGCCGGCCAGCGCGCGGCCACGTGCTGGTCGGGCCGCATCAGATAGACCGCGCCCGACGCCGCGCCGAGATAACGCTCGGCAAGCCCCCCGGACGGGTCGTCATCCGACGCCAGCGCGACCCGTGCGATCTCGACGCCGTCAACGTCGAGCCGGTCGGGCGCGTCGCGATCGATCGTCAGGAGCTGGAAGCCGCCGCCGAGCCGGTCGAGCAGCCAGCCGCCGGCCACCGGCGCGTCGGCTGCCGGCGAGCCGGGCCGTGTTCGCGCAGGCATGTCGTCGGCGTCGGGTCCGTTGAGCGGCGAGCCGTCATAGGTGCACGGCACCGACAGCCTGCCCGAATTGACCAGCGGCCGGGCGAACGCGAAGCTTTCCGACAGGTCGAGAACCGCGTCGCGGAACCGCCGGCTGGTTTCGGATTTCGGCGTGATGAAGTCGGTCGACCGGGTCGAGTTGCGGATATTCTCGTCGGCGCCATGGAGGCGCTCGTCATCGTAGCTGTCGAGCAGGCTTTCGGGCGCCAGCCCGTCGAGCACCAGTTTCAGCTTCCACACCAGATTGTCGGTGTCCTGCAACCCGGAATTGGCGCCGCGCGCGCCGAAGGGCGAAACCTGGTGGGCGGCATCGCCGGCAAACACCACCCGTCCGTGCCGGAAGCGCTCCATGCGCCGGCACTGGAAGGTGTAGATCGACACCCATTCCAGTTCGAAGCGCGCGTCCTTGCCCAGCATCGCCTTCAGCCGCGGAATGACGTTTTCCGGCTTCTTTTCGCGGTCCTTGTCGATGTCCCAGCCAAGCTGCAGATCGATCCGCCAGATCCCGTCGGGCTGCTTGTGCAGCAGCGCGGACTGACCCTTGTTGAAGGGCGGATCGAACCAGAACCAGCGCTCGGTTGGAAAATCGGCCTCCATGCGCACGTCGGCGATCAGGAAATTGTCCTCGAAGACGCGGCCGACGAAATCGAGCCCCATCATGGCGCGCACCGGCGAGCCGGCGCCGTCGCAGGCGACCAGCCAGTCGGCCTCGAGCCGGTACGGCCCATCGGGGGTTTCCACCTCAAGGCGCACCCCGTCCGCGCCAGGTTCCACCGCCGTCACCCGGTTTCGACCCCGGATCTCGATCGGCCTGCCCTCGGCCTCGAGTTCGCGAACCCGGTCGACCAGATATTTTTCGAAATGATATTGCTGCAGGTTGATGAAGGCCGGTCGCTTGTGGCCTTCCTCCGGCAACAGGTTGAACCCGTAGACCCGGCGCTCGCCGAAATAGACCTTGCCGAGGTTCCAGGTGACGCCCTTCTCGACCATCGGCGCCCCGCAACCGAGCCGGTCGAGGATTTCCAGCGGGCGCTTGGCAAAACAGATCGCGCGCGAGCCGAACGAGACCTTGTCGTTGTCGTCGAGCACGATGACGGGCACGTCGTGCAGCGCCAAGTCGATCGCCGCGGCAAGCCCGACCGGCCCGGCACCGACCACGACGACCGGATGGCGCACGGGCCTGGCCGCGTCCTGGTCGGGCGAGCGCCGATAGGGATAGAGCGGGGTTTCGAAGATGCGGTTCATGATGTTTGTCGTCCTCCCGTCGACCCGACCCCGGCCCCTGCCTTACGCGCTATCGGTGATAGGGCGCGGCCGTGGGATGGCGGTCGTAATCGAGATAGAATTCGTCGAGCTGCGGCGGTGCGATCCCGGCATGCTGGACTTGCACATGCGCCTGGCCGCGATGGTGGATCTGGTGCTGGAAAAGATGCAGCAGCAGCGCGTCGACCCGTTCCGTCACCGCGCCGTCCGCGCGCGCCGTCACCCGCGTCTCGGCGAGCGCGGCCGGGTCGAGCGCCTGGCAAAACCGCGCCAGACGCAGATCGGCCTCGGCCTGCAGGGCACCGAGCGCGGCCGGATCGTCGATCTCGGGCCGGTCGTAGACCGCGCGCCCGGCGCCGCCACGCTCGAGCGCGTCGAGATAATAGAGATCGACCTCGTGAATATGGTTGAGCGTTGCGGCCAGCGACGGGAAAAACCCCGGACGCGCGGCGGTGAAGGCCGCGGCCGACAGGCCGCGCAGCGCGCCGTACAGCCGCGCATTGGCCCAGGCATTGTTCATCGCCATCAGGCGATAGGGCTGCATTGCGGCTCCTTCCTCGCGGGATTTCGCGTTGCTGTCGGCGTCGGCCGGCTTCATCCCTGCAGCCTTGCCCACATCTCGCGGTCGCGTTCGGCCGTCCATATGCGCGGCGTGTCGATGCCGAGCGCCTCGTCATAGGCGCGCGCCACATTGAACGGCAGGCAGTGTTCGTAGATCGCGTAATCGGCGAATTTCGGGTCGCAGGCGGCGCGACAGGCGTCCCATGCCTGTTTCAAGGAGCCGCCGCCCTGGGCGACGCGCGCGATCGGCCGGAAGGTCGAGGTCACGAAATCGGCGGTGTTGTCGAGCGCGGCGTTGACCATCTTCTCGCCCACCAGCGCATCGCCGCGCCCTGGCGCGATCGCGTCGAGGCGGTAGGCCCGTATCGCCTCCAGCGTCGCCGGCCAGTCGCCGAAATGCCCGTCGCCGCAATAGCAGGCGGAGTGATATTCAACGATGTCGCCGGTGAACATGACATTGGCGTCCGGCACAAACGCCACGATGTCGCCGGCGGTGTGGGCGCGGCCGAGGAAACGCAGATCGACCCGGCGCTTGCCAAGGAAGAAGGTCGCGCTCTTGGAGAAGGTCAGGCTCGGCCACGTCAGGCCCGGAATCGATTCATGGCCCTCGAACAGGCGCGGGAAACGGCCGAACTCGGACTCCCAGTCCTCCTGGCCGCGCTCGACCACCATCGCGCGCGCCGTGTCGGACATGATCGTTTCCGACGCGCCATAGGCCGAGGCGCCGAGCACGCGCACGGCGTGATAATGGGTCAGCACGACATATTTGATCGGCTTGTCGGTGACCGAACGCACCTTCTCGATCACCTTGTTGGCGAGACGCGGCGTGGCCTGGGCGTCGACGATCATCACGCAATCGTCGCCGATGATGACGCCGGTATTGGGATCGCCCTCGGCGGTGAACGCCCACAGATCGCGGCCGATCTCCGTGAAGGAAATCTTCTTTTCGGCCAGGTCGCCGGCGGAGGCGAAGGATTTGGTCATGGATGGGTGTCCCCGTCTATCGGTTCAAGTTCGCCTGATGGCCGGCGCCGGAGATCAGCTCCAGTCGCCTTCCCTGGTGCCGTTGAAGCGCTTTTTCAGGTCGCGCCAACAATCGATATAGTTGTCCTGCAAGGTCTCGAGCTCGGCGGCGAAACGCGTCAGCATCTGCGGAAAGCGGGTCTCGAACATGAAGGCCATGGTGTCGTCGAGCTTGACCGGCTTCAAATCGGCGCGCGAGGCCTTTTCGAAACCGGTCGCGTCGGGCCCGTGGGCGAGCATCATGTTGTGCAGGCTAATGCCGCCGGGCACGAACCCCTCTTCCTTGGCGTCGTACTGGCCCCGGATCAGGCCCATGAACTCGCTCATGATGTTGCGGTGATACCAGGGGGGGCGAAACGTGTTTTCCGCCACCAGCCAGCGCGGCGGGAAGATGACGAAATCGATATTGGCCGTACCCTCCTCGCCCGACGGCGCGGTCAGGACGGTGAAGATCGACGGGTCGGGATGGTCGAACAGGATCGCGCCCACCGGCGAGAAGGTCGACAGATCGTATTTGTAGGGCGCGTAGTTGCCGTGCCAGGCGACCACGTCGAGCGGCGAATGGCCGATCTCGGTGACATGGAAGCGACCGCACCATTTGACGATCAGCCGGCACGGCATGTCCTTTTCCTCGAACCAGGCGACGGGCGTCTTGAAATCGCGCGGATTGGCCAGGCAATTGGCGCCGATCGGCCCCCGGTCGGGCAAGGTGAACTTGGCGCCGTAATTCTCGCACAGATAACCGCGCGCCGGACCGTCGATCAGCTCGACCTTGAACACCAGGCCGCGCGGCAGCACGCAGATTTCGCCGGGCGCGACCTCGATCACGCCCATTTCGGTGACGAAGCGCAGCCCGCCTTGTTGCGGCACGACAAGCAGTTCGCCGTCGGCGTTGAAGAGATGATCGTCGACCATGTCGACATTGGCGACATAGACATGCGCGGCCATGCCGACCTGTGTCAGCACGTCGCCGGCCGTGGTCACGGTGCGGATGCCGGCGACGAAATCGGTTTCGACAGCAGGTATCGGCACCGGGTCCCAGCGCAACTGCCCGAGCGCCAGCTGGTGATCGTCGATATTGGGCGCGCTTTTCCAGTGCGGCTGCGCGAAGGCGGAAAAGCGTGCTGTATGCCGGACGCTCGGCCGGATGCGGTAGAGCCAGGACCGTTCGTTGGTGCCGCGCGGCGCGGTGAAGGGCGAGCCCGAGAGCTGCTCGGCATAAAGTCCGTAGGCGGGCCGTTGCGGCGAGTTCATGCCCTGCGGCAGCGCGCCGGGAAGCGATTCGGTCTCGAAATCGTTGCCGAAGCCCGGCATGTAGGAAAAGGCCAATCGCGCCTCCTTGCGGCATCGCGGTCAAGTCGTTGCGTTTGTAACCACCGAAAATGTAACCATCAAACGCCGGTCGCGGCCGGACCGCAAGCCCGTATTCAGGCACCATGGACCGCGCGCGGCGAGATTCTTTGGGCAGGGGGCCGCGGCTCGTACAGACCGGCGCGACAGCACCGGCTTCCACGATAAAAACACAGAAAGCGCGGCCCTTGCCGGTCAGAGCCTGTAGGCGGCCCGGGCCAGGTTGACCGCCAGGTCCGCGGCAAGCTCGGCCGCCTCGTCCTCGCGCAGCCGGCCGGTCAGCACGAGCTCGGAAAGAAAGGCGCAATCGACGCGCCGGGCGACATCGTGGCGCGCGGGTATCGACGGCAAGGCACGGGTGTCGTCGTTGAAACCGGCTGTATTGTAGAACCCCGCGGTCTCGATGGTCGCGCGGCGGTGGCGCAGCATGCCCTCGACACTGTCGTAAAACCACCAGGGCGGGCCGAGCTTGAGGCACGGATAAGCGCCCGCCAGTGGGGCGAGTTCGCGCGCATAGGCGGTTTCGTCGAGGGTGAACACGATCACGCGCAGGCCGGGCTCGAGCCCGACCGCGTCGAGCATCGGCTTCAGGGCGTCGACATAGGAGGCGCGAGCCGGCATGTCGAAACCCTTGTCGCGGCCGAACAGCCGGTGGATCGCCGGCGAATGGTTGCGGTGGACGCCGGCATGGATCTGCATGACCATGCCGTCCTCGACGCTCATGCGCGCCATCTCGGTCAGCATCTGCGCCCGGAACAGTTTTTTATGGCCGGCATCGGCCCGGCCGCCGGCCACCAGCGCGTAAAGGGCGGCGGCCTCGTCCGGCGGCAGGTCGGCGGTATCGGCGCTCGGATGACCATGGTCGGTGGCGGTGGCGCCGGCGGCGCGAAAAAAGGCGCGGCGGCGACGGTGGGCCTCCAGATAACCGTTCCAGTCTTGCGTATCGGAGCCGGTGACCTCGCCGAACCGGCGCAGATTGGCGCAAAATCCCTCGAAATCGGGATCGGTGACCGAATCGGGCCGGTAGGTGGTGATGATGCGCCCGCCCCAGCCGGAGGCGGCGATCTCCTCGTGCCAGGCGAGATCGTCGAGCGCACCCTCCGTCGTTGCCAGGACCTCGATATTGAAGCGCTCGAAGAGCCGGCGCGGCCGGAACTCGGCGTCCGACAACTGTTCGCCGATACGGTCGAAGTAAAAATCCGCGGTCTGCGGCCCGAGCGGCACGGTCATGGCAAACAGCGTCTCGAACGTATGGTCGAGCCAGAGCCGCGACGGTGTGGCGCGAAACAGGTGATAATGCTCGGCGAAACGCCGCCAAATCTTGCGGCGATCGCTCTCGCGTCGTTCGCCCGATAGTCTGGCGATGCCGAGATCGTCGAGGCGCACGCCCTGGCTCGCCAGCATGCGCAGCACGTAATGGTCCGGCATGACAAGCAGTTCGGCGGGATCGGCGAAGGGTTCGTCGCGCGCGAACCAGCGCGGATCGGTATGGCCGTGCGGGCTGACGATCGGCAGGTCGCGGACAAGCCCATAGAGCCGGCGCGCCAGCGCGCGGGCGCGCGGCTCGATCGGAAACAGACGGTCTTCGTCCAGCAACGCACCCAAAACGCCACTCCATCCTCGGTCCGCGCGCAGCAAGCCCTCCGCGGCGCGGATCTGTCAACTCGCCGGCGGCACGCTGCGCAAAAAGCCGCGTCGAAGCCCGGCGTGAGAACTGCTTGCCGCCCGGAGCAGCCCTGCCAGGCATGAAGGGGCGGCCGGCAATCGTTGGCCCATCCGCGTTTGCCAAGCCGGCGCCTGAGGACGTCATGACGTTCGTCCCGGACCGCTCTCGAACGGGCTCCCGGCGCGGCGGTGTCCGGGTTCAGCCGCGCGGTCAAGCTGGGTCCGTTCCCGTCGTTCCGCCGAAGAGCGCGCGCCGGGCCCAACGGCAAGAGCGTGGATGCGGGCGACGCCGCGGCCCGAACGCGCCGTTTGATTGCGGCCATCATGGCGCGCGAGCAGGCCGGGCGGGCCCGCATGGCGCGGCGCACAGGCGTCATCCGGACAGAGGCCGGCTACCGGAGGGCCACGATCGATGCTGGCGGGGCGTCGCTCGACAAGCTCCGGCCGGTGGACGCGACCATGGCGATGGCGCTCCGCGGGCCCCCGGAGCGGCGCGTCGAGCCCGGCGCCCGCCGGCACGCGTGTCCAGGCGAAGGGGAGGCCGGTTTGCTGCTCGCTAACGCGTTAAGACACGACGTTGGAACCGGTCTGCGCTTCCGTGAAAGGCAAAACGGCGCCAGCGCCGGCAGGAACGATCGCCGGCGAGAGCTGCGACGCGCCGTCTTGTCGGCGGCGCGCGCGGTCGGCGCGATTGCGACCGGCGACCCATTTCCTGATTGAAGCCCCGCCCGGC
Organism: Nitratireductor sp.; assembly: GCA_039973095.1. Classification (GTDB taxonomy): domain Bacteria; phylum Pseudomonadota; class Alphaproteobacteria; order Rhizobiales; family Rhizobiaceae; genus Mangrovimarina. The sequence continues at coordinate 945 of JBDWLQ010000005.1, read as the reverse complement.
TTCGGTTAAGAAGCGGCAATCGCCGCCGCGCTTTCGATCCCGCGCGACGGATGATCGCCGGCCCACCGGCCTGCACCCGTAGCTCAGCTGGATAGAGCGCTGCCCTCCGAAGGCAGAGGTCACAGGTTCGAATCCTGTCGGGTGCGCCATTTCAGAACAGAACTGTGAACGCCGAACGCCGCCGTTTCCACGCTGGAAGCGGCGATCAGCGTTCGCAGCAATTCCGACTTCGATCCCATGATGCGAACCTCGTCGTCGGCGACCTCGACGCGCTGCGCCAGAGCGCGCAGATGGTCGCGTCGGTAGCCGCCATCGTCGAGCCGTATCCGTTCGCGCGCCTTGCGGGCGAAGCCCTTGAGCATGTCGGGGCTGACGCCCTGATTGCCTGAACTGTCGAGCGCGAGCTGGGTGCGCTCGGCGTCGGCGGCGGCCTGATCCCGCAATGCCTTGAGGCTCACCATGCGCTCTTTTGCCATGGCGTCGTCCTTGTCCACCATGCCCGCCTCGATGGCGTCAAAGAGACGGCCGAGCCGCTGGTCGGCTTCCGTGATTCGCCTGTGAAGCTCGGCAAGATGCTCGCGGCGGCGCTCGGCGCGCTCCTGCCGCCGGTCGATGACGCTGGCGAGGACAGTTTCCAGTCGCTTGGGCTAGAGCAGCCGATCTCCGATATGATCGGCGACCAGATGGTTCAGCTTGTCCATTGGGATCGTGCGGCCCTTGCAGCCGGTCTTGCCCTGCCGCGCCTTGGTCGAGCAGGTGTAATAGCGGTATGTCGCTCCCGTGCTGCCTTGGCCGGTGCGCAACTGCTCTGAGACCGAACTTTGGAGCGCCGGTGGCTGGAGTTTTCCGGCTTTCTTCACGGTGACGGGCTGGCTTCGCCACCGGGATTTTGTAATGCGATCGGGACGTTGTATCCGATCGCCGAGTGAGGCCGAACCTCATTGT
>JBDWLQ010000004.1:0-248696 GCA_039973095.1 Nitratireductor sp. | reverse complement strand
GAGGTGAAGATGACGAGGAGCCTGAGCGGCGACCTTCGCGGTCGGGTGATTGCGGCTATTGAGGATGGGGTTTCGACGCGGGAGGCGGCGCGTCGCTTCCGCATCGGGATCTCGACGGCCGGGGCCTGGTATCGCCGCTATCGCGAGACTGGCGAGACCGAGGCGCGCAAGCAGGGCCAGCCGTCGCGCTCGAAACTTGATGCGCACGAGGCTTTCATTGTGGGCCTGATCGAGGCGGCGCCGGACATCACGCTTGCCGAGATCGGCGAGCGCCTTGCCGCCGAGCGCGGCGTGCGGGCTGCGCCCTCGACAGTCTGGCTGTTCCTCGACCGGCGCGGCATCACGTACAAAAAAAGACGGCGCACGCCTCAGAGCAGCAGCGCGCGGACGTCCTTCGCCGCCGCATAGCCTGGTTCGATAGCCAGCTCGATCTCAATCCCGAGAAGCTGATCTTCATCGACGAGACCGCGGCATCCACAAAGATGGCCAGGCTGCGAGGGCGAGCGCCTTGCGGCGAGCGATGCCGAGCGGCCGTTCCCCATGGCCATTGGAAGACGACCACCTTCACCGCCGGCCTGCGACTGTCCGGCATGGCGGCGCCGATGCTGCTCGACGGTCCGATGAATGGTCCCGCGTTCCTGGCCTATGCCGAGCAAGTGCTCGCGCCAGAGCTGCGCCCTGGTGACATCGTGATTATGGACAACTTGCCGGCTCACAAGATCAGCAGCGTGCGCGACGCCATCGAAAAAGTCGGGGCGCGGCTCCTGTTCCTCCCGCCATACTCGCCGGACTTCAACCCCATCGAAATGGCTTTCTCGAAGCTCAAAGCCTTGCTCAGAAAGGCCGCCGCGAGAACCGTTGACGAATTGTGGTCAGTTGTCGCCGATTGCCTCTCCGCCTTCACCGCCGAGGAATGCCGGCACTATTTCGAGGCAGCCGGATATGACCCGGATTAAGTCGAATCTGCTCTAGAGCCGCAGCCTTTGCCAGGCTATCTCTCTCCTGTCGAAATTGGCGAGCCTCCCTGCGTAAGCAGCGAAGCTCTTCGCGCTCCTGACCGGCCACACCGTCATCGCGACGGTCGCCATCCCGGTCGGCTTGCTTGATCCAGCCATGATCGTAGCAGCGCACGGCTCGAACTCGCGCGCCAGATCGTCCAAGCAGTGACCCGAATGTGCAATGGTAACAAGCTGTTCCCTGAACTTAGGCGGGTAAGGGTTCCTCGTTAACGGCATAGTTACACTCTCGCCTCACAACTCGGATTGTGTCCGTCAAGCATGGGGCTTCGAGTTCTTCGATATTTACACATGGGTGTCGAAGTCTTTGCAGAGCAACCTGATTTGGAAGCCAGCTGCCCGTGATGTAAATTTGCCGCCGCTGAAACGCCCCTACAGCTTTGCACAGATAGCGGGATCCGGCGAAAGTCGATGTGCCTCGATCCGCTCGATACCCGGCGCGAACAGAGGGCGCAGAGGTACGGTTTCGGTGACGGCAAGCTTGAAGATCATATCGGCACCCGTCCTCGCACCGACGCCGAGCGAAGCAAGTTGCCCGGGCTCATCCGCCGGCGCCGCGCCGACGATCATTGGCGGACGTGGATCGATGCCGACCGGACGGGCGGCAACAAGATAGCATCCAGGCGCGACGATGCGGGGAAAAGCCCATTCGTCACCGTTTCGCGCAAGGGCGAATGACAGATCGGCCTCAAGCGCAATGTCCTCGTTCCGGGTTATGTGACGCAGCCGCAGTGGCACGTTAGTATCGCTGGGTCGCCGATAAAGCAGCGTGTCTTCTCCATAAGGGCGCGCGTGGATGATCGTCCCCAGTTGAAGCGGCTTAATGGCTGACAAGAAGCGATCAGTCTTGAGTTCCTGCGCTGTCGCGGTCCCTTCGGCGACAGGGAGGTTTTTCAGGAACCAGTCGAGTGAAACCACGTCGACAGCGACGCCATCGACGGAGCCCGTGTTGGTGCCGGACAGGATTTCCAGGTAGGAATGTTCCTGCGGAAATGCGGCCATCCAGGCGACGGTGTCGGTGTAGATTCGCGGTGATGGCTGCGAGGCGTGCCGGATCGGGCCGAAGGCCTTTTCACCCTCCTCGCGCAAAAAAGCGAATTTGCGGTCGAGTGTAAACGCATTCCACAACCTGGCCGTCGCCACGTCCGCCGCATGCGGTATCGAGGTCAGGAAACTGCTCGCTGCCGTCAGCGCGAGGGCGCCAAACAGCGTCTTGCGCCAGATGTCCGGGCCGTTGACAATTATCGCCGGTGGCATGGCGGAGGCGAGCAGGCACCCCACTGCGATATAGACGCCGTAGTTCGTGCTCGGTGAATAAAGCACCTTGACCGCGACAAGCCCGAAAAGCGTTGACAACCCGACAAGCCCAGGCAGGCCGTCGGCACGCAGCAAACGTCGCCGGGACTTGAAAGCGGCGGCGAGCAAGATAGCGACGATGATGAACGGGCTGATCTTGGCGCCGAGCGCCAACACCTTGATCTCGTTTCGCCAGGCAAAGGTGGTCTCGGCGATCGCGGTGATCTCAACTGCCGCGGAACGGCCCAGTAAAAACAAGAAGCTCGGCGTGATGGCCGCGTAAAGGTCGGTAAAGGTGTTGTTCCGCTGTTCGACGAAGCCCGCCATCGCCGCTAGATAGTTGGCGTAGCCGCCGTTCACGTAGGCGAGCGGAGCAACCGAAGCGACAACGAATGGAAGTCCGCCCGCGAGAACACAGGCAAGTCGGCCGATCCTATTCAGGCCGTCACGCGGTGCCCAATAGGCGTGGCCCAGGAAGATGTTAACGGCGAGCGGCAGCCCGAAGCCGAGCGGGAGCGGGTGCGCGCCGGCGGCCAGCGCACACGAGGCGGAGGCCAAACCCCAAACAAATGTCCCGCGCCATGGCCGTGGCGTCGCGCCCGCATTGTGGGCGCGATTCAACAGGAGGAATGGCAGGGCCACACTGGCGACGCCGAAAAAGACGGTTTCTTGCTCGAACCGCACGCTGCGCGAGAGATGGAATATGGTGGGGCTCGCAGCGAATACGGCCGCGATGGCGAGCGCAATCTGCCGCGAGCCGGAATGACGCAACGCCAACACGACCGTCATCATCGCCGTTCCCAGCATCAACAGCGCCGAAAACCAGCGCGACAGTCCGGCTGAGAACCCGACCAGTTCGTGAAACAGTGCGCGCGGCGCGAAGGAGAGCAGGAACGGATACGCCCTCACGTCTCCGGCATTGTAGGTGTCTGAATAGATGAGCGGATAGCGCCAGTCGCCGAGTTCGACGAACCGGAACGGGATATTGAGAAGACTCGTTTCGTCTGCTCCAGCTAGCGGTACAACATTGAGCGCGTGCAGATGAAAGACGTACCAGATAACGACAACTGCAATGGTCGCCGGTCGCTCGTGTTTTGGCGAAAGCGGAATGATCATTGTCGCGAGAGCCCTGATGTCGAAACTACAAAGCGGCGATGAAAGTGCCCTTTGCCAACCCCTTCGAGCGACGGGCATGCCAGCTTCGCGCCCCACGCATCTGTAGCGTCCGCATATCGTGACGAGCCCATGTGAAAGGGCACCAGTCGGCCCACCGGTTGCGGCATGGAGGCGACGCCTTCGACGTTGTCTTCGACGACCAGAGTCCCATCTTCTTCGAAGAAAATGTATCGGTGGAGAATGCCGTTGGCCTTGGCTCGCGTCGAGACGAGTTTTCTTACCATCAGCGACTTCAGCCAGCGCGCGAGCGCCGGAAGCCTGCCGATCGTCGTGGTGAACAGGCGAAAGGCGATGAAGCGCGGTGGCGAAAGCCGCTCTGCCGTTAGGCGCGCGAAGTCACTTTTCACCTCTACCGTCAGGGTGGCGGAGGCATCTCGGAATAGGCAGGTGGACGCACCCTGGCTCGCGGCCCAGCCGCCGGCATTTTCGACCACGTAGCCGCAATCTTCGTAAAGCAGGTCCCCGTCGCTTTGCCACAATTTCACCACGCCGCCCGCCTTAGCGCCGACGACCAGCACTCGATCGCCCCGACGGGCGACTGCAAGCCCGGCTTCGGGAAAGGTTTTTCGCGCGCCAGGGGTTTGCCAGGGAAGAGGCGGGGCGTCTGCGAGCGGTGTGGCTGCGTCGGCGGCAAACAACAGGTTGTTGACGAGCGGAAACTGATTCCAGGCGTCCATTTCGGCCGCGCCGACACCGCGTCCCTTGGACAGCGATGCGCGGGCATGCGCGGCTATAGCGGCTGCGGACGGAATTCGCTCGGCCAGCATCTCCAGACCGGCCGGATAGAAAAACTTGGTTCCGCGGCTCGTATGCTCGCCGCCCAGCGTGCCGTCGGGATGGGCGAACCAGGCCAGGAAGTCGGACGCTCTGGAAAGGCTGTCGAGCAGGATGTCGTCGCCGGTCCGGCGTTGGATTTCCGCAAGGTAAAACATGGCGTGGCTTTGATAGCCAGGATCGGCGCCGCCATATTCGCGCAACCAGCCTTCCCGCGGTTGCTGTTCGCGCAGAATCGTTTCCAGATAGCGATCCCTAGCGGCTTGAAAGCGGTCGGTGCCGGTCAGGTCGCCAACCAATTGTAGCGCCGCCGCCGCCGCCGCAAGATGATTGGATAGGATGCCATGATATTCCCCATTTGCGGCAAGCCACCGGGCACCGCGCTCGAGCGCGGCAAGGGCGTGCTCGCGTTCGTCCACATTCAACAGGTCGCCAAGCCGCTCGACCGCGCATCCGACATAGAATCCGGTGAATGCTGTGGCGGCAAGACTGCGCTCGAACGGATAGGCCTCGTCGAAGCTGCCATCAGCGTGCTGCAGGCTTCTCCAGAAACGGATCGCCGCGGCGGCGCCGTCGCGAAGACGTTCGCGTCCGTGGACGGGTATCGGCGTATGCGGCGAGGTCAAGAGCCAGGCCAGAAGGTAAGCCCCTTCCTGGAAGCGTGACGCAGAGAAGTCGGTGAATTTCCAGCACCACCAGGTTCGGTCGAAACTGCCGTGAGAGGGCGAGGTCGGCTCCCAGTCAAGCATGGACAGGGTTCGTCCCAACAGGGGCTTAATCGTGTCGAGGTAGACCGTGCTCAACACTTACCCTCTCAACAATACGATGCTAGGGATCGCGAGGCCGACGCCGATCCACTGCGCCATGCTCGGCTTTTCTCCAAGCAGCAAGCTAAAGACGCAACTCAACGCGGCGACGATCACGATGATCGAGATGTTTGCGGAAATCAGCGTCGCTTGGCGCAGCAGCAACCCGTAGAAGACGACACCGCTGCCATAGAGCGCGACGGTGCCGTAGAGCCACGGCGAACGCAACGTCGCGACGGCCAGCGGAACCAGTTCCGGCGTGGGTGGCAATCCCCTAACGAACAGGGCGAAGCAATATTGGCCGAAGCCGATGCATACACCGACGAGGGTTACCAGAGCCAGGTTCGACACGGTCAGGCCACTCCCATGCGTGTTGGAGGGACGGCGTGGAATGGGTCCGCCGGTTCGCCATTAACCTTGGTGCGGCAGTTGCAGGCAAAAACCAAATTGAGGTGCGGGGTCGGAATCCGCACCGGATACCAGCGTTCATCGCGGTCTTCGAAGTAGTGTCGTAGGAGCGAGACGAGCCTGTAACACGCATTAATGTGTTCGCGCGCTATGATGTAGTCTAGATCCAGCCCTTCACGGGCAAAGGAGCGTCGTGTGGTCAGGTGACGGCCAAGGTTCCAGGGTATTCCGCCTTCCGCTGGTATGGCGACCGACAGCACGCCGCCCGGCTTCAAAACACGTCGCCACTCTTCCAGGACGCGGTGTGGCTCGGGCAAGTGCTCAAGATTGTAGACGGATATGACCCGGTCAAAAGAAGCATCGGGATAAGGGAGTGCTAGCGCGTCCGCGATTTCGTAGTTAATCGGACGCGGGTCGCCGGCGTGGCGCTCTCTGGCCTTGTCGAGGAGGTCCGCATTGATGTCGGTAACAAGGTAGTCGTCGAAGGAGTGACGGACGAAGTCGAGATGGATGCCGGTACCGGCTCCAACCTCAAGGACGCGCGCGAAATGTGTTCCGTCGGGATAGGTCCGCTCGATCAGCCTATGGCCCGAAAGGTTGACGGCGGTCACCACCGGGTTGGATTGGTAATAGATTCGTTCGTAGATCTCGGGCGCCTTGGCCTGCCAGAGCGACCACATCGGATCTTCGCGTGGGGGTGGTTTCGAAGGAGTGGGGGGCTGCATCGCCGGTCTATCCGTTTTCCGTATCCATGCTGGACGACAGGCCGCAGAGCACCTCCTTGACAGCGAATGTCGCCCGTGTCGTCGCCAACAGGCTTTCGAGCGCGATGGACGGTTCTCCCGTTCGACATGCCTGCGCGAAGGCACGCGCCTCGGCGTTATATCCCTTGTCGGAACTCAAGCTCTTCGTCCGTTTCGACTTTCCGCCAGCGACAAGGTCGAGTTGCCGGAAATTGTTTAGGATCGCGGCCCGTTCGCCGCCGAAGACTTCCATATATTCCTTCGGATAGCTCGGGTCACCATTGGCCCAATAGTGCACAGTACCGATCGAGCCGTCGTCAAATCCTATCGTGAAACTCACCGTGTCATCGCCCGATAGCGTCGCCCGCCGCGGATTGGCCGCAACGGCGGAAATCTCGACCGGGGTGGCACCGCTGATAGCCTGGAAGGTGTCGATGAAGTGGCAACCTTCGCCGATTATGCGCCCGCCGCCTGTGGTCGGATCGTGCACCCACCCCATCTCGGATTTGAGCGGAACGCGCCCGGCATTGACGCGATAGAGCATGCTGAGCGGTTCGCGGCGGTCGGCAAAATGCGCGGCCGCCTGAGTGACCATCGGAGAAAAGCGCCGGTTGAAGCCGATCGTGAGAGTGCCGGCGGAGTTTCTGCAAGCCGCCTCGACAGCGGCCAGATCCCCCGCTGTCAGAGCCAGCGGCTTCTCGACAAAAACGTGCTTTCCTCTTTCGAGCGCTGCGATCGCGTAGCGGGCATGACTGTCGTGGCGGGTCGTGATCAAAACCGCCGTGACATTGTCGTCGTCGAGCACCTTGTCGCTGTCGGAGACGCCGTAATCGGAGCCGTATCGCTCGGCGACGGAGATCGCGGAAAGTCCGCGCGCCGATGATACGCCGCGCAGGGCGAACGCCCCGGACTCCATCATCGCCGGAAGCAGGATTCCCTTGGCGAACTGGCCGGCGCCGATGAGGCCAAGCCCGATCCTGTCGGCCTTAACCGCGCGTTTGACCGCAGGCACCGGAGGCGTATCCTCGATCATGCTCGTCCGGTCGAAATCGAGAAGGATGCCGACGTTCAGCCCCTCGTCCTTGGCTTCGCCAGTTACAAGGGAATAGGCCTCGACGGCCTTTTCGATCGGAAAACGGTGGGTCGTCAGCCTGGCCGGGTCGAACCGGCCATCGGCGACAAGTTGCAGATAGCTTTCCAGATTGCGGCGTTCCGTCCAACGGACATAGCCGATCGGATAATCCTTGCCCTCCAATTCGTATTCCGGGTCGTAACGGCCCGGCCCGTAGGAACGGGATTGAAGGATATCGATTTCTTTCTCGAAATAGCTGCGCCGCGACAGGTCCATCTTGACGTCGCCGACCACCACCACTCGGGCCCGGTCGCGGCAGAGCTCCGCGACTTCTTCGAACACCGCGCCGGACTTGCGCGATCCTGCTGTCAAAAGAATTGCGTCCGCGCCCCGGCCACTCGTCATTTCGCCCAGCGTCGCCTTGAGCGCGGGATCCGACATCAAGAACGCGTCCGTCGCGCCATTGGCACGCGCAAGCTCCAGCTTTTGCCGATCGATGTCGACGCCGATGGCGCGCAGACCAGCGGCGGCGGCGATCTGAAGTGTGACCAGACCGACCAGCCCCAGGCCGACGACAACGACGGTTGCGCCGATCTGTTGGTCGGCCTGGCGGATGCCGTGCATGGCGATCGCGCCCAATGTCACGTAGGCTGCCTGGTCGTCGCTCACCGCCTTCGGGACGCGGGCGGCGAGATTGCGCGGCACCGACACCACTTCGGCATGGTTGGCATGGCCGAGGCCGGCCCCGGCGACCCTGTCGCCGATCGCGATGTCGTTGACGTTGCGACCAACGGCGATCACTGTTCCGACCAGGGAATAGCCGAGCGGAATGGGTTCGGCGATCAGGTTCTTGACGACCTTGTAGGTCGGCCAGAGCCCTTCTGTGCGCGCGCGGTCGATAACTTTTCGCGCGAGGTCAGGCCGGTCGAGCGCCTTGCCGAGATAGGATTTACGGCCCAATCCGATGATGGCGCGATCGGTTCCGGCGCTGATCAGGGACGTATGAACACGAACCAGAACGCCGTTTGAGGACAAGGAGGGAGGCGGCGCGTCGGAAACGGACAAAACACCCGTCTTGAAATTCTGGACAACGATCTTCACGTAATTCTTCCTTTATGCCCAGCTTGCATCGGGCGCGAATTTTTCAAACCACAATTCGAGCATGAAAATCGCGAAAAGCCGTTTCTCCGACAAAAAGCCGTCGTCTTCCCCAGCGCCTTGCAGCCGAGCGACATAACGATGGTCGACAAGCCCGCGCCGTTTCAGTCGCTCTGGATCAAGCATACCGCGCAGCATATCGCGAAAGCGACGGTCGCGCATGAACTGGTCGAGCGGTGCGTAGAAGGCCCGCTTCGGCTCCGCTGCGGCCTCGGGGCCTAGCAAGGTCTCTCCGAAACGGCGCAGCGCCCATTTGTTTTTGCCGCCGCGTAGCTTGACGTCGTCCGCACATCGGGCGGCCGCCTGGATCACGAGGTCATCCATGAACGGCACGCGGCATTCCAGCGAATGTGCCATGGTGATCTTGTCAGACTTCATCAAAATGTCGTCGGGCAGCCAGTGTGCGTATTGCAGCCCGAGTAGCCGCTGCAGGACGGTGCCGTTGTCTGGCGGAGCCGCAAGAGGCGCTGGCATGGGCAGCGCCGAACCGGCTACCTGAAGGATGTCCTTGGCGTCGAACAGCGAGATCGACGCGCGATAGAGTTCGGCCAGATTGCCACTGCCGGTTTGCCGAACTAGATCGGCGATCTTGCTCCGGCCGGCGCTGCCCAGCTTGCCGGGATAGTCGAAAGCGCGGTCGAGAAAGGTGACCGGCAGCCGCTCGATCAGGGCCGAAGCCAGCGGCCAGGCCGGTCGGGGCAGACGGTCGCGCCAGCGCCACAGGTCGACGATCTTGCGGTGGAACAGGTAACCGCCGAGCAGTTCGTCGGCGCCTTCTCCAGATAGGACGACGGTGACTTCCTTACGCGCCTCGCGCGCCAGTACCGACATCGGCACGACGATCGCGTCGCCCAGGGGCTCGTCGAGGGACCAGCAGATATCCGGCAGAGATAGAAAGTCCTCGATCCCGCATTCGATTTCGGTATGACGCGCGCCGATCATTTGAGCGGTGGCCGCCGCGCGGCGCAGATCAGCGTCTGGATGCCCGGCGAAGCCGATCGAGAAGGTTCGGACCGGCTCTCCGCTCTGTTCCGCCATGAGCGCGACAATCGTGTTGGAATCGACCCCCCCGGACAGGAAGGCGCCAACAGGGACATCGCTGATCATGTGGCGGCGCACCGACGCGCGCATCGCCTCACCGAAATCGGCAACCGCGTCGGCAGGGTCGCGATCGGCTATCTGGACGCCGGGTCCCGGAGGAGACCAGTAACGGCGCAGATGGGCCTGCCCGCCGGAGAAGACGAGTTCATGGCCTGGCGGAAGTTTTTGTACGCCGCGAAACATCGAGCGGGGGCCGGGGACATATCGCAGCGTGAAATAGTCCGTAACGGCTGCGAGGTCGACCGTCCGGTCAAAGCCATCCCATGCCATCAAGGCCTTGATCTCGGAGGCGAACAGGAAGCGGTCGGCATCAACAGCGTAATAGAGCGGCTTTATTCCGACGCGATCACGGACGACCTTGAGGACAGGCATTCCGTCGCGGAGATCTGCGACCGCGATCGCGAACATGCCGTGCAAGCGCGACCATGCCTTCTCTCCCCAGGCGAGATAGGCCTTCAGCACGACCTCGGTGTCGCTGGTGGTAACGAAGTCGTGCCCGAGCGCGAGCAGCTCGTGGCGGACCTCTCTGTAATTGTAGATTTCGCCGTTGTGAACCAGTCCGACCCGACCTTCCGCGGCAAACATCGGCTGATCGCCGGTTTCCAGATCGATAACGGCAAGGCGCCGCATGCCGATATGGAAACCGGCTTCCGGAAATGCGGCCGAGCCGCCGCTGTCAGGACCGCGGTGAACCAGAGCGGCGCACATGCGACCGATCAGTCCGGGGTCGTCAATACCCGCGTATCCGGCAATTCCACACATAGTTTTCCCGCGTCAATCGGCCGTGAAAGCGTGCTCGGTTTCGAGCGGGCGCGCGGATGGGGGATGGGGTTTCGGGTAATATTTCATCCAGTTTTCGATCATCACCTCGCGAACCTGATAGAGCGTCACTGCCGTCCCAATCAGCATTAGCGTGAACAGGATAAGGTTCAGGCCGACGAGCGCGAACAATCCGGACGGTTCGCCGAGGAAGAGGTTGCGCGTTGCCAGGGCGAGGAAGATCAGACTCAGCAGCGACGTGGCAGCGCCGAGAACGGCAAAGTGGCGCACAGGCTGTGCCATCACCAAAAACCGCAGATGGGTGAAGATCGTGCGCCGGATGCGCGTCGATGACTTGCGTTTGGCGGTAGGGTCTCGGGCGAGCCTGTGCGTCTGCCAAGTCAACACGGCCGGAATCTCGCCCGCAACGAAATTGAGAGCAAGGAGCTTCAGGAGAACCTCCAGGTGGAATTCCTTGCCGCTTTCGAACACCACCAAAGGCTGGATCACACTTCGCCGATAGGCGCGTGTCATGCCGGTGTTCATCGTCACATTACTCTCGAACAGGTTACGGATCAGCCAGTTGCCGGCGCGACTGAGAAAGGCGCGGCGCGGATCAACCTGTACCAGCCCGCCGCCGCTCCTGTGCGGCGAGGCGACCACGAAATCGTAGGCGGGATAGGTGTCGAGGAAGGCGACTAGACGCGCCACAATATCCTCACCCCAGGACCCATCGGCCTCGGTCGTTACGATGATGTCGCCGCGCGCCGCATCAATGCCCGTTTTGAGTGCGCGCCCGCGGCCCTGATTGAATGGATAGCTGAGCACCCGGACGGGGCCGAGTTTCACCACTTGCAACGCGTCGATCAAGTGATCATGCGACCCGTCCGTCGACCCGTCATTTACCATGATGAGCTCGAAATCGCCGGGAAAGCTCGCCTGCAGGCGCTCGCACATGTCGAGTGTGGCTCGCTCGATGATTTGTTCCTCGTTGTAGAATGGACAAACTACCGAAACGCGCGGACGGTGGTCGGGCATGCTATTCGGCCTTTCCTGGGCGTCCATCGTCATCATCTGGTCCGGCAATGTTTAGATGCGCAGTGTGTGGCGCCTGATATTGTTGCGGACAGAAGGCAGTGTCCGATCGCGGGGGGTATCGTGCGGGTGGCGACCCGGCGGTTGTCAATTGGCACGGCACATGACTTCCGTCAACGAGTAGAACCGGGACGGGCGTTGAAAGTACGTACTGTTTGACGGCAGCCCGACCGGGCTCCGCCGTCACGCCGACATCTGCCGTTTGAAATAGGCGATCATTTCCCTAAGCCCGTCCTCCAGCCCGACCAGGGCTGCCAGCCGAGGCGGTCGCGGGTCTGGGCGATGTCGGGCTGGCGCTGTATCGGATCGTCATGTGGCAACGGCTTGAACACCAGCTTGGAGCGCCCGCCGCATAGGCCGAGGATTTTCTCGGCCAGGTCGCGGATCGACATCTCGCTCGGATTGCCCATGTTGAGCGGCCCGATCAGCGTTGCCGGCGCGGCCATCATCCGTGTGAGGCCGTCCACCAGATCGTCGACATAACGGAAACTGCGCGTCTGCGAGCCGTCGCCATAAAGGGTGATGTCCTCGCCGTTCGCCGCTTGCATGATGAAATTGCTGACCACCCGGCCGTCATTGGGGTGCAAGCGTGGACCCTAGGTGTTGAAGATCCGGACCACCTTGATGTCGGGGCCGTGCTGGCGGTGATAGTCGAAAAACAGCGTTTCGGCGCAGCGCTTGCCCTCATCGTAGCACGAGCGCACGCCGATCGGATTGACGTGGCCGCAATAGGTGTCCGGCTGCGGATGAATCTCCTGGTCGCCATAGACCACGCTTATGGAGGCCTTCAGGATGCGCGCCTTGGTGCGCTTGGCAAGCCCCAGCATGTTGATCGCGCCGTGAACGCTGAACCTGGTCGTCTGGACGGGTCGAACTGGTAATGGACAGGCGATGCAGGACAGGCGAGATCGTAGATCTCATCGATCTCGACATAGGCGGAAATGTCACGTCGTGGCGCATCAGCTCGAACCGCGAACCCTGCGTAACGTCGGCCAGAGCGGCCGGTCAGCGCGCCTTTTATCATGACAGGTTTACGAAGCCCGGCCCGATGTGGCAATGGCGAAGACGCGCCACCGGCGACGACGGCGCGCATCGCCCTTGTGTGCCCGCATGGGGCAGGGTAGAGCGAATGCATCATGGCGGATGACGAACAGCTTCTGCGCGAGATGGAACGGCTGGCAATTCTCGCCAGCCAGGACATTCTGGATGTGGCGCGGCGGGGGATTGTGGCCGAGCGCAAGGAAGACGCCTCGCCGGTGACCGAGGCCGACCGGCGCGCCGAAAAGACCATTTTGAGCGGTTTGCGCCGGGCTTTTCCCGACATTGCCTGTATCGGGGAGGAGGAGGCGAGCGCGGGTGTCGCCGACGCTGCGACCGGCGACGCCTTCTTTTTGGTGGATCCGCTCGACGGCACCAAGGAATTCGTCTGCGGACGCCCGGACTATACGGTCAACATCGCCCTGATCAGAAACGCCGCACCGGTGATCGGCGTCGTGGTGGCGCCCGCTACCGGCGAGCTCTATGCGGCCAGACCCGGCCACGCAGAACGCGCGCGGGTCGCGGCTGACGGCGCCGTCGGCGCGCGCGTGGGGCTTGCCGTGCGGCCGGCGGCCGAGCCGCCTTTGGTGGTGGCAAGCCGCTCGCATCTCAGCCGGGAAACCTCCGACTATATCGCGGCCTGCGGTGCGACGGAGACCGTCTCGGTCGGTTCCTCGCTCAAATTCTGCCTGCTCGCCCGGGGCGCGGCCGATCTTTATCCGCGCTTTTCGCGCACCATGCAGTGGGACACGGCCGCCGGCGACGCGGTGCTGCGCGCGGCCGGGGGCCGCACCGTGGAGGTTGGCGGTGGCGATCTCGCCTATGGGCGGCGGCCGGTGCGGGGCGAGGAATGGGCCAATCCCTGGTTCATCGCCATGGGCGGGGCGGTGCCGCCGGCCGATCCCGGCCGCTGACGGCGCACGCGAAGGACCTCCGCCCGGCTCAGCCGATTTCTGCGCGCCAGGGCGGATTGGCGCCCGCGCGCGATACGGTGACGGCGGCCGCGCGTGTGGCAAGGCCAAGCGCGCCCATAAGCGCTTCATGGCCGAGCCCGCAAAGCGCGGCTTTCGACAGCAGCCTGTGTTCCGACAGAAACGCCAGCAGTCCGGCGTTGAACGTGTCGCCGGCGCCGAGCGTGTCGGCAACGGCGACCGGACGCGCCGGGACCGTGACCGTGCGGTCGCGGACATGGCCGCTCGCGCCGGCCGCCCCGCGCGTCACCACGACCAGGCTGGGTCCGAGATCGAGCAGGCCGCGCGCGGCGCCGTCACTGTCGCCGCCGGTCAGCCAGGCGAGATCCTCGTCGGACAGCTTGACGATGTCGCTCATCGACATCATGCGCCGGATACGTGTCCGGTGGCGCTGCGGATCGGCGATGAAGTCGGGACGGATATTGGGATCGAGCATGATTGCCCGGCGATCCCGTTCGCGCGCCATCAGCGCCTCGTAGGCGGAACCGCACGGTTCCGAAATCAGACTGATGCCGCCGAATAACAGGGCATCGACCGCGTCGTCGAGCACTGGCAGATCCCGCGGCTCCAGCATCCGGCCCGCGGTATTCTCGTCGTAGAACAGATACTGGGCCTGACCGTTGCTGAGCGTGACGAAGGCGAGCGTGGTCGGCCTGCCCGAGCGGCGTACATGGCGCGTGTCGACCCGGCTTGCCCGCAGGGCATCGTCGAGCAGTGCGCCGAACGGGTCGGTCGACAGGCCGGAGAAGAAGCCGACCGAAACGCCGAGCCGGCCAAGCGCTACGGCGGTGTTGAACACCGCCCCGCCGGCCTGCGGCGCATAGGCCCTGGCACCGTCGTTTGCGGGATGGGGCAGCATGTCGATCAGCGCTTCGCCGCAACACAGGATCATGACGGGCTCGCTCGTTCGTGGCGCTCTTACGGACCCCTTTATGCCGGGCGATCAGGCTTGCGACAATCTCTCCCGGGCCGGCCGCGCGCGAGCGGCGATGCCGTCCGGAGTGCGCAATCCCGGCGATCAGGCGATTCCAGATAGAGAGGAACGGCTTTGAAGCGCGGCCGGCCGGTGCCGGACCTACTGGACCAGGACGGAACGGGCGCAGCGCACGCCGCTGACTTTGACGTCGGCCTCGCCGAGACGCACGCCGAGCACACCCAGAAGGTCGGCCAGTAGATTGTCGATCGCCGGTGTCACCGTACCCAGAATGCTGCCCAGCGTGGAGGTGACGGCACCTACGCCGAGCCCCAGGCCGAGCACACGTACCTCAAGGTCGAGCTCTCCGAGCAGCGATGCCGTCAGTGAGGCGGTGATGTCGCGTGTCGACGCCGTCTTGACCGTCGCGTTGCGGATGTCGGTCGCGTTGAAGCGCAGGTCGCTCGGCCGCCCGTTGCCGATATTGACCCTGGACTGGCCGCGCACCTTGATCAGCGGGACGGAGACGATATCGGCGTCCTGGAAGGACAGCGGGTGCGCGAAGTCGGCAAACCCGGCCGCCGACGTCTCGGCAATACGCAGTTCGGCGATGCCCGGCCGCGTCGCGACCGTGACCTGCGCTTGAGGCGGTGCCGTCCGGACAGGCGATGCGTTTCAGACGGCCTTCCGCGTAGGCGACCTCCAGGAACAGCGGCAGCTTGATCGCCACGCCGCTCAGAATGCCGGTTCCACCGATCTGCACGTCGATGCGTGCCCGCGTCTGGGCGGTGCGTACCACCGCGCCGTGGTCGCCAAGCGCGAACCAGCCGCTTTGCTGCATCGGCTCGCCGATCGCCACGGCGGCGGTGACCCGCGCCAGGCCGGGAATGGCCGCGCCGAGGTCGAGCGCGACCTGGTTCTGGCCGTTGGCGGCGACAGCGCTGCCGGTGATCAGCTCCATCACGCCCAGGGTCGCGTCGAAGGCGCCGCGGCCGGTCCCGAGCGCCAGCGAGGCCGCCTCGCCGAGGTCGATCATGTGCGACAGCGGCACCTCGAGCGTCGTGGCGTTCGAGCCGGTGGCGATGGTTTGCAATGCCGTCCTGAGCGCCGGGCTTGCCCCGTCGGTGGCCGCCACCGCCTTGGCGATGTCGCCGATCGTGGCCTCTGTGGCCAGCAATTGCGAATAGGTGCCGACATCGAGGTCGACCTCGGAAGCCAGCGCATCGAGGAAACCGAACAGCGATATGTCGGCATCGAGCAGGGCGTCGTAGTCCATCGCCGACAGCGACAGATTGGTGCCGAGCAGCCCGCCGAGAAGATCGTTTGCCAGCCCGCCATTCAGGCTTGCAAGCCGCGAGCCGATCGAAAAGGCGGCTTTCGGCGTCGCGCTGGCGGTCGACGTCACCGCGATCGTCGGGCTTCCCATCAGGGTTTCGGCGAAAAACCGTTTGCCGGTACGGGTCAATGTGACCCGCACCGCGTTGGGGTTGGCGTGATCGCGCTCGAAGCGGACCGACACCGGCAGGTCGGGGTCGGGCTTGTACAATCCCGTTTCGACGGTCAGCAGGTTTTCCCCCGAAGCGGGGATATCGGGGTGCTGGCCGTCGCGGATGACGGTGATCGTTCCCAGATGATTGTCGCGAAGCGCCGCGATCACCGCGTCTTCGGCCGCGTCGATGCGCCTTGCGCCGGCGATCGCGGCGATGTCGGCCAAAGTCTGCACCTCGCGCTTTTCGTTGTAGAGCGCGCCCGCGTCGATGGCGAAGGCGGCCATGGCCAGCGCCACCGGCGCCAGAAAGGCGCTCATGGTGGCGAGGTTGCCCCTGCGGTCGGTGACGAAACCGGCAAGACGGCGCCGACGGGGTGCGCGATGCGATGTCATCTCATAAGCCTCCGACGCGGATGGTCGAGACGCGCCGGATTTCGGCCGGCGGCATCGGCAGCCCCTTCATCAGGTTCCAGATCGGCAGGGTGCGGGCGTCATAAAGCACCGACACGGTGAACTGGTTCGGATTGTCGGGGTTTTCCAGGACCGAGAAGGCGAGGCTTTCGCGGTCGATGAACGGATAGGAACTGGCGTTCGCGTCGACGAAACTGGTCGCCAGGGCGCGCCGCTCGGCGAGATCGAGCCCGGCGATCGCCGTTCGGGTGGCGTCGGCGGCGATCTGCTGCAGGGAGTGGGAGGCGGCGAGATGGATGCCGAACGCCACCATGCCCAGGAACATGGCCAGAAACAGCGGCGCCAGGATGGTGAATTCCACCGCCGTGGCCCCCGACCGGCAGGCGGCGAGGCGGCGAAACGCGGGAAGGACGCACCGAACACACATGCGGCGACTAGAGCACGCATTCCAACACGTTGCCCTAACAGGCGATACAACCTGGGAGAGCCGCAGGGTGTATGCGTCCTACCGATCGTGGCGGCTGGTTCAAGAGCGGCGCGCCGGGGCCGAGGCAGGGCACATGTCGGGCTTACGCTCGCGCGGCCGGTCGAACCCGGTTTTGTGCGTCCGGAGCCTGGCTCAGCTGCGCGTCAAAGCCTCGTGACCGTCGGCCAGGTCTTCCAGAAGCGCGCGCAGGGCGGCGGCCTTCGATGCACCGAAGGTTTCCTCGATCCGCCGGCCATGCGCGTCGGCGATCGGCCGCAGGCGCGCGTGAATGGCCAGGCCCCGGTCGGTGATATGAACCAGCACGCGCCGCTGATCGTCGGGGTCGGCGACACGGTGGATAAGCCCGCTCGCCACCATCCGGTCGGCAAGCTTGGTCAGGGCGGGGTGGTTCATCAGCACCTGTTCGGCCAGCGATCCCATCGACCGGCCGGCGCGGTCGGCGAGAATTTCGAGCACGCGCCATTGCTCCACCGAGATTTTTTCGGCCTGAAGCCGCGCTTCGAGATCGGCATGCAGGCGCCGGTGCGCCCGCGCGAGCTGGTAGGTCAGATAGATCTCGATGGAGGGCGTCGGCACGTTGCTGGTCCCGTCCTGGTCCGCAAAATGAGTGCGCGCGAAGCGTGCGCTTTTCGCCGCGATTGATTTGATCGCGGTATTCCAGTATTTTACTTGGAAAATGAAGCGGGTCAATTGCTGGGAGGCAATGAGGATTGACCGCGGCTAGAATGATTGCGTTGAGGGGAAGATCCGGCCCGCCGCCCGCGCTGGTTTGCGAGGGCGATCTGGAGCGCTTGACGCCGATCGGCGGAGCGCGGACGCATCGCGTCGCCGTTCTGGTGCCGATGAGCGGCTCGGCGGGTCTGTGGGGTCCCTCGTGCATATCCTGCGCGCAACTGGCGATCTCGGAGGTGAATGCCGGCGGTGGTATCGGCGGGATCGCGCTGGAGCCGGTTTTCCTCGATTCCGACGACAGTTCGGTGGGCGATCTCGAATCCGAATTGAACGGGTTGGTGGAGGACGGCGTCGTCGCCGGCATCGTGGGCATGAGCGTCAGTTCGGTGCGCCAGCGGCTGAACAAGGTGCTGGCCGGCCGCGTGCCGCATATCTATACGCCGCTTTACGAAGGCCATGAGCATAGCCCCAACGTGTTCACCATCGGCGAGACACCGGGCGACCAGCTCGTGCCGGCGATCGGGCGGCTGTCCGACATGCTGTCGGCCCGGCGCTGGGCGCTGATCGGCAACGACTATGTGTGGCCGCGGGCCTCGAACGCGATCGCCAAACCGTGCATCGCCGCACAGGGCGGAACGGTGACGTTCGAGGGGTATGTGCCCTTCGGCCTGGAGGAGCCGGCGTGGCTGGTCGAGCGCATCATGCGCACCGATCCGGACATCGTGCTGATCTCGCTGGTCGGACAGGACGCGGTCGAGTTCAATCGCTGTTTCGGCGACATGGGCTTCGACCGCAGCGTGTTTCGCTTCTCCACCGCGATCGAGGAGAACATCCTGATGGCGACGGGCGCGGCCAACACCAAGCGCCTGTTCGTGGCCGCGTCGTATTTTTCCGCGCTGGCGACCGAGCGGAACCTGTCTTTCAAGGAGCGATACCACGCCATCCATGACGGCGCCGCGCCGGCGCTCAATTCGCTCGGCCAGTCCATGTATGAAGGCATCAGCTTTTATGCCGGTCTGATGCGCCGGCGCGAGACCGCCTCGCGCGGCCCGATTTCCTATGCCAGCGCCCGAGGCGGGGTATTTTACACCAACGACCGCAAGGCCTGCCCGACCTATCTCGCGCGCGCCGACGGGCTGCAGTTCTCGATCCTCGACCGCCTGTCCTGACCGCTCCCGGCCTGTCGCGCCGCGCGCCGCGGTCCCCTCGCCCCGTCAGGGCGTCCACCCAGCCGGACACGATGTCGGATTTTACTTGAAATGGAAAATAAATCGTCCTAAGACGTTTTCCAATTCAAGTAATAATCGCACGCAAGGCCGGGGAGGATCGCGTGGCTTGGCTGCTTGGTATCGTTCTCATCATCGTCGCGGCGGCGGTTGCGGTCCTGTTTCTCAACCGGTTCTACGTGAAGTCGACGCGCGATGCGGCGCTGATCCGCACCGGCGCGGGCGGCCGCAAGATCATCATCGACGGCGGCGCCCTGGCGCTGCCTATCCTGCACCGCGTCGACCGCATGAACATGCGTTCGGTGCGCCTGCAGGTGGAGCGAACCGGAACACGCGCCCTGATTTCGGAAGACCGGTTGCGGGTCGATCTGACGATGGAATTTCACCTTCGGGTCGATCCGACGCCGGACGGCATCGCCACGGCGGCCCAGGCGCTCGGCTCGAAGGCTTTTCGCGAGGACGAGATGCAGGCGCTGATGGCGGGCAAGCTCGTCGATGCCGTCCAGGCCGAAATCGCGCGCCGCTCCATGGACGAACTCCACGTCGACCGCGGCGGCTTTTCCGAGGCGGTGGCCGCGCGGTTAGCCGCCAATCTGGCCAGATCCGGGCTTGTGGTCGATTCGGTGTCGCTGATCCATCTCGACCAGACGCCGTTTGCGGACCTGGACGACAACAACGCCTTCAACGCGGTCGGCATGCGCCGGCTCGCCGAAACGATTGCGGAAAACCGCAAGGCACGCATCGATATTGAGGCGGAGGCCGACACGTCCGTGAGGCGGCGTCAGCTCGAGCAGACCAAGGAAAGGCTCGCCATCGAGCGCGAGCAGCAGGAATTCGAGATCGTCAGCAAGCTCGAGATCGAACGCCAGCGCATCCGCCACAACAGCGAGCTGGACACAAGCCGGACGGAAGCCGAACGGCTCGCCGAGGAGCAGCGCATCGCCAAGGCGCGTGACCTCAAACAGGCCGAGATCGAGCGCGACCTGACCTTGCGCCGGCGCGAGATGGAGGCGCTGCTGGAGGTCGAGGCGGCCAAGATCGACAATGCGATCCGCATCGCGGCCAAGCGTGGCGAGGAGACCCAGCAACAGGCCAAAGCCGAGGCGGCGCGTGTCGAATTGATCGAGGCGCAGGAGCAGGTCCAGACCTCGCGCGATCTGGCGGCGGCCGAGCGCGGCCGCAAACTGGCCCAGGTAAAAGCGCAGCAGGACAGCGAGACCGACGACGCCCGCGTGAAGTCGAAAGTCTCCTCGATCCTGTCGACGGCAAAGGCCGAAAGCGAGGCCGTGCAGCTACGCGCCACGGCCGAGCGCGACCGGCTGGTGGCCGAGGCCGCGGGCCGCTCGGCGGAAATCCAGGCGGATAACCAGCAATCCGACGCCGTGCTGCGGGCGCGCGTCGAAATGCACAAGATCGACCGGTTGCCGGAGATCGCCACCCAGATGATGAAGCCGGTCGAAAAGATCGAATCGATCCGCATCAACCAGATCGGCGGGCTCGGCGGCCGCAACGGCGCCGGCGACGGCGACGGCACGCCCTTCGGCCAGGCGCTGGACTCCATTCTCGGCATGTCGGTGCAACTGCCCTTCATGAAAAAGCTTGGCGACGAGATCGGGCTCGATTTCGACGCCCAGCTTGCCGGCCGCACCGCCGACGCCGCCGGGCGGGCCGCCGCCGCGACCCGGCCCAAGAAAGACGGCTGAACGCCGCCGCGACCATCACAGGGGAGACAAAGATGACCAGCAGACGCGAATTCCTTGCAGGCAGCGCCGCCCTGGCCGCGAGCGGCCTGGTCGCCGCCGTGCCCGGCGCCCGCGCCGCCGACCCGATCAAGTTCGGCTCGATCCTCGACATGTCCGGCATCTTCGACGCCTACGGCAAGCCGATGGACATGGCCATGCGGCTGGCGATCGACGAAATCAATGCTAGCGGCGGCCTGCTCGGCCGTCAGGTCGAGGTCACCGCCTACGACACCCAGTCCGACATGGCGCTCTACACCCAGTTCGGCCAGCAGCTCGCCCGCCGCGACAAGGTCGACGTCGTGCATGGCGGCATTCTGTCGGCTTCGCGCGAGGCGATCCGCCAGACGCTGCGCAAGAGCAAGGTCCTTTATTTCTACAACGTGCTCTACGAAGGCGGGGTGTGTGACCGCAACCTGTTCGTCACCGGCGTCACCCCGGCCCAGCAGGTCGAGATCGTGGTGCCGGCCGCGATCAAGAAATGGGGGCCGAAAATCTACATCCTGGCCGCCGACTACAATTACGGCCAGATCACCGCGCGCTGGATGCAGAAATATGCCGCCGATGCCGGCGGCGAGGTGGTGCAGACCGATTTCTTCCCGCTCGACGTCGCCGATTTCGGCTCCACGATCGCCAAGATCCAGAGTGCCGCGCCCGACATCGTGGTCTCCGCGTTGGTCGGCGGGGCGCATCTGTCTTTCTACCGGCAATGGGCCGCCGCCGGCATGAAGTCGAAGATCCCGATGGCCTCGACCACGCTCGGCGTCGGCAACGAGCACAAGGTGCTGACAGCCGAGGAGGGCGACGGCATCCTGGTCGCCTATAATTACTCGTCCGAGATCGCCTCGCCGGCCAATGAGCGTTTCCTGAAGGGCTGGACCGACAAATACGGCGACACCAGCCTGATCCATGAGATCGCGGTCTCCAACTATCAGGGCGTGCACGTGTGGGCCGAGGGCGTGCGCAGGGCCGGCACGCTCGACCGCGACGCGGTGATCGCCGCGCTCGAGGGCGGGCTGTCGATCGACGGTCCCGGCGGCAAGGTCGCCATCGATCCGAAGACCCATCATGCCGTGCTCGACGTGCACTTGATGGAGTTCGCCGGCCAGAAGCTGAAGGTGCTGGAAAGCTTCGCCCAGCGCCAGCCCGTCGACACCCAGGGCGTGTGCGATCTCGTCGCCAATCCCGACGACAACACGCAATACGAAATCAAGATCTGACGCGATCGCGGCCGGCCGGCGAGGCCGGTCGCGACCACCGCCGCTGTCGGCGGGGGCAGGACAACGCGAACAGGGAGCGGGCCCGCATGGACCTCGCAACGGTCCTCATCGTCGAAATTTTCTATTCGATCGCCGTGCTGGTCGTCATCAGCGCCGGCCTGGCGGTGGTGTTCGGCATGATGCGCGTCATCAACCTGGCGCATGGGGAATTCATGATGGCGGGCGGCTACGCCACCATCGTCGCGGTCAATGCCGGCATCAACATCTATGTCGCCATGCTGATCGTCGCCCCGCTGGTCGTCGGCCTGATCGGCCTGGTGGTCGAGCGCCTGGTCATCCGCCATCTCTACGGCCGGCTGGTCGACACGATGCTGGCGAGCTGGGGCCTGAGCCTGGTGATGATCGGGCTCGCCACCATGATCTTCGGCAACACCACCACCGGTATCTCGCCGCCGATCGCCGGCTTCGCCATCGGCGGCTACCAGGTCAACGGCTATAATTTCTTCATCATCGTCGTCGCGGCGCTGCTGCTCGTTGCCATGTACGCGCTGCTTGCCGGCACAAGGGCCGGGCTGGTCGCACGCGGCACAATGCAGCGCGCCGACATGGCCGCCGCGCTCGGCTACAGTCCAGACCGGGTCTACATGGTCACCTTTTTCTGCGGCTCGGCGCTCTCGGGCCTCGCCGGCGGCCTGCTCGCCCCGCTCGTCGGCCTGGTGCCGACCACCGGCGGCACCTATATCGCCAAGGCCTTCATCACCGTGATCTCCGGCGGCTCGTCGATCATCGTCGGGCTTCTGTCGAGCGCGACGCTGTTCGGGCTGGTGTCCCAGCTCTTCACCTTCGCCGCGAGCCCGGTGGTCGGCGAGGTGGCGCTGCTGGTCGCCGCCGTCGTGCTGCTGCGGCTTCTGCCGCAGGGCATCACCGGCCGTTTCTTCAGGGGGCGCCTGTGAGCGGGCGTCCGGATATCGGCGCGACGCTGGCCGTGCTCGTCGTCTTTACCCTGTTGGCGCTGGCCGCGCCGGCCGTGCTGGAGACCTACACGCTGACCATCCTTCTGATCTACGGCCTTCTGGCGATGAGCCTCGGCCTGGTCTGGGGCTTCGGCGGCATATTGTGCTTCGGCCAGGCGGCGTTTTACGGGCTGGGCGCCTATAGTTACGCGATCGCCGCCATCAATCTCGGCGAAAGCACGCTGCCCTTCGTACTCGGCATTGTGGTTCCGTTCCTGTTCGCCGGCCTGCTCGGCGCGATGATGTTTTACGGGCGGCTGTCCGACGTCTATCTCGGCGTCATCACGCTGGTCGTCACGCTGATCTTCTTTAAATTCATGAACTCCACCGCCGGCCCGGAATATGCGATCGGCCAGGCGCGGCTCGGCGGCTTCAACGGCATACCGGGCTATCAGACGCTCAACGTGCCCGGCGATCCCGACGCCTACATTTTCGGCGACGATTTTTATTATCTCGTCGTGGCGATCGTCCTCGTCGTCTACGCGCTGCTGCGCTGGCTGCTGGCCAGCCCGTTCGGCCGGGTCGCGGTCGCGATCCGGGAGAACGAGGCGCGGGTCGAGCTGATGGGCTACGACGCCCGGCTGCGCAAGACGGCGCTGTTTGCCGTCGGCGGCGCGGTGGCGGGCCTGGCCGGGACACTGTTTGCGAGCTGGGCCGAAATCGTCACGCCGGGGCTGTTTTCGCTCGGACAGTCGGCCGAGATCATCATCTGGTGCATTGTCGGCGGGCTCGGCACGCTGGTCGGCCCGTTCGTCGGCGCGATGCTGCTCGGCTATCTGAAATTCGCGCTCGGCCAGCAGACGCTGATCGACAACACGCTGGTGCTCGGTCTGGTTCTGGTTCTGTCGGTGCTGCTTTTGCCGCGCGGCGTCGTGCCGACGCTTGGCCAGTGGGCCGGCCTGGCGCGCCGGCGCCGGCCCCGGCGCGCCCCGCGGCGCCGCTTGCGCCCCGCCCGGGGAGGCGCCGATGGCTGACATCGTGCTTGAGACCCGGGGCGTGACCATGCGCTTCGGCGGCGTCAACGCCGTCGACGGGGTCGACTTTTTTCTGCGCCGCGACGAGCTGCGCTGCCTGATCGGACCGAACGGCGCCGGCAAGAGCACGTTCTTCAAATGCCTGGCCGGCATGCTGACGCCGAGCGCCGGCGAAATCCTGATCGACGGCCAGGAGACGACCGGCTGGCATCCGCACGAGATCGCCCGGCTCGGCATCGGCATCAAGACACAGGTGCTGAGCGTCATGGACGGGCTTTCCGTGCGCGAGAACATCTGGCTGGCGGCGTTGCGCGTGCTTGGGCGGCAGGGAGCGGACGGCGCGGTCGCCGACGCGCTCGAGCGGCTCGATCTCGGCGACCTGGCCGCGCGCCCGGTCGGGCAGCTGGCGCATGGCGAGCGCCAGCGCGTCGAACTGGGCATCGTGATCGCCGCCCGTCCGTGGCTGGTGCTGCTCGACGAGCCGGCGGCGGGCATGACGGCCGACGAGATCGAGCGGCTGGCCGCCGTGATCGCCGAGATCGGCAGGCAGGCCGCCATCATCATCGTCGAGCACGACATGCAGTTCATCCGCGCGATCGCCAGGACCGTGACCGTGTTCGCGCAGGGCCGCATCCTGATGGAGGACCATGTCGACGCCGTCATGGCCGATCCCAGGGTGCGCGACAT
Organism: Nitratireductor sp.; assembly: GCA_039973095.1. GTDB lineage: Bacteria > Pseudomonadota > Alphaproteobacteria > Rhizobiales > Rhizobiaceae > Mangrovimarina. Next base: position 224,452 of record JBDWLQ010000004.1, on the reverse strand, counting down.
CTATCTGGGCAAGAAGGGATAGCGCATGGCGGACGCTTCCGAAGCTCTTTCGGTCAGGGCGCTGGCTGCCGGCTACGGCCGCATTCCGGTCCTGCACGGCATCGATCTTGCGGTCGGCGAGGGCGAGATCGTCGGCATTCTCGGCCATAACGGCATGGGCAAATCGACGCTTTTGAAGGCGGTGATGGGGTTCTTGCCGGCGAGCGGCGGTTCGATCAGCCTGGCCGGCACAGATATCACGACCCTGCCGCCGCACGAACGCGCCCGGCTCGGCCTGGGCTACGTGCCGCAGGGCCGGGGGATCTTTCCCCAGCTCAGCGTGCGCGACAATCTCAGGCTGGCCTGGCGCGACGATGGCGAGGCCGGCGAGGATGAAGCGCTTGCCGGGGTGCTGCGCGACTTTCCGCGCATCGAGCGCCTGCTCGACAGGCCGGGCGGCTCGCTGTCGGGAGGCGAGCAGCAATTGCTGGCGCTCGCCCGCTGCCTGGTCGCCGATCCCTGGTTTGTCCTGCTCGACGAACCGACGGAAGGCATTCAGCCCTCGATCATCGAGGAGATCGAGGAGACGCTGGCCAGGCTGCGCGCCGAACGGGGCCTGACCATCCTCCTGGTCGAGCAGAATTTCGATTTCATCTCCGCCCTGTCCGACCGCGTGCTGGTGCTGGAGCGCGGCGCCATCAAGGCCGAGATCGACGCGCGGGCCCTCGCCGATCCGCGCCAGGTGGAAGCCTTTCTGGGCTTCGGCGCCGCGCGCCGCACCCGGCCCGGCAGCGCCCCGGCCGGGACGGTCGACGCGGCGGGCGCGCCGGCGGCGGCGGTTGCCGCGCGCGTTTTCGACGCGCCGCTGCGCCACGCCGTGCCGGCCTCGGCCCTGCCGCGGGCGCCGGGCGGCGTCCGTGCGCCCGCATTGTCCACCCCCAAACCCGTCCCGGCGAGGGACCCGGCGAAAGCACAAGCCATGACCGTGAAACGACCCAGCCTCGACCAGATGCGCGCCATGCGCGACACGCTCGGCTTTTCGATGGCCGACGACGAGCTCGCCCGCTATCTCGCCGTCATGGAGCCCTATCTGCAGGGCTACGACCGGCTGAGCGCCGCGCCCGACTTCCTGCCGCAGGTGAACTATCCGCGCGCGCCCGGACACCGTCCCGACCCGGCCGACAACCCCCTCAACGCCTGGTACTACAAGACCGAGATCCGCGGCGCGCCGACCGGCCCGCTGGCGGGCAAGCGCATCGTGGTCAAGGACACGGTGTGCGTGGCCGGCGTTCCGATGATGAACGGCTCGGCGGTCATGGAAGGCTACGTGCCGGAGATCGACGCCACCATCGTCACGCGCATGCTCGACGCCGGCGCGATCATCGTCGGCAAGTCGACCTGCGAAAATCTGTGCCTGTCGGGCGGCAGCCACACCAGCGCCACCGGCCCGGTGCACAATCCCTACAAGCGCGGCTATATGGCCGGCGGGTCCTCCAGCGGCTCGGCGGTGCTGGTCGCCACCGGCGAGGTCGACATGGCGATCGCCGGCGACCAGGGCGGCTCGATCCGCATCCCGTCGAGCAATTGCGGCACCTACGGCATGAAACCGACACACGGCCTGGTGCCCTATTCGGGCGTGATGGGGGTGGAGCAGACCATCGACCATGTCGGCCCGGTGACCGCCAACGTCGCCGACAACGCGCTGCTGCTGGAGGTGCTGGCCGGCGAGGACGGCCTCGATCCGCGCCAGTACAAACCCACGGTCGAGCGTTACACGGACGCCGTCGGGCGCGGCTGCCGGGGCTTGCGCATCGGTGTCCTGGCGGAAGGGTTCGCGCGGCCCGAAAGCGAGCCCGACGTCGACCTGAAGGTCAGGGCGGCGGCCGACGCCTTCAAGGGACTGGGTGCCGAGGTCGAGGAGATTTCCGTGCCCGAGCATCTAGCCGCGCCCGACTACTGGACGGCGATCACCGTCGAGGGGCTTCAGGATTTCATGATGCACGGCAATGGCGCCGGCACCAATTATCGCGGCCTGTTCCTGCCGTCCATGGTCGACCATTTCGCCACCTGGCGCGGCCGTGCCGACGAACTGTCTGCCAGCCTCAAGGTCTGCATGTTCCTCGGCGAATATTTCCAGACGCGCTATCGCGGCCGCTTCTACGGCAAGGCGCAGAACCTGATGCGCCGGCTGGCGATGCGCTACGACGCCGTGTTCGGCAAATACGACCTGGTGCTGATGCCGACCCTGCCGATGAAGGCGCAGCCGATCCCGCCCGCCGACGCGCCGCTGGACCTATACGTGCAGCGCGCCTTCGAGATGGTCGGCAACACCGCGCCATTCAACGCGTCCGGCTATCCGGCCATGAACGTGCCGTGCGCGATGAGCGAGGGGCTGCCGGTCGGCATGATGCTGGTCGCGCGCAACTATGGCGAAAGCACCATCTACCGCGCGGCCTCCGCCTTCGAAAGCCTCGGCGACTGGCGTGCCATGTGAAGGGGAGCGTGCGATGACGATCTTGTCTGAAACCCTGGCCGCCCGGCTTTCGCAAAGCCTGTGGGACGCCAACGACGCCACCGAGCCGGCGCCGGCGCAGATCGCGCCGCGCGACGGCAAGTCCTACGTTTCGGGCGAACGCACAATGCCGCTGCGCCATGTCACCATTCCGGCGATGTTCGCCGAGACGGTGTCGCGGTTCGGACCGCGCGAGGCGGCGGTGTTTCGCCAGTTCGACAAGCGCTACACCTATTACGACCTCGACCGGGCGGTGGACGCGTTCGCCGCCGGCCTGCTCAGCCTCGGGCTGGAGCGCGGCGATCGCATCGGCATCTGGTCGCCCAACCGGCCGGAATGGCTGATCACCCAGTTCGCCACCGCCAGGATCGGACTGGTGATGGTCAACATCAATCCCGCCTACCGGCTGTCCGAGCTCGAATACGCGCTCAACAAGGTGGGCTGCAAGGCGCTGGTCACCGCCGCCGCGTTCAAATCGTCGGACTATCTCGGCATGATCCGCACGCTGGCCCCGGAAATCGACACATGCGCGCCGGGCCGGCTCGCCGCGGCAAAACTGCCCACGCTGAAGATCGTCATTCGCATGGGCGCGGAGACATCGCCCGGCATGTTCAATTTCGACCAGGTGTCGAGCCTCGCCGGGCCGGCGCAGATGATGCGTCTCGATGCGATCAGCCGCGCGCTCGATCCCGACGATCCGATCAACATCCAGCTCACCAGCGGCACCACCGGCGCGCCCAAGGGCGCGACGCTGACGCATTACAACATCGTCAACAACGCCGCCTTCACCGTGCGCGCGATGGGGTTCGGCGAGGCCGACCGGCTATGCATCCCCGTGCCGCTCTATCATTGTTTCGGCATGGTGCTGGGCACGCTCGGCTGCGTGACGGCGGGCGCGGCGATGGTGTTTGCCGGCGAGGCCTTCGAGGCCGGCGCCACGCTGGAGGCGATCGTGGCCGAGCGCTGCACGGCCGTCTACGGCGTGCCGACCATGTTCGTTGCCATGCTCGACCATCCCGAATTTTCCAGTCGCGACTATTCGAGCCTGCGCACGGGCATGATGGCCGGCGCGCCCTGTCCGATCGAAGTCATGCGCCGCGTGGTCAAGGATATGCACATGCCCGAGGTGACTATCGGCTACGGCATGACGGAAACCAGCCCGATCTCCTTCCAGAGCGGCCGCGACGATGCGCTTGACGACCGTGTGTCGACGGTCGGCCGCATCCACCCGCATGTCGAGGTCAAGATCGTCGACGAGGACGGCCGCACGGTGGCCGTCGGCGCGCAGGGCGAATTGTGCACGCGCGGTTATTCCGTGATGCGCGGGTACTGGAACGACGAGGCGCGCACCCGCGAGGCGGTCGATCCGGGCGGCTGGATGCGCACCGGCGATCTCGCCGCGCTCGACGAGCGCGGCTATTGCCGCATCGTCGGCCGGGTCAAGGACATGGTGATCCGCGGCGGCGAGAACCTCTATCCGCGGGAGATCGAGGAGTTTTTATACAGCCACCCCAAGGTGGCCGAGGTGCAGGTGTTCGGCGTGCCGGACCCGACCTATGGCGAGGAACTGGCCGCGTGGATCGTGCTGCAGCCGGGCGAACAGGCCAGCGAGGACGAAATCCGCGACCATTGCCGCGGCCAGATCGCCCACTACAAGGTCCCCAAATATGTGCGCTTCAAGTCCGAACTGCCGATGACGGTGACCGGCAAGCCGCAGAAATTCCTCATGCGCAAGGCGATGGTCGAGGAACTGGGGCTGGAGTGAGCGGCGGCGGACCGGCGCCCGCGCGGCAATCTGATCCAACTGCGCTGAAGCGGGCAGGAGGAGCGTTTCTGCCAAGATTTCGGACGGAAAATGTGGGGTTTCGGACGAAAACCAGGAACGTTCGGGCCGGGAACCCTTGGAAGTTCTGGTCGGAGTGGCAGGATTTGAACCTGCGACCCCCTCGTCCCGAACGAGGTGCGCTACCAGGCTGCGCTACACTCCGTAAAACCAGACCGGCGGTCTATAACGTTCGCGCCGCGATCCTGCAAGCATGAAAGGAACGCGAATTCACGCTTCTTCGACGGCGGCCGGCAATGACGGCCGGGCGCGCCGCGCCGCTGCCGATTCGCGCTCCCGAGACTTAAGTCGACGGTAAGCGATCGCTGCTAGGTTCCCGTCATCACCAGTGACCGGAGCCACGCCATCGCCATGCAAAAACCGCTCGCCGACGCGACACCGAACAGCTTTGCCTTCGAAACCAGAGCCCTGGTCAAGCCGACCGGGTTTCGCGAATACGACGCGCGCTGGTGGTACGGTCATCCAGGCTCCGACAAGGCGCCGGAGATCAATCTGATCGGGGTTCAGGCGCTCGGCATGGGATTGGGCACGCTGATCAGGCGGCTCGGCGCCGGACCCGACATCGTCGTCGGCCACGATTTCCGCTCCTATTCGATGGCGATCAAGCTGGCGCTGGTCTCGGGGCTGCAGGCCGCCGGCGCGCGGGTCAAGGATATCGGTCTGGCGCTGTCGCCGATGGCCTATTACGCCCAGTTCGCGCTCGACGCGCCCTCGGTCGCCATGGTGACGGCCTCGCACAACGAAAACGGCTGGACAGGCGTCAAGATGGGCGCGGCCCGGCCTTTGACCTTCGGCCCCGACGAGATGGACGCGCTGAAAAAGATCGTGCTCGACGCCGATTTCGATCTGTCGGGCGGCGGCGCTTACGAATTCGTGCCGGATTTTCGCCAGCGTTATGTCGACGATCTGGTTTCGGGCGTGAAAATCGCTCGTAAACTGAAAGTGGTGGCAGCCTGCGGCAACGGCACCGCCGGCGCCTTTGCGCCGGAAGTCCTGCGGCGCATCGGCTGCGAGGTGATCGAACTCGACTGCGAACTCGACCACAGCTTTCCGCGCTACAACCCCAATCCCGAAGACATGAAAATGCTGCATGCGATTCGCGACGAGGTGTTGCGCACCGGCGCGGATGTCGGTTTCGGCTTCGACGGCGACGGCGACCGCTGCGGCGTGGTCGACGACGAGGGCGGCGAGATCTTCGCCGACAAGGTCGGCGTGATGCTTGCCCGCGACATTTCCGGCGAACATGCCGGCTCGCGCTTCGTCGTCGACGTGAAGTCGACGGGCCTGTTCCTGACGGACCCGGTGTTAAAGGGCAACGGCGCGCGGACCGATTACTGGAAGACCGGCCATTCCCACATCAAGCGCCGGGTCAAGGAGCTGGACGCGATCGCTGGCTTCGAGAAATCCGGCCATTTCTTCTTCAACCCGCCGATCGGGCGCGGTTACGACGACGGGCTGGTGACGGCGATCGCGATCTGCCACATGCTCGACCGCAACCCGCAAAAGTCGATGGCCGGGCTTTACCGCGACCTGCCGCACACGTTCGGCTCGCCGACCATGTCACCGCATTGCGCCGACGAGGAAAAATACGCCGTGGTCGACAAGGTGGTGGCCGGGCTCGAGGCGCTGCGCGACAGCGGTGCCACATTCGCCGGCCAGCCGATCGCCGACATGGTGACGGTCAACGGCGTGCGGATCACCAATCAGGACGGCACCTGGGGCCTGATCCGCGCTTCCTCGAACAAGCCGGAACTCGTGGTGGTGGTCGAAAGCCCCGTGTCGGAAGAACGCAAGCGGGACATGTTCGCCGCGCTCGACGCCGTGCTGCGCGCCTACCCCCAGGTTGGCGCCTACAACCAGACCCTGTGACGACGCGACCGGGCCGGAGACGCCATGACTGAGAAAATCGTCAGCTTCGTCATGAGTGGCGGCGTCGGCTCCCGGCTGTGGCCGCTGTCGCGCGAGGACAATCCCAAGCAGTTCCACGACCTGTCGGGCGCCGGCTCGATGCTGGCCCAGACCCTGCGCCGGCTGAAGGCGGGGGGCGACGGCGACTGGCCGGTCTACCTGATCGGCTCCGAACGCCATGCCGAGCGGCTGCGCGCCGATCTTGCCGGCATGGATCTTTCGGGAGGAAGGCCGATCTTCGAGCCGGTCGGACGCAACACCGCCGCCGCGGTCGCCGTCGCTGCGCTGCAGACCCTGGCCGAGCACGGCGACGCGCTGGTTCTGGTGGTGCCGTCGGACCATGCCATCACCACGGACAGCCAGTTCTGGGCCACGGTCGCCGCCGGGGCCAAGCCGGCGCGCGAGGGGCGTCTGGTGGTGTTCGGCATCAGGCCCGGCCAGCCTGAGACCGGCTACGGCTATATCGAGGCGGCAGGCGACGAAGGCGACCAGGTCCGCGACGTGCTGCGCTTTGTGGAAAAGCCCGACCTTGCAACGGCCGAGACCTATCTGGCGGCCGGCAATTTCTTCTGGAACACCGGCATCTTCCTGTTTCGGGCGAGCGCGATGCGCGACGCCTTCCTGAAATACGAGCCGGATATCTGGGCCGGCGCGGACCGCGCGTTCGCCGCCGCATCCAGCGATTTGTCAGGCCTCTATCTGCCGCTCGACCTCTACGAGCACGTTCCCGCGATCTCGGTCGACTACGCGATCATGGAACGGGCCGAGCGTATCGCCATGGTGCCGGCCGGCTTCCGCTGGAACGATCTCGGCTCGTGGCAGTCGCTGCTCGACGTCGGCGCCTCCGACGAGAACGGCAATGTGGTGATCGGCGATGTCGTCGCCTTCGACACCGCCCATTCCTATCTGCGCAGCGAGGGCCGGCTGTTGTCGGTGATCGGCATGCGCGACGTCGCCATCGTGGCGACCCAGGACGCGACCTTCGTCGCGCCGGTGGCCCAGAGCCAGAACGTCAAGAAGATCGTCGAGCGGCTGGAACAGAGCGGTCGGCTCGAAACCCGCTTCACCCCCAGCAGCGACCGGGTGCTTGTCGTCGGGGCGCATCGCCGGCGGGTGTGTCACTGGCTGTTCGAGGAAACCCTGCCCCTATGGGCAACGGCCGGCGTCGACGAGGTCGGCGGCGGTTTTCACGAGGCGCTCGACTTCGCCGGCCGTCCGCTCGGCAAGCCCAAGCGCATGCGCACGATGGCGCGCCAGATCTACGCCTTCGCGGTCGCAAAGGCGCGCGGCTGGGATGGACCGGCCGACAGGATCATCGCGCATGGGATCGATTTCATCGCCGCCAGGGGGCGCAGCGAAAATGGCGGCTGGGTACGCGCGATCGGCGTTGACGGCGCGGTGGTCGACCCGGTCGAGGACGCCTACGACCATGCCTGCGTGCTGCTTGCGCTGGCGCATGCCCACATGTCGGGCAACAAGGCCGCGCGCGCGCTCGGCGCGGAGACCTTCGCCTTCATCGACGCCCATCTCGAGGACGAGCGCCTGACGGGGTTTCTGGAGTTTCCCGGCGGCAACGGCATGCGCCGGTCGAACCCGCATATGCACCTTCTGGAGGCGTTCCTGGCCTGGTACGACGTGACCGGCGAGCGCGTCCACCTGCGCCGCGCCTCGCGCATCATCGATCTGTTCCGCAGCCGGTTCTTCGATCCCGACAGCTGGACGGTCGGCGAGTTCTTCGACGACGATTTTACTCCGGCCGCGGGCGAAAAGGGCCAGTGGACGGAGCCGGGCCATCATTTCGAATGGGCCTCGCTGCTGGTCGATTTCGCCGACAAGACCGGGCAGGGCGATCTGGTCGGCATCGCCCGCAAGCTCTACGCCTCGGCGGTTGCCAACGGGCTGAACCGGGCGACCGGGCTTGCCTATGGCGCGGTGTCGCGCTCGGGCATGCCGCTCGACCAGCTGTCGCGCTCATGGCCGCAGGCCGAGGCGATCAAGGCGGCGATGGCGCTCGACGGCGCCGGCGGCCCGGACCTGAAGCCGGAAATCGAGGCGCGCGTCGGCCGGCTGTTCCGCTGGCATATCGATCCCGCGCCGACCGGCCTGTGGATCGACCGGGTCGACGAAAAAGGACGCTCGGTGGCGCGCGAAGTGCCCGCCAGCATCTTTTACCATCTGGTGTTCGCGCTGACGCGCTATCTCGACAAGACGGACGGGGCGAACGACGGGGCCGGGTAGGCCGCGCGCCGGTTCCGCTCTTCGGGCAAGGCGTGTCGCCGCGACCTCAATACGGGCTGTCGACGTCGCCGGTCTCCACATAGACCGTCTTGATCTGCGAATAATGGCCGAGCGCGGCGAGCGAGTTCTCCCGTCCGATGCCCGACTGCTTGACGCCGCCGAACGGGATCTCGGCCGGCGACAGATTGTAGTGGTTGATCCAGCACGTGCCGGCCTGCAGGTCGGCGATGACGCGGTGGGCGCGGGCCAGGTCGCGGGTGAACACGCCGGCCGACAGGCCAAATTCGGTGTCGTTGGAGCGCGCGATCGCCTCGGCTTCCTCGCTGAACGACAGCACGCTCATCACCGGCCCGAAAATCTCCTCGCGGGCGATGCGCATGTCGTCCCCGACCTCGGTGAAGACGGTCGGCTCGACGAAAAAGCCGCCTTCGAAGCCCTGGAGATGCGGCACGCCGCCACCGCAAGCGAGTGTCGCGCCCTCGGCCTTGCCGATCTCGATATAGCCGCACACCTTGTCGTGCTGGGCCTTGTTGATCAGCGGTCCCATCTGCGTTTCGGGATCGAGCGGGTCGCCGATGCGGATCTTCTTGGTCCGCTCGATCAGCCGCGCGAGGAACCGCTCGCGAATGCCGTCCTGGACGAAGACGCGCGTGCCGTTGGAGCAGACCTGGCCGGTGGAGTAGAAATTGGCGAGCATGGCGCCGCCGACGGCGTTTTCGAGATCGGCGTCGTCGAACACGATCAGCGGCGACTTGCCGCCGAGCTCCATCGTGGCGTGCTTCATCTGCGAACCGGCGAGCGAAAGCACCTTGCGGCCGGTCGGCACCGAGCCGGTGAGCGACACCTTGGCCACCACCGGATGGCCGGCGAGCGCGGCGCCGACATCGCCAAAACCCTGGACGACGTTGAACAACCCGTCGGGAAGCCCGGCCTGGGTGAAGATTTCGGCCAGGACCAGCGCCGAGAGCGGGGTGTTTTCGGACGGCTTGAACACCATCGCGTTGCCCATGGCGAGCGCCGGGCCGGCCTTCCAGCCCGCGCCCTGGATCGGGTAGTTCCAGGCGCCGATGCCCACGCATACGCCGAGCGGCTCGCGCCGTGTATAGGCGAAGGGGCCGCCGAGATCGACATAGTCGCCATTATAGGCGGCGACCGCGCCGCCGAAGAATTCGAGCGCGTCGGCGGCCGAGGCCGGGTCGGCGACCAGCGTTTCCTGGATCGCCTTGCCGGTGTCGAACGTCTCCAGCCGGGCGATCTCGTCATTGCGTTCGCGCAGCAGGTCAGCCGCGCGGCGCAAAACCCGCCCGCGTTCGGTCGGGCTCATCCGCGCCCAAGCCCCCTGTGCGGCGCGCGCGGCCTCGATGGCAAGCTCGACGATATTGTCGGTGGCCGCGTGCAGCCGGGCGATCACCTCGCCGGTGGCGGGGTAGATGACGTCCATTGTCTGTCCGCCTTCGTCCTCGACATAGCTGCCGTTGATATAGTGCGACGCCTTGGGTTGGGTTTTCATGGTTTGCTCCTTTTGGCGGGGCATGCGTTGCCCCTCCCTTATCGTCTTCGGGCCTCCTGCGCGAGGGGGGCAAACAGACGCCCCGGGCGCTCCGACCTAACGGGACGGGATGGCGCGGCGGGCCATGTCGGGTCGCCGGCCGATCACCTGTCGGAGTCGCGCCAGCGCGGATTGATCCACGGTTCCTGGTTCGAGGGGGACAGGGGCGCGCGCGCTAGAATGTGGTCGGCCGCCTTTTCGCCGGTCATGATCGACGGACCGTTGAGATTGCCGTTGGTGATGCGCGGGAAGATCGAGGAATCGGCAACGCGCAGCCCCGCAACGCCAATCACCCGGCAGTCGGGATCGACCACGCTCATCGGATCATCGGCGTGCCCCATGCGGCAGGTGCCGCAGGGGTGATAGGCGCTCTCGACATGGTCGCGGATGAAGTCGTCGAGTTCGGCGTCGCTTTTGACGTGGCTGCCCGGCGCGATCTCCTCGCCGCGAAATTCGTCGAAGGCCGGCTGCGAAAAAATCTCGCGGGTCAGCCGGATGCAGTGGCGGAAATCGACCCAGTCCTGATCGTGCGCCATATAGTTGAAACGGATGACGGGCTTTGCGCGCGGGTCGGCCGAGCGCAGGGTGACGGTGCCGCGCGAGGCCGAGCGCATCGGTCCGACATGAGCCTGAAAACCGTGCGCCGGCACCGCCGCCTTGCCGTCGTAGCGGATCGCCGCCGGCAGGAAGTGATACTGGATATCGGGATAGTCGACGCCGGCGCGCGAGCGCACGAAGGCGGCCGCCTCGAAATGGTTGGTTGCCCCGAGGCCCGATTTGAACAGCAGCCAGCGCGCGCCGATCAGCGCCTTGGAAACGGGATTGAGCACCGAATAGAGCGTGACCGGCTTGAGCGATTTCTGCTGGATATAGAGTTCGAGATGGTCCTGCAGATTGGCGCCGACGCCGGGCCGGTCGGCGATGATATCGATACCGTGCTCGGCAAGATGGTCCGCAGGGCCGATGCCCGACAGCATCAGGAGCTTGGGCGAGTTGATCGACGAGGCGCAGAGCACGACCTCGCGCTTTGCCTTAATTTGTTGAATCGCTCCGCGAAGTTCGACCTCGACGCCGGTGGCGCGTTGATTCTTGATGATCACTTTGCGCGCGAAGCCGTTGACGAGACTCACGTTCTTGCGCTTCAGCGCCGGCCGCAAATAGGCATTGGCCGTCGACCAGCGCCGACCGCGATGGATGGTCTGCTCCATCGCGCCGAAGCCTTCCTGCTTGGCGCCGTTATAGTCCTGGGTGAGTTCGAAACCGGCCTGGTTGCCGGCCTCGATGAAGGCCGCGTAGAGCGGGTTCTTGCGCGCGCCGCGGCGCACATGCAAGGGGCCGTCGGTGCCGCGCCAGCCCGCTTCGCCGCCATGCGAATTTTCCATGCGCTTGAAGTAGGGCAGCACGTCGGCGAAGCTCCAGCCGGTCGCGCCGGTCTCGGCCCAATGGTCGAAGTCGCGGGCATGGCCGCGCACATAGACCATGCCGTTGATCGACGACGAACCGCCGAGCACCTTGCCGCGCGGCGTGGCCAGAACGCGCCCGCCCAGATGCGGCTCCGGTTCGCTGGCATAACCCCAGTCGTAAAGGCTCATGTTCATCGGGAAGGACAGGGCCGACGGCATCTGAATGAGCGGGCCGATATCGGTGCCGCCATATTCGATGACGATCACCGAGTGACGCCCGTCCTCCGACAACCTGTAGGCGAGTGCCGCGCCGGCCGAACCGGACCCGACGATCACGTAATCGGCTTCAAGCATTGGCGCTGATCCTCCCGCTGCAAGGTTGGGGCTCGAGGCGATGCCGGTCCTCACGCATCGCCGACATGCCGGGTGAAATCGGCAAGCGCGACATTGCCGCCGGTGGCGATGACGAGCACCGTCTTGCCGGACACGGCAAGCCCGGCGTCCAGGAGCGCGGCGATGGCCGCCGCCCCCGACGGTTCCAGCACCAGCTTCAGCCGTTCGAAGGCGATGCGCATGGCGCGCCGCACGGACGCGTCGGCAACGGCCACGCCGGTGACGCCGGCCGCCGCCACGGCGGCGAAGGGGGCGGCGCCCGGCGCGCGCGCCATCAGCCCGTCGCAGATCGTCGCCGCACCGGCCGGACGCGGCTCGATCGCGCCCTCGGCGAGCGAGCGGCCCATGCCGTCGAAACCCTGCGGCTCGACGGCGAAGAGTTTCGTGTCCGGCGAGAGATGACGAAAGGCGAGCGCCACCCCGCCGATCAGCCCGCCGCCACCGACCGGGCACAGCACCATGTCCGCGCTGGCGTTCCTGTCGGCAAGCTGTTCGAGCGCTTCCAGCCCGGCGCCCGCCTGTCCGGCGACGATTTCGGGGTCGTCGAAGGGATGAAGCAGCACCAGATTTTCTTCCGCGGCGATGGCGGCGGCCCGTTCGGCGGCGACTTCCTCGCGCGGCCGCGCGCCGTGCTCGCTCAGGATCACGCGCGCGCCATAACCCGCCGTCGCCTCGCGTTTGGCGGCCGGCGCGTCGACCGGCATGACGATGGTCACGGGAATGCCGAGCGCCTGGCCGGCCGCCGAGAGGCCCTGTGCGAAATTGCCGGAGGAATAGGCGACCACGCCGCGCCGCGCCTCGTCGGGGGCGAGCCGTGTCAGCCGCCAATAGGCGCCGCGCACCTTGAAGGAGCCCGCCCATTGCAGCGATTCTGGTTTGACCAAGACGCGCGCAGCGCCGCTTTCCTTGGCCAGAAAGGCCGATTCCAGCAACGGCGTCACCTGCGTCGCCTGCCGGGTGAGTGCGTAGGCGCAGCGAAGGTGATCGAGATCGGGGATTTGCGGGGCCGTCATCATTCGCCTCTTGGAAAGCGTTTTTCGTCTTCCAGCACGTTCAGGTCCATATGGTTGCGCATGTAGCGCTCCGAGGCCTGGCGCAGAGGCTGGAAATCCCACGGGTAATAGGCGCCGTTGCGCAGCGCCGGATAGACCACCCAGCGCCGGGCCTGGCTTTCGCGCACCGCCGCGTCGAAATGGTCCATGTCCCAGCGCGCGCGCACCATCTCCATAAAGCGCGCGACCCTCTCCGCATGGCCGGGCCGTTCGGCGAGATTGACGGTCTCAAGCGGATCTGCGTCGAGGTCGAAGAGCTGCGGCGGGTCGAGTTCGCAATGGACGAACTTGAAGCGGCCCTGGCGAATCGCGACCAGCGGCGCATGGGAACCCTCGGCCGCGTATTCCATCAGCACCGGCGCGCTCCGCGTTCCGCCGGCAAGAAGCGGTGCCAGCGACTGGCCGTCGGTCCATTTCACGATGGCGTTCATGTCGACGCCGGCGAGGTCGCACAGGCTGGGCAGGATGTCGAGATTGGAGACCGGAGCCGCGATGAGCCCCGCTTCGATGCCTGGGCCGGCGATCATCAAGGGCACGCGCGCCGACCCCTCGAAGAACGACATCTTGAACCACAGTCCGCGCTCGCCGAGCATGTCGCCGTGGTCGGAGCAGAACACGATCACGGTGTCGTCGAGCATGCGCGTGCGCGCAAGCGTGTCGATCAGTTCGCCGACCTTGTCGTCGAGGTAGGAAATATTGGCGAAATAGCCGCGCCGCGCGCGGCGTACATGGTCGGGCCGGATGTCGAAGGCGGCGTAGTCGCTGGCGTGGTAGAGCCGCCTCGAATGCGGGTCCTGATCTTCTTCGGCGATGCGGGCGACCGTCGGCTCCAGCGCCGGGCAGTCTTCATAAAGATCCCAGTAGCGCCGGCGCGCGACATAGGGATCGTGCGGATGGGTGAAGGAGACGGTCAGGCACCAGGGACGCCGATCCTCGTCCCGGGAGGCGCGGGCATGGTCGTAAAGCCGCTGCACGGCGTGGAAGCAGACCTCGTCGTCATATTCCATCTGGTTGGAAATCTCGGCCACGCCCGCGCCGGTGACCGAGCTCAGATTGTGGTACCACCAGTCGATGCGCTCGCCGGGTTTGCGATAGTCCGGCGTCCAGCCGAAATCGGCCGGATAGATGTCGGTCGTCAGCCGTTCCTCGAAGCCGTGAAGCTGGTCCGGACCGACGAAATGCATCTTGCCCGACAGGCAGGTGTGATAGCCGGCGGCACGCAGATGGTGGGCGTAAGTGGGGATCGAGGAGGCAAATTCGGCGGCGTTGTCGTAGACCCCGGTGCGCGAGGGCAATTGTCCGCTCATGAAGGCGGCCCGGCCTGGGGCGCACAGCGGTGAGGCGGTGTAGCTATTGCGAAAGCGGGCCGAGCGCGCGGCCAGCGCCTTGAGATGCGGGGCATGCAGAAAGTCGGCCGGGCCGTCGGGAAACAGCGTCCCGTTGAGCTGGTCGACCATGATGATCAAAATGTTGGGGCGCGCCGTCATGACGTCCTCGCTTCCGCCGCGAGCATGGTTTCGACATAGTCCTCCACGAGCGCGATCGCGCTTCCGGGGTCGGGCGGGCCGTCCTTCAGCGCACGGCGTATGTAGAGCCCGTCGATCAGCGCGGCGATGCCTTCGGCGATCCGCTCCGCGCGCAGGGCAGGCATCAAAGGCCGCAAGCCGCTCATCAGGTTGGAATGAAGCCGGCGGGCATAGACCCTCAACAGCCGCCGCATGGAGGGCGAGCGCTGCGCCTCGACGTAGAACGCCAGCCAGGCGGCAACGGTCTCGGGCCGGAACTGGGTCGACGAAAAACTGACCGTCACCATCGCCGAAACCCGCGCCCGCGGCAGGGCCGCGGCCCGCAGCGCGGCGCACCCGTCGCGGCCGAGCTCCGACAGGAGGTGGCGCATGGTGGCTTCGAGGAGATCGTCCTTGGCGCCGAAATAATGATGGGCGAGCGCGGAGGAAACGCCGGCGATGCCGGCGATTTCCGCCATGGTGACATCGAGCGAGCCGCGCGCGCCGATCGCCGCTATCGCGGCCTCGATCAACGCCTTGCGCCGCACCGGCTCCATTCCGACTTTCGGCATGGTCGTCTCCCTTGAGAGCTGTATATTTTTAATTGACTGGTCAATCAATAAAAAATCTGCCCGGCTGTGCGGAGCGGACTTTACTGCGCGGCAAAATACGTTCAGACTTGAACAATCAATTGCCGCGCACGGCATTTCCGCTACAGTGCGCGATCGTCAAATTGGAGGCTCGCATGACCGCATCGATCGTCGGATGGGCGCATTCGCCCTTTGGCAAACTGGAAGACGAAACGCTGGAAGGGTTGATCACCAAGGTGGCGGCCGAGGCGATCGAGCATGCCGGTATCGGCCCCGAGGATGTCGACGAGATCGTGCTCGGCCATTTCAACGCCGGCTTTTCCCCGCAGGATTTCACCGCCAGCCTGGTGCTTCAGGCCGACGACCGGCTGCGTTTCAAGCCGGCGACCCGGGTCGAGAACGCCTGTGCGACCGGCTCGGCCGCCGTGCGTCAGGGCCTGCGCGCCATCGACGCCAAGGCGGCGCGCATCGTTTTGGTGGTCGGCGCCGAGCAGATGACCAAGACGCCCGGCCCGGAGATCGGCAAGAACCTTCTAAAGGCCTCCTACCTGCCCGAGGACGGCGACACGCCGGCTGGTTTTGCCGGCGTGTTCGGCAAGATCGCCAGCGCCTATTTCCAGCGCTACGGCGACCAGTCCGACGCGCTCGCCATGATCGCGGCCAAGAACCACAAGAACGGCGTCGACAATCCCTACGCCCAGATGCGCAAGGATTTCGGCTACGAATTCTGCCGCACCGAGAGCGAGAAGAACCCGTATGTGGCCGGACCGCTGAAGCGGACCGACTGCTCGCTGGTCTCGGACGGCGCGGCCGCGATCGTGCTCGCCGAGACCCAGACCGCGCTGTCGATGCGCCGGGCGGTCGCCTTCCGCGCCAACGAGCACGTGCAGGATTTTCTGCCGATGTCGAAACGCGACATCCTCGCCTTCGAGGGCTGCAAGGAAGGCTGGAGCCGGGCGCTGGCCAGGTCGCGGCTGACGCTCGACGATCTGTCCTTTGTGGAAACGCATGACTGCTTCACCATCGCCGAGCTGATCGAATACGAGGCGATGGGGCTCGCCAAGCCGGGCGAGGGGGCGCGGATCGCGCTCGACGGCGTGACCGCCAAGGACGGCCGGCTGCCGGTCAACCCGTCCGGCGGGTTGAAGGCCAAGGGGCATCCGATCGGCGCGACCGGCGTGTCGATGCACGCGCTCACCGCCATGCAGCTTACCGGCGAGGCCGGCGGCATCCAGGTTCCAAACGCCCGCATCGGCGGCATCTTCAACATGGGCGGCGCGGCGGTCGCCAATTACGTGTCGATCCTCGAACGGATCAAATGAGGCACGCGGCGGTCGTCACCGGCGGCGCCTCCGGCATCGGCCTGGCGGTTGCCGGGCGGCTGCTGGAAGACGGCTGGCCGGTCGCGATCGTCGACGCCAGCCGCGACGCGCTCGCCGACGCCGAGGACGCGCTCGCCGACGAGGGCGCGCTGTTCCTGGAGGCCGACATCACCGACGAGGACGAGGTCCAGGGTGCCTTCGGCGTCGTCGTCGAGCGCCTCGGCCCGATCGGCGGTCTGGTCAATTCGGCCGGCATCGCCCGCGACATCCCGGCGCTGGAGACGAGCGCGGAACTGATGCGCCACATTCTCGACGTCAATCTCGTCGGTTCCTTCATTTGTTCCAAGGCGGCGGTCGAGCGCCGCTCCGAGACGCTGGCGATCGTCAATATCGCCTCGGTGTCGGGCCTGCGCGCCAATGCGGGCCGGGTGGCCTACGGCGCGTCGAAGGCCGGGGTGAAGATGATGTCGGAGGTCATGGCGGTCGAACTCGGCGGCCAGGGAATCCGCGTCAACTGCGTCGCGCCGGGCCCGATCGACACGCCGATGGTCGCGCGGCTGCATGAGGACCGCCAGCGCGCCGGCTGGCTGGCGCGTGTGCCGGAAGGCCGCTACGGCGAGGCCGACGAGGTGGCCGCCGCAATCGCCTTCCTGCTTTCGCCGGAGGCAAGCTACATCACCGGCCAGACGCTCGCCGTGGATGGCGGTTTTCTCGCCGCTGGCCTGTTGCCATTGTCGGGCTGATTTTTTCAATCGGGCCTGTGTCACCAACGGAGATCATCGACATGAAAAGACTGGCCACGGCCTTCTTGATCGGCTTCGCCGCGATCGGAACCGCAAATGCCGCCGAGGACGAGGCCGTAGCGCTCGCCCAGGCGTTCTGCGGCCTGGCCGCGCTCGACCAGGGCATGGGACGCATGTATCTCCTGTCGTCCGGTCTGACCGAAAAGGTAACCGCCGCTCTGGTCGCCGGCGGGCAGGGCGAAACCGCGTTCCGCGCGGGCGTGCCCTGGGCGAGCGGCGACGCGGCCGCGAACATCTGTACCGCAGGGGCGGTCGCTACCGAGGGCGGCGTCACGCTCGTCGACGTCATCTATGGCCAAGGCGATGCCGGCTGGACCGATCAACTCGTGCTGGTTGCGGGCGAGGGCGGCGCGCTCGTCGTCGACGACATTCGCTACGGCAAGCCCGGCGAAGCCGCGACGCTCGGCGAAGCCGCATCGGCTCTCCTGACCGATTAGGCCGAAATCCCAGCAACGCGACACTATTTTCGGGAAAGATCATGCTTTAACAGAATGACGGGCCATGGCGCCGGGTCGATCAGATGACGCCGTGGTCCCGATCAGATGTCCGGGCGCCGTTTGAGGGGAAAGCGGCGCCGGGCGGCGAGGCGAGGGAACGACCACATGCTGCTTGCGATCGAGCAGGGCAACACCAACAGCCTGTTTGCCGTGCATGACGGCGAAACCTGGATCGCCCAATGGCGTTCCGCCACCGAACCCAACCGGACCGCGGACGAGTACGCGGTCTGGCTGCACCAATTGCTGTCCATGAGCGGGCTTGATCTGGGCCTGCTCGACGCCTGCATCATCTCCAGCGTGGTGCCGCAATCGATCTTCAACCTGCGCAATCTGTCGCGCCGCTATCTGGGCGCCGAGCCGCTGGTGATCGGCGAGAACGCCGAGCTCGGCATTCCGATCCGCGTCGCCAAGCCGGCCGAGGTCGGCGCCGACCGGGTGGTCAACGCGCTCGGCGCCCACATCGCCTATCCCGGGCCGCTGATCGTGGTCGATAGCGGCACGGCGACGACTATCGACGTGGTGGCGGCCGATGGCGGCTTCGAGGGCGGCGCGATCGCGCCCGGCATTCACCTGTCGGTCGAGGCGCTGCACTCGGCCGCCGCCAAGCTGCCGCGGGTCGCGCTGAAGAAGCCGCAACGCGTGATCGGCAACGACACCGTCAGCGCCATGCAATCGGGCGTGTTCTGGGGTTATATCGGCCTGATCGAGGGCATGATCGCGCGCATCCAGGCCGAGCGCGGCGAGCACATGACGGTGGTTGCGACCGGCGGTATCGCGGCGCTGTTTTACGCCGCCACCGCCGCCATTCACCATTTCGATCCCGACGTCACCATTCGCGGACTTCTGGAAATCTATCGGCGCAACAATTCCAGCCGGCCATAGGCCGGGATCTTCAGGGCCGGCCGCGCGATATCGACGCCCGCGACCAGGCCGAGAAGGTGGAGTTCGAAACCGTGGCGGCGACCGATTGCCAGGCCGAAGAGCCCGCCGAGGGTGACATGCAGGTCGCGACGGTCCGGCGACAGGCTGACCGAGGCGAGGCCCGGCGCGTAGTCGCGCCCGACCGCGTTGGCGGGAAGCGCGACGTCGAGCCGCGGCACCTGGCGCAGCACATGGGCCACGAAGCTGTTGGAGTTCGGGCCCGGCCAGATCCGATAGTCGCCGCGGCCGGCGAAGGGATAGGCCGCTATCGCCGCCTCCACGACCGGCAGCAGGGATGCCGCCGCCTCGCCGGTGATCGCCTGCACGATCCGCGGCGGGTTCGAATACCAGTAGCCGTCGGCGACGAAACCGTTGCGGCGCACGGGCAGGCCCCAGCCGACCTTGTCGTAGCGGTCGTAGTGTCGCCGGCCCGGCCTTTTCAGCACGATCCAGCTATGGGCCGAAAACGCCCCCTTGAAGCCGCCGGTGCGCGCCGCGAGCACGTAGATCGCGGCGTCGCTGCTTTCCGGGGCCGGCAGGAGGCCGCTGCTGCTCCAGTCCGCCGAACGCCAGGATGCCGGCCGGTCGACGAGCGACCACCACAAGGCGGTCACAACCGTCGGCAGGGCGAACAGCATCACGACGCTCAAAACAACCGGCCTGAGGAATGCGCCCATAGATTTTCCTTTGCCTCGGCGAGTGTGAAAGCATAGGTCGATAGGGACAAGCAGGGCAGTGAATTTCCGGTGAGGCGATGACAAATCCCGTTCTGGTCGAAGTGATGCGCGGTGCGCTGGTGGAAAGCCGCCACCGCGGGGCGGTGGCGGTGATCGATGCCGACGGGCGCACGATGTTCGAGATCGGCGATGTCGACCGGCCGGTTTTTCCGCGCTCGGCGATCAAGGCGATCCAGGCCCTGCCGCTGGTCGAAAGCGGCGCCGCCGAAGCCTGCGGTTTCGACGACCGCGACCTGGCGCTTGCCTGTGCCTCCCATTCCGGCGAGGCCGCCCACGCCGAGCGCGCCGCGGCGATGCTGGCCAGGGCCGGCCTCGATGCGGACGCGCTCGAATGCGGCAGCCATTGGCCGCTCGGCGAACAGGCCACGCTCGACCTTGCCCGCGCCGGCCAGACGCCGAGCGCGCTGCACAACAACTGCTCGGGCAAACATGCCGGCTTCCTGTGCGTTTGCTGCCACGGCGGCACCGCGCATCGCGGCTATTCGGGCTACGACCATCCCCTGCAGCGTGAGCTGCGTGCGGTGATGGAGCAGGTCACCGGCGCCGTGCACGACCGCGCCAATGCCGCCGTCGACGGCTGTTCGATCCCCACCCACGCCGTGCCGCTGCGCGCACTGGCGTTTGGCTTTGCGCGCATGGCGACCGGCGCGGGACTGGCGCCGCAGCGTGCTGAGGCCGCAAAGCGGCTGCTCGGCGCCTGCATGGCCGAGCCGTTTTTCATGTCGGGCAGCGCGCGGATGGACGAAAGGCTGATGGCGGCCGCGGCGGGCCGGATCTTTTGCAAGACCGGCGCCGAAGGGGTCTATTGCGCCGCCATTCCCGAACTCGGCCTCGGCGTCGCGCTGAAATGCGACGACGGCGCGACCCGCGCCTCCGAAACCATGCTGGCCGCGATCCTGGCGAAACTGCTTGCCGCCGGCGACCCGCTGGCGGCCACCTTGCGCGATATGGCCCGCCCGCCGGTCGTCAGCCGACGCGGCATCAGGGTCGGCGAAATCCGGGCGACCGAGGCGCTTGGCTGAGGCTGCCGCGACGACACGGCCTCAACTCGCGTGATTGCGCTCGACGGTGAGGTGGGCAAAGCCGGCATTGCCGACCCGCGCCAGATCCTTGGTCACGGCTTCGGCCCAGCGATGGCCGCGGATGGCGCCGTTGCGCGCACCGGAGATGATATTGTCGGAAATCACCGCCGCGCCGGCGCCCTCGACCACGGAGACGGCAATACCGGTGCCGGCGTCGCGGATGACGTTGCCGCTGGCCGTGACGTTGCGCAGATAAGGTCCCCAGCCGAGATGGAGGCCGAACAGCGGCGCGTTTTCCACCACGTTGCCGGTGACGGCGGTGTCGGCCTCGGCGGTGATGCCGACCCCGAAACCGGGTGAATCGGCCGGATAGGGGCCGGTCTGCGACAGGTTGCGCACCAGATTGGCCGCGCAGACGGCCAGACGACCGCCCTCGTTGAAATTGACGATCGAGATGCCGTTGGCCGCGCCGTCGACGATATTCGACGAAATCGCCGCGCCCTCGAAGGCGAATTCGGAATAGATCGCGGTTTCGCCCGAACGCAGGCAGCTATTGCCGGTGATCTGGATGTTGTTGCCGCCATTGGCCCGGATGGCGGAAAAGGCGCAGTCGGCGATCCGGTTGCCGGATACCATGACGCCGCCCGCGCGATAGACGTTGATGCCGTTGCCGAACGGCCCGGTGCCGCCATTGCGCGCCGCGATGCGCTCGACGCGGTTGCCCGACACGATGGTGGCGTCCTCGCCCGCCTGCCAGCGATGCACCAGAATGCCGCCATTGCCGCAATCGGCGACCGTGTTGCCGGTGATCGCGAGGCCGCCGGCCTGGACACTGTAGATCCCGGCGTCGGCGGCGCCCGAGATCTGGCTGCGCTCGATGCGGCCGGCGACGTTTTCCAGCGCCAGCGCGTGCTTGCCGCTGCCCAGAATGCTGCAATTGTCGATGACGAGATGGCGCGCGCCGCGCACCGTCACGAGACCGTCGACATGATCGCCCAGCCAGCGATTGGCGCCGTCGATCAGCAGGCCGGAGATTTCCAGATGGTCGGCCGCCTCGGCCAGGAACAGATGGCCGTTGCCGCCGTAAAGGATGCGCGAGGCGCCCGGCACGCCGGTCAGGCGCAGCTTGCGCGGCAGGACCAGGTTGGAAACCACGTAGTCGCCGGGCGGCAGATAGACCGGCGCGTCGCGCTCGGCCGCCTTGTCGAGCACCCGGGCAAAGGCCTCGCTCTGGTCGTCGTAAAGCCCGGGCTGTACGCCGAGTTCGCTCGCGTCGAGCGTGCCGCGGATCGAGGCCGTCTCAATACCGGACAGGGCAGCGCCCTGCGCGGCGCCGGCGGCGAGCCCGCCGGCGCCGGCCAGCCCGGCCAGGAACGCGCGTCTGTTCAGCATTGGCACAGCTCCAAGGTTCGTCACCCTGGCGGAGCAAGTGCCATGCCAGCCCGATGCGGCGCGGGCGCTGGCGGTGACGGGTGGACGCTTCAGGTTTGTTCGGTGTGGTCGCGCATGAACGCCGCGGCGCCGGCCTCGTCGATCTCGCCGGCGGCAACCATAAGGACAAATTGGGTCAGGCTGGCGTCGTCGGTCTCCAGGCTCCAGCCATTGAAGACGAGGAAAAGGTCGGTCGCGGCCAGCGCCGCTCGTTTATTTCCGTCCACAAACGGACGGTTCTTCACAATGCCGAAGAGGTACGCTGCTGCCAGGTCGAATATGTCCGGTTCGCCATAGATTGCCTTCTGGGGCGGTCTCGCCAAAGCGGATTCGAGCATTCCGACATCGCGAATGCCTGGCGCTCCGCCGTGCAAGCGAAGCTGTTCAGCATGCATGGCCTCAACGAACTCCCGCGTATGGAATTCCGTCATTTCGCAAGCGCGCGGTACGTGACCTCGTATTTTCGCATGCGTTCACGCGCGATCTTCATCTTGCGCTCGAACTCGTCGGCCGAATCCTCGACGCGTCGCATGCGTAGCTCGTCCCCTTCCTTGAAGACGACAACACTATCCCCAGCCTTGAGATTGAGGCTTTTCAACAGTTCTTTCGGCAGGATCACGCCTTCGGAATTGCCGATCTTGCGGATGACGGTGTTCATGGTCGCGGCCTTGCCGTTGCAACGCTCATTATAACAGGGCGAGGCATGTGTTGCAACGCACGTTGGAACGAGGTTGCGTTACCGCGCCAGAAGCGTGTCGATGAGGTCCTCGGCGGCTTCGGGGATCACCGTACCGGGCGGAAAGATCGCCGTCGCGCCGGCCTTCAACACGGCGTCGAAATCGTCCGGCGGGATGACGCCGCCGGCGACGATCATGATGTCGTCGCGGCCGAGCCTGGCGAGCGCCTGCGACAGTTCCGGCACCAGCGTGAGGTGGCCGGCTGCCAGCGAGGAGGCGCCGACGATCTGCACGTCGTGCTCGGCGGCCAGCTTGGCGATCTCCTCGGGGGTCTGGAACATCGCGCCGACGATGACATCGAACCCCAGGTCGGCGAACGCGGTCGCGATCACCTTCTGGCCGCGATCATGGCCGTCCTGTCCCATCTTGGCGACCAGCAGGCGCGGCGCCGCGCCGGTCTTTTCGCGGAAGGCCTCGACCTTCTCGTGAACCCGCTCCACCACCGGGTCCTCGCCGATCTCCTTGCGGTAGACGCCGCTGATCGTCTGGATGGTGGCGACGTGCCGGCCGAACACTTTTTCGAGCGCCAGCGAGATCTCGCCGACCGTGGCCTTGGCGCGGGCGGCCTTGACGGCGAAGTCGAGCAGGTTGCCGCCGGCGCGCGCGGCGTCGGTGAGGGCGGTGAGCGCGCCTTCCACCGCGGCCACGTCGCGGGTGCCCTTGAGTTCCTGCAATTTGGCAAGCTGGCGGGCGCGGACCTGGGCGTTGTCGACCTTCAGCACGTCGACTTCCATGTCTTCGGCGGGCTTGTAGGCGTTCACGCCGACCAGCGCCTGGCGGCCGGCATCGATCCGTGCCTGGGTGCGGGCCGCGGCTTCCTCGATGCGCATCTTCGGCACGCCCTTTTCGATCGCCGCCGCCATGCCGCCGAGGCTCTCGACCTCCTCGATATGGGTGAGCGCGCGCGCCACCAGATCGTGCGTCAACCGTTCCACGAAAGCCGAGCCGCCCCAGGGGTCGATGATGCGGGTGGTGCCGGACTCTGCCTGCAGGACGATCTGCGTGTTGCGGGCAATACGCGCGGAATGGTCGGTCGGCAGCGCCAGCGCCTCGTCGAAGGCGTTGGTGTGCAGCGACTGCGTGCCGCCCTGCGTGGCCGCCATCGCCTCGATCATGGTGCGCACGATGTTGTTGTAGGGATCCTGGGCAGTCAGCGACCAGCCGGAGGTCTGGGTATGGGCGCGCAGCGCCAGCGATTTCTGGTTGTTCGGCGCAAAATTCTTCTGCACCAGGCTCGCCCATAACAGTCTGCCGGCGCGCTGCTTGGCGACCTCCATGAAGAAATTCATGCCGGCGTTCCAGAAGAAGGACAGCCGCGGGGCGAATTTGTCGATGTCGAGGCCGGCCGCCACGCCGGCGCGGGCATACTCGATGCCGTCGGCGATCGTATAGGCGAGCTCCAGGTCGACCGTCGCGCCGGCTTCCTGGATGTGATAGCCCGAAATCGAGATCGAGTTGAATTTCGGCATCCGCTGCGCGGTGTAGGAAAAAATGTCCGAAATGATCCGCATCGAGGGTTTGGGCGGATAGATATAGGTGTTGCGGACCATGAACTCCTTGAGGATGTCGTTCTGAATGGTCCCGGCCAGGTCCTTTTCGGCCACGCCCTGTTCCTCGGCCGCGACGATGTAGAGCGCCATGATCGGCAAGACGGCGCCGTTCATGGTCATCGACACCGTCATCTCATCGAGCGGGATGCCGTCGAAGAGCTGGCGCATGTCGAGGATCGAATCGATCGCAACGCCGGCCATGCCGACATCGCCGGCCACCCGCGGGTGGTCGCTGTCATAACCGCGATGGGTCGCAAGGTCGAAGGCGATCGAAAGCCCCTTCTGGCCGCTGGCGAGGTTGCGCCGGTAGAACGCGTTCGATTCCTCGGCCGTGGAAAACCCGGCATATTGGCGGATCGTCCAGGGCCGCTGCACATACATGGTCGGATAGGGGCCGCGGACGAAGGGCGGGGCGCCGGGAAACGTGTCGAGATGGGCGAGGCCGGCGAGATCGTTCTCGCCGTAAAAGGTCTTGATGGCGATCCCTTCCGGCGTTTCGCGCACCGCCGCGCCGTCCGGCGCGGCAAGGCTCGCCGGCTTCTGCCAGCCGATCGTCGAAAAATCCGGGATCATGCGTCTTCTCCGACCTGCTCGTCGAGGCGCTGCGGCGAAAGCCTCTCGCAAAACGTCGTCCCGTCCGTTGGCGCGGGGCGGCTTTCGGCGGCAAGCGTGGCGACCGGGCGCTCCGTGTCGAGCGGATAGAGCGTGGTGCCGACGATCGTGCGCCGGCCCTCGCGCAGCGCCGCCCGGCGCTTTGTCGCCACCGTCTTCACCCTGGCCTGGAAGGCCCCGGCAGCGAGACTCTTGAGCGCACCGCCTTCCTGCTCGATCTGCTGAAACTCCGCCCAGGCCGCTTCGCACAGCGCTTCGGTCAGGTGGGCGATGCCGCCCGAGCCGGCCGAGGGATCGGCGACGAAACCGATGCCGGCCTCCTGGGCGAGCACGAGCTGGGTGTTGCGCGCCACCCGGCGCGCGAAACCGTCGGGCAGGCCATGGGTGAGCGTGTGCGGCAGCACCGAAATCGAATCCGCCCCGCCGGCGGCGGCGGCGAAGACGGCGATCGTGGCGCGCAGGATGTTGGTTTCGGGGTCGCGCGCCGTCATCATCCGCCACGACGTCTCGGCGTGGATGGAGGCCGGCGACGGCTCGATGCCGCAGACCTCCTGCGCGCGCTGCCACAGGCGGCGCAGTGCGCGCATCTTGGCGATGGTCGCGAACTGGTCCTGGTCGGCCGCGACGGCGAAGCCGACATGCGGCGCGGCGTAGACCAGAGGCTGGCGCGCCTTTTCGAACATGCGCAGATGCGACACGGCCGAGGCGAGCATAATGCCCAGTTCCTGCGCGGCGCTGGCGCCGCCATTGTGGCTGACGCGACCGTCGGCTTCCAGGAGCACGCCCGGCAGGCCGAGCGCAAAGAAATGGGCGAGCGATTGCGGCATCGACGCCTCGAGCGCCTCGATCGACATGCGCAGGCGCCCGGTGCCGGCGAAGATCGCGGCCGGATCGATCCCGAAGGACAGATGCAGACGCGTCGGGTCGGCGCGCTTGGCTGTCAGCGAGGCGACCAGCCAGTCGATCGAGGAGCGGCTCATCGGATGGGTGTCGATCCGCAGCGCAAGCCGGCTGAGCGGCACCCCGTCGAGCGCCTTTTCGAAGGCCGCGTCAGTACACGGCAGACCGTAACCATAGGCGTTGGGTGCCCCCTCGAACACGATCGCCAGCCCGGTCGCTCCGCTTTCCACATCCGCCATCGCCTGGCGGTTGGCGCGCACCGGGTCAGGGTCGTCGACACGCTGGACGACACGCCAGGGCGCGGCGGGGTCGACACGCGAGATCGGCTGGGGGTGGGGCGAGCGCGGGTACAGCGGATCGACGCGGATGCCATCATCGGTAAAGGAGACCAATGTTTCGTCGAAATCGGCGCCCTTGAGCGCCTTTTCGGCGATCACTCTCCATCCGGCGGCGTCGATGTCGGCAAACGTCATTCCGCTGATTAGTTTATGCTCCATGGCGTTCCGGCTCGATCCTTCCGTTCTCCTCCCGACAGACTAAAGGCCCCGGACTTGGCCGGCAATGACGCCGATCGCCTCGCGCGAATATTGGCGCGCCTGCAAGGCGGGTGCTCCCTCCTTCGGCTCACGTCATGTCAGTGCCGGCGCCGCGGTTCGGTCTGCCAGCGCTTTCCGATACAGTCGGTCGAGCCGGCGGGCAACCGGGATTTTGGCAAAAGTGCGAACGGCCGTTCTTGCGGCGTGGCGCGCGGCGGCGTTGTCGGCCGGCGCCGGGCTGTTTATAGGAAGACAAAGCGGCCGGCGCCCGGGCCCGTCGCGGGATTGCCGGAGACAAGACGCATGGCGCAGGACGACAGCCTTTTCATAGGGGCCAGCCGAAAGCCCGACGACAGCTATCAGGCGGCCGAGCGGCTGTTGCTGAAATACGCCAATCGTCACGGTCTGGTTACCGGCGCGACGGGTACCGGCAAGACGGTGACCTTGCAGATCCTGGCCGAAGCGTTTTCCAATGCCGGCGTTCCGGTGTTCTGCGCCGACGTCAAGGGCGACCTGTCGGGCATTGCCGCGATGGGGGAGGCAAAGGATTTCCTGAGCAAGCGCGCCGAAACGATCAGGCTCGATCCGTATGAGTTCCAGGAGTTCCCGGTGATTTTCTGGGATCTGTTCGGCGAGAAGGGTCATCCCATCCGCGCCACCGTGTCGGAGATGGGGCCGCTCCTGCTGTCGCGCCTGATGAACCTGACCGATGCGCAGGAAGGCGTGATCAACATCGCCTTTCGTATCGCCGACGAGGAAGGCCTGCTGCTGCTCGACATGAAGGATCTGCAGGCAATGCTGGTCAATATCGCCGAGCGGGCTGACGAGATCAGCAAGGTCTACGGCAATGTCAGCAAGGCCTCGGTCGGGGCCATCCAGCGCTCGCTGCTGGTCCTCGAACAGCAGGGGGGCGCGCATTTCTTCGGCGAGCCGGCCTTGCGCATCGAGGATCTGATGCGCACGACCCGCGACGGGCGCGGCGCCATCAGCGTTCTGGCCGCCGACCGGCTGATGATGAATCCCCGCCTTTATGCGACCTTCCTGCTGTGGCTGTTGTCGGAACTGTTCGAGGTGCTGCCCGAGATCGGCGATCCCGACCGGCCGCGCCTGGTGTTCTTTTTCGACGAGGCGCATCTTCTGTTCGACGAGGCGCCGAAAATCCTGCTCGACCGGGTCGAGCAGGTGGTGCGGCTCATCCGCTCGAAAGGTGTCGGCGTCTATTTCGTGACGCAGAATCCGCTCGACGTGCCCGAGACGGTGCTGTCGCAGCTCGGCAATCGCATCCAGCACGCCCTGCGCGCCTATACGCCCCGGGAGCAGAAGGCGGTCAAGACGGCGGCCGAGACCTTCCGGCCCAACCCCGATTTCGACTGCGCCACCGCGATCACCCAGCTTGGCGTCGGCGAGGCCCTGGTCTCCACGCTGGAGGCCAAGGGGGTGCCGTCGATGGTGCAGCGCACGCTGATCCGTCCGCCTGCGTCGAGGCTGGGGCCGATCTCCGAAGCGGAACGCGAGAAAATCAGCGCGATCAGCCCTGTCGCCGGCCAGTACGATACGCCGGTCGACCGTGAATCGGCCTTTGAGATTTTGCAGAAACGGGCCGCCGAAGCCGCCCAGGCCGAGGAGGAGGCGACGCGCCGCGAAGAGGAGGAGGACGGCCGCGAGGCCAAGCGCACGCGCTGGACCCTGCCGGATTTCGGCGAAGGCGACGCCGACCGGCGCACGCGCACGACCACGCGCAAAACCACGCGGCGTGCACCCACGCGCCGCCGCAGCTCCAATCGTCAAAGCGTGACCGAAGCCGCCATCAAGTCGGTGGCGCGTTCGGTCGGCACGTCGCTCGGCCGCGCCCTGGTGCGCGGCATTCTGGGCAGTCTCAAGCGGGGGCGCTGAGGCTCCGGCGGTTTTCGATCACGAAACCGCCGCCGAAACGCCCGACGTGACCAGGATCGGCGTGCGGTTGGGCACGCGGTCGTAAAGGTCCATCACGTCCTGGTTGAGCATGCGCACGCAGCCAGACGAAACCGACTTGCCGATCGTCCACCATTCCGGCGAGCCGTGGACCCGGTAAAGCGTGTCGACGCCGTCCTGGAAGATGTAAAGCGCGCGCGCGCCGAGCGGGTTCATCAGCCCCGGCTCCATGCCGCCATTGCGGACGCTGTATTTTTCCAGTTCCGGCTTGCGCGCGATCATCTCGTCCGGCGGGGTCCATTTCGGCCATTTGCGCTTCCACTGGATGACGGCACGGCCCGACCACTCGAAGCCCGCGCGGCCAAGACCGACGCCGTAGCGCAGCGCCTGGCCGTTCTCGCGCACCAGATAAAGGAAGTGAGCCGAGGTATCGACCACAACGGTGCCGGGGCGCTCGCCTGTCGGATCGGGAACCAGCCGGCGCAGATAACGGCGGTCCATCTTGTCGATCGGCACCGCGGGCACGTCGAAGCCGCCATCGGCTACCGGCGCGTACATAGTGGCGTAATTGCCGAAGGCCGAGCCCGGTCCGGCATCGTCCTTCGGCTTGTCTGCCGGGGGAATGCCGCTCGTGGTCGTGCACGACGCCAATGCCAGCGACGCCGCGCCGGCCGCCGCGCCGGAAAGAAGCGAGCGCCGTGTTATGGACGCGGACTTTTGGTATGGGCCGGACATGCTACCTCGCAAAGAAAGCCACTAGAAACGATTCAACGTCCGGCACGCCGAACATTTCCTCCCGCCGGGCCGATATGCCTGATCGAATGCGGCCGTGGGGTGAAAAAACAAAGGCAGCCTTGTGGCGACGGTTCGACTGTTGCGTCTTTGCAACAGGCGGCGAGGGGTCAACGGGTCTCCACCAGCCCGTTCAACGACGGCAGGATCAGCGCCGGCGGATAGTCGCGATATTCGTCCGGCTGGCCGGCGCGATTGATCCACACGGTGCGGAAGCCGAACTTGGTGGCGCCGGCGATGTCCCACCGGTTGGAGGATTGGAACGAGACGGCTTGCGGGTAGAGCCGCCAGGCGGTGGTCGCCATGTCGTAAACGGCCGGATCGGTCTTGAAGCGCGCGACGTCGTCGACGGAGAAAATGTCGTCCAGAACCAGGTCGAGCGCGGCGGATTTCACCGCGGCCTCCAGCATGGCGCGCGATCCGTTCGACAGGATCGCCACCCGTGCTCCGTCCGCCTTGAGCGCCTTCAGGACCGCCGGCACTTCCGGGTAGCAATCCAGGTGCCAGTAGGCGTCGAGCAGGTCCTGGCGCAGCCCGCTGTCGACTGAGGGCACGCGCTCGAAGGCGTGGTCGAGTGCCTGTTCGGTCAGTTGCCAGAAATCGACGAAGGCACCCATCATGGTGCGGACCCAGGAATATTCGAGCTGTTTTGCGCGCCAGATTTCCGACAGCAACCGACCGTCCGGCCCGATCGCCTCGGCATGGCGGCGCACAGCGGCGTGGACGTCGAACAGCGTTCCGTAGGCGTCGAAGATGAAGGCGGAATGGCGCATTGTGGTCGGGTCCCGGTTGGAAAGACTTGATCCGATGGTCCGTATCGGGTCAAGGGTGGTTGGCGCAATCACACTGTCGACACAGGCAATTGACGCCGCGCCATGAACCACTATCCATAGGTCAGCAACAAAGGACGTTCCAATCATGGCAGTTGATACGACCGCGCAGTCGTTGACCTTGACCTATCTCGACGGTGACTGGCACGAAGGCAATATCCCCATCATCGGTCCGCGCAGCCATGCCATGTGGCTTGGCACGACCGTGTTTGACGGCGCGCGCTGGTTCGAGGGCGTGGCGCCGGATCTCGACAGGCATTGCGAGCGGATCAACGCCTCGGCGATCGCGCTCGGGCTGAGACCGACAGTCTCGCCGGAGGAGATTTTTGGCCTGACGATGGACGGGCTGAAAAAATTCGACGGCAACACCGCCGTCTATATCCGGCCGATGTACTGGGCCGAGCACGGCGGTTATATGGGCGTTCCGGCCGAACCCGACTCGACCCGCTTCTGCCTGTGCCTGTACGAGGCGCCGATGATCTCGCCGTCCGGCTTTTCGGTGACGGTGTCGCCGTTCCGCCGCCCGACCCTGGAGACGATGCCGACAAACGCCAAGGCCGGGTGCCTTTACCCCAATAATGGCCGCGCCATCCTCGAGGCCAAGTCGCGCGGTTTCGACAACGCGCTGGTGCTCGACATGCTGGGCAATGTCGCTGAAACCGGCACGTCGAACATTTTTCTCGTCAAGGATGGCGAGGTGTTCACGCCGATCGCCAACGGGACCTTCCTGTCCGGCATCACCCGCGCGCGCGCCATCGCGCTGCTCGACGCCGCCGGGCTGCGGGTGAACGAAAAGACGCTGAGCGTCGGCGATTTCCTCGATGCCGATGAAATTTTTTCCACCGGCAACCATTCCAAGGTGGTGCCCGTTATCCAGATCGAGGACCGGCGTCTGCAACCCGGTCCGGTCGCCGAACGCGTGCGCGCACTCTACTGGGAGTGGGCGCATTCGATCACCGTCTAGGGATCGCCCCCGACGATATAAGGTTGGGCCGGGCCCGTTGCGCAAGCCGGGCGGGAGGCTTAACTGAACGTATCAACCCGTTCGTGTTTAAGAAGGAGATTGACGATGGCTTTTGAATTGCCGGACCTGCCCTATGATTACGAGGCGCTGCAGCCCTATATGTCGCGCGAGACGCTCGAATATCACCACGACAAGCATCACAAGGCCTATGTCGACAACGGCAACAAGCTGGCCGCGGAAGCCGGCATGGACGGGCTGTCGCTTGAGGAAATCGTCAAGCAGTCGCACGGCAAGAACCCGGGCCTGTTCAACAATGCCGGCCAGCACTACAACCACATCCATTTCTGGAAATGGATGAAGGGCGGCGGCGGCGGCAAGAGCCTGCCGGGCAAGCTGCAGGCGGCCGTCGACAGCGATCTGGGCGGTTACAACAAGTTCCGCGCCGATTTCATCAATGCCGGCACGACCCAGTTCGGTTCGGGCTGGGCCTGGCTTGCGGTGAAGAACGGCAAGCTGGAAGTGATGAAGACGCCGAACGGCGAAAACCCGCTGGTGCACGGCGCGGTGCCGATCCTTGGCGTCGACGTGTGGGAACACTCCTATTACATCGACTACCGCAACGCGCGGCCGAAATATCTCGAAGCCTTCGTCGATAATCTCATCAACTGGGATTATGTGCTCGAATGCTACGAAAAGGCGGCTGGCTGAACAGGCCGACGCAGACGCATTTGTCTCGCATGCAACGGATCCCGGTTCAGGCCGGGGTCCGTTTTTGTTGACAGTCTGTCGACAGGTGCAATGCTCGCTTTCACACAAGCGTGATGACGCGTGAACCGTTTCTCGGCCATTATCACGCTGTAACGCCTTTGATTTCTTCCCCTGAACACCCTGGAGGATGGTTGATGAAGAGAGTGTTTTTGGCAGGCGCGTTGCTTGCGGTGACGGCGTCGCTGTCGTTCGCCGGCCCGGTCGAGGATCGCCAGGCGGTGATGAAGGCAATGGGCAAGGCGCTCGGACCTCTGGCGGCGATCGCCAAGGGGGAAAACGCCTTCGACGCCGGCGTGGTCGAGCAAAACCTGACGGCCCTGAACGAGGCCGCGCAGAAACTCGATGTCGCCGTCCTGTTTCCCGAAGGCAGCACGGCCGGCGAAACCGCTGCCCTGCCGGCGATCTGGGAGAACATGGCCGATTTCCAGGAGCGCGCCGACAAGCTGAAGGCCGACGTCGCCGACGTGGCGTCGTCCATGCCCGCCGACCAGGCCGGCGTGCAGGCCGCGCTCGGCAGGATCGGCCAGAATTGCGGCGGCTGCCACGAAAACTACCGCATGAAGAAGAACTGACCAGGCCGATCCGCTTGTCAAAATCCACCCTCGGCAGGCTCGCCCTTGTCCTCGTCGTGCTCGGCGTGGCGGGCGGGCTTGTCCTTTTTTACCTGTCGGGACCAAACCGGCTGCCGCGGGAAGCCGTCGCGGCGCTGCCCGAGGGCGACGCCGCGCGCGGCGAGCGCATGTTCTGGGCCGCCGGCTGCACGTCCTGTCACACGCGGCCGGGGGCAAAGGGCGATGCGATCCTGGAACTGGCCGGCGGGCTGGAACTCAAAACACCCTTCGGTACCTTCGTCGCGCCGAATATTTCGAGCGACCAGCAAGACGGTATCGGCGGTTGGTCGGCCGGCGACTTCGCCAACGCCATGCTGCGCGGCGTGGCGCCCGACGGAAGCCATTATTACCCGGCCTTTCCCTATGCCTCCTATGCGCGCATGCGCCCGGCCGACATCGTCGACCTCTATGCCTTCATGCGCACGCTGCCGGCTGTGGCGGGTGTAGCACCGGGCCACAAGCTCGCATTTCCCTTCACCATCCGTCGCGGGCTGGGGCTCTGGAAACAGCTTTATCTCGACCCGGAACCGGTGATCGCGCTTGGTCCCGACGCCGACGAAAAGACGCGTGCGGGGCGCTATCTCGTCGAGGGGCCGGGCCATTGCGGGGAATGCCATACGCCGCGCGCGTTGACCGGCGGCCTGAAGACGCAGGCATGGCTGGCCGGCGCCGTCGCGGCCGAGGGCGACGGCATCGTGCCCAACATCACGCCCGGCGAGGGCGGCCTGTCGTGGTCGGCGGGCGATATCGCCTATTATCTGGAATCCGGCTTCACGCCCGATTTCGACACTGTCGGCGGGGCCATGGTCGCGGTCCAGAAGAACATGGCGCGGCTGCCGGCCGAGGACCGCGAGGCGATCGCGGCCTATCTCAAGGCGGTGCCGCCGCGCCCGAACGGTTATCCCGTCCGTAACTGAACGCCCGGCCGCGCGACAAACCCGCGCCGCGCGGGATCATCGCCCCAGGCCACCCTGCGGTGGTGCGAAGCGCGGATATGGACGAATTGCGGAGGCGTGCGGCGGGCATTCTATCGTGGCTTGCAATAGGCCGACTTCTCGCCCGCGCTGTGGTCGGAGCGGATGGCGTAAAGCCACGCCTCGCAACGCGCCTTGCTGGCAAAGCAACCCGCCTCGAAGATCATCTGGTCGCGGAACATGCCCTTTTGGCCGATGCCGCGAAAACTGCCGAAATAGGGATCGTCGGGATGCTGACTGCATATGTTGGGCATCTCGCGCGGCCGCTCGCCGGGCCGCTCGACGATCTCTCCGGCAAAAACCGGAAGCGCGAGGGCCGACAACAGCAGGGAACCGGCCAGACAGAATAGTGCGGTAGGCGCGTTGCGGGTCATGGAGAGCTCCTTCGCAAACGTTTGCTATGCCCCTTCCTGCAAAACAGAGCCTATTTGCGTCTGCGGTGCAACTGCCGCGCCTGGAGCCGTTGCTCTCAAGAAGACCGATTCATCTCAAGTTGAACGACCGTCGGCAAGGCCGACCACTTTCAGCGCGAAGGCGTAGGCAAAGGCGATCTCCTCCAGCCGCGAGAACCGCCCGGAGGCCCCGGCGTGGCCGGCGTCCATGTTGATGCGCAACAGCACCGGATTGTCTCCGGCCTTGCGCTCGCGCAGGCGCGCCACCCATTTCGCCGGTTCCCAATAGGTCACGCGCGGGTCGGTGAGCCCGGCCAGCGCCAGGATCGGCGGATAGGTCTTGGCCTCGACATTGTCGTAGGGCGAGTAGGCGGCAATCGTGCGGTAGTCGTCGGCCGATGTGATCGGATTGCCCCATTCCGGCCATTCGGGCGGGGTCAGCGGCAGCGTGTCGTCGAGCATGGTCTCCAAAACGTCGACGAACGGCACTTCGGCGATGATGCCGCCGAACAGCTCTGGCGCCATGTTGGCGACCGCGCCCATCAGCATCCCGCCGGCCGAGCCGCCCTGCGCGACGATGCGGCCGGGCGCGGCATAGTTTTCGGCGGTGAGATGACGGGCCGCGGCGACGAAATCCTCGAACGTGTTGGCCTTCCTGTCGCGTTTGCCGTCCTCGTACCAGGCGTAGCCCTTGTCCTTGCCGCCGCGCACATGGGCGATCGCATAGACGAAGCCGCGGTCGACCAGCGACAGGCAGTTGGTGTTGAAGGAGGCCGGGATCGCGATCCCGTACGAGCCATAGCCGTAGAGCAGGCAGGGCGCGCTGCCGTCGAGCGGCGTGTCGCGGCGATAAAGCAGCGATACGGGCACCAGCGCACCGTCATGCGAGGGTGCCATCAAGCGCCGGGTCACGTAGTCATCCGGCGCGTGGCCGGACGGCACTTCCTGTGTCTTGCGCAGCACCCGCTCGCGGGTGCGCATATTGTAGTCGAAGACCTGCGAGGGCGTGGTCATCGACGAATAGGCGAACCGGATCGTGTCGGTGTCGTATTCGAGCGATCCGACCAGCCCGAGCGAATAGGCTTCCTCCTCGAACGCCACCACATGCTCCTCGCCGCTTTCGCGTTCGTGCACGACCAGCCGCGGCAGGCCGTCCTTGCGCTCGAGGCGGACGAGAAAATCGCGGAAGGCCATGATCGACAGGATCAGCCGGCCCGGCTCGTGCGCGACGAGTTCCCGCCAATTGGCCTGCGAAGGATCGGAGACCGGCGCCGTCATCACCTTGAAGTCCTTGGCGCCGCCAATATTGGTGAGCACGAAGAATATCTCGCCGCCTTCCTCGAGATCGTACTGCACGCCGGTTTCGCGGGGACGCACGCATTTTGGCGCGGCCGTTGGATCGGCCGCCGGCAGGACATGATATTCCGATGTCTCGTGGTCGTGGATGGCGACGAACGCCCAGTCCTGGGCGCGCGTGCCGCCGACATTCATGAAGAAGCCCGGATCGGTTTCCTCATAGATGAGACGGTCGCTCGCCGTATCGGTTCCCAGGCGGTGGAAAAGCACTTTCGACGGGCGGTGGTTCTCGTCGAGCCGGGTATAGAAAAACCCGTCACTGCCGGCCGCCCAGACACCGCTGCCGCCGGTATCGGCGACCCGGTCGTCAAGATCGGCGCCCGTATCGAGGTCGCGCACCTTGAGATCGTAGAATTCCGACCCCTTGTCGTCATAGCCCCACAGCAGCCGGGCATGGTCGGGCGAATGGTCGGCGCTGCCGAGGCGGAAATAGGGTTTGCCCTCGGCCTCGGCGTCGCCGTCGAGCAGCATGTCGTGTGCCCCGCCGTCGCGCGGCGTGCGAAAGAAGCGCGGCTGCTGGCCGCCGGTCTTGAAGGACGTGCCGTAGGCATAGGGGCCGTCCGGCATGGGAACCGAGGAATCGTCTTCCTTGATCCGGCCGCGCATCTCCGCAAACAGCGTCTTCTGCAGGGCTTCCGTGTCGCGCATCATTTTTGACTGATAGGCGTTCTCGGCCTCCAGATGGGCGCGGATGTCGGCCGCCAGCGCCGACGGGTCGCGGAAGACCTGCTGCCAGTTCTGCGCCCGCAGCCAGGCATAATCGTCGACGCGGGTAATGCCGTGATGGCTGGTTTCGACGGGGCGTCGTTCGGCCGTCGGAGCCGGAATATCCGGAAATTTTTCGGTTTTCGCCATGGAACCTTCTCGAAACGCGGAGTGGGTGGGCGTGTCTTGAACACGACATGAACGGGCCGATCAGCCGGTATTCAACCCAGCTATGGCATTCCCGCCCGGTAATCAAATGAACACACAGCAAACCGGAGGGAATGATGATAACGCGCAAATGCCTTGCCGCCGCCCTTGTCGCGACGACCGTGCTCGGCGCCCAGGCCGTCGAAGCCGGAGCCTCGGCCTTTTACGGCTGGCAGGTCGCCAACGTACCGTGGGGCGACACGCTCAACGTGCGCAAATATCCGGCCAGCCATTCCCAGAAACAGGCGGCCTATCCAAACGGCACGCCGTTGCAGATGACCGGGCGCTGCACCAAGGGGCTTTCGCTCGACGCCATCGCCGGCCTGTCGGCCTGGCAGCAATCGCAGGCCGTGCGCTATCGCTGGTGCGAGGTCTGGCATGACCCCAAACAGACCGGCGACTGGACGGTCGGCTGGGTCTACGGGCGCTATATCAGCCCCTATTGAAGCCGACGGTCGCGGTTTTGCGCGCACCAGGGGACGCCGGCGCCAATTTTTGCGTTGCGCCCGCGGCCCTGGCGGCATTGCCGCTCATGCGCCCGTTCGCCGTGCGTGGCCCGGGGTTTTCCACAGCCCGCTGTCCCGGTTTTGAACCGTGGCGGGCGTTCGCATCGTTTTTGCGCCGTTCGCAAGCTGGCGCCGGAATTTCCCGTGCGCGAGGCGCGGCGAGGCGCCGCATTCGCTTGCCCGGCGAGGGGGGAGCCGCTATGTCACGACACAATAGCATCACCGGCGCGGCGGCTCGCGCGAAAACAGGACTTTTGAATGGCGAGCGGATCGCAATCGCTGACCTTCTTCGCGCTAGTCTTGCCGTTTCTTGCCGCGTTGGCCGCGCCGTTCCTGACACGGGTGTTGAAACACAACGCCGCCTGGGTGCTGGCGATCGCGCCAGCCTTCATCTTTGTCCATTTCGCCGGGCTGCTCGACACGATCGGCGACGGGGCCACGGTGTCGGGTGGCTACTCCTGGATCCCCAGCCTCGACATTCGCTTTTCCTGGTTCCTTGACGGCCTGTCGCTGACCTTCGCCCTGCTGATCTCGGGCATCGGCACGCTGATCGTGCTGTATTCGGGCGGTTATCTGAAGGGCCATCCCCAGCTCGGCCGGTTCTTTTCCTTCATCCTCCTGTTCATGGGCGCGATGCAGGGGCTGGTCGTGTCCGACTCGTTCCTCACCCTGTTCGTGTTCTGGGAACTGACCTCGATCACCTCCTTCCTGCTGATCGGCTTCGATCACAGGCGCGAGGCCTCGCGCCGGGCCGCCATCCAGGCGCTGGTGGTGACCGGGCTCGGCGGGCTGTCGCTTCTGGCCGGCCTGCTGGTGGTGTGGATCGCGACCGGCGAAACCGAGCTTTCCGGACTGCTGGCCGCCGGCGACACGATGCGCCATAGCGCCTTGTATCTGGTGGCGCTGGTGCTGGTTCTGGGCGGCGCGTTTACCAAATCGGCGCAGTTTCCGTTTCATTTCTGGCTGCCCAACGCGATGGAGGCGCCGACCCCGGTGTCGGCCTATCTCCATTCCGCGACCATGGTGAAGGCCGGCGTCTATCTCGTCATGCGGCTCAACCCGGCCTTCGGCGGCACGGATGCCTGGGAAACCGTGCTGCCGGTGTTCGGCGGCACGACGCTGATCGTTGGCACGCTGCTGGCGATCCGCCAGACCGACCTGAAGCTGATGCTCGCCTACACGACGGTTGCCTCGCTCGGCATACTGGTCATGCTGACCGGGCTCGGTTCCGACAAGGCCGTCGAGGGTGCGGTGCTCTATCTCGTCGCCCACTCCCTGTTCAAGGGCACGCTGTTCATGGTGGCCGGTGCGATCGACCACGAAAGCGGCACCCGCGACATCACCAAGCTGGGCGGCCTGCGCCGCGCGATGCCGGTCACCTTCGCAGCCGCGCTTCTGGCCGCGCTGTCGATGGGCGGGCTGCCGCCCTTTTTCGGCTTCCTGGCCAAGGAGGAGATCTACGCTGCATTGCAGTTCCAGGACGGCTGGCACGGCCTGTTCACGCTGGTCGCCATTTTCGGCAACGCGCTGATGCTGGTGATCGGGTTCGCGGTGGCGCTGAAGCCGTTCCTGGGCCCGCGCGTGGCGACGCCGAAAGAGGCCCATGAAGGGCCGCCCCTGCTATGGCTCGGGCCGCTGACGCTGGCACTCGTCGGGCTGGTCTCGGCGCTGTTATCCGAAACCGCGCACCATTTCGTGTCGAGCCCGATGGCGAGCGCGGTGGCGGGCAATGACATCGCGGTCCACATTTCCGTCATCCCCTATATCAGCGTGCCGCTCGTGCTTTCGGTGCTGACGGTCGCGTTGGGCATCGTCATCTACTGGTTTTTCGACCAGGCGCGCGCGGCGATGGCGGCCCTGCTCGCCGCGATCGGCTGGGGACCGGACCGCGGGTTCGACCAGGCAATCCGCGGTCTGCTGCGGATGTCGTTCGCCGTGACGCGGATCATCCAGAGCGGCCGGATGGAAGTCTACATGACCGTTACCTTCATCGCGATCGCGCTGGCCCTGTGGGCGCCGATGACTGTGTTCGGCGAGTTGCCGGCAATGCCCGAGATGCCGAACCTGCCGTTTTACGAATGGACGGTGATCGCGATCGCCGTCATCGGCCTCGGCGCGGTGGTCTACGCGCGGGACCGGCTGACGGCGATCGTGTCGCTCGGCATCCAGGGCTTCGCGGTGGCGCTCTTGTTCATGCTTTTGGGCGCGCCCGATCTGTCGTTTACGCAATTCATGGTCGAAACACTGTCGGTCGTCATCCTTGCCCTGGCGATGACGCGACTGCGCCTGCATCCAAGCGACCATCGGCCGACCAACGAAAAACTGGTCGACATCGCCGTGGCGGGGGCGTGCGGCGCCGGCTTCGGGTTGCTGATCCTGAAGGTGACCCAGATGCCGTTCGACGACAGCCTGTCGGCGTTCTTCAAGACCTATTCCTATGTGATCGCGCACGGGCGCAATGTGGTGAACGTCATCCTGGTCGATTTCCGCGGCCTCGACACGC
The DNA here is from genome assembly GCA_039973095.1 of Nitratireductor sp. Classification (GTDB taxonomy): domain Bacteria; phylum Pseudomonadota; class Alphaproteobacteria; order Rhizobiales; family Rhizobiaceae; genus Mangrovimarina. The sequence goes on along the minus strand of JBDWLQ010000004.1, from coordinate 185,893 downwards.
TCGGCGAAATCGCCGTCGTCATGATCGCCGGTCTGGCGATCCTGGCCCTGATCCGCGTGCGGGTGCCCAAACCGGCCGCCGGCGGCAAGCAAGGCGGCTGACATGAGAACCGTCATCTTCCGCACCAGCGCGCCTTATCTGACCAGCCTGATGGTGCTGTTTTCGGTGTTCGTGCTGCTGCGCGGCCACAACGAGCCCGGCGGCGGCTTCATCGGCGGCCTGATCGCCGCCTCCGCCTTTGCCATTTACGGTATCGCATGCGGGGTGTCGCCGGTGCGCAGGGCGCTTTATTTCCACCCGATGGCGCTCTCCGGTTTCGGCCTGTTCCTGGCGGCGCTGTCGGGCTTCGCGTCGCTGTTTTTCGGGGTGCCGTTCCTGACCGGCCTGTGGACGTCGCCCGAAATCCTGGGTGTGACCGTCGATCTGTCGACGGTGCTATTCTTCGATATCGGGGTCTATTTCGTCGTCGTCGGCTCGGTCACCTCGATCGCGCTTGCGCTCGAAGAACGGGAGCGGCTGTGATGGAAACCGCGTTGTCGGGGCTGGTCGGGCTGTTTTATGCCGTTGCGATCTATTTGATGCTGTCCAAGCACACGATCCGGATGATCCTGGGCATCGTGATCCTGGGCAACGCCGTCAACATGACCATCTTCGCCGCCGGGCGGGTGTTGCGCGAGGTGCCGCCGATCATCCCGGCCGGCTTCGACACGCCGCCCGAATCGGTCGCCAACCCGCTGCCGCAGGCGCTCGTCCTGACGGCGATCGTGATTTCGTTTTCGTTTTTCGCCTTCCTGTTGGTTCTGGCCTATCGCGCCTACCAGGAACTCGGCACCGACGACACCGATGAGATGCGCGTGGCCGAACCCGATGGCGAGGCTCCGCCGCCGATGGGATACTGACCGAGATGGCCGTAAGCAGCGCAAACACCGTCGATCTCGGCGCGGCGATGGTGACCGCGCCGACGGCGCTCGCCGACTGGGTGGTGATCCTGCCGGTCGCGCTGCCGATCCTGGGTGGCGCGATCCTGCTGATGGTGCGCCATCAGGTCCGCCTCCACGCCTGGATGGCGGTCGTCGTGGCGGTCGCGACCCTGGCCGCGACGACCGCGCTCCTTGGCCGGGTCATCGCCGAGGGCGCGCTGGTGATGACGATGGGGCGCTGGCTGCCGCCTTTCGGCATCAGTTTCAACGCCGACGCGCTTGGCGCGACCTTCGCGCTCACCGCCACCTTCGTCACGCTCCTGGGGGCGCTGTTTGCGATCCGCGACATCGACGCGACCGGCCGCCGCTACGGTTTCTACCCGTTCCTGCTGTTGATGCTGGCCGGCGTCAACGGGTCCTTTCTGACCGGCGATCTGTTCAATCTCTATGTCTGGTTCGAGGTCTTCGTCATCTCGTCGTTCGGACTTCTGGTGCTCGGCTCCGAACAGCGCCAGATCGACGGCGCGAGCAAATACGCCGTGCTCAATCTCGTCGCAACGACCGTGTTTCTGATCGCCACCGGCGCGCTCTACGGCACGCTCGGCACGCTAAACATGGCCGATATCGCCAACAAGATCGGGGCCGTGCGCGAGACAGGCCCGCTGATGACGATCGCCACCTTGCTGTTGTTGGCCTTCGGCATGAAGGCGGCCGCCTTTCCGCTCAATTTCTGGCTGCCGGCCTCCTATCATACGCCGCGCATCGTCACCTCGGCGCTGTTCGGCGGCCTTTTGACCAAGGTCGGCATCTATGCGTTGCTGCGCTCGATGATGGTGCTGTTCCCGCTCGAGCGGGTGGTCTTGTCGGAGCTGATCGCCTGGGTTGCCGGCGCGACGATGGTGCTGGGTATCATGGGGGCGCTGGCGCAGTCGGATCTACGCCGCATCGTCGGTTTCGTCGTGGTGTCGGGCATCGGTGTGATGCTGGCCGGCCTGGCGCTCGGCAGTCCGCTCGGACTTGCCGGCACGGTGCTCTACGCGGTCCATTCCATCCTGATCATGACGGCGCTCTATCTTCTGGTCGGCCTGATGTACGAGGCCGGCGGCAGCTATTCGCTGCACGATATCGCCGGTCTTTACCGGGCGCATCCGTTGTTGGCGGCGATCGCGTTCGCGCTGGTGCTGGCGGCGGCGGGCCTGCCGCCTTTGTCGGGCCTGTGGCCCAAGGTCGTGCTGGTGAAGGCATCGCTGGATGCGGGCATGTGGTGGCTTGCGATCGCCATCCTGGTGAGCGGGATCCTGACGACGATCGCGCTCGCACGGGTGTTTGCGCTGGCCTTCTGGCGCGACCGGCCGGACGCAGGCCAGGCGGCCGGCGACGGCACGGCGGCGCAACTCGGCGGCGGATATGCCATATTGGCTGGATTGCTGGTGCCGGCACTATGGATCGGCGTTTATCCCGAGCCGGTCTTACAACTCGCGCAACTCGCCGCGGCCGGGTTGACCGACCCGTCCGCCTATCTGGAGGCCGTCTTTCCGCTGGGACCCGGCTCATGATCCTCTATCTGAACCATATCCTGCTTGCCCTGGCCTGGATGGCGATCACCGGCTCGGCCAGTTTTTCGAATTTCCTGCTCGGCTTCGCGTTCGGGGCGGCGGCGCTCTATCTCATCCGCGAGCAGGTCGGATCGCTGGGCTATTTCGCGCGCGCGCGCCGCGTCGTCGCGCTCGCACTCCTGTTCGCCTACGAACTCGTCCTGTCGGCCTGGCGCGTTGCGGTGCTGGTCCTGCAGCCCAGGATGGACCTGAAGCCCGGCATCTTCGCCTATCCGCTCAAGGTCGACCGCGATTTCGAGATCACGCTTTTGGCCAATCTGATCACGCTGACGCCGGGAACGCTGTCGGTCGACGTATCGGAGGACCGCCGTTTTCTTTATGTGCACGCGATCGATTGTTCCGATCCGGACCAGACCCGGTTCGACATCGCTACCGGTTTCGAGCGCAAAATCCTGGAGGCGTTCCGGTGAGTGGCGGCGAATCTTTTCTGGCTCTGGCCGAGAACGTCGCGCTTGGCCTGCTGAGCCTGTCCTTTCTGGTCACGGTGTTTCGCGTGATGCGCGGCCCGACGCTGCCCGACCGCATCATCGCGCTCGACATGCTGGTGTCGGTGGCGATCGGCTTCATCGCCGTGATCGGCATCAAGACCGGCATCACGCTTTATGTCGATGTGGCGATCGCGCTTGGCCTTGTCGGCTTCCTGGCCACCGTCGCCTTCGCGCGTTTCGTAATGAGCCGCCGTGCCGGCGAGGAGGGCGAGACGCCACCGCCAAGGAGCGAGGCAAAGCCATGATGGCCGAATTCTACAATTACCTGGTGGGCGTTCTGATCGTGATCGGTGCGGCCTTCGCGCTGGTCGCGGCGATCGGGCTGGTGCGCCTGCCTGATTTCTACAGTCGCACGCACGCCGCGTCGAAAGCCGGTACGCTGGGTGCCTGCGTGGTTCTGATCGCGCTCAGCATCTATACCGATGATGCGTCGGTGACCACGCGCGCGCTCGCCGGGGTGGTGTTCTTCCTTCTGACCGCACCGATCTCGGCTCACCTTCTGGCCAGGGCCGCCTATATTGCCGGTTACAAGCTGTGGCATGGGTCCGTGCACGACGACATGGCGCGGCAGGACAAGACCGCGCCCGCGACTATCGACTGACGCAGGCGCCCGGCCCGAACGTTTACGGTCGCGACGGGAGGACGTTTCAGACAAGCGGCGACGCCACAGCTTTGCGCCACAGTTCTGTGTCGATCACGGCTTCGTATCCGCTGCTGGCGCTATGTCGATCCCGACGAAATCCCGTTATGGTCCGCAAACTCTACTTTGAAACTGCTATGCGTCGTAAAAAGCGCGTAAAAGTTGCAAATGATAAATTAAGGATATGAAATTTAAGGAGTGCGTTCGATGTATTTCTTCCAAAATAGTCCGAGCTTTTCCTTGAATTATATGGAGAAGAGGTTATTTACGGTGTGAGTGCAATGTCATTAGTCGTGACGTTCGCGCGCAGTTGGTGAGCGGCGCCGAAGAACGCTGCGTGACCGCCGAGTATCTTGAAAACGGGGCATTAGACAATTATGGAAACTTCCGAGACGGCCGTGGCAAACAACGACAACCTGATCGAACTGACGGCTGACGTGGTTGCCGCCTATGTCAGCAACAATCCGGTACCGGCGGCCGAATTGCCAAACCTGATCGCCGACATTCACGCTGCCCTGGGGCGCGTCGGCGTTGCGATGGAGGTCGCGCCGGCGGAAAAGCCGAAGCCTGCGGTCAATCCGAAAAAGTCGATCCACGACGACTACATCATCTGTCTCGAGGACGGCAAGAAGTTCAAATCGCTCAAGCGCCATCTGATGACGCATTACGGCCTGACGCCCGACCAGTACCGCGAGAAATGGGGTCTGGATGCGACCTATCCGATGGTTGCGCCGAGCTACGCTGCGGCACGCTCCGCGCTTGCCAAGAAAATGGGACTTGGCCGCAAGAGCAAGAGCTGAGTTCGCGTTCGGTCCCACGAACCATCGTGCGGCGCCTTCGGGCGCCGTTTTCGTTTGCGCCCGCGCCGGGCGCGGCAGCCGGTCCCAACAAATCGTGGGCCTGCTTCAGCGCGATATGCCGGTTGAGATCGTAGCTCCAGTGGCGCCTCTCGCCCCTGAGTCTTTCGCGCTCGATCAGCCGCTTGAGCCGTAGACGCAGCAGGCGTTTGTGCGCCGGCGGCGCCGCCACGGCGGCTTCCAGATCGATACCGCAGGCGGCAAACAACGCGACGCGGTTGGCGGCCATACGCGCCTCCTCGGCTTTCCTGCCGCCGAAGGCCCGTGCCTCTTCGAACATGCGTTGCATACGAATCTCCCGTCCCGACATGCGTTGGAAGTCTTGCCGGCCCGGAGAGGGTGGGGAGAAAATCGCCAGAAATGTTCAGGCATTGCGAAAAAAAATCAAAGAAAATCAATTTTTTAACGGGATTCTACCCTGGCGTGTGTTTCCTGTTTGTTCACAGGTTGTCGGTGGGTCGATATAAGAAGATATTCCTATTTCAAAAAGGGAAACATGTCTCGTGATCGCCAACCGTGCCTTTGACGCAGCCCCTGAAGCGGACCGCTCGGGCCAAGCCCGGCCCGGCCGACCGGCCCGCGGGCAACATCACTCCTCCAAAGACCCGATTGAGCGCAAGATCGAGATCTGCGAATGCATGATCGACATCGCGGCGGCGATTTTCGCGGTCAGCAGCAAGGAACTGCGCCGCCCCGGTCGCACCGCGCTGGCGGTGGCGCGCGTGCGTCAGATTTCGATGTATGTCGCCCATGTCGTCATGGGCCTGTCGATGAGCGAGGTCGGTCGCGGGTTCGGACGCGACCGCACCACGGTCCTTCACGCCTGCCATCTGATCGAGGACATGCGCGACGACGAGGAATTTGACGCCATCGTGGCCATGGCCGAGCGCGTTGCCCGGGCGGCGCTGCGCTATCGGGACGGTGCCTGAGATGGCCGATGACACGCGAAAGCCCGTATTGCGCATCCTGCGCTTCCTGGCCTGCAACACCGCACGCCTGGAGGATTGCGCGAAGGAGGGCCGCAAGAGGCTGACCGGCGCGACACGGGGAACGATCAGTGTCGAGACCAAGGCGCTTGAGGCCGGGTTGCGGGCCGGGCTGGCGCGCGAATGCGACGGTTTTCTGGGACTGACCGCTGCGGGCCGGGCAAGTCTGGCGCGGATGCAAGCACCGCCCGATCCGTTCCGCGCCCAGCATGCCCAAACCATCGAGACCGAGATCGACGTCGACGGCGCGCCGCACAGGGTCAGCCGCAATCTGGCCGAATCGCCCCTGTCGCAACTGGCCCGACGCCGCGCGCGCGACGGCACCGCCTTCTTGAGCGAGGCCGAGTTCGAAGCCGGCGAGCGCTTGCGTTCGGACTATGACAGGGCGCGACTGACACCGCGCATCAGCGCCAACTGGGATGCCGCCATTGCCTCACGCCGCCGCGGCGAGAGCGGCGGTCTTGCCGAACTGACCGAAGCCGCGCTGGCGGCGCGCCAACGCGTCGAGGCGGCCATGGACGCCGTCGGTCCGGAACTCTCCGGGATCCTGATCGACGTCTGCTGTTTTCTGAAAGGGATAGGACAGGTCGAAGCCGAGCGGCAATGGCCGGCGCGTTCGGCAAAAATCGTGCTCAAGACGGCGCTGGCGGCCCTGGCCCGTCACTATAGGCCGGGCTCTTCGCAGGGCCGACGACGTCGCAGTCATCATTGGGGCGCGCGGGACTTCCGGCCGTCCCTGCGCTCGCCTACTCCTGGAAAATGACAGCCGAACCAGGAGCCGGCCCTTGATAACCGGGGGCGCCGGTCGCACCGGGGCCGGCACGGCGGGGGCGGGGTCAGGCCTGTTCGCGCAACGCGGTTTCGGCGTCCTTGCGCATCCGCAAGACCATGGCGCGCAGGCCGTTGGCCCGCTGCGGCGTCAGGTGTTCGTCGAGCCCGAGCTGCCGCAGCACCGGTTCTGCGTCAGTCGCGGCGATCTCGCTGGCCTTCCTGCCCGAATAGAGCGCCAGCATGATCGCCACCAGTCCGCGGACGATATGGGCGTCCGAATCGCCGGTGAATCGCATGACGGGGTCGTCGCCCGGTTCGCGGGCCGTCGTCAGCCAGACCTGGCTGACGCAGCCGCGCACCTTGTTGTCGTCGGTCTTGTGCGCGTCGGGGAAGGGCGGCAGGTCGCGACCGAGATCGATCACATAGCGGTAGCGGTCCTCCCAGTCGTCGAGGAAGGAGAAGTCGTCGAGTATGGTTTGCAGGTCGGATGTCATGGTTCGTGCAGCCTTTGCCCCCGCATATAGGGGCTCGCGCCGCGTCCGTCACTCGGTGATTGCCGGTTATGCCGAATCAGTTCGCCGTCGGAACAGTTCCCGTGGTCAACTCGGGGTCGGCCTGCCCGAACTGATCGTCCAGCAACTCGTAGGCGATGCGCGCGCTCTCGCGCGCCCGCACGCCGATCGTCTGGACGGCCGCGCGGCCGGTCTCGCACACGTCGGGCTGGCGCTCGCACATCGACGACACGTCGCTGATGGCGGCGCGCGCGGCAAACACCGCCTCGAGCGGATCGACCGTGGCGTCGGGATCGGCGCCCTCCGGCGAGATCGGCAGCAGAAGCAGGACAAGCGAAAACCAGAATGCCGTCTTGATCAGGAAACCCATTATTTCTTCCCCATCGACAAAGCCGGGCTTTGCATCTGCGTGGCCAGGCTTTTCCCTTCACGCGTCGTCATGCCACAAGCCCGCGAAAGGACGTTTGCCGCAAATGCAGGCTTTTTTGTCGAATTTGATGCAAATGCGCGCAATCGGGTTTTTATGAAAATTTGCCGCGTTTCCCACCGGTTTCGGAAAGGTAATGTTAGCAACCCAAGGCACTGATTTTCATAGTTTTCCCTGGAGCGTTCCAGAGATGGAGGCCACAGCGGAGGCAAAAGCCGGCCCGGCGGCGCGCATACCAAGCGTTTACCATCCGCCGATGTTCTGCCGGCCGCGCCCCGTTAAGATCGGAATTTTGGGGAAGCGTCGCCCGGTGACCGCCGGCCCTTATTCATTCCTTAAAGGGTGAATGAGAGGTTCGGGGAAAACGGCGATCCGCTAGGCGGACAAGTGGCGAGTACGTGTTTTTGGGTAGCGTCCATAAGAATATTGGAGGATGGCAGAACCGGCTTTCGCAGGCGTGCGGAGGACTGGTGCATCCAGGCGTGGCCGAGCCCGGCGAGCGCGCGCGTCAGCGCCGCTTGCTGGCGGCGTCGCTGACCGGCCCGTTTCTGGCCGCAGCCGCCTTCGCCCAGGTCCTGACGGTTCCGCTCGGCGTTTCGGCGGCACTTGCCGCGATCTGTCTCGTGTTCGTGGTGGGATGGTCCGCCGCCGTGATCGTGGCGCAGACGGGCTCGCGGCGCATCGCCGGGCCGCTTGCTCTGGGGGCGGCGGTGCTTGCCTGCGCCGTGATCCTTTATTTCGCCGGCGGTATCGCTTCGCCGCTGTTTCTGGCCTGGCTGCCTCTGATCGTGGAAACCGAAAATGTCGGGCGCGACCGCCGCTTCCTGCTGGCCGGAGCAATCGCGGCCGGCACGGCGGTTCTGCTGGCGAGCATGGCCGGATTTCTGATGCCCGACCTGCCGGCTGCCGGCGCGTCGGCCGGCCACTGGCTGCTGCCCGTGATTTATGCCGCCATGTGGTTCGCGCGCAGGAGCGGCGAGCGCGGTTCCATGCGCAGCGAGACCGACGCGCCGGACGAGGAGGGGATCGACGGGCTGCTCGACGCCGTGACGCTGCGCTTTGCCGGCAATGGCGAACTGTCCGACGTTTCGGCGCAGGCGCGCCTGCTGTTGCGCCTGGAGCCGGAGTTTCTGCTCGGCACGGGACTGTTCGACCGGGTCCATGTCTCCGACCGGGTTCACTATCTCAACGCGCTGGCCGACATGCGCGAAGGCGCCGACCGCCGTTCGCTGGAGCTGCGAGTGCGCCTTCCACGCCTGAACGAGGGCGATGTCGGGGCCGTTTACGGTCCGTTCCGGCTGGAACTCGCCGGTGGGGCGGTAGCCGGTGGTTTCGTCGGTTTCCTGCGCGCCAATGACGACATGGTCCGGCTGCGCGAGGAGCTGGAGACGGCGGTTGCGCGCGCCGAGGCCGACCGGTCGCGGTTCCTGTCCACCGTCAGTCATGAATTGCGGACGCCGCTCAATGCGATCATCGGGTTTTCCGACATGCTCCTGCAGGATCTGGCGGGTCCGCTCGCCAATGAGCGCCAGCGCGATTATGTCGGGCTTGTGCAGGAATCGGGCCAGCATCTGCTTTCCGTGGTGAACTCGATCCTCGATCTCGCCAAGATCCAGGCCGGAACTTATACGCCCGCCACCGAGCGTTTCGTGGTCGACAAGATCGTCGCGACCGCGCGCTCGATCGTATCGTGCCAGGCCAGAGCCAAGCAGGTGCGCGTCGACGTCGCCGGCGACCAACCGCTCGGCGAGGTTTTGGCCGACAAGCGCGCCCTGCAGCAGATCCTGATCAACCTGCTTGCCAACGCGGTCAAGTTCACGCCCGAAGGCGGCACCGTGACGGTCGGCGGATCGCGTGACGACGGCCGGCTCGAATTGTGGGTCAGCGATACCGGCATCGGCATGGCCGAAGGCGAACTCCACCAGATCGGCAGACCGTTCTTCCAGGTCGTGAACGACTACACCCGCCAATATGAGGGGACCGGGCTCGGATTGGCGCTGGTGAAGGGGCTGGTCGAGCGCAATGGCGGCACGATGACGATCGAAAGCGCGCCGGGCGAGGGCACGACGGTCACGATCGCGGTGCCCGAAGGTGGCCCCGCTGCACGCGACTCCGCGCCGCATGTGGTGAAAATCGAGACGGAAAGACAATCGAGAGACGCATCCGATGACCCGCTCCGCAAATTCGCGTAGACAAAGCCCGGTCCTGACCGAGACGCTTGGCGGCCTCGCGACCGTCGTCGGCGCCACGGTTGTCCGCAATCCGATCCTTGTCGGTGGCGTGACGGCGTTTGTCGTGGCGTTGGGGTATGTGTCCGCCAACGCGCTTTGGTACCAGCCCTACCAACATCCCAGGCCGCTCATGCAGACGCGCATCATGGTCAAGGCCCAGGCGCCTGCCCCCAGCCAGGCGCCGCGCGAGGAGCCGGTCGTTGCGGTGCTGCCGCCGAGCCCGGACGTAACCGCCTCGGTGCCGCCGCCACCGGCCGCCGGCGACCCGGTGGTGCGCAAGGTGCAGGCGACGCTGGCGCGGCTGGACCTCTACGACGGCGACGTCGACGGACTTTCGGGGCCGCTCACCAAACAGGCGATCGCCGCTTACCAAAAGACGATCGGGATCGAGGTCGACGGCGAGATCAGCGATGCGCTGCTGCGGCAGATCGAGGGCCCGCTGGCCGACCAGAAGATCGCTGCCTTGCCCGCGCCGGCGCCGCGTCCGCAACCGCGCCAGGCAGCCTCGGCCGAAGACGGACCGGCGCCAGGACGCCTCGGCGATGCCGATATCGTCAAGATTCAGGCGGGGCTGCGGGCTTTCGGCCATGACGGGATCGATCTCGACGGGATCGTCGGCGAGCAGACGAGCAGCGCGATCCGCGAGTTCCAGTCGCTGTTCGGCCTTCCCGTCACCGGCCAGCCCGACGCGCAGTTGCTTGCCAAGATGACCGAGATCGGGCTTACGAATTAGAGTCGTGCTGCTTTTTGCGGAACTGCAGCTCGGCTCCAACCCATATCTTAACGCGTTTCCGAACGGCGAACCGGCTTCCGCTTTGCCTGGAAACGCTCCAGGCCTACCATATGCGCGGCCGCCGGCCGGGCGCGGCCCGGCGGCAGGCGAGGTTTGCACGTGCGCGTCACATCCGATCTTTTCGTATCCTCGCTGATCAGGCGGGCCTTCGCGGCTGGCGGTTTTGCCGCCATCGTGCATCGCGGCGCCACGGAGGCCGGCGCGATCTTTGTCGTCGAGCGGGGCCGCAACGGCGCGGTGAGCCTGTTCGCGCCCGCGCCGCAAACCGGCTATGGCGACGGCCGGCCGGCCGACAGGCTGTTCGTTTCGCTGCCGGAGATCGCCGACGACGACGCGCTGACCAGGAAGCTGGAACGCGAGTTGAAGTTCGATCCGGACGCCTGGGTCGTGGAACTCGAGCTTTCGACGCCGGTGAGCGAGATGCTCGACCTTCTTACGCCCTGAGCGCGGCCGTCACTCCGGCATCGTTTTCGGCCGGCGGAAGGGCGGCACTGTCGGAGCGGCCGGCGCCGTCGCGCCAGTCGCTGTCCACGCGGGCGCGCGCGGCCTCGCGGCTGATCGATCGGAATTTTTCCAGGAACAGACGGATATTCCTGCGCTGCGGGAAGCGCCACGGCGAGGCCGCGCAGGCAAGCAGGAAGGCCTGTTCCTCACTAAGGTCGAGCGAGCGCAGGGCGACGAGCAGATCGTCGTAGGTGCGCGCCCGGGCGATCATGCGGGCCGTGTCATAGGGCAGCGACACGGTCTCGGCCAGCGCGCGGAAAAACGGCTCGCGGTTTTCGGCCAGGGCGGCGGCCCTCAGCTTGCGGAAACGCTCGTCATCATGCGCCTCGTCGACCTGGCTGTCCGGCGACAAAGCCCCGGTAGCGGCGTTTTCGTTGTCGGACATGGTCTGCAGCAGCCGGTGGCGGGCGAGGTCGGCCAGGCCGCGGCTTGCCGGCACCGGTGTCTGCGCGACCTGTTCGGGCGGTCGGGCGGCCGTCGTTTCGAGCAGCCTGGAGACCTGGACGATCGTGGGGTGGACGCGAGGTCGTCTCTTGATGACGCGCGCATGGGTGAGGCCGTGTCGGGCAATCAGGCCGAGCAGGGCTGCATCGCCGAGCAGCGGCGAGCGGATGAGTAGGGGCGCGGCGATGTCGGCGCTCTGCTCGCACAGCCGTGCCAGAAGGGCAGGCGGGGTATACCGCGATTCCGACAGAACGGCGGCCACGTAGCGCAGCGTCTCGGCCGGAACCTTGTCGAACAGCGGCGCGGCGAGCTGGTCGAGCTGGTGGATCTCGCGCCGGCTGGGACGTGTCAGCGACGCGAAGGCCGAGACCGCCGCCCGCAACAACCGCTCGGCCTTGCCGGCCTGGTCGCGGTCTGCAATTCGCCTGAAGTCCGCTGTACTCACTGGTTACGCTCTACGCCTTGACGACCGGTTACGCTGTCGGCGCGAGGCTGGAGATCCGCCCGCGCGCGGAAGCCAGCACGCTACAATCAATGTGTTAGCAAGCTGTTAACCCTATGGCGGGCACAGTTGGCACGACAGCGTCGTAAGCGTGCCAATCGTATCCCATGCACCGGAACGCACAGCCATGACGAACATCATCGAATTCCATGCCCACGCCGCGAGGCGCAAACCGGCCTGTCGTCAACGAACCGGCAGCGCGGCGATCATCGTTTTTCCCGGCGTTCGTTACGAACGGCACAACGAGGCGTCGGCAAAACGGGGAACGGTCGACACGAGAAAGCCGTCGCGCCGTCCGCCGGTCTCCGGCCGCTCCTGAGCGACCCGGCCGACACGGGGAAGCGCTGTTTGCGTCGCCGCGCCCGGCGTGTCTTTTCCGTCGAAGCCGGGTCTAACGGTTCTGGTCTTCGCCGTCCTCGTCCGGATCGGCGGATTTGAGCGACGACAGCTTGGCGAAAACGGCCTCGGCGTCGAGTTCCTTTTCGCTCTCCTCCTCGGCGGGCGCCCCACCCTCGCCGAAGGGCAGGGTTTCGGTCGCCGATGCCGGCAAAAGCGTCTCGTCGGCGCCCTGCTGCTGCGGGGCGCCGCGCGAGGCGCGCTGAACCTCGAGGTCGAGGTCGATCTGCGAACACAGGCCGAGCGTCACCGGATCCATCGGCTGCAGATTGGCCGAGTTCCAGTGCGTTCGGTTGCGGATCTGCTCGATGGTCGACTTGGTCGTGCCGACGAGCCGCGAGATCTGGGCGTCCTTCAATTCAGGATGGTTGCGCACCAGCCACAAAATCGCGTTGGGACGGTCCTGCCGCTTCGAAAGCGGCGTGTAGCGCGGACCGCGGCGCTTCTTTTCGGGAATGCGTACCTTGGGTTCGGACAGTTTGGGCCGGTAGTTCGGGTCGCTCTCGGCCCGGGCGATCTCGTCGCGCGTCAACTGCCCGGTGGTGATGGGGTCCATGCCCTTGATGCCCTGCGCGGACTCGCCGTCGGCGATCGCCCTCACCTCGAGCGGGTGCAGGTGACAGAAAAAGGCGATCTGGTCGAACGACATCGCCGTGTTGTCCACCAGCCAGACCGCGGTCGCTTTGGGCATGAGAAGCTGATTGGCCATGATACAATCGTCCTTTCTTCGCCCGCGTCCCTCACGCGGGCGGTGGTTTTAGCCACCAGAATGGGAAATCGAGCACGCTATATCGCGTCTTGCGACGGTGCGCAACGTGCCTGGGTGTCGATGTCGTCGTCTCGCCGATCAATTTTTTCCGGGCCGGTGGGGACGCGTTTTCATATCGGCTCGCAGCGCGCGGTGTCGAAGAAACCGTCGACCAACGGCGCGAAGCTGGCATCGGGCCGGAAAACCCGCACCACGACAATGCCAATATCCTCCTCGACCTCGACGATCACCGCGCCTTCCAGGTTTTCGGGCAGGTCCTTGCGCAAGTCGATCATCTGGTCGGGGGAGACGACGACCAGGTCCAAAAGTCCGTTGGAGGCGGTGCGGTCGTTCAGGCTGTAGATGTTGTGTCCCCAGCGATTATAGACCGAGACCGACCAGAACAACGGCTTTTCGGGCGCCAGCACACGCACGCCGCTCTCGGAGATATCGAATCGGCAGGCGCCGGCGGCCATGAACGGATCGGGCGCGCGCGCGCCGCGCGTTGCCGATGCGGTTTCCGGCAGTCTGACGAAGCTGTTGGGCGCGCCGGCCTGCTCCAGCCGCGACCACGCGTCGCGCTCGGCATAGGCCGGCAACAGAAGCAGGATCGCGATGTGCACGATCGCAGCGCCGATCAGGCCGGACAGGATCACATAGACAAGCCTAAGCATCGCAGCCGGTCCGGTAGATGGCGGGCAGGGCAATGTCGCGGGCGTCGGCGCCGTTGGCGACCGGCGTGTCGTAGAGCGTGAGCACCATCACCATGTCGCCGGTTCCCGTCACGGCGAGCCAGTTGCCGGGTTCGGGCGCGCGGCCGACCGCGATGTCGAAGGAATTGTCGGCCCGGCGCAGGACCTGGCGCGAGTGCAGCCCGGCGGCGGGCGGCTGGGGCCGCGGCGCGGCGTGCCCGGTCCGGTCCGTGGCATAAAGGGTCCAGAAGCGCGCGACCGGCACGCCGCCCTCGAGGCGGTAGCGGCATTGCCGGCGCAGCGCCTGTCCGGACGAATCACGCTCGGCCAGGAAATAAAGCCCCTCGGCGCGTCCCAGCGGCAGTTCGCCGTCGCGCGCGATCCGCGCCCGGCCGTACGGATCGACCTGCGGCGTGCCGGATTCGGGATAGGCGGTCCAGGCGCCGACCGTGAGCGTGTCGAGCCCGTCAATCGCGTTGAGCGCGAACCAGACCGAGGCGCCGCCGCCGCCGACCGCGATCGCGACCACCAGCGCGACGTAAAACGGAATGCGCATCACGCGGGCCCTGCCGCCGGCATCTGCGGCCCGCGCGCGCCGGAGCAGGACAAAAAACGCATCAACGGCACGGCCCGGATACTCAAAGCGCCGACGAGGTGTCGCGTTCGCTGGCGACGCGGATCGGCGCGGCCTCGCGGAAAAGCCGCGTCATCTCCCGCAACAGCCGGGTGGTCGCCGCCGACATTACCGGCGGTCGGCTGTCGGCCTCGCCATCCGTGTCGCCGCCGGCGCCGGCATCGGCGACCTTGGGGGCGTCCTTGCCGTCAAGGAACGGTTTGTCGATGCCGGGAATCGGCTTCAGCTCGATATTCTGGTGGACATAGGTCATCAGCCGCTTCCAGGTCATCGCCGGCAGCGAGCCGCCCGTCATGTTGCGGGTGGCGGTCGACTCGTCGTTGCCGAACCAGACCGCGGCGGTGTAATTGCCGGTGAAGCCGACATACCAGGCGTCTTTGTAGGCCTGTGTGGTGCCGGTCTTGCCGGCGCTGCGGATGCCGTCGAGCGCGGAGCGCCGCGCCGTGCCGATCTCCGGCACCTGGACCATGACGGAGTTCATGTAGCTGACCGACTTCTCGCTCAACACCCGCTTCGGCTCCGGCGCGTCGCGGCGCCAGTCGTAAACGACCTCGCCGGAATGGGTCAGAAGCTGGGTGATGCCGTGGCGCCGGCCGGCGAGGCCGCCATTGGCGAAGACGTGAAACCCGGTCGCCTGGTCGAGCACGGTCAGCCCCGAGGTGCCGAGCACCATGGTCTTGTCGGAAAACACCGGCGATTCGATGCCCATCGCCTCGGCCATCTCCTTGATCGGCTTGATGCCGAGATGTTCCTTGGCCAGGCGCACCGGCACGGTGTTGATCGACTTGATCAGCGCCGTGGCGAGCGGGATGTTGCCGCGATAGCCGCGCGAATAGTTTTTCGGCGACCAGCGTCCCCAGGTGATCGGCGCGTCGCGCACGATCGTGTCGGGCGTAAACCCATGTTCCATCGCGGTCGCATAGACATAGGGCTTGAAGGAGGAGCCGACCTGGCGCAGCGCGCGGGTGGCGCGGTTGAACTGGCTGGTGCCGTAATCGCGCCCGCCGACAATGGCGCGCACCGCGCCGCCGTCGTCGATGACGACGATCGCGCCCTGCTTGACGCCGTAATCCTTGCCGTATTGGCGCAGATGATATTCCAGCGCCTCCTCGGCCGCCGACTGGATGTTCATGTCGAGCGTGGTGCGCGCGACCAGCGAGTGGGTCGGCAGCCGCGCCGCCAGCTCCTTGACCTCCTCGAACACCCAGTCGAGGAAATAGTCGGGATGCTGCTGGCTGTCGCGGTCGACGACATTGGCCGGGTCGCGCCGGGCCGCAATCACCTGGCCCTCGGTCATGAAGCCGGCCTGGACGATGTTGGTCAGCACCTCGTTGGCCCGGGCGCGCGCGGCCGGCAGGTTGATGTGCGGCGCGTAGCGCGCCGGGGCCTTGAACAGGCCGGCCAGCATCGCCGCCTCGGCGAGGTCGACGTCCTTGATGCCCTTGTCGAAATAGAAGTCGGCCGCGGCCGTGATGCCGAACGTGCCGCCGCCCATATAGGCGCGGTCGAGATAGAGCTGAAGGATCTCCTTCTTGGTCAGGTTCATCTCCAGCCACACCGACAGGAAGGCTTCCTTGACCTTGCGCTCGATGGTGCGCTCGCTCGACAGGAACAGGTTCTTGGCCAGTTGCTGGGAAATGGTGGAGCCGCCCTGGACGACGGAATTGGCGCGCATGTTTTCCGTCATCGCCCTGACGAGGCCGAAGAAATCGATGCCGTAATGGTCGAAGAAGCGCCGGTCCTCGGTCGCCAGCACCGCCTTGATGACGTGGTCGGGGATCTCGTCGACCGGCACGGAATCGCGCTGGATGATGCCGCGCTGGCCGATCTCGTTGCCGTAGCGGTCGAGCACGGTGACGGCGTAGTCGGCCTGGGCGCGCCAGTTGCCGGCGGTCTCCTCGAAGGCGGGCATGGCCAGCGCCAGGAGCACGACCGAGCCGGCCGCGCCGAGCGTGACGCTCTCGCTCAGCGCCTCCACCACGCCGCGGCGCCAGCCATAGACGCGGAACCGGCGGAAGAAGATGGTGATCGTTTCCCAGATCTCGCCGGCCTTGAACCCGGCCTCATAGAGGCTGGAATCGATCCAGGCGTCGATCTCGAGCAGTTTCGAGGTTCGCGGGGCGCGCGTCTTTTTTTGTTCGAATGGGTTGTCCATCAACCGCTTGTCCGTAAGCCATCGGGCAGGCAAGCTGCGTTCCCATACGGGCGAATTTCAGGCGGCCCACCACTTCCGCTGCGGCATCTTTGCACCAAAGCGGCCGGCGCATACAAGGAAAAACCGGCCGCAGACCTTTGCAACTTCGCGTCATCGTAAAGAGGATGGGAAAATATTCCGGAGCGCCGGGCGATGGTCCGGCGGGGAACGAACGTCCGTTTGCGAGGCGGGGCGGCAGGGCGGCGACGTCACGCGCGGTATGGCTCCGCGCCGACCGGCACGGCGGCGACGCGCAACTGCGGCGCTGGCTGGCGGAGGTGGATTGCCGGGAGAGCCGCCGCGCCGGTCGAGCC
The DNA here is from genome assembly GCA_039973095.1 of Nitratireductor sp. Taxonomy (GTDB): domain Bacteria; phylum Pseudomonadota; class Alphaproteobacteria; order Rhizobiales; family Rhizobiaceae; genus Mangrovimarina. The sequence continues at coordinate 169,224 of JBDWLQ010000004.1, read as the reverse complement.
CGGCGCTCCTGTCCTACCTTCCACGTCAACACCGCCACCACGGCATCCGTTCGCGAAGCGCTGGTGCGCAAAGTGTCTCACGATACCACGCTCTATGCCGACGAATCCAGCCTCTGCGCCGCTTCCGGCAAGGAATATGTCGGCCACCGCACGGTGAAGCACACCGCGAGGGAATATGCCCGCCGCGCAGGCGATGTTGTCGTGCACACCAACACGATTGAAAACGTTTTCTGCATCTTCAAGCGCGGCATGACCGGTGTCTATCAGCATTGCGGCGAAGCTCACCTGCATCGCTACCTTGCCGAGTTCGATTTCAGGCATAACCGCCGCGCTGTGCCAAAAAACAGCGACGTTGAGCGCACCAATGAACTGCTCGCCATGATCGACGGCAAGCGCCTCACCTATCGGCGGATTGGTGAGGCCGGTCATGCCGAAGCAGAAGGCGTTAGCTTTCCTCCGTTGCAAAGGCGGAGGAAGGGCAAATGACAGACGAAAAGCCAGTCGTGGAAATCAAGGTGACCGGCATAGATTTCGTTGCCATAGAGCCGCACGGACAAGGAAGCCTAATAGTTCTATTCACAACGGGCGGAACGCATGAATTAGCATTGCGCATATCGCCGCAAATCGTTTCGGTGCTGGAAGAACGCCTCGATAAAGCGCGGCAGAGACAGGCAGATCGTCGTCCAGTCCAATAAACCCTTGCTGTATCGACATTGCCTTGCAAGCAGCACGGCTTGGGAATTTCTGCAAAATGTGTAAGCCCGCATCGCATTGTGGGCTTCTCTTTTTTCGTCTTGGGTTTCCCCTTTTCCAATTATTCTTTAGGCTTCGGAGGCGTGCAGAGCGCAGCGTAATGCGTTGTCACGACGCTCTTCAACTTTTTTGTTTTCACCGGAAGACGACATGGCTGCCGGATCTCTCTTTGAACTTGGAAAACAAGCTTCGGTCTCGACCCTATCAGAGAGCCTGACTCATCTAAACCGACGCGGTCACGCCGCCACAGCAATGATGACCACGACACGCCTAGAAAATTGGCTCAAGGAGGCCATCGTAAGGCTTTTCACCAACAGCCCACGACGCCTTCAAGACAAGCTCTTCGAATTCAAAGGCCCATTAGGGACATTTAGCGCAAAAATCGATATGGCCTATGCGGTTGGCGCAATCTCACAAGACGCCCATCGCACGCTCCATATCTTGCGGGACATTCGCAATGCGTTCGCGCACGCAACCGATGAAATGGACTTTGAAGACGGCGCTATGGACAAGCATTTTGCGAAGCTGGCTGAGGCAGGCACACGTGAACTCGCCTTTTTAGAAGCAGCAGTCTCGGTGATCCAGAGTATCAAAGAAAAGATGGAGCCAATCTTTCTTGCTGACGCGCTACAGAAATATGCGCAAAAATCGCGTGAAAAATCGCGATGAATGCGTCCTTGTAACTTAGCCCCATTTGGGGTCAAACTTTGATAGCTCGCGAACGCCATAGTCGATCATCTCCGGCGTTACGTCGATTTCCTTCTCATCGTCTTTCTTGTCTTCCGTCACAGGAAAATTCTCCCCGCGACATCGGTGGCCGGCCTGCCACGTCGCCGTACTTTCCCGTATCGCTCACTTTTCTCACGTATATAATTAGGAAAAAAATCCTTGACATCGTGACAGGGCTTTGGTAGGGTTTGGTTATCGTCGGACAGTTGCGCCGGATTGGCCGGAGGCGCGGGAGTGTTGCGAGACATCGCCAATGTCCGCGACAGGCGAAATCCTGGACGACGACGTTCCAGACGACGAAAAACCCAAACACAAGAAAACGATCGGGATCGGTTGATGGTGCTGGCTGCGGCGGAGCGCTGGGCGGCGGCGCGGCGCGTTTTCGAGGACGGTAAAGCGGGGTTTGCCACGATCGCGCAGCTGACCGGCTGCGGCGAGGCCAGCCTGGCCCGCCGCGTCCGGCGCGAGGGCTGGCGGGCGCCGCAGCAGACCGAGATCACGCCGGACCATCTGGCGCGGCTGCGGCGCGAGCTGGCGCGCTGGATCGGCCGTATCGAGACACTCGGCGCCGCGCTCGAGGCCGGGGAGGGCGGGGTCGACAAGGCCGATCTCGACGCCGCGCTGGCGGCGTTTCGCGCCCTGGAGAAGGCCGAGGACATGGCCCGCGCCCAGATGACGGAAGACACCATAGACAATGACGCCGAAAAGGCCGCCGTCCTGGAGAAGATCAACCAGCGCATCGTCGCGCTCGCCCACGAATTCGCCGCCGAGATCGTCGACGGAGGCGGCGGCGGCGGCGCGAGCGGCGGGGTGGACGCCGAGCCAGGATGAGGCCTGGACGATCCGCCGCGAATGGGTGGTTTTTGCCCGCGCGCGGCAATATCCGCTGCTGTGGCCGCCCGGACGCTCCTGGCTGGTGCTGGGCGGGCGCGGGGCGGGCAAGACGCGTCTGGGAGCGGAATGGGTCGACGCGCTGGTGCGCGGCCTGCCGCCCTTCGCCCACCGCAAATACGGCCGGCTGGCGCTGATCGGCGAGACGCTGGCCGACGTGCGCGAGGTGATGATCGACGGGCTGTCGGGGATCGCCGCCCGCGCCCGGCAGGCGCGGCCGCGCTACGAGCCCTCGCGGCGGCGGCTGGTGTGGCCGGGCGGGGCGACGGCGCAGATCTTTTCCTCGGAGGATCCCGAAAGCCTGCGCGGGCCGCAATTCGACGCCGCCTGGTGCGACGAGGCCGGCAAATGGCGCCATGCCGAGGCCTGTTTCGACATGCTGCAGTTCGGCCTGCGGGTCGGGCCGGCGCCGAAACAGCTGATCACCACCACGCCGCGGCCGATCCCGCTGCTGCGCCGGCTGCTGGCCGACCCGGCGGTGACGGTGACGCGCATGAAGACGGCCGACAACCAGGCCAATCTGGCGGCCGGCTTCGTCGACAGGCTGCGGACCCGCTACGGCGGCACGCGGCTCGGCCGCCAGGAACTCGACGGCGAGATGATCGCCGACCGCGAGGACGCGTTGTGGTCGCGGCAGATGGTGGAGGCGGCGTTTCGCCCCGGCACCGCGGCCCTGGCGCGCATCGTGGTGGCGGTCGACCCGCCGGCGAGCGCGCGCCGCACCTCGGACGCCTGCGGCATCGTGGTGGCCGGTGCGACGGCCGACGGCGAGGCGGTGGTGATCGCGGATGCGACGCTGCGCCGGGCAAGGCCGCATGACTGGGCAAGCCGCGTTGCCGCGCTCTATCACCGCCACCGGGCCGACCGGGTGGTGGTCGAGGTCAACCAGGGCGGCGACATGGTCGAGGCGGTTATCCGCAATGTCGACGCCGCCGTGGCGGTCAAGCCGGTCAGGGCGAGCCGCGGCAAGTGGCTGCGCGCCGAGCCGGTGGCCGCGCTCTACGAGCAGGGGCGGGTGCGCCACGCCGCGCGCTTTCCCGAGCTGGAGGACGAAATGTGCGATTTCGGCCCGGACGGGCTTGCCGGCGGCCGCTCGCCCGACCGGCTCGACGCGCTGGTGTGGGCGCTGAGCGAACTGCTGCTGGCCGCGCGCGGCAATCCGCGCATCCGCGACATCCGATAGACGGGACAAGGCGATGAGAGTGAACTGGCCGTGGGCGAGGCGCCCGCGGCACGGGCAGGCCCGTGTCGAAAACAAGCAGGCCGCACCGTCCGGCTTTCTGGCGCTGCACATGCAAGGCCAGGCGCGCTGGACGCGGCGCGACTATGGCGCGCTCGCCCGCGAGGGCTTCATGCGCAACCCGGTCGTGCATCGCTGCGTGCGGCTGATCGCCGAGGCCGCCGCCGCGGTGCCGTTCGTGCTTTACGAGGGCGAGGCCGAGCACGGGGACCACCCGTTGCTCGATCTTCTGGAGGCGCCCAATCCGCGCCAGGCCGGCGGCGCCTTCATGGAAGCGCTCTACGGGCATCTGTTGCTGTCGGGCAGCGCCTATGTCGAGCTGATCGGCGGCGGCACGCAAACGCGCGAACTGCATTTGCTGCGGCCCGACAGGGTGGCGGTGGCGACCGACGAGGCCGGCTGGCCGGTGGCGCTCGACTATCGCGGCGGCGGCGCCAAGCGGCGCATCGCGCTCGGCCGGCCGGGCGAGGGGGCGGCGCAGTTTCGCCTGTTTCACCCGCTCGACGACCATTACGGCTTTCCGCCGCTGGAGGCGGCGCTGATGGCGCTCGACATCCACAACGCGGCCGGGTGCTGGAACAAGGCGCTGCTCGACAATTCGGCCCGTCCCTCGGGGGCGTTGATCTATGCGCCCAAGGACGGGACCAACCTGACGGAGGAGCAGTTCGAGCGGCTGAAGGCCGAGCTCGAGGACGGGTATGGCGGCGCCAGCCGGGCCGGGCGGCCGCTGCTTCTGGAAGGCGGGCTCGACTGGAAGGCGATGGGACTGTCGCCCAAGGACATGGATTTTCTGGAGGCCCGCAACGGGGCCGCGCGCGACATCGCGCTCGCCTTCGGGGTGCCGCCGATGCTGCTGGGCATTCCCGGCGACAACACCTATGCCAATTACGCCGAGGCCAATCGCGCCCTCTATCGCCTGACGATCCTGCCGTTGGTCGGCCGCATCGCCAGGGACCTGTCGGCATTTCTGGGCGGGACGGGGACGGGCCTGCGGCTGTGGTACGACGCCGACCGTATCGAGGGCCTGGCGAGCGAGCGCGAGGCGCTGTGGCGGCGCGTCGACGCGGCGAGCTTCCTCGGCGACGACGAAAAGCGCGAGGCGGTCGGCTATCCGCCGAGGGGAGGCTAGCTGTGAAATCTCAGAAGGTTGTTCACCCGGAACGGGGTTAGGCTGCAATCGCCAAACTCCAGCCGAGGACCCCGAAGGATGAACAACCCGCATCAGAATGCCCGCCTGGCGGTCGCGGCGGCCCGCGCCGTGTCGGGGGACGCTGGCGAAACGTGCCGCCGGCGCAGGCGACACAGCTGGCAATCAGCAACAGCCGCATGCGTGCGGCCGTGCAGCGTGTACGGGAACTCGATCCTAGATGGAAACCGCGTCCGAGCGCGTACGAGACGGTGGAGGGTGAGATTGCCGCCAACCGGCAGCGATGCGCGAGGCCGAAGCCAGGCTGCTGGAACTGCAGCGCATGGGGATCGGACCGGGTCCATACGCCAAGGAATCTCTGCCGGCGCGCGGTCCCGGACGAAACTGGACAGCGGAGGAAATCCGCGAGATCAATCGCATCGGACGCAAGTTTGGCTGCCACACGTGCGGCACGAAGGATCCGGGGACACCGAGCGGGAATTTTTTCCTCGACCATCAGTTGTCGAGTGCGCTTAATCCACCTGGAAGGCCGCAGCGAATTTTTCCACACTGCATAGCGTGCAGCGGCAGGCAAGGTGCTTGGGTCACGAACCACCGGAGAAGGCGATGGCGATCGACGAAAAGACCATGCGCCTGCCACTCCCCAATGGGCTGCTTTACATCGTCGATACCGAGCTGTTCGACCCACCGTCGGTGGACGGAGTTGCAAAGGTCTGGCGGACTGAAAGTTGCATCGTCCTTTCCTGTCAGGGCGACATGGATGGGCCGACAGAAATTCGTATCAACCCGACCAAAGCCCCGGGTCCAGAGCTGTCGCGTCTTGCAGCCTTCGACCAAGCCATTCCCAGTCGCCGGCTGGTTCTCATGATCGTGCCCGGTGATGTGATTCATGAGATGCCGCTCGACCGTCGTGAGGCACATATCGAGGTCTGGACGACTGGCCGTCAGGGAACACCGGTGGTCTGGCTGAGGATTGAGTAGGCGCGGATTGCGACGAGACGCTGAGTGCGATCCGAGCCGTTGCCTGGAACCCGCTTGGAAGGCCGCAGCGACTGTTCCCGCATTGCATGTCTTGTAGTGGACGGCAGGGAAACTGGATACGACGCAACAGGTGAACCCGATTCGATGACCAAGTCACTGAAGATTGCACCTCCGAACTCGCTCTTCTTCCTCAGCGACCTACGTGGGGGACAAGTACCCGACTTCGAGCCGGGCAAACTCGTACTCGCCACCGATAGCGTGGTTTCGATACGCTGTTTGGCGAATGTCGACGGTAAGACCAAGATTAGTCTCGGCGCGCGAGCGGAGGTTGACTCCGCTGCAATCGTTGTTTTTTCAGGTAGCCTGAAGACGCCCAGCAGGAGGCTGGTTGTTTCGACGGTTGAAGAAGATGCGGTGCTTCGCGAGGACGTGTCTGGGACAGTCACGAAGGTCGTAATTTCGGCCAATCGCGAGACGGAACCCGACGAAATTGTCGTTGCGTGGGAGTAACGCCTGAAAGGTTGTCTGAAACGTTGATGGGCTGTCCGGCTGTTACCCGAATTCGATGCCCAGGCGGAGACCGCTCGTGCAGGTAACGAAACGCTCACTGCAAGACGGACTGGTCTTCGTTTCGGACATCGATGGCGGCGAATCCGTCTGGCCGGTGACCGGAGCGAGCGTGGAGGCGACGGCTTCATGCGTCAACGCGCGTTGCCGTCACGAAGTCGACGTCGAGGCCGAGCTGACCCTGGGGGGCGTCGGACGAAGTGGCGACCGAAGAGGAGCCTGCCTTTGACGGGTTCATCGAAACGCCCAACAAACAATTGATGACTTCCGACGTGCTTGCCGAGCCGGTGCTGACGGCGGAGGTGCCAGGTCGGACAATGCTGGTCCGAATCTGGCTCAACCATCCCGAGTCGGCCGACAAGCTTGTTGTCGGCTGGGGCTGAGCCAGCATCTCTAATGACAGCATACGAGCACCCGGCGAACCTCGACCGGGGACGATCGAGTGCTGCCAGGCCCGGCATCGGGCCGTCGCGATCTAGCAAAATCGGAGAAGGACTTGACCGACGTACCGGATGCCGCCTGGCAATGGGCGGCCAAGGGGGCGGGCGCGGTGGCGGGGTCTGCCGTCTCGCTCGCCTACATGTTGCCGCGAACCCGGCGCGAGGCGGCGATCCGCTTCGCCGTCGGGGTGGTCTGCGGCCTGGTGTTCGGCACCGCCGCCGGACTCAAGATCGCCGACGAACTTGGTATCGCCGACGTGATCGGCACCGCCGAGACCATGCTGATGGGCGCGGGCGCCGCGAGCCTGTGCGCCTGGTGGGCGCTGGGGCTGGTCATGCGCCTCCTGCAGCGCTGGCCCGCGGGCGGGCGTGTGCCGGACGCGGGAGGGAAACGCGATGAACGTTGACACGGCGCGGACGAGGGACGCGGCCGGCTGGGCCCGCCCCGGCGCGGGCGCCGGCGAAGGCGGCCGTTTTCGCGGCTACGCCAGCCTGTTCGGCCGGCTCGACCAGGGCCGCGATCTGATCGAGCCGGGCGCGTTTGCGCGCGCGCTGGCTAAAAAGGGGCCGGGCGGCATCCGCATGCTGTTCCAGCACAATCCGGCTCAGCCGATCGGGCGCTGGCTCGCCCTGCGCGAGGACGCACGCGGCCTGTTCGTCGAAGGCGTGCTGTCGTCGGGTGTCGGGCGGGCGCGCGAGGTGCGCGCGCTGATTGCCGAAGGCGCCATCGACGGACTGTCGATCGGCTTTCGCACCGTGCGCGCGGCGCGCGACCCGCGCCGGCGCGTGCGCCGCATCCTGGAGGCCGATCTGTGGGAAATCTCGGTCGTCACCTTCCCGATGCTGACAGGCGCCCGCGTCGAGGCGATCGGCCCCGACAGCGGGGCCGGCGCCGCGCCGCAGACCCCGCTGACGGCGCAGTCGGCCGATCTCGCCGGCATCATCCGCGCCGCAACATTCTTGATCGAAGGAAAGGAACCGCAATGACGCAAAAGAGCATCGCCGCTCCCGAACACAAGGCCGAAACCGGCGCATCGCAGGAGATCGCGCCGGCCTTCGCCGAATTCATGCACGCTTTCGAGGCGTTCAAACAGACCAATGACGAGCGTCTGGCCGCCGTCGAGGGCAAGGCGGCCGGCGACGTGCTGGTGGAGGAGCGGCTCGAACGCATTTCCGAGGCGCTCGACGACCAGCGCCGGCGCCTCGACGGGCTGCTGATCGGCAAGGCGCGCCCGGCACTCGGCGGGGCCGGCTTCGCGGCCGGCGTGTCCGGCGAGCACAAGGACGCCTTCCATGCCTATATGCGCTCCGGCGACGACCGCGCCTTGCGGGCGCTCGACACCAAGGCGATGTCCTACGGCTCGGGACAGGACGGCGGTTATCTGGTGCCCGACGAGACGGAGGCGGCGATCGGCAAGCGGCTGGCCGCGCTGTCGCCGATCCGCGGTATCGCGTCGGTGCGGCAGGTATCGGGCGCGGTGCTGAAAAAGCCCTTCGCGCTGAGCGGGCCAGCGGTCGGCTGGGTCGGCGAGACGGCGGCACGGCCCGAGACGACCAGCGCGACCCTGGCTGAGCTGCAGTTTCCGACCATGGAGATCTACGCCATGCCGGCGGCGACCGCCTCGCTGCTCGACGACAGCGCGGTCGACCTCGACGACTGGATCACCGGCGAGATCGAGACCGCCTTTGCCGAGCAGGAAGGCGTGGCCTTCGTCGCCGGCGACGGCATCAACAAGCCGCGCGGCTTTCTCGATTACGACCAGGTTGGCGAAAGCGCCTGGGTGTGGGGCAAGCTCGGTTACGTGGCGACCGGGGTCGACGGCGCGCTGCCGGCGAGCGACGCCTCCGACGTGCTGATCGACACGATCTATGCGCTGAAGGCCGGCTACCGGCAGAATGCCGGCTGGGTGATGAACCGCAAGACCCAGGCCGCGATCCGCAAGCTCAAGGACGCCGACGGAAACTATCTGTGGCAGCCCCCGGCGAGCCCCGGCAGCCGGGCCATGTTGATGGGCTTCCCGCTGGTCGAGGCCGAGGACATGCCCGACATCGCCAGCAACGCCACCGCGATCGCCTTCGGCGATTTCGGCCGCGGCTACCTGGTGGTCGATCGTACCGGCGTGCGGGTGTTGCGCGATCCCTACTCGGCCAAGCCCTACGTGCTGTTTTACACCACCAAGCGGGTCGGCGGCGGCGTGCAGGACTTCGACGCCATCAAGCTGCTGAAATTCGGCGTGTCCTGATCTGCGATCCGCTTCGCCATGGCGTCCTGGCGCCATGGCTTACGGCTCCGACCAGCGCCGGGGCCGCTTCGTTTCCCAAAAAATCCCAATGACGAAGGATCTTCGATGGCGTTGTTTCGCACCGTCGCGCCGCCGGTCGAGCCACTGACCGTGGCCGAATGCCGGGCGTTTCTGCGCCTCGACCACACGGCCGAGGACGATCTGATCACCGGTCTGATCCGGGCGGCGCGCGAGGAGGTGGAGCGGCATGCCGGTCTTGCGCTGATCGACCAGGACTGGCGGCTGGTGCTCGACGGCTGGCCGCCAGGCGGGGTGGCGCATCTGCGCCGGCACCCGGTGCGCGAAGTCCTGTCCGTGACGATCTATGACGAAGAGGGCGCCGCGTCGCTTGCCGACCCGGCCGACTATCAGCTCGACGGGCTGTCGCGGCCGGCGCGGCTTTTCATGCGCGAGCCGGCAAGGCCGGGACTGGCGATGAACGGAATCGAAATCGACTTCCGCGCCGGGTTCGGCGCTTCGGGCGTCGACGTGCCCGATCTGCTGAAGCGGGCGATGACGCTGCTGGTGTCGCACTGGTACGAGTTCCGCGCCGCGTTCGGTGCACGCGACCAGCCGGTGTCGCTGCCCGACGGCTATCAGCGGCTGATGGCGGCCTATCGGCCGAAAGCGTTGCTGTGAGGCGCGCGCGCATCGATCCCGGCGCGCTGCGCACGCGGCTGACGCTGGAGGCGGCCGAAACGGTCGTCGACGCGACGGGAGGTCATGTCGAAAACTGGAACGCGGTGGCGACGCTCTTTGCCCGGCTCGAGCCGGTCGCCGCATCGAGCCGCTTCGGTCCCGATCAGCGCGTCGAGCGGGTGACGCACCACATCACCATCCGCCATCGCGACGACGTGGCGAGCGGCATGCGTTTTCGCGCCGGCGCGCGGCTGTTTTCGATCCGCCATCTGCACGATCCCGACGAGAGCGGCCGCTATCTCGTCTGCCAGAGCGAGGAGGAGGGACGATGAAACTTTCCATGCGCCTGACGCTGGACGGTCTGGTGCGCGCCCTCAGGAGCAGGGCGCATGCGCGCGCCGATGAACGGGCGCAGCAAGATTACGCCCGGCGGCTTCGGGCTGCGAGCGGGAAAAAGGCCGCAGGCGCGCCCGACACGCGCATGCCGCAGGCGGGAGGCGCGCATGGCGGCCGCAGCGATTGAACTGCAGGCGGCCGTTCATGCGGCGCTGAGCGCCGACGCCGCCCTGACGGCGCGATTGGGCGGCGCGCGCATCTACGATCACGCACCGGCCAACGTGCCGTTTCCCTATGTCACCTTCGGTCGCACCAGCGTTTACGACTGGAGCACCGGCACCGAGAACGGCACCGAGCAGCTTTTCAGCCTGCATGTGTGGTCGAAGGCGCGCGGCAAGGCCGAAGCGCTTGAGATCATGGAGCTGATCAAGCCGCGCCTGGCCGCGCAGCCGGTGCCGCTGGCGGAAGGCAGGCTGGTCCTGATGCGGCACGACTTCGCCGAGGTGCGCTACGACGACGACCTCGCCCTTTACCGGGGCGTAATGCGATTTCGCGCGCTGATCGAGGCGGCGGGCTGAGCGCCGGCGGCGCCACCACGAATTCTCACGAAACGAAAGGACCGCGTTCATGGCTGCGCAGAAGGGCAGGGACCTGTTGCTGAAGCTCGACATCGACGGGATGGGCGGATTTCTGACTGTCGCCGGTCTCAGGGCGCGGCGGCTGGCGTTCAACAGCGAGACGGTCGACATCACCGATTCCGACTCGGCCGGACGCTGGCGCGAACTGCTCGCCGGCTCGGGCGTGCAGCGCGCCTCGGTGAGTGGATCGGGCATCTTCAAGGACGCGCAGTCGGATGCGGAGATCCGCGCCCGCTTCTTTGCCGGCGCCACCGATGCATGGCAGGTCGTGGTGCCCGATTTCGGCACGGTGGAGGGCCCCTTCCAGATCACGGCGCTGGAATATGCCGGCAGTCACGATGCTGAAGTGACGTTCGAACTGGCGCTGGAATCGGCCGGCGCGATCGGCTTTTCGGGAAGCTGATGATCATCAATCCGCAGCGCGGCGAGATCGCCGCCGAGCTCGACGGCAGGCGTTACCGCCTGTGCCTGACGCTGGGCGCGCTGGCCGAACTGGAGGCCGGTTTCGAGGCAGGCGACCTGCAGGCACTCGTCAAGCGGATCGCGAGCGGCCGGCTTTCGGCCCGTGACCTGGCATGCATTGTCGGTGCGGGCCTGCGCGGCGGCGGCGCGTCGATCACCGACGAGGAGGTGATGGCGATGGCCGTCGACGGCGGCGTGGCCGGCTTCGCCGAGATCGTGGCGCGGCTTCTCACCGCCACTTTCGGCTCTGCCGAAGCCACCGCGCCCGAGCCGCGAGACTGAGCGGCCGGTTCCTGTGTCGCGAAGAGCAAGCAGGCGGCAGGCGATGGACTGGTCACGACTGATGGCGATCGGCTTCGGCGTGTTGCGACTGTCGCCGGCCCAGTTCTGGGCCATGACGCCGAAGGAGTTCGCCTGCGCGAGCGGGCTTGTCGTGCGCGGTGCCGGCGCGGTGCCGGACCGCGCCGCTCTCGAAGCGTTGATGACACGGTTTCCAGACCAGGGAGTTAGGGACAGACATGGATGATACCGCGCGGATAGACCTGGAATTCGACGCCGAGTCCGTACGCAAGGTCTTCGACGACCTCAAAAGCCTGTCGGACGATTTCGGGGCGCGCCTGACGAACGCGTTCAAACGGGCCGCCTTCAGCGGCCGGGCCCTGGAGGACGTGTTGCGACGCCTCGCCCTCAGCCTGTCGGAGATGGCGCTCGGCAAGGCGCTGGCGCCGCTGCAGAACCTGATCGGTGCGGGCATGTCCGGCCTGTTCGACATGCTGCTGAAGGCCGTTCCGCACGCCAAGGGCGGGGTTCCGGGAAGACCGACCCGGTTCGCGACCGGCGGAGTGGTGTCGCAGCCGACCTATTTTCCGATGCGGGGCGGGCTCGGCCTGATGGGCGAGGCCGGCGCGGAGGCGATTCTGCCGCTCGCGCGCGGCGCCGACGGACGCCTGGGCGTGGCCGCCGGCGGGACGGCGCCGCCGGTCAACATCGTCTTCAACGTGACGACGCCGGACGCCGCCTCGTTCCGCAAATCCGAAGCCCAGATCACCGGCATGATCGCGCGCGCCGCCTCGCGCGGCGCCCGCTCGCTGTGATCGGACCGGGTCGACAGGCAAAACGGGGGAGGCGGCATTGGCCGAACTTGACGCGTTTCACGAGGTGTTGTTTCCGAGCGCGGTGTCTTTCGGGGCGACCGGCGGGCCGGTGCGGCGCAACGAGATCGTGACGCTGACCTCCGGCCGGGAAAGGCGCAATGCCAGGTTCGCCGAGTCCAGGCGCAGCTACGATGCCGGCACCGGGCTGCGTTCGCTCGATGACGTCTATGCGGTATTGGCCTTTTTCGAGGCGCGGCGCGGATCGCTGCACGGTTTCCGCTTTCGCGATCCATTCGACCGCAAGTCCTGCGCGCCGCACGAAACGCCGTCCGCCCTCGACCAGACGATCGGAACCGGCGACGGCACGACCGCCGCCTATCAGCTGATCAAGATTTACGGTTCGGGACCGGACGCCTATCAGCGCCCGATCCGCAAGCCGGTCGAGGGCACCGTCAGCGTCGCGGTGGACGGCGCGGCTGGGGTGGCGGGCGTCGACTTCACGGTCGATGCCACCACCGGGCTGGTGACTTTCGAGCCCGCCTCGATCCCCCAGGCTGGCCTGTCGGTCACGGCCGGTTACGAATTCGACGTCCCGGTCCGCTTCGATAGCGAGGCGCTGGCCATCAGCCTTGCCGCTTTCAAGGCCGGCCAGATTCCGGCCATTCCCCTGATCGAGGTTCTGTCGTGAGCGGCTTTTCGCCCGAGCTTCTGGCGCATTTGCAACACGAAGTGACGACCGTGTGCCATGGCTGGCGCGTCGTGCGGGCCGACGCGACGGTTCTGGGGTTCACCGACCACGACCGTCCGCTGGTCGTCGACGGCACGCCGTGCGCGCCGGATTCGGGGTTTTCGGCCAGCGAAGCGCGCGAAAGCCTCGGACTGTCGGTCGACACGCTCGATATTGAAGGCGCGCTGTTTTCGGCCGATCTCGATGCCGGGGAAATCGCAGCCGGGCGTTTCGACGGGGCGACCGTCGAGACCTTTCTGGTCAACTGGCGCGCGCCCGACCAACACGCATTGCTGCGCAAGGCGGTGATCGGCAAGATCACGCTGGAGGACGGACGTTTTCGCGCCGAACTGGAAAGCCAGAAGCGCCATCTCGACCAGCCGCGCGGACGCTGGTTCCGCCGCGGCTGCGACGCGGAGCTGGGCGACGGGCGTTGCGGCGTAGCGCTCGACCAGCCCGCTTTTGCCGGCGAGGGGACAGTGAGCGCCGTCGTCACCGCCGACATGGTGGAGGTCGACGGCATCGAGACCTTCGAGCCCGGCTGGTTTTCCAACGGCACCCTGACCTGCCTCGACGGGCCGCTGGCGGGCGCCCGCCATCGCATTCTCGCGCATCGGCGCGGCAGCGCGGCCGACGAGGTGGTGATCTGGCGCGACACCGCGCCTTTGCCGCTTGCCGGCACGACGGTGGCGCTGCGCGCCGGCTGCGACAAGCGGTTTTCCACCTGCAAGGCAAAATTCGGCAATCATCTGAATTTCCGCGGCTTTCCGCATCTGCCGGGCAACGACGCCGCCTACGGGTACGCGACGCCGGACGAAACCTTCGACGGGAGCCCGCTGGTGCCATGAACGTGAAGCCGGCATCGAACGGGTCGGTTGGCGCGCGGGTCGTCGCCGAAGCGCTCGATTGGGTGGGAACCCCCTACCGTCATCAGGGATCGAAAAAGGGCGTCGGCTGCGACTGCCTGGGACTGGTGCGCGGCGTCTGGCGCGCCCTCTACGAAGACGAACCCGAGCCGGTCGAAGCCTACGCGCCCGACTGGGCGGAAGCGGGCGGACGCGACCGCCTGCTGGACGCCGCGCGCCGCCATTGTCGCGAACGTCCGCTGGCGGCAGCCGCGGCGGGCGACCTGGTGCTGTTTCGCTGGAAACCGGCGCTGCCGGCCAAACATGCCGGCATCCTGCTTGCGCCGGATCGTTTCGTGCACGCCTATCAGGGCCATGCGGTGACGGTCTCCGCGCTGGTGCCGCAATGGCGCCGCCGCATCGCCGGCGTGTTCTCGTTTCCCGAACCCGACTGAGGGCAAGTCTTGGCCACACTCCTGCTACAGGCCGCCGGCGCCTATCTCGGCGGTTTTCTCGGCGCGACCGGCGTCACCATCGGCACCGCCGCGGGCGCGCTCGCCGGCTATGCCCTGGACCGCTATGTGCTGGGCGGGACGCGCACGCGGGAAGGACCGCGGCTGAAAGGCGCGCAGCCGTTCTCGGCTGAGGATGGAACGCCCGTGCCCCGGCTTTACGGCACCGCGCGGCTGGGCGGCACGCTGATCTGGGCGACGCGGTTTGAAGAAACCCGCACCTCCGAGCGCCAGGGCGGCAAGGGCGGACCGCGCGTCAATACCTACACCTATTTCGCCAACGCGGCCTTCGCCCTGTGCGAGGGCGAGATCGCGACGATCCGCCGGGTGTGGGCCGACGGCCGCGAACTCGACATGACAGCGATCACCATGCGTCTTTATCGCGGCAGCGAGGATCAGCCGCCCGATCCGCTGATCGAGGCCAAGCAGGGCGCGGGCAACGCTCCGGCCTATCGCGGGATCGCCTATGTCGTGTTCGAACGCCTGCCGCTCGAGGCGTATGGCAACCGCCTGCCGCAGCTCCAGTTCGAAGTCATCCGCCCTGTCGGTCCCCTGTGCGGCCAGGTGCGCGCCGTCGCGCTGATACCGGGTTCGACCCAGTTCGGCTACGCGCCGGGCGAGGTCAGCCAGAGCGTCCAGATGGGCGAGGCCGGGCTCGTCAACCGGCACGTGCTCTACGCCGCCAGCGATTTCGAAGCCTCGCTCGACGAACTGGTCGCCACCTGTCCGAACCTGACCAGTGTCGCCCTGGTGGCGACCTGGTTCGGCAATGATCTGAGGGCCGGACAATGCCGCATCCGGCCCGGCGTCACCGATCCGTCGGTCGCCGCCGCTTCGGTGCCCTGGGAAGCAGGCGGGCTCGGCCCCGCCGAGGCCGACATCGTCTCGCAGGACGCGGGCCGCGCCGCCTATGGCGGCACGCCGTCCGATCTGTCGGTGATCCAGGCGATCGGCGCCTTGAAGGCGCGCGGCCTGAAGGTCACGCTCTACCCCTTCATCATGATGGACGTGCCGGCCGGCAACACGCTGCCAGACCCTTATGGCGGCTCCGCCCAGGCGCGTTATCCATGGCGGGGCCGCATCACGTGCGATCCGGCGCCGGGCCGGCCTCAAAGCGCCGACAAAACCGCCGCCGCGCGCGGCCAGGCCGATCTGTTCATGGGCTCGGCGACGGCGGCCGACTTTTCGATTGAAGACGGAATGGCCCGGTATGCCGGCGATCCGCAGGACTGGGGCTATCGCCGTTTCGTGCTGCATTACGCGATGCTGGCGCAGGCGGCCGGCGGCGTCGACGCCTTCCTGGTCGGCTCCGAGCTGCGCGGCCTGACGACGCTGCGCGACCAAACCGACGCTTTTCCGGTGGTAGAGGCGCTGTGTGATCTGGCGGCGCAGGCGCGTCTTGTCGTCGGCGCGCCGACCAAGATCAGCTACGGCGCGGACTGGAGCGAATATTTCGGCCACCAGCCGTCAGACGGCAGCGGCGACGTCTATTTCCATCTCGATCCGCTGTGGGCCCATCCGGCCATCGATGCGATCGGCATCGACAATTACCTGCCGCTGGCCGACTGGCGCGACGGCGACCACGCCGGAACCAGTCCCGATGGCGCCGCTGGACCCTACGACGCCAAGGCGCTGCGGGCGGCGATCGCCGGCGGCGAACGGTTCGACTGGCACTATGCGAGCGACGCGGCGCGCCGGATGCGACAGCGCAGCGCCATCACCGACGGCGCCTACGGCAAGCCATGGGTATTCCGGCCCAAGGACATCGTGTCGTGGTGGTCGAACCCGCATCATGACCGCCCGGGCGGGGTGGAGGCGGCGACGCCGACGGCCTTCGTGCCGCGCTCGAAGCCGATCTGGTTTACCGAACTCGGCTGTCCGGCCTGCGACAAGGGACCGAACCAGCCCAACGTCTTCGTCGATCCCAAATCCGCCGAAAGCGCGTTGCCGCATTTTTCCAATGGTGGCCGCTCGGACTTCGCCCAGCACCGATTCCTGCGCGCCCATCTCGACCATTGGGACGAGGCGGTCGCCGGCTTCGTCGAGACCGACAACCCGGTGTCGGGCGCCTATGGCGGGCGCATGGTCGACCGCGAGCGGATCTATCTGTGGGCCTGGGACGCCCGGCCGTTTCCCGTCTTTCCGCTGGCCACGCATATCTGGGGCGACGGCGGCAACTGGCCGCTCGGCCATTGGCTGAACGGCCGTCTGGCCAATCCGACCGTCGCCGATCTCGTCAACGCGGTTCTGGCCGATCACGGCCTGCCGTTGGCCGACACGACCGATGCCGGCGGCACGCTGGTCGGCTATGTGGTCGGTCAGCCGTCGACGGCGCGCGTGGTGCTGGAGGACCTGGCCGACATTTACGGTCTGGCGGTGATCGAGGAGGCCGGCGCGCTTACCGTGCGCGACATCGAAACGGTGGCGGGCCAGGCGGTCGCGGTCGCGGACCTCGTCTGGCGCGAGCCCGAACCGGCGATCGCGCACAGGCGCGCGCCGCCCCACGATCTGCCCGGCGAAGTGGTGCTCGCCTTTCGCGATCCGATGCGCGAATACCAGGCCGCGACCGCCCGCCATCTGCGTCCGGACGCCGGCAGCAACAGTCAGGAGGCGCTGTCCTTTTCGGGAAGCCTGGAAGCGGGACCGGCCCGGTCACTCGCGCTCGACTGGCTGCGCCGGCAGTGGCGCGCACGCGAGACGGTTACCTTTGCCGTGCCGGCGTGCGATCGCGCGATCGCAGCGGGTTCGCTGGTGAGCCTGGCGCAGGCCGGCGTCGGCGGCGAGTATCTGGTGACCGGGATCGAGGAGGGGCTGGTCCGCCAGGTCGAGGCACGGCGCATGGAACGCGTGCCGAAAACCCCCGATATTCCGGCAACCGAAGACAGCCCCGCCCGGCTTCCGGATCCGGTCGCGGCGCCGTTCGCCGTGTTCATGGACTTGCCGCTGACCAGCGCGTCGGACGAGCCTCACCGGCAATTTCAGCTTGCCGCCTGGTCGCGTCCGTGGCGTGCGCAGCGCGTCTTCGCCTCGCCCGAGGAGACCGGTTTCGACGAACGGGCCGACCTCGACAGACCGGCGGTGACCGGCACGCTTTTGTCCGACCTGGCCGCGGGCCCGGTCGGGCGCATCGACCGGGCAAACGCACTGCGCGTGCAGCTGCGCGGCGGCGCGCTTGCCAGCGTGTCGACCATCCAGATGCTGAACGGCGCCAACGCGGCCGCCATCAGGGCGGATAACGGCGTGTGGGAAGTCGTCCAGTACGAGACGGCCGTCGAGACGGCGGCGAATGTCTGGCAACTGGACGGATTGCTGCGCGGGCAACTCGGCACGGAAGATGCAATGGTTGCCGGCGCCTCTGCCGGCGCGCCGTTCGTGGTGCTCGACGCGGCCGTCAGGCCGGCGG
This sequence comes from Nitratireductor sp., assembly GCA_039973095.1. GTDB lineage: Bacteria > Pseudomonadota > Alphaproteobacteria > Rhizobiales > Rhizobiaceae > Mangrovimarina. The sequence goes on along the minus strand of JBDWLQ010000004.1, from coordinate 151,538 downwards.
GGCTGCGCGCGCGGGAGATCGGTCTGCCGCTTCACTGGCTGGTCGGTCCGGCCGGCGCCGATTTCGGCGGCCCGGCCTTCTCCACCGCGCATCTTGGCGGCGGCCTGCGCGCGGCCATGCCGCTGGCGCCTGTCCACATCGCCGCGCGGATGCAGCCTGGCGGCGATGTGACGATAAGCTGGATACGCCGCGGCCGGATCGCCGCCGACAGCTGGGAGCCGGCCGAAATCCCGCTCGGCGAGGAGGCGGAGGCCTACCGCGTCGAAATCCGCCACCCTGAGGGCGCCCTCGTGCGCGCCGCCGATGTGACCGTGCCGTACTGGACCTATCCGGCTGCCGACATCCTGGCCGATTTCGCCGCTACGCCGGCCGAGGCCGACATCGTCGTCATGCAGAAAAAGGGTATCGCCGGCGCTCCCGGTCTGCAGGCCATGCTGCGAACGGTGATCGGTTGAAGGTTTCTGGCACTTCCCGCCCCCGCCCCCCCCCCCCAAAAAAAACCATGAAGGAGATATCCCCATGACCGCAACCAAACCCTGGTACATGTCGCGCACCGTCTGGGCGTCGCTGATCACGGTGCTGACGGGAACCGCCGGCCTGTTCGGTCTGCCGTTCGGCGAACTCGACAATGCCGCACTGACGGAGACCATTTTGGAAACCATCACCGCGATCTCGGGGATTTTGGCCCTTTTTGGCCGATTGTCGGCGACCGCGAAAATCGGCTAGGGTTGCCGCAGTCCGCGACGGCGAGGCCGGTCCCGGCTGAACAGGGGGAGAAAACGTGACCGGATCAGGCGACAAGGCCGCTTCAAGCCGCGCACGTTCATTCCGCGTTCAGCCGATCCCGGCTAGAAGAGCGCCATGAACGGTTTTTGCCCCCATCTCAGGACTGCGGCCCTGGCGCTTGCCGTGGCGATGGCCAGCCCGGCTAACGCCACCGTGCTTGCGCAGGCTCCGAGCGTGCCGAGCTATGTCCATACGATCGCCGCCGACTGCACCGCCATCGGTCAGTCGGTGGCCTCCAGCGCCGGCGGCCAGCTTCGCAGGGCCGTATCCGTCGACCAGGGCGGGCGTACGGTGTGTGTCATCACCTATACAATTCCCAGCAAGGACGGCAAACCGCCGCGCCGCGTGCAAACGACCGTGAACGCGGGATAGAGGCCGACGAACCGCTTTTCCTCCCTGGGCGAAGCGCGTTAGATAGGTCGGGGTACAATCGATTACGTCGAGGATCTGATGCGCATACTCGTTGTCGAGGACGACAAGAACCTCAACCGACAGATCAGCGACGCCCTCGCGGAAGCGGGTTATGTCGTCGACAGCGCCTATGACGGCGAGGAAGGCCATTTCCTCGGCGATACCGAACCGTATGACGCCGTCATACTCGATATCGGCCTGCCCGAGATGGACGGCATCAGCGTCATCGAACAATGGCGCCGCGACGGCAAGAAGATGCCGGTCCTCATGCTGACGGCGCGCGACCGCTGGAGCGACAAGGTCGCCGGTATCGACGCCGGCGCCGACGATTACGTCGCCAAACCCTTCCATATCGAGGAAGTGCTGGCGCGGGTTCGCGCGCTGATCCGGCGGGCCGCCGGCCACGCCACCACCGAACTCGTGTGCGGTGGCCTCAGGCTCGATACCAAGACCTCAAAGGTGGACCTCGATGGCGCGCCGGTGAAGCTGACGTCGCACGAGTTCCGCCTGCTCGCCTATCTGATGCATCACATGGGCGAGGTGGTGTCGCGCACGGAACTGGTCGAACATCTCTACGATCAGGATTTCGATCGCGATTCCAACACGGTCGAGGTGTTCGTCGGCCGCCTGCGCAAGAAGATCGGCAACGATCTGATCGAGACCGTGCGCGGCATGGGCTACCGCATGCACGGGCCCGCCGCATGAGCGCGGCTCCGGTCGGGAGCGGACAGCGGGCCGGGCACGGAGGATGAGGTTCGGGCCGCGCTCGCTCTCCCTACGTGTCGTCACCTACTCCACCGTCTGGGCCATCGCTGCGCTCGTCGTTATCGCGACGCTGATTTCCGCGCTCTACCGCGATGCCGAGGAGCGCGGTTTCCGCGGGCTTCTGACGGCCCATCTCTACAGCGTCGTCACCGCCGTCAGCGTTGCCGAGGACGGCAGCCTGCGGGGTGCGCCGGAACTCTACGACCTGAAATTCACCCAACCCGAATCCGGTTGGTACTGGGCCGTCGAACCGGTGTCGCCGGGGCTTGGCGACGGCTTTCGCTCGCCTTCCATGACCCGCCCGATCCCGGCGCCGCCGGTGGCGGAAGTTCCCTTCGACAGCGAATTCCAGCGCCGCTACGAGACGACGGGTCCCGGCGGCGAGCGCATCGACGTTCTGGAAAACGATTTCATCCTCGACGCGCAAAACCGGATCGCCCGCTTCCGCGTGATGGGCAATCGCAGCGAACTCGAACAGCAGATCAGCCAGTTCGAGCGGCAGCTCTATACCTATCTCGCGGTTTTCGGCGCCGGAATGATTGCCATCAACGCGGTCGCGATCCTGTTCGGGCTGCGCCCGCTCGACCAGGTGCGCAACGCGCTCGCTCAATTGCGAGAAGGCACGGCCAGAAAACTCGACGGACATTTCCCCTCCGAAATCGAACCGCTGGCCAACGAGACCAATGCGCTGATCGAAAACAACCGCCGCATCCTGGAACGCGCCCGCACCCAGGTCGGCAATCTCGCCCATTCGCTGAAGACGCCGGTTGCCGTGCTTCTCAACGAGGGGCGTTCGATGGGCGGACAAAAGGGCGATCTGATCGTCGAGCAGGCGGCCTCGATGCAGGAGCAGGTCGAGCACTACCTCAAGCGTGCGCGCATCGCCGCCCAGCGCGACAGCGTCGTTTTCCGCACGCCGACGCGCGATATCGTCGAGCGGCTGGTGCGGGTTTTTCGCAAGCTCAACCCGGCGGTGACCGTCGAGAGCCGCCTTCCGGCCGAGGAGATCGTGTTCGCCGGTGAGCGCGAGGACCTGGAAGAGATTCTGGGCAATCTCCTGGAAAATGCGGTGAAATGGGCCGAATCCCGCGTCCGCGTCTCGCTGACGGCGGGTGCGGACGACCGCCAGAGTTTCGAGATCTCGATCGAGGATGACGGGCCGGGCATTCCTCCGGACAAGGCCCGCGAGGCGCTCAAACGCGGCCGCCGCCTCGACGAGAGCAAGCCGGGCACCGGGCTTGGGCTCGCCATCGTTGCCGATCTCGTCGGCGAGTATGGCGGCACCATCGCGCTCGAGCGTGGCCAACTTGGCGGCCTGCGGGTCGCAATCGTGCTTCGCCAGGCCAGTTGACGGCAATATTGGCGACGCATAATTGAAGGCGCGCCAAATTTCGGTCAAAACTGACCGGTACGCGGAATCGATTGTCTTCGCCAATATCCGACAAGGGAATGCAGGCCGGCCCCATGAGACTGAATCTCTTGATTGCGCTCGCCTGCGGCTTGCTTTCGGGTTGCACGACCACCTCGCTCGGCCGGGTAACGCCCGGCCTGCTGTCGACTGCTTCGATCGAAAAGGCGATGGATGGCGGCCTGATCGGCGGGGAACTCGGCCTGGGACTGAGTGCGCGCGATCGTCGGCTTGCGCTGCAGGCCGAGTACACCGCGCTTGAACACACGCCAGGCGGCAAGCCGGTGACCTGGAAAAGCGATGGCGGAGCATGGACGGGCGCGGTGACGGCGGCCCAGCCCTATCGGGTCGGCAGTCAGGATTGCCGGCAATACACGCATGCTGTGACCGGGACGGCCGGCATGCGCGAGGCGCGCGGCACCGCCTGCCGCAACGAGGACGGAAGCTGGACGCCGCTGACTTAGACAGGGCGCCTGATCGTCTCGGGAGCCAAATCGCCGCATGCCACGGCGATTGGCAGAACTGATCGGCGGGTCTATGTGATTGATGATGGTGTTCTGGCTTTTCCTCGCGTTGCTGACGATCGCCGCCTCGCTCGCGGTCCTGTTGCCGCTCGCCCGCCGGCCGCGAACCCATGTGCCGGCCGCCGCTCACGATCTTGAAGTTTACCGAGACCAGCTTGCCGAGATTGGCCGCGACAGACAACGCGGTCTGATCGGCGAGGCCGAGGCCGAGGAAGCACGCGCCGAGATCGGCCGCAGGATGATCAAGCTCGACGCCGCCGGCACTGCGGGCGGCCCGCGCGCTTCCCGGCTGGTGCCGGTCGTGACCGCCTGCGCGGTGCTCGGCGTTCCGCTGCTGAGCTGGGGCGTGTACGCCACGATCGGCTCGCCCGATCTGCCGGCCCAGCCGCTCGCCCAGCGCCTGGAAAAGGATCCCCGCGACAACACTCTCGACGAGTTGGTGGCGCGGGCCGAAAACCACATTCGCGCCAATCCCGAGGACGGTCGGGGCTGGAACGTTCTGGCGCCGATCTATCTGCGCATGAATCGTCCCGCCGATGCCGTCATCGCCTATCGCAATGCGATCCGGCTGCTTGGCAGCGACCCGGCCCGTGAAACCGGCCTCGGCGAGGCGCTTTTTGCCGAAGCCGGCGGCATCGTCACCAACGAGGCGGCGGACGCGTTCCGCCGCGCCGTCGCGGCGGGCGGAGACAACAATCCCAAGGCGCGGTTCTATCTTGCAACGGCGCTGGCCCAGGAGGGCCGGCTGGAGGACGCGGTGGCGGATCTGACGGCGCTGATGGGCGATTTGCCGCAAGCCTCGCCCTGGCGTGGCGTGGTCGGCGAGGCGCTGGCGCGCGCGCAGGCCGGGCTCGACGCCCCCGTTGCCGGTGGCCCGTCCCGGGACGATGTGGAGGCGGCGGCGCAGATGAACGCCGCGGATCGCACCGCCATGATCGAGACCATGGTCGCGAACCTGGATCAGCGCCTGCGCGATAATCCCGCCGACGCTGAGGGCTGGCGCCGGCTCGTGCGCTCCTACAGCGTGCTCGGCCGCAAGGGCGACGCACGTCAGGCCCTCGAACGCGGTCTCAAGGCCCTGGGGCCTGACAGCGAGGCCGGACAAAAATTGCGCGACTTTGCCGGAACCCTCGGCCTCGGCGCGGTGGAGTGAGCATGACACGCAAGCAAAAGAGACTGTCGATCATCGCCGGCGCGCTGGGATTCCTCGGCGCGGCGACGGCGCTGACCTTTTACGCGCTCGGGCAAAAGACCTCCTATTTCTATATGCCCGCCGACATCGCGGAGGCTGCGGTGCCGCCCGGCCAGCGCGTACGCCTCGGCGGCCTGGTCGAGGACGGTTCGGTGGTGCGCGGCCAGGGCAGCCGCATCACCTTCGCCGTTTCCGATACCGAAAACCGGGTGCCGGTTGTTTATGTCGGCCTGCTGCCGGACCTTTTTCGCGAAGGGCAGGGCGTGGTCACCGAAGGCACGTTCGATGCCGGCGGCACATTCGTGGCCGACAGCGTTCTGGCCAAGCACGACGAAAACTACATGCCGAAGGAAGTCGCCGACAGCCTGAAGGAACAGGGCGTCTGGCAGCACGCCCAGGAGTAGCGCCATGATGATCGAGACCGGACATTTCGCCCTCGTGCTGGCATTCGCGCTGTCGCTGGTCCAGGTGGCGCTGCCGCTTCTGGGCGCACGCACCGGCGATGCCCGCTTGATGGCTGTCGGCCGGCCGGTCGCCATCACCTGTTTCGCGATGACGGGTCTGGCTTTCGCGGTGCTGGTCTCGGCCTACATGGTGTCGGATTTTTCCGTCGTCAACGTGTTCGAGAACTCGCATTCGCAAAAGCCGATGCTCTACAAGATCACCGGCACATGGGGCAATCACGAGGGCTCGATGCTGTTGTGGGTGCTGATCCTGACGCTGTTCGGCGCTCTCGTCGCCGCGTTCGGGCGCAATCTGCCCGCGACCCTGCAGGCCACCGTGCTGTCGGTCCAGGGCATGGTTGGCGTGGCGTTCTTTCTGTTTATTCTGATGACCTCGAACCCCTTCGCCCGGCTCAATCCGGCGCCGATCGAGGGGCGCGATCTCAACCCGATCCTGCAGGATGTCGGGCTCGCCATCCACCCGCCGCTGCTTTATCTGGGCTATGTCGGCTTTTCGGTCTGTTTTTCCTTCGCCGTCGCCGCGCTGATCGAGGGGCGTATCGACGCGGCCTGGGCGCGCTGGGTGCGGCCGTGGACGCTGGTCGCCTGGATCTTTCTGACCGGCGGTATCGCCATGGGCTCGTTCTGGGCCTATTACGAGCTCGGCTGGGGCGGTTTCTGGTTCTGGGACCCGGTCGAGAACGCCTCCTTCATGCCATGGCTGGCCGGCACGGCGCTGCTGCATTCGGCGATCGTGATGGAAAAACGCGGCGCGCTGAAGATCTGGACGCTGCTTCTGTCCATTCTCGCCTTTTCGCTGTCCTTGCTCGGCACTTTCCTGGTGCGATCGGGCGTGCTGACCTCCGTGCACGCCTTTGCCAGCGATCCGAGCCGCGGTGTTTTCATCCTGGCGATCCTGGTCTTTTTCATCGGCGGGGCGCTGGCGCTGTTTGCCTGGCGTTCGCAGTCGCTCGCCCCGGGCGGGCTTTTTCATCCGATTTCGCGCGAGGGCGCGCTGGTGCTCAACAATCTGTTTTTGAGCACGGCCACCGCGACGGTGCTGGTCGGAACGCTCTACCCGCTCGCCATCGAGGCCGTGACCGGCGACAAGATCTCGGTCGGCGAACCGTTCTTCAACTTGACCTTCGGCCCGGTCTTTGCCGTGCTTCTTGTTGCCGTGCCGTTCGGCCCGCTCATGGCGTGGAAGCGCGGCGACCTGTTTGCCGCGGCGCAGCGCCTGACGGTGGCGTTCGCGCTCGCCGCGCTCGCCGGCATTCTGGCGCTGCTGTTTCTCGATCGGAACGCGGCGCTGGCCGCGCTCGGCATCGGCCTCGCCTTCTGGCTGATCTTTGGCGCTTTGACCGACCTGGCCCTGCGGGCCGGCGTTGGCAAGGTGACACCGAAGACGGCGCTGCGCCGGCTCGCCGGCCTGCCGCGCTCGGCCCACGGCACGGCGCTCGCCCATCTCGGTCTCGGCCTGTCGACGCTCGGCGTGGTCGCCGTCGTCACCCTGCAGACCGAGACGATCCTGACCATGAAGCCCGGCGAAACCGTCGACGTGGCCGGTTATACGCTGCGCTTCGAGGCGCTGAACCCGCATCGCGGACCGAACTACACCGAGGACCAGGGCGTGTTTCCCGTTTTCGACGCCGACGGCGACCGCATCGCCACCATCGTATCGTCAAAGCGGCTTTACACGGCGCGACGGATGCCGACCACGGAGGCCGGTATCGAGACGCTGGGCCTGAGCCAGCTCTACATCTCGCTCGGCGACGAAACCGACGATGGCGGCGTCGTGGTGCGCGTCTGGTGGAAACCGCTGGTGACGCTGATCTGGCTTGGCGCGCTGGTGATGATGATCGGCGGAACGCTGTCGCTGGCCGACCGGCGGCTGCGCGTCGGGGCGCCGGCGCGCCCCAAGAAGGCCGGCCAAGCCGCGGCGGCCACGTGAAGCCGGCCGCGCGCCATCTGGCTGCCGGGCTGTGCCTGCTGGCGTGGGCATGGGCGGTGCCCGGCCTGGCCGTCGAGCCGGACGAGGTGCTGGACGACCCGGCACTGGAGGAACGCGCGCGCGGTCTGTCGGCGAATCTGCGCTGCCTGGTGTGCCAGAACCAGTCGATCGACGATTCGAACGCCGAGCTTGCCAGGGACCTGCGGGTCCTGGTGCGCGAGCGTCTGGTTGCCGGCGACAGCGACGAGGAGGTGATCGACTTCGTGGTCGCGCGTTATGGTGAGTTCGTCCTGCTCAGGCCGCGCTTCAGCCTGCGCAACGCGGCCTTGTGGGCGACACCGGTGGTGCTGCTTGCCCTTGGCGGCGTTTTCCTTCTCGTCAGCGGCCGTGCAAGGCGGGCGGGGCCGCTTCCGCTGAGCGCGGAGGAGCAGAAAAAACTCGACGAAATCTTGCGAGAGCCGCGCGACACGAACTGAGGCGCCGCGGCGATCCGTCAGAACAAAGGGGATTGCCATGAAGGAAACGATCGTGCGCGTGGATTTCGAGGGCCACTCCGGCGCCAAGCTGTCGGCGCGCCTCGATACGCCCAACGGGCCGGTACGCGCCTATGCGCTGTTTGCCCATTGCTTCACCTGTTCCAAGGATCTGGTGGCGGTACGCCGCCTTGCCTCCGAACTGGCGCGCTCCGGCGTGGCGGTGCTGCGTTTCGACTTCACCGGGCTGGGCTCGTCGGAGGGCGAGTTCGCCTCGACCGATTTTTCCTCCAATGTCGCTGATATTCTGTCGGCGGCGGCCTTTCTGCGCGAGCGCTATGAGGCGCCGTCGCTGCTGATCGGCCATTCGCTCGGTGGCGCGGCGGTTCTGGCCGTGGCCAAGGATTTGCCCGAGGCCAAGGCCGTGGTCACCATCGGCGCGCCCGCCGACACCGGCCACGTGCTCAAGAATTTCGGCGCCAGCCTGTCGGAAATCGAGGCCAAGGGCGAGGCCGAGGTCACGCTGGCCGGACGCAGCTTCCGCATCGGCAGGAAATTCGTCGACGACGTGCGCTCGACCCGTCTGGCGGACGCGATCGCACGTATGAAAAAGCCCTTGCTCGTGCTCCATTCGCCTGTCGATGCCGTCGTCGGCATCGAAAATGCCACGACGATCTTCACCAGCGCCAAGCACCCCAAGAGCTTCGTGTCGCTCGACAAGGCCGACCATCTGCTGACCAATCCCGACGATGCCGAGTTCGCCGCCCAGGTGATCGTCGGCTGGGCCGGCCGCTATCTGCGCCGCGACACGCCCCAGGGCATGGAGAATGTCGAGCATGTGCGGGTGACGGAAACCGGCGCCGGCAAGTTCCAGAACGCCGTCCAGGCCGGCCGTCACCGCCTTTTCGCCGACGAGCCCGAAAGCGTCGGCGGCCTGGACACCGGTCCATCCCCCTATGATTTCCTGTCGATGGCGCTGGGCGCCTGCACGTCGATGACGCTGCGCATGTATGCCGATTTCAAGAAGCTCGATCTCGGCCCGGTCAGCGTCGACGTTTCCCACGCCAAGATCCATGCCCGCGACTGCGAGGAATGCAGCGACGAGGAGCGCTCCAACGGCGGCAAGATCGACCGCTTCGAACGGGTGATCACCGTCGATGGCGGGGTGCCCGAGGCGCTCGCCGGCAAGATCGAGGAGATCGCCAACAAATGTCCCGTCCACCGCACGCTGGAGGCGCGCGCCAAGGTCAGGACCGTCATCCGCACGGACGCATGACGGAGTAAGGACGAGGCGCGGTCGGCATGGGAGAGCCCGCCGACAACATTACCAAAATTTCATGCGCCGGAAATGGTGCCGTAATGTGCTGCCAACTACCTCTCGGGTCCGACATAGTTCATCGTGAACGTCGATCCGAAAGGAAACAGCAGATCATGACTTCACCGCAAACCACCGCATCCCGAACCAGCAAGCGGCTCCTGGCTGCCGTTGCCTCCGTCGCGGTCGCATCGGCGGTCGGCTTCACCGCCGTCGCCTCGGGCACCCAGCCCGTCCTGGCCGAGGCGGTCCGGGTCGACGCGCCCGCCGCCCCGGGTTTCGCCGATATTGTCGAGCGCGTGTCCCCGGCCGTCGTCAGCGTCCGCGTCAAGGCGAAGCTGCAGCCTGCGAACGATCGCGGCTCGGGCTCGTTTTTCGGCGGGCCGGGCTTCGACGACCTGCCGGACGGTCACCCGCTGAAGCGTTTCTTCCGCGAGTTCCGTGGCGATCGTTTCTTCGGACCGGGTCCGCGCGGCGGCCGCCCCGAAGGCCGCGGACGCGCCCGACCCGTTTCGCAGGGGTCCGGTTTCTTCATCAGCGAGGACGGCTATCTTGTCACGAACAACCATGTCGTTGACGGCGGTTCCGAATTCACCGTGATGATGGATGACGGCTCGGAAATCGACGCGACGCTGATTGGCACCGATCCGCGCACCGACCTGGCCGTGCTCAAGGTCGCCGAGGAGCGCAAGTTCACCTATGTCGCCTTTGCCGACGACGCCAAGGTGCGGGTCGGCGACTGGGTGGTGGCCGTCGGCAACCCGTTCGGCCTTGGCGGCACCGTGACCGCCGGCATCGTCTCGGCGCGCGGCCGCGACATCGGCGCGGGTCCCTATGACGACTTCATCCAGATCGACGCCGCGGTCAATCGCGGCAATTCCGGCGGCCCGGCCTTCAACCTGAACGGCGAGGTGGTCGGCATCAACACCGCCATCTTCTCGCCGTCGGGCGGCAATGTCGGCATCGCCTTCGCCATTCCCGCCTCGATCGCCAAAGAGGTGGTCAAGGAACTGATCGAGGACGGCACGGTCGAACGCGGCTGGCTCGGCGTCCAGATCCAGCCGGTGACCGACGACATCGCCGAATCGCTCGGCCTGGCCGAAAACGAGGGCGCGCTGGTGACCGAACCGCAATCGGACGGCCCCGCCTTTGCCGCCGGTATCAAGCCGGGTGACGTGATTGTCGAGGTCGACGGCACGGACGTTGCCTCGCCGCGCGAACTCGCCCGCCTGATCGGCGCCATGACGCCGGGCACCAAGACCGAGATCACGGTGTGGCGCAATGGCGAGACCCAGAAGATCGCGGTTGAACTGGCCGAGATGCCGGGCGTGGAAAAGCAGGCCGCCCTGCAGACCGACCAGCAATCCGAGGGCGACCTGCTGGAGAATTTCGGTCTGACGGTTACTGCCGCCGACAGCGGCGAGGGCGTGGTCGTGACCGCGGTCGAGCCGGGCAGCGCGGCCGCCGATCGCGGCATCCGCTCCGGCGATATCGTGGTGGCGGTGAATTCCGTGCCGGTCGACAGTGCCGGCGCCGTCGAAAAGGCGGTCGCGGAAGCCTCGCGCGCCGGACGCAAGGCGGTGCTGTTCCAGTTGCAGCGCGACGACACCAACCGCTTCGTCGCCCTGCCGGTCGCCCGCGGCTGATCGCGCATGACAGGCCGGGCGTCCGGGCTTTTGCCGGAACGCCCGCCCGCAATGGTTGACGGCACCGGGCCGCCTTGCCGCGGCCCGGTGCATGTTGCCTGACTTGTGTCGTATAAGGCCGCCATGAAGATTCTGCTGATCGAGGACGACCGCGAGGCGGCCGATTATCTTGAACGCGCCTTGAACGAGGCCGGGCACACCGCGCACGTGGCCGGTGACGGCGAGACCGGCTTCACGCTCGCCGACGGTGGCGACTATGACGTGCTGATCGTCGACCGCATGCTGCCGCGCCGCGATGGGCTGTCGGTGGTGGCCGGTCTGAGAGCGCGGGGGCAACGCACGCCGGTCCTGATCCTGTCCGCGCTCGGCGAGGTCGACGACCGGGTGACGGGCCTGAAGGCGGGCGGCGACGATTATCTCACCAAGCCGTTCGCCATGTCGGAGCTTCTGGCCCGCATCGAGGTGCTCAACCGGCGCGCCGGCTCCGGCGACGTGGAGACCGTTTACCGGGCCGGCGACCTCGAACTCGACCGGTTGTCGCACACCGTGCGCCGCGCCGGCCGCGAGATTACACTGCAGCCGCGCGAGTTTCGGTTGCTCGAATATCTGATGCGCCACGCCGGCCAGGTGGTGACCCGCACGATGCTCCTGGAAAATGTCTGGGACTATCATTTCGATCCCCAGACCAATGTCATCGACGTGCACGTGTCGCGCCTGCGCGGCAAGATCGAGAAGGGTTTCGACAAGCCGCTCCTGCACACGGTGCGCGGCGCCGGCTACATGCTGAAAGCCGGCTGACGATGCGGCTGCCGGCCATCATGAAGACGACGGCCGCCCGGCTTTCCGCGCTCTACCTGCTCCTGTTCGGTGCCTGCGCGGTGCTCCTGGTCATCTACATGACCTCGATTTCCGTGCGCATCATCGCCGCGCAGAACCAGGAAACCATCCAGGAGGAGGCGCGCAATCTTGTGCGCGCCTACGAGCGCGGCGGCATTCCCCGGCTTGTGCGTGTCGTCGAACAGCGCGCGCGCCAGCCCGGCGCCAATCTCTATCTGATCGCGGATCCCAATGGCCGCATCCTGTCGGGCAATGTCGAAAGTCTTCAGCCGGGTGTGCTCGAGCTGGAAGGCTGGACCCAGCGCCCCTTCGCCTACGAGCGCTATGGCGATACCGGGCTTGGCCAGCGCGCACCGGCGCCAGAGGCCGCGCGCGGAGGCTTGCCGCATACAGCCATGGCGCTGGTCATCCGCCTGCCCAACCGCATGATCCTGCTTGTCGGCCGCGACCTCGGCGAGCCGGAGCGTTTCCGCCGAGTGGTCCAGCGTGCGCTGATCCTGGCGCTCGCCTTCATGGGCATCGGCGCCTTTCTGATCTGGTTTTTCGTCGGCCGCGCCGCGCTGCGCCGCATCGATTCGATTTCCGCGGCGAGCCAGCGCATCATGGGCGGCGATCTTTCCGGCCGGCTTCCCGTCAGCGGGGCAGGGGACGAATTTGACCGGCTTTCCGCCAATCTCAACGCCATGCTGACGCGCATCTCGGCCCTCAACGAGGGGCTGAAGCAAGTGTCCGACAATATCGCCCACGACCTGAAGACGCCGCTGACCAGGCTGCGCCAGCGCGCCGAATCCGCCCTTGCGGGCTCCAAGGACGAGGTCGCGCTGCGCGAGGCGCTGGAGGCGGCGATCGCGGAATCGGACCAGTTGATCCGCACCTTCAACGCCATCTTGATGATTTCGCGGCTGGAAGCCGGCTATTCGGCCGAATCGACCGACAGGATCGATCTCGCCGGCATCATCGCCGACGTGGCCGAGCTCTACGAGCCGGTCGCCGAGGAGCGCGGCGTCACTCTCGAAACCCGGATCGCCAAGCCGCAAACCGTGATGGCCAACCGCGAGCTCGTCGCCCAGGCCTTGTCAAACGTTGTCGACAACGCGATCAAGTACTGTGCGGGACACGCCGCGGCGCCGGCCGTGTCGATCGCGCTGGACAAGGCGGACGGGGAGGTGCGCATCGTGATCGCAGATAACGGGCCGGGCATTCCCGCCGAGGACCGTGAGCGCGCCACCGAGCGGTTCGTGCGGCTCGAGGCAAGCCGCACCCAGCCGGGCTCAGGCCTCGGGCTGAGCCTGGCCCGCGCGGTCATGACTTTTCATCGCGGGCGGCTCGAGCTCGCCGATGCCGATCCCGGCCTGAAAGTGGCGATGATCTTTCCCGCCGCGGGCGCGGCATCGTGAGTGCCGCCGGCGACAGACCGCGCGACGACGGCCGCGCCTGGTTCGGCGCGCCGGCGCGCGCGATCAACGCACCGTCGGCCGAAGAGGCAGCCGAGCAGCTCGAAGCGCTCGGCGACTGCGCGCGCGAGACCGATCTGCCGCGCCTGGCCGCGCTTGCCGGCTCCGACACGCCGCTCGCCGCCTTTCTGGCTGGGGTCTTTGCCCTGTCGCCCTATCTGCGCGATGTCGCCCGGCGCGAGCCGGCGATCCTGGAGCGCCTGTTCGACCAGGCTGCGGATGCAAGGCTGGAGACCCTGTTCGGCGAGATCGACAACGTCGCGCACGGCGAAGGGGCGACCGAGGCCGGCCTGATGGCGGCATTGCGCCGGCTGAAGGCCGAGGCGCATTTCCTGATCGCGTTGTGCGACATTGCCGGCGCCTGCGACACGCGCACCACCGTGATGCGGTTGAGCCGCCTAGCCGACGCGGCGATTGGCGCGGCGGTCCGCTTCCTGCTGCGCGAGGCGCACGACAAGGGCAAGCTCGCTTTGCCCGATCCGGACGATCCCGAAACCGGCTCGGGTTGGATCCTGCTTGGGATGGGCAAGCTCGGCGCGCACGAACTCAACTTCTCCTCCGACATCGATCTGATCGCCTTTTTCGATCCCGAGGCGCCGGCGATCGGCGACCCTTATGAGGCGACCGACCTGTTTTCGCGGCTGACCCGGCGGCTGGTGCGCATCCTGCAGGACCGCACCGAGCACGGCTACGTCTTCCGCACCGATCTGCGCCTGCGCCCCGATCCCGGCTCGACCCCGCTCGCCATCCCGGTCGAAGCCGCGCTCAACTATTACGAAAGCCGCGGGCAGAATTGGGAACGCGCGGCCATGATCAAGGCGCGGCCGGTCGCCGGCGACCGCCAGGTGGGCGAGCGCGTGCTCAAGGAACTGACGCCCTATGTCTGGCGCAAATATATGGATTACGCCGCGATCGCCGACGTCCATTCGATCAAGCGCCAGATTCACGCCCACAAGGGCCATGGCGAGATCGCCGTGCGCGGCCACAACGTCAAGCTCGGCCGCGGCGGCATCCGCGAGATCGAGTTCTTCGTCCAGACCCAGCAACTGATCGCCGGCGGCCGGTTCCCCGAACTGCGCGGACGCGAGACCGTGCCGATGCTCGCCTGCCTGTCCGATCGCGGCTGGATATCGGGCGAGGCGCGCGACACGCTGTCGGCGCGCTACTGGTTCCTGCGCGACATCGAACATGCGCTGCAGATGATGACCGACGAACAGACCCACACACTGCCGGAAGACGACGACGGGCTCGAACGGGTGGCGCTGCTGCGCGGTTTCGCCTCCGCCGACGATTTCTCGAGCGCGTTTCGGGCCGCGCTCAAGGATGTCGAAGACCACTATGCCGCGCTGTTTGAAAGCGCGCCGCAGCTTTCCAGCGGCGTCGGCAATCTCGTCTTCACCGGCGACGTCGACGATCCCGGCACCCTGGAAACGCTGAGCAATCTGGGCTTCGAGCGGCCGAGCGACATTTGCCGCGTGATCCGCACCTGGCATTTCGGCCGCTACCGCGCCACCCAGTCGGCCGAGGCGCGCGAACGGCTTACCGAGCTGACGCCGGCGTTGCTGGAGGCCTTCGGCGCCACCAAGCGGGCCGACGAGGCGATCCTGCGCTTCGACGAGTTCATGCGCGGCCTGCCGGCCGGCATTCAGCTTTTCTCGCTGCTGCAGTCCAATCCTGGCCTTTTGCGGCTGCTTGCCACCATCATGGGCGCCGCGCCACGCCTGGCCGCCATCATCACCCGCCGTCCGCACGTCTTCGACGGCCTGCTCGATCCCGGCCTGTTGTCGGAACTGCCCAACAAGGCCTATCTCGCGGCCAGGCTCGAGGCTTTCCTGCACGGCGCCGTCGCCTACGAGGAGACGCTCGACCGGTTGCGCATTTTCGCCGCCGAACAGAAATTCCTGATCGGCATGCGGCTTTTGACCGGCGCGATCGACGCGACCCGCGCCGGCAAGGCGTTTTCCGATCTCGCCGATCTGACGATCGGGGCCGCGCTCGACGCGGTTTCGGCCGAGTTCGCGACCCGGCACGGCACGGTTTCCGGCGGCCGCGTCGCCATACTGGGCATGGGCAAGCTCGGCAGCCGCGAATTGACCGCTGGGTCGGACGTCGATCTGATCCTGCTTTACGACCATGACGAGAAGGCCGAGGAGTCCTCCGGCGCCAGGCCACTCGCGCCGTCGCACTATTTCGCCCGCTTCACGCAAAGGCTGATCGCCGCGGTCTCGGCGCCGACGGCCGAGGGCGTGCTCTACGAGCTCGATCTGCGCCTGCGGCCGTCCGGCAACAAGGGGCCGGTCGCCACTCATATCGACGCGTTCCGCAACTATCAGCGCAAGGACGCCTGGACCTGGGAGCGCATGGCGCTAACCCGCGCGCGCGTCGTGGCCGGCGATGCCGCATTCGGCGATGCGGTTGCCGCGGAGGTCGAGGCGCTGCTTGCGATGCCGAGCGAACGGCGCAAGGTGTTTGAGGACGCGCGCGAGATGCGCGCGCTGATCGAGGACGAAAAGCCGCCGCGCGGCCTGTGGGACCTGAAACTTGTTCCCGGCGGTCTGATCGATCTCGAATTCATCGCCCAGACGGCCGTGCTGACCGGCGGGTTGGCCGGAGACGGTGCCCGCACGACCGCGACCGCTGACCTGCTCGCCCGCCTTGGACCGGAGTTCTGCGCGCCGCAAATGCGCGACGAACTGGTCGAGGCGTTCGCCCTGTTCATGGGGCTGACCCAGGTGGCGCGGCTTTGCCTGACCGGCGAGGTCGACCCGGACGACATGCCGCCCGGGCTTGCCGATCTGATGCTGCGCAACACCGACCTGCCCAGCCTCAAAGTACTGGAAGCGCATATCGAAGAAACGTCACAACGCGTTCGAAAACATTTCGACGCGCTGTTTCGTGGGGCGCATGGCTGACCGATGGGATGCTTGGCCATGCCCCGTTCGCAACGGGGGCGACCATCCAAAAGGAGCAAACCATGAAATCGAAAACCAATGCGGCGATGACTTTTCTGGCACTGGCCGGGCTGCTCGGTGCCGCCACGGCTCAGGTCCAGGCCCAGGACGACGACATGCGGCAGGACGGGAAGGGCAATCATGGCATGCGCTTCGAACGCGCTGACGCCGACCAGAGCGGCGACCTCACCTTCGAGGAATATGCCGCCACGATCGATGCCAGGCTGGCCAATGCCGACACGGATGGCGACGGCCGGATGACGGTCGGCGAAATCGCCGACGAGATCGTGCGCATCCGCGCCGAACGACAGGCGCGTCGCCTGGTCCGGCGTTTCGACGTCAACGGTGACGGCGCGCTGACGGCGGATGAGATTGAAAACCGTCAAAGGAAGATGTTCGCGCTTCTTGACCGCAATGACGACGGCATGGTCGACCGGTCGGAGATGCCAAGACGCGGCAAGGGCCATCATCGCCGGCACCGCCCGCAATAGTCAAAAAAGAATGCCCGGGAGCCCCTCTGCTCCCGGGCATTGCCGTGGCCCTCGCCACCGGCGACATCACGCCGCCATCTTCAATTCCGCGACCGGTATGCGCACCGATACGATCGTGCCCCGGCCCTGGGTCGATTTGATCTTCAGCGACCCGCCATGCATCTCGGTGAGCGAACGCGAGATCGCCAGGCCGAGCCCCGAGCCGCGATGGCTCTTGGAAAACTGGTTTTCGACCTGTTCGAAGGGACGCCCGAGCTTTTTCAGCGCGTCGCGCGGGATGCCGCAGCCATTGTCCTCGATCGACAGCACCAGCGCACCGCCGGCCTTGCGCGCCCGCACGCTGATACGCCCGCCCTGACCGGTGAATTTCACCGCGTTCGACAACAGGTTGAGCGCGATCTGCTTGACGGCCCTGCGGTCGGCCTGGAGCGTGGTGGCCTGGGCGATATTGGTCTCGATCTCGATCGCCTTTTCCGATGCCTGGACCGAAATCACCCGCACCGCCTCCGCCATCAACGCGGCAAGCTCGATTTCCTCGCGCTGCAGCGAGAACTGCCCGGCCTCGATCTTGGACATGTCCAAGATGTCGTTGATGACGCCGAGCAGGTAGTTGCCGCTGGCGTGAATGTCGCGGGTATATTCTTCGTAGCGTTCCGAGCCGAGCGGTCCGAACAGGCTCGACTGCATCAGTTCCGAAAAGCCGATGATGGCGTTGAGCGGCGTGCGCAGCTCGTGCGACATGTTGGCCAGAAATTCCGATTTCGCCCGGTTGGCGGCCTCGGCGCGCTCGGTTTCGCGCATATATTTCCGGTTGAGGTCGACCAGTTCACGGGCGCGCTCTTCCTCCGCGCGCCGGGCCAGGCTCAGATCGTGGATCGTCGCCATCAGCCGGCGCTCGCTTTCCACCAGCTTCTCCTGGTGCAGCTTCAACTGCGTGATGTCGGCGCCGACCGACACCGTGCCGCCGTCCTTGGTGGGCAGTTGGTTGACCTGCAGCCAGCGCCCGTCGGCCAGTTGGCGTTCGAAGGTCGCGCCGCCGCCGCGGCCCTGCGGGCTCACCAGTTTGCGCTCGAAGGCGTAGCCGTTCATGCTCGCTTCCAGGTTGGCCCGCGACGTGCCCGACACAACCTGCGAGGCGGACAGGCCCATCTGCTCCTGGAACTTGGTGTTGCACATCACCAGCCGGTCGTTCAGGTCCCACAGCACGAAGGATTCGGATATGCTTTCGATCGCGGTGCGCAGCCGCATGTCGGCCTGTTCGGACTGGCGCGCCAGATTGTGCTGCTCGGTGACGTCGACGGCGATGCCGATCAGGTGGACTTCGGACGAATCGGGATCGATGACCTGGGCCCTGGCCCGCATCCACACCCAATGCCCCTTGGCGTGACGCATGCGGAAGATCTGGTCGATCTGGTCGATTTCGCGCGAGACGATGCGGTTGGCAAGCCCGAACAGATCGCCGTCGTCGGCGTGGATGATCCCGGCGACGTCGCCGAAGGACAGCATGTCCTCGCACGGCTCGTAGCCGAGCATGTCGTACATCGAGCGAGACCAGTACATCTTGCCGCGGCCCATGTCCCAGTCCCACAGCCCGCAGCGTCCGCGCACCAGTGCCAGGTCGATGCGCTGGTGCGCCTCGTTGTAGATGCGGTCGGCGGCCTGGGCGCGGGCGGCCTGGCTGAAATAGGCGTAGAGCACGACGATCAGCACGCCCGATGTGATCACGAACAAGGTGACGTTGAGCGACACGGCGCGGCGCCATTCGGCCAGCATCCTGTCGCGCGGCAACAGCGCGGCCGTGGCGCCGCGATTGTCGTCAAGCAGCCGGACGGTGGCCAGCCATGGTTCGCCCCCGATCGTCACCGCCATCACGCCGGCCCGCTCGCCGAACAGAAACAGCGGCTGTCCGGCCGAAATCAGCTCTTCCAGCGACTTGCCGGTCCATGACAGCAATTCGGGCGTCGCCGCCACCACCTGGAAGCGCCCGTCGGTAATCAGCAACGCGTGCTGGTTGCGCAGCGCCGCGAGCGGCGCCGAGCGCTCCAGGAAGACCTGGCTCACACCGTGCGGCTGCGGATCGTGGTGCGACGCCTCGATGGCACTGGCGATCTGCGCAGCGCCAAGGCCGAGCATCATGCGTGCGCTGCGCTCGATATCTTCGCGCCACGACATCAGCGAGGTCGCCCGCGCAGCCGCCACGATGACGAGAAAGACGATGATCAGGGTGGGGATCGAACGACGCAGATAGGGTTCGGCGGCGATCAGCCGTTCATAGGCGGGTGCCGCGATGATGCGCGCGTTACCCGAAAGCCCGCGCATCGGTCGACGGCGCCCCGTTCGCCGCACAAAAATATCCGCCTCGGGCGCGCCGCGCGCGTCCGCCTTCGCCATAGGCTTCTCGCCTCTCGATTTCCCCGAAAAGATCCGGCTACGCCGCACGCCCGAATCGCCATTAAAGAATCAAACGCGATTCGCCTTGTCCAGTGCCGGGAGGCGAAATTCGTAAAATTTTAAGGTTTTGCGGGCAGCCGTCCGCGTGCTCAGGCCAGCGTTCGCTCGACAATGTCGCGCAGATCCACCGACAGGCCGTCGGCCGAGACCATGCGCAGCAGCGCTTCGCGCGCCACCGCCTTGCGGTCCGGTTCCAGCGACCGCCAGGACCGCAGTGCCGTTGCCAGCCGGGCCGCGACCTGCGGGTTTTTGCGATCGACCGCAAGGACGATGTCGCCAAAGAAGCGGTAGCCTTCGCCGTCGGCGCGATGAAACCCGGTCTGGTTGGCGCTGGAAAAGGTTCCAACCAGGGCGCGCAGCCGATTGGGGTTGGCGATCGAGAACGCCGGGTGATCGACGAGCGCACGCACCGCCTCGAGGGTCTCGGGTCCGGGCGCCGCCGCCTGAATCTGGAACCATTTGTCGAGCACCAGCGGGTCGTTGCGATATCTGCGCTCGAACCCGGCCAGCGCCGCCGTCGTTTCCGCCGCGCCGGCGTGGCGGTTGACGAGCACCGCGAGCGCGGCCGCACGGTCGGTCATGTTGGTCGCCCCGGCATAGTGGCGTGCCGCCCGTGTCGCGTCGTGCGACCCCGCTGCCAGATAATCGAGCAGCACGTTCTTCAGGGCCCTGCGTCCCGCGCTGTCGGCGTCGGGGTTGAACGGTCCGGTGTCCGACATCGCCGCGTGCAGCGCCTCGAAGCTGGCCCGGTGCGCTTTGGCGATCGCGCGCACCAGCAGGGTCCGCGCGGTCAGGATCGCGTCGGGGTCGATATTGCTGCCCATCTCGCGGGCAATGTCGGCTTCGCTCGGCAGGGTAAGCGCCAGCGCCCGGTAGGCCGGTTCCAGTGCGTCGTCCGCGGCGAAGTCGCCGCACAGCGCGACGAGGTCGTCGGGCATGGCGGCGTCGCGGCCGCCGCGAATATGGCGCGCGCCGCGGATCAGCGTATCGATCAGCAGGCCGTTGAGCGCCTGCCAGCGGCCATAGGGGTCGCCGTCGTGGCGCGCCAGGAACAGCCGGTCGGCGCGCTTTTCCTCGACCGACAGTGTCACCGGCGCGGAAAAGCCCCGATTGAGGGACAGCCGCGGCCGTTTCGCGATCCCCTGGAACCGCAGCCGGTGCTTGCGTTTGCGCAGGTGGATGACCCCGTCCCTGACGGTTGCGCCCTCGACATGGTCCCAGCCCATGTCCTTGCCGTCCGGACCGACCAGACCGAAGGCCAGCGGAATATGCATGATGCGCTTGCGGCTTTCGCCCGGCGTTGGCGGAACCGACTGCTCGATCTCCAGCACCAGTTCCTTGTCGGCGGCCGAATAGCTGGCCTTGGCGGTCACGTTGGGCGTGCCGGCCTGCTGGTACCACAGGAAGAACTGCGACAGGTCCTGGCCGGAGGCGTCCTCGAACGCCTTGACGAAATCCTCAACCGTCGCCGCTTCGCCGTCATGACGCTCGAAATAGAGATCCATGCCTTGCCGGAACGCGTCCGCGCCGAGCACGGTGCGGATCATGCGCACCACTTCAGACCCTTTTTCGTAGACGGTCGCGGTGTAGAAATTGTTGATCTCGCGATAGCGGCGCGGGCGCACCGGATGGGCCAGCGGACCCTGATCCTCGGGAAACTGGTGTCCTTTCAGGAGCCGGACCTCGGCGATCCGCTTGACTGCGCGCGAGCGCTGGTCGGCGGAAAATTCGTGGTCGCGATAGACGGTCAGCCCCTCTTTCAGGCAAAGCTGGAACCAGTCGCGGCAGGTGATCCGGTTTCCGGTCCAGTTGTGAAAATATTCATGCGCGATGATCGCCTCGATATTGGCGAAGTCGGCGTCGGTGGCGGTGTCTTCGTCGGCAAGCACATATTTGTCGTTGAAGATGTTGAGCCCCTTGTTTTCCATCGCGCCCATGTTGAAGTCCGAGACGGCGACGATGTTGAACACGTCGAGATCGTATTCGCGTCCGAATGCCGTTTCGTCCCAGATCATCGAGCGTTTCAGCGCGTCCATGGCGTAGGCGGTACGGTCCTGTTTGCCGTGCTCGACACAGATGCCGAGTTCGACCGTCCGGCCCGAACGGGTAACGAAGCTGTCCTTCACAACGGCAAGGTCGCCGGCGACCAGCGCAAACAGGTAGGAGGGTTTGGGAAAAGGGTCGTGCCAGACGGCGAAATGGCGGCCATCGGGCAGGGCGCCGGTTTCGCCCGGATTGCCGTTGGACAGCAACAGCGGCGCCGATCGCCGATCCGCCTCGATGCGCACCGTGTAGACCGACAGGATGTCGGGCCGGTCGAGGAAATAGGTGATGCGGCGGAAACCTTCGGCCTCGCACTGGGTGCAATAGACACCGTTGGAGCGGTAAAGCCCCATCAGCGCATCGTTGCTGGCCGGCGCAAGCCGGGTTGTGACGGTGAGCGTGAAGCTGCGGGCCGCAGGCAGCGCATGCAGGCTCAGCCGGTCGGGCGAAACCGTGTGGCCGTCCTCGGCGACCGGCTTGCCGTCGATCTCCAGCGAGACCAGTTCGAGCCCGTCGCCTTCCAGTACCAGGGGGGATTTTTCCGCCCGCGCCCCGGCGCGCCGTTCGATCGTCAGCGTGGCGATCACAATCGTCTGTTCGGGATCGAGCCGGAACGTCAGGTTGGTCGTCGGAATGAGAAAGTCGGAAGGTTTATAGTCCTCGAGCTTGAAAACCTGACCGCTGTCCGAACGCATGCGCCGACCTTTCCCTGGGATGCGCCACGACCGTTGCCGGATTCGGCCGGACGTGGCACAACAAATTCGTTCATCTGCCCTTTACACGACACGGCGGCTCGACAAAACTGAGGCGTGGCTTATCCCGCCATCGTTCTCCAAATCAACGATCGGACTGTGACATGACGGTGTTGACGCCGAAATTCGGAATGGGCGCTTCGGTCCTGCGCGTCGAGGACGCCGCCTTCATCACTGGCAAGGGCCGGTATACCGACGACATCGCGCCCGAGGGCGCCTTGCATGGTTATGTGCTGCGCTCGCCGATGGCAAATGCCGGCTTCACTATGGGCGCAACGGACGCTGCCAAGGCCGCGCCCGGCGTGCACCTTGTGCTGACGGGCGCCGATGTCGCCCATCTCAACCCGCTGAAATCGCCGGCCATGCAGCGCCAGCCCGACGGCACGCGCGCGCCGACCCGCGATATTCCGATCCTGTGTACGGACCAGGTGCGCTATGTCGGCGACGCGATCGCCTTCGTCGTCGCCGAAAGCCGGGCCCAGGCCCAGGACGCCGCCGAGCTGATCGATGTCACCTATGAGGACCGGCCGGCGATCGCCGCGACCGCCGGCGCCCTTAACGCCGACGCGCCGCTGGTGTGGCCCGAGGCGGGGTCCAACAAATCCTTCGAATATCTGCTCGGCGAGCGCGAAAAGGCCGACGCCGCCTTCGCCGCGGCAACGCGCTTTGCCCGCATTGCCTTCCACAACAACCGGCTGGTCTGCAACTATATGGAGCCGCGCGCCGCGATCGGCGAATGGCGCGCCGACGAGGACCGTTTCGTGCTGACCACCGGCTCGCAGGGCGTGCATTCCATGCGCCGCATCATCGCCGAGCAGGTGTTCGCCATGCCAGCGGAAAAGCTGCGGGTAGTGACGCCCGACGTTGGCGGCGGCTTCGGCCCCAAAACCTTCGTCTATCGCGAATATCCGCTGGTGCTGGAAGCGGCCAAGCGTCTCGGCCGCCCGGTCAAGTGGACCGGCGACCGCGCGGAGCATTTCATGACCGACGCGCAGGGGCGCGACAATCAGGTCGAGGCGGAAATGGCCATGGACGACGACGGCCGTTTCCTCGGCCTTCGGGTCGCCATCGTCGCCAATATGGGCGCCTACAATTCCCAGTACGGGCCGTTCATCCCGTTTGTCGGCGCCACCATGTCGACCGGCGTCTACGATATTCAGGCGCTCGACGTTTCGATCACCGGCGTGTTCACCAACACCTGCCCGGTCGACGCCTATCGCGGCGCCGGACGGCCGGAAGCCGCCTTCTTGTTGGAAAAGCTGGTCGACGAGTGCGCGCGCGAGATGGGACTGGCGCCCGACGAGATCAGGCGCCGCAACTTCATCCGCCCGGAGCAGTTTCCCTATCGCACCCAGACCGGGCGTCTTTACGATGTCGGCGAGTTCGAGGGCCATATGAACCAGGCGCTGGAGCGGGCCGACTGGACCGGCTTTTCCGAGCGCGCGGCCCATTCGCGCGCCCGCGGCCGGCTGCGCGGCATCGGCATGGCGACCTATATCGAAGCCTGCGCCTTTGCCGGCTCCGAGCCCGCCCATGTCGAGTTGAACGGCGACGGCACGGTGACGCTCAGGATCGGCACCCAGTCGAACGGGCAGGGTCACGCCACCGCCTATGCGCAGTTCGTGTCGGAAAAGCTCGATCTGCCGATCGACCGTATCAGGGTGCATCAGGGCGACACCGACGCGCTTGCCGCCGGCGGCGGCACCGGGGGGTCGCGCTCGATCCCGCTTGGCGGGGTGTCGGCCGCGCGCGCCGGCGAGGATCTTGCCGGCAAGATCCGCAAGATCGCCGCCGACGAGCTGGAAGCGGCCGCCGCCGACATCGAACTCGTCGATGGCACGGCGCGTATCGTCGGCACCGACCGGTCGATGGATTTCGCCGCGATCGCCAAGGCGGCCAGCAAGCCTGAGGATCTGAAGGGCATGGGCGAATTCGTTCAGGACGAGGCCACCTATCCGAACGGCACCCATATTTGCGAACTCGAAATCGAGCCGCAGACCGGCGACGTCGAAATCCTGGCCTACACCATCGTTGACGATTTTGGCGCCACGGTGAACCCGATCCTGCTCGCCGGCCAGGTCCATGGCGGCGTGGTCCAGGGCGCGGGCCAGGCCCTGGTCGAAGACACCGTCTATGCCGAGGACGGCCAGCTCATTACCGCGAGCTTCATGGACTACGCGATGCCGCGCGCCGACGACGTGCCGTCCTTTTCCTTCGAGACCCGCAACGTGCCGTCGACCACCAACGCGCTCGGCATCAAGGGGGCGGGCGAGGCCGGCACGATCGGCGCCACGCCGGCGGTGATGAACGCCGTCACCGATGCGCTTTATCGCGGCTACGGCATCCGCCATATCGACATGCCGGCGACGCCGTCGCGGATCTGGCGGGCGATCAGGGACGCTGCCACGGCGTGAGCCCGCCGCCGGACGACGACGACCGAAGACCGCTCACCGGGATCGCGCTCAAGGTCGCCGCGGTCTGCGCCTTCGTTGCCATGTCGACCTTCATCAAGGCGTCGGGCGAGGTGCCGCCCGGCCAGATCGTGTTCTTCCGCTCGCTGTTCGCCGTCATCCCGGTGGTGGCGGTGATGGCCTTCCGCCGGGAACTCGCCGTCGCCTTCCGCACCAGCCGGCCGCTGAGCCATGTCGCGCGCGGCGTCGTCGGCGTCGTCGCCATGGGGCTCGGATTTTTCGCCTTGACGCGACTGCCGCTGCCGGAATGGATCGCCATCAATTATGCCCAGCCGCTGATCGTGGTCATGCTGAGCGCGCTGGTCTTTGGCGAAACGGTGCGCATCTTCCGTTGGAGCGCGGTCGTGGTCGGGCTGATCGGGGTTACCATCATCTCCTGGCCCAAGCTGACGCTGTTGTCGTCGGGCGCCGAACTCGGTCGCGGCGAGGCGCTGGGGGTTCTGGCCGCCCTTGTCGGCGCGGCGGTCTCGGCGGTCGCCATGCTGCTGGTTCGCCGGCTGGTCAAGACGGAGAGGTCGCCGACGATCGTGTTCTGGTTTTCCGTCACCGCCACCGTCGCCGGGCTGCTGACGCTGCCGTTCGGTTGGGCGGCGCTGGCCCCGCTGCAGGCGGTGCTGCTGGTCATGGCGGGACTGTGCGGCGGCATCGGCCAGATCCTGATGACGGAAAGCTATCGCCATGCCGACATGTCGACCATCGCGCCGTTCGAATACACCTCCATGCTGCTCGGCATCGCCATCGGCTACACCGTGTTCGGCGACGTTCCCACCATTCACGTCATCATCGGCGGAACGATTGTCGTCGGGGCGGGCCTGTTCATCATCTGGCGCGAGCACCGGCTCGGCCTCGAACGCGGCGCTGCCCGCCGGGTGACCCCGCCGCAGGGCTGAGGGTTCAGGACGGCGTGCTTTTCGCGCTTTCGTCGGCGGCGAGCGCGCGCAGGATTTCTCCGGAACGCGCGTCGGCGGGGAAAAACGATTCGATCGCCAGTTCCGACAGAGACACGTCGAGCGGCGTGCCGAAGACCGTGATCGTCGAGATCAGCGACAGCACCTCCTCGCCAATCTTAAGCTTCAGCGGCACCACGACCAGCGGGCCCTCGGGTTGGCGGGTTTTCGGCCGGTCGCGCGCCGGTGCCGGATAGCCGCGCAATTCGTCTTCGAGTGTCGCCAGCCCGGTATCGGCCACGGTCTCATTGAGGCGGCGCAGCCGCTCCAGAAGGTGGTCGCGCCATTCGGCGAGGTTGACGATCCGCGGCGCGAGCCCGTCTGGATGCAGGCTGAGCCGCAGCACGTTGACGGGTGGCTCCAAGAGAGCGGGATCGGCAACGGCCTGTAGAAACGGCGCGATCGCCCGGTTGGCCTTGACCAGGTTCCAGTGGCGATCGACGGCGATGGCGGGGAACGGCTCATGGCCTTTCAGCACCTGCTCGACGGCGGCCATGGCCTGGCCGAGCGAGGGATCGTCGAGCGGCCGCTCGGTGAAACCCGGCGCATAGCCGGCGGCCAGCAAGATGCGGTTGCGCGCGCGCAGCGGCACCTCCAGCCGCTCGGCCAGATGCAGCACCATATCGCGCGAGGGCGTTGCGCGACCGCTTTCCACGAAACTCAGATGGCGTTGCGATATCTCGGCCTCGAGCGCGAGGTCGAGCTGGCTCATCCGCCTGCGGGTGCGCCATTCTCGGATCAGACCGCCGACGGTCGGCGAGGGTTTCGTGCTCATACCCGATAGATAGCCGAGCGCGGCGCGCAATCCCATTAC
Organism: Nitratireductor sp.; assembly: GCA_039973095.1. Taxonomy (GTDB): domain Bacteria; phylum Pseudomonadota; class Alphaproteobacteria; order Rhizobiales; family Rhizobiaceae; genus Mangrovimarina. Next base: position 125,413 of record JBDWLQ010000004.1, on the reverse strand, counting down.
CTTGCGGGTAATCGCCAGCAATACGATCCCGCGCCATGCTTCCTGCGGTCGGGCACAGTCGCCTCACAAAGGCCATGCCGCCGGCCAGCTCGCATCAAGGAGATTTGCCATGACCGTCGCCATCACACCCTTCCTGCGCAACGCGCTTTATCTCGACGCCGCCGTCAGCGGCGCGGCCGGCCTGTTGATGGCCGGCGGCGCGGGGCTGCTGTCGCCGTTGCTCGGCCTGCCGCAGCCGCTGTTGTTGTGGGCTGGGCTGGTGCTCATTCCTTTCGTCGCCATGCTGGTCTTCACGGCCCGCAAGGAGCGGGTGCCGCGCCTGCTGATGATCGACATTGTCGCTCTCAACGCGCTGTGGGTCGCGGCCAGCTTCGGCATGCTGGTCGCCGGCCTGGTCGAGCCGAACCTGCTCGGCGTCGCCTTCATCGCCGCCCAGGCGCTCGCCGTTGCCGGCTTCGCTGGGCTGCAGGCGGCGGCTCTGCGCGCGGCCGCGGCGCAAGGCGCCTGATAGCGGCCCGGTGTCCGGGCGGGACCGGGCGTGGATCGGAGGGAAAAGCCGATGGTGCATCACGATGCGCGACGCTGGATCGACCACGTGCTCGCCGGCTCGCCGGTCGCTCGCGGGATCGGTCTGCGCTTCACGACGATCGAGCCGGACCGGATCGTCGCCACGCTTCCCTTCGAACCCGACCGGGTAACCCTCGACGATCTTGTCCATGGCGGCGTCATCGCCACGCTGATCGACATTGCCGGCGCGGCCGCGTCCGCGTCGGGGATCGGCGACGGCGTTGCCGGCGGCGCCACCGCGACCATGAGCATCGCCTATCTCGCGCCGGCGCGCGGTTGCGACCTCACGGCCGAGGCGGTCGTGATTCAGCGCGGGCACATGCAGACCGTGACCGATGTCTCGGTGCGCGACCCGTGCGGGCGGGCGATTGCCAAGGGCATCGTCACAAGTCGCCTCTTCTTGCGCAAGAAAGCTGCGGGCTGAGAGGCTCGGCCTGTATCAGAACCCGACGGCGGCCAGCAGGACGCCGCCGCTCATGAACACGATGATCAGCGAGCCGGGCGTCCACAGCGCCGCGCGGATATCGTGGATCTGGCCGGTGGCATAGGCGGCGAAATGCAGGAGCCGTGTGACGACATAGCCGTAGAACAGGAGCTGCGCCAGCCAGAGCGGCGGCGTTGTCAACGTATAGAGAAAGCCGGCGGCGAGGAAAAACGGCACGTTTTCCAGATCGTTCATCTGAATGCGCCGGATACGCTCGACACGTTCGTTGGGCTGGAGTTGCCCGGGATCGGGCCGGGGGTTGAGCCGGGTCGGCTTGAGATCTTCCGGCGCGCGCAGCCCGGCATTTTCCTGCCTCATGCGGACCACCGTCAGCCACGACATCGCCACGACCTTCAGGATCATCAGGCTTGCCGCGATCGCGTAGGCGGCAAGAACGGGGTCGGACAGCGACAGGGCTTGCATATTTTCCTCCGGATGCGCGGCCGCACCGGGACGGCTGGCCGTCAGGCGCCGTCCTCAAGCTCCCGCAATTTCAGCTTCAGGGCCAGAAAATCCCGCCATGCCAGGCGCTTGTGGGCCGGATTGCGCAACAGATAGGCCGGATGCAGCGTCGGCATCGCCGGGATCTCGCGTCCCGAGGCGGTCGTGTGGCTGCGCCATGTGCCGCGCATGCGCAAGATGCCTTCCTGGGTGCGCAGCAGGGCCTTGGCCGACGGGCCGCCGAGCGTGACGAGCACTTTCGGCGCGGCGAGTTCGATCTGGCGTTCGATGAAGGGCCGGCAGATCTCCGTCTCCAGCGGCGTCGGCGTGCGGTTGCCGGGCGGGCGCCAGGGGATCACGTTGGCGATATAGGCCTTGCCGCGGTCGAGGCCGATCGCGGCCAGCATGCGGTCGAGCAGCTTGCCCGAGCGCCCGACGAAAGGCAGGCCCTGAATGTCCTCGTCGCGTCCCGGCGCCTCGCCGACAAACATCACCTTGGCGGTTGGGTCGCCATCGGAAAAGGCCAGGTTCTTGGCGGTGAATTTCAGGTTGCAGCCGTCGAACTCCGCCAGCAGTGCCCGCAGTTCCTCCAGCGAGCCGGCGTTGCGCGCAAGTTCGCGGGCCCGTTCGGCCTGGCGCTCGTCGGGGATGGCCGCCGCCATGTCCGGGCTGGCCGGCGGGCGCGGCGCAGCCGGGACCGAACGCTCGGGCGCCGCCGGCCGCGAGGGCGCTGCCGTGTTGCGGTCGCCGCCGGCGGGTTCTGCCGGCTGCGCGTGCGCCGTCCGTTTCGGGCCCAGGCGGTTGACGGGCTCGTCCTCCAGCGCCTCGTCGGCGCCGCTGTCGGCATAAAAGAAAAGCAGTTCGCGCAGGTCGCTCACGCCGTCACCTTGTTCTTGGTCTTTGATCAGTAGAGCTTTCGCGCCGCGATGAAAACGGCCTGCATTGTCTCATGACAGCGGGATGCGTGGATCCTGGACCAGAAAGAAGGTCAGTTTCGGGGTAAAATCCGAAATCAGGAAGCCGAAATCGGTCTGTTTGCCGGGATCGACGGTGCCTTCTGTGAAAAGCAGCCGGTCATAGGGTTCGAAATCGCGCTGGTGGCGGGAAAAACCGCCGGAAAACACGCCTTCCTGCCCGACCTGGCGCTGGTTGAAGGACAGGCCGTCGCCAAACACGCTCGGCTGGCCGAGCGTTTCTTGAAGCTCGAACTCGAATTCGTGCCAGGCAAGTCCGCTGGCGTTGCGCGCCACCACGACCAGTCTGAGAAACCCGTTGGCGAACTTGCCGTCGAAACTGTAGAGCCGGATCGGCGCTTCGGCCCGGATCACCAGCGTCACCGGGCTGGCCGAATAGAACTCCTGCGTCAGCACGACCGGGTCGTCGCGTGTGCCGACGCCGCTGGCCGACAGGATCGTGAAGCCGCCCAGCTCGTCGGAAAAGGAATAGGCGCCGGCGCGCCAGCGCTTCCCGTCTTGCGCTGCGGCGGGCGGCGCCAGGGCAGTCAGCCACAAGAGGGCGGCAAGCCAACGACCCAGTCGCGTGGCCGCGCGCCGTTTGCGTGCCGTTTCCATCGGCCAAGTATGCCCGACTTTGCGGCCCGGACAAGGCGGGGTCGCAGTCTGGATATTTTTTGACGTTTACGTTAAAGTAAGTATATTGACGCGCAAAACAGCGGCGCTGTGTCGCCATCACGGTTTCTTTCGTTCGCGCCGCCGCTAAGGTATGGCGGAGCGAACTTTTTTGTGACAGGCGATGGCCGAATGATGGTGCAGCGGGCACCGATCTGGAGGAGTGAATGAGCGAAGCCGAACGCGAAAGCATGGAATTCGACGTGGTGATCGTCGGTGCGGGGCCGGCGGGACTGTCCGCGGCGATCCGTTTGAAGCAGCTCAATGCGGACCTGTCCGTGGTCGTGCTCGAAAAGGGCGCCGAGGTGGGCGCGCATATTCTCTCCGGCGCCGTGGTCGATCCGGTCGGCATCGACAAGCTGTTGCCGGACTGGCGCGATGATGCCGAAAACCCCTTCAAGACGCCGGTGACCGACGATCAGTTTATGCTGCTGGGGCCGGCGGGGTCGCTCCGCATTCCCAATTTCCTGATGCCGCCGCTGATGAACAATCACGGCAACTATATCGTTTCGCTTGGCAATGTCTGCCGCTGGCTGGCCGGCCGCGCCGAGGCGCTCGGCGTGGAAATCTATCCCGGTTTCGCTGCCGCCGAAGTGCTCTACGACGATGCCGGCGCCGTCATCGGTGTCGCCACCGGCGACATGGGCGTCGAGCGCGACGGCAGCAAGGGCCCGAACTACGCGCCCGGCATGGCGCTGCTGGGCAAATACACGCTGATCGGCGAAGGCGTGCGCGGCTCGCTCGCCAAGCAGCTGATCGCCAAGTTCGACCTCGATCGCGACAGCGAGCCGCAGAAATTCGGCATCGGCCTCAAGGAGCTCTGGCAGATCAAGCCGGAACACCACAAGCCGGGCCTGGTCCAGCATTCCTTTGGCTGGCCGCTCGACAAGCAGACTGGCGGCGGCTCCTTCCTCTATCATCTGGAGGACAATCAAGTCGCGGTCGGTTTCGTCGTTCACCTGAACTACAAGAACCCCTATCTCTCGCCGTTCGCCGAGTTCCAGCGCTTCAAGACCCACCCCGCCATCCGCGACACGTTCGAGGGCGCCAAGCGCGTCTCCTACGGCGCCAGGGCGATCACCGAGGGCGGTTTCCAGTCCGTGCCCAGGCTGGTCTTCCCCGGCGGCGCGCTGATCGGCTGCTCGGCCGGCTTCGTCAACCTGCCGCGCATCAAGGGCTCTCACAACGCGGTGCTGTCGGGCATGATGGCGGCCGAAAGCGTGGCCGAGGCGCTGGCCGCTGGCCGCGCCGGCGACGCGCTTACCGGCTATGACGAGGCCTGGCGGGCGAGCGAGATCGGCCGCGATCTCAAGAAAGTGCGCAACGTCAAGCCGCTCTGGTCGCGCTTCGGGCTCTATCTCGGCGTCGGCCTCGGCGGATTCGACATGTGGCTGAACACGCTGTTCGGCTTTTCGCTGTTCGGTACGCTCAAGCACGGCAAGACCGATGCCGCGGCCCTCGAACCGGCCTCCGCGCATAAGAAGATCGACTATCCCAAGCCCGATGGCGTGCTGACCTTCGACCGTCTGTCTTCGGTGTTCCTGTCCAACACCAACCACGCCGAGGACCAGCCGGTCCACCTCCAGGTCAAGGACATGGAATTGCAGAAGGAGTCCGAGTTCGACAAATTCGCCGGGCCCTCGACGCGCTACTGCCCGGCCGGCGTCTATGAATGGGTCGACGCTGATGGCGAAACCGTGGCCGACAAGCCGGGGACTTCCGGCGCGCGCTTCGTCATCAACGCGCAGAACTGCGTGCACTGCAAGACCTGCGACATCAAGGACCCGAACCAGAACATCAACTGGGTGCCGCCGCAGGGCGGGGAGGGGCCGGTCTACCCGAACATGTGAGCCCGGCGGACCGGACAAACCGGTTCAGCGTATGCCGTCAGGGTTGGCCGCGAGCGCGATCGTTGCCGCCGGCGCGGAATCGGCCGGCGGATCGAGCACGAAATCCGCCACGACCGGCACATGGTCGGAGCCCGCATGCGCGCCGTTTCGGGTTTGCACGAGCCGGACGCCTTGTCGGGTCATCACATGATCGATCGGCAAGCCGAGCGCCGGCCTGAGCGCCTGCGGCAAGGCATGATATAACCAGGTGGCGCCGAGGCGTGGCGGCGTGTCGAAGCCGCCATCTGCCACGAACCGCCTGAAAAACGCGCTCCATGGCGTGGCGTTGAAATCGCCGGCCAGGATCGTCGGGCCGTCCAGAGCTGCGATCACCGGGGCGAGCCGGGCGGCCTCGGCAGCCTGCCGCGACGGCCACGGCCAGCCGAAATGCACCGCCGCCACCGTGACCGTCGTGCCGCCCAGATCGATGCCCGCATGTGCGAAGCGTCCGCCGGGTGCGCAGGCTTTTCCGGCACTGGCGGCAAACGGCCGCCGCGACAGGATCGCGACGCCGCCGACCCCCGCGCTTGCCGCGCAGACCAGCCGGTGCGGATAGGCGGCGGCGATCCGCTCAAGCGCCAGGCGCCATTGCGGCGAGACCTCGTTGAGGGTGACGATATCGGGTTGCGCACGGGCGATCAGCGACAGCACCCGGTTGGGTTCGGGGTGATCGAAACGCAGGTTCAGCTGCAAAAGCCGGTAGCGCGCCACATCCTGTTGCGCCACATCGGCCCCGGCGGCGGCCGGGCTGTGCCAGAACGGGCTCGCGAGCGTCGAGGCTACGGCCAGGCCGGCCATGATCACGGCGCCGACCCCGGCGGCGCGCAGACCGAGACCAAAGGCGGCCAGGCCCGCCAGACCCAGCAGTCCGGCGACATGGACCCGCAGATGCGCGAACGAATCGAATGCCGGGTGGAGGGACCCTCCAAAACCGACGGCAAGCGCCAGCGCCAGGGCCAGCATGGCCGCCATGCAAAGCCTCGAAAACAGGCTGCGGGCGCGGGGTTTCGTGTGCGTCGATCCGGTCATGCCTCGCCTTGAAGCCTGCAAGTGCGGCACGATCATGGTCGCGCCGCACTATTGGAAGGCGGTTTCCGAAAAGCTCCTGAGCTTGCGTGAATGCAACCGCTCGGGCGGCATTTCGGCGAGCTTTTCCAGCGCGCGGATGCCGATCGTCAGATGCTGGGCGACCTGGCGCTTGTAGAAGTCGGTCGCCATGCCCGGCAGCTTCAACTCGCCGTGCAGCGGTTTGTCGGAAACGCATAGCAGCGTGCCGTAGGGCACCCGGAAGCGGAACCCGTTGGCCGCGATGGTGGCCGATTCCATGTCGAGCGCGATCGCCCGCGACTGCGACAGCCGCTGCACCGGCCCGCGCTGGTCGCGCAGTTCCCAGTTGCGGTTGTCGATCGTGGCCACCGTGCCGGTGCGCATGATGCGCTTGAGCTCGTAACCGGCGAGCCCGGTGACTTCCGCGACCGCCTCCTGCATGGCCACCTGCACTTCGGCCAGCGCCGGGATCGGCACCCACACCGGCAGATCGTCGTCCAGCACGTGGTCCTCGCGCACATAGGCATGCGCCAGCACGTAATCGCCGAGCGCCTGCGTGTTTCTCAGCCCCGCGCAATGGCCCAGCATCAGCCAGGCATGCGGCCGAAGCACCGCGATGTGGTCGGTGATGGTCTTGGCGTTGGACGGGCCGACGCCGATATTGACCATGGTGATGCCCGAATGGTCGGGCCGGGTGAGATGATAGGCCGGCATCTGCGGCAGCCGCGGCGCGGCCTGGCCGCTTCCAGGCGTGCTTTCACCGGCCGCGGTGACAAGATTGCCCGGTTCGACGAAGCTTGTGTAGCCTTCGCCGCCCCTGGCCATCAGCGTGCGCGCATGGGCGCAGAATTCGTCGATATAGAACTGATAGTTGGTGAACAGAACGAAGTTCTGGAAATGAGTCGCGCTGGTGGCGGTGTAGTGCGACAGCCGATGCAGCGAATAGTCGATCCGTTGGGCGGTGAACGGCGCGATCGGCATCGGTTCGCCCATGCCGAGTTCGTGTGTGCCGTTGACGATATGGTCGTCCGTGCCGTTGAGGTCGGGCACGTCGAACAGATCGCGCAGCGGCCGCTGAATGCTGTCGGCAACCGTCGCTTCGACATAGGCGCCTTCGCCGAACGCGAAATGCAGCGGAATCGGGGTTTCGGACTCGCACACGGTGATCGGCACGCCGTGATTGCGGATAATCAGCCCCAGCTGATCGATCAGGTAGGTTTCGAACAGGTCCGGCCGTGTGATTGTCGTCGAATATTGGCCTGGCGAGGGCATGTGCCCGTAGGCGAGCCGCGTGTCGATCTGGTCGTAGCTCGACACGGTGACGCCGATCTCGGGGTAATAGGCGCGGTAGCGCCGGTCGACCGCCCCGCCGTCGGCGAGGCCGTTGAAGGATGTGCGCAAAAACGCGGTGTTGCGTTCATAAAGCGCCTTGAGCGCCCGCACCGCCGCCTTGGCGTCGGTGAAACTCTGGCGGATATAGGGTTCGGGTCGTTCGATCGTTTCGATCGGCTGTGGGTAGATTCGCTTTTCCATATCCCATTATAGAGAGACTCGGCGCGTTCGGGGAGGGGGGGCAACGACCTCGCGGCGGATTATCGCGCCCGCCGCAGACCCATGACGATCACCAGCCCGGCGCCGCTGGTCGCGCCGATGTCGCCGCCGACGAGGATCGCTTCGTTTCCGCCCTTCGCCGGCATGGCGAGAAGCGGCACGCACAAGGCCGCGGCGAGAACAGCGAAGCGGGCGGCGGCGGCGAGCACCGCCGGGATACGGGCGACTGGAGTGTTCACTGTGGGGGAGCTTTCCGGATTGGCGTTATGGCTTTTTGGACGCGCCGTCTCAGCGCGCCGGCGGCGTGCAGACCAGGCCCTGTTCGAACACACACGGGATGAACAGGCCGATTTCGAACGAACGCGCCGGGCGGCTGCCTTCGGCGACGAGGATCGAAAAGCCGAACCCGAAAATCAGGATAAGCAGCGAAACGATGGTGAGGCGGCGCGCGAGCATGTGTTTTCCCTTCTTGCGCCACCTTTTCCCATGACGGGCCTGAACCTGCCCTGAGAGCGCCGTTCATCGGCCGTTCATGTGGTCACGCGCGGGCGGGAAGAAGAAAGTCCGTGCGCCGCTGTCGCCCGTCTACAACGAAAAACCCCGCCGCGGAGCGACGGGGTTTGCGAAGTCTCATCCAGGACCGGTTTCCGGCCGCCCGCTATGGCCGTGCCTTTGTTTCCGGCGCGGCCTACTGCTTGTTCCAGGCCTGCGATTTGCAGATCAGCCCGCCGAATACGCAGCCGCTCATCTTCATCGAGGATCCCGACAGCGACGCTTTGCCCGAATAGGTCTTGTCGTCGGCGGGATCGGTGATCTTGCCCTTGTATTTGCCGTTGCCGGCCGCCTGCATCTTGCCGATCTGCTTGCCCTTGTGGGCGCCGGTCTTCAGCGTGATGCAGAAACTGCCGCCGCATTTGGAGATACCGGCGGTTTCGCCGGACTCCGTCGTCCAGTTGCCTTCGATCGGGTCGGCCAAGGCCGCTCCGGCCGAAAAAATGACGGCCGCAAGGCTGATCGCGAAAAGTCTCTTCATCCGTTTCCTCCCTGATCGGGCTTCAGCCCCTCCGCTTACGCAAACGTCAACGTAAACCAGCTTGCGTCGCAGCGGAAGTCGTCACGCGTGGGAATTCGTGCCGATTTGGTGAGCGGGTTTTCGCGCCGTCCTCATGGGCCCATTCGTGGCCGTGGTTAGCCAAACCTTGCCGGCGCCCATCGGCATTTTAACGACAACGGCGCCGATTGCCCGGGAATCCGCTGGGTGTGATGCTTAACGAATCCCTCGGTTTACATCTTGTTTTCATTTCATTTTCTCCAAATTAAGCACGCCATTTAACGGCGGATTCAAGCCTCGCCGCCATTCTCGAAACCATCGAAACGGCGGCGCGACGAACTCAAACAGGTCGCCAGAACGAGACAACAGGGGACTGAAAAATGGCGCGATATGAGATGCTTGAAGCCGGTGTCGGCGATATCGGAAACACGGCCCAGGCCGACATTCTGTTCGAGCTCGGTATGATGTATGCGACGGGCCGCGATTGCGACGTCGACATGGTGGCGGCGCATAAATGGTTCAACATCGCCGCCATCAAGGGCTCGGAGCGCGCGGTCGCGCTGCGCGGCGAGATCGCCGCCTCCATGTCCAAGATGGAAATCGCTCGCGCGCTGCGCGAGGCGCGCGAATGGATGACCATGCATTGAGCCCGGCCCTCACGGCCGGGAGGCGGGCGGGGGCGAAAGCCGCCGGTTCCTCGCCAATTGCGAAAGCCGCGCTGGCCATCGACGGGCCGTCGCGGCTTTCCTGTTTTTGACCGCACCTCAGGTGCCGGTAAAGATCTTCAGACCCAGAATACCGACCACGTCATCCGCGCGATGCCCAGGATCGCCGTGCCGACCGCCCCGATGCCGGTGCACACCGCGTGGCCGTGCCAGCCGGAAGAATGCGCAAGGCCGCGCTCAACAGATAAAAGCTGATCGCCATCGCCGCCACCGTCAGCACGGACGGCGCCAGGCGGCTGAAGCCCTCGGTATATTTGAGCCCGATCGCCCAGCCGATCTCGAACAGACCGGCAAAAAACAGCATCACCCAGGCCATCTGCGGTCCTTTCGATAAGCGAAACGTTCGCCGCGAAGGGCAATCAATCGGCGGCGAACCGTACCAGCACCGTTCCGTCGGTGACCTGCGCGCCCTCGGTCACGATTTCGGCGATCGTGCCGTCCTGGCCGGCGGCGATGGTGTGTTCCATCTTCATCGCCTCCAGCACCAGCAACGCCTGGCCTTTTGTCACCCGGTCGCCCTCGGCCGCGCGCGCCACCTTGACCAGCCCCGGCATCGGGGCGCGGATCGTGTCGGTTCCGGCGGCCTGTTCCTCGGCCTCGGCGACCGGATCTGGAATGGCGAAACTATGGCCGACCGCGCCTTCGAACACGGTCACATGGCCGGGCCACAGCGCGACGGCGGCCGAACTGGCATGCAGCGCGTCGAACACGAACTCGTTCTTGTCGCCGAGCCTGACGGCGAAGGCGCCGCCGGTCCGGGCGGTCACGCTGGCCGTGATCTCCTCGCTGTCGCGCAGTAGCCGCACGCGCCGTGCGATCGGGTTGAAATGCGCATAGCCGGCAAGCGTATCCCACGGATCGGCAGAGGTCGCGTCGTGCACCGCGCCCGAGGCGGCGAGCGCCGCCCGCGCCACGATCGCCGCGCCGGGCGCGGCAATCGCCGTCAGGGCCTCCTGCTTGCGCGCGATCATGCCGGTGTCGACCTCGCCGGCGGCAAAATCCGCGTCGCCGGCGAGCGCGGCCAGGAACGGGATATTCACGATCGAGCCGGCGATCTGCGTTTGTTCCAGCGCCGCGATCAGGCCGCCAAGTGCTGCCGCGCGGTCGGCGCCCTTGCTGACCAGCTTGGCGATCATCGGGTCGTAGTAGGGCGAGATCGCGTCGCCGGCCGCAACCCCGGTGTCGACGCGCACCACCGTGTCGCCGCCGACCTCGCGCGGGAACGCCAGATGGTGCAGCGTGCCGATCGCCGGCAGGAAATCGCGCGTGGCGTCCTCGGCATAGATCCGCGCCTCGAAGGCGTGGCCGTCGAGCCGAATGTCCTCCTGCGCCTTCGGCAGGGTCTCGCCGGCGGCCACGCGCAACTGCCATTCGACCAGATCGATGCCCGTCACCATCTCGGTCACCGGATGCTCGACCTGCAGTCGCGTATTCATCTCCATGAACCAGAACCGGTCGGGCCTGAGCCCGTCCGAGGCGTCGACGATGAATTCGATCGTGCCGGCCCCGCTATAATCGATCGCGATCGCCGCCTTCACCGCTGCGGCGGTCATGGCCGCGCGCATCTCGGCGGTCATGCCCGGCGCCGGCGCTTCCTCGATCACCTTCTGGTGGCGGCGCTGGGCCGAGCAGTCACGTTCGTAAAGATGAACCGCATGGCCGTGATTGTCGCCGAACACCTGCACCTCGATATGGCGCGGTTTTTCGACATATTTTTCGATCAGCACCCTGGGATCGCCGAAGGCGGCCTTGGCCTCGCGCTGCGCGGCCGCCAGCGCCTCGGCGAAATCGGCCGGGTCGTCGACGCGGCGCATGCCCTTGCCGCCGCCGCCGGCGCGTGCCTTGATCAGCACTGGATAGCCGATCTCCTTGGCCTTGCCGGCCAGAAGCACCAGCGCCTGGCCGTCGCCGTGATAGCCGGGCACGACCGGCACGCCGGCCTTTTCCATCAGCCGCTTGGCGGCGTCCTTCAGGCCCATGGCGCGGATAGAATCGGCCGACGGGCCGATGAACACCAGCCCCGCGGCGACCACCTGGTCGACGAAATCGGGATTCTCCGACAGGAAGCCGTAGCCGGGATGGATCGCCTCGGCGCCGGTCTCCCGCGCCGCCTCGATGATCCGTTCGCCGACCAGATAGCTTTCCGCCACCGGCGCGGGGCCGATCGCCACCGCCTCGTCGGCCATCGCCACATGCATGGCGCGCCGGTCGGCCTCGGAATGGACCGCGACCGTCTTGACGCCGAGGCGCCGGGCGGTGCGGATGACGCGACAGGCGATCTCGCCGCGATTGGCGATCAGGATCTTGGAAAACATTCATCCTCCACGAAAGGCGCCCAACGACCCGCCGGTTAAGCCATGTCCGGGCGGCCAAGTCCAGCCGGCGCCGGCGCCGAAAGCTTGCCAAATCGGGCCGTTTGTGAACAGTGCCCGTCACTGCACCCCATCCGAACCGATTTGTCGAAGAGGATCATCGATTGCGGACCGGCCTGCGCGTTTTCTGTTTCCTTGCCGGTCTGCCGGTCTCGTTGCCGGCGGCGGCGGCTGACTGGAAACCGGTCGAGAAAATCGTGACCTACGCGATCTCGGGGCGAACCGGCATCGAGCTTTATCGCTCGATCGGCGAGAACGGCCCGAAGATCGGCGTCGGCCGCGCCATCGCCTATACCGATTTCGACCTGAAATGGTCGCGCAACTACGTGCCGGAGCGGGGCGGCTGCACGCTTGCCGCCGCGCGGCCTCATCTTATCATCACCTATCGGCTGCCGAAACCGAAGGGCACGCTGCCGCCCGACACGCGTCCGCGCTGGAAGCGCTTCATCGACGGGATCGAAAAACACGAGCGCGTGCATGGCGCGCTGATCGTGGAATTGGTCGAAAAGATCGAGGCGGTCTCGGTCGGGCTGCGGACCGAAAACGATCCCAAATGCCGGAAGATCCGCGTCGAGCTGACCGAAAAACTGGCCGCGCTGTCGCAGGAACAGCGCCGCAAGAGCCGTGAGTTCGACCGGGTCGAAATGAGCCAGGGCGGCAACGTCCAGCAACTGGTGCTGGCGCTGGTCAATGGCGGATGAGGTCGTCCCGGCGTCCGATTGTCTTAACCCTCTGGACAGCTTCAACCGGTAAGGCGTGATCCTGCGGGATGGATGCCGGTCGCGGCCGGGCGGTGCTGCGGCGGACAAGGCGGGCGACCATTGAAGGGCGGAGGGTGATACCATGAACGGCGCAACCGATCCGGAGCCGCAGCATGCAGCCTCTTACGGCGCCGCCTGGCGGCCGATGCTGGCCCCGCTCGCCGCGGTCGTGCTGATCGCGCTCGAACAGCTCCACATTGTCGAGGAGACATCGGTGCCCTTCCTGGCGCTCGCCGGTACCGTGCTGGTCGCGACGGTGTTTTCGGCCGTGCATTTCGCCGAAATCATCTCCGCGCGCGTCGGCGAGCCGTTCGGGTCGATCGTGCTGGCCGGCGCGGTCACCGTCATCGAGGTGGCGCTGATCGTGTCGATGATGCTGGCGCCGTCGGAGGGCGACGTCACCGTCGCGCGCGACACCGTGTTCGCCACAGTCATGCTGGTGCTGAACGGCGTGGTCGGCCTGTGTCTGTTGACCGGCGGCCTGCGCCACCGCGAGCAGTCCTTCCAGAGCCACGGCGCGGTCGCCGCCTTTTCCGTGGTCGGCGTGTTGGCGACACTGACCCTGATCCTGCCGAATTTCACCCTGGCCGTCGAAGGCCCTTATTATTCAACCGTCCAGCTCGCCTTCGTTACCGTGGTGTCGCTGGTGCTTTACGGCACGTTTTTGTTCGTTCAGACCGTGCGTCATCGCGGTGATTTCCTCGACATCTCCACCCCGGGCGAGGCCGCCGGCCACGCCGTGCCCTCGAACGGCAAGACCGCGCTCGGCGCGGCGTTTCTGGCTTTGTCGCTGGCCGCCGTCATCATGCTGGCCGAGGCGCTGGCGCCGGCGGTCGAAAAGGGCGTTACGGCGATCGGCTTCGCCGAGGCCTTTGTCGGGGTGGTGATCGCCGCCATCGTCTTGCTGCCCGAAGGCATGACGGCGGTGCGCGCGGCCGCCCTCAACCGTCTGCAGACCAGCCTCAACGTGTCGACCGGTTCGGCGATCGCCAGCGTCGGCCTGTCGATCCCGGCGATCGCGATCGCCTCCTTCCTGCTCGGCAAGCCGCTCACGCTCGGGCTCGAGGGCGAACATGTCGTGCTTCTGGCGCTGACCCTGTTTTCCGGCACGCTGACGCTGGCGACCGGCCGCACCACCATCCTGCAGGGCGTGGTGCATCTGGTGATCTTCGCCTGCTTCGTGCTGCTGGCCGCCGCGCCGTAGCGGCGGCGAAGGCGGGCCGTCGAAAGGCCGCGATCGCGAGGGCTGGCGAGCGGCGGTCGGCCGCGCGGATCATCGGCGCGTTCCCCGCCGTGCCGCTTACGCCTTGAAGCAGTGCTCGCGGTGCCAGGCGAGAAATCGCGGATGCGGGCGTTGCAGGCCGCGATCGGGAACGAGGGCACGCCCGCTGCGGTTGATCATCGCCCGCACACTGTCCTGGTCGTTGACCTGCCGCGAAACCAGGATGCCGAAATCGTCGGCAAGCGAAATCAGGCCGCGATCGAACATCCAGTGGGCGGTGCCCGAAAGCGCTATGCCATTGCGCAGACTGTCCGGCCCATTTGCCTCCACCGGGCGGATATGGGCGGCCTCGACCTCGGCGCGCCCGCGCCCGTTGATCAGCTTCAGGCCGGTGACGGCGCAGCGCTCGCCATAGGCACGAAGCACGACGCGGCGGAAGACGCGGTCGCGCACGATCCGCGACGTCAGTTGTATCACGCGCTCGCGCTCGTGCTCGAACGGCACCTGCTCCTCGTCGATCTCGTAGCGGGCCGCCTCGCCGACCCGCGGCAAAACCGCGTCCTCGTCACCCAGTCCGGCGGCAAGGATACGGTGAAAATCGACCGGTGCGAGCGGGCGCACGGCAGCCTGGGCACGGCCGGAAATCCTGCCGGCCTCGTTCAGAAGGCCACGCTCGATGACGCCGTCAGGACCGCTGAACGGCACCGGATCGGCAAAATCGAGATAGCTGCCTGGCTCGATGATCGCGAGATACATGCCGGGCACTGCTGGATCAGCGATCACCTCTTGAACTTTTGCCACCGCAAAATAGCCGCGCGTGGCAGGGACCTTGGTCGGCTCCAGATAGACGATCCAGCCGCCGACGCAGGCTTCCACACGGCTGAGATACATCGGCGGGAACTGGTAGCGCTCCGATGGGCTGTCGTCGTAGATCGAATCGGAGCGATGAATGAAGACGCCGAAGGACATGAAGCCTTCGTAGCGCGATATTCGCGTGCCGACTATCTCCCGCTAGGCGGCAGCCTAGCGATCGAAATGCGGCCGGTAGGGCCAGTCGATGCCGTAGGCCTTGAGCGGCTCGATGAGATGGTTCGGATTGAAGCTGCGAATGCCGAAATGGCGGTAGAGCAATTCTTTCGCGGTCAGGCGGACGTCACCGCTCTCGGCGGGGGAGTAGGCGGGTTTGAGGTCCTCGGTGTAAAGCCGCCCCAGAACCGGGATTGCCTTGTTCGGAGCCCAGCCGAGCACCTTTGCCGCCGCCGACAGGCGAACGAAGGCCGAGGCATGCTGAAGCAGGGCCTCCAGCGCGTCGCGGCCCTCGGGCTCTCTCAGCACCAGTTCTTTCAGGATGGGGACCGTCTT
The DNA here is from genome assembly GCA_039973095.1 of Nitratireductor sp. Classification (GTDB taxonomy): domain Bacteria; phylum Pseudomonadota; class Alphaproteobacteria; order Rhizobiales; family Rhizobiaceae; genus Mangrovimarina. Next base: position 110,313 of record JBDWLQ010000004.1, on the reverse strand, counting down.
GTCGTAGAGCCGGTTTGCGGCCGGCGTGTCCTCGCGGCGGATCGCGAGCCGCCGCTGCTCCTCGTATTCGACCAGGGCGGCCACGAGCGCGTCAGTCGGCTTGTCAGAGATTGTCCGGGTCATAGCCAAGTTCTTCCGCTGCCTCTCTGATCAAGTCGATGCCGTGATTGTATTGGTCGCGAAACGAGAACCGACTTACGTAGAAGCGGCGAACGATATCGTTCGTGGCCGACGACTTGCGGCTCATCTTGCCATTGATGTGGCGGTGCAGGTCAACCGGCAGGTTGATGATGTTGTCCGTGCTGTGAATGAGTTCAGGCGAAAAAAGCACCTCCAGTCTTTTCTCGACGATGTGATGCCATTCACGGCCGGGACCTGCGGGTCCGAGGTAATTGCGCAGTTCGCGCTCGTTCCGGAACCGCAGCACCGGCTGGCCCGGCCGTTGCCGCGACATGGGGTCGATCCTGCGTGTTTCCGTATCGAATTCCTCCTCGTCGGGAAACTTCGACTTCTCGCCCCATTGTTTCGGCAGCCGGCGGAGCGTCGGCCCGACGCGGCGAGCGATCTCGCGGAAGAGGCGCACGGCCTTCGGGCCCAGGCGCATCAGGACGGGCAGGATCGATGCAGCGCCGGTGGCGAGATAAGCGATCCACTGCCCACCCCCGGGCGTTCCTGCCAGCGCTCGCGGCTGGAGGTGCCAGTTTGGGTTTGCTTTGATGACCGATCGCATCCCGCTGCCGGCGCGGCGCACGCGTTCCGCGGCGAGATTCCAAATGAGCCGGTTGTATTTCACTGTGAGGTCGGGTCCGCGCATTCCATGTCCTCGGCTCACTGCGGGAAGGACACCGGCGGGCCGGCAGGCGTGGATAAGTTTGGTGTCGTAGGCGTCGGTCGGGACCGTTCAGGCATGGATCCTCGGGTCAGGCCCGAGGATGGCGACCAAAGTCGGGACGGACATCGCGGGCGCTGGGCGCGATATCAGCCGGCTCGGGCTTTGGGATGACGACCGCGACCGGGTCGGGCGCGGCGACAGCCGCAAGGGACGAGTGCAGCCAGCCGTATTCGAAGCGGAGTGCCATCACCACGCTTGACGCCCGGCCCAAAAATTTCTGTGATCCGCGCCGGCCCGCTCACCAGAACGGAAAAGCAATTGTCTCGTCCCAAGCTCCTGATGATCTGCGGCAAGATCGCCTCCGGCAAGTCGACGCTGGCGGCGAGGCTGGCGCAGGCGCCGGACACCGTGCTGGTCAGCGAGGATTTCTGGCTGGCGCGGCTCTATCCGGGCGAGATCGCGACAATCGAAGACTATGCGCGCTGCACGCGGCGGCTGCGCGAGGCCATGGCGCCGCTGGCCGCCGACCTGCTGCGCTCGGTCTCAGTGGTGCTCGACTTCCAGGCCAACACGCCTGCCTCGCGCGCCTGGATGCGCGCCATCTTCGAAAAGGCCGGTGCGGCGCACGAGTTGCATTATCTCAGGGCAAGCGACGCCGTGTGCAAGGCGAGGCTCGGCGCCCGCAACGCGAGGGGCGAGCACGAATACCGGGTGAGCGAGGCCGAATTCGACCTTTTTACCAGCCACTTCGTCGAGCCATCGGCGGAAGAGGGGTTTTCGATCGTCCTGCATGATCAGGGATAGGGGCGAGCGGCGCGCCCGGGGGCGGCGAATGCGGCGCGGGCGCGTCAGGTCGTCCGCAAGATCTTCTCCATCGCCTTGCCCTTGGCGAGTTCGTCGACCAGCTTGTCGAGGATGCGGATCTCGCGCATCGTCGTCTCCTCGACCTCTTCCACGCGCACGCCGCAGATTACGCCGGTGACCTTGTCGCGGGCCGGATTGGGTTTCGGCGCCTCGGCGAAGAAGGTCTCGAAATCGGTCTTTGCCGCGAGCACGGCGTCGAGCTCGGCGGCGCCGTAGCCGGTCAGCCAGGCGATAGTCTCGTCGACCTCCTGCTTCGTGCGCCCCTTCTTCTCGGCCTTGGCGACATAGTGCGGATAGACGCTGGCGAAACTCGTCGTGTAGATGCGGTGCCTGGCCATCAGGGCTCCCCGGTGATCGTGGTGCGTGGCGCGGCGGAGCCTGGGACGGGCGGCCGCCAAATGCAAGGCCGGCGCGCCTCGTGGTGCGCGGATGGTGCGGCGGTCAGGCCTTACTTGCCAGCCAGATGACGTGGCGGGCGCCGCGTCTGGTGGTGCCGGCGCGCACGGAAATTTCTTCTACCGCCAGGCCGGTGTCGCGCAGGCGGCGGGTGAAGCCGCGATCGGGCCCGGCCGACCACACCGCGAAAACGCCGCTGGGCGCCAGCGCCGTCCTGGCGGCGGCAAGCCCTCCGGCGCTATAGAGCGCGTCATTGCCGGCCCGGCTCAGCCCTTCGGGGCCGTTGTCGACGTCGAGCAGGATAGCGTCCCACCGGGACCGTTGCGCCCGGATGACGGCGCCGACATCGGCCTCCACGATTGACACGCGCGGGTCGGTCAGACTGTCGCCGTGCAGCGCAGCGAGCGGGCCGCGCGCCCAGGCAATCACCGCCGGCACCAGCTCGGCCACGGTGACGCGGGCTGCCGGCGGCAAGAGGGGCAGGGCGGCGCGCAGCGTGAAACCAAGGCCAAGGCCGCCGACAAGCAGCCGCGGGGCGGGCGAGGTCAGGCGCTCGATGCTCAGCCGGGCGAGCGCTTCCTCCGAGCCGCTCAGCCGGCTGTTCATCAATTCATTGCTGCCCAGCATGACGGAGAATTCGCCGCCGCGCCGTTTCAGCCGCAGCGTCTCCCGGCCGCCGGGCACGGGCGCCGTGTCGAGCGTTTCCCACGGGATCATTGCGGCAACTCCAGCCGGGTCGGCAACGCCGCGCTCATGCCCTAAGGACCGCGAATCTGGATCGCGCCATGCCGGCGATGCAGTGGTTTGCCATCCGGACTCCGCTCCTGTTGCCGGCTGCTTCTAGCGGCGTGGCCGGCAGGCCGCAACGTCGGGGCGAAATTCGTCGCGGACACTAGCTGAAATGCGGCATGCACGGGACGTTTTCCTGGGATTGCGACGGGCGGACAGGGGTTAAGCCTCAAAGACCGATCCGATGGACCCTCGGCATGCTGCGTGAGATCAGACCGCTCGGCGCTCTCCTGCTTGGAACCTTCCTGATGATGGTGGGGACCGGCCTCGGCAATGTGGTCGTGCCGTTGCGGGCGGCCGCCGAGGGCTGGTCGCAGACGACCATTGCCTGGATCGGCACCTGCTATGCCCTGGCCTTCACCGCGGGATGCCTGCTCACGCCGCTTTTCGTGCGCCGCGTCGGCCATATCAGGGTGTTCGCGGTGTTGCAGACGACGCTCGCCGCCTCGATGCTGCTACACGCCATGGTGACCGACCCGGTGGCCTGGGCGGTGTTTCGCGCCATGGGCGGGCTGACGCTGGTCGGCGGTTATATGGTGGTGGAGAGCTGGCTGAACGAGCGGGTCGCCAATACCAATCGCGGCGCAGTGTTCGCTGCCTACATGATCGTGTCGATGTCGGGCGTCGCCGCGGGCCAGTTCATCCTGCCGCTCGGCGACGTTAAATCGGCGAACCTGTTCATGATCGCCGCGCTGGCCTTTGGCGCCGCACTTATCCCGGTGGCGCTGTCGGTCGCGCCCGCGCCGCAGCCGCTGGCCGAGGTCAGGATCGACGCGCTGGGGCTGTTCAGAAAGTCGCCGGCGGCCGTCGTCGGCTCGCTTCTGGCCGGCGTGATCTTCGGCAACTGGATGTATTTCGGGCCCCTTTACGGGCGCGCGGTCGGGCTCTCTTCGACCGGCATTGCCGCGATGCTGACCGCCGCCATGGTCGGCGGCATGCTGTTCCAGGTGCCGTTCGGCAAGCTGTCCGACCGGGTCGACCGCCGCTACGTGATGGCTCTGGCCGGCGCAATCGGCGTCGCCATCTCGGTCGCCATGGTGATGCTGGCGCCGACGCGGCCGGTCAGCATCGTCCTGGGCACCTTCGCGCTCGGCTCGGTGCTGTTCACCATCTACGCCCTCAACGTCGCCCATGCCAACGACCAGGCGAGTTCGGACGAGTTCGTGCAGGTCTCGGGCGGGCTGCTGATCGTCTACGGGATCGGCACCATGGTCGGCCCGCAGCTCGGCGGGCGGCTGATGGACGGTTTTGGGCCGAACGGCTTCTTCATCGCGATCGGCGGCGTCTATGCGCTCTACGGCCTCTACGCGCTGTGGCGCTCGTGGCGGACCGAAGCGCTGCCGCCCGAACTGCGCACCGATTTCCGGGTGGTGCCGGCGCTGCCGGCGGCGACGCCGGAAACGCTCGCCACCATGGATGCGCGCATCGAGGAGGACGGAGCTCCGCCGCCTACATCCTGAAAACCCTGAACTTCGCCTCCGCCATCTCGGCGTTGAGCGCGGCCGAGAGCGACAGCGCCAGCACCTGGCGCGGCAGGAACTGCGACCTCCCGCGCGGAAATGACGATAAGGCGCCGGATGGCGGATTCGGCGGCGCGCAGAATGCGCAGCGCATGGGCGTGGAGATAGCGGGGCAGGGTGGCGGTACGCGCGTGGTACGCCGGCCCGCTTTCGTCAAACCCGGCAAGCACGAACAGCGCGGCAAGCGCGCGCTCCAGCGCCCCGCGGTTACGCCTGATTGCCAGTGCCCAGTCCATCGCCACCTCGTGATCGACGTGGGCATTGTCCGAGCGGTTTGGAGGGCGTGGATGGAAATGCGGGTAGTGGGTAGTGAATAGTCAGTAGAGACAAGGGGATGGCAGGTCGGTGCTCGGCGATTTGTCCCCGTTGCTGATGCTCGCGATTGAACGGCGATACCACCACCGTCGTCATCCCGGACGAGCCGCGAAGCGGCGATGATCCGGGATCCATGCCGGAACGGTTATGGCCTGCGCAACAGTCACGGAATGGATCCCGGACAGCCTTCGTTTCACTTCCGGGATGACGGCGGAGAGGGCAGCTCTTGTGACTGGCAGGTCGCTGCTAGCGTCGATTCCGAGACATGGATTCCCGCCACGCTCCGCTCGTTCCTCGCTCACGCGGTCGGGAATGACGGCTTAGGAGGCCGCTCATAACGTTGAAGTGTCCTTGCGACACTGTGCGGCAGCGGCACATTGGCCTATCGTTCCAACGCAACGGAGGAGCATTATGCCTAACGCCGAAGAACTGGCCGACATCGAGGCCTATGACCGGGCGATAGCCGAACCGGGCGTGGATATCCCCGCCGAATTCGTGCGCCGCATGGTCGATGGCGAAAGCCCGCTGCGTGTTTTCCGCGATCTGCGCGGACTAACACAGGCCGGCCTTGCCGAACGCTCGGGCGTGAACCGGGTGCAGATCGCTGACATCGAGGCGGGCCGAAGGACCGGCTCCGTCCAGACCCTGCACAAGCTGGCTGAGGCGCTGGGCGTGGCGATTGACGATCTGGTGTGAAGGAATGCAGGAACCACACTAACAGCTAGGGGAACCGTCGGACGATCGACCTGCACTCGGCGAGAGTGCACCGCATCCCCGCATGTGGCCACGGAGCACGCAAAAATCTGGGAATGGCTCTCGCGTTGAGAGAAGGCCGTCGCTCCAACTAACGCAGCATGATGCCGCACATCTGAGTTGCTTGGCAGCTTGTGCGCGCTAATCGATCTGCATCGGAACGATCCCGAACGGCAAAGCTCAGCATTTCAAGGCAGGAAGCTAGCTTCACGACGGTTCGGTGGAACCATTTGTGCGAATGGCGCGCATCTCGAAACAGAATGGAAGTGTGGTAAGATTCTGAATTTAAAGAATAATCTCAGTTTGTTCCCGGGCGTTTGTCTTACACGAATTGGGCTTGCCTGTTCATTGGGATGGTGAAAGACTGGCTGCAAATGAGGAGAATGAGAATATGCACGCGATGACCGCAATCGAAACCGTATCTCCTGCACAAGCTAACGATTGGCTCAAGGGCGCCCGAAATACCGGCAAACTGGATAAGCGAACTGTCGGTGCGTATGCCGCCGACATGGCCGCAGGTCGGTGGAAGTTGAATGGTGAGCCAATCATCATTGGAAGGTCAGGGCAGCTTCTTTCCGGTCGCCTGAGATTGGCGGCATGTGCGCAATCTGGAGCGGCGTTTCCTGCTCTAATTGTACGAGGGATCGAGGATGCCAACTTTGAGACCATCGACGCCGTTAGGCGCCGTACAGTTGGTGATATATTGACGATCAGGAAGGAACCCGATGGGCGGGCTCTGGCCGCAGCTCTTTCGACCATTTGGCGATATCTACACAAAGCGTTCGATCGCAAACACGCGACACGTTTCTCCGCTCAGCAGCTACTTGAAATTCTAGAAGCGCATCCAGAAGTTCGGTTGAGCTTGGCGCTCACCAAGGATGTCGCGCCTGTCCTGCCGCATGGGCTGGCAACCGCACTTCATTATCTGTTTTCATGTGTCGATGGTGAAAAGGCCACGCAATTCTTCCAGGAAATTTGCGATCCAGCTGATGCCAATCACCCAGCGCCTCAGTTGCTGCGTAGGCAAATGGAGGCAATGCGGGCACAAGGCGGCGCCCGCAGCCAACAGTTTATGATAGGGCTAACGGTGAAGGCTTGGGAAGCGTTTCGAGCAAACAAGCCAACTTCCTTGCTTCGATACGTTGTTGGCAATGAGGACCTTCCGACTATCACCGATCTGCCGAAAAGCCTTTTGTTTGAGCCGGCTCGGCCTGCGAGCGCTCCGAATGGTCTAGCCGTGAAACAGATGGCGTCCTCAATGGTGGCACGGATCGAGGAGATAACCCCAGAGCGCGCTTCTGCGTTGCTTGAAAGGAATGACGGCAATCGACGGATTGCTGCGGCAGTCGTTGACAAATACGCAAGAGACATCAACGCCGACAATTGGCAGCTAAACGGTCAAACTATCAAAATCGGCCACACCGGCAGACTTCTTGACGGGCAGCATCGGTGCGCTGCCGCTGTCCGCTCGGGCAGGAGTTTCAGGACTATTATTGTCGAAGGCTTGGATGAAGAAGTATTTGATACATTTGATTTGGGTGCGAGCCGCAGCGTTGCAGATATTTTGATCGATCGGCGGGAGCAAAACACGTCGGTATTGGCTGCGACGCTTCGTCAGGTTTGGCTGTTGAGAAATGGCCTCATTCAATTGCGGACAGCCACACCATCGGTGGCGGAACTTCTCAATGTGCTCGAAACCGAACCAGAGATCAGGGAAAGCGTTCGAAATTCGCACAAAATACGCACCTTAATGGCGCCCGCCTTAGGGTGCGCTCTACACTATCTGTTTTCGCGTTCAAACGCAGGCAAGGCACAAAAATTCGTTGACCGTCTAGGTGATGGTGCAGATCTTCACAAAGGCGACCCGATACTGATGCTCCGTGAGAAGCTAATTCGGGATCGGGGAAGCAAAAAGAGATCTATGGCTGACGCTGAGCGGGCCGCCGTCATCATCAAAGCATGGAATGCCTTCGTGGCCGGATCGAAGCTGCACACCCTTCGCTGGATCAATTCTGGGCCGCGGCGTGAGGAATTCCCCACCATAGCTGGCGGGGGCATCGACCATGGATAAGAAATTGTGCTCGATGACCATTAGAGTGCCTGAGCTTCTGAAGCAGCGCGTTGATGAAACGTGCCAAGAGCATTCTATCTCACAATCTGAGTTGTTGCGGCGCTCTCTTGCCGCGATGATTGTCTCATTAAGACGCAAGGCACGCACTAAGTGAGCGGTGTGGCGGCAACTGTTGCCCACTCCCCCCGCCCTCAATATCTTCTCCATCTTCTTGCCCTTCGCCAGTTCATCGATGAGCTTGTCGAGGTAGCGGATTTCGCGCATCAGCGGGTCCTCGATCTCCTCGACGCTAATGCCGCAGATCAGGCCGGTGATCTGCTCGCGGTTGGGGTTGAGGCGAGGGGCCTCGGTGATGAAGTGCTCGATGTCGGTCTTGTCGTCCAGCACCGCCTTGAGGCCGGCGGCGTCATAGCCCATCAGCCACGAGATGATCCGGCCGACTTCCTCCTTCGTGCGCCCCTTCTTCTCCGCCTTGGTGATATAGTGCGGATAGACGCTCGCGATGCGGTGTTTTTTCATCAGTGTTCCTCGCGTCTTTGAGCGTTCAGGCATGGATCCTCGGGTCAAGCCCGAGGATGACGAGGCGTCGAGATGCTGTACCGTTAGCTCGCCGGGTCCCCGCTGCTGCGCAGCGTCCCGGCGTTCGCTAGCCTTTCATCGTGCCACTGGCACGATGAATTCACTTCGTGAACCGGCTGCTCACATCCTGAAGACGCCGAATTTCGTCTCCTCGCGTTCGCCGTTGAGCGCGGCCGACAGGCTGAGCGCCAGCACCTCGCGCGTCCTGGCCGGGTCGATGATGCCGTCGTCCCAGAGCCTTGCCGACGAATAGAGCGGGTGGCCTTCCTTTTCGTATTTTTCCAGGATCGGCTTTTTGAATTCCGCCTCGTCCTCGTCCGACCATTCACCGCCCTTGCGCTCGATGCCCTCGCGCTTGACCATCGACAGGACGGTGGCGGCCTGCTCGCCGCCCATCACCGAAATGCGCGCGTTCGGCCACATCCACAAGAAGCGTGGCGAGTAGGCGCGGCCGCACATGCCGTAATTGCCGGCGCCGAACGAACCGCCGATGATGACGGTCACTTTCGGCACGCGCGCCGTGGCCACCGCCGTCACCAGCTTGGCGCCGTCGCGGGCGATGCCGCCGGCTTCGTATTTCTTGCCGACCATGAAGCCGGTGATGTTTTGCAAAAACACCAGCGGAATGTCGCGCTGGCAGCACAATTCGATGAAATGTGCGCCCTTGAGGGCGGATTCCGAAAACAACACGCCATTATTGGCGATGATGCCGACCGGTAGCCCGTGGATGCGGGCAAAGCCGGTCACCAGCGTCGTGCCGTAATTCTGCTTGAACTCGTCCAGTTCGGACCCGTCGACGATGCGCGCGATCACCTCGCGCACGTCGTAGGGCTGCCGCGTGTCGGCCGGCACCACGCCGTAAATCTCGTCGGCTGCGTAAAGCGGGGCGACCGGGGCGCGGGTCTCCAGCCGGGCGGGTTTTTTCCGGTTCAAATTGGCCACGATGCGACGCACCAGGCCGAGCGCGTGCTCGTCGTCGATGGCATAGTGGTCGGCCACGCCCGATTGGCGCGTATGCACCTCCGCTCCGCCCAGTTCCTCGGCGGTGACGTCCTCGCCGGTCGCCGCTTTGACCAGCGGCGGGCCGCCGAGAAAGATCGTCGCCTGGTTGCGCACCATGATCGATTCGTCCGACATCGCCGGCACATAGGCCCCGCCCGCCGTGCACGAGCCCATCACGCAGGCGATCTGCGGGATGCCGGCGGCCGACATGTTGGCCTGGTTGAAGAAGATGCGGCCGAAATGCTCGCGGTCCGGGAAGACCTCGTCCTGATTGGGCAGGTTGGCCCCGCCCGAATCGACCAGATAGATGCAGGGCAGGTTGTTTTCGCGCGCGATCTCCTGCGCCCGCAGATGCTTTTTCACCGTCAGCGGATAATAGGTGCCGCCCTTCACCGTGGCGTCGTTGACCACCACCATCACCTCGCGGCCCGACACACGGCCGATGCCGGCGATCATGCCGGCCGACGCGATGTCGCCCGAATACATCGCATGCGCGGCGAACTGGCCGATTTCCAGGAACGGCGAGCCGGCGTCGAGCAGCTGCGCCAGCCGCTCGCGCGGCAGAAGCTTGCCGCGCGCGGTGTGGCGCTCGCGCGCCGCTTGCGGACCGCCGCGCTCGACTTCGGCCGCCATGGTTGCGATCTCGGCCACCAGCGCCTTCATGCGCTTGGCATTGTCGCGGAAACTTTCGGCGGCGGGTGAAATCTGGGAGGAAAGCGTGGCCATGATGATCCTTGCACTGTCCGGTCGGGGGCGGAGCCCCGGCATGACCTATCGATAGGCGGGCAGGCGGAGCCTGTCCAGCATTGCGGCCGCGACCGCGCGGCGCGGCCGCCGCCAGGGACGTCCGGTCTTCAGGAGGCGGCCGAGTTGCCGTGCGCGGGCAGGCCGCCGGCCTGTTTGAGCAGGCGCGCGACATGCATCAGGTTCCACGTCATGAAGGTCAGGTTGCGGCGGGTGAAATCATTGTCGAAACCGGCGCGGCTGCCGTCGTCGAGCGTGTCGCCGTAGGACGGCCCCGGCCCGGCCTCGCCGATCCAGCCGCAATCGGCCTGCGGCGGGATCGTGTAGCCGACATGCTGCATGGCGTAGAGGCAGCTCATCGACACATGCTTGATGCCGTCCTCGTTGCCGGTCACCATGCAGCCGCCGGTCTTGCCGTAGAAAACATACTGGCCCTTGTCGTTGCGCTGGGCGGAATGGGCGTAGAGCCGCTCGATCACCACCCGGCACAGCGAGGATTCCTCGCCGAGCCAGATCGGCGTGCCGAGCACCAGAATGTCGGCGTCGCGTATCTCGGGCCAGAAAATCTCCGGCCAGTCGTCGTGGCTTGCCCCATGCTCGCGCATGTCGGGCTGGACGCCGAAGGCGAGGCGATGGTCGGCCGCGCGTAGGTTCGTCACGGCGACGCCGTTCTGCCGCATGATCGCGAACGCGTCGTCCATCAGCGTCTGCGTGTGCGAGGCGCCCTGATGCGATGCCTTGAGCGAGCAGTTGATGAACACGGCTTTCAAGCCGGAAAAGTCGAAATCGTGGCCGCGATTGAGCTCTTCTTGGGTGTCGCTGAGCGTCATGGTTCGTCTCCCGTTGCTATGCTGTCGTGCTTGGCCAACGCGGGGCGGATGGCGCGGTTCCGGCTGACCATAGCAGCCCGGCGCGGCCCGAAAAGGCCCGAGGCACCGCTCCGGCGCCGTTATTCTTGCCCGAAACCGCCATATCTTTGCCGCCTTGCCCGCCTATCGAGCCCCACCATTCCGGCCTTAAGGAGCCCTGTCATGAGATCGCATTCGAGTTCGCCACGTTTCGTGCCGACGCTCGTCTTGCGTCCGGCTGACAGCAATCCATTGAGGCCCGAAGGCCATGGCCCGTTCCATGATCCAGCGCCGGCAGGAGGCCGCGCGCGAAAGAACTGAAGCCTACGACGCCACGCTGAAGCGCGTTGTCCGCGCCGCGCGTCCGGCTCCCGATTTCAACAAGGCGCTCGCCGAGGCGAGGGGCGGTTTCGCCGGCGAGGCGATCCGCGACCCCGCCGCCTGGCGTCCGCGCATGAAGTCGCGCGATCCGGCGCGGCTGCGGCTTGCCGCCGCGCGTCATCTTTATGCCCGTTATCCGGTCTCCAGCGCGCTCGAGCGGATATGGATCGATGCCGGCAGGCTCGACGTCGACGAGGTGCGGCTGCGCAAGAGCTGGTATGTGATCGCCGCGCGCGGCGGCTCGCTCTACAAGCAGGCCGCCGGCCGGTGGCTGACCCGCAAGGAGGTGCACCGGTTTCTCAATCCGCCGGGCGATCTTTCCTTCGAGGCCGCGTTCTGGCAGGCGGTGGCGCGCAGCTATACCGACGATCTCGGCCTGGCGCTCAGCATCGCCCGCAGCAAGATCGCCCATACGCCGCGCCGCCAGTTCGCCTTCTGGCGCGAGGTTGTGTGGTTTTTCTGCGCCAATCCGGCGCCGCGCGCGCTGGTCGACGACCTTGTCGACTATCTGGGTGCCTGCCGTGGTCGCGACCGCCGCTACAGCCTCAAGGGCCGCACGCTTACCGCGCTCGAGCGACAGATGCACGACTGGCACCGCGACCTGGCGACGATCGCCCGCATCGAGGCCGCACGCCGCCGGGCGGGGCGGGCCGCGGCACGCGCCGGCGCGGACGCGCCCGCGGGTGGCCGCTGGGCCGGGTCCGCGCTCGCCGACTGGTCGTGGCAGCCCTCGGCCAAGGAACCGCGCGCGCGGCGCGAGGAATATTGCGTGCGCCAGCTCTCCTCGGCATCCGAGCTGGTGGCCGAGACCCGCGCCATGCGCCATTGCGTGTCGACCTATGCGGCCAAATGCATCGCTGGTACGGCCACGATCTGGTCGCTTACCCGGCGCGTGCCGGGCAAGGTCGAGCGGCTTTTGACCATCGAGCTTGACCGCCAGGACCGGGCCGTGCAGGTGCGCGGTTTCGCCAACCGGCCGCCCCTGCCCGACGAGCAGAAGGTGCTTATACGCTGGGCCAAGGCGCGCGGCGTGGTGGTGACGTGAAGCCCTGTCGCGACCTGCTGTCGGCCTGGCCCTTTAAGGTCGGATACCGAAGCAGCAGCTCATTCTCCGGTGCGACGCCGAGGATCAGGAGTTCTCCGGTGGCCCGGCCGATTGCGTGGCGTGGCTATTCGGTCGTGACGCCGTCGAAATGCTCTTCATGCGCCGCCGCCTGCGCCTTGGTCGCGTGCACGGTCCCGTCGCGGTGCTCCGGCGGTCCGTAGACCGTGTAGAGGCGCAGCGGTTCGTTGCCGGTGCATTTGACATTGTGGCGGGCGCCGGCCGGCACGATGAAGGCATAGTCCGCTTTCACCGGGGAGCGATTGCCGTCGATCCAGGCCTCGCCCTCGCCCTGCTCGACGCGGAAGAACTGGTCTCGATCGTCATGGATTTCCTCGCCGATGTCGTCGCCCGGCTGAATGGACATCAAAACGAGCTGCAGGTTCTGGCCGGTGTAGAGAACCCGGCGGAAATCCGTGTTTTCCTCGGTCAGCTTTTCGATGTCGTCCACAAAGCCACGCATCTCGTCTCTCCTGCTCGTCAATCGTGCCGTATTGCTGCAGGCTGGATAGCAAAACAGCATCCGGCCCGTATTGACCTCCGTCAAGTCGCGGTCTCGCACGCCCGAAATGCGGCGCCAACGCTTCGGACCGGAGTTCACCACGTGCCGAACAACACCAGCTGGAATGCCCAGAGCGCGACGATGGCGAGGACAACGGTGGTTCCAACCGCATCGCCCGAGGCGTTCTCCGTGGCATCCGGTATCAGTTCCGAAAACACCATCCAGATCATGGCGCCGGCCGCGATGCCCAGGCCAATCGGCAGGAAGGGTTCGAACGACTGCACAAACAGGAAGGCCGGCACGGCCATCAGCGGTTGGGGCAGGCTGGTGAAAATGCTCCACAGCGAAGCCTTCCAGACGGCCGTGCCGCGCGGGATCAGCACCAGGCAGATGGCGAGCCCCTCGGGGATGTTGTGGATCGCGATCGCGGTTGTGATAAAGGCGCCGAGTTCGGGCGTGCCGGCGAAGGAGACGCCGACCCCGATGCCTTCGGCAAAGGAGTGCGCCGTCATCACGCCCAGAATGAGAAGTGCCCGTGTCGCGCTCTTGCCGTGCAGGTCGGCGATGTCGGCGGTGTCGCGCCGCCGTAACAGCCGATTGGCCGCGAGGATGGCGGCAAGACCGAGCAGGATGCCGATAAGAACCCGGTCGAGGGCGATGTCCGCGCCTTCGTCGATCAGATTGTAACTTGCCCCCAGCATCAGCCCGGCCGCCACGGCATTGGCGATGCTGAGCCGCCATCGGTCGATGCGTTTCACGAAAACGAAGGGCAGGGCGCCCAAGCCGGTCGCCACCGCCGTCGTCATTGCCGCGAGGAAAACGAGAACGACATTGGCGTCCATGGTCATCTTTCGATCCGCGTTCCGTCATTGCCGCCCGCGCGGGTGTGCGGCCGGCTCCGGCAAACTTGTCGGGCACGTGGTCCCCCTGCGGGAATTCGGCGACCGGAAACCGGAGACGGCCAGCGCTCTGCCGCGTCAGCCGCTCTCCGCCATCATCTCGCGGCCGATCAGCCATCGCCTGATCTCGCTGGTTCCCGCACCGATCTCGTAAAGCTTGGCGTCGCGCAACAGCCGTCCGGTCGGATAGTCGTTGATATAGCCGTTGCCGCCGAGGATCTGGATGGCGTCGAGCGCGCACTGGGTCGCCTTTTCGGCGGAAAACAGCACGCAGCCGGCCGAATCCTTGCGTGTCGTCTCGCCCCGGTCGCAGGCCGCCGCCACCGCGTAGACATAGGCCCGGCTGGCGTTGAGCGCGGCGTAGATGTCGGCGAGCTTGGCCTGGACGAGCTGGAACTCGCCGATTTTCTGGCCGAACTGCTTGCGTTCGTGGCAATAGGGCACGGCCACGTCGAGGCAGGCGGCCATGATGCCGACCGGCCCGGCCGCCAGCACCACGCGTTCGTAGTCGAGGCCGGACATCAGCACCTCGACGCCCTTGCCCTCCTCGTGCAGCACGTTTTCGAACGGCACCTCGACATTGTCGAACACCAGTTCGCCGGTGTTGGAGCCGCGCATGCCGAGCTTGTCGAGCTTCTGCGCGACCGAGAATCCCTTCATGGTGTTTTCCACGATGAAGGCGGTGATGCCGCGCGAATGCCGCTCGGGATCGGTCTTGGCGTAAACCACCATCGTGTCGGCGTCGGGCCCGTTGGTGATCCACATCTTGGTGCCGGTCAACACGTAGCGGTCGTTCTTCTTTTCCGCCCTGAGCCGCATCGACACGACATCCGAGCCGGCGCCCGATTCCGACATCGCCAGCGCGCCGACCTTGTCGCCCGCGCACAGGCCGGGCAGATAGGCCGCCTTCTGCGCGGCCGTGCCCCAGCGCCTGATCTGGTTGACGCACAGATTGGAATGGGCGCCGTAGGAAAGCCCGACCGAAGCCGAGGCGCGCGAAATCTCCTCGATCGCCACCACATGGGCGAGATAGCCCATGCCCGATCCGCCGTGCTCGGGATCGGCAGTGATGCCGAGCAGCCCCAGTTCGCCGAGCTCCTTCCACAACCCGGCGGGGAATTCGTTGCTCGCGTCGATCTCGGCGGCGATCGGCGCGATCCTGTCCTGGGCGAAGCGGCGCACCATGTCGCGCAGCGCCTCGATCTCCTCACCCAGTCCGAACTGCATCATGTGCGTGTACATCGTGTTCCTCCGCAAGCCCGGTCGCTGCGACCAGGCGCATTGTCATGGTGTGGTATTTGTCGGCGACCTCGCGCACCGACAGCCTTTCGTCGGGACGGAACCAGACGATTACGCCGGTGATCATCTGAATGATCGCCATCGCCGTCAGCGCCGGGTCGTCGACGGTAAACGCACCGGTCGCCGCACCGGCGCGCAGGATTCCGCGCAATTCCTTTTCGTAGGTCGCGCGCAACCGCAGCACCGCCGTCAGCCGCTCGGGCGCAAGGCTTCTCAGCTCCATATTGGAGACATGGGTGGCGTGCCGGCGCGCGACATGAAAGACGATATGATTGCGCACGAATGCGGCAAGCCGCGCGGCGCTGTCGGCCGGACCGGGATCGGCTGCTCTCCAGGCTGCGATCAACTCCTCCATGTGCTCGCGCATCAGCGTGAACAACAATTCTTCCTTGGTCGGAAAATAGCGGTAGAGAGCGGCGGCCTGAACGCCGACTTCGGCCGCCAGCCGGCGCATCGAGACCGCCTCATAGCCATGGCGCGCGATCAGGTTAACGGCCGCGCCGCGGATCGCCGCCTCCGTCTTCTCCCCGTCCGAGCCGATTGTGCGCGCCATTGCGTTCCTCCCGGTCGGAATAATAAAACGAACGTTCAATTAATTCAAGGAAGCCGTTGTTGACCGTGACGGACCCAGGGAATGTGCGACGAGGGCCGGCCGGTCGGGTGTTCGCGCCTTGCGGTCTTGGACGCCGGGCTCGGCGTGCCGAGGGCCGGTCCGGTCCCGCACGAGGCTTGACATTCCCGCTGCCCTACACCAAGTCTCGAAGCATGTATTGGACCGAGCTGCCCGTAATAAGCCTTCACAGGGTGTGTCCTATCGCGGGACACTGACCCCCGGCCTGGTCGCGTCGCGCCCCGGCTGCGGGGGCACAGGCAGGTTTCCCCGCTGGGCGGGTCGAGGCAAGCCACACAGGCGACACTTCATTTCTCAAAACAAACCGGAGCGCCGCGCATCATTTTTTGCATCGGCGGCGCCAGATTTACGAGGAAGTCCAGGAATGGCTCCCGAAACCAAGAAAAAGCGCAAGCCGGCGATTGCCATGACCCGGTCCGACCACGAGCGGCTCTCGCGGCTGGCGGAAGGTTTTGCGGAGCGGAATCCCGCCGTCGCCGACCAACTCTTCGCCGAGCTCGACCGCGCGCGCACCGTGGACGATTCAAAACTGGCCGCCGATGTGGTGCGCATGGGCTCGCGTCTGCGCTTCACCAGCGATGTCGGCGAGGATCGCACGGTCACGCTGGTGTTTCCCGGCGAGGCGGATATCGCCGAGGGCAAGGTCTCCGTGCTGACGCCGATCGGCGTTGCGCTGATCGGCCTTGCGGCCGGTCAGTCGATCGACTGGACCGCCCGCGACGGCCGCATTCATCGCCTGACCGTCGAAAGCGTGGACAATACCGGCGGCGTGGTGTCCACGCCCGGGCCGGTGCATGCAGCGGGCCCCGCCTCATGAGCGGGGCCAGGCCTTTCTGTCGCCTCACGCTGTTCGGAGGCTGTCTCCTCGCAGGATCGTAGCCCCTGTGCCGCCCACCAGCGGCCAGGGGATTCTCCATTGTCGTCAAACCGCAACCGCTCCCCGGGCGGAGCGCTGGAGAACTGCGATGTCTGAGCACAGCTGCATCCTCACCACCAAGGACCATACGATCCTCGAAGTCATGTTCGAGCGCTGCCTGGGTCAGGACGATCCGATGGCGGCGCTGCTGAAAGAAAAGCTCGACACGGCGCGTGTCGTCTTCGGCGACGACGTTCCCGCCACCGTGGCGACCCTCAACAGCCGGATCACGTTCAGCGTCGACGGCCGCGAGCCCGATACAAGGGTGATCTCGCATGATCGCATGCAGTCGCCGGTCGGTCTTTTCCTTCCGCTGACCTCGCCGCGCGGGCTGGCGCTGATCGGTCTCGGCGAAGGCCAGCTTTTCCGGTTCGCCGGACAGGACGGCGTTCACGAGACGATCGTCCTGGAAAGCGTGCTCTATCAGCCCGAGGCCGCGCGGCGCGAGAAGGAAGCGCTGACGCGCATGGCGCCGCCTGTGCATAGCCGGCCGACGCTCACGTTGATCCAGGGCAGCGCCCGAACCTCGGGCCGCCCGGCTTCGGTCGGTCCCGGCGGGTTCGACGATCCAGGCCCCTCCGCCGCCTGAAAGGACCATCCGGCTTTCGCGGTTTCCGGTCATCGGCGACGGGCCCGGCCAAGCCGCAGCCCCGGGGCACCGTCCGCCGGGCAGCGCCACCCCATTCAAACCACCGGAGAACGAGAATCATGAGAGTGCTGGTCCTCGGCGGAGGCGTCATCGGCGTGACCACCGCCTACTATCTGGCCCGGTCCGGACACGAGGTTGAACTCGTCGAACGCGGCGATGGGCCGGGCAAGGAGACCAGCTTCGCCAATGCCGGTCAGATATCGCCGGGCTACGCCTCGCCCTGGGCGGCCCCGGGCGTGCCGCTGAAGGCGTTGAAATGGCTTGCAATGCGGCACGGGCCGCTGGTGGTGCGTCCGGGCATGGATCCGGCCCGCTGGATCTGGCTCTTGAAGATGCTGCGCAACTGCACCGCGGACCGGTATGCGCGCAACAAGGCCCGCATGGTGCCGCTTGCCGAATACAGCCGCGACTGCCTGAAGCAGCTGCGTGCCGAGACCGGCATTGCCTATGACGAGCGCAGCCGCGGCACGCTGCAACTTTTCCGCACCCAAAAACAGTTCGACGGCATTGCCCGCGACGTCGAGGTGCTGCGCCAGTTCGACGTCGCCTACGAGGCGCTCGACCGCAAGGGTTGCGTGGCGGCCGAACCGGGACTGGCCGGCGCCAGGACCGATTTCGTTGGCGGTTTGCGGCTGCCCGGCGATGAGACCGGCGACTGCCATCTTTTTACCACCCTGCTGGCCGAGGCTGCGGCCGCGCATGGCGTGGCGTTTACCTACGACACCCAGGTGCAGGCGCTGACGAGCGACGGCCGCGCGGTGACGGGCGTTGTGACGTCGCGCGGTTTCCGCGAGGCCGACGCCTATGTGGTGGCGCTCGGCAGTCACAGCCCGGCGCTGATCGGCCCGCTCGGGCTCAAGCTGCCGGTCTATCCGGTCAAGGGCTATTCGCTGACCATGCCGGTCGCCGCGGAAGACGCCGCCCCGGTCTCGACCGTGATGGACGAGACCTACAAGACCGCGATCACCCGCCTGGGCACGCGCATTCGCGTCGGTGGAACGGCCGAGATCGCCGGCTTCGACCTCGGCCCCAGGCCAAGCCGCCGGGCCGCGCTCGAGCACTCCTTCAATCAATTGTTTCCAGCGGGCGGCGATACCGCAAAGGCCACGTTCTGGTGCGGGTTGCGTCCGATGACGCCGGACGGTCCGCCCGTGGTCGGCACGACCCCGGTGGGGAGGCTTTATCTCAACACCGGCCACGGCACGCTGGGCTGGACCATGGCCTGCGGCTCGGCGCGGGTTCTGGCCGATTTGATCGGCTGCAGGACGCCCGAGGTCGATGCCGGCGATCTGAACCTGGCGCGCTACGGCTGACCCGGCCGCCCGCCGTTCAGCCGGCGGCGGCCGCCGCGAGCGCCCCGGGCAATTCGGCTGCGAAAAGCGCCAGTTCGGCCCCGGGCCCGGTCGAGACGCGGATGCAGCGGTCGAGGCCGGGCGCCATCGGTTTGCGCACGAAGATGCCGGCGCCAAGCAGCGCGTCCATCACCTTTTGCGCATAGGCGCCGTCGCGTCCGCAATCGATGGTGACGAAATTGGTCGCCGAGGGCAGGGCGGCAAGCCCGTTTTCCGCGGCGATCGCCGCGATCCGGTCGCGCCCGGCGGCGACCTTGCCGACGATGGTCTCCAGCCAAGCCTGGTCGGCAAGAGCCGCGAGTGCGGCCGCCTGCGCCATGCGGTTGACCCCGAAATGGTTGCGCACCTTGTCGAAGGCGCGGATCTGTTCGCGTTCGCCGATCGCGTAGCCGCAGCGCAGGCCGGCCAGCCCATAGGCCTTGGAGAAGGTACGCATGCGCAGCACGTTGGGCCGTTCGACGTCGAGCGGCGGCAGCGCCCCGGCCGGCGCTGTCTCGCCATAGGCCTCGTCGAGAACCAGCATTGTGTGTTCCGGCAGCGCCTCGATGAAGCGCATCACCGCATCCGCGTCCCACCACGTGCCCATCGGATTGTCTGGATTGGCGAGATAGCAAAGGCTGGCCTTTTCGCGTCGCGCCGCCTCGGCCAGCCCGTCGAGATCCTCGTGGTCGTTGCGGTACGGCACGGTGACGAGCCGTGCGCCGAAGCCGGCGACATGATAGTTGAAGGTCGGGTAGGCGCCGAGCGAAGTCACCACGGTGGCGCCGGGCGCGGCGAACAGGCGCACGACCAGGCCGAGCAGCCCGTCAATGCCTTCGCCGACCGCGATCGTGTCGGGCGCCACGCCGAGCTGTGTCGCGAGCGCCTGTTTGAGGTCGAAATTTTCCGGGTCGCAATAGCGCCAGGCCAAACCGGCCGCCCGCGCCATTGCATCGATCACGGACGGGGCCGGGCCGAACCCGCTCTCATTGGCGCCGAGACGGGCACGGAACGGCGCGCCGCGTGCGCGTTCCTGCGTTTCGGGCCCGACGAAGGGCACGGTGGCGGGCAACGACTGGGCAAGCGGGGTGAGGGCGGGGCGAAAACTCATGGGCGCGGGAAATCCGGATAGCGATGGGGAGCGCAATATAGTCGGATTTGGCGCCGGCAGGAACAGCGTCTTCGATCGGCCAGCGGCGGCGCGGCACGAAAACGGCCCGGCGCGAAGGCCGGGCCGAAAAGCGGTTCGTTTAAGCGGTTGCGTCGATCAGAAGCTGCGCTTGAACGACAGGAAGCCGCCGACCGAGCCGTCGCGGGTGTCGATCTTGTCGTAGGTCACCTCGGAGCGAACCTCGAAATTGTCGATCGGCTCCCACACCATTGACAGTTCGGCGACATAACCGTTCAGCCCGGTGCTGACGCTGGAATTGCCGGCATAGAAATCGTTGAAATATTCAAAGCCGACCGAACCGCCGACCGTCGACGTGAACTGGTGGTAGTAGGAGGCGAGAGCGGCCCATTCGGCATTGCCCATGCCGCCCGAGATCGCGCCATAGGAGCTGCCGGTGCCGTAGACGTGGTCGCCATCGGCGTAATAGCCGACCAGGCGGAACGAGGAACCGGTGGTGTTGGGCACGTTGAGCTGCAGGCCGATCGACGCGCCGAAGCCGTCGAAGGACTCGTCATAACCGACCCGGCCCCAGACACCGCCCCAGCCCTGCTCGTACGACAGCACGCCGACGACGTCGGGCATGTACCCCTCGCCGGAAAGCGTGTCGTCTTCCAGCGAGATGACGCCGAACAGTCCGCCCGCGGTCGAGAAGTTGTACTGGATCAGGTGGCGCTGCTGGTCGCCGTACCACAAGGCGCCGTCGGAATGCGTGCCGGTGGTGTCGACGCCCGAAATCGTGTCGGCCCAGGCCGATTCGGTGTAACCCATGCGCAGGCCGCCGAGGCTGATCCAGGCCTGGTCGACGCTGACCGCGCCGTCGCTCGGCACGCCCCAGCTCGACTGCAGCCGCAGATAGCTGCGCAGCATGCCCCATTCGGTGTCCTGGCGGGCGTCGATATTCACCCGGGCGCGGGTTTGCTTGTTCCAGCCGTCAGGCGCGTATCCGTTGAAGTTCGGCGTATCGGTCAGCCCGTCGTCGCTGGTCGCGCCGACCCGGTAGCGCACGTAACCCGATATGCGCAGGCAGGTTTCGGTGCCGGGGATGTAGAAGAACCCGGCGCCGAAAGCGTCGCAGACCCGTACATATTCCACCGGCTCCGGCTCGGCGATGACCACTGCGTCGGCCGCCATGGCGGCGGGCGCAAAGGCCAGCACCGCCGTTGTTCCGACAAGCAACTTATTGATCTTCATGTCATTCTCCAATGGTGAGCGGGCCCTGGGATGCCCGCCCGAAAGGCGTTTGATACGTCCGGCGCCTGAGCGAAGACGTTCGGCAATCGAATCGTAATGTTATAACAAATTATGACTCGATTGATCAGCAATAAGCAGATTGTTGCCGGGTTGGCCAGAGCGAAATTGCGTCGCAGCCGAGCTTTCCGCGCCGCTGACCGGACGCGGGCGGACAATCGTCCAACTATGTGACATCTGTGCTACAGAACCTGGGCGGTGGCCGTCACAGCGCGCGCGCGATCCGGGCCAGCATCGCGGCTTCGCGCCGTGTGGCGGGATCGTGGCTCGGCTGCGGCCGCGAGGACAGTTTGGCCAGCACCACCCGGCGCTGCGGGTCGATCCACAGCCATTGCTCGTGAATGCCGATGGCGGCCAGGCTGCCATGATCGTCGCCAACCGAATACCAGCACGAGCGGTAGCGCCCCTGCGCGAACAGGTCGACGAAATCGCCATCGGCCCAGGCGCTCCGGCTGCCGCTTGTACGCAGGTCCGAAATCCAGTCCGCCGGCACCACCTGGCGGCCCTCGGCGACCCCGCCGTCGAGCACGAGCTGGCCGATCCGGGCCAGGTCGCGCGCCGTCATCGCGATGCCGCCGGCCGCCCGCGCCGTTCCGATCCGGTCGACGGTCACCAGGGCCTCGCCCGTGGCCCCCATCGGCCGCCACAGCCTGTCGCGCAGAAAGGCGTGATAGCGCTGGCCCGTCGCCCGCTCGATGACCAGGCCGAGCATGTCGCTCACCGGCGAGGCATAGCGAAAGCGCCGGCCATGGGGTCCATCGGCGCGCGGCAGCGCGGCAAGCACCTGCGGCAGGGTTTGCGCCGCGTCGGGATCGTGCTCGGGGTTCCACAACATGGCGCGGCGATAGCGGTCGAAGGCGCTGTGCCGGTCGAGATAGTTCTCCTCGAAATCCAGACTGACGGTCATGTCGAGCAGGTCGCGCACCCTGGCGTCTGCAAACGCCGAACCGGGCTCGACCGCGACATGGTCGGTAACCGGTTGGTCGGGATCGAGCACTCCGTCGCCGACCGCGATGCCGGCGAGCAGGCCGATGACGGATTTCGAGATCGAAAACACGATATGCGCCCGCGCGGGGTCGCAATGGGTCGCGTGCCATTCGGCGACCAGCGCCCCGTCGCGCATCGCCACGAAGGCGTCGCCATGCGAGGCTTCCAGATGGGCCGTGGCACTGATTTTGCCGCCGTCGTCCGCCTCGATCGTCATCGCGTCTAGCAGGCCGGACCCCGGGCCGGGCGCCGGTTTGCCGGCTGGCGCGCTGATCTGCGCGCACGGCACCAGCTCGCCGACATTCTGGAACGCCCAGGTGCTGGCGGGATATGTGCGCCAGTTGCCGAGATGGATCCGGTCGCGGGCAGGGGGCAGGGACATGGGGCGCGGTCCGATGGTCGAGTTCGCACCCCATTAGGCGCCGGCGGCCGCCCATGCAAGCCGCGCATCCCTGCCGCGTTCAGGCGGGTCGTGACGCCGGCGCGGCGAGCGTTTTCGCAGGGATTTCTGGCCGAACGCCCGCGCAAGTGCCTCAACAGTCGTTGCAGCGCTCGTGTTCCAGCACCTTGACGCAGGAATCCAGATCGTGCGTGGCGAGATGGGCGTAGCGCATCGTCATCTGCAGGGTCTGGTGGCCGAGCCACATCTGCACCCGGCGAATGTCGATGCCGCCGCGCACCAGCCGCGAGGCGCAGGTATGACGCAGAATATGCGGCACAACGTCCTTGTCGGCGCCGAGCCCGACGCTGGCCTTGGCCTCGTTCCAGATCGCCCGGTAGCGCACCTGGGTCAGCGTCGCGAACGGGCCTTTGGCGTTGCCGCGCTGGCGCTCGACCGCGTTTTTGGCCCGTCGGGTCAGCGGCACGGTCCGGTAGCGGCCGGACTTGGTGACCCAGAAGGTGACGCGGCCCGAATCGATATCGTTCCAGATCAGGCCGAGCGCCTCGCCGAGGCGGCAGCCCGTATCGACCAGAAAGACGGAAAGCCGGTAGGCGTCGCCGCTGCGCGCCTTGATGGCGGCAAACAGGCGTGCCTCTTCCTGTTGTTCCAGGAAGCGGATCCGCCCGGCTCTTTCCTTTTGCCGCCGGAACTCCGGCAGGCTGTGAATCTTACCCATCTTATGCGCCTTGCGCAGCAATTTGCTCAGGGCCGCCATCTTGCGGTTGATGGTGGCGTTGCTGTTGCCGCGCTCGCGCAGGGCTCCGATCAGGTCGTCGAGCATGTCCTGGGTGAAGACGCAAAACCCCTTTCCAAGCAGGATTTCGTCGAGTTCCCCGATGAAAGCGGCGACATTGGTCTTGTGCCGTCCATCTTCCCAGATGACATCGCCGAAGCGCGCGTAAAGCTCGGCCAGGGAATGTTCCGAAACCGGGCGAATCCCGCCACGCCAGTCGAAGGAATAGATCGTGGCGTAGCCGTTGGCCGGTCTTTCCTGGCCTTTGCCGGCAAAGGAAAATCCGGCGGCGGTATTCATCTCTTTTCCCGAAATTTCTAAATTAGGATGTTTTGAATATGGTTCTTTTTCATCCTCAGGCAACGGGATTGCTCTCTTTTTATGAATTTCGCCCGGTTATGGTAAACTTCCCGCAAGGCGCTCCAACAACCTTGCTTGGATATTTGGAGTTGCTTTTCGACCTCCAGTATTTCCGCTGGCGCGGCGGGGGTTGATGAAAAATGGCCCGGCTTCGCAGCCGGGCCATCCACGATTGCGGCCTGTTAGAAGTAGCGCGTGAAGCGCAGATAGCCCGAAACCGTGCCGTCCGGGTCGAAGGCGGACGATCCGCCAAACGCGGGAACCGTGCCAATATCGTCATAGTGGATCTCGGTGCGGACTTCGAAATCCGAAACCGGCATCCATACCAGCGACAACTCCGCTCCCCAGGCATCGATGCCCGTGCTCACGGACGAGCCTGGGAAATAGAGGTCGGCAAAATACTGCGCCGCCACCGAAACGCCGAGGGTTGACGAGAACTGATGGTTATAGGACGCCAGGATCGACCATTCCGGTTGGACGCCGAGAGCGCTGCCGGGACCGTAGCTATTGTCGCTGTCGGCGTAGAAGCCGAGAATGCGCAGCGACGAGCCGGGCATGTTCGGCACGTTGATCTGAGCGCCGAGCTGGACCGCCCAGCCGTCTGCCGTCGCCGAGGGCACTGCATAACCGGCAAACGCCGGCAGACCGGCGACGTTGCGGCCGCCGCGGCTCTCGTCATAGGCGACCTTGGCCCAGACGGCGCCCCAGCCCTGCGAGATGCCGATCTTGGCGACGACGTCGGGCATGTAGCCTTGACCGGACAGCGTGTCGTCTTCGAGCGAGATCGCGCCGAAGAAGCCGTTGCCGCCGTCGAAGCGGTAACCGATCAGGTGACGCTGCTGATAGCCGTAATACATGCCGTGCCAGGAATGCGAGCCGTAGTTGGACGGTCCGCCGTTCTTGGAGTCGGCCCAGAAAGACTCGGAGTAACCCATCATCAGGCCGCCGAGCTCGATGTAAGCCTGATCGACGGAGAGCGGGCCGTCCTCTGGTGTACCCCAGGTCGATTGCAGACGGATGCGGCTGCGCAGGGAGCCCCACTCGGTTTCCTGACGCGCATCGATGTTCACGCGGGCACGGGTCAACTTGTACCAGCCTTCGTCGCCGTCATCGTTACGACCGAAAGCGCCTGGCGTATCCGTGCCGCCAATGGTCGCTCCCTTAGGCGGGTCAGTTAGGCCCGTCTTGGCGTTGAGCACATAGTCGGTCTCGGGCGTGATCTTGAGCGGGCTTGCATCCGAACCTGTCCCGACCTGGTACCAGACGTAGCCCGAAATGCGCAGGCAGGTCTCGGTGCCGGGAATGTAGAAGAAGCCCGCGCCGTATGCGTCGCACACGCGCACATATTCGACGGGTTCCGGCTCGGCGATGACGACGGCGTCGGCAGCGCGTGCACCGGAGACCGCGGTGAGGGCCGCGGCGGAGCCAAGAAGAAGGCTCTTGATTTTCATTTCTGACCTCCAGTCAAGAGTCGGAGGCATGGAAGAAAAATGGTTTTAGATCAGAAGGTTTTCTATATTTCCGGATTGGCTGAAATACCGGCGTCAGCCGTGCCATGTCCGGGCGCCGTCGGCTCGGCGCAGTCACCTGCCTATCGAAGCTGTAAACGAGGCGGGGAAGCAAAATGGCGGAGAGGATGGGATTCGAACCCACGAGGCCCTTTTGGGGCCTACTCCCTTAGCAGGGGAGCGCCTTCGACCACTCGGCCACCTCTCCGCGGCTCTCGCCGGCCCGTGAGATAGAGAAAACCGCGCCATCAATCAACACGCATGCGTCCGGGCGGTGCAAAAAAGAACATCGGCGCACGTGGCGTCGGCCTGACGACGCGTCGCGTGTGTGCGCAACACATAGGGACAGCCATAGCCCGCCTGTCGATTCGGTCTTGAAGCTCGACGATTCGGCGCGCATTTGCGGGCTTTGTCGGGTCGCCAATTGCCGAGAATGCACAAATCCGCGTTTACGCCCCGTTAGGAATTGCCGCATTCTCGCCCGGCCGGCGTCAAAAACGTGGCTTTTGTGCAACATCCCCTTCCGAACGGTCCTGCAGAACCCGCGTCGAGGCCATATCCGTGTTGAACCGGCAGGCCGGCTGAGTATGGTGAGCCTCGGAGAAGGGGCGTGACACGCATCTTTTTCATGTTTGGGGATCGGGCAGAGTTTGCTGTCCTTCAGCCAGAATAGCCCAAACCCACTTTTAAACTTTGACTGGAGGTCAGAAATGAAAATCAAGAGCCTGCTTCTTGGCTCCGCCGCGGCCCTGGCCGCGGTCTCCGGTGCACGCGCTGCCGACGCCGTCGTCATCGCCGAGCCGGAACCCGTCGAATATGTGCGCGTGTGCGACGCATACGGCGCGGGCTTCTTCTACATTCCCGGCACCGAGACCTGCCTGCGCATCTCGGGCTACGTCTGGTACCAGGTTGCAGCCAACGGTTACCGCGATGCGTCGTCGGCCGTCAGCGGCGGCGACACCACGCCTTATGCCGGCGGCACCGCCGGTGAGGGCTGGTACAAGTCGACCCGTGCCCGCGTGAACATCGATGCGCGTCAGGAGACCGAGTGGGGCTCCCTGCGCAGCCGCATCCGTCTGCAGTCGACCTGGGGCTTCCAGGGTGACGGCCCGACCACTGTCGACCAGGCTTACATCGAGCTCGGCGGCCTGATGATGGGTTACTCCGAATCGTTCTGGGCCGACTCCAAGAACGGCGGACCGTCCAACTACGGCTCGCACTCCTGGGGTGGCATGTATTACGGCTACCAGCAGCGTCACCTGATCGGTTACCGCTTCGACGGCGGCAACGGCTTCTTCGGCGCCATCTCGCTCGAAGACGACACGCTGTCCGGCGAAGGCTACATGCCCGACGTCGTTGCCAAGATCGGCATCTCGCAGGGCTGGGGCGCTGTCTGGGTGAAGGTCGCCTACGACGAGAGCTTCGACGGCACGATCCCGACCCTTTCGGGCCTGGCTCCGTTCGCCGGCACCAACAGCGGCGGCTTCGGCGCTCAGCTTGGCGCGCAGATCAACATCCCGAACATGCCGGGCTCCTCGCTCCGCGCGTTCGTGTTCTACGCTGACGGCGCGCATGCCTACAATGTCGGCTCGCCGAGCGTGATCTTTGGCCCCACCGGCGAAAGCTACTACGGTGGTGCTGAGTGGAGCGTGCTGGTTTCCTACAACCATCAGTTCTCCTCGACCCTCGGCGCCTCGGTGGCGTTCCAGTGGTGGAACGACCTGTACTACGCGGGTTCGGATCTGCTCTCCGGTGCTGATGCCTGGGGTGCTGAGTTCTCGCTGGTGTGGATGCCGGTTTCGGACTTTGAAGTCCGCGCCGAGATTCATTACGACGACGTTGGTGCCTTCAGCTTCCCGGCCACCCCGGCTCCGCTGGATCCGGACGGCACGGTTTCGGGCTACCTGCGCTTCACGCGCTACTTCTAATCGGCTGATCAGCTGATTTGAGGAAAACCCGGCGGGCAACCGCCGGGTTTTTCGCGTTTTGGTCGAAGGTTCGGCGGTGGTCGGGCATGTCCGGGGCGCCGGTCTGCCGGGCGACGGAGCACCGGCATAAATACGCAGGCGCGACCGACGGGCGGGATTGTGCGAGATCCCTAGATGCAGGACCCCCCGTCGCCTGCCTCGCCCGACCTCGGTCTTTCACGCCCTCAACCTGCGCGACTGGCGGCGCGAACACCGCATCGCTCCGCATTCCAGGCAAGATCGTCAAACCGCGGCGATCAGTCGGACCTGTTTG
Source organism: Nitratireductor sp. (assembly GCA_039973095.1). Lineage (GTDB taxonomy): Bacteria > Pseudomonadota > Alphaproteobacteria > Rhizobiales > Rhizobiaceae > Mangrovimarina. Next base: position 83,200 of record JBDWLQ010000004.1, on the reverse strand, counting down.
AAGAGGCCTGCTCCAGGAGTGTCGTCGTCCGGCATCGTTTGAACAAGACAAGCGGACGCCGGGTTTTCGGCGAGAATGGCCCCGGACGGCATGCCGGATCGCGTCTGGCGATGAACCCGAACGCGGCTCCCTAACTAGCGGCGGTCGGCCTTTGCCAGAAAGGCGCCGATACGTCGTGGCAAGTCGCCGGTTTCAAGCAACGGCGCATGGCCTTGCCCGGCCACGGTGATCGTTTCGAGGTCGGGATGGCGATCCGCCATCTCACTCAGCGTAGCGGCGGAAAGCAGTTTCGAATTGGCACCGCGAATGGCAAGCACCGGAATTGCACCGAGCCCGGCGAATTGCGGCCACAGTTCCGGCAACGGCCGATTGAGATCGACACCGGTCACTGTTTTCAACAGTGCGGGATCGTAGGCCGGCACCGGCGGCTCGCTGCCCTCGACATAAAGCGCGTCGACCATGCGCGCCCAATCCTGGTCCGACAGAGCCTCGAACGAGGCGCCGGCTGCCGCGCGCTGGATGGCGATTGCCTCGGCGCGCGTCTTGGGCCGCGGCGCGCGTTCCAGATAGGCGCGAATCTGCGCCAGACCCGCCCCGTCGATCCGTGGGCCGATATCGTTGAGGATCGCCGCTTTCAAAAGGCCGGGACGCAGCGCCGCGAGCGCATGGATAATAAGCCCGCCGCGCGAGGTGCCGACGAAAGCGCCGTGCCCGATGCCGGCCGCCACCAGGCCGGCGATAATGTCCTCCGCCTCCACCAACACGTCGTAGCGGCGCCAGTCCTTGTCCCAGGCCGACAGGCCGCGGCCGCGATAGTCGAAAGCGATGATGGTGCGGGCGCGGCCGGTTTCGCGCTTCAGGGCGAGGGCGAGCGCGTGGAAATCGCGGGCATTGCGCGTCAATCCCGGCAGACAGATCAACGGCAGGCCGTCTCCATCGCCCGGATAAAGCCGCGCATGCAGCCGCAACCCGTCCGAAGCGGTGAAGAAAAAGCTCCGATACGCGACGTCCTGCTGCACGAATGGCTCCTCTGGCTCCGGCACCGTATTTGTGCGGGGATGGATCGACAGGCCGTTTCGCCGGCTTGGCGTCAGGATCCATGTCTTTGTCGAAACGCGGTCCTTCTTCGCAAAAAGGCCGATGTGCGTGCGCCTGACCACGCTCTAGCGGCCGCCGTCCGCAAGGTCAAACGCGCGGCCGGTTCGCGGCCGCGCACACAAAACGCGGTTGCCGACCGTCCCTGCCTGGCCGCAGCTTAGCGTCCCCTTATCAGATCTCTTTCGATATCAACGCGGCCGGTCAACTGCATCTTGTAGACCTGATAATTCTCCATCACGCGCTGCACATAGTTGCGGGTTTCGGTGTAGGGGATGCGCTCGATCCAGTCGATCACGGTCTCGATGTCGGCGCCGCGCGGGTCGCCATAGCGCTCCGCCCATTCGGCGGCGCGGCGCGGCCCGGCATTGTAACCGGCGAAGGTCAGCACGTAGGACCCGTCGAACCGCGCCAGCTGCTCGTCGAGAAAGGCCGCGCCCAGCGTGGCGTTGTAGCCGGCGTCGCTGGTCAGCCGCGCCGCCGAATAGGCAAGTCCGGTCTTGCGCGCCATGTCCCTGGCCGTACCCGGCAGGAGCTGCAGCAGCCCGCGCGCGCCGGCGCCCGAGATGGCGGCCACGTTGAATTCGCTTTCCTGGCGCGCCACCGCGTAGGCAAGGGCCTTGCCGGCCTCCGCGACGTCGGCGGAAGGCGGGATAGCCCCAAGCGGATAGGCGAGCGCGCCTGTATCGATGCCGCGCGCGGCGGCGATCTTGCTGATCTTCAGGGCCAGGAAATGATTGCCGCGGCCTTGCGCCCTGGCCGCCAGCAGCGCGATTTCGCCTGGGCTCGTCAGTTCGCCGGCCAGGCCGCGATACAAGACATCCGCGCGCCAGCCATGGCCGGCGCGTTCGAGCCGGTCGATCGCCGCCACAATCTCGCGACCCGCGAAACGGCCGCGGTCGGCCGCCGTCGGCTCCGGATAACCGGCCACGATCGTGTTCTGGCCCAGCCGCGCGGCGGCGAGCTGTCCGTAAAATGCGGTGCCGTGGGCGGCTGCGCGCCGGTATTCCTGCTCCGCCTCGCCCGGGCCGCCGGCCTCCGCCGTACGACCAAGCCAATAATGTGCCCGTGCCAGCGAAATCGGTCCTGACGAAACCGCCGCGATTCGAGCGAAATGGGCTGCGGCCCGTTTGGCGTCGTCGAGTCCACGCAGCGCGTACCAGCCGGCATGAAACTCGGCATCGGCGATCGCGGCGGCGCTTTCTGCGGCATGGTCGGCGGCGACCCGGTAGGCGCGCTCGGTCTCGCCGCTATCCAGCAACTCCCGCGACAGGACCCGGCGCTCGATCCACCAGGCGTCGGGGTCGATCTCCCGCTCGCCGTCGCGCGATGCATCGGCGAGCGTGTCCGCGGCCTCGACGAACCGGCCCTGTCGCCTGAGAAATTTTGCTTTGGCATGATAGTAGCCGGCACTGCGTTGGGATTCCGGCACGGCGTCCAGCAGGGCTCCGGCATTGTCGCGGTTGCGGATCACCGCCCCCCAGGCGGCGACCAGCGCCTCGGCGCCGGCCCTGGCGGCCACGCGCTCGGCGGAGCGGATGCGGTCTTCGTACAGCATGCGTTCGGCGCGGTAGCGGTAGTCTTCGGCCGGCAAGACCGCCCCGAAAGCGCGCAGGAAGGCGGCTTCCTGACGGGCGTCGAGCTTGGTGCGGTGCCAGAACGGCGCCAGCAGGGTGCGGGCCTCCTGCGCGCGGCCGAGCGCCAGCAGCGCCTTACCGAACACCATCGTTCCTTCGAAGGTTTGCGGCGGTGCGGCGGAAAAGGCGTCAGCCACGACCTGCGGTTCGGCGTTTGCCTCGGCGAGAGCGCGTTCGGCGTTGCGGCGCGGCGTTTCCAACCCGGGCCAATCGGGCAGGGCCTCGGCGGTCGTGGCGCTCTCGTCGCCGGCAAGCGCGATCGCCCAGGTGAGGATCTTGCGGTCGAGCGCGCCGGCCGGCAGCGCGTCGCGCCGCGTCTGCGCACCGTCGACATCGCCGCTGGAAAGGGCCTCGAGACCATCTTTGAGTCGGGCAAGGCTATTGCTGTCGGCCGCCGAGTGGCCGTCGGAAACAATTTCCCGCGACACGACCGATCCCGTCGTCAAGTGCGGGTCGACATCGGTGGCGGGGTCGGGCGCGTCCACGAAGGCCACGACCAGCAGTGCCGGCAGCGTGCTCAACAGTAGCACCGACCCGATCCTGGCTGCCGTCGTTCTCGCCTTCATTGCTGTTGTCCGCCTTTCAAGGAGCCCGTATCCGTCTGCAGGTTGCCGGCATTGTGGATCATGCCGGTGAAAACGGCGTAAACGGCGGGTTAACGCGCCGTCTGTGCTCCATACCGCGCGAATCTTGTCGGCTGCTCGTGGCAAGACTATGGTGCGCGGCCGCGCAATCGGTTATTGAGCGCAGCGGGGCTGGCGCGTACCGTGCCCCGATCGTCAGATTTTTGGGAAGTAAAGATGTTCAGAGGCTCGCTAACCGCGCTCGTTACCCCCTTTGCGTCCGACGGGAGTTTCGACGAGAAAGCGTTTCGTGCCTTTGTCGAGTGGCAGATCGCGGAAGGCAGCAACGGCCTGGTCCCGGTCGGTACGACTGGTGAATCGCCCACGCTCACCCATGACGAGCACCGTCAGGTGATCAAGGTCTGCGTCGAGGTCGCTGGCGGCCGCGTGCCTGTGATTGCCGGTGCCGGCTCCAACAACACCGCCGAGGCGGTCGGCCTGGTCGAATACGCCGAAAGCGTGGGTGCCGATGGCGTGCTGGTCGTGACGCCTTATTATAACAAGCCGAACCAGCGCGGGCTTTATGAGCATTTCGCTGCCGTCGCGCGCGCGACCAAGCTGCCGGTTTTCATCTACAATATCCCGCCGCGCTCGGTGATCGATATGCTGCCGGAAACCATGGGCCGGCTGGCGCGGGACTTCACCAACATCGCCGGCGTCAAGGACGCGACCGGCAAGGTCGAGCGCGTGAGCGAGCAGCGCGCCACCTGCGGCGCCGATTTCATCCAGCTTTCGGGCGAGGACGCCTCGGCGCTCGGCTTCAACGCACATGGCGGCGTGGGCTGCATTTCCGTCACCTCCAATGTCGCGCCGCGGCTGTGCGCGGAATTCCAGGAAGCCGCGCTGAACGGCGACCGCGAGCGGGCGATCGATTTACAGGATCGGCTGATGCCGCTGCACCGCGCGCTGTTCGTTGAGCCCAACCCGGCGGGTGTCAAATACGCGCTGTCGCGTCTCGGTCGCATCGGGGGCGGCGTGCGCCTGCCGATGATGGCGGTCGAAACCGCCACGGCCGAACGCATCGACGCGGCGATGAAACATGCCGGGCTGACAAACTGACGCGCGCCGCGCGTTGAGCGAATGATGGCCCAGGACAAGAAATCGAACAACAAAACGGTTGCCGAAAACCGCAAGGCCCGCTTCTCCTACGAAGTGCTGGATACGGTCGAGGCCGGCCTGGTTCTGACCGGCACCGAGGTCAAGTCGCTGCGCGAGGGGCATGCCAATATCGCCGAATCCTACGCCTCGTCCGAGGGCGGCGAGATCTGGCTGATCAATTCGCACGTGCCGGAATATCTGCAGGGCAACCGCTTCAATCATGAGCCGCGCCGGCGCCGCAAACTGTTGCTCAACAAGCGTGAGATGGCCAGGCTCGCCCAAGCCGTCGAGCGTGAGGGCATGACGATGGTGCCGCTGAAAATCTATTTCAACGAGCGCGGCCGCGCCAAGCTGTTGCTGGCGATCGCGCGCGGCAAGAAACTGCACGACAAGCGCGAGACGTCCAAGGAGCGCGACTGGAACCGCGAAAAGGCGCGCCTGCTGAAAGAGCGTGGCTGAGCGGCGATCTCGACCCCATGTAGGGCCGGTGCTTATTCGGCGGCTTGTCGCCGCTTGCGCAGATGCTCCGCGACCTTTGCGAACACGTCGACGAACATCTGTTCCGTCAGCCGGCCGGTATTGGTGTTGTAGCGCGAGCAGTGATAGCTCGAAAACAGCCGGAACCGGCCGGTGTCGAACGCCGCGCCATGGGCGAACGGCGCATCCTTGATCTTCAGGCCGAGCGCGCGCACCGTCGATTGATGCGCGATCGACCCCAGGGTGAGGATGGCCTCGAGCCGGGGCAGGGCGTCGATGGTCGGTACCAGGAACTGGCGGCAGGTGTTGATCTCGGCCCCGACCGGCTTGTTTTCGGGCGGCACGCAGCGCACCGCATTGGTGATCGCGGTCTCCACCAGTTCCAGACTGTCGTCGGGGCGCGCCTCGAACATGCCGCGCGCCAGCCCGAACCGTTTCAGCGTGGCGTAGAGCAGGTCGCCGGCATAGTCGCCGGTGAAGGGGCGACCGGTGCGGTTGGCGCCGCGCAGTCCCGGCGCCAGCCCGACGATCAGCAGGCGTACGGTTTCAGCACCTTGCGGCGGCAGGAAGGTTGGCACCGGCGCATTGTGCCAACCAGGCTCGCGCGCGCGCCAATCAGCAAGAAAGCCGTGAAGGCGTGGGCACAGCGCGCAGTCGCGGGGCGGTTCGACCGCTCGCACGGGGTCCGACATGGTGGCTGGCTTCAATCGTCGTCGTCCTGGTGGTCGTCGTCATTGTCCTCGTCGACATTTTCGACGCGGCGCGCCGGGCGCTCGCTGGGATCGCGGCCGACATCGCCCTTCAGCGTCATCAAATCGACGAAGTAGTCGGCCTGCCGGCGCAAATCGTCCGAGATCATCGGTGGCTGCGAGGCCATGGTGGAGACCACGCTGACCTTGCGGCCGCGCCGCTGCAGCGCCTCGACAAGGGTACGGAAGTCGCCGTCACCGGAAAAGATCACGTAGTGGTCGACGACATCGGCGAGCTCGAGCGCATCAATGGTCAGCTCGATGTCCATATTGCCCTTGATCTTGCGCCGCCCGCTGGAATCGGTGAATTCCTTGGCCGGTTTGGTGACCACCTTGTAGCCGTTGTAGTCGAGCCAGTCGATCAGCGGCCTGATGGAGGAGTATTCCTGGTCCTCCACCAGCGCGGTGTAGTAATAGGCGCGCAGCAGATAGCCGCGTTTGTGAAAGCTGGCGAGCAGCTTGCGGTAATCGATGTCGAAGCCGAGCGCCCGCGATGTCGCGTAGAGGTTAGCGCCGTCTATGAACAGCGCGATCTTTTCGCGTGGATCGAACATGGCAAAGTCCTTTGTCGGGAACGGACAGGTCGGGCAATGGTCGCGACGTGCAAAATTCGGCGTCGGGCGGCAATGCGAATAGAATTGCCATAAAACGACCCAAAGGGAAACAGCGTCTGTTCGCGAAACTGCGGCGCTGCGGATCCGCGGGCATCGGGTCACGCGCGGCGGCGCGCGGCCCAATGCCGTCGGCAGGCGGCGTGCGCAAAGGCAGCGCCCTGGTCGCGGCGCCGGCGCCGTTTCCGCCTGAGGCGATCCCGCCGGCGCCGGTTCCTTACAGCGCCGACATCGCCTGCTCGGCGCTCATCAGGTCGGCATATTTCTGGCCGATGTCGAACAGATTGGCCGCGTGCGGTTCCAGCGCGCGGTCGCCGACGCAGTCCGACACCACGACCGTACGGATGTTGCTGCTCATCGCGTCGATCGCGCTGGCGCGCACGCAGCCGCTGGTGGTGCAGCCCACCATGACCAGCGAATCGATACCGCGATAGGCAAGCTGCGCTGCCAGCGTGGTATCGAAGAAGGCCGAGGCCTGGGTCTTGCGGATGATCAATTCGCCCGCTTGCGGCGTGAGTTCGCCGACCACCTGGCTCGCCGCCGCGGTTTCGGTGAGTTCGCGCAGCCGCGGCACCTTTTCGCACCACAAGCCGGCATCGCTGCCGTCCTGGGCATAGACGATGCGGGTGAAGATGACCGGCAGTCCGCGCGCCCTTGCATGGGCAAGCAGCGGAACGGTCGCCTTGACGGCGGCGTCGATATTGCCGCCGCCGAGGATTTCGGGATCGTTGAAGCCGTTGACGAAGTCGATGACGAGCAGGGCCGGCCTGTCGCCGAGGCCGGTCGACTGGCCGAAGCTCTGCCGCGCGTAAATGTCGGTGTTGGTCATGGTCGCGTTGCCCTGGCTTCCGGATCAGGTCGAGATCATCTTTTTCTCGATGCCGACGCCCTTTTCCATGGCGCGCTGATATTCGAGCGGCACGGTCGCCGAATCCTGAAGCGCGATGCCGGTCGAATCGAAGATGGTGATCTCGTCGTCGGACGTCCTTCCCGCCTTGCGTCCGGTGACCACCTCGCCGATTTCGCCGGCGATGTCGGCCTCGGTGATCAGGCCTTCGGAAAGCGGCACGTTGATCTCGCCGTCGGTGCGGCACTGGCGGATGTCGTCGACGAATATCCGCGCTTTGGTCAGCAGCGTGCCCTCCAGTTCCTGGTCGCCGGCCTTGTCTGCGCCGACCGCGGCGATGTGGGTGCCGGGCGACACCCAATCGGCCTTGATGATCGGCGTACGCGCAGGCGTCAGCGTGACGATCACGTCGGCCCCGCGCACGACCTCTTCCGGATCGGTGGAGGTGCGGATCGTGAAACCGTCATATTTGGGCTGCTGTTCGCGTACGAAGCGGTCCAGCGTCGCCTGGCTGCGGCTCCACACCCGCACCTCCGACCAGTCGAACACCTCGTTGCCGGTGGCAAGCGCGCCTTCGGCCATATGGCCGGCGCCGACGATGGCGAGCGTCTTGGAGTCCGGGCGCGCCATCCATTTGGCCGACACCGCGCCGGCCGAGCCGGTGCGCATCACCGTATGGTAGGAGCCGTCGACGATCGCCAGCGGAAAACCGGTTTCCGGCTCTGTGTAGATCAGGATCGAAAACACCGTCGGCAGGTTGTAGCGTTCGCGGTTCTGCTCGCGGATCGACACCCATTTGCAGGCCGCCGCGTGCGGTTCCTCGATATAGGACGGCATCGCCTCCCACTCGCCGGCGAACCGGTCGAGCACGATATGGCCCTTGGGATCCATGTAGAAGCGGCCTTCGCCATGCATGCGATAGGCCTGTTCCACGCATTGATTGTATTCGGCCGGGCTCAAAAGCCCGATCATCTCGCTGCGGCCCAGGATCAGCGTCTTGCGGTTGGCCCAGTTTTCCATCTTCGTCTCCACGATGGTCACGATGTCACTCATGATCGCCGATGGGGCCGAAGCATCCGCGTCCGCTCCAATCAGGTCGCAAACGCGCCGCCGCGTCAATGGGCGTCGCGCTTTTTGCCCTCCGCGGGCGCGGCCCGGACGGTGTCGAGCGCGCAGTCGATGAACCGCCGCACGCTGGCTGCGCGGTCGATGCGACGCCGCACGAGCACCGTTTCAATGTGAAAGGCGGGATCGGCGATCGGCCGCGACACGATTGTCGTGCCGATCAGTCCGGTCAGTTGACGCGGATAGACGGTGATGCCGAAACCGGCCGCGACCAGGCCGAGCAGCGCCATCGTGCTGGAGGCTTCCTGGCGCGGCGTCACCGGAACGCCGGCTCGTGCGAATTTTTCGCCGAGATGGCGCCGATAGGCCTCCCACTCGGCCATGTCGCCCAAAAGCAGGTCTTCGCCGGCGAGGTCGCGCGGCGCGACGGTGCGTCTGGTCGACAGCGGGTGGCCCCGCGGCATGAAGACATGCAGCGGGTCCGAGGCCAGTTGCCGACTGTCGAAATCGGAGTGTTCGAACGGGCCGATCATGAAGCCGAGATCGATCTCGCCCTCCGACAGGGCGATCTTCTGTTCCTGGGTGGGCAGATAGCGCAGGGCGAGCTCGACGGCGGGATTGGCCGCCCGGAAGCGCTTGACCACGCGCGGCATCAGCTCGATGGCGGCAAATGCCATGTAGGCAACGCGCAACAGGCCGGTCTTGCCCTGCGCCACGCGCCGCGCGGTCGCCACGGCGCGGTCGTATCCCGCAAGCAGCGGCGCGCCGGCTTCGTAGAAGCTGCGGCCGGCCGGCGTCAGCACCACCTGACGCGTGGTCCGCTCGAAAAGCTGGAAACCGAGCTGGCGCTCCAGCTTGGCGATCCGCCGGCTGAGCGCCGACTGGTCGATACCCAGCCGTTCGGCCGTGCGCCGGAAGCTGAGTTCCTCCGCCGCGATCAGAAAGGAGTGCGCGAGATCAAGGCCCGGATGTTCGTCCATGGTGCCAACTCTGTGTGGACGATTGATGCACAAGGTACATCAATAAAGGTATCAATGCCAGTTCCGCACGGGCAACGGCGGCGCGATACTGCTGGACCGTTTAAATCGCTTTCGACTGAAGGAGCGCCACAATGGACCAGCTTGACGACAGGAAACTCGAAGAAATGCTGCGGGCCGCCTTCGAGGCGTCGACGCGCATCTATCAGGAGCGCGGTTTTCAACGCCGCATCGGCTTCGGCCAGCGCCCGGCGCTGGTCAGCGTCGATCTGGCCAATGCCTGGACCCGGCCCGGCAATCCCTTCACCTGCGACCAGCTTGCCATGGACGCGGAGATCATTCCCGGCATGCAAAAGCTGTTGGCGGCCTGCCGCGCCAACGGCCATCCGGTCATCCATGTGACCACGGCCTACGAGATCACCGACCGCGACGCCCGCTTCACCGATATGGGCTTGTGGCACTGCAAGATCCCGATTGAGGTGGTGGCGATGACCGACACGGATTTGTGGGCGATCGACTCGCGCATCGCCCCGGTCGACGGCGAACACACCTTGCTCAAGAAGCGCGCCAGCGCCTTCCACGGCACGCCGCTCGCCGGTATCTTGCGGGCGGCGGGCGTCGACACCATCCTGGTCACCGGCGTCACGGCCACGGCTTGCGTGCGCACCACCATCTGCGACGGACTGGCCGAGGGGTTCCGCACCATCGCCGTGCGCGACTGCATCGGCGACCGCGTGCCCGGCGCGGTGGCATGGAACCTCTACGACATCGACGCCAAGTTCGCCGACGTCCATTCCGCCGACGAATGCGTGGCCTATCTCGAAACCGTCAATGGTGCGCGCGCGGCCGCCGAATAGATTGGGCTGCACCGCGTCTGCCTCACACGATGCTGCGGTAATTCGCGCCGACGCGCTGGCTGGTTTCCACGAAACGCTTCATGGCCGCCGTCAGATTGGAGCGTCGCCAGGCGAGGTGGGTTTCCACCTCGGTCGGGGTGTCGGTGGCGATCGGGCGCACCGTCAGCACCTCCGGGCCGCAAAAGCTCGGCATGCCGCAAAACACGGTGATGCCGACGCCGGCGGTGACCAGACCGAGAATGCCGGTCAGGCTCGAGGCCTCCTGGCCGACCGTCAGCACCTGACCGTGATTCTGGAACATATCGACGACGATCCGCCGGAATGTCGGCCACTCGGCATTGGTGCCAAGGATCAGCGCCTCGCGGGCGAGGTCGGCGACGGTCAGCGCGTCCTTGGCGGCCAGGGGATGGCCGGGCGGCAGGAGTGCGACCAGCGAATGGCGCGCGACCGCGCGCGACTCGATCTCCGAACTCAAAAACGAGCCCTCGATGAAACCCAGATCGATTTCATCCTGCAGGATCCGGTCGCGCTGGACCGGCGAGGTCAGGTAGGTGAGTTCGAGGCGCACCTCGGGATTCTCGAGCCGGAATTCGCGGGCGATTTTCGGCACCAGAGAGTGGCCGGTAATCGTCGTGTAGCCGATGCGCAGGATCGCCTTTGTGCCGGAGGCAAGCAGCCGCACCGTACTTTCGGCAACGTCCAGGCGGTCGAGGACGTCCTGGGCCTCCTCCAGCAGATAGCGCCCCGTTTCCGTCAGCATCACCTTGCGGGTCGTGCGTTCCAGAAGCTTCACGCCAAGCCGGTCTTCCAGTTCCTGAACCATCCGGCTGACGGCTGGTTGCGCCATGCCCAAACGTTCCGCGGCACGGTGAAAATTCAGCTCTTCGGCCACGGCCACAAACGTGGACAGGTGCTTCAGGTCATAATGCACTTTGATAACGCCACCGTATCAATCATTGCAAAATCATTATTTAACATGAGGATTTCCAATGTCTACTATCCGATCAATCAACAAGAGAGCGGCCCTCAAGGCCGCCAGGGCGAACAGATGAATGGGGGCGTTTTTTCCAAAATGCCGAGAATCCGTGCCATGTCGGGCGCCGCGGAATGCGCGGTGCTCTGCCGCCGAGGCGGCGACAAGCCGTCTACGCAATCGGGTCGCGTGCGAGCGACATCGCGCTTGGTAGGTCGATCAGTCCGGCTGCGCGTGAGTGTCGGGAGACGGCAGTCATGATCCGCGTCGGTGTCGACGTCGGTGGGACCTTTACCGACATCATTTTGGAGCGCATCGGCGCCGATGGCGAGCAGTCGGTCGAGGTGACCAAGGTTTCGAGCACGCCGCACGACCAGTCCGAAGGCGTCGTGCAAGGCATTTTGAACGTCTGCAAGCTTGCCGGCGTGGAGCCTGGAGATATCGATGCGGTGTTCCACGGCACGACCGTCGCCACCAATATCGTCATCGAACGCGGCGGCGCCAGGGTCGGCATGATCACCACCCGCGGGTTCCGCGACATCATGCATATGGGCCGCCATAAGCGCCCGCACAATTTCTCGCTCCAGTTCGACGTGCCGTGGCAGTCCAAACCCCTCGTCAAGCGGCGCGACCGTCTCGTTGTGACCGAGCGCATCCTCCCGCCCGACGGTCGCATCGAGGTGCCGCTTGCCGAGGACGAGGTGAAGCAGGCGGCCGAGCTCTTCGCAAAGCGCGGCATGGATGCCGTCATTATCGGCTTCCTGTTCTCCTTCCTCAACGACGAGCACGAGCAGCGCGCCAAGGAGATCGTGAGTTCCGTTCTGCCGGACACCTATGTGTGCTGCTCTTCTGAAGTCGTCAACTCGATCCGCGAATACGAGCGTTTCTCCTCCACAGCGATGAATGCCTATATCGGGCCCAAGACTTCGGCCTATCTACGCAAGCTGGAAGGACGTTTGCGCGCGGCCGGGGTTGGCGGCATCATCCGCATCATGCAGTCGAACGGCGGCATCACCACGGTCGAGAAATCGAGCGAATTGCCGATCGGCCTTTTGATGTCTGGGCCGGCGGGCGGTGTCATTGGCGGGCGCTGGACGGGCGACAATTGCGGCAAGTCCAACATCATCACCATCGATATCGGCGGCACGTCGGCTGATATCGGCGTCATTCAGGACGGCGATCTGCGGATCAAGAACCCGCGCGACACCGAAGTGGGGCTGCTGCCCGTCCTGGTTCCGATGATCGACATCGACGCGATCGGCGCCGGCGGCGGCTCGATCGCCTATCTCGATCCGGGCGGAGCGTTCCGCGTCGGGCCGCGCTCGGCCGGCGCCGTGCCGGGGCCGGCCTGCTACGGCAAGGGCGGCACCGAGCCGACGGTCACCGACGCGCAGGTCGTGCTGGGGCGGCTCGATCCCGAACAGTTTCTCGGCGGCGACATCAAGATCGACGCCGCGCTGTCTGAAACCGCGATCCGCGATCACATCGCAGAGCCGCTCGGTCTGTCGCTCGACGATGCCGCGCTCGGCATTCTGAAAATCGTCAACAACAACATGGCCCTCGCCATCAACGCCAATTCGATGGCCAAGGGTGTCGATCCGCGCAATTTCACCTTGATGGGGTTCGGCGGCGCCGGTCCGCTGCACGCCGTCTCGCTCGCCGAGGCGATCCACGCCAAGGACATCATTTCCCCGGTTCAGCCAGGCATCACCGCGGCGACCGGACTGCTGGTCACCGATCTGCAGTATGAATACACCCATCCGCTGCTGATGGTGCTCGACAACGCCAGCGATGCCGATTTCAAGACCGTCAACGATGCGTTGGACGGCCTGATGGACCAGGCGCACCGGCAACTCGACGCCGACGGCATTCCGCGCGAGGCGAGGCGTTTTCAGCGTATCGCCGAGTGCCGCTATGTCGGCCAGGGCTTTGAGCTGCGCGCCGCGATGCCCGACGGCACGGTCGATGCCGGCAATGCCAGGACGATCATCGACAGCTTCTACGACGAGCACAAGAAGATCTACGGCCACGCCTTTCGCGACCAGGCCTGCGAATTGATCACCTTGCGGCTGGTGGCGACCGTCGCGGTCGAGACGCTGGCCCTGCCGGAACTCAGCCATGGCGGCCGCGAAAACCCAGACGAGGCGCGGCTCTACAGCCGGCGCACCGTGTTCGACGACGGCCAGGCGCACGACACGCCGCGCTACCAGCGCGAGAAGCTGCTCGCCGGCGATCGCGTTTCGGGCCCGGCCGTCGTGATCCAGCACAATTCCACCACCATCGTGCCGCCGGGTTATGTCGCGCAGGTCATGCGCTTCGGCGACATTCTGATCGGCCGGAACTGAGGAGGCAGGGATGACGCAAGAAGTCGATCCGATCACGCTCCAGGTTATTGGCGGCGCGCTGCACTCGATCGCCGATCAGATGGGCACGGTTCTCTACCGGATGAGCTATTCCTCCATCATCCGCGAAAGCCAGGATCTTGGCGCCGGGCTGTTCGACCGCGACTACAACACGCTGTGCGAATCCGATTCCACGCCCATGCATATCGGCTCTTTGCCGGGCTATCTGCGCGGAATCGAGAAATCGATCCCGCTCGACCAGTGGCAGCCCGGCGACGTGGTGATCCACAACCATCCCTATTTCGGCGCCAGCCATTCGCCCGACATCGCCATTGTGATGCCCGTCTTCTTCGAGGACGAACTGGTCGGCTTCTCCGCCAACACCGCCCATCACATCGACATCGGGGCGGCCACGCCCGGCCTGATCATGGACATTCCCGACGTCTATGCCGAAGGCATGCTGCTCAACGGCATCAAGCTGTTCGAGGCCGGCAAGCGCAACGACACGATGTGGAAATATATCCGCGACAACACCCGCGTGCCGAGCCAGGTGATGAACGATCTGGAGGCCCAGATCGCTTCGGCGGAACTCGGCGTGGCGCGATTCCAGCAATTGATGGAAAAATACGGCAGGGCGACTGTGCTGCGGGCCACGCGTCAGCTGATGGACTATACCGAAAACATGCTGCGGCGCGAGATCGCCAAGATCCCGGACGGCGAGTATGTCGCGGAAGGGTTTTTGGACGATGACGGCCGCAACCGCGGCGTCACCCTGCCGCTCAAGGTGACCGTGCGGGTTGCCGGCGACGCGGTCGAGGTCGATCTGACCGGCTCGTCGGCCCAGGTGCCGACGGCCTACAACGTTCCCTTCGAGGGCTCGACCAAGGTCGCCTGCTTCTTTGCCTTCCGCGCCTTGCTGCTCGATACCTACACCCATTCGGAATATATTCCTCAAAACGAGGGCTCGTTCCGTCCGGTCAAGGTGACCGCGCCGCTGGGCTCGATCTTCAACCCGATTGCGCCGGCAGCGGCCGAAGCACGCTTCGCCCAGATCCAGCGCATCGTCGACCTGATCATCAAGGCGCTGGCGCCGGTGCTGCCGGACAAATGCACGGCGGGCAACGCGGCGGTTTTGTCGTTTGCGGCCTATTCCGGCGTGCGCGAGAGCGGCGACTACTGGGTCTTCCTCGAGGTCAACGAGGCGGCGATGGGCGGGCGTCCGCAATCGGACGGCCCCGACACGATCGAAGAATTGATGCGCAACACGCGCAACAATCCGCTCGAGGATCTGGGCATGCACCTGCCGCTGATCTGCGACCGTTACGAAATCCGCGACGATGCAGCACCCGGCGCGGGCAAGTTCCGCGGCGGTGCCGGCGTGGTCAAATCGCAGCGTTTCCTCAGCCCCGGCTACATGACGCACGAGGCCGACCGCCATGAGGACGTTCCCTGGGGTGTGTTCGGCGGCAAGCCAGGCGCCGGCGGCAGGGTCGAGATTCGCAACGTCCACACAGGCGAGGTCAGCCAGGAACCGGCGAAATTCTCCGGAAAACTGACCCGGGCCGGCGACGTGGTATCCTATTTCTCGCCCTGCGGCGGCGGATACGGTGATCCGCTCGAGCGCGACCCGGACAAGGTCCTCGACGACGTGCTGGACGGGTTCATCACCCGCAAACACGCGCGCGACGATTACGGCGTGGTGCTGGAAGAGGTTGACGATGGCTACGGTTGGAAGCTTGACTTGAACGAAACCCGTAAGCTGCGGGCGCGGATGAGCGCGCGGTAACCGGGTCTGGATGCGGCATGAGGCCCTGGTGAAAGGAGCGGAAAAACACATCGCATTCATGGGGCGGCGATGAGGGCTGCGTAAGCAGCGACGACGGCGGCGAAGCGACAAAAACACGGCCAATGCAAGGCTTCGCCCGTCATGCGCCATGGGAATGGCGCTGAGTATGTTTCATACTGACGAATGGGAGTAGGAAATGAAAAAATCAGCGAAAACGATCGGTAAGGGCCGCGTGTCGCGGCGCTCGATCCTCAAAGGTGGCGCCGCTGTTGCCGGCACGACGCTGGTCACCGGCTTTCCGACGGTCTGGGCACAGAACCTCAAGGACATCACGCTCAATCATACCGGCATGTCCTATTCGACCCTGCCGGACATCGCCCGCCAGGCGAGCAAGGATCTCGGTTTCAAGGTGGAGATGTCGGTCGTCGACCATCCCGGCCTGATCAACCGCATGATCAACGACCCCAAGTCGATCGACGTGGCGGACATGGAGATCTGGCAGACCAAGATCGCGGTTCCACAAGGCGTTGTCCAGGGCGTTGAGATCAGCAAGGTCAAGAACTGGGATCAACTCACCCCGCTCTACACGACGGGCGTGTTCAACGGAAAAGAGGTGTCGCGCGAAGGCGACGCCCCGATCGAGTACATCTATCTCGACGCGGTCGACGCCAAGGCTTTCGCCAGCGGCCAGACCGAATTCGCGACCTTCGTGCCGGGCGTCTACAATGCCGACACGCTTGGCATACGCCCCGATCTGGTGGGACGCGAGATAACCTCCTGGGCCGACCTGATCTCGCCCGACTTCAAGGGCAAGGCGGCGATCCAGAATATCCCGACCAACGGCATCATGGACGCCATGATGGCGCTCGAGGGCGCCGGCGAAGTGACCTATGGCGACAAGGGCAACCCAACCCAGGACGAGATCCAAAAGACGATCGCGCGGCTGATCGAGCTGAAGCGCGGCGGCCACTGGCGTGCCTTGTGGAATACGTTCGACGAGTCGGTCAATCTGATGGCCGGGGGCGAGGTGGTAATCCAGTCGATGTGGTCGCCCGCCGTCACAGCGGTCCAGACCCAGAACGTGCCCTGCGTCTACCAGCCGCTCAAGGAAGGCTATCGAGGCTGGGGCAATGGGCTGGCGATGATGGCTCACCTCGACGGCCTCAGGCGCGATGCAGCCTATGAATACATGACCTGGTACAATTCCGGCTGGGTCGGCGGCTTCATCGCCAAGCAGGGCTATTACAGCTCCAATCCGGAGACCGCCAAAGCGGCCCTGAGTGAGAACGAGCGCGGCTTCTTCTACGAGGGCAAGGCGGCCACGGCCGACATCACCAGCCCGACCGGCCAGAAGACCAACTCGGCCGGCGACGTGCGTGACGGCGGCTCCTACGAGGACCGATTCTCCAGCGTTGCCGTTTGGAACAACCTCATGGACGAGGCGGAGTTCCTCTATTCCAAGTGGAACGAGTTCAGCGCCGCCTGACGGCTGAACAAACCGGGCGGCGGCTCAAGCCGCCGTCCGCCCCCGACATGCGGACACCTTGAAAGATGAACAGCAGATCCTCGGCCCTTCCCTATATTCAGGTCTCGCCGCTGGCGCTTGTCCTGATCCTGTTTTTCACCATCCCGGTCGCGCTGGTGCTCGTGGTGAGCTTCTTTCGCTACCAGATGCTGGTCGGCATCGTTCCCGATTTCACCTTCAAGAATTATGCCGATATCCTGACCAACCAGACCAATTGGCTGCTCTACTGGTCGACGCTCAAATTCGCCATCATCGTGCTGGCGATCACCGGCTTCATCGGTTTCTGGATTTCCTATTTCCTGGTCTTCCATATCCGCAACCTTGTGGTCGCGATCGCGCTGTTCCTGGTGTGCACGGTGCCGTTCTGGACCTCCAACATCATCCGCATGATTTCATGGCGTCCGGTGCTCGGGCGCGAGGGCCTGGTCAACCAGGCCCTGGTCGGCAGCGGTCTGACGGACCAGCCGGTCGAATGGCTGCTATATTCGGACTTCGCCGTGGTGGTCGCCTATGTGCATCTTTTCACGCTGTTCATGATCGTGCCGATCTTCAATTCCATGGCCCGCATCGACAAGTCGCTGCTCGAGGCGGCGCTGGATGCCGGCGCCAGCCGCTGGGGCGTGATCTGGAATGTGGTGCTGCCCTTGTCCAAGACCGGCATCGCGCTCGGCACGCTGTTCGTTGTGACCCTGGTCATGGGCGATTTCTCGGTGGTCACCGTAATGAGCGGCGGCCTGTCGGGGTCGGCGGCGTCGGCGATCTTCAACGACCTGCAGTTCCTCAACTATCCGCGGGCCGCCGCCAACGCGGTCATCCTGTTGATCGTCGTTCTTCTGATCGCCTCCGCCATCTTCCGCCTGGTCGATGTGCGCAAGGAACTCGTGAGGTAAAGCGATGCCATCCTCCCTGGACCGCAGACCCTGGACATTTTACGTCCTCGCCCTGCTGATGCTGTTGTTCGTGCTGTTCCTGTACGGGCCGATGATTTCCGTGCTGGTGTTGTCCTTTCAGGGGCCGTCGGCGTCGCTCAATTTCCCGCTGCGCGATCCCTCGCTGATCTGGTTCGACGAATTGTTCAACCCGACGCGCGTCGGCGACGTGCCGGGTGCGTTCTCCCGCTCGCTGCCGCTGGCCCTGGTGGTGATGGTGCTCACCGTGCTGATCTCGGTGACGGCGGGTTTCGGCTTCCGCCGTCGTTTTCGCGGCTCGGGCGCGCTGTTTTACATGGCGATCGCCAGCCTGATCATTCCCGGCCTGGTGCTGTCGATTGGCATTCTGGTCACCGCCCAGTTCCTCGGCCTGTCGGCGAGCTGGTACGGTACGGCGCTGGGCGCCCACCTGACATGGACGCTGCCGTTCGGCCTGCTGATCATGTTCGCGATCCTCGGGCGGCTGAGCCCGTCTTACGAGGAAGCCGCGTTCGACCTCGGCGCCAGCCGCTGGCAGTCGATCAAGGACGTTGTGGTGCCGATCGTGTTTCCCGGCATGATCGCGGTCGCGCTGTTCGGCTTCACGCTGTCTTACGACGAATTCCCGCGCAGCTGGCTGACAGTCGGCACCAAAAACACCCTGCCGCTGGAGATCTGGACGATGACGACCAACGTCACCTCGCCGGCGCTCTACGCACTGGGCACGGTGACGACGGTGATCTCGTTCTTCGTGATCGCCGTGGCCCTGGGCTCGATCATCCTCATTCAACGCAGACGGTCGAAATAGATGAACTTCACACCCGTTACAGCCCCGTCCGGCGCCTCGGCGACCGATACGACGAATTCCGGCGAGATCCGCCTGGTCGGTCTGACCAAGAAATTCGGCGACACCCATGCGGTCAAGGACATCAACCTGACCATTCCGCACGGATCCTATTGTTGCCTTCTCGGCCCCTCGGGCTGCGGCAAGACGACGATCCTGCGCATGATCGCCGGTCACGAGACCCCGACATCGGGTGAGATCACCATCGGCGACACCTCGGTGGTCGGTCTGCCGCCGGTGCAGCGCGGCACGGCGATGATGTTCCAGAGCTACGCGCTGTTTCCGCATCTGAGCATTCGCGACAACGTCGCCTTCTATCTGAAGATGCGCGGTGTGGGGAAGGACGAACGCCGCAGGCGCGCCGACGAGATGCTCGAACGCGTCCAGCTCGCGCATCTGCGCGACCGCATGCCCGCGCAGCTCTCGGGCGGCCAGCAGCAGCGCGTCGCCCTGGCGCGTTCGCTGATCACCAATCCGCGCGTGCTGCTTCTCGACGAACCGCTGTCGGCGCTCGACGAGTTTCTGCGCCTGCAGATGCGCGTGGAGCTCAAGACGCTACAGGCCGAACTCGGCATCACCTTCGTGCACGTCACCCACACCCAGCCCGAGGCGATCGCCCTTGCCGACATGGTGGTGGTGATGGATACCGGCCGCATCGATCAGGCCGCCAGTGCCCGCGAAATCTACAACAGCCCCGCCACGCCCTATGTGGCCCGTTTCATGGGCGCGCAAAACGTGCTCACCGGCAAGGTTGAGGGCGTCGAGGGCGGCATCGCCCGGCTGAAAAGCGCGCGCGGCGAGACGTTCGAGATTCCCCGGCAGTCTGTCGTGCCGGCGGTAGGCGAGGAGATGTCCTTTTCCGTGCGCCGCGACTACATCGCCATTCGCAAGCGCACCGACGCCGACGCCCAGGCGGCGGCCAATGCCGTTTTCGGCACGGTCGATTCCATCGAATATCAGGGTAACTTCGTGAAGGTGAGCCTGCAGGTTCCGGGCATGGACACGTTTGTCGCCAACGTTCCAGACCACGACTATTTCGTCGAGCCGATCGGACCCGGCGACGCGGTGGCGGCGCAATGGGACAAGCAACACGCGCATGTGCTCGACCGGGTCGATACCGGCGTGCCGGAGCCTTACGCGGCCCACTGACGGGCGGCGCGGCATTCAGATGCAAAACGTGACGAATACGGAAGGATAAGAACCGACTGAACAGCTGATCCAATCCGCAAAACCGCTTGGCGGTGTCGTCCGCCATGATTCGTCGCGCCTTTCGGCGTGCCGCACGGGATGGTCTTTGTCCGAAAACGGGCGCTTCGCCGCACCGCAAGGGCAAATTCCCGACACGCCGGGCGGGGAATGCATCGGCCGCATTGCGTCGCAGACGGCGCGATGAATGCGCGCGGGCGGGCAGCAATGTTGTGACTCTATCTCACCACGTGCGGCTTGAGAAGCCCCGGCGGGTGACGACCGCGAAGGAGCGAAACAGTGAAAGAGATCGAGGCGATTGCCCGTCGCACGGCCGGCGAGATCGGGTTGGCCTATCGCAACGGCGAGACCGACCCGGTCGCCATGACGGACTATTTTCTGGAGCGCATCGAGAATGCGAAGGCCGACCGCATCTTCATTGCGGTCATGCATGAACGGGCGCGCAAGGAAGCCCGCGCGGCGGCCGGGCGTTTTCGCGAGGGGCGGCCGCTGTCGCCGCTCGACGGGGTGCCGATCGCCTGGAAGGACCTTTTCGACACGGCCGGCGCCGCAACCACGGCAGGTTCGGCGCTCTATCGCGACTCGGCGCCCAAACGGCGCGACGCGTTTTGCGTCGCCAATGCGGTGGCGGCGGGCATGGTGACGCTCGGCAAGCTCAATTTGACGGAATTCGCCTATTCCGGGCTTGGCCTCAACCCTCATTACGGCACGCCCATCAATCCCAACGACCGCCGGGTCGCCCGTTCGCCCGGCGGGTCGTCCTCGGGGTCGGGGGCGGCAGTCGCGGCCGGGCTGGTGCCGTGTTCGATCGGGACCGACACGGGCGGTTCGGTGCGCATTCCTGCCTCGCTCAACGGGATCGTGGGGTTGAAGACCAGCGAAGGACGGATCGACAAGACCGGCATGGTGCCGCTTTCCCGGACGCTCGATACGATCGGGCCGCTCGGCCGCAGCGTGGCCGACTGCGTTATGCTCGACATGGTCTTGCGCGGCGCGCCGGCGACGGAAGCCCGGCGCGCGGATCTGTCCGCGACCCGCTTCGTCGCCGCCACGAACATCGTTCTAGACGAGGCCGAGCAGGCGGTTTTGGATAATTACGAAGCCGCGATCGCACGACTGGAAAAGGCTGGCGCCTCGGTGGAACGACGCCCCGTCGAGGCGCTGGAGATGGCCAGCCGCATGACGGCAAGCCACGGCTCGCTGGCGGCGGCCGAAGCCTATCACGAATATCACCAACTGGTGGACGGACCCGACGGCGGCAGGATCGACCGCCGGGTAACCCACCGCATCCTGCAGGGCAAGGCGATGTCGGCCCACGATCTGCAGTCGCTGCAGTCGGAGCGCGCCGCGGCGATCGCGCATATCGAAGCGGAGCTGGAGGATGCGTTCTTGTTGATGCCGACGACGGCGACAACGGCGCCGGAAGTCGCGCCGCTGGAGGCCGACGACGAGCTCTTTCACCGTGTCAATCTGCGCACGCTGCGCAACACCATGTTCGGCAACATTCTGCGTCTGTGCGGTCTTGCATTGCCGACCGGGCGCGACGGCGACGGGCTTCCGACCAGCATCCTGATTTCGGGACTTCACGGCCACGACGTGCGGCTGATGAGCGCCGGGCTGGAGATCGAGCGGCTGTTGGGCGGCCTGTTCGAGCCGACATGGATGCGTAGCTGACAACGACGAGGCGGCAAGGACAGGGACGATGAGCGGACAAAAACCAAGATCGGAAAAGTTCGAGCGTGGGCTGAAAACCAGGCGCGCCGTGCTGGGCGCGGACTATGTGGATACGTCGCTCGAACAGGCCGACGAGTTCAACTGGGCCATGCAGCAGCTCACGACCGAATGGTGCTGGGACGAGATCTGGAACCGGCCCGGCATCGAACGGCGCGACCGCAGCATTCTCAACCTTGGCATGACGGCGGCGCTCAACCGGCCGCAGGAGTTCAAGCTGCATCTGCGCGGGGCGCTCAACAACGGTCTCACCAAGGACGAACTGAAGGAGATTTTCCTGCAGATCGGCGTCTATTGTGGTGTGCCGGCGGCGCTCGACTGCTTCCGCATCGCCAGGGACGTATTCAAGGAGCTGGACGTGTGACGGCGACGGTGTCTGGCGATACGGGCCCTGTAGCCTTCATCGGGCTCGGCATGATGGGCCGGCCGATGGCCGCGCGCCTGGTCGCGGCCGGCTTCGATGTGCGTGGCGTGGATGTAAACGCGGAGGCCCGTCAGGCGCTCGCCGCCGCCGGGGCCCGTGTGTTCGAGAAGGCGCGCACGGCGGTCGCGGGCTGCGACATCGTCGTGACTATGTTGCCCGACGGGGAGGTGGTGCGCGACGTGCTGATGGGCGCGGGCGGCGTGGCGGGATGCCTCAAAGAAGGAACCCTCGTCGTCGACATGAGCTCGTCGGCGCCGATGGGCACGCGTCTGCTCGGCGCCGGCCTGTTGGAGAAGGGTATCGCGCTTGTGGATGCGCCGGTGTCGGGCGGGGTGGCCCGGGCGCGCGACGGATCGCTGTGCATCATGGCCGGCGGCCGCGAGGCCGATGTCGTGCGCGCCCGGCCGCTGCTCGACGCCATGGGCACGACGGTCATCCATGCCGGGCCGCTCGGCTCAGGCCACGCCGCCAAGGCGCTCAACAATTACGTGTCGGCGGCCGGCCTGGCCGCGGCCTGCGAGGCGACGCTGATCGGCGAGGCTTTCGGCGTCGATCCCGGCACGTTGGTCGACATTCTCAACGCCTCGACCGGCCGCAACAATTCCACCGAAGTGAAGCTGAAGCCGCACATCCTTTCGGGCAGCTTCGCCTCCGGTTTCGCCATGGCCCTGATGGCCAAGGACCTTCATACCGCCAGCGATCTGGCGACAGAGCTGGGCATGACCGCATGCGGGGCCGAGCAGGCGGCTGCCCTGTGGTCGGCTGCCCTGGCCGATCTCGGCCAGGGTGCCGACCACACCTTGATCCACGCATTTTTGAAGAAGCGGGCGCGTGCCCGCAAACCCGTGTGAGGCGGCGGGCCGCCGAACGAAGGAGACGCATCATGGCAAGACTGATCAACACCGCCTCGGCCCAGATGGGGCCGATCAGCCGT
Organism: Nitratireductor sp.; assembly: GCA_039973095.1. Taxonomy (GTDB): domain Bacteria; phylum Pseudomonadota; class Alphaproteobacteria; order Rhizobiales; family Rhizobiaceae; genus Mangrovimarina. Next base: position 60,491 of record JBDWLQ010000004.1, on the reverse strand, counting down.
TCGGAGACCCGCCGCGACACGGTGCGCCGGCTGATCGAGATGATGCGCGAGGCCAAGGCGCGCGGCGCCGAGCTGGTGGTGTTTCCCGAACTCGCCTTCACCACCTTCTTTCCGCGCTGGCTGATCGAGGACGAGGCCGAACTCGACAGTTTCTACGAGACCGAGATGCCGGGCCCGGAGACCGCGCCGCTCTTCGAGGAGGCCAAGAAACTCGGCATCGGCTTTAATGTCGGTTATGCCGAACTCGTCCACGAGGACGGCAAGAAGCGCCGCTTCAACACCGCGATCCTGGTCGATCCCAGGGGCGAGATCGTCGGCAAGTACCGCAAGGTGCATCTGCCCGGCCACGACGAACCGCAGCCCGGCCGCACTCACCAGCATCTGGAAAAACGCTATTTCGAGCCCGGCAATCTCGGCTTCGGCGTTTGGCGCGCCTATGGCGGCGTGATGGGCATGTGCATCTGCAACGATCGCCGCTGGCCCGAGACCTACCGCGTCATGGGCCTGCAGGGGGTGGAGATGGTCGTGCTCGGCTACAACACGCCCTACGACCACACCCAGCACCCCGACATCGACAGCCTGACGCAGTTCCACAACCATCTGTCGATGCAGGCCGGCGCCTATCAGAACGCCACCTGGGTGGTGGGCACGGCCAAATGCGGCGTGGAGGAAGGCTCCAACATGGTCGGCCAGAGCGTGATCGTTTCGCCGTCCGGAGAGATCGTCGCCATGGCCTCGACCATCGGCGACGAGGTCATCACCGCGCGCTGCGATCTCGATATCGGCAAGCGCTATCGCGAGACGATCTTCGATTTCGCGCGCCATCGCGAGCCGGACGCCTATCGGCTGATCGTCGAGCGCAAGGGCGCGGTGCCGCCGCCGATGTGACGAAGAAGACGCCGGCGCGGTCGTCGCGCCGGCTTGACGGACTGTGAACCAGGCAAGGAGGACACGATGTCGACCGTGATCAAGGGTGGAACCGTGGTGGCTGCCGACCGCAGCTACGAGGCCGATATATTGATCGAGGGCGAGACCATCGCCGCGATCGGGGACAATCTCGCCGGTGACAAGGTCATCGACGCCGAGGGCGCCTACATCATGCCGGGCGGCATCGATCCCCATACCCATCTGGAAATGCCCTTCATGGGCACCACCACCGCCGAGACCTGGGAAAGCGGCACCTTCGCCGCCTTGTCGGGCGGCACCACCATGGTGGTCGATTTCGTCATTCCCGGCGAGGACGGCATGGTAAAGGCGCTTGACACCTGGGAGGAGCGCGCCGCGCGCCAGGCTTCGTCCGACTATTCCTTCCATGTCGCGGTGACCGGCTGGTCGAAGCAGATTTTCGACGATATGGCCGCCGTGGTCGGACGCGGCGTCAACACGTTCAAGCATTTCATGGCCTATAAGGGCGCGCTGATGGTCAACGACGACGAGATGTTCGCCTCGTTCAGCCGTTGCGCCGCGCTCGGCGCCCTGCCGCTGGTGCACGCCGAGAATGGCGATCTGGTCGCCGCCCTGCAGCAGAAATGCCTCGAAATGGGGATTGCCGGACCCGAGGCGCATGCCTATTCGCGCCCGCCCGAGGTCGAGGGCGAGGCGACCAACCGCGCCATCATGATCGCCGATGCCGCCGGCGTGCCGGTCTATATCGTCCACACCTCCTGCGAGCAGGCGCACGAGGCGATCCGCCGCGCGCGTCAGAAGGGCATGCGCGTCTATGGCGAGCCGCTCATCCAGCATCTTTTGCTCGACGAGAGCGAATACGCCAATGCCGACTGGAACCACGCCGCGCGGCGGGTGATGAGCCCGCCCTTCCGCGACAGGCAGCACCAGGATTCGCTGTGGGCCGGGTTGTCGGCGGGCTCGCTGCAGGTGGTCGCAACCGACCATTGCGCCTTCACCACCGAACAGAAGCAGTTCGGGCGCACCGATTTCACCAAGATTCCGAACGGCACCGGCGGGCTGGAAGACCGGCTGTCGCTGTTGTGGACGCATGGGGTGGAGACCGGTCGGCTGACCATGAACGAGTTCGTCGCCGTCACCTCCACCAATATCGCCCAGATACTCAACGTCTACCCGCGCAAGGGGGCGGTCATGGTCGGCGCCGACGCCGACATCGTGGTCTGGGATCCGACAAAGACCAAGACGATCAGCGCCGCCACCCAGAAATCGATCATCGACTACAACGTGTTCGAGGGTCACGAGGTGCGCGGCATGCCACGCTACACGCTGTCGCGCGGCGAGGTGGTGTGGGGCGAGGAGGGATCCAACGAGCCGCGGCCGGGTCGTGGCCGCTTTGTCGAACGTCCGCCGTTTTCCGCCGTCAACCGGGCGCTGTCAACCTGGAAGGAACTGACCGCGCCGCGCGCCGTGCAGCGGTCGGCCGAGCACATGCCGATCGGTGTCTGACGCCGCGCGGCCGGCGATACTAGAATCGGATCAATTGATAGCAGAAAATGTATCAATAGGCTTTTGGTTTTAGCTAAAGCTATAAAATGGAAGGAGAATTGCGAATATCGTAGCGCTTCTATAGCATCCCGGAAGATCCTCGACCAAGCCGGCCCCGTACGGGAGCGGCGCGACATCGGCTTCGGGACCGGGACCCGGCGGTGTCATCGATCGCGCGCACCGTCTTGGCGGGCGCCGCGCGGAAGAAAAGTGCGGTTTTCACCTGGAAGGAGGACTCGAAATGGCAAAAAAAGAGATTTTCTGTTCGTTCGGCACCGATATCGACTCGGTGGCCGGGTGGATCGGCTCCTATGGCGGCGGGGATTCCCCGTCCGATATCCAGCGCGGCGTGTTCGCTTCCGAGGTCGGTGTGCCGCGGCTGTTGCGGCTGTTCAAGAAATACGACCTGCGCACCAGCTTCTTCATTCCGGGTCACTCGCTGGAGACCTTTCCCGACCAGTGCCGGCAGATCGTCGACGAGGGTCATGAGATCGGCGCCCACGGCTATACGCACGAAAATCCGGTCGCCATGACGCCGACCCAGGAGGAGGCGGTGCTGGCCAGGTCGGTCGAACTGATCGAGAAGATGAGCGGCAAGGCGCCGCGCGGCTACGTCGCGCCGTGGTGGGAAATGTCGAACAGCACCGCCGCCTTGTTGCAGAAATACGGCTTCAAATACGACCACAGCCAGGGCTATCGCGATTTCCAGCCGTTTTATGCCCGTGTCGGCGACAAATGGACTTTGATCGATTACTCCAAGAAGGCGGAGGAGTGGATGAAACCGCTCGAGCACGGCAAGGAGATCGACCTGGTCGAGATCGGTGCCAACTGGTATGTCGACGACCTGCCGCCGATGATGTTCATCAAGAAGTCGCCCAACAGCCACGGCTTCGTGAACCCGCGCGACATCGAGGAATTGTGGCGCGACCAGTTCGACTGGGTCTATCGCGAGATGGATTACGCCGCATTCTGCTTTACCATCCATCCCGACGTCAGCGGCCGCCCGCAGGTGCTTTTGATGCTCGAAAGGCTGATCGACTATATTAACGGCCATGACGGCGTGCGCTGGGTGCCGTTCGAGGAGATTGCCGAGGATTTCCGCACGCGTTATCCGTTCGAGGGCAAACAGCGGCCGCCCGTCATCTGATCGGTTGGACAGCGGCGGGCAGCGTTTGGCGCCGTCCGCCGCGATCGAAGGAGCGACAAAATGTGTGCCAATTGCGGTTTTCCGTCCGTCCCGGGGCACTGGACCGAGGCCGGCGCCTCGACGCCGACCGACCGCTTGCGGGCGCGTTTCCGCCGGGCCCAATTGCTGCAATCCGTGCTGCCGGCGTTCGGCTTGAGCGTACATGACGACGGTGCCACGCCCGGCGTCACGCTGTCCGATCGCACCGGCCGGCACGAGATGGTCGGCGACGTCAACGAAGTATGGCAGGCGGCCGAACGCATGAGCGGACACGTCATCGATCCGCTCGACCCGCGTTTCCTCGCCGAAGCGTGTGACGCGGAGGGGCGCGAGGACACATGAGCGAGGCCCGCGACGGGCGCATGCGGCTGACCGTGCTCGGCGGGTTTCTCGGCTCGGGCAAGACGACCTGGCTGCGCCACCAGTTGCATCACGGGCAGATGAAGGACGCGCTGGTGATCGTCAACGAGGCGGCCGAGGTACCGGTCGACGATGCGCTGCTGGCGCGGTCGGCCGAACTGCGGGTGCTGGCGGGAGGCTGTGCCTGCTGCGAGGGGCGCGAGGCGCTGGTCGCTCTATTGCGCGCCATCTGCGACGCGCGCGTCGGCGGCGACGACGCGCTAGCCTCGCTCGACCGCGTCGTGTTGGAAACCAGCGGACTGGCCGATCCGGGCCCGATCATCGATACGATCCGCACCGATCCGATCCTGATCCACCACCTGATGGTCGACGAGATCGTCATCGCCATAGATGCGCTCTACGGGCTCGACCAGATGCGCCACGAGCCATTGACCCTGCGCCAGATCGAGACCGCCGACCGGCTGGTGGTGACCAAGGTCGACGCCGCCGCCGAACCCGATCTCGCCCGGCTCGTCGCCACTCTGCACGCGCTCAATCCCGGCGCGGCGATTTCGGGAGCGGCCATGGGCAGCGGCGCCGGCCTGCCGGACCATGCCGGTATCGAGCCGGTCGCGATCCCGCCGGCCGAAGGCAGCCGCGCGCCGGCTCCGATCGCCGCGACGCGGCTCGATCTTTCCGAGGCGACCGACTGGCCAGCCTTTTCGGTCTGGCTGAGCGCGCTGCTTCACGCGCGCGGCGACGACATCATGCGGGTCAAGGGCGTGGTGCGCACGCCGGCCGGACGGCTGCTTCTGCAGAGCGTGCGCAAGGTCGTCCAGCAGCCGGAAATCGTGCCCGAAACCGGCGCGAAGCCGCCCGGCGACGACAATTCCGTGGTGGTGATCGGCCGCGGCTTTCGGGCCGAGGATTTGCGCAAATCTCTGGCCTATTTTACCGGCGAGCGGCGCTGAACGGCTGGAGGTGTCATGCGGCGCGGGCGCCGGACACCAGGTGTTCGACCAGCGCATGGCCGAAGGCCGGCAACTCGTCGAGCTTCTGCACGCAGATCTTGAGTTCGCGGACCGCCCAGCGGTTGGAAAGCGGCACGACCGCAATGGCGTGGTTGTGCTTGAGCCGGTTCGCCACCGAGCCGGGCAGCATGCCGATGCCGACGCCGGCCTCGACCATGCGGCACAGCGATTCGAAGCTGGACACCCGGATGCGGATGTCTGGCGCGACGCCCATTTCGGCAAAGATGTTCTCCATGAAGCCGTGTATGGCGCTGCCGCGCTGCAGTGACACCAGGCTGAGTGCGGCCACCTCGGCGAAATCAACCATGTCTGCGCCGGCGAGCGCGTGGCCGGCGGGAACGGCAAGCACCAGCGTGTCTTTCTGATAGGCAAGCACGTCGAGTCCGTCGGTGCGCACGGTCCCGGCCAGGATGCCGATATCGGCGCTGCCGTCGGCAACGGCGCGGGCGATTTCCGGGCTGAGCCGCTCCTCGAGGTCTATATCGACATGCGGGTGGGCGGCCAGGAAGGAGCCGAGCGCGGCCGGCAGGATTTCGGTCATCGCGGTCGTGTTGGCGAATACGCGCACCCGTCCCCGCAGACCGCGCGAGAACGCCTGCAGGTCACCGTGCAGCCGTTCGAGGTCGCGGAAAACCCGTCGTGCATGCGTCAGCAGCGCCTCTCCGGCCGGGGTCAGGCTGACCCCCTGGCTGGTGCGCACCAACAGCGCCGCGCCGAGCGCTTCTTCCAGGTTCTTGACCCGCATCGATGCCGCGCCGACCGACAGATGCGCGCGTTCGGCGCCTTTGGTCAGGCTGCCGGCTTCCGCGATGCTGACGAAAAGTCGCAGATCCACGAGGTCGTAACGAAGGCCGGACATCGAGCCTTTTCTCCGGGAGCGTTTGCCTGTGCTGAAGGCGTGCTTCCTGAATAACGAATTGCGCGAGGGGGCGCTACATGCAGGATGAGATGGGCCGGCCGCACCCCGTCGGCCCTGGAGGAGCGCATCCATGCATGAGCAACTGGACGAGACACCGAGCGCCCGGCTGGCCGCCTTTGCCGCCGGGTTGCGTTATGAGGATATTCCGCAGCCGGTGGTGGAGCGCGCCGTCGATCTGTTCGTCGACTGGGCCGGTTCCGCGCTCGCGGGCAAGGGCGTGCGCCCGGTCGAGATCGTCGCCGCCTTCGCCGCGCGCATGGGGCCGGCGGACGGGCCGAGCGAACTGCTTGCAAGCCGCGGCTCCAGCTCGCCGCTGTTTGCCGCGCTGGTCAACGGCGCCGCCTCGCACGTGGCCGAGCAGGACGATGTCCACAACGGCTCGGTCTTCCATCCGGCCGCGGTGGTTTTCCCCGCAGCGCTCGCCGTCGCCCAGGCCAACCGCGCCTCGGGCCGCGATTTCATCGCCGCCGTGGTGGCCGGTTACGAAGCCGGCATCCGGATCGGCGAATTTCTCGGCCGTTCGCACTACCGTATCTTCCATACCACCGGCACCGCCGGCGCGCTGGCCGCCGCGGCGGCCGCCGGCCGGTTGCTGGGACTAAAGCCTGCCGCCATGCTCGACGCGTTCGGCTCGGCCGGCACGCAGGCCGCGGGCCTTTGGGAATTCCTGCGCGACGCGGCCGATTCCAAGCCGCTGCACACCGGCAAGGCGGCCGCCAACGGGCTGATCGCGGCCTATCTCGCCGCCGACGGCTTCACCGGCGCGAGGCGCATTCTCGAAGGCGCGCAGGGCATGGGCGCCGGCATGTCGAGCGACGCCGACCCGCAAAGGCTGACCGACCGGCTCGGCGTACGCTGGGCGCTGGCCGAAACCTCGTTCAAGTTCCACGCCTCCTGCCGCCACACCCATCCCGCCGCCGACGCGCTGTTGAAGGCCATGCAGGACAACGATCTCACGATCGACGACATCGGCAGCGTCACGGCGCTGGTCCACCAGGCCGCCATCGACGTGCTCGGGCCGGTGACGGCGCCGGCGAGCGTGCACCAGGCGAAATTCTCGATGGGCACCACGCTCGGCCTGATCGCCGCCCATGGCCGCGCGGGCATGAGCGAGTTCCAGGACGGGTTCGACAGTCCCGAGATCGCCGCCTTCCGCGCGTGCGTCGTCATGCGGCTGGACGATGAGGTGAATGCCGCCTATCCGGCGCGCTGGATCGGCAAGGTCGCGCTGGAGACGCGCGACGGCCGCCATATCGAGGCCAGGGTCGACGAGCCCAAGGGCGATCCCGGCAACACGCTCAGCCGTGAGGAGATCGACGCCAAGGTGCGTGGCCTTGCCGCCTTCAGCCGGGCCGCCGACGCCGCCGAGATGGACGTGGTGCTGCCGCGCCTGTGGACGATCGAACGCGCCAACCATATCGGCGCGCTGATGCCCGCGCGCGGTGCCGGCCTCTCCTGAACCCGGCCCCGCCGACACAGATCAACCAGACCAAAATCGGAAAAATTCATGACCATCAAGGATCTTCCGGAAGGCGAGGATATCGCGCAGATCAGGCAAAGCGTCAGAAGGCTGTGCGCGGACTTCGCTCCTGACTACTGGCGCCGGCTCGACCGCGACAGCGCCTATCCGAGCGACTTCGTCAAGGCATTGTCCGATGCCGGTTATCTGTCCGTGCTCATCCCGGAGGAATATGGCGGCTCCGGCCTGCCGCTGTCGGCCGCGGCCGCGATCCTGGAAGAGGTCCAGCGCGCCGGCGCCAACGGCGCGGCCTGCCACGCGCAGATGTACATCATGGGGGCGTTGCTGCGGCACGGCAGCGAGGCGCAGAAACAGAAATATCTGCCCGGCATCGCCGCCGGCGAATTGCGGCTGCAGGCTTTCGGGGTCACCGAGCCGACCAGCGGCACCGACACCACGTCCATCAAGACCTTCGCCCGGCGCGAGGGCGACCATTATGTCGTCAACGGACAGAAAGTGTGGACCTCGCGCGCCGAGCATTCCGACCTGATGCTGCTACTGGCGCGTACGACGCCGAAGGAGGAGGCAGAAAAGCGCACCGCCGGCATGTCGGTGTTCATCGTCGACATGCGTGACGCGTTGAAGGACGGCATGACGATCAAGCCGATCCGCACGATGATGAACCATGCCACCACCGAGGTGTTTTTCGATTCCGTGCGCGTGCCGGCCGACAACCTGATCGGCGAGGAGGGCAGGGGTTTTCGCTACATCCTGTCGGGCATGAACGCCGAGCGCATCCTGATCGCGGCCGAGTGTATCGGCGACGCCAAATGGTTCATCGACAAGGCGAGCGCCTATGCCGGCGAACGGCGGGTTTTCGGCCGTCCGATCGGCCAGAACCAGGGCGTGCAGTTCCCGATCGCACGCGCCTATGCGCAGATGCGCGCCGCCGAACTGATGGTCCACCAGGCAGCCAGCCTGTTCGAGGCCGGCGAGGACTGCGGCGAACAGGCCAACATGGCCAAGATGCTTGCGGCCGAGGCCTCCTGGGCGGCGGCGGAAGCCTGCGTGCAGACCCATGGCGGATTCGGTTTCGCCGAGGAATACGACGTCGAGCGCAAGTTCCGCGAAACCCGGCTCTACCAGGTTGCGCCGATCTCAACCAATCTGATCCTGAGCTATCTGTCCGAGCACGTGCTCGGCCTGCCGCGCTCCTATTGAGGAAAGCCATGCTGCCGCTTGAAGGTCTTTTGGTCGTCTCCATCGAACAGGCCGTCGCCGCGCCGACCTGCACGCTGCGGCTCGCAGACGCCGGTGCCCGGGTCATCAAGATCGAGCGCGCCGAGGGCGAGACGGCGCGCCATTACGACAAGGCCGTTCACGGCACCAGCGCCTATTTCGCCTGGCTGAACCGGGGCAAGGAAAGCACCGTGCTCGATATCAAGCACGATGACGACCGGGCGCTGGTCGAGCGCATGGTCGCGCGCGCCGACGTCCTCGTGCAGAATCTGGCGCCGGGCGCCGCCGCCCGGCTGGGTCTCGGTGCCGCGGACGTGGTCGCGCGCTATCCCCGCCTGATCGCTGTCGACATTGTCGGCTACCGCCAGGACAGTCCCGCGCGCGCCATGCGCGCCTACGACATGCTGATCCAGGCCGAGAGCGGCGTCTGCGCGGTCACCGGCACGCCCGACACGCCGGTCAAGGTCGGCGTGTCGATCGCCGACGTCATGACCGGCATGAACGCCCATGCCGCGATTCTGGAGGCGCTGGTCGGCCGGGCCGCGACCGGACGCGGCGCGGCCATCGAGATCGCCATGTTCGACACCATGGCCGACATGATGAGCGTGCCTTTGCTGCATCACGACTATGGCGGCAAGCCGACGCCGCGCACCGGGCTCGCCCACGCCGCGATCTACCCCTATTGCTCGGTCGCCTGCAGCGACGGCGAGATCGTGATCGTGGTGCAGAATCCGGGCGAATGGCGGCGCCTGTGCGAAGGCGTCTTCGAGCGGCCCGATCTGGTCGACGATCCGCTTTACCACGACAATCCGAGCCGGGTCGAAAACCGCGAACGGCTCGGCGAGATCATGGCCGGCATTTTCGGCCGCATGAGTCGGGTCGAGGCGATCGCAAGGCTTGAGGCCAACCGGCTTGCCTGGTCGAACGTCTCCACGGTGGCCGATCTTTCTGGCCATGCGGCTCTGCGGCGCATCGCCGTCGAGACGCCGGGCGGCGTCTTCGACGGGGTTGGCTCGCCGTTGCGCCGCGCCATCAAGGGCGGGCCCGTGCCGGCGCTTGGCGTCCATACCGACGCTGTACGGCGCGAGTTTTCGGAAACACCAGCATGAGCACGGTCGACATCGACGATCTGCGACGCTGGATCCGAAACGAGCAACGGGCAAGCGACATCGTCACGCCGGGGCTCGCCGAACGTTTCGAGGCCACGCTCGGCCACTCGGCCTATCGCGGCGCCGCCGCGGCTCCACTCGCCATCCACTGGTGCCTGGCTCCGCCGGCCGTGCAGCCCGATGAACTGGGTCCGGACGGCCATCCCGCGCGCGGCGGGTTTCTGCCGCCCGTGCCGCTGCCGCGCCGGATGTGGGCCGGCGGCGCGCTTTCCTTTCATGCGCCGCTTCCGATCGGGGCCGAGGTGACGCGGAATTCACGCATCGCCGACATCGTTCACAAGACGGGACGCAGCGGCGAACTGGTCTTCGTCACCATCGAACACGATTTCGACTGCGACGGCCGCACCGTCATCAGCGAGCGCCAGGACATCGTCTATCGCGGCGCGCCGTCCACCGCGCCCGCCACGCCCGGGCAACCCGGATCGCCTGCGCCGCTACCGGCGGCCGAGCACACCGAGACGGTCGAGGCGACGACGACGCTTTTGTTTCGGTATTCGGCGCTGACCTTCAACGGCCATCGCATCCATTACGATGTCGACTATGCGCGCGACGAGGAGGGCTATCCGGGTCTCGTCGTGCACGGGCCGCTGCAGGCGACGCTGATGCTGCATCTCGGCGCGCGGCTCGCCGGCCGTTCGCCGCGCAGCTTTTCTTATCGCGGCCTGTCGCCGCTCTTCCACGGCGGTCCGTTCACCGTCAACGCGGTCCGTTCCGGCGATGGGCTTGACCTTTGGTGCGCCGACGGCCATGCGGCCAGGACCATGATCGCGAGTTTCGTTTTCTGAAGCACGCCGGCGGGTCGGCTTGGCCAGAGACCGCCGCCTTCCAACACCGTCGTCTCCGACAGAACCCCGCCAAAACCCGGGCTTGCGTGACGCACCGGGTTTGACAGCCTTGCGAACGGGGTCGCCGGCAACGATCGGGCCGTGGCCGCACGACGACCGGCCGCCCGTCACCGTCGCTGCAGCAGCGGTCGTGGATTGCCGCTTGCGGCAGAAATTCAAATGATATAATGATATACCTACATGCCATATAGGCGGCGCATCGGGAGGGTGTGATGGACAGGTTGGATGAGCCGGCGGGCAGTGTCCGTGGCGACAAGCCGCGTCCGGTCCGTCAGCTCCACGACGCCTCCCGTGTTCCGCTCTACCACCAGCTTTTCGTGATCCTGCGCAGCCGCATCTATGGTGGGGGCCTGTCGGCCGGCGATCTCGTGCCGAGCGAGCAGGAACTGTGCCAGGAGTTCTGCGTCTCGCGCATCACCGCCAAGCGCGCGCTCAACGAGCTTGCCGATGCCGGCTTGGTCGTGCGCGAGCGGGGCAGGGGCACGCGCGTCGTCGCGCAGCCGCCGGCCCCTGCGGTGATGGCGTCGATTGAGGGCTGGCTGGAAAACGTTTCCTTGATGGGCATCGCCACCACCGCGCGGGTGCTGGAATTCGGCTATGTGGCCGCATCCGCCGATATCGCGTCGGCACTGAAGGTGGCCCCCGGCGACGAGGTGCAGCGCGCCGTGCGCGTGCGCAGCCTCGACGGCGAGCCGATGTCCTTTCTGGTCACCTATGTGCCGAGCCGGGTCGGGCGCCGATACGAGCGTGAGGACCTGGAAGCCCGGCCACTGCTGCATCTTCTCGAAAAGGCAGGTGTCGAGGTCGCCTCCGCCCGCCAGACCGTTTCGGCCACGCTCGCCGATGCCGACGTCGCCGCCGCGCTTGGCATTCATGCCGGTGCGCCGCTGATCGAGGTCAGGCGCGTGGTGCGCGATAGCAAGGACCGGCCGGTGGAATATATCCGTGTGGTCTACCGGCCCGATCTCTACCGCTTCGAAATGTCCATGCGCCGGGTCCGCGCCAAGGACGGAGCGCATTGGGCGGCAATGCCGTCATCGCCGATTCCGGCCGGCGATGAGGAGGACAAGGGACCCTCGGGGAATCCAGGCCGGGTGACGACAGGAGGATAGTCATGAAGACCAAGACGACCGACAGGCTCGTTCGACCGCAATCCGGCATTGCACGACGCGACTTTCTGGCCGGCGCTGCCGCGCTCGGCGTGGCCTCTGCGGGCTTTCCGGCCGTGTTGCGGGCGCAAAGCGATACCGTCAAGATCGGGTTGATCCATCCGGTGACCGGGTTCATTTCCTTTTCCGGCAGCCAGTGCCGGACCGGCGCGCAGATGGCGATCGACGACATCAACGCCGCCGGCGGCATCAAGTCGATGGGCGGGGCAATGCTGGAGGCCGTGCTGGGCGACAGCCAGGGCAAGCCCGAAATCGGCGCGCAGGAAGTCAGCAAGATGGTCGAAGCCGGTGTTGCCGGTTTCGTCGCAGGCTATTCCTCCGCCATCTCGCTGGCCACGTCCCAGGAGGCGGCCAAATCGAACACGCCGCACGTGGTCGATGTCGGCGTCTCCGACCAGATCACCAGCCGCGGTCTGGCCAACACGTTCCGCTTTTCGCCCGGCTACGGCAAGGTGGCCGAGGTCGCGGTCTCCAATCTCGACACCATCAACAAGGCCGCCGGATCGCCCGCCAAGAGCGCGATGATCGTGCACGAGGAATCGCTGTTCGGGACCGGCACCGCCAACTTGTTGAGCGAGAAGCTGCCGGCAATCGGCATCGAGGTTCTGGACGTCATCAAGCACGCCAACCCGACGCGCGACTTCACCAATATCGCCCTTCAGATCAAGTCGAAGCAGCCGGACCTGATCGTTCCGGCCAATTATTACAACGAATATGTGCTGCTTGCGCGCACGCTGCAGCAGCAGAAGGTCGAAGCCAAGGGCATCTATTCGGTGCTCGGCGGCGCGGCATCCAGCTACCAGTTCGTCAACGAGTATCCGCAGGCCGCCGAGCAGATCATGGACTGCAATCACTGGTTCGACCCGAAATCGGATGTCGCCATGGAGCGCAAGAAGGCGGCCGAGGCCAAGGGCGTGATCTACACCTACGAAGTGTTCCTGGCCTACAACGCCGTCGCCTTCCTGGCCGACGCCATCGAGCGCGCCGGCTCGACCGACAAGGACGCCGTGATCGCGGCGCTGGCCGGCTCGACCTGGGACAAGCACGGCATGCCCTACGGCCCCACAAAGATGGAAAACGGCCAGAACATGGGCGCCCAGCCGGTCAACACGCAAGTCCAGAACGGCGCCATCGAGGTGATCTTCCCCAAGGAGTTCGCTTCCGCCGAAGCGGTCTTCCCGATGGGCTGATCGCGGTCGCGACACGCTCCGCCGGGCCCCGGCCCGGCGGAGGCAATTGCGGCCCGGAGACCGACATGCCCGATCTCGCCATTATCATCCCCTCGGTTCTCAACGGCATCACCACCGGCGCGCTCTACGCGCTGGTGGCACTCGGCCTGACGCTGATCTACGGTGTGCTGCACATCATCAATTTCGCCCATGGCGCGCTTTTGATGCTCGGCCTCTACGCCGTCTATTATCTCAAGGCGCGCTTCGGCATCGATCCCTACGTGGCGCTGCTGATCGTGCCGCCGGCGATGTTTGCCCTCGGTTATGCGCTGCAGCGCGGCATTATCGGCCGCGCCAGCCACGGTCGCGACGAGAACATCCTGCTCGTCACGCTCGGTCTGGCGATCGTCATCGAGAACCTGTCGCTGTTTTTCTTCCGCTCCGACACCCGCATCATCGACACGCCCTATTCCTTCGAGACGGTCGATATCCTCGGCGCCTTCCTGCCGTTGCCCAAAGTTGTGGCGTTCGCCGGCGCGATTGTCACCGCGGCGCTTTTGTGGCTGGTCATGGCGCGCACCGATCTCGGCCGGGCCATCCGCGCCGTGGCCAAGGAAAAGAAGGGCGCGGCCCTGGTCGGAATCGACACCGACCACGTCTACGCGATGAGCTACGGGCTCGGCATTGCTTGTCTCGGCGTTGCCGCCTGCCTGCTTCTGCCGAGCTATTACGTCAATCCACAGGTCGGCCACGGCTTCGTGCTGATCGCGTTCACCATCGTCGTGCTGGGGGGCATGGGATCGTTCGTCGGCGCGCTGATCGGCGGCTTCGTCATCGGCGTGATCGAGGCCATGGGCGGGCTGTTCCTCGGCGAGAGCCTCGGCCAGATCGGCATTTTCGCGATCTTCATCCTGGTGCTGATCTTCCGGCCGACCGGCCTCCTGGGGCACAGGGTCTGAAGATGCGTTCGCTGCTGTTTTTGTTTGCGGTCTTCGTTGCCATCGGTGCGGCCCCGGTGCTGATCGCTTCGGAATTCTGGCTCGACGTGGTCATCATGACGCTTTATGCAGCGCTGCTCGGCCAGGCCTGGAACATTCTTGGCGGTTATGGCGGTCAGTTCTCCTTCGGCCACGCCGCCTATTTCGGCACCGGCGCCTACACGGTGGCCGTGCTGCAGGTCCAGTTCGGCGTCAATCCCTGGATCGGGCTTGTTGCCGGCGGGCTGACGGCGGGAGCGGTCGCCGCCTTCATCGGCTTTTCCACTTTCCGCTACGGCCTGCGCGGCTCCTATTTCGCCCTGGTTACGCTCGCCTTCGCCGAGGTGCTGCGCATCCTGTCGAACTCGGTCGACTTCACCGGCGCCGGCGTCGGCATTCTGATCCCGCTGGAACGCAGCCTGGCCAATCTCCAGTTCGCTTCCAAGATATCCTATTTCTGGCTGATCTGGACGATGACGCTGGCGGCCTTCCTCGTCGTGTGGTGGATCGGCAATTCGCGGTTCGGCGCCAGGCTGATGGCGGTACGCGACAATGAAGAGGCCGCCCGCGCGCTCGGCGTCGATGCGTTTCGCGTCAAGATGGGCGCGATCGTCCTGTCGGGTGTCTTTTCCGGCCTGGCCGGGGTCTTTTACGCGCAATATCTGCTCTATCTCGACCCGTCGATCGCCTACGGTCCGGCGGTGTCCATTGAAAGCCTGCTGGTGCCGATTATCGGCGGCATGGGCACGCTGTTCGGCCCCTTGCTCGGCGCAGCCGCGATCCACGCCGTCTCCGAGTTCACCAGCGAGGTGACCGGCGACGCGCCCGGCATCAGCCTGGCCGTCTATGGCGCGTTGCTGGTCGTCATGGTCACCTTCATGCCGCGCGGCCTGGCCGGCCTCGTCAGCCGTCTCGGCGCCCGGCGCGGCGCGCGCGCCCTCGCCGTGGAGCGCCGCCATGCTTGAGGTCGCCGGCCTTTCCAAGAATTTCGGCGGCGTTCAGGCCGCCCGCGACGTCGGTTTCACCGTGCCGCAGGGCGTGATCGCCTCGCTGATCGGTCCCAACGGCGCCGGCAAGACGACCCTGTTTGCGATGATCACCGGCTTTCATCGCCCCGACCGCGGCACGGTGCGGTTTTGCGGCGAGGACATCACCGGCCTTTCGCCCGAGGCGATCGCCCGGCGCGGCATGGTCCGCACCTTCCAACTCGTGCAGCCCTTCGCCGGCCAGACGGTGCGCGACAACATCGCCGTCGGCGCCCATCTTCACATCGCCTCGCGCGCCGGCGCGCTCGCCTATGCCGGCGCGGTGGCGCGCAAGGTCGGGCTCGGCGACCGGCTCGACATCGATGCGGCCGCGCTGACCGTCGCCGGGCGCAAACGGCTCGAAGTCGCCCGCGCGCTCGCCACCCGGCCGAAGCTGATCCTGCTCGACGAGGTCATGGCCGGGCTCAACCCGTCCGAGATCGAGGCGGTGATCCCGATCATCCGCGCGATCCGCGACGAGGGCGTGACCGTGCTTCTGATCGAGCACGTCATGCAGGCAGTGATGAGCCTGTCGGAACATACCTGGGTGCTCAACCAGGGCGAAATCATCGCCGAGGGCACGGCCTCCAAAGTGGTCGCCGATCCGAGCGTGATCGAAGCCTATCTGGGCAAGGGCATGGCCGAGCGCATGCGCGCCAGGGAGGCTGCCAATGCTTGAAGTGGCGGGCCTGCGTGGCGGCTACGGCGCGGTCGAGGTGCTGCGCGGCGTCGACATCGACATCGCCCGTGGCGAGATCGTCGCGCTGCTCGGCTCCAACGGCGTCGGCAAGACGACCTTCGCCGCGCTTCTGTCCGGGCTTCTGCCCTGCCGCGGCGGCAGCATCCGTTTTGCCGGCCGCGACATCACCCGGCTCGGCGCGCGGCGCATCGTCGAACTCGGCCTGATCCAGGTGCCGGAAGGCCGGCACATCTTTCCCAATCTCACGGTGCGCGAAAATCTCGAACTTGGTGCCTATCGGCGCGGCAAGCCCAGCCGCGCCGCCAACATCGTGCGCGTCGGCGAGACGTTTCCCCGGCTTGCCGAGCGGTTCGACCAGAAGGCCGGCACCTTGTCGGGCGGCGAGCAGCAGATGCTCGCAATCGGACGCGGCCTGATGGCGGAACCCGAATTGCTGATCCTCGACGAGCCGTCGATTGGCCTGTCGCCGCTTTTGGTGGAGGAGATGTTTTCCCTGATCCGGCAACTCAACCAGGACGGGCTGACGATCCTGCTGGTCGAACAGAACGTCTTGCAGTCGCTGGAGATCGCCGACCGCGCCTTTGTCATGGAAAACGGCGAAATCCGGCTGTCGGGCAGGGCCGCCGCCATGCTCGACGATCCCGAACTGCAACGCTCCTATCTCGGGCTGGTGTGATGGCGCAGACGTTGGCGCAAAAGATCATCGCAAGCGCGGCCGGCCGCGAAACGGTCGCGCCGGGAGAGATCGTCACCGCCGCGGTCGATCTCGCCATGATTCACGATTCGGGCGGTCCGCGCCGGGTCGAGCCGATCCTGCGGGAGCTGGGCGTCGGTCTGTTTGATGCGCAAAAAGTGGTGCTGATTTCCGATCATTTCGTACCTGGCGACACCGACGAGGGCGCGCGCATTCTTGAATTGACCCGGCAGTGGGCGCGCGAGCGCAAGGTCGACTTCCATGACGGCGAGGGCATCTGCCACGTCGTCCTGCCCGAACGCGGCCATCTCAGGCCCGGCATGTTCGTGGTCGGCGGCGACAGCCATTCGCCGACCGGGGGCGCCTTCGGCGCCTACATGTTCGGGGTCGGTGCGACCGAGATGGCGGGCGTGCTGGCGACCGGCGAGATCTGGCTCAAGGTTCCCGAAACGATCTTGATCGAATGGAAAAACCGGCTCGGGCCCGGGGTCGTCGCCAAGGACATGATGCTGGCGCTGTGCGGACGGCTGGGCATGGATGGCGGCCGCTACCAGGCGGTCGAATATGCCGGCGAGGCAGTCATGGCATTGTCGATGCAGGAGCGCATGACCCTATCCAACATGGCCGCCGAACTCGGCGCCCAGGCGGGACTGATCGCGCCTGACGCGAAGACGGCGGCCTGGCTTGCCGCGCATGGCGGCGAGGCCGGCGACTGGGGCTGGCTCAACACCGACCCCGACGCCGAACTGCTCGAGCATCATGTCTTCGACGCCGCCGCACTCGAGCCGCAAGTGGCCGCGCCGCATTCGCCGGCCAATGCCGCGCCGGTCGGCGCGGCGCCGCTGACGAGGATCGACGTCGCCTATATCGGCGCCTGCACCGGCGCCAAATATGACGATCTCAAAAACGCAGCGGCGATCCTGAAAGGCCGGCGCCTGGCCGCCGGCGTCGAACTGATGGTGGCGCCGTCCTCGCGCCGCGACCAGGAGCGCGCGGCCGCCGACGGCATCATGGCTGTGTTTGAACAGGCCGGAGCGCGCATCCTGCCCAATGCCTGCGGCATCTGCGCCGGCTACGGCGTCGACCGGCTCGGCGAGGACGTCACCTGCATCTCCTCGACGGCGCGCAATTTCCGTGGGCGCATGGGGGCGGCGTCGGCGAAAGTGTGGCTCGGCTCTCCCTTTACCGTGGCGGCCGCCGCGGTCGCCGGCCGCATCGTCGACCCGCGCGAGTTCCTGGCCGGCGGAGGGGCGGCATGAGCGGACGCGTCTTCCTGTTCGGCGACGACATCGATACCGACCAGCTCGCGCCGGGCGCCTATATGAAGGGCGGCATCGAGGCGCTGGCCTCCCATTGCCTGGAAACGGCGCGGCCGGATTTCGTAGCCACCGTGCAGCCGGGCGATATCGTGGTGGCGGGCCGGAATTTCGGCATGGGCTCCTCGCGCGAGCAGGCCGCCGAGGCCTTGAAGCATCTCGGCGTCGCCGGGGTAGTGGCGCGTTCCTTCGCCGGCATTTTTTATCGCAACGCCATCAATCTCGGCCTGCCGGTCCTGGTCGGCGCGGATCTGGAGACGGTCGCCGACGGAGACCGGGCGGCTCTCGACCTGGACAAGAGCGAATTGCGGATTGTCGACCGCGATCTGTCCGTTCGTCTGGAGCCGCTGCCCGACAAACTCAGGCGCATGCTGCGTGACGGCGGCCTGGTGCCGCATCTCAAGAAGCGCTTCGCCGCGGAGCGCGCGCGGGAGACGGGCCGATGAGCCTCAGGAAACGATTGCAGACGCCGCCGATCCTGGTCGCGCCGGGCGTCTACGACGCCCTGTCGGGCCTGATCGCCGAGCAGGCGGGGGCGGAAACCGTCTACCTGTCGGGCGCCTCGATCGCCTATACCCGCTTCGGCCGTCCGGATATCGGGCTGGTCTCGATGAGCGAGGTCGCCGACACCATCGCCGCGCTGCGCGACCGGGTGGGTCTGCCGATCCTGGTCGACGCCGATAACGGCTTCGGCAACGCGCTCAACGTACAGCGCACCGTGCGCGTGTTCGAGCGCATGGGCGCCGGCGCCCTCCAGCTCGAAGATCAGACGATGCCCAAGCGCTGCGGGCATCTCGACGGCAAATCGCTGATTTCGACGGCGGAGATGGCAGGCAAGATCCGCGCCGCCTGCGATGCCCGCGCCAGCGAGGAAACCCTGATCATCGGCCGCACCGACGCGATCGCGGTCGAAGGTTTCGAGGCTGCCCTCGACCGGGCCGAGGCCTATGTCGAGGCCGGCGCCGACATGCTGTTTGTCGAGGCCCCGCAATCGCTGGCCGAGATCGGCGAGATCGTCCAGCGCTTCAAGGGGCGCGTGCCGCTGATGGCCAATATGGTGGAGGGCGGCAAGACCCCGGCGATCGATGCCGCGGGCCTGGAGGCGCTCGGCTTCGACCTGGTCATCTTCCCCGGCGGTGTGGTGCGTGCGGTCGCGGCGACGGCGCGCGCCTATTACGCCAATCTGCTCGCCACCGGCTCGAACCAGGGTTTTCGCAACCGGATGTTTGATTTCGCCGGGCTGAACGGGGTGATCGGCACGCCGGAACTGCTCACCGAAGGCAAACGTTACGACGCGGAGGAGGATCAATGAGCGGCACCGCGACCGTCGACGCCGTAACGCTGGCGATCCTGAAGGGGCGGCTCGAACAGATCGCCGACGAGATGGACGCGACCCTGTTCCGCTCCGCCTTCAACCCGATCATCGCCGAGGCGCACGACGCCTCGCACGGCATCTACGACGCGGCGACCGGCGAGACGCTGGTCCAGGGCAAGTCCGGCCTGCCGATCTTCGTCGGCGTGATGGCCTTCGCCGTGCAGGCGGTCATCGAGAAGGCCAGGCGCCGGGGCGGCATCCACGAGGGGGATGTCTGGATCTTCAACGATCCCTACGATGGCGGCACCCATCTGTCCGACTTCCGGCTGGTCAAGCCGGTCTTCCGCGACGGCGCGGTGTTCTGCTTTCTCGCTTCGGTCGGCCATTGGCACGATGTCGGCGGCAATGTGCCGGGCAACTACAATCCCGCCGCCACCGAGTGTTTTCAGGAAGGCATGCTGATCCCGCCGGTCAAGCTCTATGATCGCGGCGCGTTTCGCCAGGACGTCGTCGATATCCTCTCGGCCAATTCGCGCCTGCCGATGTCGCTCTACGGCGACCTGAACGGCCAGATCAACGCGCTCGAACTGGGCGAAAAACGCATGTATGCGCTGATCGACGACTATGGCGCGCCGACGATTTCCGCAGCACTTGCAGCCCTGAAGGCGCGCGCGGCCGAGATGATGCGCACCCAGATCGCAGAGCTGCCGGCCGGGACCGTGTCGGCGGAGGATTTTCTCGACAATGACGGCATCGTCGACGAGCCGCTGAAGATCGCACTCGACCTGACGATCGGCGACGGCCGCATGGTGATGGATTTTTCGCGCTCATCGCCGGCCTGTGCCGGCCCGGTCAACATCTCGCGCGCCACCACGGTGGCGGCCTGCTACGTCGCGCTGAAACATATTTTCGGCGACGTGCCGGCCAATGCCGGCGTGCTCGAACCGGTCGAGTTCCGCATCGATCCCGGTTCGCTGCTTTCGGTGACGGCGCCGAAGCCGGTCGGCGGCTATACCGAGACCATCCTGCGCCTGATCGACGTTGTCTTCCAGGCGATCGCCAGCATCGCGCCGGGGCCGGCTATGGCCTGCGCCTACGGCACCATCAACGCGCTGTCGCTCGCCGGCCATCGCGAAGACGGCCAGCGCTGGGTGATGTTTTCTTTCTTCGGCGGCGGCCATGGCGCCCATGGCGGCGGCGACGGCCTCAACCACGGCAACGCGCCGATCTCGACCGCTACCATCCCGCCGCTCGAAATCCTCGAGGCGGCCTATCCGGTGCGCTTCACGCAATGGGCGCTGCGCCCGGATTCGGGCGGCCCCGGGCGCTATCGCGGCGGGCTCGGCGCCATCTACGAGATCGAGCTTCTGGAAAAGCAGGCCGATGTGTTCCTGTTCGGCGAACGCGGCCGCTTCGCCCCGCGCGGCATCGTCGGCGGCGGTGACGCGGCGACCAACCGCTTTACCTACCAGCAGCACGATGGCGAGCACCGGCCGCAGATGGTCTCCAAGATGGTCGGCATCAAGCTTGCCCGCGGCCAGCGCCTGCGGCTCGAAACGCCGGGCGGCGGCGGCTACGGTCCGGCCTTTTCCCGCCCGCACGACGAGGTCGCGCGCGATGTGCGGCGCGGTTTCGTCAGCGTCGAACAGGCGGCCGCCAGCTACGGCGTGGCGTTTTCGGCGGACGGCACCGTCGACGCCGACGCCACCCGCCAACTGCGCAGCCGGGAGCCCGCCACGTGAATGACAGAGCCATTATTGTCGGTGTCGATGTCGGCGGCACCTTTACCGACGTTTTTGTGCTGGACGAGGCCGCCGGCGCGGTCGTCACGACGAAAGTTCCCTCCACGCGCGGCGACCAGTCGCGTGGCTTCGTCCAGGGCATCGCCGAGATTGTCGCCGATTTCGCCGCGATTGGCACACTCGTCCACGGCACCACCGTCGGCACCAACGCGCTTTTGGAGCGCAAGGGCGCGCGCACCGGCATCATCACCACCGAGGGGTTCCGCGATGTGATCGAGATGCGTCGGCGCGATCGTCCGACCACCTGGGGTCTGAAGGGCGGCTTCACCCCGGTGGTCGAACGTGGCGACCGGCTCGAGGTCGCCGAGCGGGTGCTGGCGGACGGCTCCATGTTCACTCCCGTCGCGGAGGACGAAGTGCGCGAACGTGCTCGCGCTCTCACCGCGGCCGGCTGCGAGGCGGTTTGTGTTTTCTTCATCAACGGCTACGCCAATGACGACAACGAGCGCCGCGCCGTCGAAGCGGTGCGCTCGGTCTGGCCCAACGCCTTCGTCACCGCAGCCACCGAGATCCTGCCGGAAATCCGCGAATTCGAGCGCGCCTCCACCGCCACGCTCAACGCCTATCTGCAGCCGGTGGTGTCGTCCTATCTGGAGCGGCTGCAACAGGGGCTGGACGGGCGCGGCTTTGCCGGCGAGCTTTTGATCGTGCAGTCGAACGGCGGGGTGATGTCGGCCGAGACCGCGCGCCGCTATCCCGTGCGCACGGCGCTGTCGGGACCGGCGGCCGGCGTGATAGCTGCAACCGCCATCGCGCGGGCGGCCGGTTTTGCCAACATCATCACCTGCGACATGGGCGGCACCTCCTTCGACGTGTCGCTGGTGGCCGACGGCAAGGCGACGCTTGCCGCTCAGACGGCGATCGATTTCGGCCTGGTGGTGCGCACCCCGATGATCGAGATCACCACGATCGGCGCCGGCGGCGGCTCGATCGCCGGGCTCGACAAGAGCGGCCTGTTGCAGGTCGGACCCGAATCGGCCGGCTCCGATCCCGGCCCTGTCTGCTACGGTCTCGGCAATAGCCGTCCGACGGTCACCGACGCCAATCTCGTGCTCGGCCGCATCAATGCCGACCGCCCGATCGGCGGCAAGCTCGACCGGCTCGACATCGAGGCCGCGCGTGCGGCGATCGAGACGGAGATCGCCCGCCCGCTCGAACTTTCGGTCGAGGACGCGGCCGAGGCGATCCTGCGGCTTGCCAACGCCAAGATGGCCGGCGCCATCCGCCTGGTCTCGATCGAAAAGGGGCACGATCCGGCCGAGTTCGCGGCCATGCCTTTCGGCGGCGGCGGCGCGTTGCACACCGGCGCGTTGATCAAGGAGGTCGGCCTCGGCTCGGCCCTGGTGCCGCGCTTTCCCGGCGTCACCTCCGCGCTCGGCTGCGTCGCGGCCGATATGCGTCACGACCGGGTCCAGACGGTCAATCGGCTCCTGGACGATGTCGACGCCGAAGCGCTCGGCCGCGCGATGCTGGCCGTCGCGGAGGAAACCGAGACGGTGCTGGCGCGCGCCGGTGTCGCCTTCGAGCGCGTCGACCGGGTGTTCGAGCTCGACATGCTTTATCTCGGCCAGACCCATTCCGTCGCCGTGCCGATCGCGATCGGCCCCGGCGGGCTCGACGCCGAAACGGTCGCCGGCGCCTTCGACGCTGCCTACCGCGACGCCTTCGGGAGGCTGTTGGACGGTATCCCCAAGCGGGTGATGAACCACCGCGTCGCGGTGATCGGGCGCCGGCCGGCGCTCGACATGGAGGTTTTCGCCCCCGTCGACGGCAAGTCGGCCGAACACTGCCGGACCGCGACCCGGCGCGTCTACGCCGACGGCGCCTGTCACCAGGCCGGTGTCTACGAGCGGCTCGGCCTCGCCGTCGGCGCGGTGATCGAGGGGCCGGCGCTGCTGGAACAACCCGATACTACGATCTTCGTCGACCCGGGGCTCGTCGCCGCCGTCGACCGTTTCGGCAATCTGGTGATCACGCCGGGAAAGGGGTGAAAAATGGCGCATGCCGCAATCGATGCCGCGCGCACCGCGCTGGTCATCGTCGATCTGCAAAACGATTTCCTGCATCCCGACGGCGCTTATGCCCGCGGCGGTCAGGCCAATGACGACATCGCCGCCCTGCTGCAACGCGTGTTGCCCGTGGCCGAAGCGCTGCGCGCGCGCGGCGGCTGGATCGTCTCGACGCATTTTACGCTGGTTCCCGGCAAGCGCGGCGAGCCTTTCATCGCGCCGCATCTCAAGGCGATGCGGCCGTTTCTCGGCAAGGGCGATTTCGCTCCCGGTTCGTGGGGCCACGATCTGGTCGATCTCCTCAAACCGGCCGATCTGACGGTGGAAAAAATCGCCTATTCGGCCTTCTACATGACCCGGCTCGAATGGCTGCTGCGCAAGGCCGGCGTCGATACGCTGATCTTTTGCGGCATCGTCACCAATGGCGGCGTCGCCTCCACGGTGCGCGACGCGCACGTGCGCGACTTTGCCACCATCGTCGTGTCGGACGGTTGCGCGGCGTTCTCGCGCGACACCCACGAGCGAGCCGTGGCGGATCTGGCCACGGTGGCGCGCATCATGCGCTGCACCGATGCGCGCGACCTTGTCGAAGGCGCTTGACGGTGACGGCGGCCTCCGTCTTGCGCGGCGCGCCCGAACGGGTCGACGCGGCGGCCGATGTCGTGGTGATTGGCGCCGGCGCCTGCGGGCTGATGGCGGCGCTGCGCGCCCGTGCGGCGGGGGCGCAGGTGCTGGTTGTCGAACGCGACGCCACGCCCTCTGGCTCGACCGCGATGTCGTCCGGTTTCGTGCCGGCGCCGGCCACCCGCTTCCAACGCGAGATCGGCGTTGCGGACGATACGCCGGCCCGCTTCGCGGCCGACATCCTGGCCAAGGCGAACGGGCGTTGCGACGCGGAACTGGCGACCCTGGCCGCCGAAACCATCGGTCCGGCGCTGGAATGGCTCGCCGATCACGCCGGCGTCGACTGGCGGGTTCTCGATGATTTTCTTTACCCGGGCCACAGCCGCCACCGCATGCATTGCGTGAACGAGCGCACCGGGGCCGCGCTGCACGCGCGCCTGCTTGCCACCGCCGAGACGATGGAGATCGCAATCGCCACCCAGGCGCGCGCCACGCAGCTCTATGCCGATGCCGAGGACCGGATCACCGCGGTCGGGATCGAGCGGCCGGGCGGCGCACGCGAAGCCCTGGGCTGCGGCGCGCTGGTTCTGGCTTCGAGCGGTTTCGGCGGCGATCCGGAGCTGGTGAAAACCCACATTCCCGAACTTGGCAACGCGCTTTATTACGGCCATGCCGGCAATACCGGGGACGCCGTGCGCTGGGGCGATGCACTTGGCGCCGGGCTCGCGCACATGTCCGGCTATCAGGGTCACGGTTCGCTGGCCCATCCGCACGCGATCCTGATTTCCTGGGCGCTGATGATGAAAGGCGCGATCCAGATCAACGGCGATGGCGACCGCTTTGCCGATGAAAGCGGCGGCTATTCCGAGCAGGCGGTCAAAGTGCTCGCCCAGCCGGGCGGTTTTGCTTGGAACGTCTACGACGAAACGGTCCACCGCTTCGGCCTCACCTTTCCCGATTATCGCCAGGCGCATGCCGCCGGCGCCGTGCGCACGGCGCCGACCGTCGGTGTGCTCGCCGCGCTGACCGGGCTGCCGCAATTGCGGCTCGCCGCAACGCTGGCGGAGGTGGCGCGGTTTTGCGTCGGTGCGAAGCCCGACCCGCTCGGGCGGGATTTTGCCGGTCTGGCACCGCTCTTGCCACCGTTTTATGCGGTCAGCGTGACCGGCGCGCTGTTTCACACCCAGGGCGGATTGCGGATCGACGACCGCGCCCGCGTCGTTGACCGGCAGGGCCGGCCGTTTGCCAATCTTTTCGCCGGCGGCGGCGCGGCCTGCGGCGTGTCGGGTCCCGAGGTTTCGGGTTATCTGTCCGGCAACGGGCTCTTGACGGCGATCGCCTTCGGCTTCCTGGCCGGTCACGAGGCGGCGCTCACGGCGCGGGAGCCGGCATAGGCCGGACAATCCGACATCAGCGTGTCAATTGCCGCAGCGAACGGCGGGCAGGATGCAGCCCCTCTCGCCGGCGGCGAGCGGCCGAAATCCGCCCCCAGCCATCGGTTCGCGGCGCACTGGACCTTGGCTTGTGGTCAGGAAATCCCTGTTTCGAGCCTTCCCAATAACCCCAATAACGTCATTGCGGACAAACGGACTCGATGGCCCGAATGCACGTCGTTAGGCGTTTCCGGAAAATCCGGGCTGCCACACAGCGAACCCCTGTTGAGCCATATGGAACACGATGAGCTTGCTCGAAAACGATCTCAAGATATCCATGCACTTCAGCAACGAGCGCCCGGTGCTCCGGGTCGGGAGGTATGTCGCGAGTTGGGCATCCCGAACAGTTCTCGGTAGCGCGTTTCCTGAAGACATCGAGCGCGTTCAGCCATGCCGGCGGTCGACGCTGCCGTCCGTAATCCGGCGCTCCACGAAAGCCCGTCTTTGTCTCGCTCTCCCATCCGTCGGTCATGCCGTATCGGATCCCCGACCACCCAGCACCACTGGCTTGGTGCTCCGCAGATGGACCGCCTCCCATGGCACCACGTGGCGGAATCCATCTGGTTCGGAAACCTGGTGATCGCAGCTTGACCGTCCCTGTCGCTCGCCGGGTGTGCGAGACGAATGCGCCCACCGATAGGGCCTGCTCCAAGGGCGGGACGGCAGTCGGTCCGAGGTGACCTGTCGCCGCCGATCCGGATGTGAGTATCGTCCGCGCGCCGTTTTCTTCCGGCCTGCTACCGGTCCGATGGTTTTAAGGAACGATATGCTCATTGGCTTCACCCATCGCTGAACCACGCTGCGGCTGAAGATGATTCCAGGTTCTGTAAGAAGCCCGGTTGCGTCTGCCTCGCACCGGGCGAAGCGGTGGTGTGCTGAAAGCCCAGGCAATGACCCCTCGGGAAAGCGGCAACCCGTCCGACAACTCGCAAGTCGAGCCCGCCATTCCCCACCGCACTCCTGTTCGTGCGGGCAAAATCAGGTTGCAATGGTCACGCAAACATGGAATATGCATAAGCGAATATAGTTCGTAAAAGCGAATTTCTTGCAAGGAGAGGGCGATGAAGAATCCGATGAGCCTCGCGGGGCGCAACATCCTCGTTACCGGGGCTGGACAGGGCATCGGCGCGGCGATCGTCCGCCTGGCGCACGATCTTGGCGCGCAGGTCATTGCGCTCGACATCAAGGAAGACGGCATCGCCGCGCTCAAGGACGAACTGGGCGAACGCATCGACACGCTGGTTGGCTCGACCGCCGACCCGGATTTCGTCCAATCGGCCGTTGACGAGACGGTTGCGCGTCACGGCGCCTTGCACGGGCTGGTCAACAATGCCGGCATCGTTCGTGCGGCGATGATCGCCAAAATGGATCGCAAGACCTGGCAGGACGTGATCGACGTCAATCTGAGCGGCGTGTTCTACGGCCTGCAGGCAGCGGGGCGGCATATGCTCGATCGCATCGAGAACGGTGACACCTCGCCGGCGTCGATCGTCAACATCTCCTCGGACGCCGGGCGTCGCGGCACCATCGGTCAGATCAATTACGGTGCGGCCAAGTCCGGCGTCATGGGCATGACGATGAGCGCGGCCAGGGAATGGTCGTCGAAGGGCATTCGCATCAACACGGTCTGCTTCGGCGTGGTCGAGACGCCGATGACGGAGGTGATCCGCGGCGAAAAGTTCCGAGACGGGGTGATGGCCCAAATTCCGATGGGCCGCTTTTCCACGCCCGAGGAGGTCAGCCAGCCTGTCTGCTTCCTGCTCTCGGAGGCCGCCAGCTACATCACCGGCCAGCACCTTTCTGTAAACGGTGGTTATACGATCGGCGTCTGACCGGGAGCGCCTTTGCAATAGAATCGGGAGAAGCAGCAACGATGAGTTCTGGTTATGGAGAGCCGAGCGGCTACAGCGACGACCAGCGGTTGATCCGCGAGGGAATTGCCCGCGTTTGCAAGCCCTATGACGACGATTACTGGCTGCAGCGCGATACGGATGGCCGGTTTCCGGACGAATTCTGCGATGCGATCGCCGCGGCCGGCTATCTCGGCATCGCCATGCCGGAAGAGTACGGCGGCTCTGGCATGGGCATAACCGAGGCGGCGACGATGGTGCAGGCCATCACCGAGACCGGCGCGGCGAATGCCGGCTTCGCCGCCATCGCGATCAACATATTCGGGCTCAATCCGGTCGTGGTATTCGGCACCGAGGAGCAGAAGCGGCGCTGGCTGCCGCCGATCGTTTCGCGCAAGGATACGGCCTGCTTCGCCGTGACCGAGCCGAACACCGGCCTCGACACCACCCGGCTGAAAACCCGGGCTGACTGGGACGGCACGCACTGGGTGGTCAACGGCCAGAAGACATGGACGTCGACCGCGCAGAAGGCCACCAAGATGCTGTTGATCGCCCGGACCCGGCCGGAGAGCGAGACCGAGCGGCCGATCGACGGATTGTCGCTTTTTTATACCGATTTCGATCGGAGCCGCATCGAAGTGCGCCCGATCGACAAGATGGGTCGCAAATGCGTCGATTCCAACCAAGTCTATATCGACGGGCTGCGCATTCCGCCCGAGGACCTGATCGGCGAGGAAGGCAAGGGCTTCCGCTATCTGCTTCACGGTCTCAACGCCGAGCGCATCCTGATTTCCGCCTCGCTTGTCGGGATCGGCCGCTGCGCTCTCGATCGGGCGGCGCGTTACGCCAATGACCGCACCGTCTTCGGCCGGCCGATCGGCCAGAACCAGGGCGTCCAGCATCCGCTCGCCGAAAGTTGGGCGGAACTGGAGGCGGCGAGCCTGATGGCGTTCCGCGCCGCGACGCTCTACGACGGCGGGCACGAATGCGGCAAGGAGGCCAACGCGGCCAAATTTCTGGCCGGTGAAGCCGCCTTCAAGGCGTGTACCAATGCGGTCATGACGCATGGCGGCATGGGCTATGCCAAGGAATTCCACGTCGAGCGCTACATGCGCGAAGCGCTGATACACCGCATCGCCCCGATCCCGCCGCAACTCATTCTTTGCTACCTGGCCGAAAAGGCGCTCGGTCTCCCGAAATCCTATTGAAGGCGGATCATGGCTAGACAGGCGAAAGCGTATATTGCCGGCGTCTACGAACACCCGACACGCAAGGCGGTCGACAAGACCCTGGCGCAACTCCACGCCGAAGTGGCGCGCGGAGCGCTGGCCGATGCCGGGCTCACCAAGGACGACGTTGACGGCTTCTTCTGCGACGGATCGGTTCCGGGCCTCGGCGGGATGGTCCTTGCCGAATATATGGGGCTCAATCTGTCCCATACCGACACCACCGAAACCGGCGGTTCGTCCTATCTCGTGCATGTCGGACACGCCATGGCGGCGATCGCGGCCGGCAAGTGCAAGGTTGCGCTGATCACGTTGGCCGGGCGTCCGCGCGCCGAGGGGCTGCGCGCGCTCGGCGCGCGCGCCAGAGGCGAGGATTCGCCCGAGCGGGGCTTTGAACTGCCCTATGGTCCGATGGTGACCAACCTCTATGCGATGGCGGCCATGCGGCACATGCACGAGTTCGGCACGACATCGGAGCAACTGGCCTGGATCAAGGTCGCGGCCAGCCATCACGCCCAGCATAATCCGCATGCAATGCTGCGCGATGTGGTGAGCGTGGAAGACGTGCTGGCATCGCCGATGATCTGCGACCCGCTGCACCGGCTGGATTGCTGCGTGATCTCCGACGGCGGCGGCGCCCTCGTCGTGGTCAGCCCGGAAATCGCCGCAACGCTCGGCGATCGATGTGTCAAGGTGCTGGGGCAGGGCGAGGCGATCAAGCACCTGAACGCCGGGCAGGTCGACCTGACCTATACCGGCGCCGCGCTGTCGGGCCCGATCGCCTTCGCCGAGGCCGGGCTGAAGCCGGCCGACATGGACTACGTGTCAATCTACGACAGTTTCACCATCACCGTCCTCGAAACGCTCGAGGATCTCGGCTTCTGCGCAAAGGGCAAGGGAGGGGCGTTCGTGTCCGACGGGAACCTCATCTCGGGTGTCGGCAAGTTGCCGTTCAACACCGATGGCGGCGGGCTGTGCAACAACCACCCGTCGAATCGCGGCGGCATGACCAAGGTGATCGAGGCCGTGCGTCAGCTTCGTCATGAAGCGCATCCGGCCGTGCAGGTGCCCGATTGCCGGCTGGCACTGGCTCATGGAACCGGCGGGCAGATTTCCCAGCGCACTGGTGCGGCGACCATCATTCTTGGGGGGAACGACGCATGAGCGAACGCATCTATCCTGATCCCGATATCAACCTGGAAAGCGAAGCCTACTGGACCGCCTGCAACGCGGGAAAGCTGCTTCTGAAACGCTGCGCCGATTGCGGCAAGACGCACTATTTTCCGCGTGCGATCTGCCCGCATTGTTTTTCCGACGCCACTGAGTGGTACGAGGCAACCGGGCGCGGGGTAATCTATTCCTATTCCGTCACGCGCCGGGCCGACCCGCCCTACGCGATCTGTTACGTGCGTCTTGAAGAGGGGGTGACGGTTCTGAGCAATCTCGTGGAGGCGGATTTCGACACGATCAGGGTCGAAATGCCGGTCGAACTGACCTTTGGCCAGTCGGAGGGGGGACAGGCGATCCCGTTGTTTCGCCCCGCCGGAGACGTTGCTTGACACGCCCCCTTGACGGAATACGCGTCGTCGACCTGACCAACATGCTGATGGCGCCCTACACGACACAGATTCTCGGCGACATGGGGGCCGACGTCATCAAGGTCGAGGCGCCGGAGGGTGATCCGATTCGCAAGATCGGTCCGCACCGCCATGAAGGCATGGGCCCGATCTTCCTCAACACCAACCGCTCCAAGCGCTCGGTGGTCCTCAACCTGAAGACCGCCGACGGGCTGGCCGCGCTCAAGGCGCTGCTGCGCGAGGCGGATGTTCTGGTCTACAACCGCCGTCCGCAGGTGATGGAACGGCTGGGGCTGAGTTATGAGACGGTGCGGCAGGTCAATCCGCGCATCATCTATGCCGGGCTCTATGGTTACGGGCAGACCGGCCCCTACGCCAAGAAGCCGGCCTTCGACGACCTGATTCAGGGAGCGGTGGCGATTCCATCGCTGGCGCGCATCGCCGCCGGCGGCGGACAACCCGCTTATTCGCCTGCCGCCATTGTCGACCGCTGTGTCGGCCTTTGGGCGGTCGGACAGATCAACGGCGCGCTGCTGCATCAGGCGCGCACCGGCGAAGGCCAGCGCATCGACATGCCGATGTTCGAAATGATGACGACATTCGTGCTCGGCGAGCATTTTGCCGGCCAGACGTTCGACCCGCCGATCGGACCGCCGGGCTATGCCAGGCTGCTGTCGCCCGACCGGCGGCCCTACCCGACCAGGGACGGCTATATCTGCGCGATGATTTATACAGACAGGCACTGGCGGGCCTGGTTCGAGGCGTTGGGCACGCCTGAAAGCTACGAAACCGATCCGCGCTTCGCCTCCATGACGACGCGGACCGAGAATATCGATTCCATTTATGCCGAACTGGCCGACATTCTGGCGACGCGAACAACGGCCGCATGGGTCGATATCTTTGACAAGGCCGATATCCCGGCAATGCCGCTGGTCACCCCCGACGAACTGATCGCCGACCCGCATCTGGCCGCGGTCGGCTTTTTCCGCGACGTGGAGCACCCGAGCGAGGGGGCGATCCGCGACATGGCGTTTCCCGCCACATGGTCGCGAACCCAGCCCGAACCGCAGCGACTGGCCCCGCGGCTGGGCGAACATTCCATCGAGATCCTGCGCGAGATCGGATTTGCCCCCTCGCGCATCGAAGCCATGCTCCAGGCGGGCGCCACAGCGACCGCCGAGCGGCAATAGGAGGAGCGGATGCGCGTGTTACGATCCTGGCTGTTCGTGCCGGCCGACAGTGACCGAAAGCTGGAAAAGGCACGCGCCAACCCTGCCGACGCTCTGATCCTCGATCTCGAGGACGCGGTGGCCGACGACCGCCAGGACATCGCCCGCGACATGGCGCGGACGTTTCTCCAGGACAACCCCGATCGCAGCCGACAGCAATTGTGGGTGCGAATCAATCCGCTCGATCACGCGTTCTCGGCGACCGATCTCGCAGCCGTCATGCCGGGCGCGCCGGACGGGATCGTGCTGCCCAAGGTTGACGGCGGACAGGACATCGACCGCCTTGCTGAACGGCTGGCTGCACTGGAAGCGGCCTTCGGGATCACGGCCGGCAGCACCAAAATACTGTCGGTTGCCACCGAGACGGCCGCCTCGCTGCTGCAGTTCCAGAGCTATCTGGTGGGCGTCAGCGACAGGCTGGCCGCACTGACCTGGGGCGGCGAGGACCTTGCCGCGGCGCTTGGCGCGTCCAGCAATCGCGACCCACGCAGCGGCGAATACGATCATGTCTACGAGTTTGCCCGGGCGATGTGCCTGGCCACCTCGCGCGCCATCGACGCTCAGCCGGTGGGCTGCGTGGTGGTTGATTTCCGCGACCTGGAGGCGTTGCGCATCGACTGCGAGAAGGATCGTCAGGCGGGCTTCGTCGGCAAGATCGCCATCCATCCCGCCCAAAGCGCGGTGATCAATGCCGCCTTCACGCCCACCGCCGCCGAAGTCGACTGGGCGCACAGGGTGGTCGATGTGTTCAGCCGCAACCCGGGTCTCGGTACGGTCGGGCTTGAGGGCAAGATGCTCGACATGCCCCACCTCAAGCAGGCGCGCAACCTGCTCGCGCTGTACGAGCAGATCAAGATGGCGGAGCAATAGCGATGGCTGGAGTGCTGGACGGTGTGCGCGTGGTCGATCTGTCGACGGTGATTCTCGGCCCCTGGGCCACGCAGCAACTGGGTGACATGGGCGCCGACGTTATCAAGGTGGAGACGCCGAGCGGCGACACGACCCGGGAGATCGGCGAAGCGCGCAATCCGGGCATGGCCTCGTTTTTTCTGGGCACCAACCGCAACAAGCGCTCGGTGGTCATCGACATCCGCAGGCCGCAGGGGCGCGAGGCGTTGTTCCGGCTCGTGGGAACGGCCGATGTTCTGGTCCACAATATGCGCCCGAGCATCGCCGCCAAGCTCGGCATGGACGAGGCGGCGTTCGCCACGGCCTATCCGCGCCTGATCTTCGTCAAGACCTATGGTTTCCGCGGCGACGGGCCGCTGGCCAACAAGCCGGCCTATGACGACGTGATCCAGGCGGCGAGCGGCATCGCCGACCTGCAGCGGGTGACGTCGGAAGGCGGAGAGCCGCGTTACGTTCCCTCGATCATGGCAGACAAGATCAGCTCGTTTTACGTCGTCTCGGCGGTGCTGGGAGCGCTGTTTCATCGCGAGCGGACCGGTGAGGGCCAGGTGATCGAGGTTCCGATGTTCGAATCGCTGGTTGATTTCCTCATGGTCGAGCACGTCAACGGCGCCGCCTTCGACCCGCCGCTGGGGCCGATGGGGTATGCCCGGCTGTTAAACAAGATGCGCCGGCCCTATCGCACCAAGGACGGCTTTATGGCGGTGCTGCCCTATTCGACCCAGAATTGGCAGGACATGTTCCGCATCGCGGGCCGCGAAGATCTCAAGGACGATCCTCGTTTCGTCGACCTGGCAACGCGCACCCGCCATTCCGAGGAGATCTACGGGGTCTTGGCAGAGATCGTCGCCAACCGCACGTGCGAAGAGTGGCAGCGCGACCTCGATGCCGCCGCAATCCCCGTGCAGCGGGTCAACAGCAAGGAAGATCTGCTCAACGACGAACAGCTCGCCGCCACCGGCTTCTGGCACTTGGTCGATCACCCGAGTGAAGGGCGCATCCGCATGACCGATCCGCCGGTACGTTTCTCCAAGACTCCGAACGCCATCCACCGGCCGCAGCCGCGGCTCGGCCAGCACAGCCGGGAATTGCTGGCCGAAGCCGGCTATACGCGGGCCGAGATAGACCGGCTGATCGCTGAGGGCGTTTCCGGCGAGCCGGGGTAAGACGCTCAAATGGGCGGGTGCCGTCGCCACAACAATTCGTGGACATAGACACTGCCCGAGCGTGACGTCTCGGGGGCGGTGCTGAGAGCCAGCGCGTCGCCCTCCATGCGCATGCGGCGCACCAGCGGACGCCCGATCCAGTGCGCAGCCGAGGCGAAGCGCACGTGATGGGTGATCTCGTCGTCGACGACCGTCCAGCTGCCGGCATAGGACAGAAAACTGTCGGTGGTCGGCCCGTCCCGGGAGACGGCGAAATCGGCGCGCATCAGGAAGGCGCTCATTTCCCCGTCCTGACCGTAAAGCAGTTGTCCCAGGGCGTCCTCGCCCATCGGGTAGCCGTCGGGCACGCCGTTTTTGAGCGAATGCCAGCGGTGCAGGTGCCAGGTACCGGTCGGGTCGGTCATCGGTGTCTCCTCAGCTGATGACGAAAAGGACGCCGGTCGCCGCAAGACCGATCCACAAGGTGTAGGGCCCGTTCCAGGACAGGCCGATCCTGATGGGAGGACGGCTGATGCAGCGCGCCATGATGCGGATCGTGGCGCCGAGCGGCGACATTCCGCTTGCCATGCACCAGGCGACGGTGGCGGCTAGGGCGAGCGCCGGCGCCGGCAGGTCGACGCCCGGCAGGTTGACCACGATTTCCAGACAGGCGGCGACCGAAACGATCGGGTTCAGCCCGAACGGCGCGGCGGCCGCCAGAAGCCACAGCATGGGGACCAGAAGCATCGCCCCGGCAAGATGATGATCCCCGATCAGGGCGGCGAGCGCGACCGTGTCGACCTGGCGCGGCAACAGGACGGCGATGAAACCCGCCGACGTCAGAATGGCCACCTCCGAGCGCAGCGTCGCCAGTTCGGGAAGAACCTGCCTTTGCAGCACGCGCGCCCAGAGCCGCGGCACGGTCACAAGGCCGGCGCCGCGCTTTTGCATGGCCAGCCATGCCAGACCAAAACAGGGTACCACGCACAAAAGGCCTGCGATCGGCCGCAGTCCGGACACCGCCGTGAGACCGCTCGCGACCAAGAGCATGCCGATGGTCAGCATTACCAGAGGCACCAGCTTGGCGAGCGTGGAAGCGAGCGTGTGCGCGAAGGCTCCCGGCGGACGTATCGGATGATCCAGCCGGTCGATCAGCCAACCGAGTCCCATGAAAGCGATTGCCGTGGCAGCGCCCTGGGCTGCAAGGTCGTGCCATTGGAAGTCGGGAATCGTGGTGACGACGACCTGCACGGTGATGGAGGTGGGCAGCCACAGCGTGCCGGCAGCGAAGCCGCGCACGATGGCGACGCTCATCCGCTGCAGGCGGATTTCGGCAACCCGTGCATCCCTTGCACCTTCGGTGGCCGCGCGCGTCACCGTACCGAGCAAGGTGACGGCGCCGAGATTCATCAGCAGCGCGAAAAAATGGCTGCCGAGCGTCAGCATCAGATAGCGGCGCCCGGGCGGCTGCTCGACGAGAACGCGACCGGTCTCCCGCACCATGCGCGATCGTTGCGCGGCTGCCCGCAACAGGTCCATCGACAGGATGAACCATGTGAAGAAGGCGGCGCGGCCGACGGCCTTGACCAGGATATCCCCATCCAGCGTGCCGTTGGCCCAGCTCAGGGCGGCGAGGAGCAGGGCGGCGGCGGCGGTAACCTGTGCCACCAGCGCCATTTTCGAGAATTCCAGCAGCAGCCAGACCAGCATGGCCGTACCGATGAAAGGGGCGAGGGCCGGCTGCGGGGCGATTTCGTTGGACAGGGCATAGGCAAAGATGAACGCCAGGAGCAGCGCGCGCATTGCGCCCGCAATCCGTTGCTGGAAGATCAAGCCGGAGGTCCCTCCACCCGTGCCGCCCGTTCAAGCGCATCGCGAAACTCGGGCGCGGAAGTCGCGATCAATGCACGGGTGCGGGCGGCAAGGTCAAGCCCGCGCAGGTCGGCCAGGCCGTGTTCGGTCACCACAATGTCTACATCATAGCGGGCCGTGGTGACCGTGCGGTCGATCCGGGCAACGATCCGAGACCGCCTTGCCTCGCCACGTCCGGCGGTCGCCGGAAGGGCAATGACGGAGAGCCCGTTCGGCGCAGCTGTCGCGGCCTGCATGAAGTCGGGTTGCCCGCCGATGGCGCCGACATAATGAGGCCCGGCCTGCTCGGCATTGACCTGACCGAAAAGGTCCACTTCCAGCGCGGAATTGATGGCGACCAGATTGTCGAAGGCGCTGAGCGCTCTCGCGCCATGGGTGTAGTCGGCGCCGCACAGCATGAAGCCGGGATTATCGGCAACATACCTGGTAACCTTGTCACCGCCCAGGACAACGGTCCCCACACCGATACCTGGGAGAAGGGGTTTGCGCGCATTGGTGAGCGCGCCACACGATGCAAGATCGGCAATGCCGTCGGTCACGAGGCCTGAGTGAAGGCCGAGATCGCGGTGATGGCGCAGCCCGCCCAGTATGGCAGAGGGGATTGCGCCCACTCCGATCTGGAGCGTTGCCCCTTCGGGAATGCGAGGAGTGAGCCGGTCGGCGATGGCTTCCTCTGTTGCGCCGGGCAGCGGGGCGGAGAATCCGGGCAGGGGAATCCGGCTTTCGATGGCAACCGCAATTCGATTGAGGTCCAAAGGGCGGTCCATGCGCACCCATGGCACGGCCGGATTGATCTCAGCAATCACCGCGCGGGCATGTTTCATAGCCACCGGCAGAATATCGCTGCACCAGCCAAGCGAATGAGACCCGTCCGGACCCGGCGGGCTGAGTTGCACCAGGACGATATCCGGCCGGAATCGCGCTGTAGTGATGAGACCGGGAAGTGCGGAATAGCGGCAGGGGAGGAGTTGCAGCCTGCCGGCACGAGCGAGCGCGCGCACGCTGCCCAGCGCGCCGTAGCTCACCGGCGAGATGAAGTCGGTGTGGATTTCCGCGATCCCGTCGCTCAACTGCAGGCCCAGAAGCGCCCGGGTCGGCCCGATCCGGTGGCGGGCTGCGGTGTAGAGATCGACCAGGGCGCGTGGTTCGCCCATCGCCTGGCCCCAGGTGACCAGATCGTCTTCACGAATATGGTCGGCGAGGTCGAGCGCGGCGACGGGGATCGTGGCGAGCGGCATGGTCAGGCCGTTTCCGGCTGTTTGCCGAAAACGCCGGCGCTGTCCAGGTCGGCGATTTCGCTCGCCGCGAGGCCAAGGCGGGTCAGGATCGCGTCCCTGTCCTGGCCGAGGCCCGGTGCGGGACCGGTTTCGGCCACGGTTCTGCCGTCTGCAAAGGCGGGGAACGGCACCACCGGGCCTTGCGGCGTGTCGCGGCAAAGCTTGCGCGCACGCGCCTGCGGCGCAGCGCACGCCTCGGCATTGGTGACGCAGATCGCGGCCGGAACGTCGGCGGGGTCGAACAGGTCGATCCAGTGTTGCGCGGGATGTCGCGCGAACATCGCGTCGAGTTCGGCCATCAGGGCCTCGGCGTTGCGCGCGCGCGCATCTTCCGTGGCAAAACGCCGGTCGCCGAGTGCCGGCGCCACGTCGCGCGTGGCGGCGACCAGATTGTCCCAGAATTTGCGCTCGATCACCGTCAGCGCGAGCTGGCGACCGTCCGCGCACACGAAGAGATCGTTGGCCGGATAAAGATGGTCGACGGTGTCGGCGGGGGCGTCGTGACCAAAACGCAGCAGGCTGGAATAGAGCACGGCTTCGTAGAGGCTGATATCCAGCGTGCGTCCGCGCCCTTCGCGCAATGCTGCCAGTATCGCGATCGCGGCGAACGCGCCTCCGGCGATGTCGGCAATCGGCAGGGCGGCGCGGCCGGGCGGACGGCGCAATTGGCCGCGATAGGCCAGGCTGCCGCCCATCGCCAAATAGGCGAGGTCGTGGCCGGCCTTGGTCGCCGCGGGGCCGGTCTGCCCGAAACCGGACAGCGAGCAGTAGACGAGCGCCGGATTGAAGGCGTGCATCTGGTCGGGGCCAAAGCCCAGCCTGGCGGCCACACCCGGGCGGAACCCTTCGATGACGACGTCGGCGCGTGCGGCCAGGCGAGCAACAATGCCGGAGGCGCCGGGCGCCTTCATGTCCAGGACCATGCTCGACTTTCCCCGATTGGCACCCGCGAACATGGCGCTTTTCATATGGCGGGCATAGTCGCCGCCCGGCGGCTCGATCTTGATGATATCGGCTCCGAGATCAGCAAGGATCAGCGTTGTGAGCGGGCCGGGCAGCAGCATCGAAAAGTCGATGACGGTGAGTCCCTCAAGCGGTTTCCAGCCGGTGTCTGCATTCATGTCTTGCGTCGTCTCCTGTCGTGCTGGCTTGCGCCGGCATTGGCGCGCAGCGCCCGGTTGATGCGATTTTCATCGGGTTTTTGGACGGTGCGATTTTTCCTTGCAATCACAATAGTTCTGATATTAGAAAATAATTCGCAAATACGCAAACATTGATGGGCCGGCCGAATGCCGATTGCCTGTCGCGACGCGGGGAAAATTTCATGGCCGGTTTGTGGTTTGAAGAGTTCGAAGAAGGGCAGGTTTTCGAGCATGCGCTGTCGCGCACGGTGACCGAGTACGACAACATGCAATTCTGCAACGCGACGCTGAACACCCAGCCGCTGCATATCGATTTTCACTTCGCCGCCGAGACCGAATACGGCCAGCCTCTGGTCAACTCGCTGTTCACGCTCGGCCTTGTTATCGGCATGACGGTGACGGAGACGACGCTGGGGACCACCGTCGGAAACCTAGCGATGACCGACATCAACTTTCCGCGGCCGGTATTTCACGGCGATACGATCAGGACGCGCACGACAATCACATCCAAGCGCGAAAGCAAGTCGCGTCCCAATGACGGCATCGTGGTGTTTTACCATGAAGGCCTCAATCAGCGCGGTGAGGTCGTCGCGACCTGTACGCGCACCGCGCTGATGCGCAAGCGCCCCGCGGCGGCATAGGGAGGGGCACTGTGGATCTGCAATTCAGTCCCGACGACCGGGCGTTTCAGGTCGAAGTCAGACAGTTCCTGGTCGACAATCTGCCCGCCAGTGTTCGCGAACGCTCCGAGCGCGGGCTCCATCCGGCCAAGAACGAGATCGTCGCCTGGCAGAAGAAGCTCTGGCGCAAGGGCTGGATCGCACCGAACTGGCCGAAGGAGTATGGCGGCACCGGCTGGTCGCTGACACGCAAATATATCTACAATCGGGAATATTTCCTTGCCGGTGCGCCGCAGGTGATTCCGTTTGGCATCGGCATGGTCGGACCGGTGATCTACACGTTTGGCTCGCCTGAGCAGAAGGCGCGCTATCTCGACGACATCCTTCAGTCGAACACCTGGTGGTGCCAAGGTTATTCGGAGCCGAATGCGGGCTCCGATCTCGCCAGCCTGAAGACCCGAGCGGTTCGCGACGGCGACCACTATGTGGTGACCGGCCAGAAGATCTGGACCAGTTTCGCCCATCTCGCCGACATGATCTTCTGTCTTGTGCGTACCGATCCGGCCGCCAAGCCGCAGGAAGGCATCAGCTTCCTGCTGATCGACATGCAAAGCCCCGGCATCGAGGTGCGACCGATCATCGGGCTCGACGGTGAGCACACGCTCAACGAGGTGTTCTTCGACGAGGTGCGGGTGCCGGTCGAGAACCGGGTCGGCGAGGAAAACAAGGGCTGGACTTACGCCAAATACCTGCTCGGACACGAGCGTAACATGGTCGCGCGCGTCGCCCGATCGCAATTCCAGCTCAACCGGCTGAAGAGGATCGCGGCCGACCAGGCCTGCGACGGCGGCGACATCCGTCGGCGCATCGCTCAGATCGAAACCGAACTGATGGCGCTTGAGGCGCTGGAGTTGAGATACCTGTCGCAGGAGATCGCCGGCGACATGCCGGGAGCGGGTCCCTCGCTGCTGAAGCTGCGGGGGGCGGAAATCGCCCAGGCAATCAAGACCCTGACCGTCGAGGTGCTCGGCCCTTACGGAGCCGTCTTCTTGACCGACGACGCCGCGCGAGGCCGCAATGACGGGCCGGTCGGGCCGGACTACGCGCACGGCGCGCTAGGGGATCATCTCTATCAGCGGGCGGCCACCATCTACGGCGGCTCCAACGAGATCCAGCGCAATATCATCGCCAAGCAGTTGCTGAGGTAGGTCCATGGATTTCCAACTCTCTGCCGAGCAAGCGATGCTGTGCGAAAGCGTGGAGCGTTTCGTTCAGGATCATTACGACTTTTCCGCACGCCGCGCGCTCGCAGACCAACCGCGGGGCTATAGCCGCGATCACTGGCGCGTCTTTGCCGAAATGGGTTGGCTGGCTTTGCCGATTGCCGAGAGAAACGGCGGGCTGGGTGGCAGCGTCGTCGACAGCGCTCTTCTGTCCCGGCATTTCGGCAAGGGGCTGGTGCTCGAACCCTTTCTCTCGTCCGTGCTCCTTGGCGCAAGGCTTATCGAGGAGATCGGCACGGAGGACCAGAAGGCGTGGCTCCTTTCCGACAGCGTCAGTGGTGACGCCGTCATTGCCGTCGCCCATGGAGAACCGGGCTCGCGCCACGATCTGCGGCAGGTGTCGTTAAAGGCCGCCCGCGAGGGCGACGGCTACCGGCTGACCGGCAGGAAAACTGTCGTCACCCATGCTGCCAGCGCCGATCAGATTCTGGTCGTGGCTCGGACGGGGGGTGAAGCCGGCGATCTGGACGGGCTGTCGGTCTTTCTGGTCTCGCCCGACGCGCAGGGATTGCGCCGGCAGGATTTTCACCTCGCCGACGGGCAGCCGGCATCCGACCTGTGGCTGGACGACGTTGCCGGCGCGTTGCTTGGCGATGCCGAAGGCGCCGCCGCACCTACGCTCGACAGGGTGTTCGACGAGGTGCTTTGCGCGGTCTGCGGCGATGCCGTGGGGGCGATGGAAGCCGTGCTCACGCTTACCCGCGACTATGTGGGAACCCGCCGTCAGTTCGGTCGCTCCATTGTTGAGAACCAGGTGGTCCAGCACCGTCTGGCCGACATGTTCGGTGCGCTTGAGGAAGCCTCTGCCCTCACCGAGATGACCGCTATGCGGCTTGCGGAAGGCGAGGAAGGAGCCGCCCGAACGGTGGCGGGAACGGCTGCCCGGGTGTTCGCGTTGATGCGATTCGTCGGCGAACAGGGAATTCAGCTCCATGGTGGCATCGGCATGACCGACGAGTACCCGGTCGGGCACTACTACAAGCGCCTGCTCACCATCGAGGCGCTGTTCGGCAGCGCGGCGCACCATCTTCAGCGCTTTGCCACGGCACTCTGAAAGGGCGAAAGAGGCATGAACGACGATCTCAAGGCGATCCGCGACGGCGTTCAGGCGGTGTGCGACCGTTTCGGCGACGCGTACTGGTTGGCGCGCGACGAGGATGGCGCATTCCCGCACGATTTCCATGCCGCTCTCGCCGAAGGCGGCTGGCTGGGCTTGACCATGCCCACCGAGCACGGCGGCGCCGGGCTGGGGGTCACTGAGGCGGCCATCATGATGCATACAATCGCCGGCGCGGGCGCGATGACAGCGGCCTCCACGGTTCATATCAACATGTTCGGGCCGCATCCGATCGTCGTCTACGGTACGCCCGAACAGAAAGCGCGCTGGATCCCGCCTCTGGTACGCGGGGAGCACAAGGTCAGTTTCGGCGTTACCGAGCCCAATGCCGGGCTCGATACCACCTCGATCACCACCTTCGCCGAAAGGGTCGAGGGTGGCTGGCGGGTCAAAGGCCGCAAGATCTGGAACACGACCGCCCAGGTTGCCGATCGCATCATGTTGCTGGCGCGCACACAAAAGCGCGACCAGGTTGCGCGCAAGACCGACGGCATCTCGCTGTTTTACACCGCCTTCGACCGCGAGCGGATCGAGGTGCGTCGTATCCCCAAGATGGGTCGCAAGGCGGTCGATTCGAACATGATCTTCTTCGACGACCTGTTCATCCCCGAGGACGACCTGATCGGAGAGGAAGGCAGGGGGTTTCATCAGATCCTCGATGC
The DNA here is from genome assembly GCA_039973095.1 of Nitratireductor sp. Taxonomy (GTDB): domain Bacteria; phylum Pseudomonadota; class Alphaproteobacteria; order Rhizobiales; family Rhizobiaceae; genus Mangrovimarina. The sequence continues at coordinate 19,711 of JBDWLQ010000004.1, read as the reverse complement.
GATGAACCCCGAACGGATACTGATCGGCATCGAGGCTGTCGGCATCGGGCAGGATGCGCTGCGCCGTGCGTCGGGTTATGCGCTGGAGCGCCAGGTCTTCGGCCGTCCGATCGGACAGAACCAGGGAATCCAGCATCCGCTGGCGATTAACTGGATGGAACTGGAGGCCGCCTATCTGACGGCGATGAACGCGGCCGGTCTCTATGACAGCGGCCAACCCTGCGGGGCGGAGGCGAACGCCGCCAAATTTCTCGGCGCACGCGCCGGTTACGACGCGGCGTTGCAAGCCGTTCTGACCCATGGCGGCATGGGATACGCCAAGGAATATCACGTTGAGCGCCTGCTGCGCGAAGTGCTGATCACCCGAATTGCGCCAGTGAGCGAGCAACTGATTGCTTCCTTCATCGGCGAGCGCGTGCTCGGACTGCCGAAATCCTACTGACGGGAGGGCTTGATGAACGTCGACAAGGTTCTGAACTACCATTTCGAAGACATGCAGCCGGCATATACGGAACGCGACGTGATGCTTTACGCGCTTGGCGTCAATGCCGCGCTCGATCCTCTGAACGAAGCGGAGCTGCGCTACGTCTTCGAGGACGGTCTTGTCGCGCTGCCGTCTTACGCAATGGTGTTGGGGCATCCCGGCTTCTGGCTGCGCGATCCCGAACTGGAGATCGACTGGGTCAAGATTCTGCACGCCGAGCAGTTTCTGACCATGGCGCGGCCGCTCCCGCCCCGGGGGCAGGTGGCCGCCTCCTATCGCGTGACAGGGATCACCGACAAGGGACCCGAGAAGGGTTGTATCCTCTACTATGAGAAGACGCTGCGCGAGATCGAGGGCGGCGCGGAGATCGGTCGCGTGACGTCGGGCGTCTTCTGCCGCGGCGACGGCGGCACCGGCAACCACGGCAGCGTTCCGGAGGCGTTGCAGCCGCTTCCTCCAACCGAGCCGGACATGTCGGTGACCCGCAAGGCGGACCCGCGCTCGGCGCTGATCTACCGTTTGAGCGGCGACTACAATCCGATTCATGCCTCGCCGCCGGTGGCCGCCAAGGCCGGCTACGACCGCCCGATCCTGCATGGGCTGTGCACGATGGGTATCGCCGGCCAGCTTCTGTTCGAGGAGATGGCGGGTGGTGAGCCCGCACGGTTCGGCGGCTTTGCCTGCCGGTTCAGCCGTCCGGTTTTCCCTGGTGACACATTGCGTACCGACATCTGGAAGACCGGGGACGGCGCCCGCTTCCGGGTCACGGTCGAAGATCGCAACGAGGTGGTGCTCGACCGTGGGCAGGCCAGCCTCGTCGGCTGAGAAAAAACAGGGAGGACAGCGCCATGGGCGTACTGGACGGAAAAACGATCATCGTGACCGGCGCCGGCCGCGGTGTCGGCAAATATATCGCCCTGATGGCGGCGCGTGAGGGCGCCAATGTGGTCGTCAACGATCTGGGCGCCGGGGTCGGCGACCAGCAGGCCGATGGCGGCCCCGCGGAACAGGTCGTGCAGGAAATCCACTCTGCCGGTGGAAGCGCGGTCGCCGACACGCATTCGGTGGCCGACTGGGACCAGGCCCATGCCATCGTGGAACGAGCGCTCGATACGTTCGGCGGACTGCACGGCGTGGTCAACAACGCGGGCCTCCTGCGCGACGGCATCTTTCACAAGATGAGCCGAGAGGACTGGGAAACCGTGATCCAGGTCCATTTGAACGGGTCGTTTTTCGTCTCACGCGCGGCGGCCCGGCATTTCAAGGAGAATGCCGGCGGTGCGTTCGTGCACATGACGTCGACATCGGGGCTGGTCGGCAATCTCGGCCAGGCGAACTACGCCGCCGCAAAAATGGGCATCGTCGGGCTGTCGCGCTCGATCTCCATCGACATGGCGCGCTTCAACGTGCGGTCGAACTGCATCGCGCCATGGGCATTCACCCGCATGACCGGCTCGATTCCCGAAGACAATCCGCTTTACGCCGAGCGCATGAAGATGCTCGACAAGCTCAGTCACGGGCAGAAAGTGGCGCCGCTGGCCGTGGCGCTGCTGAGCGATGCCGCGCGCACGGTCACCGGCCAGATCGTCGGCGCGCGCGCCAACGAACTCTACCTGTTCAGCCAGCCGCGCCCGGTCCACACCATGCACGACGCCCAGGGATGGACCCCCTCGGCGATCCTGGAAAATGCGCTCCCGGCGATGGCGCGCGCGATGACGGCGGCGGATACTTCACCCAGCTATTTTTGCTGGGACCCGGTCTGAGGAGACGGACATGAGCGACCAACTGCTTGTCGACACTCAGGGCGGCATCACCTTTCTGACGATGAACCGGCCCAAAGCGATGAACGCGCTGTCGGTAGAGATGCGCATGGCCATCTACGACGCGCTCGACGCGGCCGCGGCCGATCCGCAGGTGCGCTGCGTGGTGTTGCGCGGCGCGGGCGGCAATTTCATGGCCGGCGGGGACGTGAAGAGCTTCGCCAGCGATTTTGCGCCGCTTGCGCCGGAAAAGCGGCGCGCTACGTTCGAGCGGCGGGTCCATGCGGTCAATCCTGTCATGGTGCGGATGAGTCGGATGCCGAAGCCGGTCATCGCCTCCGTGGCGGGAGCGGCCGCCGGCGCGGGCATGTCCTTTGTGGCGGCCTGCGATCTCGCCATCGCCGCCAGCGATGCGATTTTCCGGTTAAGCTACAGCGCCATCGGTGCCACGCCTGACGCGGGCGGCAGCTATTTCCTGCCGCGGCTGGCCGGGACGCGCCGGGCAATGGAACTGGCGCTGCTGGGCGACAGGATCGACGCGGCCACGGCCGAACGCTACGACCTCGTCAATTTCGTCGTACCTCCCGAGCGCCTCGAGGCCGAGACGCTGGCGCTTGCAGAGCGGCTGGCTAACGGGCCGACCGTCGCCTATGGCTGCATCAAGGAACAGATCAACGCTTCGCACAGCAACAGCCTGGAAGAGCAGCTGGTGCTGGAGGCGAGGAATTTCGGCCGCTGCGCGGCTAGCGACGACTGGGTGGAAGGGGTCACGGCCTTCGCGTCAAAGCGCAAACCTGTCTTCAGGGGGCGCTAGCGGATGTTTGATTTCAGCAACAAATCGGTACTGGTTGCGGGTGGCACCAGCGGAATCAATCTCGGTATCGCGGAAAGCTTCGCCGCCGCCGGCGCAGGAGTCTTCGTGTTTTCGCGCGATTCCGCCAAGGTCGACCGGGCGGTGGACCGGCTGCGATCGCACGGGGCGCAGGCCGATGGCTGCGTCGCCGATGTGCGCGAATACGGAGCCGTCGAGACCGCGGTGGCGCGCGCGGTCGCGGCGCACGGTCCGCTCGACGTCGTCATCTCCGGTGCTGCGGGAAATTTCCCTTGCCTGATGAAGAACATGTCATCGAACGCCTTTCGCGCGGTCATGGAAATCGACGTCCTGGGAACCCATCATGTGATGCATGCCTGCTATCGGCATCTGAACAAGCCGGGCGCCTCGCTGATCAACATCTCGTCGGGCCATTCCGGCACCGCGCTCGTCGGGCAGGGTCATGTCTGTGCGGCCAAGGCAGGGGTCGATCAGATCACCCGCACGCTGGCGCTCGAATGGGGCCCGGAAGGTATTCGCGTGAATTCGGTCCTGCCGGGCCCTATCGAAGGGTCGGGCGGCATGGCCAAGCTGTTCCCGACCGAGGCATTGATGGAGGCGCGGCTCAAGGCGGTTCCCCTGCGCCGGCTCGGTCGCGCGCAGGAGATCGGCGATCTGTGTCTCTTCCTTTGTTCCGAGATGGCCGGCTACATCACCGGCGCCACGATTGCCTGCGACGGCGGCAGCGGGCTCAACCTGCAGCCGACCCGGTATGAGGACTATCTTGCCCAGGCAGCGCGTCCGTGACAGAGGTGATTCCACGAATTGACAATGTTACGGATTTTCGGATAGGATTTCCGATATGGGAAATACACCCGATGAGTGACTCTGAGGACATGGCAAGCAAGACGGGGGCACGCAGCGACGGGCCAATGGTTCTGCCGCGTGCCTTTGCGCTTTTGCGTCTGCTGGCGGAGTTTCCGGACGGGCGTAACCTTTCCGCTATCTCGGCCAGTCTCGACGTTCCCAAGAGTTCGCTGTCGTCGACCTTGAAGGCGCTTACGGAGCAGGGATTCCTCGACCGCAAGGGAACGCTCTATTTTCTGGGTTCGGAAGCCTATGCGCTCGCCTCGACGATCCTGGCGCGGCGTAGCATTCGCCAGATTGCCCGCCCGTTCTTGGAAAAGACACTGGCGGAAACGGGCGAGACGGTGCTGCTGGCCGAGTTGGAGCCGGACAAGAAATACTCGGCCTATATCGATTTCGTGGAATCCGAGCAGTCGGTGCGGTTCGCCGTCGCGATCGGCACCCGGCGACCGCTCTATGCATCGGCCGCGGGCAAAGTGTTTCTGGCTTTCATGAACGAGGCCGAACGCGAGGCCTATTTCGCCTCGGTCGATCTCGATCAGCTGACCGAACGCACGATCTGCGACCGGGCGAAGCTGGAGGCCGATCTGAAGAACGTCCGCACGCGCGGCATCGCGATCACGATCGGCGAATACTCGGCCGACGCGGCCGGATTCGCCGCGCCGGTGCGCAATTCGGATGGCGCGGTGATTGGAGCGGTAAGCATCGGCGTTCCGGTGTCGCGCGGCCGGAGGGAACGGGACAGATACATCAAGGCGGCGGTGGAAGCCGGCGCCGCGATCTCCAAGGTGATGGGGTATAGCCGGGAGGGCTAAATCGTTCGAATTGCTGGCAGTCGAAAATGCGTCCTTGGCGGGATGCATAACGGCTTCGTGCGGTCATTCGATGTCTGCAAAACATAGACCGAAATCCGTTCAAGGGAGGAAGTACGACATGCATTCAAACATGCTCAAGGCGCTTGGCGGCGCGGCATTGATGATGGCGGCGCTTGCGTGGCCCGCAAAGGCGGAAACGACGTTGTCGTTTTCAGACAACAGCGCCAACCGAGGCAGTCGCGCGGAAGCGATGAACTGGTTCGCCGACGAACTGGCCAAGCGGACCAATGGCGAACTCAAGCTGGAGATCCATTGGGGTCAGGCGCTGTTGAAAGGTCCCGCGGTGGCCAAGGGCGTGGGCGATGGTGTCGCCGACATGGGGCTGGTCATCGCAGTCTACAATCCGGCGCTGAATCCGGTCATGCTGCTGGCCGACCTACCGCTGGAGAACAACGATCCCTGGGCCGCGACACGTGCGCTCTACGAGCTCAACACCACCCATCCCGCATTGCAGAGCGAATGGGACAATCTGAACCTCAAGTTCGTCACGACGATGAGCACCGGTCCTTTGCAGATGGTGTGCAACGACAAGGTGATCGATTCGGTGGATGATTTCGCAGGCGTGAAGATGCGCGGCATCAGCACGTATTCCAAAGTGGCGCAGGATCTCGGCGCCAACATGGTGTCCGTAACGGCCTATGAGACCTACCAGGCGCTGGATACCGGGCTGATCGACTGCGCGATCTTCTACACCTACGCAATTCCGGCCTTCAAGCTGCCCGAGGTGGCCACCGACCTGACCACGCTGGATTGGGGGGCGTTGATGGGGATCGCCATCGTGATGAATCAGGACACCTGGAGTGCGTTGAGCCCCGAACATCAGGCCGTGATTGAGCAGCTGGGCTCGGAATTCGTCGACGTGATCTCCGAAAAGGTCATCGTGGAGAAGGATACCACGCTGGATACCCTCAAGAAGGAGGGCGCGTTCAAGTTTCACGAGTTCCCGGCCGAGGAACGGCAGAAACTGCTGGCCGCGGGCGCCAAGTATTTCGACGAGTGGAAAGAAACCGTCACGAAGGCCGGTATCGACGGTGAGGCGGTTCTCCAGCACTATCAGGACCTGCTCGCGAAATGGCACGAAAGGCGCAAGGCCCAAGGCTATCCCTGGGAGGGCTGAATGGCTGCCCCCGAACGTGAGGCAGTGTCCCGACCCGGGGCACTGCACGTCATCGAGCGCGGGGCGCTTGTGTTGGCGATGGCGTGCATCCTGGCAATCTGCGCGCTTGTCGTCACCGGCGTCATAACCCGCGCCATTTTCAACTGGTCGCTACCGGATATGGAAATCGTGGTGCGCAACTTGATGATCGGCGCGGTCATCCTGCCGCTGGCCTATGTCTCGGCGCAGAAGGCCCATATCGCGGTGGACGTCTTTGTGGCGCTGCTGCCGGATCGCTACTTGCCGGCTATCAGCCTGCTCGGGTCGGTCGTCGGATTTCTCGTGCTGGTTCCGATCACCTATGGCGGCTGGCTGGCCTTTCATGCGGCCTGGACGGAAGGCGCCTACTCTTTCGGGACCTACAACCTTCCCGAATGGCCGGTGCGGCTGACCTTCTGGCTGGGATATCTCATCTTCGCCATTCGGCTGGCCGTGATGGTGGCTGGCGACTTCCTGTCCGTCTTGCGCGGTGGCGCCATGGACGGCGCATCGCGCAACGAAGGGTAGACGATATGGACCCCGTTACGATCGGCATGATCGGCTTCGCCCTGGCGATGCTACTCATCGCGCTTCGCGTTCCGGTCGGATTCGCGCTGGCCGGTTTGGCCGTCGTCTGCACGTTCCTCTTCTACGGTTACAAGTTCGGCGACGAGTTCCAGGCGATGCGCGCCGTACGGCCGACCATGTCGTTGATTTCGTCGAATGTCTTCCAGTTTCTGCATTCCTATGAACTCAGCATGGTGCCGATGTTCATCGCGCTCGGCCATATCGCGTTTCACGCGCGCATCACGACCGAAATCTATTACGCGGTCCGGGTCTGGCTTTCGCGCGTATCGGGCGGTCTGGCGATGGCATCGGTACTGGGATGCGGCGGGTTTTCCGCCATCACCGGTTCCTCCGTTGCCTGTGCGGCCGCCATGGGCCGCATCTGCATCCCGAAATGCGCCGCTACGGCTACTCCATGCAACTGGCCAGTTCGACGGTGGCGATGGGCGGCACATTGGGCGCGCTGATCCCTCCCTCGGTCCTGTTCATTCTCTATGGCCTGTTCACCGAGCAATCCGTCAACAAGCTCTTTCTGGCCGGCGTGTTGCCGGGACTGCTGTCGTTGCTGGGCATGATCGTCGTGATCTTCATCTGGACGCGCTTTCGTCCGCAGGATGCGCCGGTGCCCGAACAGGAATTCTCGACAGGCGAGCGCTGGATGGCCTTGTTGCGGGCCTGGCCGGCCTGCGCGCTGTTCACGCTCATCATCGGCGGTATTTATGGCGGCATCTTTACCGCCACCGAGGCTGCGGCCGTCAGCCTGACATTCGCTATCGTCTATGGGGTGCTCTCGCGCAAGCTCAGCTGGGACGCCTTCGTCAGCTCGCTGAAGGAAACGGCGGTGCAGACCGCCGCGATCTTTTTCATATCGGCCGGCGCCAAGATGTTTGTCGCCTTTGTCTCGCTGACCGGGCTTACGCGCGAAGTCGTCGCCCTGACCGAATTTTACATGATGTCGGACTGGAGCGTGTTGCTGATCATCGTGTTGCTGTATCTCGTGATGGGCATGTTCCTCGACCCGCTTGGCATCATGCTTTTGACGCTGCCCTTCGTCATTCCGCTGGTCGAGGGAATGGGGCTGGACCTGATCTGGTTCGGCGTGGTCGTCATCAAGCTGCTTGAGATCGGGTTGATCACGCCGCCGGTCGGCATGAACGTCTTCATCATCAATTCGGTGGTTGGCCGGGCCGCGCCCGTGCATACGATCTTCAGGGGGGTAATCAACTTTCTGACGATCGACATTGTCGTCTTCGCGCTGATCTTCCTGTTTCCGGTGATCTCGCTGCTGCTGCCCAACACGCAATGGTGAGCGGGCGCGTCTTGGCGGGGACGGAGACAGGGCAAAGGGGAGTGAGGTTGCAGACCCAAAGCTCGGCCACGATACTGACGAGCGGCCTGCACTGGCAGGAGATGGCGGTGGGCGCGCGGTTCCTCACCGGCGGACGCACGATCCTGACCTCGGAGATCCGCGCCTTCGTCAACCTCGCCGGCATGATCGAGCCGCTGTTCACGAATCGGGATCGCGCCCAGGACGACGCGCTGCATGGCGACGTATGTCCGGGCGCCTATGTGTTGACGGTTGCCGAAGGGCTGGTACTGAACGCTACAGTGCGCGACACCGGCCTTGCGCTGCTTTCGCTCGACAGCCGGTTTCGCGCGCCGACCCGTGCCGGCGATACGATCGCGGTCGAGATCGAAGTCACGGCCTGCCGCGGCGAAAGCAACGGTTCTCGCGGCATCGTCACGACACGCAATACGGTGCGCAAGACGAATGGCGTCGTCGTGCTCGATTACGATGTGACGCGCATGGTCGCCGGACGATAGAAGGCGCCCGGCAGGCTCGGCCTCAATCTGCGCCCGGCGCGGCGACGCGCTCGCGCAACGTCGTCTTCAGCACCTTGCCGTAGCTGTTCTTCGGCAATTTTTCCACGAAGACATAATGCTTCGGCTTCTTGAACGAGGCGATCCGGCCGCGGCACCAGGCATCGAGTTCGTCCCTGCCGCAGAGGCGCTCGTCGCGCAGTACGACAAAGGCCATCACGTCTTCGCCCCACTCGGCGCTGGGAACGCCGATCACCGAAACCTCGAAAACCGCCTCGTGCGCCAGCAGCGCTTCCTCGACCTCGCGCGGATATATATTGCTGCCGCCCGAAATAATCACGTCCTTGGAGCGATCCGTCAGGGTCACAAACCCATCCTCGTCAACGGTGCCGAGATCGCCGGTTCTCAACCAGCCGTCGACCAGCGTCGCGGCGGTGGCCTCCTCATTGCGCCAGTAACCCTTCATCACCGTTTCTCCGGCGACGGCGATTTCGCCGACCTCGCCCGTCGGCACGTCGACCATCGCCTCGTCGACGATGCGGACCGACACGTTGGCATGGGCGAAGCCGACCGATGCGCGACGGCGCTCGGCATTGGGATGGGTGACGTCGGCCACCAGGTCGCGTGGCAGGACGGTGATCGTCATCGGACTTTCGCCCTGGCCGTAGATCTGCACGAATCTGGGCCCGTAGAGGGCGAGCGCCTGATTGATGTCGGCGGCGTACATCGGCCCGCCGCCATAGATGATGGTCCTGATGCCGTCGCCGCGATAGCCGCTGGCCTCGGAGTCGGCGATGAGCCGTTTGACCATGGTCGGCGCGGCGAAAAACACCAGTTCGCCGAGATTTTGGCCAAGCGCGCGGATCTCGGCTGGCGCGAAGCCTCGCGAGGGCGGGATCACATGACAGGCGCCCGCGCGTATGAATTGCAGGTGGTAAAGGCCGGCGCCATGCGACATCGGCGCGGCGTAGAGTGCGTTGTCGCTGCCGTGCACGGTGTCGACATCGAGCGCGTAGCATAACGCCATGGCGGCCAGATTGCCGTGCGTGAGCATGACGCCCTTCGGCCTCCCGGTCGTGCCGGAAGTATAGAACAGCCACGCGACCTCGTCGCCAGCAACGTCGGCCGGAGCTGTTACGGCGCCGTTCGGGGCGCCGGAAAACGCCAGGATGTTCGTGATATTCCGAAGCCCGATTTCGGGACAGCCGATCTCGGCCGGGTCTAAGCTTTCCCCAGTTTCCGTCAGCACCAGGCCGGCGGCGGAATCGGCGAGGATCCACGCGACCTCACGCGGGTGAAGCTTGAAGTTGATTGGCACGGCGATCGCGCCGAGCCAGAAGATCGCCTGGAGGAGAGGGATGTATTCCACGCAATTGGCGCAGAATATCGCAACCCGGTCGCCACGCTTGATGGCGTGGCGCTCGCGGAGGTAACCGGCGAGCGCGCAGGTGCCGTGCACGAACTGCGCATAGGTCGCGACCTGTTCGGTTCCCAGGCGGATGGCCGGCGCGTTGGGCCGCGCCAGCGCGGTTTGATGGAGCCATCTGGCAATGTTCATCTCAGTGTCGGCCCCTTCCTTCGGCAATGTCTCACTTGTGCCAAGCCTACGGCGTTTGCCGGCGCGGCGCGATCCGGCCGCTCAGACCTAACGCAGCGCTTCCTGAAAAGCCTCGAAGGTCCGAGCGCCCGCGAGGCCGCGCTTGTCCATGTCGACGACCCATGTTTCGGCAACCGACGCGCTCTTTCGGCGTATGTCGGCCTTGTCGGCGGACAGGTCGGCGATTGCCGTGCCCTGAGCGGCGATCTCCTCGAAGTCTGAGGCCGTGCTGTCGTCGGCGAACCGACAGATATGCCGGGTGGTTTCCTCGCCGGCCCTGGTCATGACGGCGCGCACGTTCTCGGGTAGGCGCTGCCAGCGCTCTTCGGAAATCATCACGCTCAGCACCGCGGTGCCGAAATTCTCGCCGCGCGTGACCGATTTGGCCAGACCGGCCACGTCGTAGGCGAGCGCGCTGGCGGTCGGAAAGACCATGCCGTCCACCGTGCCGCGCGCCAGGGCGTCGTAGAGTTCCGGCGCGGTAATGCGCACCGGCACGGCGCCGAGCGCCTCGGAGATCGCGTCCTGGCCGGGACTGCTGGTGCGCAGCTTGCGGCCCTTGAGATCGGCCACTGAGCCGAGCGGCTCGCGCAGGAATATCTGGTAGGGCGGCATGACGACGGCGAAAAGCACGCGCACGCCGGCGCGCCTGTAGTCGCTCTCTGCCAGGAACCCGTCACCGGTCGCCAGTTGCCAGTAGGCGAGGGTCCCTTCGCAGGAGGTGGCGAACTGGCCGGGTAGTTCGGCCACCGAACTCAGCGGCAGCTTGTCCGAAACATAGGACGGTACGACGTAGGCTATGTCGACGGTCTGCGTCTGCACCAGGCCGAGCATGTCCTTGGCCTTGCCGAGCTGCTGGGCCGGGTAGTGCTCGAAATCCACCGCGCCGTCGGTTTCTTCCTCGACTAGCTTCATCCAGTATTTGCTGGCCTGCTCCGTGAAGAAATGGTCGGCGGGCAGGGAGTCTGCAAAGCGCAGCGTCTCGGCTGCCGCGCCGGTGGCGAACAATGCGGCGCATGCCGCGGCGATCGTGGCTATTCTCATTGCATTGCGTCCTTGAATGCTTCCAGGACCTTGCTGCCGGCGAGACCGCGCCCGTCCTGTTGTTGTGCCCAGTCCCTGGCGATCCTGTCCGAGATCGCGTCGATGCGGGCCCGGTCGTCCTGCGACAGGGCCAGTTGCGAAACGCCTGCTTGTTCCAGTTCGGCGATCACGCCGGCCGTGTTCGCGGCGATGGTGGCGCAGGCCTGCTCGGTGATCTCGCTGCCCGCCTGTTCAAGCCAGCCACGTTCCTGCGCCGACAGATCCTGCCAGCGCGCCTCGGTCATGGCGTAGGTGATGGTGAAGCCACCTAGATTCTGGTCGTAGGTGGCGTTCTTGGCGATTGTATGCAGGTCATAGGGCGGCAGCGAGGTCAGCGGGATCAGCAGACCGTCGATGGTTCCGCGCGAGAACGCCTCGTAGAGTTCGGTCGCGGTCGTGTGGATCGGTGCCGCGCCCAGTTCGTTCACGAACTGGTCCTTGGTGCCGCCGGAGGTTCTGATTTTCGTGCCGGCTATGTCGTCAAGCCCCTCGATCGGATCTGCCGTGACGAGTTGGTTGGGCGGCAGCATGGTCGCGAACAGAATGCGGATGCCGAGCTGCTTCAACTCGGCATTGTGCAGCGCGGCACCTGGCCGGCTGACGGCCCAGAACGCCCTGGTGCCCACGCAAGGATCCGAATAGCCGAGCGGCAACTCTCCGACGGCGGCAAGCGGCAACTTGTCGGATATATAGGACGGGGCCACATAGGCCACGTCGGCGACCTGGCCGTTGATCAGTTCGAGCATCTCCTTGGCCTTGCCGAGTTGCTGGGCCGGATAGTATTCGAAGCCCAGCCTGCCGCCGGACAGTTCGCTCACCCGGTCCATGAAGGGCTGTGTCGCGGCCGTGTAGACATAATGACCGCTCGGAAAACTGTCGGCCACGCGCAGCGTCGTTTCCTGCGCGAGCGCCGGCGCCGCGAGGCCCGCGCCGAGCGCGGCCAGCAAGAACCGCGCGCCATGAAATGCGTTGGGTGTCACCTTGTTCTCCTCCTGCCTGTGTTGATCACCGTTGCATGGTCGCCGGAAGCCACAGCGTGAGTGCGGGCACCAGCACCAGAATGGCGATGATGACGACATGCGCGAGGACATGCGGCAGCACGCCCTGAAATACCTCGCCGATGGGGCGCTCCGTATAACGGGCGACGATGAAGGCGTTGAGGCCGATCGGCGGTGTGACCAGTCCGACCTCTGCGGTCACGACCATGATGACGCCGAACCAGATCGGGTCGTAGCCGAGCGCGGTGATGATCGGCAGCAGGATCGGCACGGTCAGAACGATGATCGCCGCCTGATCCATGAAGGCTCCGAGCACCAGCAGGCCGGCCAGAATGATGGCCAGCACGGTCAGCGGCGACACCGGCAGCGCGGCGACCCAGGCCACGAGGTTCTGCGTAACCTGGGTAAGGACGATGAAGTAGCCGAAGACATGCGCGCCCAGAATGATCATCAGGATCATGCAGGTCGAGCGGATCGCGTTGGAGATCGCCGCGGCGATCGCGCGCGCCTCGAATTTGCGTTCCCAGCACACCAGCACGAAGGCGCCGGTCGCGCCGATGGCGGACGCCTCCGTGGGGGTGACGACACCGGTATAGATCAGCCCTGTGACCGCGGCGAACAGGGCCACCAGCGGCAGGACCGGTGGCAGTGATGCAAGTTTCTCGCGCATGGAGTAGGCGCGGGCGTTGGGGGCGCTCTCGGGATTGATCGTCACCAGCACAAACACAGTCAGCGCGATAACGATGGTGACGAGAATGCCCGGCACAATGCCGGCCATCAGCAGCTTGCCGATCGAGACGTCGGCGACGATGCCGTAGAGGATCAGCGCGATGCTGGGCGGGATAAGCATGGCCAGCGTGCCGGAGATCGCCACTACGCCGCAGGCCAGCTTGGGCTCATAGCCTTGGCGCAGCATGCCTGGCACGGTGGTGCTGGCCAGCGTGGCGGCCGAGGCCGTGCTCGAGCCGGAGATCGCCGCGAAGCCGGCGCCGGCCAGGGTGGTGGCGATGCCGAGTCCGCCCGGCAGGCGCCCGACCCAGGTCGCGGCGCTGGCGAACAGGCGCATCGCGGCGCCGCTCAGGATGACCAGTTCGGCCATGAACAGAAACATCGGGATGGTGATCAACTCGTAGCCGGTGGCCGCCGAGGCGGGACTGGAGGCCAGAATGCCGGCCATCATCGGCCAGCCGCCCTTCAGCCACAGGCCGACGGTGCCGGCGCCGAGCAGCGCGAAGGCGACCGGCGTCCCGAGCGCCAGCAGGACGAGCAGCAGGACGGTGACGGCGCCCGCCAGCATTACAGGTCACCGTTGCGGCCGGCCAGCGGCGGCAGCGCGATGACATCGTGGCCGGCAAGGGCCGAGAGCAGGTGTCCGACGGTGCGATGGGCAAGCCTCAGCCCGGTCAGCCCCAATCCCAGCGTCACCATCGCGCCGGCGATCCAGGTCGGCCACAGAAGCGAACCGACGATGGCTTCGTCGTTGCTATAGGCCTCGACGGCGCGCTCGGCCACGGCCCTCGTCATGATGGCGAAGGCAAACAGTGCGAGCGCGTATCCGCCGACCAGCGATGCGTGACGCATGCGCGCGGACATGCGGTTGTGAAGGATGTCGACGCTGATATGGCCGTCCACGCGCAGCGTGTTCGACAGCCCGAGATAGAAGACTCCGGTCAGGAGATAGAGCGAGATCAGGTCGTAGGACCAGGTGAGTGGCGCGTTGACGGCGTAGCGCAGCGCCGCATCGGTCGTGGCGACCAGGGTCATGACGACGAGCAGCGCACCCGCACCGGCCATCGCCGCGGTCTCGAGTGCGGCCAGCGGGCCCGCGACACGCTTTGCAAACGCCATGGTTCCTCCCCTCCCAACGAACTTCGCGCCCCGCACGCCCCCCCCCTCCGGATTTCGGAAGATCGAATGTGCCGGACAGCTCCTCAATCAGAAAAATTCGTATAAAGGCACAATGTTCGTATATTTGAATATATGATCGCATTATATTCGCGTCAATGACAAATATTTCCGGGACCGGGTGCAGGCGCTCATTGTCCGAGATGGCTGTGCGCCGCGCTGTCACACGCTTGGGCGTCGCTCTTGGCGGGGCTTCGTGGACAAAGGGTGTCCATGGTTTGACAGAGGCGAGCGCGACCAAGCCGGGCCACGATCCCGCGGGGTGTCGTGGCGGGTGAGCGAAGTGCTCCTGAAGCGCCGCATGCAGCACGGCGGAAATCCGGTGCCGAGGCGGTGCTTCGAAAACAGCGCCATGACGAAGTCCAACAGGAACGGCAATCGGCTGGTTTCGAAAGCCGCCATCCGCGGCCGGATCGACGGTGCCAGCGGCCGCGCTTATGGCAATCCAGCGGGCATCAATGGGCGAAGTGAGCGGGACGTTCTATCGCCGGCCTATGGCCGCTGATCCGAGATGGCATTCGTTCGGGTGAGTTTGAATGAATGCAGGGGGCAGTCATTAGATGCGCCGTCTCCGCCGGCGACCGTGGTCCATGCTCGTGCGGGTCGTTGGCTGTCTTGGGCCGTCGCGGACAATACATGCGGCTGGATAGCCGTCGTTCGCTCGATACCCTCGTGGGTCTTGGCTTCAGGTTCTGCGAGCTCTCCGCCGAAGGTGGCGGCGGTTTCGGCGATCCGTGCGAGCGGGCGCCCGACCGGGTGCTGCGCGACGTGATGGACGAACTGCTGAGCCGGGAGGCCGCCGAGACGATCTACGGGATGAAGATCGACGAAGGCCGGATCGACAGCGCCGCCACGCAGCGGTTGCGGACGGCGCTGTAACGGGCGCGACCAGCAGCCACGATCCTTGGAAGGCCGGGCTCGGGAAGCCGGAAGCGGGCATGACCGCCCTGGAGCATCCGCGCCAAACCAGCGATTTCAGGATGGCTATCGGCCGGTCCCGCGCTGCGAAAGCCGGTTGGCAGGCATGTCTTGAGGAAGAGCCGTCACCCATGCCTTGTGTGCGTTCTGTAACCCGTGTCTCCGGGGCGTACAGGCTCGGCATCAAGGACGTCGACGACGGCATTTGGCTCGTCAGCTTCATGCACTATGATCTGGGATATATCGACCTGGAGCAGAAAACACTGCAGACCATCGACAACCCGTTCGGCTCGAGATTGTCACCCATGTCTTAGGTACAATCTGTTACCCATGTCTCCGGGTCGTACCATTAAATTTTGGTAGCGGAGGACCGCTACCGCCAATCCCCACACCTGCCGGAAATACGCTACAGGCTCCGATTGTTCTCTCGGCTGATGGCGGCATAGGATGGCATCATCGCCGGGGCTCGGTGGCATGCGCTTGGGGGAGGCGAACAAGATGAAGGATGTGTGGGAGGACTGGAGACTTTACGAGCTCTTGGTCGCCCGGTTGATGGCGGACCAACTGTCGACGGAGCTTTGCGTGACTCCAAATGCTTCGATCCTGGGTGCCATCACGGGTGTCAGGCGACAGATCGACGTTCTGATCGAAGCGCGACATGACACCGACAACACTCGGCGGATCATTGTCGACGCGAAACGGCGGAAGCGTAAGATCGACGTAAAGGACGTCGAGACCTTCCGGGGTATGATGGAAGACGTAGGTGCCACCCATGGGTATCTCGTATGTCCTTACGGACATACAGCAGCGGCGGAGAAGCGAGCCCAGACTGCCGTGAGCATCCGCTTGTTGCCGCTTGACCGTCTTGAGGATTTCGATCCGAGAACTTGGCCACGATGTTCGCGTCCCAAGTGCAAGAACGGACGCGTTTTTTGGGACGGCTATCCGGAAGTCTCGCTTGGCCTTCTCACGCTCGACGGTATCGGAGCCCGGACGCGACACGCGTTCGTCCATAACGTTGGCAAGTGCGATCGATGCGGGGTCTTTCACGTGTCCTGTGCGACCTGCCATCAAATTCTCTGCATTCCCGAAGACAACGAAACCGACATAGGCCATCAGTGCGAGTGCGGATTGCCCTGGTTCTGGCTTGCTTCGATCGAAGAGGATGAGCGGGGGGCGCGGTCAGCCGAACTTCATCTCGTTATAGGTACCGGCGAGGTCCGGACGGTGAACCGACGATCTCTATCAACAGCGTGATTGCGCACGATGTGGTGTGACGCTCGGACGGCAAATACGTCAGCTTTCCAGAAGGTGCAACGAGAGGTTTTGTCCGATATTCGCGGCGTGATGCTGATGCTGAATATCGGGTGTTGCAGCGAGCAACCCCGTCGAGGCGTGACTGTGAAATAGCGTGCAATATTCCGAGTTCGCAGTGATCGGCTTCCAAATAGGACCCATCACTGTTGTGTGTCAGGTAGGGGTTTTGTCATGCGGTCGTTTGTACGGCAGATAGATAGCGCCTTCTGTGAAGGGGATTCACAAAACGCATACGGTGTGATAGATTTTCACGGAGGGTGAAGGAAATGCACAGCATGGCCTCGACCCGGTGAAACCATTTCGCAGAGGATGTAATGGGTGAATGGCCCTCGCAAACGGTGACGCATTTTCGCGGCCGACCCTTGCCAGAGGCTGGTGTGCCCGTCGGATATGCCGCACTGATGGAGCGCTATGGCCTCATCCTGCCGCTTCCGCCCCGCCTCTCTGCGATTGCCGTGCGCCACCACCCAGTATCGAACGAAATCTGGCTTATGCAGACGCCCCGGCATCAACCGGATGCGAGCCTTGCCAGCCAGCTCACCTATGCCCTCAGGTACGAGGGAATCGACCTTGCTGTCCTATGGCAGCTCTTTTCGATAATCGATGGTCGCGAGCTTGAGGCATTCGTGCGCGAAACGCCAACGGGCACATTTGCACGCCGCACATGGTTCCTCTTTGAATGGTTGACGGGCCGGAGGCTTGACCTGCCGGACGCTGGAAAAGTTCGCTTAGCTCCGGTCGTGGACCCGCAGTTGCAATTCGCGCTCTCGAAGGGTGAACCCTCGCCCCGGCACAAGGTGGCGAATAACCTTCCGGGAACGGCAGCCTTCTGCCCCCTCGTGCGTCGGACGCCGGCGATGATCGCATTTGAAGGCAAGGCACTCGCGCAGCGCGCACACGAGGCGATCGGTAGGATTCGGCCGGATCTTGTTGCACGGGCCGCGGCATTCATGCTGCTCAATGATTCAAAATCATCCTTTGAGATCGAGGGCGAGCGGCCGTCGGGGAACAGGACGGCTCGCTGGGGACAGGCGATCGCGCAGGCTGGGAGCCGGGAGTTGACGGTCGCGGAGCTTGATCGTCTCCAGCGGATCGTCATTGGTGATGCTCGCTTCGTGCGCCTGGGGCTGCGCCAAGAGGGTGGCTTTGTCGGCGTACACGACCGGGAAAGCAACATACCGATACCCGACCATATCAGCGCTCGGCACGAGGATATTCACTCGCTGTTGGAGGGGCTGATTCAGTTCGCCCGCTCGTCGGCGGAAGGTGGATTGGACCCGGTCGTGGCCGCAGCGAGCCTTGCCTTCGGCTTCGTCTACATCCATCCCTATGTAGATGGGAACGGACGGCTCCATCGCTGGCTTGTCCACCATGCATTGGCGGCCGCCCACTTTAATCCGCCCGGATTGGTCTTCCCCGTCAGCGCGGCAATCCTGCGACAGCTCGACCGCTACCGTACTGTGCTGGAATCCTATTCTCAGGCCTTGCTACCGCTCATCGACTGGCGGCCAACGCCGGACGGCAACGTCGAGGTCCTTAACGATACTTCAGCTTATTACCGCTATTTCGATGCGACAGCCCATGCTGAGTTTCTCAACGGCTGCGTCGAACAAACCATCGAGCAGGACCTGCCTTCCGAAGTCCATTTCCTTGAGGCCTTCGACAAGTTCTCGAAGGACGTCCAGGAGATTGTCGATATGCCGATGGCGAAGGTCGAGCTGCTCCAGAAGTTCTTAGCACAGGGAAACGGCAAGCTGTCCCAACGTGGGCGGAACAAGGAATTCGCGGCCCTAGAAGAGGCCGAGGTCACGCAGGCCGAGCGTGCGTTTGCGGCCGCCTTTGGTGCGCCGCGGGAGGAGGGGTAAGGTGGCATGGAAGTTGGGCTAGACATTCGAAGGAAGCAGCGTGCGGAACCGGTCGCGGAGTGCGGCGGGATCATTGACATCGCGCTCCCATATCGTAATGACGCGCCAGCCCAGCGCCTCAAGCGCCTTGGCCGAGGCGGCGTCGCGCTCAACATTGTGAGCCAGCTTTGGAATCCAATAGTCGCGGCGCGTTCGCGGTACATTCGCCAGCTTGCAGCCCGCGTGCTGGTGCCAAAAGCATCCGTGCACCTGGATAACCGTGTGGTGCCTCGGCAAGACAATGTCCGGATTGCCCGGCAAGTCGCGCCGGTGGAGGCGAAAGCGGTAACCCATGGCATGCAAGCATCGACGCACGACGAGCTCCGGCTTCGTGTCCTTCTGCCGGTTACCTCGCATGATCCTCGATCGTGCCGCCGAAACGGCGGGCTCTTCCGTCTTCATCCTGTGCCCTACGATTACGCCGCAAGACGCCGAGCGTGCACCCGCGTGGCTACGCTAAGGAAGGGATCTAGGCTCAGCCAAACGCGGACCATGAGGTATGCCAGTGTATCGTGATGGGGCCGACTTGGAAGGGGTCGGAGGGCCATCACGGCCCGCGCCCACCTTTATCGACGCGTTTGCGGGATGCGGCGGTCTCAGCCTGGGGCTAAAGCGCGCGGGCTGGCGCGGGCTGTTCGCCATTGAAAAGGACGCCTTCGCATTCGAGACTCTCAACACTAACTTCCCCCCAAACGCCGAGCGCCTAGGCTACGATTGGCCCGAGACAATCGAGCGACAGGCGTGGGATATTCGCCAGTTGATCGATATGCGGGTCGAGGCGCTCCACGGCCTTGCCGGCCGTGTTGACCTGATTGCCGGGGGCCCCCCATGCCAAGGCTTTTCCCATGCTGGCCGTCGGCGTGCCGATGACCCTCGCAACCGGCTGTTCGAGGCATATCTGGAGCTTGTCGCCATAGTCAGGCCTCGCTTGGTCCTAATTGAGAACGTGCGCGGCTTCACGTCTGACTTCCAACGGAAGGATGGCGAGATCGAGAACTTCGCCGAAACGCTGCAAGCTCGCCTAGGCACTACCTATTCGACGACAAACCGCATGCTTAAGGCGAGCGACCTGGGCGTTCCCCAGGCGCGACCGCGCTTCTTCCTCATCGGAATCCGGAAAGACTTGGGCGACAGCGAGCGCCTCGGTGGATTCTTCGACAGGCTCGTTCGCGATAGCGGGGCCTTCTTGCAAGCGCATGGCTTGGACAAGGTGGCGACGGCGCGCGATGCGATCAGCGACCTTGAGGTAGGGTTCGCTGGCAAGCTTGCGTGCGTAGAGTGCAAGGGATTCGAGGCGATTGGCTACAAGGGTCCCAGGACTCGTTTTCAGGAAGCCATGCGAGATGGACATGCAGGGGCGCCCTCGGACACGCGCCTAGCCCGACATCGGCCCGACATCGCCGTCCGGTTTGCATCGATCATCGCCGCTTGTCGCGAAGAGGGTAGGCTCAACGTCACGATTTCAGCTGAGACCCGAAAGGCCCATGGGCTCAAAAAGATGGCAATCCGAGTCCTTGACCCACTTGCACCGGTGCTCTGATCCCCACAAACTGGATCGCTTTTGGTTAGATTTTTCCGCTTAGTTTTCCCTGGCTGGAATGGAGCGGAGAGCGATGAAGGCATCGAAGTTTTCGGACGCGCAGAAGGCGTTCATTCTGAAGCAGGGCGA
>JBDWLQ010000003.1:0-340636 GCA_039973095.1 Nitratireductor sp. | reverse complement strand
CGTGAGACAGTTCGGTCCCTATCTGCCGTGGGTGTAGGAATATTGAGAGGATCTGTCCCTAGTACGAGAGGACCGGGATGGACGTATCTCTGGTGGACCTGTTGTGGCGCCAGCCGCATAGCAGGGTAGCTATATACGGAACGGATAACCGCTGAAGGCATCTAAGCGGGAAACCGACCTCAAAACGAGTATTCCCTGAGAGCCGTGGAAGACGACCACGTTGATAGGCCGGGTGTGGAAGCGCAGCAATGTGTGAAGCTTACCGGTACTAATAGCTCGATTGGCTTGATCGTTCTCATTGCTTGTGCCCATCGCAAAAGCGCGATGGACTGACAAAACCAGCTTCTCGATTTGTGCGTTTCGCCGACCTGGTGGTTATGGCGGAGCGGCTGCACCCGATCCCATTCCGAACTCGGCCGTGAAACGCTCCAGCGCTGATGGTACTTCGTCTTAAGACGCGGGAGAGTAAGTCGCTGCCAGGTCTGCAAAACGCACAAAGTCTTCTCTTTTCGATCGCTGCAGCGAAAGACCCGCCCTCGGGCGGCTTTTTCGATTCATGCTTACGTGTCGCAGGGCCTTTCCTGCGGTTCGGTTGACGCGGGGTGGAGCAGCCCGGTAGCTCGTCAGGCTCATAACCTGAAGGTCGCAGGTTCAAATCCTGCCCCCGCAACCAAAAATACCAAATAGATCAGCTTCTTATAAAATCGCCCCGGATCTCCTCCGGGGCGATTTTGCGTTCTGGGGGCAGTTTAGGGGCAGTGTCTCCCAACCCTTCTCAATAACCTTCAACACCTGTCGGCAATGTTCGTCCTGAAAGCGGTCCGATGGGGTTGGCTCCGGTCGAATGGCTGGCCTTCGAATCTGAACCGCCCCGGGTTTGCCGGAGGCTCCAACTCCTGGGAAGGTGGAGCCATCATGAGCAAGACAACGAACAAATTCTCTCCGGAAGTGCGCCAGCGTGCAGTGCGGCTGGTTTTGGATCACGAGCATGAACATTCCTCTCGCTGGGCAGCGATCATGTCGATCTCAGCCAAGATCGGCTGCCCGGGCCAGACGCTGAACGCGTGGGCGAAGAAGGCCGAGGTCGATGCCGGCAAGAGAGCCGGCGCCGCGGACCATGCGAAGCTTCGAGGCGGTCGAATTCGCCACGCTGACCTGGGTCGACTGGTTCAACAATCGCCGGCAGCTGGAGCCATCGGCAATATCCCGCCGGCCGAAGCCGAGGAACGCTACTACGCCATGCTGGAGCAGCCAGACATGGCGGCGTGACTCAATCAAAACGGCTTCCGGCAAGCCCCGGGCGGTTCGGGTTGGTTGTAGATTGACAGGCAGACGGCACAGCGCGAAACTGCCATTACAAATTTTGGAATGATGCTCTCGCGCATGGCAGGGAACAACTTTGACCAATGAATATCCTTGCCGCAAGGAACTACATTCTTGATACAGCCCGCCTGATTGTGCCGGCCACCAGAGTGCTGTTCTACGAGGTCGATGGCAGGTTTCAGCCTTACGGTCACATCAGCAGCACGAATGAAAACTGGGGCGGGCTTTACCGGAAATTCGTCACGCTGGACCCTTACCATCCCCGTTGCTTTGCGAAGATGAACCGGAACGTGTTCGGCACCGCTCCCGGCTACGGCCCCGACCTTGAGAACGCGGATTATGTGGAGGGCTTCCGCAAGGTTCTCGGCATCAGGCACAAGGCCGAGATGTTCCTGCGTGATGCCGAAGGCGGCATACGCGCCGGCCTGCGCTATGCGCGGCTCGAAGGTGAGCGTGAATTCACTACTGAGGAAATGATCAAGCTGTCGAGAATGCAGCCGCTGTTTGCAAATCTATGGTGCACGGCGCTCGTCCACAACATGGAAGCACAGATATTCTCGGGCCTGACCGAACGCGAACGAGAGGTCTTCGATCTTCTTCTGTCCGGCTATCCCAATCAGGATATTTCACGCCTGCTCTCCATTGCCCTGCCCACCGTCAAGAACCACGTCAAGGCGATCCTCGCCAAGACCGGCTATGCCAACCGAGCAGAGCTTCTGGCAGCGCTCTATCGCGCAGGGCATGTACTGCGCGCGCCGCACTGAAATCCTTCAGCCGCGCCGCGACATCGGCTCCGTCTCAATCCACCTGGTATTGCGTCTTCTTGAGTGCAATCGCCTGCGCGATCAGATCATGGGCCTGTTGAGAATAGGGCGGCCGGCCGCGCGCCAGCACCGCCTCTGGCGTCTTCTGGTGCAGGACCGTCTTGCGGTTGCTGAAGGTCACGAACCCGGCCCGACCACGATAGCGGCCCATGCCGCTCTTGCCGACGCCGCCGAAGGGCAGCGCCTCGTAGGTGAGCTGGCACCTGACGTCGTTGATGACAACGCTTCCGGTTTGGAACGCGCGCGCGACACGCGCGGCCTCCTGCTCATCGTCGCCGAAATAGTAAGCCGACAGGGGATGCTCACCATCCGACACCCTGTCCAGTGCCTCGCTGACGCCGGAAACGCCAATGATGGGCAGCAGAGGACCGAAGATTTCCTCCTGCATCACTTCCATGTCATCCGTTACATTGGTGATGATCGCAAAGGGAAAACGCCCGCTGGCAGGCAGGTTTTCAAGGGTGGTGTCGCCGGGAACGAAGTCGACACGCGCGCCCTTTCCCGAAGCGTCGGCAAGCAGGGCCTTCATGCGCTCATTAGCGCGGTGGTCGATGAGGCTCGTATAATCGATATCCCGCATCATCTGCGGAAAGATGTCGGCAGCGGCGTGCCGGCACTGCTCAACCAGCGCATCGACCTTGCTTTCGGGCGCGAGCACATAGTCCGGCGAAACGCAGACCTGACCGGCGGAAGCCAGCTTGCCGGCCACCAGCCTGTTGGCAACGGTCTTCAGGTCGGCGGTATCCCCGACGATGACCGGGCTCTTGCCGCCAAGCTCGAGCGTCACGGGAACGAGATTTGCCGCGGCGGCAAGTGCCACTTTGCGGCCTGTCGCGGTTGAGCCAGTGAACAGCAGATGGTCGAACGGGAGGCCGGCGAAGGTCGCGGCCACGCTTGCATCGCCATTCACGACAGCAAGCTCGCTGCGGTCGAAATACAAGGCAATCGCGGCCTCGAAGGCGGCGCCTGTCGCCGGCGCCAGCTCCGACATTTTCAGCATCACACGGTTGCCTGCCGCCAGACCGCCCATGGCCGCGAGACAGGCCATCAGCACAGGTCCGTTCCACGGAACGATCGCTCCCAGCACACCGAGCGGCTGGTAGTGCACTTCGGCAAAGGTGCCGTGCGCCTCCACCTCAGGAGGCAGCGCCACCCGCTCGGGCTGCATCCAGCTCTCGAAATGGGCAAGGTGGTATTCGATCGCCGCAACGCTGCCCAGAATGTCGCCGGCCCGCGTGGCAAAAGGCGAGCGGTTGCCGAAATCCTCCTGAAGCCCCTCCACGAACGCCCGCTCGTGGGACAGCACCACCCTTGCAAGGCGGACCAGCCGGTCCCGCCGCGTCCCGACCGGGGCAAAACCCTCTGCCCGGAAGGCCGCGCGCTGCTCGGCCAGAATGTCTTCGATGATGGCGCTCATCTTATGTCCCTTCACGGCGTCAGACGCTGACGATGATGTTGACGAGGGCGTGCCGCCCTTCGTCCTTGACCGCGCGCAACGCCGCCTCGAGTGTGGGAAGAAGCTCGGCCGGATCCTCGACCATAGCGCCATAACCGCCGAAGGCCTCGGCGATGTTCTCGAAACCGGCCCGGACTGCGAACCGCGTCAGGGGGACCTCGTTCGCCTTTGACGCCCATCCCTGCGGGTGGGTGCTGACGACGCTCTTGCGGACCTCGTTCCAGCCGCCATTGTTGAAGACGACGATCAACATCGGCAGGTCTTCCGCTGCCGCGATTTGATGGCAGGAGGCGGGCACGCAGTAATAATACGACCCGTCGCCCAGCGTGCAGATGACCGTCTTGTCCGGCCGCGCGGCCTTGACGCCGAGCGCCGCACCGAAGCCCCAGCCCAGCCCGCCGGCATGGGAGGGACCGAAATAGCTGCCGGCTGCGCCAGGCTGCACGACGCGCAGGTCGATCGGATATTCGTTCACGACGATGGTGTCGTCGTCGAGAAGCCGCGAGATGCAATGGTTGGCCCAAAGCGGCGTGATTTCGGACAGTTGCGCCTCGCGCGCGATCGCGTCCCGTAGCTGCGCCTGCTGGTCCTGGCGGCGGCTGCGGTGGGCGGCGATCCGGCGGCCTCGCAGGTCGGCCGGAATGCGGCTTTCCAGCCTCTCGATCAGCCCTTCCAGCGCGGGCTCCGCATGTCCGATCAGGGGCACGTCGCACGGAAACCCGCGCATCGGCAGGCGCTGGTAGAACGGATCGATGCCGAGCTGGATGACCTTCGCGCTGTCGGGAACGGTGACGCGGGCGGTGAACCACGGCACATCGGACTCGATGACGAAGATGACATCCGCCTTTTCGAGGTCGGGGCTGACCTGGGACGCGAAGATATAGCCCAGGTGGCAGGGATGCTCGGGATCGAGATTGCTGTAGACCGGGCTGGCCTCCAGGACACCGAACCCGCCGACATCGCAGAGACGCGCCAGCGCCGCACGGCCGGCGGCGCTCTTGCCGAGCTCGGACGTCACGATGACGGGATTTTCGGCCGACGCGAGCAGGTCCGCCGCCTCGTCGAGACGGGCCGGGTCGGGCATCAGCCGCGCATCGGTGATCCGCCGCGATGCCGCGCTCGCGCGGATCTCGTCCAAGGCCGCCGCCTGCACGTCGCGCGGGATCGAGATGTAGACGGGCCCCTGGGGCTCGGCCATCGCGACCTCAAACGCGCGATCGATCACGTCGGCGACCTGGTCCGGCCGGCGGATCTCGTAATCCCACTTCACGTACTCGCGCACCATCGCGGCCTGGTCGTAGCTTTCCTGCGACCACTGCACGTGGATGTCGCGCGCGCCGGCGACGTCCCTCTGCTCGGCGATCGGTGACCGGGCCGCCAGAATGACCATGGGAACGCGCGCCCGCGCCGCGTTTATGATGCCGCCGACGCCGTTTGCGGTGCCGACCGTGGAATAGAGATAGACCGCCTGGGGGCGACCGGTCGCCGCGAAATAGCCGTGCGCCATGGCCACGGCGGTCTGTTCATGCGGCGTGAGAATGGCCCGCGGCGCCGGCTTTCCCTGCGACCCGTACTTCGCAAACGCCTCGATCATCGAGGTCGGCGCGCCGCCGATCACGGTGTCCACACCGCGAAGTTGCAGCAGATCGAGGATGGCCTCGCCCACGGTTTCGACGGAACGGATGACTTCGGACATGGAAAACTCCTGGACGCGGTTCGTGAGCGTCACATCTGGGACGGCAGGAAAAGGACGAGCGCCGGAAACAGCGCCAGCAGCGCGACTCGAATGAAGTCGGCGATGATGAAAGGGATCAGCGCCCTGAAGACGGGTCCGGGGGCGATGTTCCGGAACACCGACGTCAATACGAAGACGTTCATGCCGAAGGGCGGGGTCAGCAGACCGATCTCGATGGTCACCACGACGATGATGCCGAACCAGATCAGATCGAAACCCGCCGCATCGATCAGCGGCAGAATGATCGGCATGGTGATGAACAGCGTCGAGAAGCTCTCGAAGAAGAAACCGAGGAAAAGGTAGAGCAGCACGACAATGAACAGCAGCATCGCCGGATGCGGGTCGATGTCGCCGATCCAGTCGGCGAGCGTTTCGGGCGCGCCGGTCATGGCGATGAAATTCCCCAGGATCGTCGAACCGAGCAGGATGGGGAACAGGGCGCCGGTCGTGCGCACGGCGCCGAGGAACGCATCCCGCAACACCGCCAGGGTCATCGCCCCCCGGATCCATGTGAGAAGCAGTGCTCCGGACGCCCCGATGCCCGCGCCTTCCGTGGCCGTGAAAACGCCGCCGTAGAGCCCGCCCATGACCAGCACGAACAGGGCGATCACGCCCCAGACTTCGCGCAGGGCACGCCACTTCTCGGACCAGGGAACGTACTCGCCGCGCGGCCCCGCATCCCGGTCGCGCGCGACGACGAAGCTCACCGCCAAGGTGTAGAGGACCACGCCCAGCAGACCGGGCACGATGCCGGCCAGGAAGAGCTTGGCGATATTCTGCTCCGCCAGGATCCCGTAGATGATGAGCACGACGCTCGGGGGAATGAGGATTCCCAGGGTGCCGCCGGCGGCGATGGTGGCCAGCGAGAAGGAATCCGAATAGCCGAACGAGCGCATCGGCGGATAGGATACCTTCGCCATCGTGGCGGCGGACGCCACGCTGGACCCGGAAATCGCCGCAAATCCACCCGAGGCGAGAATGGCCGAGATCGCCAGCCCGCCGGGCATTCTGCCGATGAAGGCATAGGCCGCACGGAACAGGTCGCGGCCGAGCCCGCTGGAGGCAACGAAATTGCCCATCAGCACGAAGAGCGGAATGACGGTCAGCATGTAGCTGCCGAGCTCGAAAGCCGAACCCGCCACCATCTTGCTCGAGACGGAGAAGCCCATGTAGTAGGCGTAGCCGACAAACCCGATGATCCCCATCGCCAGCGCGACAGGGATCCGGATCAGGATGAAGGCGACAAGGGCAACGAGGCCGATGACGAACTCAGTCATCCTCGGCCTCGTCGTCGGTAGGGCCGGCCACGACAGCATAGGCCGCCAGGGCCGCCGAAAGGATCAGGGTCAGGGCGATCGTCCAGGCCACGGCCGCGACCGGTAGTCCCAGCACGAGCGTGACCTCACCGGATTTGCCGGCGGCCAGCCCGATCATGGCGATCCCCATCCCAGCGAGTGCCATCGCGATCGCCACGCCCGACACAACGTCGATCGTTCGCTTGAGCCACGACACCTGCTTCAGGACCGGGTCGATAAGGGTGACCCTTATGTGATCGTTGCTGGCAACGGCGACCGCTATGCAGAGATAGATCATCACCTGCATGGCCATCTCGGTGACCTCGAAGCCGGCGGCGATCGGCCGCTGGAAGGCGTACCGTGCCCCGACATCGACGACGGTCAGCAGCATGATCCCAGCGAGGATGAGCGCCGCCGCATATTCGAGTGCCTGCACGGCACGTCGCCATACCAGCCGCATCCGGCCGGATTGCTTCGTTGAAGCCATGCTGGGTCGCCCTGCCATCGCGATGAGCCCCTATTCGGCGCTCATCTTCTCGATCTCGGCGCGGAGGTCGGCCAGGGCGGCGGCGGCGTCGATCTTGGTATCTTCGACTGAGTTTGCCCAATCCGACTCGAGCGGGCTGATCGAGGCCCGGATTTCCTCCACGAACGCGTCCGGGGCCTGATGCACCTCACCGCCCTTCTCCTGGTAGATCTTCCAGCCACGGGCATCGGCCTCGTCGGATGCACGGCCGGCGATCCGCGAGAAGGTCTCGCCGGTCACCTTGGCCAGGGCCGCCCGTTCCCCGTCGGTGAGGGAGTTGTACTTGTCCTCGTTCATGACCAGGGCGAAGCTGGCGTTGTAGAAGCCGCCGGGAGCCGAAACGACGTGCTGGATCAGGTCCTCCAGCCGCCAGCCGCCGAAGACGTCGGCGGGCATGAAGGCACCATCGACGATCCCGCCGTTCAGCAGCTCGTAGAGTTCCGAGGCCGGACGGGACACCGGAGCCGCGCCGAGGACGGTGGCGAGCTCGAACGCCATGCCGCCGGGAGCGCGCAGCTTCTGGCCCTGCAGCGAGGCCTTCTCCAGATAGGCGTTCTTCGGCGACATCAGGTGGCCCGGCCCCGGCGTGAACATCGCAAGCGGCACGACACCGTCATGTTCGTTGGCGTCAGCCAGGCTGCGCTCGAAGACACGCTGATAGGCCACCGAAAGCGTCTCGGCATCGTTCGCGAGAAGCGGGAACTCGGCGATCTTGGTCAGGCGGAAACGGCCGGCATTGTTGCCGTGGGAGATGAAGCTGATGTCGACCAGGCCGTCGCGCACGCCGTCGAACGTCTGGGCGGCGCCCATGGGCGCCTTGGGCAGATAACGGATCTTCAGCAGGCCGCCGGATTCGCGCTCGACCATCTCGGCCCAGTCGTTCTGCAAGAGCTGCGTGAAGTGATGCTTGGGCGGCGTCCAGCCCGACACGGTCAGCACCGTCTGGGCGGCGGCCGAACCGGAGACGCAGACCGTCAGGAAAGCGGTCGCTGCGGCAACCGAAATGCTCTCAAACAAAGATTTCATGGTCTTCCTCCTTTATGATTGGATCGCGCAAGGCAACCGTGATCCGCGGTTTGCCCTTGCGTTGTTTCGTCTCTATGCGCACGCGCCGACGGACCTGCCGGGCCGACCGGCAAGACCCCGAAATGCCCGGTACCAGTCGTCATTGGGGCTGTTCAGCCGCAAATGCGTGTCGAAGTGGCCGGCGCCCGGCTCGATGGTGCTGGTGACGGGCTGGCCGGCATCGCGCAGGGCGTCGCACATCCGCGCGCTTGAATCGCGGATATGGTCGAAATCGCACGCGCCCCACATGAGGTGGAACGGCGTCCGGTTGCCGGCGAGCGCGCATATCGGGCTCGCGCCGGCATCGTCTTGCGCCGCGCGGAACAGAAAGCGGTACACCCGCCCCTTGCCGGTGTCGGACGCGACCCCGCCGTAGCGCAGGTCCATCGGAGCGCTGACCGGCATGCACGCGTGGACCGGCGCCGCCTGCCGGGACAGAACGGTCATGGCAGCGATCTGGCCGCCCGCCGAATGCCCCCCCAGCACGATGCGATCAGGATCGCCGCCATAGTCGGAGATCCGCGCCTGGATCAACCGCAATGCGCCGATACCGTCTTCCAGCTGGCTGGGCCATTTGTGATTGGGGGCCAGACGATAGGTAACGGCCGCGAATATGGCGGGCTGCGCGACCACGGCCTCAGCCATGAAACGTAGCCATTGGAAGCCGCCGGCGATCCATGCGCCGCCATGAAGGAAGACTAGAACAGGTAGCGGTTCCGTAGGTTCGACAGCATGTGGGCGATAGATCTCGGTTTTCTGCGCAGGGTCTTTGCCATAGCCGAGCACCGCCACCGGCTTTAGCTTCGATCTATCGGACAAAGCACGCGCGGCACGATCATAGGCCATCGCCTCCTCGGTGCCCGAATAGACGTGTTCCCCGCCACGTGCGATCCCTGCTTCAGCCACTATTTTCTCCAGCTGCTACGGTTATGGCAGGTTATGCGCGCCGCCAGCCGGGGGGTAAATCATCCCTGGGGATCAGGTGGGCTTTCAGGTCGGTGCTCTGCCCGCAAATAGAGGTGGTCGCGCCTGGTGAGACAGTTTGGCGGCTTGGCTAAGGGGGATCGGGTTCGTTTCTATGCCGCCAATTGCTCCGTCATTTCCGCCGCGGCATAGACCTCGTCGGGCGTCCTGCCGCCAAAGGTCGAGTGCGGGCGTCGCTTCCGGTCTCGAAGGCGTTGAGGAAGACGCACTCATGTTTGAGGCTGCGCCACAGCCGCTCGATGAATACATTGTCCATCCAGCGGCCGCGGCCGTCCATGGAGATGCGGATGCCGGCCGCCTTCAGCGTCGCCGTGAAGGCGAAGCAGGTGAACCGGCTTCCCCGGTCGGTGTTGACGTTGTCCGGCCTGCGGTGCCGGGCGATCGCCTCTTCCAGAGCAGCGACGCCGAAATCGGCCTCCATCGTGTTCGACAGCCGCCAGGCCAGCACCTTGCGGCTGAACCCGTCCATGATGGCGACAAGATAGAGAAAGCCGCGCCGCATCGGGATGGAGGTCACATCCGCCTTCGCCGCGATGCTGAGCAATATGCACCGCGCGGCTGGCTGACTAAATCATTGTGACTATCTGCGGCATCTCGCCGTTTGCATCCCGCATCTCGTCGAGCGAAGACAGACCAGCGAGGTTCAGGGTGATTTCGATCTCTTTTGCCAAGAGCGCAAACATATGCGAGACGCCCTGTTCGCCCGCGGCAGCAACGGCCCAAGCAAAGGGGCGACCCAGCAGGACGAAATCAGCACCCAGGGCCAGCGCTTTGACAACGTCGCTGCCGCGCCGGAATCCGCTATCGACCATGAGCGCGACCGAGGGGCCGAGTGCCTGTCGGACAGCGGCGATCTGAGATATGGTGGCGAGGCCGTGGTCCAGCTGGCGTCCGCCATGGTTGGATAGAACGATGCCGTCGACGCCTGCGTCACGGGCTTTCGCGGCGTCTTCGGGGTCGGATATTCCCTTGACGAAAAGCTGCCCGGACCAGTCATCACGCAGTTTTGCCACCGTGTCCCAGGTCAGGTTCTTGTCGAGCCTGCGCGAAAGGTTTCCGGCCTGCGCCAGCGCGCCGCGTCCGAATTCGGGTCTGCCTTTGACCAGTTCCACCTCGGGAAATCCGCCACGCAGGAGATCGAAGGACCATCCGGGACGTCTTGCGAATTGCCACATGAGCCCCGGTGTCATTCGGTCCACACTGCGAAACCCGTTTTTGACATCGCGCTCGCGGACCGAGGTGATGGCCGTGTCCACAGTCAGGAAAATGCGGCTCACACCCTCCCTGCGACAGGCTTCGAGATGTGCCGCATTCACGTCCGGGTCTTCATCGAGATAAAGCTGGAAATCGGGCACCGCACCGGTGGCCTGCCGGATGGTGCGCAGTCCGTTGATGGAGAAGGTCGACAGGATAAAGGGCACACCGGCATTCGCCGCCGCCTGTGCGACCGCGATGTCGCCGTTCCGTCGATAGAGACCCATGAAACCAACCGGTCCGGGCCCAAAAGGCAGGGCGGCGTGCCGTCCCGCGACGGTTACCGAAAGATCGGTGGCCGGCGCGAGTGGGGTCAGCACCCTTTGCCGCAGCGCATAGGAATCGAAACCCGTCCGATTTCGGTTCAATGTCGTTTCCGAAAATGCCCCACCGTCGATGTAATCAGCGAAGATACGTGGCAGACGCCGGCGGGCGGCAGCGGCAAAGTCCTCGACATTCTGATACCGACGATCGAGGCTCATTCCGGCCGGATCCTGTTGAAGAACTGCGTGAACATGTCCGCCCCGTCGATCGGGCGTGACGCCGCCGAAAGCGCGACCGAAAGTCCGATGGCGGAGGAAACGGGATTGTGCCGGTCGGCGCCTTCACCCGCGTTGAGGTTCATCACAAGAGTGGGGGAGAGGAAAAGCCCGGTGCGGATGATCTCTTCCCAGTCGCCAGGCAGCAGGTTTTCATCTCGCAGATGACGCAGCCAGGGGGCCCAGAATGATGTTGCCTTGGCCTCGAGAAGCGCCAGCCGTGCCGGCGAGGGGCGCCAGTCCGTCTCGAAACTCGCAACACCGTCTTCCAGCCGGACTTCCGCCTGATAGCGCTCGGCCGCCATTTCGGGGTTATAGAGCCAGAAAGGATGCGCGAAAATGTTGTGAAAGGTGGATTTCACCTCGGCCAGAAGTGCCGGCACCTTGTTACCGGCAAATGCCGGATCGAAAAAAGCCAGCCGGTCGGTTTCCTTCGAGCGCATGTACCAGACATTGGCATTGTGTGCGTCGCCATGCGCCACGATCCCGCCCGCCGATGCGGTGTTAGTGGGCGTGTAGCGCCGGTGCGCCGCGTCGAACGCCTGTCGCAGCGTACCCGCATAGGTCACTCCGTTGACCCGTATCGTCGCGTCGGCGATGTCTTCCCAGTACAGCGACACGCCGTTCGGGAAATCAAAGCGCTTGCCCACATAGAACCGGGCCAGCCGTCCACCGGGATAGTGCCCGCCGGGCAGATCGATAAGTCGTTCAAAAAACAGGCGGTGTATCGGCTCCGCTGCCGCCTCTTCGGGCGTTATCGGGCTGAGCGTCGCGCGTGCGACTTTCAGGATTTGATCGTTCAGTTCGGTTTCCGCCTGCCGGGCGCGCTCGATCGCCGCGGCATCCGGCTTCTGGTCGAGTTCGAACAGAATGTCGGAAAAACGCGGGTCCGAACGGCGGCGATAGACCAGAAGCTGTTCGCCGGGAAGCGTGGACATGTGGACCGGCTGATCCACGGGCAGACCGGCACCGGACAGGATGTCCGCCCGATAATATTCTCCCGTCATCTCTTCTTCACCCTCTTCCTGGTGGAATTTGAAGAAGAAGTCCTCGGTGCCCGACCGGAAAAAGCCATTGAGCGAATTCAGCGAATACTGGTCCACATTGATGACGAGGTCCGTCACCGGAATGTCGAAGAGACCCGAGATGAAGGCTTCGAGCATCCCGGCAGCGCGGGCCGCGTCCTGCCGCGCCACGGCGCGGATTTCGGCGGTGCGCGACAGGGCGCAGGTCTCGGTGGTCATGTTGGTCTCCCGCAGTGGATAAGCGTCTTGATCCCCGCGGCTTCTCCGGAGAGAAGCTGTTCATAGGCCGCGGGCACATCGGCCAGCGAAATTGTGGCGGAGATGAAGGGGTCTAGGTGTGGTGCGAGTTCGGGCAGCATCGCGGTGATCTGCACAAGCTCGTCCCCGAAGGCGTGACAGCCGATCAGCGCGATTTCCCGCTCGACAAGTTGCACCGGGTCTATCATTTCGGCCGCGTTGCCGATCCCCACCAGTCCGAGGCGGCCGGTCCCGGCGATGTTCGCCATGAGGCTGCGGATGACATGCGTGTTACCGATGGTGTCGATCGCATGGCGGAAGCGATGGCTTTCAAGCTCCTCAAGGCTTGTCACTCTGGCCCCGGTAGCCCCTGAAACCAGTTCGGTGCGATCCCCGTTTCGGTCGAGAACGCGCACCGGGTGCCCCGCCCTTGTTGCGAGAAGCGCGATCAACGCACCGATTGGCCCGCAACCGGTGACAATGATTTCGGCGCCACCAGGCACGGCCATGAGGTTCAGTGAATGCAGCGCCACCGCAAGCGGTTCGGCCATCGCCAGATGGCGATCCGCAACGCCGTCCGGTGCCGCAATGACATTGCGGGCGGGCAGGGTGACATGTTCGGCAAACCCGCCGTCGATACTCTCGCCGATGAAGCCAAGCCGGGCGCAGACCTGGCTAAGACCGTCAAGGCAGGCGGGGCAGGTTCCGCACACATGGCGGCTGTCAACGATCACCCGATCGCCGATGGCGATATGGGTTACGTCCGCACCCAGATGCGTCACGGTTCCGGTGAACTCATGCCCGGCGATGGAGGGGGCGCGGGAAATCCACGCCCCAGTCCGATAATTGTGCAGATCCGAGCCGCAGATGCCTGCGAGCGTCACCGCGAGCGTGACCTCGTCGTGTTTGGGCGCCGGCGGAGTGGGCACATTCTCGTGCCTCAGATCCCCGACACCATGCAGCCGGACCGATTGCATCACATGTCTTTCAGGTATTCGAGCCGAAGGTCGCTGACGGCGTTGGCGTGCGAAGAGAAGCCTTCGTATTCGGCAAGCGTCTTGGCCGCCTGTGCCATCTCGGGATAGCCCTTCTCGGTGACATATCCGACCGAGCTGCGGCGGACGAAATCCGTCACCGACAAAGGACCATAGGTGTTTGCACCCTTGGAAGTCGGCAGCACCGCATTCGGCCCCAGCGCAAAGTTTGCGATGGACACGGGTGTATGGGTGCCCAGCAGGATTTCGGACGCTTCGGTGATCTCGCCCAGATAGTCGAACGGCTTGGTGGACAGGATCTCAAGATGCTCCGGTGCGTATTCGTTCACGAAGGCACAGGCATCTTCCATGTTCTCGGCGAGCACGATGCCGCCGGACTTTCCGGTCAGCACGGTACGGGAGAACTCGACACGCTGTTCGGTCATCCGGCCCCAGAGTTCCGGCAGCGTGGCGAGCGCCTCTTCCAT
The DNA here is from genome assembly GCA_039973095.1 of Nitratireductor sp. Taxonomy (GTDB): domain Bacteria; phylum Pseudomonadota; class Alphaproteobacteria; order Rhizobiales; family Rhizobiaceae; genus Mangrovimarina. The sequence goes on along the minus strand of JBDWLQ010000003.1, from coordinate 326,911 downwards.
CACCCGTTCCGAAGGGGTGACGAGCCAGGCCGAACTGTCGGGACCGTGCTCCGCCTCGATCAGAAGATCCATGGCCGCGAGCCGACCGGACACCGTATCGTCTGCAAGGATCATGCCTTCGGAGGGGCCTGCCGGCAGGCCGGGGTCGATGATGCCGGCCAGAAGCCGCTTTGCGGCGACAACCCAGGGGCTGCCCGGGCCGACGATTTTCTGCGCCTTCCTGACCGTCTCGGTGCCGAAGGCAGCCGCTGCGACCGCCTGAGCGCCGCCGCATTTGTAGATCGTTTCGACGCCGGCGGTGCGGGCCGCCACCAGCGTGGCGGCGTCGACTTTGCCATCCGGCCCCGGCGGCGTGAAGATGGCGAGGTTCGGGACTTTGGCCACGACACCGGGGACCGAGGTCATCATGGTGACGGAGGGAAACGAACCCTTGCCGCGCGGCACGTAGAGCGCCACCGAGTTGATGGGCAGATAGCGGTCGCCGGCAAAGGCGCCGGGGCGCACTTCCTTGAGCCACATGGGCTCTGGCACCTGTTCCTCGTGGAATGTACGGATGTTCTCAATGCCGAAGCGGATCGCCTCGATCACCTTATCGTCCACCGCTGCAAAGGCTTCGTCAAACTCTGCCTCGGACACTTTGAGCGTTTCGGCGGTCAGCGGCGTTGCCTTGTCGAAATCGCGGCCAAAGCGGACAAGTGCGGCGTCGCCTTCCGACTTCACTGCATCGATGATTGGCTGCACCTTGTCCAGGAAGAAGGAGAGATCGGATTCGGACCGGCGGATAAGGCCGGCACGTTCCGCTTTTCCAAGTCCAGCGAGTTTCTGGACGTTTACTTCAGCCATAACGGATCCTCTCAGTCAGGTTGGACGGCGGCGCGGAGCCGCCAGGTCTTCATTTGGATTTCAGGAAGATTTCGAGACCCACCAGCCGATCGAGCAGCCAGACCGCAAAGAGCGCGATGACGACAAAGACGGAGGAAATCGCGGCAAGGTCGGGCGTGATGATCGAACGGATGTTGTTGTAGATCTGGACCGGGAGCGTCACCGTTCGCGCGTCGGTCAGAAGCAGGGAGACCAGGAACTCGGTCATCGCCAGCACGAACATGAGAAGGCCACCGGTAATGACGCCGGGCATCACGCCGGGGAGCGTGACGAACCAGAAGGTCTCGAACCGTCCCGCTCCGCAACTCGCCGCTGCAAGTTCGAGGTCGCTGTCGAGCGCCGCCGCCGAGGAGGATACCGACCAGATAATGAAGGGCAGATTGATGACGGCCAGCGCCACGCCCACGGGCCATAGGCTGCCCAGAACGCGCCATTCGCCGAAAATAAGCATCATGCCGATACCCGATCCGATCAGCGGGATGGTGAAGGGCAGGAGCAGATAGATCTGGATCGCGTTCGAAAACCGTATCCGGAAGCGCGACAGGGCAAGCCCGGCAAGCGTGCCCACCGGCACCGACACGATCAGACAGATGGTCGACACGATGAGCGAGCGGACAAAGGCCTGGCGCAGATCCCGCGCCATTGCGATTTCCTCATACCATTTGAGTGAAAAACCCGTGGGCGGGAAGGCGATCATGTTTTCGGTGGTGACCGAGGCGCCGACGACGATGATCGTGGGAACGGACAGGATCAGGATGCAGAACCAGACGATGCCCCAAAACAGGATGCGCTGCGAAGTGGCCGTCATTGCTTGCCTCCCATTCCCAGGGTTCCCGCACCGAAGATCGAAATCACGATGCCGACGAAGACAGAGCCGAGCACCACGAGAAGTAGAGCCAGCGCCGCGCCAAGGCCCTGATCCGCGGTGCGGAAGAACTGGTCGTAGATTGCATTGGCGATGAAGTCCTGCGAGCCACCGCCCAGCATCGCCGGCATGGCGAAATCGGTAAGCGCGAGCGTGCCGACGACCAGCCCCGCTCCAATCAGGCCCGGCTTGGCCATCGGGATCACCACATGACGAAAGCTTTGAAGCCAGTTCGCCCCCAGTGACGAGGCGGCCGTTTCCGTCTCACGTGGAATGGCGGTCAGGGCCGGCGCCAGCATGAGCACGGCGAAGGGCAGCATGTATTGCACGAGGCCAAAGACCACGGCGGGGAAGTTGAAGAGCAGGCGGATCGGCTCGACACCCACCAGTCCGAGGGCATCGTTCACCACGCCCGACGTGCCGAGGATGATCAAAAGGCCGTAGGCGCGCACGACCTGGCCGATGAAAAACGGCAAAAACAGAATGATGAGCAGCGCCTTGCGCACCGTTGCGCTATGCGTGCGCACCATGATGTAGGAATAGGGCAGCGCCAGCGCGAGAGTGAAAACCACTGTCAGAAGCGCGCCAAGCACCGAGCGCCAGATCACCCGTCCGTAGGTCGCGCTCTCGAAAACGGTGCCGTAATTCTCCAGAGTGTAGTCCCCGGACGGCAGGAAGGTGGCGCGGTCAAGCGTGTGAAAAGAGCTTTCCGCCATCTGCAGAAGCCCCAGAACCAGCAGGCCGACGAGAAGCAGGGCGGGCATGATCAACGCCCAGCCGGAATAGGGTTTCATGCGCGATGGCCAGAACCTGTCCAGCGCTCCGTTGAACAAATCCATGATCCGCCACCGCAGTGGGTATCTGAACGAGGCGCGATCTTGGTCCTTGGATAGCGTTTCGGGCATCTTGGCTTTCCGCTGGAGCAGTGCAGAAGGAGAATCGTGGCGCGCCGCCGCAGAGGAGTTGGGCGGCACGCCGCCTCAGTCCGTGCCCGGCGAAACCGTGGGTTTCGCCGGCGAGGATGATGAGGCTCTAGCTTTGCATGATCTCCTTGAACTTCGCGAACCAGTCGCTTTCGTTCTGGACCTGCACAGCCGAGGAGATCCGGATCAGGTTCTCGAAATCTTCGGGCTTGGTCGGATAGGACGGGTCGCCTGCCAGGCCCTCGGGCGGGGTGAGACCGGGCACGACACCGGGCAGGCCCAGACCATCGAGCCAGATCTGCTGGCTTTCGGTGGACAGAGCAAGATTGATGTACTGCTTGGCCCAGTAGAGCTCGTTCTCCGGCAGACCCTTCGGGATCCAGAGGCAGTCGGTGTCGAACTTGCAGCCCTCTTCCGGCACGGTCCAGGCCAGATCGACGCCGTTCTTCTTGGCGGCGCGCGCATTGGTGGAGATGGTGCAGGCGGCATCGATCTCACCGTTCTGGAACCAGGTCGTGAAGTCCGGATCCTCGCCCAGAAGCGGATTCTGCGCCTTCATCTCGCGAACGAAATCCCAGCACGGGTCCATTGCGTCCGGAATGCCGTCGAGCGAGCCGCCGCCGGCGACCTGTGCCGGGAAGTGGAAGCCGATACCGTCATTGTAAAGGGCGACGCGACCCTTGAACTTCGGATCCAGCAGATCGCGCCAGGATTTCGGTGCTCCGTTCGGAAACGCCTCGGGGCGATAGGCGAGCACGTAGACATAACCGTAGGTGTTGACCATCGGAAAGCCTTCAAGACCGACCGGCTTTGCCAGCTCGGTGGTGTTGGCGAGATTCGGCAGGTCAGAGATGTCTTCAGTCACGCCGCGCAGTGCCGATTTGGTCGCGTTGGTCGTGGTGTCCCAGTTGATGTGGATCGGCGGAATGCGGTTCTGGGCGACGGCAGCCCAGACCTTGGGCTGGATCTCGTTGTCTTCGGTGAGATCGTGGCGCACGGCAATGCCGGTCATTTCCGTAAAGCGGTCTGACACGCCCTTCTTGAGGGAATCGACCCATTCGCCGCCCCAGGCGCGGACGATGATCTCGGAAGGCTTCTCCGGTTCCTGTGCGAAAACACGGGTTGTCGGGAGGGACGCGAGCAGCGCGGCGCTGCCTGTTGCTGCGCCGGCCCGAAGGATGCCACGGCGGGTAAAGGTCTTGATCATCGGTACTCTCCTCTTTTGCGACTCGGTTGGTGTTGTTCTTTCGCTGAGTTCTTGAAAATCTTCATGTCCCGGCGATTCCAGCCGATGGCCACGCTGGCCCCCACATGGAACAGATCGAAGCTGTCGGGGTCGTGGTGGTAGACGTTGAAGACGACCCCAGGCAGCTTCGCCGCCTCCACCACATACATCTGGCGTTCGCCTTCGAAGATCGTGTCGCGCACGAGACCGTCGAGCGCCACATCGCAGGCCTGGAGTGCGGACCGGGTAGCACCCATTCGGATCTGCTCGGCGCGGATGGCTGCAAGCCCCGGCGTTCCAGACGCAACGTCGCCGACGGGTTCCCCTTGAAGTATCTCGTCTCCGGCCTTCAGCCTGCCATCAGCGGTCACCGTGCCTTCGATGGAGGATGAGAGACCCAGAAAACCGGCAACAAAGGGGTTGGCCGGCTCGCGGTACAGATCGACAGGCTGGGCGTGCTGCTGGATGCGCCCGCCATCCATGACGATCACGTCGTCCGAAACAACAAGCGCCTCGCGCTGGTCGTGGGTCACATTGATCGTGGTCACACCCAGCTCATGCTGAATGCGGCGGAATTCCAGTTGCATTTCCTCACGCAGCTTCACATCCAGCGCGGCAAGTGGCTCGTCGAGCAGCAGGAGGTCGGGTTCGAACACCAGGGCGCGGGCAATCGCAACGCGCTGCTGCTGGCCGCCTGAAAGTTCGTTGATCCGCCGGTTGCCATAGCCCCGCAGCCTCACGAGCTCAAGGAACTGCTCTACCCGATCCGGGATGCTGCGCGGATTGAACCGGCGCATCTTGAGTGGAAAGGCGACGTTCTCGGCGGCCGTCATGTGGGGGAAAAGCGCCAGTTTCTGAAACACCATTCCGATCGAACGGCGGTGCGGCGGAGTGGCATGGACGGGCTTGCCATAGATGGTGATCTCACCTGCGGACTGTTCCTGAAAACCCGCAATCATCCGCAAAAGCGTCGTCTTTCCGGAACCGGAGGGGCCGAGGATCGTCAGGAACCGCCCCTTTTCAAGTTCGAAGCTGGCGTTGTCCACCGCAAGCACGCCGCTGCCGAAGTCCATCGAAACATTACTGGCTCGCACCGCTATCTCGCGGGCCGGCTGTGTTGCGCTGGATTTGGTGGCTGGATGGTCGGTCATCTTGGTCCCTGATATCAGTGCGGCTGAGAGAAGCTAAGCACCTTCTGACTATAAATATATACTTTTCAAAAAAATGGGCCAGTTCGACGTCGAAAATTATCATCTGGCTATATTTTTGCCAGATAACCCCCATCGATTACGATACATTGACCGCATACGTAATTCGCACCGCTGGAGGCAAGAAATTCTACAGCACCAGTGAGGTCGGATAGCTCTCCCAGGCGGCCTGCGGGAATGTTGGCGATCATTTTTTCCACCCAGGCCTTGTCCTCATAGAAGACGCTGGTCATGTCGGTCTCGAAATAGCCCGGAGCAATCGCGTTGACCCTGATCCCCAGGGGAGCCCATTCGGCCGCCAGGGCCCGCGTGATGCCGAGAATGCCGGTTTTGGAAGCGCCATACGGCACTGCGCCGGGCACGCCGACATAGGATGTCAGCGAGGCCAGATTGATGATGGACCCGCCCTTCCCCTTGGCCATTTTGGCCGCAACCGCCTGTGCTACAAAGAATGCGCCTTTGAGGTTGGTGTCGACGACCTTGTCCCAGAGCGCTTCGTCCACCCAAAGCGTCTCGCGAACTTCTTCCACGCCCGCATTGTTGACGAGAACGTCGATGGGACCGAGCGCGTCAATCCGTTCGCGGATCGTTTTCACGTCGCGTTGATCAAGCGCGATGCAGTCGGCCTCGCTGCCAAGCGCTTCGATCTCGCGTGCCACGGGGGTCAGGGCCCCGGCGCTGCGGGCCGTCAGGATCAGTTTTGCTCCGTCGCGGGCAAAGGCAAGCGCAATCTCGCGTCCGATGCCGCGACTCGCTCCGGTCACAACAACGGTTTTTCCCGAGAAATCAAAGTTCAGGTCGGATAAGCCATGATTATTGTTGCGCATGAGGCCCCCTCCTCTTGACATGTCTATACATAATTAGGCTGTTAAAAAGATCGAGTCAACGGAGATTCCCATGCAGCCCACCAGATTCTCAGCGAGATCAGAGCTCAACACGCTCAAGCGCTACAACTCCGGCCTCACGCTTGAAGATGTGGCGCAGCGCGCGGGCGGCCGCAAGATCGCCAAACTCGGCTCGAACGAAAACCCTTATGGGCCGAATCCGGCAGTGAAACAGGCGATGGCGGGGGCCATTTCCCGGCCCCATATCTACCCGGACCCCTCGGCGCGGGCTCTGGCTGAGGAAATCGCACGAAAGACGGGTGTTGCGAAAGAGCGGGTGATCTTTGGCGATGGCTCCGAGGATCTGCTGAACGTTCTGGCCCGCACCGTCTTGCGGCCGGACGATGAGGTGGTGACGCTTTTCCCTTCGTTTCCTCTGCATGAAGACTACGCCGTCATGATGGGGGCGCGCGTCACGCGCATCGGATTGACCTGTGAACGCAGGATCGATCTGGACGCGCTGTACACGGCGGCTGCCCGCCCCGTGCGCCTCACACTGCTTGCCAATCCCATGAATCCGGCGGGTGTGTGGCTGGTGCCGAACGAGCTGGATGCCCTGCTCGCGGCACAACATCCAGACAGCCTGCTGTGCCTTGATGAAGCCTATGTCGAATACGCCGCCGGACCGGATTATGTCTCCTGCTTCGACCGGCTCGCCAGTCACGACAAGCCGCTGCTGGTCCTGCGTACTTTTTCGAAGGCCTATGGTCTGGCTGCGCTGCGCATCGGCTACGGTGTGTCGAACAGTGAAGATGTTATCCGTGCGATGAACCTGGTGCGCACTCCGTTCAACGTGAATGGTGTGGCGCAGGCTGCCGCGCTGGCTGCCATGAAGCACGGCGATGAAATGGCCGTCGCTGTGGCCCAGACGGTGCGCGAGCGGGAACGCATGGCCGGCGCCCTGGCTGACATGGGGCTCGAGGTCTTGCCCTCAAAGGGCAATTTTCTGTTCGTCAACTGCCAGCGCCCATCCGAACAGGTCGCCGATCAGCTCATCGATCTCGGTGTTATCGTGAAGCCCTGGAAGCAGGCCGGATATGAAGATTTCCTGCGCGTGTCCGTCGGTCTGGCGTGGGAAAACGATCAGTTTCTGGATGCGCTGGGCGGGCTCCTCCAGCGCAGGCCGTGAGGTCTTGTTGAAAAGAGTGCGGTCCGGGTCGAAATCAGGACAGAACGCGCCGCAGCACCTCGCCAAAGCGCTCCTGCACCGCTTCCCGGCGGATATGCCGGCCAGCCTCGACCACATGTTCGCCTGCCGCCCAGACATGGTCCACATCCATGTCCCGGCCAAAGATCCAGCGGTCGAGCAACTGGTCGCCGTCCTGCGTCAGGTTCAGCGGATCGCAGAGAGCCACCAGATCCGCAGGAGCGCCGGCAGCGATTTCAGCCTTCGGGGCATCCAGCGCCTGTGCTCCTCCGGTTAGCGCGGCATCGAAGAGCCGCCGCCCGGTCGATCCACCTTCTTGCGCCAGAACATTGCGCGCTCGGTGCGTCAGACGCTGCCCGTATTCCAGAATCCGCAGTTCCTCGGCCACGTCGATCCGCACATTGGAGTCCGTTCCGATCGAAATCAGCCCGCCTTCAACGAGAAAGTCCGGCGCGGGGAAAAGTCCGTCGCCCAGATTTGCCTCGGTCACGGGGCACAGTCCGGCGACTGCTCCAGATCGTGCGAGCCGCGTGGCTTCTGCCTCCGTCAGATGTGTGGCGTGGATGAGGCACCAGTCCTCCGTGACGTTGAAGTGACTCAGCAGCCATTCGACCGGGCGCTGTCCGTAGTGATCAAGGCAATCCTCCACCTCCTTTACCTGCTCGGAAATATGGATGTGCAGCTTGCGGCTGGGCAGGGCGGCTATCAGGGCGGTGAGATCCTCGTGGCTTGCCGCGCGCAGCGAATGCGGCGCAAAGCCGACACGGTCCTGTTGCCGCGTCAGCATCTGCTCGCAGCGTTCGATCAGGGCGATGAATGTATCGATGCCATGGAGGAAGCGGCGCTGACCCTCGTCAGCCAGCTGTGGTCCGAAACCGCCATGGGCGTAAAACACCGGCAAATGCGTCAGTGCAATTCCGCTCGTCTCTGCGGCGGCGAATATTCTCCCTGAAAGCTCGGCAGGATCGGCATAGGGCGCTCCGGAGGGATCGTGATGGAGATAGTGAAATTCACCCACGCGGGTGTAGCCCGCTTCCAGCATCTCGACATAGGCCATCTCGGCGAGTGCTGAAACGTCCTCGGGGCCGACCGACAATGCGAAGCGATACATCATCTCGCGCCAGGTCCAGAAGCTCTCCTGTCCCGCTCCGCGCATTTCCGTCAGGCCGGAATGGCCGCGCTGAAAGGCATGGCTGTGGACGTTTGGCATTCCCGCAACCAGCGCGTCGACACAGGTGTCACCGGGTTGCGGCCGCGTTTTCTCCAGAATCCTGGTGATCCGTCCGTCTGTTGCGGAGATCCTGACGTTTTCTGCCCACCCCGAAGGCAGCAGCGCCCTCTTTGCAAAGATCATCACTTGTCCTTTTCCACAGTCCCGGATCATCCACCCGGCCGCAGGCGCGACGAAGATAAAGAATCATCTTTGAATCCGTTTGCCATTATGTATATACTTATATAATGGCTGGTGCAAAGTCGAATTTCGAAGAGGGAACGATGTCGAAAGCGACCATATGGACCAATGCCAGATTGGCCGGCGGAAGCGGTGAGCCGGTCGATATCGTGGTTTCCGACACGCGGATCGCGGCGGTGGAAAAAAACGCCGATCGGGCTGGTCATCGCGTGATCGACTGTGAGGGGCGGCTGGTGACGCCCGGCCTGGTCGACTGTCATACCCACATCGTGCATGGCGGCGACCGGACCCGCGAGTTCGAGATGCGGCTCGAGGGGGCAAGCTATCAGGAGATCGCGCGGGCGGGTGGCGGTATCGTTTCCACGATGCGCGACACGAGGGCGCTGGATCCCGAAGGGCTGGTGGCGGCTTCGCTTGCCCGCGTCGATGCGCTCCTGGCCGAAGGTGTCACGACAATAGAGGTGAAATCCGGTTACGGGCTGGCGATCGAAGCGGAAATGAACATGCTGCGCGCCGCGCGCGCTCTGGAGGGCATCCGGCCCGTGCGGATCCGCACCACCTGGCTCGCCGCTCATGCCATGCCGCCGGATTTCGATGGAACCAGGGCGGAGTATATCCGCGACGTCGCCATCGCCGGCCTCCGTCAGGCCCATGCGGAAGGGCTGGTCGATGCGGTCGATGGCTTTTGCGAATCGATCGCCTTTTCCGCGGAAGAAATCAGACCGTTGTTCGCAGCCGCGGGCGAGCTCGGCCTGCCGGTGAAATTGCACACCGAGCAGCTGACGCGTTCGGGCGGCACGCGATTGGCCGCCGAATTTGGCGCTCTGTCGGTCGATCACTTCGAATATGCGGAAGCCGAAGAGGTTGAAGCTATTGCCGCGTCGGGGACCGTCGCCGTTCTCTTGCCCGGCGCCTATTACATGTTGAACGAAACCCGCAAGCCGCCGGTCGCAGCGCTCAGGGCGGCGGGTGTGCCGATGGCGCTTGCCACCGATTGCAATCCCGGCACCTCACCTGTTTCGTCGCTGTTGACCGCCATGAACATGGGCGCGGTTCTGTTCGGGATGACGGTGGACGAATGCCTTGCCGGGGTTACCACTCATGCCGCGCGGGCCCTCGGCCTTCAAAGTGAAATCGGTGCCTTGACCCCGCAGACCTCAGCCGACTTTGCGATCTGGGATGCGGAGGCTCCGGCACAGCTTGTCGGACGGCTCGGCCTCAATCATCTCCATAAACGCGTATTCAAAGGAGCCGTTTCTCATGGCTGAAACGCTGATCCCCGGCCAGGTCTCACTACGCACCCTCGCCGACATCTACTGGAACGCGACCGATGTGGTTCTGTGTGACAGCGCGCTTCCGGGCGTCGAGCGTGCCGCCCGGCGCATTGCCAGCGTGGCGGAAGGCAACGCACCGGTCTACGGCGTGAATACCGGTTTCGGAAAGCTGGCTTCCATCCGCATCGAAGCCGCCGAAGTTGCCACCCTGCAGCGCAACCTCATTCTAAGCCATTGCTGTGGTGTGGGCGCTCCGCTCGCTCCGGAAATCGTCCGCCTGATCATGGTGCTGAAGCTTATGTCTCTTGGCCGTGGAGCATCCGGGGTCCGGCTTGAAATCGTGACGCTGATGCAGGCCATGCTCAAGGCAGGTGTGCTGCCGGTCATCCCCGAGAAGGGGTCGGTTGGCGCATCGGGCGATCTTGCACCTCTCGCGCACATGACCGCCGCCATGATCGGCGAGGGGGAGGCATGGCATGAGGGCGAGCGCCTGCCCGCGCGTGAGGCGCTTCTCCGTGCCGGTCTTTCCCCCGTCGAGCTGTCGGCGAAAGAGGGACTTGCGCTGATCAACGGAACGCAGGTCTCGACGGCGCTGGCCTTGGCGGGTCTGTTCCGCGCGGAGCGGGCGCTTCAGGCGTCCCTCGTTTCGGGCGCGCTGTCCACCGACGCGGCCATGGGATCGACGGCTCCCTTCACCGAGGAAGTCCACACATTGCGTGGCCACCGCGGGCAGATCGAGGTCGCGGCAACTTTGCGAAACCTTCTGGAAGGCAGCCAGATCCGCAACAGCCACATGAACAATGATGAACGCGTGCAGGATCCCTATTGCCTGCGCTGTCATCCGCAGGTCACGGGTGCCTGTCTCGACCTCCTGCGGCAGGTGGCGGCAACACTCGAGATCGAGGCCAACGCCGCGACCGACAATCCGCTTGTGCTGTCAGACGGCGAGGTGGTGTCGGGCGGCAATTTCCATGCCGAGCCGGTGGCCTTCGCGGCCGATCAGATCGCGCTCGCGGTTGCCGAGATCGGCGCCATCGCCCAGCGCCGCATTGCCATGCTGGTGGATCCGGCCCTGAGTTTCGGACTGCCGGCTTTTCTCTCGCCCAGGCCCGGCCTCAATTCCGGCCTGATGATCGCGGAAGTAACCTCCGCAGCGCTGATGAGCGAAAACAAGCAGCTTGCCCATCCGGCCTCGGTCGATTCCACGCCCACCTCGGCCAATCAGGAAGATCACGTCTCCATGGCCTGCCACGGGGCGCGGCGCTTGCTGCAGATGACCCAGAACCTGTTCCACATCATTGGCATCGAGGCACTGACAGGCGCGCAGGGCGTGGAACTGCGCGGCCCCTTGACCACTTCGGATCAGTTGATCGCTGCAATGACCCGGTTCCGGCAGGACGTGCCTGGCGTCGGCGACGACCGGTATATGGCGATCGATCTGGAAAAGGCGGCAGAGCTCGTCCATACGGGTGCGCTGGTCGCGCCGGTGCAGAAGCTGCTTCCGGAGGTGTTCTGATGGACCCGGTTCTCGTCTCCCGGGGCGACAGCGCGCTGGTGCTGGGGCTTCCTCACACCGGCACCTATGTTCCCGACGACATTGCCGCAAAGCTGAGCGCGGAAGGATTGCTCCTCCGCGACACGGACTGGCATATCGAAAAGCTCTATGAGGGGCTGGTTCCGAATGCCACCACGGTTCGGGCGACCTTCCATCGCTATGTGATCGATGCGAACCGGGATCCGTCGGGGGTCTCTCTGTATCCCGGTCAGTCGACCACTGGACTCGTGCCCCTTTCGACCTTCGACAACGTGCCGATCTGGCAGGCTGGAGCGGAACCCGATGACGCGGAGATCGCCCGGCACAGGCTGGCGTTTCACGAGCCCTATCACACAGCCCTGATGGCCGAGCTTGAGCGTGTCCGTGCGATCCATGGTTATGCCGTGCTCTACGACTGCCACTCGATCCGCTCGGTCATCCCCTGGCTGTTCGAAGGCACGCTTCCCGATTTCAACATCGGTACAAACATGGGCGGCACCTGCGCGCCGGAGATCGAGCAGGCCGCCATGGCCGCCACCGCGGCCACCGGCCGCACGCATGTGCTCAACGGTCGTTTCCGGGGAGGCTGGACCACCCGTCACTATGGGCGGCCGGAACAAGGATTCCACGCCTTGCAGATGGAGCTGGCGCAGGCCTCCCATCTGGAAAATGAAGAGCCGCCCTTTGTCCTTGATGCTGAAAAGACAACTCGCCTGCGTGGCGAGCTGAACCAGATACTGAACGAAATTCTGCGTGCTGCGGCCAACACCGCGATACCTGCTGACAGGCCCCGTTGAAGAGGACGATCCGATGACCAATCCCCGTCACAACCAGCGCGATGTTTTCCCGCCCACCGGCCCCGAACTGAACGCGAAGAGCTGGCTGACCGAAGCGCCGCTCCGGATGCTGATGAACAATCTGCATCCGGACGTGGCCGAGAATCCGCATGAACTGGTCGTCTATGGCGGCATCGGCCGCGCGGCCCGGACCTGGGACGATTTCGATGCCATTGTCGCATCGCTGAAGGATCTCGAAGCCGACGAAACGCTCATCGTTCAGTCGGGCAAGCCCATTGCCATCATTCGCACCCACGCGGATGCGCCCCGTGTTCTGATCGCCAATTCGAACCTAGTGCCCGAATGGGCCAACTGGAAGCATTTCAACGAGCTCGATAAGAAGGGCCTCATGATGTACGGCCAGATGACGGCTGGCTCGTGGATTTACATCGGCGCGCAGGGCATCGTTCAGGGCACCTACGAGACCTTTGCCGAGGCTGGCCGTCAGCATTATAACGGCGATCTCACCGGCAAGTGGATTCTCACCGGCGGTCTTGGCGGCATGGGCGGCGCACAGCCGCTCGCCGCAGTGATGGCAGGTGCCTGCTGTCTTGCCGTGGAATGCGATGAAACACGCGCCGATTTCCGGATTCGCACCGGCTATTGCGACGAGAAAACCGACAGTCTGGATGAGGCGCTAGCAATGATCGGCCGGTGGACCGAGGTTGGCGAGGCGAAATCCTTGGCGCTGATCGGCAATGCCGCAGAGGTTTTCCCCGAAATCCTTCGCCGGGTTCAGGCAGGCGAGGCGGTTCCCAACGGCCGTCCCGATATCGTCACCGACCAGACCTCGGCGCACGATCCCTATCACGGCTATCTGCCCAAGGGCTGGACCGTGGCCGAATGGCGCGCGCGTCAGGAGAGCGATCCCGAGGCGGTGAACAAGGCTGCACGTGCTTCGATGAAAGACCATGTGGAGGCGATGGTCGGCTTCTGGAACGCTGGAATTCCCACGCTGGATTATGGCAACAACATCCGCCAGATGGCTCAGGAAGAAGGCATGGAAAACGCCTTCGCGTTCCCGGGCTTCGTTCCTGCCTATATCCGTCCGCTGTTCTGCCGTGGCATAGGCCCGTTCCGCTGGGCGGCTCTCTCGGGCGACCCGGAGGACATCTACAAGACCGACCAGGCGATGAAGGAGCTCTTCCCCGAGAACGAGCATCTGCATCGCTGGCTCGACATGGCCCGCGATCGGATTGCGTTTCAGGGGCTGCCGGCGCGTATCTGCTGGATCGGGCTCGGCGATCGCCACCGCGCGGGGTTGAAGTTCAACGAAATGGTGGCAAACGGCGAACTCAAGGCCCCCGTCGTCATCGGGCGCGACCATCTCGATTCCGGCTCGGTCGCGTCGCCCAATCGGGAAACCGAGGCGATGCGTGACGGCTCCGACGCCGTGTCCGACTGGCCGCTGCTCAACGCGCTGGTGAACACGGCATCGGGTGCGACCTGGGTGTCACTGCACCATGGCGGTGGCGTCGGCATGGGCTTTTCGCAGCATGCGGGCGTGGTGATTTGCGCCGATGGCACACCGGAAGCCGCAAAACGACTTGAGCGCGTCTTGTGGAACGACCCCGCCTCCGGTGTCTGGCGGCACGCCGACGCCGGATACCCCGAAGCTCTGGAGTGCGCCCGCCAGCATGGGCTGCGCCTGCCGCGCATCCTGGGCACATGACATGAAAGGCGAGATCCATCGGGGGGCGGAACGGCGTTTTGCCCCCTGGAAGAATGGCGGTGGCGAAACCGCCGAAATCCTCTGCATGCCAGAGGGGGCGGGGTACGACGACTTCCGCTGGAGGATCAGCACTGCGCGGGTCGGACAGTCCGGCCCGTTCTCCCGATTTCCAGGGGTTCGGCGATCACTCACCGTAATCGAGGGTGGAGCGATGCGGCTCACCTTCGAGGATGCTCCGCCACTGACGGTGGATCCCACAACCGGCCCGGTGAGTTTTCCCGGAGACGTCGCCTGTCATGCAGAGTTGCTTGGCCCCGCGCTTCTTGATCTCAACGTCATGGTGCGTGCGCCCTTCGGTGTGCGGGTCATCGCTGCCGACCATGCAGCAGTTCCGCTACCCAGAGGAGTAGAGCGGTTCTTGTTCGCGCGGGTGGCGCTGCCCGACCTTGGACTTGAACGGCATGACCTGCAACGGATCGCTGTGGATGCCCCTGTGACACCTGTAGACGGAGCAATGGTCATTGACATAGTTCTTGAAAAAGAAGGCGTTGATCTTGCCGTGGCCGGATAGACCAGCCGGTTTGCGTCAACTCTGTTCACCGAACTCAGCAATCAATTGATGGGACTCACCCGGATACAGAAGCCGCACAAAAGTGATCCAGTTGTCGTTGATCTGGGTCTTGCGCAGGATCTCAAGACAGGCCGAGCCCGCTGACAATTGCAGCAGATGCGCATCCCGTCCGAATACGTTGATCGCACGGATCGAGTGGCGCACGCTTGACCAGGGCATGGAACTAAGCAGCCAGGCGCCTGGAACATTTTTCTCAAAGTCAACCGTGGCGGCGGCCGGCACGGCAGTCAAGTTGATCGCCCGGGTTTCCAGGCAAAAGGGCTCGTCATCCGCGGAATGCAAGCCTTTCAAACAAATCGCGGTATCGTCGAGCGTCGCACGCTTCACTCCCAGGACGCGCAGGTCGTTGGCGCAAAGGGGCCGGGTCTCTTCAGAACTGAGCTTCCAGGCATAGCGCCGCCCAAGCGCCGCGACCTCCTCAGCGATGTTGTTGATCTCCAGCACCGCAGACTGGGTGCGCGCCTGCGCGACAAAGGTGCCTATACGTTTGCGCCGAATGATGAAGCCGTTTGCCGCGAGCTCGGTCAGAACCTTGTTCATTGTCATCCGGGACACGCCATATTGCACAGCGAGTTCGGTTTCCTTGTCCAACTGATGGCCCGGCGGCCAGGCGCCATCAATGATCTTTGAACGGATGTCCTCCAAAATCCGAGTATGCAATGATTCGAAATTGGAAGCTGGCACAGCTCGCCTCTGAACGATCTTGATATTATCTATACATATCGACAGGCATTGCGGCATTCAATGCATAATGTTGGAAGAAGAACTGTAGCTCGGCTTTGTGTCGCGCCGCTGATATAGTTCCGAGCGTTTTCGGCTGGCTTCTGTGAGTAAACCCCTGATCAATATGAGAAGTTGCGCGGCGTGCATCTCGTTGGGTCACCGGTCTCGTGGACCTAGTCGAACTGTTTCTTGGGGAGGTGGC
Source organism: Nitratireductor sp. (assembly GCA_039973095.1). Lineage (GTDB taxonomy): Bacteria > Pseudomonadota > Alphaproteobacteria > Rhizobiales > Rhizobiaceae > Mangrovimarina. The sequence goes on along the minus strand of JBDWLQ010000003.1, from coordinate 311,494 downwards.
CGGGCAATTGGGCGCGCGTTTCCTATGTGTCGAAGCGAGAGATGGCAAGGCGCTTCTCCTAAACAGTCGCTTGTAGCGAATGTTGGTATCGGTGGTCGTGTGCCCCCGCAACCAATCGGCACAACAAAAACCCCGCTAAACCAGTCGGTTGGCGGGGTTTTGTTTTGACTGAACCAGCGGCGTGCGCCCTGATCCGAGCCCCGATACCTCTGCTGTTTTCGGGAGAGTGGAGTTCCCCCTCCGCTCTGAGATCGAAGGTTGGGCCGCCGGAGTGTGTGTGGGGGGGGCGAGCTTCTTTTCACGGTGTCGGGCCGGCCGCGCCACCGGGATCCTTCCTGTAGGGCGGCCGGGACCTTGGAACCGATCGCGTTCTGAGGACGAACCAACTCAAAACCGACAGGCTCGACGGGGCGGTCGTTGAACCATGGACCCGCCCTGTTTGACGACCCCGAACGGTTCGGCTGCTACCGTCGCCAATTCCAGAGCATCGACGGTGTAGCTGTTCCTCGACCGGCGCGGCATCACGTTCAAAAAAACGGCGCACGCCGCTGGGCAGCGGCGTCCCGATGTCCTGCGCCGCCGCACAGCCTGGTTCGACGAACAGCCGATCTTCGGGGAAACCGTAACCACGGCTACCCGGCGCGAGGCATGATCCCGCCATGTGGCAGCCCAATGCATACCGCGCGGGTGCCCACCTCGGCGGAGCGCGTGTTGGTTGTCTTGCTCATCAGACACTATCCTATTCGGGAGTTGGAGCTCCCGACCATCCCGGCGCGGTTCAATTCGGTGCCGGATTCCGCTCCAGCGTCGCGCGACTTTCCCAGGCCCGTTCAGGACGGCGCCGCGCCCGGCATCGGCGCGCCATGCCGGACAGAGGGGCCGACCGGCTTTTCCTGGCAAGGAGTCAGGCCTGCTGCGAGGCGCGGAGCTGCGCGACGGGCCTGGACGATGCTGTCCTTGCGCCGGTCTCCGACTGCGCCCTTTCCGCCTCGGCCGCTGCCATGGCCCGGGTGATGGTCGACGCGATTTCGTCGATCAGCGGCGGCTGCATGATGGAATAGTGGTCCGCATCCATCTCGATGATTTCGATCTCGGGAACGGTCGCCCGCCAATCCTCCTGCATGCATCGCGCATCGGGCCGTTGCGTTGCGGCAAAAAGCAGAAGCCTTCCGCCAAAGGCGCGGGGTGTGTGTTTGTCGAGGGCCATGGAGCCGGCGCTGAAAACGCCATAGACTGCCTTCATCGCGACCGCGTTCGTCGGCACGCCATGTCGTTCCATGCGCTCCGTTAGCCATGCGATACGCTCATCCGCGGAGAGTGGGGTCAATTCCTCTTTGGTGCATGCCAAAGGCAGCTTTGCCACGGCCGCCAGATCGTTCACGAACCCCGCGAAGCGTTCGGCCGGATCTACCGCGGCGCCCGCGACCGGAGCATCGGGCGCCGCGCTGTCGATCATGGCCACTAGGCCCGGCGTCTCGTGCCCGGCCTCCAGCCGGCGCGCCATCTCCTGCACGACCAGCCCGCCCAGCGACCATCCAATGAGGTGATAGGGGCCATCCGGCTGGACGGCGCGGATCTCTTCCAGGTAGCGAACAGCCATATCCTCTATCGAATCCAACGGCGCCTGCGTCGCGCAGGTCAGCCCTGGCGCCCGCAATCCATAGACGGCGCGGCCGGGCCGCAGCGCCTGGGCGAGCCCGACATAACACATGACGTTGCCGCCGATCGGGTGGACGCAGAACAGGGCGGGGCCTTCGCGACCGTGCCGGATCGGTGTCAGGATCGCGTCGGCCTGCTCGTCACCGTCGCCGCGCAACAGATCGGCGATGCTGGCCACTGTGGGGTAGCTGACGAGCGTGGCGAAGGAAAACCGGCGTTTGAAGCGCTCTTCGAGCTTGGCCATGAGGCGCATGCCGGCGAAGGACGAACCGCCGAGCGCGAAGAAATCGTCTTCCCGTCCGACCTCGTCCGTGCCGAGCGTGTCGCGCCAGAGCGCGGCGATTGCTTCCTCCAGCGCGTCTTTCGGCGGAGCCGGCGAACGCTTCGTGGCCTCGCGGACGCCGAAATCGGGCGCCGGCAGGGCCGAGCGAACGACCTTGCCGTTGTCGCTGAGCGGCAGCCTGTCGAGCGAGACGAAATAGGTGGGCACCATATAGGCCGGCAGGATCGCGCGAAGCCGCTCCCGCAACCCGGCCGGATCGAGAGGCGCGCCCGCCGCTTTCGGGACGACGTAACCGGCGAGGTGGCGCGTCCCGGCGCCGTCGGTGACGGCCACCACCACCGCGGCGGCGACCTCGGGTACGGCGAGCAGCGCGGCCTCGACCTCGGCGCATTCCACGCGGTAGCCCTGGATCTTGACCTGGAAATCCTTGCGACCCAGGAATTCGATCTCGCCATCGGCGAGATAGCGCCCCATGTCGCCGGTGCGATAAAGGCGCTCGCCGGTGGTCGGATGGCGAATGAAACTGGCCGCCGTCTTGGCCTGGTCGCCCAGATATCCCAGCGCGACCCCGATCCCGCCAATATACAGATCGCCGGGCACCCATGGCGGGCACACGGCGAGATCGGCGTCCAGAACCTGGATCGACTGATGGTCCATCGCGTGGCCGTAGGGAATGGAACGCCATTCCGGATCGATGCGTCCGATCGGGTAGAGAACCGACCAGATCGACGCCTCGGTGGCTCCGCCCAGGCTCCAGATTTCCGCTGCCGGCGCCGCAGGACGGATCTGCTCGGGCAGGGTCAACGGGATCCAGTCCCCGCTCAACATGACCAGACGCAAGGACGGCATCACGGCGCCGCCGGCGCCTTCGACCGCCAGCTGCATCAGCGCCGGAACCGAGTTCCAGACCGTGACGTCGTGGCGCTGCACGAGGTCGCGCCAGTGCGAAGCCTCCTTGGCTCGCTCCGCGTCCGGAACGACGATCGTCGCACCGGCGGCGAGCGTTCCGAAAATGTCGTAGACGGAAAGGTCGAAGCTGAGCGACGAAAGGGCGAGTATCCTGTCGGCGGGCTGCAGCGAAAAGCGGCTGTTGAGATCGACGATCGTGTTCCATGCGCCGCGGTGATCGATCATGACGCCTTTGGGAACACCGGTGGAGCCGGAGGTGAAGATCACGTAGGCAAGGTCGGTCGCCATTGCCTCGGCGGGCGGGGGCACATCCTGGCCGTCGTCGCGCACCAGATCGACGCAGATGCGCTGCAGGCCGGCCGGCCAGGCCAGCGCTTTCTCGAGAGGCGTCCGTGTAAGGACGAACCTTGCCTTGCTTTGCGAAAACAGCACGTTGCGGCGTTCGGCCGGCAGGTCCGGATCGACGGGAACATAGGCGGCGCCCGCATAGAGAATTCCGAGAACGGCGACGATCTGTTCCCAGCCCTTGGGCAGCGAGACGGCGACCAAGTCGCCCCGCGCAACGCCGCGCCGACTCAGCTCGCCGGCCGTCGCGACGGCCAGGCGCCGCAATTGCGCATAGGTGAGGCGCCGATCGCCGGCGATCACCGCGACGTTTTCGGGACGGTCGGCTGCCTGACGCTCGAATGCCGCTTCCAGCCGCTCCGGCGCGGCGGAAGGGGCGGTGGCAGGCGTCGGCGGCGCCGGCTTGTATGGTTTGGGATCCCGTTCGTTCCAGAGCGCCTCGTCCCGAGCCAAACTCAAGAACAAGTCGCGATGCGCCCGGCACAGTTCCTCCACGAAACCGGCGGGGAAAATCTGTTCGACATAATCCCAGTTGAAGATCACGGACCCGTCATCGCCGAAATGCATCTGGTGGTCGAGATAGACCTGCGGAACCTGGAGGCGCGCGGTGTCGTGATCGATGCGCGCCGTTGGATTTCCGGTGGCCTCGGGGCCGGCGGGGCCCGTGACCGCGGTGAAGGTGACCGGCACGCTCATGCCCGGGCCGGTTCCCGCGCGCTGTTGCATCGCACGGGAGATGTCGATACCGCTGACCTCGATCCGCTCGGCATCCCGCCAGAACTGGCGCTGCAGGCCACGCACGCGCTCGACGAACGAGCGGTCCCGGGAAGCGTCGACCTCGAGCAGGATGGTGGTTCCGAAATTGCCGAATGTCTGGGTGGCGCGCGGCAGATGCTGGAAACGGCCGGAGTAGAGAACCGTGATCGCGAAATGACCGCTGCCGGCGTAACGGGAGAGCACTTCCGTGTAGACGGCGCATGCCAGCAGGCTTGGAGGGATGCGCAACCGTGCGCAGATGTCGACGATTTTCGCCCAGTGCTGCGCCGACATCGTCCGGCTGACATGTCGGAACCGCGGGCGCCGGTCGAGGGATAGCCTGCTGGTCAAGGGCAGGGACGGCGGGCCGGGGAAGTCGCCCAGGCGCGGCTGCCAGTAATCCCAGGCGGCCCGCCATCTCGGTCCCTGCCGGACCAGGCCTTGCGCCTCAACATAGTCTGCGAACGACATTTCGATCGGTGGCAGGGCGCTGGCCGGGTCGGCGCACAGGGCGAGCCATTCCCGCAGAAGAAGGTGGAAGCTCCAGCCGTCCATCATCCACAGCGCGAACCGCATATGCAGGCGCAATCCGGCCTCGTCCTGCGTCGCACGGATGTCGAATTGAGGCCAAAGGTCCGTGGGCAGCGCCTCGGTGTTGATTTCGGTCCGAAGCGTCTCGAGCCGTTCCCGCCGCCGCGTTGCTGGAAGGTCTCTCAGGTCGAGTATTTCGATCTCGTACGGTCCGACATCGTCGAGAACCTGCTGCTCGCCCGACGGCAAAATCACCGCCCGCAGCATATCGTGGCGCCGGAGGAGCTGCTGAAGAGCGGGCGTCAGTTCGGTCTTGAGCTCGCCCGGAACGTCCACTTCGACATAGTAGGTGGCGGGGGTGCTAAGGTCGAGCTCGGCACCCTGTCCGACCCAGTACGCCTGTTGAATGCCTTCCAGGAGAAACGACGCCCTTTCAGTCTTCGCGCGCTCCGCCGGCGCCGCTGGCTCAACCATCCCATGCTCCTCCTCATTCCGCATCGCCGTCGCCGCGAGGGGGCGTCAGGCCTTGAAGGTTCTATTATATTAGTGTAACGCTGTCGAGAGCGAGGGTGGTTGGTTGGCCGGAAGCCTGCGCCGGCCCGCCCTTGGAACGATCGATCAGTGCCGCGTTGCAAAGGTTGCAAAGCCTGGCTGGCGCGGGCCGGACCATACATCGCCAGGGAGAGGGATCGCTCGATGCGGAAGGGGCTGGAGGTCCGCGAGCTTCGGACCGTTTCGTGCACAGACGGCACGCATTCGTTCGCCGAGGCGCTCGACAGAACCGCCCAGCGCGCGATCGAGCGTCACGGCGGATATCCCGACAACTGGATCCCCGAGCGGGCCGGTACCGACCACGACGTCGTCGTCGTCGGTGGCGGACAATCCGGCGTGGCGATCGCGTTCGCGTTGCGCCGCGCCGGGATAACGCGAACCGCCGTCATCGACGCGGCCGGCGAGGGCGGGGAGGGTATCTGGCTGGCCACGGCGCGCATGAACGCGCTGCGATCGCCCAAGCATCTCCCCGGGCCGGAGCTGGGTATACCGGAACTGGGCTTCCAGGCCTGGTACGAAGCGCGTCACGGCGAGGCGGCGTATGCCGAAATGCGGTCCATCTCACGGCTCGACTGGGCCGACTACCTGGTCTGGTACCGGAAGATGGTTGGAGTATCGGTGCGGTTCGGGACACGGCTGGAAAGTATCGAGCCGGCGCAACAGGGACTGAGGCTTCGACTGTCGGTTGACGGTCGCCCGAAGCAGCAGGTCTGCCGCAAGCTCGTTCTGGCGACCGGCTTCGCCGGTAGCGGAGGCGTCAATATGCCTGCCTTCATCGCGCGGTCCCTGCCCGCCGAACTTTATGCGCACGCGGAGGAACCGATCGATTTCGCCGCGCTGCGGGGGCGGCGCATCGCCATATTCGGCGCGTCCTCCTCGGCGTTCGACGCCGCAGCGGTCGCGCTTGAGCATGGCGCGGCTTCGGTGCATCTGTTCTGCCGCCATGACGACCTCGAACGCCTGTCGGTCATGCGGATGCTTTATTACCCGGGGTCGGTAGAGCATTTCCGGCTTCTGCCCGATGCCGAGCGCTGGACAATCATGAGCGCGCTGTGCCGGCGCGCCCAGGGCCCGGTGCCCGATACGGTACGTCGCGCAACGCGCTTCGACACGTTTCACCTTCATCTCGGCGCGCGCGACCCGCTTCTCGAAACGGATGGCGTCACGATTTCCCTTCGACTTGGCGGGCGCGACACGGGTTTCGAATTCGATTTCGTCATCGCCGGAACCGGCTACAAGGTCGATCTCCGCGCGCGTCCCGAACTCAGAAACATCGGCGATCAGATCGCGCTGTGGCGGGATCGCTACCGGCCGCCGGCTGGAGAAGAGCATGAAGATCTCGCGCGTCATCCCTATCTGTCTCCGAGCTTCGCCTTCACCGAGAAGCAGCCCGGGACCGCACCTTGTCTCAAGGACATCCACTTCTTCGGCGCCGGCGCCCTTCTCAGCAATGGCCGCAATCCCGCCGAAGTCAGCGGATTTCGCCACGGCATACCCCAACTGGTTTCGGCGATAGGCGGGGAGCTTTTCACCGCCGATGCCGCGCAGCATGTCGCGCGGGCTCTCGGCCCGTGCCAGCCGATACTCACCGGACAGGAATACCGCGACCGCGTCTGGACCGGGCGATGTTCACAGGCCGCGAAACCGGCAAAAAACGCCGTCGAAGATCGCTTGCCGGCAGGCGAATGAGCTTCGGCAGGACGCAATGGAGCGATGACGATGAACCAGACTACGCGCGTGGATCAAGCGGTTTTGCAGGAGCGCATCCTGGAGCAGGCCCGCGCGATCCTCAAGTGCGAGGATATCGGGCCGCAGACCTATTTCCTGGAGGTGGGCGGGGATTCTCTGGTCGCGCCGATCCTTGCCAACAAGATCGAGGCGGAGTTTGGCGTGCGGCCCCAGCTCGAAGACATCTTTACCAGATCGTTCGGCGAGTTGGCCGAACTCCTCCGCGCCGCGTAAAGCCGATCTGCTTGTCACGGACGTGCAGATCGGCCCCACCTTGTCGGCTTAGCGCATGTCTAAACGGCGGACCGGCTACCGCTTTGCCTGGAAAGGCTCTGCAGCCGGTCGCAAGGCATCGGCCGCCGGCGCGCCAGCATCGACGGGCCCGCAGGGCCGCCGAGGTGGCGCGTCAGGCGTGTGCGCGCACGCTCTGCCGCTGCGAGCCCAGGCCTTCGATGCCGAGCTCCACCATGTCGCCGGGCTTGAGATAGCGCGGTGGCTTCAAGCCCTGGCCGACGCCGGGAGGCGTACCGGTTGAGACGATGTCTCCCGGGTGCAGGGTCATGAACTGCGACAGATAGCTCACCAGATGGGCCACGCCGTAGACCATGGTCGCCGACGAGCCGTTCTGCATGGTCTCTCCATTGACCGACAGCCACATGGCGAGTTGCTGCGGATCGGCAATCTCGTCGCGCGTGACCAGCCAGGGGCCGGTCGGACCGAAGCTGTCGCACGACTTGCCCTTGGTCCACTGACCGGACCGCTTGTTCTGGAAATCGCGTTCCGAAACGTCATTGACGACGCAATAGCCGGCGACATGGTCCAGCGCCTCGTCCTGCGACACGTGTTTCGCATGCTTGCCGATGACGACGCCGAGTTCGACCTCCCAATCGGTCGCGCTGGATCCTTTCGGAATAACGATATCGTCGTTCGGTCCAGACATCGCCGACGTGGCTTTCATGAAGATCACCGGTTCGGGAGGAACCTCCAGACCCGCTTCCGCCGCATGGTCGGCGAAGTTGAGCCCGATGCAGATGAACTTGCCGGTGCCGGCCACGCACGGGCCGAGCCTCTGCGGTTCCTCGACCACCGGCAGGCCGGCAATGTCCACGTCCCGCATCCAGGCGAGATCGGCGAGCCACTGGCCGCCAATGTCGTCGACGACGCCGCCGAGGTCGCGGATATGCCCGTTATCGTCCAGCAGGCCGGGTTTTTCGGAGCCTGCGGCTCCGTAGCGAAGCAGCTTCATGCTTTTGGCCTTTCAGTACGTCGTTCGGCCGCCGGACAGGTCGAATGTCGCGGCGGTGGTGAAACTGTTCTCCTTGGAGACGAGCCAGGCGACCATCGCGGCGGCTTCGTCCACTTCGAGAAGGCGGCCCCGCGGGATGCGCGAGCGCATATACTCGATATGTTCGGGGGTGAGCTGCTCGAGGATGCGCGTCTGCGCCGTTGCCGGCGAGATGCAGTTGACCGCGATGTCGTACCCGGCGAGTTCCTTGCCGAGCGACTTCGTCATGCCGATCACGGCCGCTTTCGAGGCCGAATAGGCGGCGGCGTTGGGGTTGCCTTCCTTGCCGGCGACCGACGCGATGTTGACGATGCGCCCGTAATTGCGCTCCTTCATGCCTGGAACCACGGCGCGGTTGACGTGGAAGGTGCCGTTGAGGTTGATGTCGATGACCGCCTTCCACATCGCGATCTCGTATGTATCGAGCGGCGCGGCCGCGCCGGCGATGCCGGCCGAATTGACAAGGATGGAGATCCCGCCCGCGGCGTCTTCCGTCCTGTCGCACGCCGTCTTGACCGAGTCCCAGTCGGCCACGTCCACAATCTGCGTCGACGTTGCATTGCCGAGCTCGTCGCGGGCTGCCTGAAGCTGCGCCTCGTCGATGTCCCACAAGGTAACCGTGGCGCCGGATGCGACGAAACGCTTGGCCATCGCGAAGCCCAGTCCTTGAGCTCCGCCGGTGACGACGGCATGCTGGCCGTTGAGATCGATCTTGTTCATGTCGATGATTTACTCCGCTCGGTTCTGCCTGAAGATCGCACGATGCGCGAACGAGGCTTTGGGGTCGGTCGCGCCCCGCGCGCAGCCTGCAATGGCTTGATTTGATCTATTATATTAGTGTAACAGGACCGACAAGTGCCGCAGTGACAAAATGGCGCCATTCGCAGGAGAGGCAGAGTGAAAGCGAGCGAGACACGCAGCGTCGGACGGACGGGTTTGGATGTAACCGCGCTCGGCATGGGGTGCGCTTCGCTGGGCGGTCTCTATGCGCCGGTCGACGATCGGACCTGCCTGGCCACGCTGCAGGCGGCCTGGGATTGCGGACTCCGTTATTTCGACGCCGCTCCCATGTACGGGTTGGGCCGTGCCGAGCACATGCTGGGCCACTTCTTACGGGAGCGCGTTTCGATCTCGCAGCCGGTGGTCAGCACCAAGGTCGGCCGTCTCATGACGCGTGAGCGCCCGGGACGGAAGCTGCCGCAAGCCGCCGAGAAGAATCCGCTCGATGCGGGATGGCGGAACGGGCTGCCCTTCCACGAGGTGTTCGACTACTCCTACGATGCGATCATGCGCAGCTTCGACGACAGCCAGCAGCGCATGGGACGGGAGCGGATCGACATGCTGTTCGTTCACGACATCGGCAGGCTGACCCACGCGGAACGCGCCGATGCCCACTGGACAGCGCTGACCAGGGGCGGCGGCTTTCGCGCGCTGAGCGATCTGCGCGAGGCCGGCATCATCAAGGGTTTCGGCCTCGGCGTGAACGAGGCGGATGTGGTGCTTGATTCCATGAACGAAGCCCGGCTCGATTGCACGCTGCTTGCCGGGCGTCATACGCTTCTGGAACAAAACGCCAATTCGCTGCTGGACAAGGCTCACGCCGACGGCATGTCGATCGTGATCGGCGGCGTGTTCAACTCCGGCATTCTGGCCGCCGGACGATCGGGCAACCGCAAGTTCAACTATCAGGACGCTCCCGAGGAGATCGCTAGGAAGGCGGACAGGCTGGCGGCGGCGTGCGAGGCGTTCGGCGTGCCGCTTGCCGCGGCCGCGATACAGTTCCCGTTCAGGCACAAGGCGGTGACCTCCGTCCTGATCGGCGCAAAGCACCCCGATCACGTATTGCAGAATGTCGAATGGTTCGAAATGTCGCTGCCGGACGCGCTTTGGGACGCGCTGCGGAGCGACGGGCTGATCGATGAGGGTGCGGCGCGGGCGTGAATACGGATGAAACGGTCCGCGCCCGGCGTCAGTCAACTGTGGCGCGGAGCTGTCTGCTGCGCTGCAGCCCCCTGTAGTCCCTTCTGAAATAGAGCAGCGGTTGTGTGCTGTCGCGGCAACGCAGACCTGCAACCCTGCCGATAAGGATGCGGTGGGTGGCGACGGTTTGGATTGCCACGATCCGGCAATCGAAAACGGCAATTGCTCCCGACAGGGCAGGCGCTCCGGTGGAGATCGTCTCCCATTCAGCCGCGGCAAACCTGTCCGCCTGCGTCAGGCCGGTCAGGCCGGCGAATGCCGCAGCGAGCGGCTGGTGCCCGGCCGCAAGCGTGTTGAGTGCGAAAACGCCGTTCTCGGCAAAGCAGTCGTTGGCCCGGTTGTCGCGGTTGAGGCACACGAGCACCGTAGGCGGGGTGTCGGACACCGAGCAGGCGGCAATGACGGTTACGCCGCGCCGGCCCGCGGCGCCGTTTGTGGTGATGACATGGACCGCGCCGGCGAAATTCGCCATCGCGTCCCGGTAGGAGCGCGGCTCGATCTGGCCAGTCTTCAGCAATGTTGTCCCCGGCGCGGCTCTCGAAACATCATCGGACTCTCCGGTCCCCCGAAAGGCCCGCGCCGGATCGGCTTGACCGGCCGCATGGGGGGGCGCCGTGCGCGATCTACATCGTGGCACCGAGGCTCCACGGCACAAATTCGTTGTCGCCATAACCGAGCGACTCCGACTTGGTCGAGCCGCCCGACGCGACACGAAGGATTTCGGCAAAGATCTCCTCGCCTTTCCGGGCAAGCGGGGTGCCGTCCAGAATGTCTCCGCAGTTGATGTCCATGTCCTCGCGCATCTTCTCGAAAATGACGGAGTTGGAGGCGAGCTTGATCGAGGGCGTGGGCTTGCAGCCGAAGGCCGAGCCCCGCCCGGTGGTGAAACACAGAACATTCGCGCCGCCGGCGACCTGGCCCGTTGCCGAAACGGGGTCGTAGCCGGGCGTATCCATGAAGACGAGGCCGCGCTCGCGGATCGGCTCGGCATATTCCAAAACGGCGCGGAGATTGGTCGTGCCGCCCTTGGCCAACGCGCCGAGCGATTTCTCCAAAATGGTGGTCAAACCGCCAAGCTTGTTTCCGGGCGACGGGTTGTTGTTCATCTCCATGTCGTGCTTGGCGGTATAGGCCTCCCACCAGCGAATGCGCTCGATGAGCTTTTCGCCTACTTCCCGGGTCTCCGATCGCGAGGTAAGCAGATGTTCGGCGCCGTAGATTTCCGGCGTTTCGGACAGGACGGCGGTGCCGCCTTGGGCGACCAGAAGGTCCACCGCCGCGCCGAGGGCGGGATTGGCGCTGATGCCGGAATAGCCGTCCGATCCGCCGCACTGGAGAGCCAGGACAAGTTCGGAGGCGGGTTGCGTCGTGCGTTCGGCGGCGTTCACGATCGGCAGCATCTCGACGATCGCCTTGACGCCGGCTTCGACGGTCTTGCGGGTGCCGCCGGATTCCTGAATGGTCATGGCGCGAAACGTCGCGCTTTCCTCGATGCCGTAGGATTTCATCCAGCGCGGAATCTGAAACGCCTCGCAGCCGAGGCCGACCATCAGCACGCCGCCGACATTCGGATTGGTGGCGAAACCCCATTGCGTGCGCTTCAAGACATCGTAGGCCGGACCCTTGACGTCGATGCCGCAGCCGGTGCCGTGCACCAGCGAGATGACGCCGTCGACATTCGGATAGTCGGCGAGGACGCCGGAGCGGTTGACCTCGTCGGCGATGAAACGGGCAACACTGGCCGAACAGTTCACCGATGTCAGCGTTGCGATGTAGTTTCGGGTGCCGACCTTGCCATCCGGCCTCTTGAAGCCCTGAAACGTCGCCCTGTCGGATTTTGAAACCATGTCGGTGGGGCGCGAATTGGCGCCGAACGCATGGTCGCGCTCGAAGTCGCGCAGATAGACATTGTGCTCGTGCACCCAGTCGCCCGCTGCGATCGGCTGTCGGGCAAAGCCGATGATCTGACCGTATTTCACGATGGCCTCGTCGGCCGCGATATCGCGCAGGGCCATCTTGTGGCCGCGCGGTATGCGTGTCGCAACGACCACGTCCCCCGCTTTCTCGCCGACGCTCAGCGGGTTTACCGCCAGCAGGATGTTGTCGGCTTCGAACAGTTTAATAAAGCGCGTCATCAAATGAACTCGGATTGGGGCCGTTTCGACTTTCCGCCGAAAGGATGATTAGAATACTAATATAATAGTACGTTGCGGGTCAAGCGCTATCCGGCGGCACGAACCTGCTCAACCGATCGACATGCGCAGGTGTGCGACGTTTTTGCGGCGGTCGCAGGGAACCATGAAGGAGGGCGAAAAGAGCGCCCCGCCGCGAAGCCGCTCTCCCGGACCCGTCGCGGTCACGGGGCATGTGGCTCCGGCTGCCGGCCTGGCTGAACGGCGCTGTCGGGGTGATCCCGACGGACCGGATTCAATCGAGATGGAAGACCTCTTCCATGGCGGCCCACCATTCGCCCTTGGCGCGTGTCGGCAGGGGGGTCTGCATGGGATCGCACAATTCCCACCATTTACGCATTGCCGGCGATTCGCCCATCTGGGCCGCGTCTTTCGCGAAATCGGCGCCGTGGTACTCCCAGTAGGCGAAGAGCAGGTTCTCGGGCTGCCGCAGGAATATGGAATAGTTCCTGATATTGGCCCGGCTGATGACGTCGAGGACCTCGGGCCAGACATCGGCGTGGAGCCGCCTATAGTCCTCGATGGCCTCGGCCTTCAGGGAAATGCAAAGCCCCATCCTCTTCATGCCGCGCCTACTTTGCCTCGTTTGTCGAAGACGCGACCTTGGCGCCCAGCTCTCCGGCGACTTCGATAGCGTTGTGGAGCGACGTCTCGAGATGATGTTCCATCGCCAGCGCGGCACCCTCGGCGTCCTGGCGTTTCAAGGCGTCGAGGATCGCTTCATGCTGCTTGATCGTCTGTTCGCCATAACCCGGCTTGGGGATCGCCAGGTAGCGGCCACGATCCATCTGCGCTTTCGAAATGTCGACGGCTTTCCAAATCATCGGAAACCCGCTGGTTTCGGCAATCGTGCGGTGGAACACGTCGTCGAGTTGTATGGCTCTGGCGTATTTTCCACGCGAAATCGCGAGACGATGTGCGGCGATATTGTCCTCGATCGCCTCGGCCGACGACGCGGTGAATTTCGGCGCGGCCCGCCTGGCGCTTTCCATTTCCAGCGCGCGGCGGATCACATAGGCTTCCTCGAGGTCGGCCCGGCTTATGGGCGCGACATAGGTGCCGGTCTGCGCCAGCACTTTGATGAGACCTTCGTCGCTGATGCGCTTGACCGCCTCGCGCACCGGGGTGCGGGAGATGCCGAGCGCTTCGGCGATGGCCACCTCGTTGATCGGATCGCCGGGCTTCAGCCGTCCGACCGCGATCATGTTGCGAATCTTCTGATAGATCTGATCCCGAAGCGGGAGGGCCCGGTTCAGGGTAGTCGGGTCGAAGTCCATGAAACCATCCACGTTGCCGTTCGTCGGCAATGATCACCCTTATACTAGCATGTCAAACGTTTAGGAAAGCCGGGCTGCGTCCTGTCGACCGCGCCCCGACCGTCCTGACGTCAGATTCAACTTGTCACGACTGTTATATTAGTGCAATAGAGGCGGCGCCGGGGAAGCGATGCGTTGCGCATCGGCCTTTTTCGGCCGTGGGGAGGCTTTTCAACACAGCGACGGACATCCAGGAAGAAGCAGCCGCTTGAAAGAACTGTTATACTAACATAACATACACGCGGTCGTTGTGGAGGCAGCGACCGGTTCTGCCAGGGAGGAACCAAGCCGGACATGACAGACGCTCATTGCGCCTTGGACATGAAGGGGATCACCAAGACGTTTCCAGGCGTGAAGGCGCTGTCCAACGTCAACTTCTCCGTAAAGTTCGGCAGTGTCCATGCCGTCGTGGGAGAAAATGGCGCCGGCAAGTCTACTCTGATGAAGGTTTTGAACGGCTCCTATCCGCCCACGAGCGGTACGATCAGGGTCGGCGGTACGGAGGTGCGCATGCGCCGCCCCGCCGACGCGCAGGCGCTCGGCGTGCGGATGGTGCATCAGGAAATCAACCTGGTTCCGGATCTAAGCGTAGCGGAAAACGTCTATCTCGGCCGCATGCCGGGAAAGTGGACGTTGCTGCGCCGGCGCGAGATGATCGCCAGGGCGACCGCCGTTTTAGCGGAGCTGGGCGCGGCGATAAACCCGCGCGAACGGCTGGGCAATTTGTCGATCAGCCAGCAGCAGCTGGTCGAAATCGCCAAGGCCTATGCCGCCGATCCCCGCATCATCGTGCTCGACGAGCCCACGTCCAGCCTCAGCGAACACGAGACCGCCGCGCTTTTTTCGATCCTGCGCAAGATGCGCGACGACGGGATCGCCATCGTCTATATCAGCCACCGGCTCAAGGAGGTTCTGCAGATCGCCGACGAGGTGACCGTGCTGCGCGACGGCAGCATGATCGAAACCCGGCCGATCGAGGGCATAACCGCCGCCGAAATGATCAGCCTGATGGTCGGGCGGGAAGTGAGCAATGTCTTCCCGAAGAGTCCCGCGGCCATCGGCGCCCCGGTGCTCAGTGTGGAGAACATCAGCGACGGCGCGCATTTCCGCGATGTGAGCTTCGACGTGCGGGCCGGCGAAATCCTCGGCCTGACCGGGCTGGTCGGCGCGGGACGCACCGAAGTCGCGCGCGCCATCTTCGGCCTGTCCCAACTGGCCGGCGGCACGGTCCGGCTCGGCGGGCGCGAGCCGGCCATCAGATCGCCGTCCGACGCGGTCAGAGCCGGCATCGCCTATGTGCCGGAGGACCGCAAGGGCGACGGCATCGTTCCGGCGATGTGCGTGCGCGAGAACATCAGCCTGCCGATCCTGCGGCAGCTCAGCAAGCTGGGTTGCATCAGCCGTGGCGCCGACCGCGCGCTCGCCGGCCAGTACGTATCCCAGTTCGCGATTTCGCCGCCGGACGGCGAGCGCCGGATCAATCTCTTGTCGGGCGGCAACCAGCAGAAGGCGGTGATCGCCAAATGGTTGGCCGCCAAGCCGTCGGTGCTCATTCTGGATGAGCCGACGAGGGGCGTCGACGTCGGCGCGAAGGCGGAAATCCACAACATTATCGGCCAGTTGGTCGCCGAGGGCATGGCCGTTCTCATGATCTCGTCGGAACTGCCGGAGGTTCTCGGCGTCTGCGACCGGGTGGTGGTGATGCGGGACGGTCACGCCTCCGCGCCGCTCGATCGCAAGGCGCTCAGCGAGGAGCGGATCATGGCATTGGCGACGGGCGAGGAGGTCGCATGACCGACGGGGTTGTAGACATCGCACGCATGAAGTCCGGCGACCGCTTCACACGCGGCAGCAAGGTCGTGGACGCGCTGTCCAAGGCGGGGTTGCTGATCGCGATCCTCGCGGTGGTGCTGTACGGCTCGATCGCCAACGCCGCCTTCTTCTCCACCGGGAATTTCCTCAACGTGCTGACCTCGATGTCGATCGTCGGCATCGTCGTCGTCGGCATGACGTTCGTGCTCGTCGTCGGCGGGCTCGCCGACCTCTCGGTTCCGGCGACCATCGCCTGCGGCGCCATCCTTTCCCTCGGTCTTCAGCCAATGATCGGACCGGTTCCGTCATTCGTGGTCGCGGTTGCGTTGGCCGGTGCGATCGGGCTCTTGAACGGCGTCCTGGTGGGCTATTTCGGCGTCAATCCCATTATCGCCACGCTGGGGGTGGGAACGATCGGCCTGGGCATCGTCCAAGCCGCGGTCGGCGGGGTGATCGTCTACGGCACCAACCCCGCTTCCGCCGAACTGGTCAAGGGCAGGCTCTTCGGCATCCCCGTCGTCGCGCTCATCTTCGCGGCCATCGCCGTCGTCGGCCATATCCTCCTGTCACGTTCCTTCTGGGGCCGGTGGACCTTGGCCACGGGCGGAAATTACAGCGCCGCCGAAGCGAGCGCGGTACCGGTTCGCGCGGTCAAGGCGGGCGCGTTCGTCATCACCGGCCTGGCGGCCGGCGTCAGCGGCGGCCTGCTCGGGCTGACGTTGCAAAGCGCCCGTCCGCTGGTCGGTACCGGCTACGAGTTCAGCGCCATCACCGCGGTCGTGGTCGGCGGGGTCTCGATCATCGGCGGCTTCGGTTCGGTTCCCCGCGCCATCGCCGGCCTGGTCTTCGTGCAGCTTCTGACGAATGTGATGGTGCTGGAGGGGGTTCGCACGCCCGTGCAGGGTTTCGTGCTCGGGACGCTGATCGTCTGCGCCGTCGGCATGGATGCCGCGCTGCGCAAGCGGGGAGGCGCGTGATGCGATACGTCTCGCTCGCACTGCACTACAGGGTCGCGATCATTCTCGGCCTCACTTTGATCGTTTCGGCGATGCTCGTGCCCGGCTATGTGAGCGCCACGACGCTCAGCCTCGGGCTCGACCGTGCCGCCACGATCGGCCTGATCGCCATCGGCCTCACGGTCCTGCTGATCGCCGGCCAGATCGACCTTTCGGCCGGTTCGGTGTTCGCACTGGCAGGCATTGTGTCGATCATGCTGCAGCCGCAGCTCGGCATCCTGCCGGCCGCCGCGGCGGGCGTCGTCGTGGGCATGGTGGCGGGTGCGATCAACGGCGCCCTGGTGGTCGGCCTGAAGGTGCATTCGCTCGTTCTCACGCTGGCCACGATGCTGATCTTCCGCTCCATCGCGCACTGGATCACCGACAGCCAGCCGGTGACGGGAACCGATATCATGTTCTCGCTCGCCCTGGCCCAGATCTACCTGGACATCTTCACGGTTCGCAGCGCGCTGTTCGTGGCCTTCATCCTGCTGCTTCATTTCTGGCTGACGCGCACGATACCGGGGCGTAACGTCTTCGCCGTCGGGTCGAATGTGGTGGCGGCGGAGGAAAGCGGCATCGCGTCCGGGCGCATCCTTTTCTTCGGCTTCGTCTTTGCCGGCACGCTGGCAGGCCTCGCCGGGGTGCTGCAAAGCCTGGTGACCAACACCGGCTCGCCCGTGTTCGGCTCCACCCTGATCGTGACCGTGATCGCGGCCGTCGTCGTCGGCGGGACCCGGATCGAGGGCGGCAAGGGATCCGCCCTCGGCACGCTGGGCGGTGTGCTCACCATCGGCGCGCTAACGGTGGCGATGGAGTTCCAGTCGGTGCCCGCCTACGTCCAGCAGGTCGTCTCGGGGTTCATCCTGATCCTGCTCGTCGTGCTCGACCGCACCGTCAATACCAGGCGGAAGGCCACGGCCAGCCGTCCTTCGCTCGTTCAAGGCAATCCAGTCAAACAGGGAGGAAGCGCATGATTGGGAAGAGGAATTTGTTGTACGTGGCCGCTGTGGCCATGCTGGCATCGACCGGCTTGGCGCGGGCCAAGACGGTTTGTTACGTAAACGCGGCCGACTCGCATGCCTATGCGACGCCGGCCAACGAGGCGCTTCAGGAGCGCGCCAAGGAATTGCAGATCGAGATCCTGAGCCTCAGCCAGGACTTCGACGTCCAGAAGGGCACCGAACAGATCAACACATGCGTGGCGCGCGGCGTTGACGGGATCATCCTGTGGCCTCTCGATCCACAGGCTTACATCCCCGGGCTGGCGCGCGCCCAGCAAGCCGAAATCCCGGCCATTCTCATCAACTCGCCGATGGGCGAGGAGGCGAAACCGTTCGTGACATCCTTCACCGGACCGGACGTCTATGAGGAGGGCGAAATGGCCGCGGACGCGCTCAACGAGGCGCTTGGCGGCGAGGGCTCCGTGGTCATCATCGCCGGGCAGGCGGGCAACGGCACCACGATCGGCCGCGTCGGCGGCTTCGAGGACCGGCTCAAGGAAATCGGTTCGGGCATCAAGGTGCTCGACACGGTCAATGCCGACTTCGACCAGCAGAAGGCGCTGGTCGTGAGCCGCGACCTCATCACCCGTTTCGGCGACGAGCTCGACGGCGTCTACGCCAATGACGACACCATGGCGCGCGGTTTCATCGATGCCTGGAAGGAAGCCAATCCGTCCAAGCCGACCCCGCCGATCGTCGGCATCAACGGCCAGAAGGATGCCTTCGAGTCCATCCGCACCGGCGAGATGCACGCGACGATCGTCCAGTCGCCGGTCGAGGACGGCCGGCTGGCGATCGAGACGATGGCGCGCATCCTCGATGGCGAGGAGGTCAAGGACCGACTGCCGATTCCGCTGACCGTCGTGACCAAGGAGAACGTGGAGTCGGTCGAGCCGGCGTTCTGACGTTCAAACGGCCGGCCCGGACCGTCCGGGCCGGCCGCGTCGGCGGTAGCGCGCGATGCCAAAGACGCTTGCCGCGCCAGCGGGCGGCGAAGCAATCGGAGAGCGACCATGAAGTTCAGCCTCATGTGCTTCTCGAATTCCTATCCCGAGGAGGCCGGCGGCGCTTACGCCGTCATCTCGGAGATCGCCCGCTACGGCGACCGGCACGGTTTCGAGGCGGTGTGGATGCCGGAGCGCCATTTTCATACACTTGGCGGCATCTATCCCAATCCGGCCGTCGTCGCGGCCTATCTGGCGGCGGTGACGGAGACTATCCGCCTGCGCGCCGGCAGCGTCGTGGTGCCGTTGCATCACCCAGCCGAGATCGTGGAATCCTGGTCTGTGGTCGATCACCTCTCCGACGGGCGTGTCGACCTCGCGCTGGCGAGCGGCTGGAACGTCAACGATTTCGTGCTCTCGCCATCCTCCTACGCGGATCTGCGCAACATCTGGCTCGAGCGTATCGACGAGATCCGCAGGCTCTGGCGAGGTCATCGGGTCGCCTATCCGAACGGGGACCAGGTGCCGACGGAGATCGTTACCTATCCCCGACCCGTTCAGCCCGAGCCGAATCTCTGGCTGACGGCGTCCAAGCAGCCGGAAACCTTCCGCAAGGCGGGCGAACTGGGGATGAACGTTCTCACCATGCTCGCCGGGATTTCGCTCGAGCAGCTCGCGGACAAGGTTCGGCTCTATCGGCAAGGCCGCGAGGAAGCCGGCCACGATCCCGCCGCCGGCACGGTGACGCTGATGCTGCACACGTTCGTCCACGACAACATCGACACCGTGCACGACGCGGTGCGTGGGCCTTTCCTGCAATACATCAAGACCAGCCTGTCGAGTCATCTCCAGGGCAAGGCCGTCGATGTCGGCCGGCAACTCTCTCCGGCGGAGATCGACGACATGGCCGAATATTCGTTCGAACGCTACTTCAACACCGCAGCACTTTTCGGGACGGTCGGCGACACGCGGAAATTCGCCCTCTCGGCTGCCGTGGCGGGGGTGGACGAGATCGCGTGCCTGCTCGACTACGGTCCGTCTCTCGCCGACATCCGCGCGAATCTCCCCTACCTGGCCGAGCTCAAGAGAAGCTTCGAGCCGGTCGACGCGTAGGCTTGCGCGCGACATGCAGGCGGCTGCCGACCAAGCGCTTGGGGACAACATCGCGCCGCGCGGTGTCGCGGGCCGTGCGCGTTCGCCGATGGCGATCGTGGGCATGTCGTGCCGCTTCCCCGGCAGCCGGGGGGCGGAAGCGTATCACCGTTCCCTGATCGGCGGGGCCGACCTTTTTTCGCCACCGCCGCGCGAGCGATGGCCCTGGTGCGGCAACGACCGGATCGCCGTGCCCAAGGTGGGGGCGCTGGACGACGTCCTGGACTTCGACAACGGCCTGTTCCGCCTGTCTCCCCGCGAAGCCGAGACAATCGATCCGCATCAGCGTCTGATGCTGGAGGAAGCCTGGCTCGCGATCGAGAACGCCGGATATGCGCCGGAGGAATTTCGGCGCCGCTCGACCGGCACATTCGTGGCGATGTACAATCAGGACTTTCAATTCTACGCCCGTGCCGGAGACTGGGACGAGATTTCGCGTATCTATCTCGCCGCCGGCAGCGCCCGCTCGCTGGTGCCCAACCGGATTTCCTACGTCTTCGATTTCCGCGGGCCGAGCGAGATCGTCGACACTGCGTGCTCCAGCGCCCTCGTCGCCGTCCACCGCGCGGTCGAGGCGATCCGCAACGGCGAGTGCGAACAGGCCGTCGTCGGGGCCGTCAGCCTGCTCCTGGAACCGAGCAGGCTCGTGATGCTGCAGGAACTCGGCCTGCTCAGCCCGTCGGGGGAATGCGCCCCGTTCGACCGCGATTCCGGCGGGCAGGTGCTGGGCGAGGGCGTGGCCGCGCTGGTGATCAAGCCCCTGGAGACGGCGCTGGACGACCGCGACACCATTCATGCCCTCATCCTGGCCAACGGCGTCAATCATCAGGGCGCCTCGTCCGGCGGTCTCACGCGGCCGGATGCCTCCGCCCAGGCCGATCTGGTCCGCCGCACCTATCGCCGCCACGGGATCGATCCGCGGCAGGTCGGCTATGTCGAGGCGCACGGGAACGGCGGCGGCGGCGATCTCAGCGAATTGCTGGCGTTTCAGGCGGTCTTTGCCGAGGGTGTCCGCGTCGGCTCGGTGAAGGGCAATATCGGCTTCCTCGAGGCGGCCGGCGGCATGTCTCAGATCATCAAGATCGTCATGGCGATCAGGCACGGGGTGGTGCCGGCGACACGCGGCCATCGCGGCATCGTGGAAGACACGGAGCTGCGCCCCGGCTCTTGCCGGATCCTGACCGAGAACATCGCGGTTCGGGAGCTTTCGGCGATGACCGGGCAGGCCGCTTTCACGGCCGCCGTTCACGCTTACGGGCTGGGCGGATGCAATGCCCACATCGTCTTGAGCGAACCGCCGCGCCCGCCCGCTGTCGACACGGCGCCGGGACTCCTTCCCATTCTGCTTTCCGGCGACAAGGCGGACGATCTGCGCGAGCAGGCCAGGCGGCTGCTGCAATGGCTTGACCGCGAGGCGTCGGTATCGCTCGCCGACCTCGCCTTCACCCTCGCCGCCGGCAGAACCCATCGCGCGTGCCGGAGAGCGCTTCTGGTTTCATCGGGGGACGAACTCGCGATGCGGCTCTGCGATCTCGCGCGGGGCGCGGAGCGTCTTGAGAACGCGGAGGATGCCGGGGTCGGCGCGGACGAACGGGTCGGCGCGGCGTTGAAGCACTGGCTTGCCGGGGAAACGCTCGACTGGGGAGAGGTCCTGAAGGCGGGGCGACGCACGGCGATCGATCCGACGCCGCTACGCCGCCGCTACTTCCCCCTGCCCAACGTCCGCGCCGAATAAACCGCCCCGTTCATGGCATTATCGAGCCACGCACCGGTGCCGCCGCGCCCTCAATCGCTCGGTTTCAGCCCGTAAAATCGCGCCGCGTTGCTGGAGAAGATCCTCGCATCCGCGCTCAGCTCGGCGGGCAGGGCGCGCATCGTCGCCGCAAGCACGTCTCCATATTCGCCGGCCAACCGGCACACCGGCCAGTCGCTGCCGAACATCAGCCGCTCCGGTCCGAAACAGGCGACCGCGTGATGAACATAGGGTTGCAGGTCGCAGACGCGCCAGCCTGCCGGGTCCGCTTCCGTAATCAGCCCGGAGAGCTTGCAGTAGACGTTCTCGAAGCGGGCCACACGCTCGATCGCCGCCCGCCAGGGATCCAGTTCGCCGGAACCGATCGGTGGTTTCGACAGATGGTCGATCACCGCCCGCAGCCCCGGTATTTCCTCCAGCACCGTGGCGACATGGCCGAGATGGCGCGGGTAGGTGAGGAAGTCGAACGCGATGCCGGCTTTGGCGATCGCCTCAAGGCTGCGCATCACCTTGGGCCGCACAATCCAGTCGTCGTCGGGCAGATCCTGCAGCATCGGCCGGATTCCGACGAATTTCGGCCTGTTTCGGTAGATCGACAGCTGAGCGCCGAAATCGTCGCTTTCCAGGTCGAGCCAGCCGACCACGCCGGCGATGAAATCCGTGTTTCCGGCAAGGTCGAGCAGGAAGTCGGTTTCGGCCCGCGTTTGGGCCGCCTGCACGACGATGGTTTTCACCACGCCGAACCGCTGCAGCGCAGGCGCCAGATCATCGGGAAGGTAATCGCGCAACAGGATGTCGGGTGCGCCGCGCATCCAGTCATAATCGTTGCGCGCCGGCTTCCACAGATGATGATGCGCGTCGACGATCATTGTGATGTCCTCATTCTGGTGCCGTCAGGTGGCCCGGCCGGGCAAAGCCGGCGGAGGGGCAGTTTTGCCCGGGCCCGCCTCGCTTGACCCAATCATTATACTAGTATTCTATTCTTTTGAACCGGTGATTTCCATTCGTTCTCTAACGACACTATGGAAGGAGGGGCGAGTATGAGCAGCGGCACCCCGCTTTGCAGGCTTGATGATCGCGGTCGTACGGCGTTGCGCAGCCATGCCTCAGCTCTCGCCGGCGGTTCGTGCCGGGCCGACGACCTGGCCGCGGCGCCATCGCGCCGGACGCGCATCGACCTATGGTACGTGCCGCTCGACCATTTCTCGCCGGCGGAACAAGCCGACTGCCTGCAACTCCTGAGCCGCGAGGAGCGGCAGCGTCACGAGTCTTTCAAAGCGGAATCGGCCCGCCAACAATTTCTCGCCGCGCGGGGCCTCGTGCGCACCAGCCTGTCGCGCTATCGCGACATCGCGCCGAGGGACTGGCGCTTTGCGACCAATCGCCATGGGCGCCCCTATATCGCCGATTGCCACGGCGTCAGCGATCTGCATTTCAGCCTCTCTCACACCCACGGCATGGTCGTCTGCGCAGTGGGCGGCGTCGCCGAACTGGGCGTCGATGTCGAACATCGCGCCCGAGCGGGCCCTGTCGACGACCTGGCGAAAAGCGTCCTCGCGCCACCGGAACAAGCCCGTTTTGATGCCTTGGCGGACGATCGGCGCGGTGCGTTCTTCTTCACGCTGTGGACACTGAAGGAAGCCTACCTAAAGGCGCGGGGCCTGGGGATGTCGCTGCCGGTCGAGGGCGTCTGGTTCGACGTCGATGGCGTGCGGCCGGCTGTGCATTTCACAAACGCCATCGCGGACAATCCTTGGCGCTGGACGTTTCGCAGCCTTCAGCTGATGGGCTACGCCCTCGGCATCGCGGTCTCGACATCCGTCGAGCCGGATCTCGTGCTCAGACGGGCGCAACCGATCAACCTGCCCTCCTGGGGTGAGCGCGGGCACGCCGCATCTGGCGACGGTGAAGGTCAAAAACGATGATCCGGGCCGCGCCCGACTTGTTCGACGCATTCTATTATATTAGAATAACAATTGATCAGACGTGGGCCGGCGGGCTGCGGGGCCGTCGGCTGGAGCAATGCCTCTCCGGCGCAAATGGTCGCAAGGGGGGGGGAAGCCTCAGACGAGCCGGCTGGTTTGTTGTGGCGGCCGGACGGAGGAAGGAAGGTCACGCGGACATGGAAGCATTTATCTTTCCGGGGCAGGGCTCGCAGTATCGCGGCATGGGAGGGGAGTGGTTCGAGCACGACGAATTCCGCAGGCTCGAGAGCGAAATCGACCAGATTCTCGGCTATTCCATTCGCACCCTGTGCCTCGAGGATCGGGACGACCGGCTGAGACAGACCCAGTTCACGCAACCGGCGCTCTATGTCGTCAACGCCCTGCATTATTTTCGCGCCGTGCGCGAGAACGGGCTCCCGTCCTATGTCGCGGGTCACAGCCTGGGGGAGTTCAACGCGCTTTTCGCCAGCGGCGTGTTCGACTTTCACACCGGGCTCAGGCTCGTCAAGAAGAGAGGCGAACTCATGGGGCAGGCGCGCGGCGGCGCCATGGCCGCGGTGATCGGCCCGGATGCCGAAACGCTCGCCGGATTGATCGAGGATCATGCGTTGTCCACGATCGACATCGCCAACCACAATTCGCCAAGCCAAACCATCATCTCCGGTCCCGAACCGGATATCGAGGCCGCCGAAACGGCACTCAAGCCGCATGTCGACATGTTCATTCCGCTGCCGGTCAGCGCCGCTTTCCACTCGCGTTACATGCAAGATGCCGCCGACGCGTTTCGCCTTGCCCTGGCGGATTTCTCTTTCGGCGAACCCCGCGTCGGCGTGATGTCGAACGTCACCGCGCAGCCTTATCCGGCCGAAAACGGGTCCGCGGCGATCAAGGATCTGTTGGTGAGACAGATCACCAGCCCGGTCAGGTGGCAGGACACGGTTCGCCATCTAAGGCGCCTCGGCGTGACCGAATTCAGGGAAGTCGGACCGGGCAACGTTCTGACGAAGCTCGTCGCACAGGTTCACTGACACGTTCCAGGCAAGTCGCGGCCGCGGCCGGGCGACTGTGCCGCCCTGGCGAACCCGCACGGTGGGAGACGATGGCAAACACATCCACAACGAAAATCGCTGAAGCTCCGGCGCGGTTGCTGTTGGACCAGTGCTTCCGGGACGGCGCTCCGAAATACATCGTCGATATCGGCTTCGGCGCAGGCTCATTATCCGGTCAACTCGAGCGGGCGTTGCGCTCCGAGTATCGGCACCTGCCACCCGGTTCGTTGCCGATGCTGATCGGCTTGAACCCCAACCCCGACACCGACCACGCCGGCTCCTCCGTGCGCATTGTCCCCGGCCTTTGCGACAGCGGCGCGCTGCTTGCCGAAAAACTGGCAGCACTCGGCGTCACCGACCTCGAGGACGCGGCCTATATCCATGCTCCAGCCGTGGAGGCAACGCCCGACGCGGCAAGCGCCGCGGCGGCGAGCCTGCTCTTCGACGCCGGATCGTTCGGACCGTGGCTCAGGCGGCACGGCCTGATCGTTCTGGCCCAACAATCCGCGTTGGAGCCGTCCTCACCGGTCGAATGGATGCGGGATCCGCAGCGATTGTTGCTGACGCTGGCCGGCGGCGGAGTTTTTCCCGACGCCGGCCCGGCGTTCGAATTGGGGCAGATGTCGGACAAGGACGGGTTTTCGGTCGTTCGCTTCAGGCATCGCGACTATCGCATTCGTCCCGCCGACAAGGCCGACCTGCCGACATTGGTGGCGTTGGAGAAATCGTGTTGGGCGGTGGGCAGCCGCGCCTCCTCGGCCATGATCCGCGGCCGGTTGACCCGCTATCCGGCCGGTCAGCTCGCGCTCGAAAACGAACATGGCCTCGTCGGCGCCGTCTACTCGCAACGGGTCGTGAACGACGATTTCGGCGCTTCGACGATGTTCACGGTCGGCAAACTGCACGACGACGCCGGGCCGCTGGCGCTGCTGCTGGCGCTCAACGTTCTGCCCGAAATGCAGGACAGGAGTTATGGCGATCAGCTTCTGGAATTCATGCTTCAGTACTGCGCGGCCACGCCGGGCATAGACGCCGTCATCGGTGTGACGCGCTGCAAGGATTATGCCAAGCACGACGGCGTGGACATGCCCCGCTATATCGGGCTGCGGAACGAGCAGGGGCGGCTTGTCGATACCGTGCTTCGCTTTCACGAAATGCACGGCGCCCGAATCGAAAGGCTGGTTGCGAACTACCGGCCGCGCGATGACGAAAATAGCGGCTTTGGCGTCCTGGTCAGATATGAAGGGCGCCGGCAGCGCAAGGAACTGTCGGTCGACGCCGCCGCAACGGCGGTCCCGGTCGGCGTGAGCGAGATCGAATCCTTCATCGCCACGACCGTGGCGGCGATCCTCAACGCCGGTGATGGCGCGCAGATCGACGTCGCGCGACCCCTGTTCGAGCTCGGCATGGATTCGGCGGACCTGCTCGACCTCCGGGAGCGCATACGCGCGACCTTCGGCGTACGGCTGGAGGCGACGTTCTTCGCCGAGCACGGCACGTGCGAGCGTATCGCCACGCATCTGGCGGAGCGGCTTCCACAGGCACCCGACAATGAGGGAGCCGAACTCCCAGAGACCCCGCAGGCGAGCGCTGCGCCGGCCGCCGGTTCGCCGACAGCCGAAAGCCGCAAGACACCTACGGCAAAAGGCGACGCGATCGCGATCGTGGGCATGGCGTGCAGGCTGCCGGGGGGGATCGAGGACAGGCACAGCTTCTGGGAGATATTGCGCGACGGCAAGGACATGGTCGGCCGGATGCCTGCCGGCAGATGGGCTTGGCCCGCCGGGATCGACCCGAGCGACACGCATCGCGGCATCGACCGGGGCGGCTTCATCCACGGCGTGGACGAGTTCGACCCGTTGTTTTTCCGCATCTCTCCAAAGGATGCCGCCACACTCGATCCCCAGCAGCGATTGATGCTGCAACTGGCCTGGTCGTGCGTCGAGGACGCCGGATATTCGGCGCATGCGCTGGCCGGGACCGACACGGGCGTCTATGTCGGGGCGAGCGGCTCCGACTATCAGTTGCGCCTGTGCAGCGAGCAGCTCGAGCATATTGACGGCCATTTCGGACTGTCGACATCCGTCGCCCTGCTTGCCAACCGCGTCTCCTATTTCTTCGACTGGAACGGACCGAGCATCCAGGTCGATACGGCCTGTTCCAGCTCGCTCGTCGCTGTCCACGAGGCGGTCTCGGCGATCAAGAACGGCATGTGCGACCAGGCTCTGGTGGGCGGCGTCAACATCATGTGCCATCCGGCCACCAGCGTCGCGTTCTATTCGGCCGGCATGCTGTCGAAGGACGGGCGATGCAAGACGTTCGGCCGCGCCGCGGACGGTTATGTTCGCGGCGAGGGCGGCGTCATGTTCCTGCTCAAGCCGCTGGACGCGGCTCTGGCCGCCGGCGACCGCATTCACGGGCTCATCGCCGGAACGGCGGTCAACCATGGCGGGCAGACCGCGGGTCTGACCGTGCCGAGCAATGTCAGGCAGGCGGCACTGGTAAGGCGCGCTCTCGCCCGCGCCGATTTGCCGGCCGACGCCATCACCTATGTCGAGGCGCACGGCACCGGAACGGCGCTGGGCGATCCCACCGAGGTCAGGGGGCTCACCGAAGCCTTCGCCGACTGCCGGCACGCCCAGGCGGAGCCCTATTGCGGGCTGGGTTCGGTGAAGACGAATATCGGACATCTGGAAGCGGCGGCCGGCGTGGCGGGTCTGTTGAAGGTGTTGCTGCAACTGCAGCATCAAACGCTGGTCAAGAGCCTTCATTGCGACGATCTCAATCCGCATATCCGGCTCGACGAGGGGCCGTTCTACGTCGTGCGCGAGAACCGGCCCTGGACGCCGTTGCGCGACGGGGACGGTGATGCGCTGCCGCGGCGAGCCGGCATCAGCTCGTTCGGCAGCGGCGGCGCAAACGCTCATCTCATCGTCGAGGAATATGTGGAACCAGCCGATGCGTCCGATCTCGCAGCGGACACCGGAGCGCCGGCGATGGTGGTGCTGTCGGCCAAGACCGAGGAGCGGTTGAAGGAGCGCGCGCGGCAATTGCTCGATGCGATCGCGACCTACCCGCTGGGCGACGAGCAGCTCGCGAGCCTTGCCTACACGTTGCAGGTCGGGCGCCAGCCGATGGAAATGCGCCTGGGGATCGTCGCGGCCTCGATATCAGAGCTCGAAGCGACCTTGCGCGCTTACCTGGCCGGAGAGACCGCGATCGAAGGCCTTCATCGCGGCAGGGTCGCCCGCAACACCGATGCCGCAGACGGCGCCGTCGCCGCCGATCCTCGGGAAAACCTGGCGAGATGGGTCGAAAACGGCGAGCACGCGAGGCTGCTTGAGCTATGGGTGAAGGGCGTCACGCTCGACTGGGCGGCGCTTTATGGCGAGAACAGGCCGGCCCGCCTGGCGCTGCCGACCTACCCGTTCGCCAGGGACCGCTACTGGCTGCCGCCGAAACCGACCGCGACCAAGACCCAGCCTGCCGGGGACGGGCCGGACGCCGCGCGCGCCGGCCTTGCCCACCCGCTTTTGCAAGCGAATATATCCGACCTGTCGGCCCAGCGCTTCCTGACACGCTTTTGCGGCGACGAGTTCTTTCTCTCCGACCATGTGGTGCAAGGGCGGCGGGTGTTTCCGGCGGTCGCCTATCTGGAGATGGCGCGTGCGGCCGTATCGCAGTCGGGCCGGGACGCGTCGTGGCGGGCGGGACTCGAACTGAAGGACGTGGTGTGGGCGCAGTCGATCGCGGTCAACGATAGCGCGGTGGACGTTGCGATCGGCCTGTCGGCGCGCAACGGGGCTGATATAGCGTGGGAGGTATCGACCCAAGCTGCCGGGGGGCGGGACGGCGAACGCATTCTGCATTGCCAGGGGCGGGCCGTGCCTTTGGCTGAGCGCGAAGCCCCGGTCGTCGACATAGCGGCGCTGCGGGCGCAATGCCGGTCGACATCGATCCCGGCGCAAGAGTGCTACGAACGGTTCCGGGCGATCGGCCTGGACTACGGCGCGGCGCAGCGCAGCATGGCCGAACTGTCCGTCGGGACCGATCGGCACGGACGCAAACAGGTCCTCGCCCGCTTGGTTTTGCCCGATCCGGTGCGGGATGATGTGGCTCGTTATGGGCTTCATCCGAGCATTCTGGACGGCGCCTTGCAGGCGGCGTTGAGGCTGGATCTCGCGCAGGCGCGACAGGATGGCCTGTCGCTGCCCTTCACGGCGGAAGCGGTTGCCGTGTTCGGCCCGAGCCCGTCCAGCGGCTGGGCCTGGGTGCGCGACAGCGATGGTCGCGATGCGTCGCAGACGTTGCGCAAGCTGGATATCGATATTTGCGACGACGACGGGCGAACCAGCGTGGCATTGCGCGGCTTCACCATGCGGACGGCGCGACAGGGCGAGGAACAGCGCCCCGCGACGATGCCGGCCGATAGCGATGCCGTGATGCTGACGCCGGCGTGGGAGACGACCGATCCCGAACTCGGCGACATGTGGCCGACCGCCTCTGCGGCGGTGGCCATTGTCGGCGGCAGCGCCGCGCGCAGGGCGGAATTTCGCGCCCTCTATCCGCAGGCGCGCCTGATCGAGCTCGAAACGGCGTCCGGCGTGGAGGCGATCGAGGATCGGCTTCAGGCGGCGGGAGCCATCGATCACGTCGTCTGGCTCGCGCCGGACGATCCGCCGGCCCAGCCGTTGGGGGAGGCGGTGGTCGAAGGCCAGCGGCGCGGCGTTCTACAATGTTTCCGCTTCATCAAGGCGCTGCTCGGACTTGGCTATGGCGACCGGCCGCTGGGATGGACGGTGGTCACGACGCAAACCCTGCCGATCGAACGCGGCGAGGCGTTGAATCCGACCCACGCCGGTCTGCACGGTCTGATAGGCTCGATGGCGAAGGAATACCCGACCTGGCGGGTTCGTCTTCTCGACATGCCCTACGACGGTGACTGGCCCGTCGCCTCCGTGCTGCGAATGCCTGCGGACGGACACGGCAACCCGTGGGGATACCGGCACGGCGAGTGGTACCGCCGCGTCCTGCTGCCCAGCCGGCTCGAGGGGTCCGGCCCCAGCCCGTATCGGCGCGGTGGCGTTTATGTCGTGCTCGGGGGCGCCGGCGGCATCGGCGAAGTCTGGAGCGAGTACATGATCCGCACCTATCAGGCGCAGGTGATCTGGATCGGCCGGCGCGCCAAGAATGCCGAAATCCAGTCGAAGATCGACCGTCTTGCCGCACTCGGCCCGGCGCCGGACTATCATGTTGCCGACGCGTCGGACGAGGCGGCCCTCGGGCAGGTGCACGACTTGATCAGACGCGCGCATGGCCAGGTCCATGGCGTGGTCCATTCGGCGATCGTCCTCAACGATTCCAGCTTGGCCAGAATGGAGGAAGCGGCCTTTCTGGAGGCGCTGTCGGTCAAGGTCGACGGTAGCGTTCACCTGGCGCGGGTGTTCGGCCGCGATCCTCTCGACTTTGCCCTGTTCTTCTCGTCGATGCTGAGTTTCAAGGCGCCGCCGGGACAAAGCAACTACGCCGCCGGCTGCGCCTTCAAGGATGCGTTCGCCCATCGCCTGGCGCAGGACCTGCCATGCGCCGTCAAGGTGATGAACTGGGGCTATTGGGGGTCCGTCGGCATCGTCGCCTCACAGGCGTATCGCGAACGCATGGCGCGGCTCGGGCAAGGGTCGCTGGAACCCGAGGAAAGCATGGCGGCGCTGGAACTGCTTTTGCGTGCGGCACAAGATCAGGTCGTGTTGCTGAAGCCGACCCGGCCGTTCGCCGCCGAAGATGGAGTCGCCTCGGATGAGGTGAGCGTCAATCCGGCGGCGTATCCGTCGACGCTTGCGGGGCTGCAAGCCTCGGTCGCGACACAGGCGCAAGAGATGCGGCCAGAAAGGGCGGTGGGTTTTGAAGAGATCGAACGATTGCTGCGCCGGCTGCTCTGGGCCCAACTCTGCAAGCTCGGATTTCCGGCCTCGGCCACGGACTTTGACGGGATCAAGGCCGCGTTGGGACTTCGCGATCTCTACGAGCGATGGCTGGCGGAGAGCCTGACCGCCCTCACCGACGACAACTATCTCGCGAGCGACGGCAAGGCCTACTGGAGGCTGGCGTGCCCGGAGGCGGACGAGGCGGCGGCCTGGCGGGAGTGGGACGCGCACCGGAGCCACTGGCTGTCGGAGCCGGCCCTGGCTGCCAATGTCACACTCCTCGACAAGACCATGCGCGCCTTGCCCGATATCCTGAGCGGCGCGACGCGGGCGACGGACATCCTCTTTCCGAACGCGTCGATGGCCCTGGTCGAGGGATTTTACAAAGACAACCCCGTCGCCGACTATTTCAACGAGACCGTGGCGGACACGGTCGCCGGCTTCATCGAGCAGCGGGCCGCGCAGGACCCGACGGTGCGCATCCGCATTCTGGAAGTCGGCGCCGGCACCGGCGGCACCAGCGCGCGTATCCTGGAGCGGCTGAAGGGGTATCGGGACCGTATCGACGACTATTGCTATACCGACCTTTCACGGGCCTTCCTCGTGCATGGCGAACGCGTTTTCGGGGCGGAGAACCCGTATTTTCGGACCCGGATCTTCGATGTCGAAAAGCCGATCGCCGACCAGGGCCTGGATGGCGGTCAGTACGATCTCGTCGTCGGGACCAACGTTCTGCACGCCACGCGCAACATCCGGCGGACCTTGCGCAATGCCAAGGCGCTCCTGCGCGGCAACGGCCTGCTGCTGCTCAACGAGATCGTGGAAAAATCGCTGTTCCTGCATCTGACCTTCGGCCTTCTCGAGGGTTGGTGGCTGTCGGAAGACAAGAGCGTACGTCTGCCGGGCTCGCCCTGCCTGTCCGCCGATGCCTGGCGGCGCGTTCTGATCGGCGAGGGCTTCAAGACGGTGCTGTTTCCAGCGTCGCAAGCGATCGGGCTGGGGCAGCAAGTGGTGGTCGCGGAGAGCGATGGCGTGGTCCGCCAGCAGCGGCACGACCCTGCCGGTGGCGCAGAGGTGGCGCCGGTCCCGCCGCCCCCGGCGACCCGCCCGCCGCAGGAGAGATCGAACGAAAGCCATGTCCGCGAGATCGTGGTCGACAAGATCGCGCAATCGCTGGGCATGGCACGCGAGCGGATCGAGAGCGACCGGCCGTTTTCGGAATATGGGTTCGATTCGATCGTTTCGGTGGGGCTGGTGAACGACATCAACCAGGCGCTGGGTGTCGATCTGCCGACGATCGCGATCTTCGACTTCAACACGGTTGATCGCTTGTGCGAGAAGATTTGCGCGGACTTCGCCGGCAAACTCCAACCCGAGACCGCGGCCGCCGAAGATCGGATGCACGCCGACCCTGAGGCAACGATGCCGGACGCGGCAATCGGAATGCAGGCCGCGGCCCGGTCCGCAGGCGATACGAAGGCGGACCATGTCCGTGCCGTGGTGCTCGACAAGGTCGCGCAATCGCTGGGCATGAAACGCGAGCGGATCGAGAGCGACCGGCCGTTTTCGGAATACGGATTCGATTCGATCGTTTCGGTCGGGCTGGTGAACGACATCAACCAGGCGCTTCACATCGATCTGCCGACGATCGCGATCTTCGATTTCAACACGGTCGACAGGCTTTGCGCGAAGATCTGCGCGGATTTCGGTCAGTCGATCGTCCCGCCGGCCGGGAATGGGCCTCGGGATGTCCAATCCTCCCCCGCCACCGTCGTCGAATTGAAGGCTATCCTCGCGCGTGGCCGCAAACCGAAACACGCCGACGTGTCGCGACCGACGGTTTCGGTAGAGACGAGCCCGCTGAAATTTCACCATGTGCTTCTGACGAACCCCGGCCGGATCGATGATATCCGCCTGGTCGAGGGCACGCTCGCGGACCTCGAGCCGGATCAGGTCCATGTCGCCGTTCACGCGTTCTCGTTGAATTTCGGAGACCTGCTTTGTGTCTCCGGCATGTACCCCACCATGCCCGGCTATCCCTTTACCCCGGGATTCGAGGCGAGCGGCGTCGTCGCGTCGGTCGGCAGCGCGGTCACGACGGTCGCGGTAGGCGATCCGGTGATCGCCGTGATGGGGGAGCGGCTTGGCGGACAGGGAAGCGTCGTCACCTGCCGCGAGACGCAATTGCTGCGCAAACCGGACTCGGTCTCCTTCGAGGAGGCAAGCGCGTTCCCGATCGTCACATCGACGATGGTCGGCGCTTTCCGCAAAGCCGATCTGCGCAAAGGGGAGCGGATCCTGATCCAGTCCGCCGCCGGCGGCACCGGCCTCATCGCCGTGCAGATGGCCAAACATCGAGACGCGGAGATATTCGCCACGGTCGGGTCCGACCACAAGATCGCACTTCTCCGGGAACGCGGTGTCCATCACGTCTTCAACTATCGCGACAACGATTTCGAGGTCGAGATCGAGCGGTGCACCGCCGGCAAGGGGGTCGATGTGGTGATCAACACATTGCCGGACGATGCCCTGCAGAAGGGGATCCGATGCCTGTCATCCGGCGGGCGGTACGTCGAACTCGCCATGACCGCGCTGCGATCGGCGAAGTCGGTGGACCTTTCCGTCATGAACAACAACCAGAGCTTTCACAGTCTCGATTTAAGGCGCTTGCTGCTTGATAATCCGGCCGCCGCGATGGCCTATATGAGGGACGGTCTCGACCTGCTTGCGAACCGAACCGTGTCGCCAACGATCGGAAAAGTCTTCGCGTTCGACGAGATCGTCGAGGCCTATCGGCATCTGGCCTCGCGCGAAAGCGTCGGCAAGATCGTTGTCCGTGTCCCGGATTCTTATCGGCACGGCGAGGTCGGGCGGCAGGGCGTTGCGATGTTCGACGCGGGCACCCAGTCCGCGTAACGGCGTTGACAAGCAGCCGTCGAGGCGAGGCCGCCTCCGGCCGCTGTGACGACGGAGGCTGTCCGGACGGCGGAGGAACCGGCTCGCCGTCCGGAAAGCCTTCAAACCGATAAGCCGGAGCCGATCCGCGCTTCGGTGAAATGCCGGCCGGCTCGAGGGCGGCCGGCATGGCGGTCAAGCGGTCAGTGCCCGCCGGTCCGCAGGCTCCGCCACCGGTCGGTTCTCTGTCGACCTGATATGTGCCGCAAGCTCGGCGACCGTCTGGTTGCTGAGCAGTTCCTTGGGCGACAGGGATTTCGACAGCCGCTGCTCGATGAGCATGATCAGCCGGACGGCCATGACGGAATCGAGGCCTACGGAAGGCAGCTGCGTTTGAGGGTCGAGATCGTCCAGCTTGAGCAGCTCGCGAACGATCGTGACGAGGTCTTCTTCCAGATCGTCCTTGGCCGCCGCTGCCTCGGGCCGGTTTTCCGTCGATCCCATGTGCGCGGCAAGCTCGGCGACCGTCTGGTTGCTGAGCAGTTCCTTTGGCGACAGCGATTTCGACAGCCGCTGCTCGATGAGCATGATCAGCCGGATGGCCATGACGGAATCGAGGCCCACGGACGGCAGCGATGTCCGGGAATCGAGATCGTCCAGCTTGAGCAACTCGCAGACGATCGCGACGAGGTCTCCCTCCAGATCGCCATATTCGCTTCGAGGCGGTCGAGCGGCGGCCTCGGTTGCCGCAGCATGACGATCCGGCGTGGCCGGCGATGCTGCGGTCGCGTGGGGGGTGGGGGACTGCGGCAGGGTCTGTTGGCCCGGCGCGGCAACCGCCTCGCCGCCTCGCCGCTTCAGAAGCAATCCGCTTGCGGGATCGAGATGGCCCATGATCCGGTTGCGGTCGCCGTGCATGGCCAGGATATCCGTGACGGGCTGGGCCATGACATTGCGCAAGGCGCGCACGCCGGTGTCCGCATCCATGAATTGGTAGCCGAGCGACTGGAACCACGCGTCGACGGTTTCGGTGACGTATTTGTCCCATTTCCAGCGCGACCAGCTGACGGCGTAGCTGCGCCCGCGCCGGCGTCCGGCCGCGACCTCGCGATTGCGCCAGTTGGCGAAGGCGTTCTGGAATGCGCATGCGTAGGCATAGTCCGCTCCCCCGGCAAACCCCAACGCGGCGAGCGAGGAGAACGCGACGATAAAATCGAGGTCCAGTTCGGCGGTGGCCAGGTCCAGATTGACGCTGCCTGCTACCTTGGACGCGATCACCGCGGAAAAATCCTCCCAGCGCTTGTTGTAGATATAGGCGTCGTTGTGAGCGGTGACCAAATTGACGATGCCGTTCAGGCGTCCGTGGCGGCCGACACTGTCGGCGACCATCGCCTGCGTCTGCGCGCGGTCGGCTATGTCGCACTGGACATAGAGCACACGGTCGGACCGGCCTGCCTTGCGTGCCAGCGCGTCAACGCGATCCTTGACGACGCCGGCGAGCGGTGAACGGCCGGTAATGACGAAAGTCGCATCGACCTCGCGCAGCAGCCTCTCGACCAGCCTGCAGCCCAGTTCGCCGGCGCCGCCCGGAAAAAGATAGACGCCGTCGTCGTGAAACCACGGGCCGTCTCCCGCCTGCCGCTCAGGCACCGATGCCGGCTGAAGCCCGTAGACCAGGCGCGCGCCGTCGTAGCGGATGGTCTGGGGTGTCGTCGCTGGTGTCGCCGCGAGCTCGAGGGCGACGAGGCGCCGCCAGTCCTGCCCGTTCAGGTCGGCGAAATAGAGCGAATGGACCCTCAGCCGCTCGGTTTCGAGGAAGGCGGATTTCGCCAGCGCCGGAAGAGCGTCGTCCGCGGGCCTGACGCCGAAATCGCCGCGGGCGACATGAAAGATGTCGATCTGCCGGCCGAAGGAGCGTTCCATCAGGTCCTTTATCAGTTCGAACAGGATGTGAACCTCGTCGGCGTGCTCCGCGGCATTCGCCCCGGCAGGCAGAACGACAATCAGGTCCGGGGCGCCGTTCTCGGCGTTCCAGTTTTCGAACGACGGTTGGGGCGCGACCGCGCGCCCCTCGATCAGCGACGTGACCAGTCTCGCCGTCGGGGGAAGCATGCCGCGCAGAACCGGCGTGAAGTCAGCGATCTGTTGGTTGTCGCGGCCGATCACCCAGATGCATTTTTCGTCGAGCGGCCGGGGTGACCCTGCGGCCGTCTCGCGCCAGCCGGGCTGCAGATAGGCCATCTCGGCCCGCTCGCGGCTGTCCTCGTCCTCCTCGGCCGGCCGCGCTTCGAACCAACAGCTCCGGTCCGGCCACGGCGAAACCGGCAGCGGCAATCGCCGCGCTTCGGGAATGTCCGGCCAGTCGGCGCTGCCGCCCTCCAGCCACCGCACGACGTGCGCCGGCCCGGTTTGACCTGCCGTCGATCCCGACATCGCGAGGGTTCCCGGCGGAGATTCACCGAGCGCGATCGCGTCGAGCCCGCGCAGCAGTTCGGATCGCGACGATGCGCGCACGACGGAGCGGGCGGGGCGGTTCTCGTTTCTCTGCTGCAGGGTGAAGGCGATATCGCCGAGCTCGAAATCCAGGTTGGACCCGTGTTCGGGATTGCGAACGACGCGCGCCAATGCCGCGGCATACGCCTTCAAGAGATCGGGATCGGAAGCCGCGACCGGAACAAAGACCTCTCCGGCACGATCCCGGCTGGATGCGGGCACGACATGTTGCTGCACGACGACGGAGGCGTTCGCGCCGCCGAAGCCGAAGGAATTCACGATGGCGGCGCGGGCACCGTCGGAGGCGTTTGCGGGCCAGGGGCCGGTTTCGGCCTGGAGAACGAAACCGTCGTCGAGCACGACACGCGGATTGAGGTTGCGGAAGTTGGAAAGCCCGGGCAAAGCCCCGTGTTTCAGGGAAAGCAGCACGTTGATGACCCCGGCAACCCCGGCCGCTGGTTCCAGATGGCCGATATTCGTCTTTACCGAACCTACGGCACAGGCAGACGGTTGCTGGCCGCTTTGTCTCCTCAAGGTGCGGAAAGCCTCCTTCACGCCCTCCATCTCGATCGGGTCGCCGAGTTCGGTGCCGGTACCGTGCATTTCGACATAGGATATGTCGCTCGGTAAGAGTTTTGCGTCGTTGAGCGCACGCATGACGAGGGCGGCCTGCGCGGGACTGTTCGGCGCGGTGAGGGAAGCCGCCTTGCCGCCATGATTGACCGCCGTGCCTTTAACGACGCCGTAAATGTGGTCGCGGTCGCGCACGGCCGTCTCGAACGGCTTCAGCACGAGAACGCCGACGCCTTCCGCCCGCACATAGCCATCCGCGCCGGCATCGAAGGTGCGGCACTGGCCGGTCGGAGATAGAACGCCGAGTTGCCGGCCCATCACGAACAGATCCGGCGTCAGGAGGAGGTTGACGCCGCCGGCCAAGGCAAGGTCGCATTCGCCGTTGCGGATGGCCCGAACGGCATTGTGAAGCGCGACGAGGCTGCTCGAGCAGGCTGTATCGATCGCCTCGCTGGGACCATGCACGTCCAGGAGAAACGATACCCGGTTGGCAACCATTGCATGGGCGCTGCCGGTCAACATTTGTGCGCCCAGCATGCCCTTCTGGTCGAGAAGCTTCTGGTAGTCCTGGAACTGGACACCGGCGAACACGCCAACCGACCGGCCAGCCAGCCCGTTCGGGTCGTAGCCCGCATCCCAGATCGCTTCCCACGCCGTCTTCAGGAACAGACGGTGCTGCGGGTCCATGAGTTCGGCCTCATAGACCGAGATGCCAAAAAACGCCGGAGCGAAAAGGTCCTCGCCTTCGATGAAGCCGCCCCATCTGACATCGGTGCGGCCGGGATCGCGCAGCGGATCGCCCGACAGGGCTCTCCAGTCCCAGCGCCGCTTTGGGACCTCGCGGATGCAGTTCCTTGCGTCGTGCTGATTGGCCCAGAACTCCTCCTTCGACGCCGCGCCCGGCAGGCGGCATGCCACGCCGACAATGGCGATGTCGCGGCTGCGGCCGGTCTGCGGCGCGGCGGGCTCGGCGCGCGCTTGCTCCGGCTGTTCCGGGCGTGTCCGGCCGGGCTTTTGTTGGGCGATATATGCGCTCAGCGCCTGCAGCGTCGGGTGCGCAAACAGCAAAACGGCATTGACGCGCATGTCGAAGCGGTCCGAAAGCCGCGTCGAGAAGAGTTTGAGCGAGGCGGAATCGAAGCCGAGATTTCCAAGTGCCTCGTCCGGATCGAGGTCGTTGGCCGGCACGTCCAGTACCGCGGCCGCCACCGTCTTGACCGCCTCCAGATGGTCGTGGCTTTCCCCGCCGCTGTGTTTTCCTTCGAATGCGTTCATCACCTCGCCTCGTCATCCGATTTTCGAACCTGTCGACCCTTGCTGCGGCCTCCGCCAGTCAAGCCACGGGCTGCAATCTCGAGCGGAACCAGATACGCGAGCGCGCGAAAGGATAGCCGGGTGCGGAGACGCGCCGTCGCTGGCCGCGAGTGTAAAGGCTGGCGAAATCCACTTTTTCGCCATCCACCCATTGTTGGGCGAAGCGCACCGTCGATTCCGTGAGTTCGTCGCGCGGCGCCGCCGCAGGCAGCGAGGCCCGTCCCTTGCGCAGAATGTTGCAATCCTCGCCACCGGCCTCCAGCCGGGCAAGCAGGTCTTCAAGGCTTGGCCAGTCTTGCGCGACAAGCGCCAGCCGAACCGGGAACGGGGTGCGTCCGACCTGAAACGTGTAGACGAAATCGTCGAATTCCGGCCTCTGATCGTCCGCCGGACCGGGTTCGCCGGCCAGTGACGTCACGAACCGGTGCAGCCTTTGCACATAGCGGCGCAGGCCGGCCTCGTCCTTGGCGGACAGCGGCAGAACCGGGAGCGCGGACGAGATCTGGTTGTCGGCGTTCCGGTTCATCTCCCCTCTCGCCTCGAGCACCACGTGCCCCAGCGCGCCGCCGAAGCCGAAGGAATTGACCGCCGCGCGGCGGGGCAGCGCAATGCCGTCCGGCCCCTGGAGCGGTTGCCAGTCTTCGGTTTCGCGTACGAAGCGAAAAGGCGTGCCGTCGGTGTCGCACATCGGGTTGACGGTGTTGAGATGTGGGTTGCCGGGGATCTTGCCGTGCCTCATCGCCAGCAGCACCTTGACCACACCGGCCAGTCCGGAAGCGGTTTCCACGTGACCGATACTGGCTTTGACCGAGCCGATCCGGCAACGCTGCTGCGCGTCTCTCTCCTGGCCGGCCGCCAGCTCGCCGTAAGCCTGGCTGATCGCGTTGAACTCGATGGCGTCGCCCAGCGGCGTACCGGTTCCGTGCGCCTCGATGTAGCCCACCGAGCGCGGATCGACACCGGCCCGTCGCCAGGCCTTCACGATGAGCTGTTTTTGGGCGACCGCATTCGGCGCCGTCAGCCAGTTGGCGCGGCCGCCATGGCTGATCGCCGAACCGATCAGCAACCCGTAGATGTGATCCCCGTCGGCTTCGGCGTCATCGAGCCTTTTCAAAAGCAGCGATGCCGCCCCCTCGCCGCGCGCATAGCCGTTGCCGGCCGCGTCGAAGCTCTTCGTGCGGCAGTCGGGGCTCAGGGCGCCGTCTTCCTCGAGCGACAGCGACAGCGTTGAATGAAGGATGAGATTGACCGCGCCGACGATCGCCGTCGTGCAGTCGCCATTGCGCAGCGCCTGCGCGGCCAGGTGCAACGCCGCCAGCGAGCCGGAACAGGCGGTGTCGACGGCCAGGCTTGGACCGGTAAGGCCGAGCGCGAAAGAAACCCGGTTGGGCACGATCGACGTGGCCACGCCCGTCGCCAATTTGGCGTGGACGGCGGTTCCATCGCGATAGAGAAGCTCCTCGTAGTCGGACTTGCCGGTCGCGAAGAAGACACCGGTCTCTTCTCGGCTGAGATCGGTCGCCCGGTAGCCGGCATCCTCGACGCAATGCCAGGCGGATTCCAGCGCCAGGCGCTGGAGAGGGTCCATCAACCTTGCTTCTTCCTCCTGAATGCCGAAAAACGCGGCGTCGAATGCATCGACGTTCCCGATGAACCCGCCCTCGCGCACGCCGCTGGAGCCAGCTTGCGACGCCGCTGCGGCCGCAAATCGGTCATCGGGGGGCACGCCGACGCAGTCGCGACAGTCGACCAGGTTTTGCCAGTACTCGTCGAGCGTTTCGCAGACGGATCCGGGAAAGCGAGCGTGGATGCCGATCACGGCGACCGGGTCGAGCCCATGCTGATCCCTGTGCGGCACCGGCGCGCCATGATGCTGGCTGCCGGTTGCGGAGCCGCCGCCGCGTACGGACTCCTTCACCCGTGCCGTTCCTTCGGATTTCCGCTCACCAGTGCCATGCGAAACACCTCGTCGCCAGATGGATGGGAACGCGCCGGCGGGCATGGCGCGATGCATCGAACGCCGAACATCTGTCCCACGCCGAGCGGGCCGAAAGGGCCGCGCACCAGAAACGGCAGCACGCCGTGGAAGCCCAGCGCTACGCGGGGATATTCAACTGAATTACACTAATATAACAGAAGTGGCGATGTAAACCCGGTATTGTTCAACCGATTGGGGTGGGCGTTGCGAGAACCGCCACAGGGCAGAGCGCCGATTGTGCCAGAACCTGTGAAGACGGGCGGGGCCAACCGACGACTGGCAGCAGATGCGCGACAGCACATTTCCGCGGGGCCATCTGCCCGATCCGCAAAACGGGTGCCGCACGCGCGTTGCCCTTCGCCGACACCGAGGCGACGCAACGCCATATCGATGAGATCAGCGGCGATGTCGCCCGCGCGATGCTGATCATGGATCGCACCGGCTGGCACACCACCGCCAGACTGAAAACCCCGAAGAACATTATCCCGATCTTCCCGCCCTCACGGGCGCCGGAACTAGATCCGGTCGAGAATGTCAGGCACTACCTTACCGCCATCCGGCTATCACACCGTGTCTTCGAAACCTGCGAAGCGATCGTCGCCACCGCCTGCGAGGCCTGGCAAAAGCTCCTCGCCAAGCCGCTGGACTGTCGCACAAGGCGGGTCCCCCCCTCGATTTCTTCAGGCTTCGCTCGCTTGATCGCCATCTGTGATCCTCCCATGTCCTAACCGTAGAGGTGGACAAACTCAAAAGGGGAGGATCACCGGAAACGAGCGACAACACCGCTGCCAACCCGCCGTGCAAGCGGGTGGGCGGCCTCCGGCAGGTGACGGCATTGCCGCGCCGGCGCGATGATCCGTTCAGCCATGTTGACCGGTGCGCGGCGGAGCGGAACATTTTCGTGTTTGTCAGGATGGTGTCGGCGCGTTTTCACGGACCAGCCCCTGCTTCTTGAGCTCGCTCCAGAATTCGCTCGGTATCGCGTGGCCGATCAGGCCGATATTCTCGTCGAGGTGCTTCCTGGTGCGGGTGCCGGGAATGTTTGTCGGGATCGACGGATGGGCGAGTACGAACTGCAGGGCAGCGGCCTTGAGTGGCACGTCGAAAGTCTTGCAGACCGCTTCGATCTTGCGGACATGCTCGAGCACCGGCTCTTCGGCTTCGGCGTAATTGTAATGCGCACCGGGAATTGCGCCGGTCGCCAGGATGCCGCTGTTGAAGCCGCCGCCAAGCACGATGGCGACGTCGCGTTCTTCGCAGAGCGGCAGGAATGTATCGAGCGCGTCCTGCTCCAGAAGCGTGTAGCGTCCGGCGAGCAGGAAACAGTCGAAGTCGCGCTCGCGCAGGGCCGCTTCGCAGACCTGCCATTCATTGCAGCCGACACCGATCGCACTGACGACGCCTTGCGAGCGCAACGTCTCGAGCGCCTTGTAGCCGCTGTCCATTGCAGTGCGGAAATACTGCTTCTGCAGTTCCTCGCCATGGGTCCATGTGTCGATGTCGTGAATGAACAGAATGTCGATCCGTCCGACGCCGAGGCGCTGGATACTGTCCTCGAAGGACCGCATCACGCCATCGTATGAATAGTCGTGGACGATCTCGAAGGGCGGACATTCCTCCCAGAACGCGGAAGTGACGTTGCTGCTGGGAACCGGCTTGAGCAGCCGGCCCACTTTGGTGGACAGCACGTATTCGTCGCGTGGCCGTCCCCTTAGCGACTCGCCGAGCCGGTGCTCGGACAGGCCGTGGCCATATACTGGCGCGGTGTCGAAATAGCGAAGGCCCGCATCCCAGGCGCCCTTGATGACCTCGCGCGCATCTTCCTCGGGCACGACCCGGAACTGATTGCCGAGCGGCGCCGTGCCGAAGCCCATTGCCGTGACTTCGAGACCGGTTCGGCCGAATTTCTTCTTCTCCGAGGCTTTCATGGGTTCTCCTTGCTATTTGATGAATGCGTATTTCGAGCGGTCGATCGTGAGCGAGACCGCGAGAATGATCACGAAGCCCTTCACGATGTCCTGCGTGAAGCTGTTGACGCCGGTGACGTCCATGCCGTTTGTCAGGATAGCAATCACCAGGACGCCGAGGAACGTGCGGTGTGGTCCGCCGACGCCGCCTGAGAGGGCGGTGCCGCCCATCACCACGGCGGCGATGGAGTTGAGCAGCAACGCGCTGCCGGCGGTGGGCGTTCCCGCCCCGACCTGCCCCGTGAGCAGCACGCCCGCCAGCCCACAGATCGCTCCGGCAAGCATGAAGGCGAGTACCTTGTAGTAGTTGACGGGAATTCCGGCATGGGCCGCTGCCACCTCGCCGCCGCCGAGGGCGAAGAGATAGCGCCCGAGCACGGTGCGGAAACTGACCAGAGTCAGGAGAACCGTGGCAATCAGCGCGAACCAGATAACGTTCGGAATGCCGAGCACGAAGGAGCCGTTGACCAGCGTCGGCAGGGTCTCGTTCATGAACAGGATCGAGCGACCCTGCGATATCTGGTTGGTGATCCCCGCGAGGATCGACAGCATGCCAAGCGTCACCAGAAAGGACGGCACCCGCAAGACGGTGACAAGTCCGCCATTCACGAAGCCGACCAGCGCGCCGGCCCCGACGCCCACAAGGGTCGCGCCGCCGGCGCCGAGCGAATCGATAGACATCGCCACCAGAATACCGGTCAGAGTCACGAGGGATCCGACAGAAAGGTCGATCGAGCCGATAAGGATCACCATCGTTCCGGCAAGCGACACCATCAGCAGGACCGCTGACTGGCGGCCGATATTCAGCGCGTTGGCCGAAGAGAAGAACAGCGGATTGACCATCGAGAAGTAGGCGATCAATACGATGATCGCGAGGATGGGCAGCACCGTGCTGCGGAGCGTCATATCGGACCAGAAATGGTTTACAGTCTTGAGCATCTTGGGATTACCTCGGTTAAACCATTGCCGAGACCACATCGACTTCATGTGGCTTGGCGTCCCGCGGCGCGTCGACCTCTGCCGAAATCCTGCCGTCACGCAGGACGATGATCCGGTTCGAAAGGCCGATGAGCTCGGGAAGATTGTCGGAAACGAGAAGGATGGCCGCTCCGTCCGCGGCCAGTTGCCTGATCAGCGAGTAGATGTCTTCCTTGGCCCCGACATCGAGGCCGCGCCCCGGATCGTCAAGAACCAGGATCCTGACCTTGCCGGCGAGCCATTTGCCGAAAACGACCTTCTGCTGGTTGCCGCCCGAGAGCGTCCGGCACATGACGGCGGGACCGGGGGCACGCACGCGCAGCCGCTCCATCCAGGTACTCGTCATTTCGCGCCCGCGCCTTGCCGAAATTACACCGGGAATGCCGACGTTGATCTGGGAAAGATTGGGCAGCGTGATGTTCCAGTCGATGCTGTCCGACCCGATTACGCCCGCAATGCTGCGTTCGGCGGGCACATAGCCGATGCCGTGCCTGATGCCGTCCCGCCGCGATCCCGGCCGGAGCCGGTCCTCTCCGATCGAGATCTCGCCGCCCGTCTGGGCTTCCGCGCCTGCGATCATCTTGGCGAGCGTCGATTTGCCCGACCCCAGCACGCCGGCAATGCCGAGAATCTCCCCCTCGCGCAGGTCGAACGAAATGTCGTGCAACTCGCCGGCCTTGGAAACGCTCCTGGCGCTGAGCATGATGCGTTCACCCGGATCGCGCTGGATGGCTTCGCGGTAATATTCCTCGTTTCGCTGACGACCGACGATCAGCTCGTGCAGTTGTTCCTCATTGGTCGAACGCGTCGGTCGCTGATCGACAACCTGCCCGTCCTTCAGGGCGACCACCTCATCGCATGTCTCGAAAATGTCGGACAGACGGTGTGAGACGAGAATAAAGGACGCCCGTTCGCGCCAGCGTTTCATGCCGTCGAACAGTTTGGAGGTCTCGTTGTCGGAGAGCGCGCTGGTCGGTTCGTCGAGCAGTATGATCGGTTCGACGGGATAGACGCGGCTCAGCGCGAAGGCCTTGGCGATCTCGACGAGTTGTCGCGTTCCGAAGGGCAGGGTACCGGTGAGCGTCTTCGGATCGACGTCGACGCCGAGCTCTTCCAACACCTCGCGCGCTTCGCGGATCATGGCCTTTTGACGGAGGACGCCGGCAGAATTGAACTTGCCTTCGCGGCCGAGAAAGATGTTTTCATAGACAGGGATGGTGGAGATCAGACCCTGCTCTTGGAAAACGGTCGCTACGCCATGGCGCGCGGCGTCGGCCGGGTGTCCGAACCCGACGCGCTCGCCATAAATCAGGATTGTTCCGGCATCGGGGCGAACCGTGCCGTTGATGATCGACAAAAGCGTTGATTTGCCGGCGCCGTTTTCGCCGACCAGCCCGAGGACGTGATTGCGCCGGAGCACGAGGCTGGCGTCGGTGAGCGCTTTCGTTCCAGGGTAGGATTTCGATATCCCCTCAAGCTGAAGCGCCGGCGCGGCCGTGGTCTGGCCGGCCCTTTCGGGCCGACCAACATGGTTATGCAGGCTCATTTGAAGGGTCCGGCCTTGTAGTGATCGGCGTAGAGTTGCGTCACCCTCTCGAATTCGGCTTGCCAGCCGCCTTCCCTGTAGGCGGCGTTCAGCCGGTTCTCGCCATCTGCTCCTGCCCAATGAGAGAACGGATCGATCGGGACAATCTGGTTCTGCGGATCCCAGCTGTCCGGGTTCAGCGTGCGGCTCATTTTCGCCCAGTCGAACGGGAATTCGGCGCTCTTGTAGATCTTCTCATCGATCTCGGCCGCATTGGCCGTGGTGGCAGTAAGCGAGCCGGTATAGAGGAGGCGCTCCGGCAGGCTTGCCTTCCAACCCATCAACGAATCGAAGAGCAGGACGGCGGCAAAGCCGGCCTGGTACGGTCCCATGGAGGTGTTCGTGGCGACGAACTGATCGCCCTTGGCGACTTCCTGAAGCCCCTCCGAAAGGCCGTCGATGCCGGCCACCTTAACGTCGGTCAGCCCGCGCTCCTTCAGGACGCTGAGTGCGCCAAGGGCCATCGAATCGTTTTGTGCGAAGACCGCCTTCATGTTCGGATAGGCGGTGACCATGGAGAGCATCACCTTACGGGCTTTCTCGCGCACCCAGTCGCCGCGCTGGCCGCCAACGATCGTGATCCCCGGGAACTCCTTGGCGGCCTTCATCATGCCCGCCGTGCGCGCATCGTCGGTCGGCGTCGCCAGACCCTTGATGTGCACGACTTCGCCTTCGCCGCCGATCGATTCGAACAGCGCCTTGCCGACTTGATAGCCCGCCTCGACGGAATTGGCTGTCATGTAGCTGACGAAATAGGGGCCGACATCGACCGGGCTGAACCAGGCGGGGGTCTCCCACAGCGCCGAGTAGTAGACCTGGTTTTCCTGGCAGATCCTGGCGATCATCGGCACTTC
Organism: Nitratireductor sp.; assembly: GCA_039973095.1. Lineage (GTDB taxonomy): Bacteria > Pseudomonadota > Alphaproteobacteria > Rhizobiales > Rhizobiaceae > Mangrovimarina. Next base: position 266,742 of record JBDWLQ010000003.1, on the reverse strand, counting down.
GCCGGCCGAGACCACGGTGTTGATTAGCATGTTGACGCCCTGTGTCGGCAGCCCCCGCACCTGGCTGAGCTCTCTTGCCGCGTCGTTGTTGTGGTAAAGTTCAGTCGCTTCGATTTCGAGGGCCGTCGCCGTGGCATTGAAGCCCTTGATAAAGGCCGCCCAATAGTCGTTTGACGGCGTTGCCACGCAGGTTGCCGCCTTGGCGTTCTTCTGGGCGAAGGCGGCGCCGCCAAAGGCGGAGGCGAGTGGCACGCCGATGCCTGCCGCTGCCGCCAGTTGGGTGAATACGCGCCGTGAGATCGGGTTCTGGATCCTCCCGGCATAGTGTTTGATTTTCTGTTCGTCAGACATTGTGATCCTCCTGAGATTGATTGAATGCACTCGATTGCAAAGTGAAATAGAACGAACCGGCCCGAGCTGGGTGCTCGTTGTCCGATATGTTGTGATTGTCCAGGCGCGCACGTGCAGGCGACGCCACGGGCAGACGGCGCTATGGCCCGCCATTTGCGCAAGCGGCCCCGGATTCAAGGTTTCGAGTGAGAAATACCCATCGCGCACCTCCCAATGCGCCAACAGCAATCGATTGCATAATGTTGCCTGCCACGACTTTTCTTGTCAAGGTCGGCTCTCGGCAAGGCCGGAGGGGCGGCGCGCTCGGTTCAGGTCGACCGCCGGATCACCAGTTCGGGAACGAAAGGTGCGCTCTGCTCCGGTGCCGGGTTGCCGGCGATGAGCGATCGCACCAGTTGCGCGGCGTGCCTGCCGACCGCCTCGATGGGGTAGGCCACCGTCGTGAGCGGCGTCGCGAGAACCTGCGCCATCTTGATGTCGTTGAAGCCGGCCACGGCGATATCCTCCGGAATTCGAAGGCCGCGTTCGCGCATGGCTTCGATGAGCCCGATCGCGAGCGCGTCATTATGCGCGAAAACCGCGGTCGGTCTCGGAGAGGCCCGCATGACCGCATCGAGCATCTGCTTGCCTGTCGCGGAATTGGCGTGCTCGGCATGGATGGCTGCGGCAGGCTCATGGATGCCTTTTTCGGCGCAGACTGCCGAGAAGCCCTGGGCACGGTTCTTGAACGTCGTCGCCAGCAACGGACCGCGCACCTGGCAAACCGTCTTGTGGCCGCACGCGGCGAAATGGCGGGCGACGATGGCGCCTCCGGCCCGGTCATCGCACAGCGCCGAGGGCAGGGATAGGGCGGCAAGGCTTCTGACCGCCAGTATGACCGGGACCTCACGCGCCGCTTCGGCCAGGACCTCCTCATCGGCCTCCGTGGAGGCCAGCGAGATGATCGCATCGACGCGACGCGACAAATAGGTCTCGATGAGTCTTCGGGCGTCAGCAGGCCGATCCTGTGTCTCGGCGATCAGCGGCGTCGTGGCAGGCGTTCCCGCGCCGGAATTCAGCGCTCCGATTATCGTTCTAATGACGCCGATGAAGGTTTCGTTCTCTAGGTCGGGGACCAGAACCCCGACGGTCTGGGACCGGCCGCGGCGTAGCGCCGCGGCGGTCAGGTCCGGGCGATAGCCGGAGGCCATCGCCATCTTGCGTACTTTTTCCCGGGTCTCGGATCCTACCAGATGCGCCTTGTCTTCGCTCAGTGCGCGCGAGACCGTAGAACGATCTACGCCTAGCCGCTCCGCAAGCTCTTTCATGCTTGGCCGCCTCATCGTGGTCTTTCCCTCCAATGCCCCGTGCCTGGTCTGTAATGCCCGCGCGGATACGCCGAAAATACGGCATGAATATTGGCCCGATTCCCTTCACGAGGGACTTGTTCATTTGTGATTGCAAGCCTCCTTCCGGGGCGGCTCGAAACACGCACACGCATTTTCAAGATGGTCATTTTCTCCGAGAGAGTGGTCGAATCACTCTTTGCAATCGATTGACAGACAGATTTTCACACTCTAAGTCTTGCCCATCAATTGGGAGGAATACAATGCTCGGTCGCAGAATTTTCGCGTTAGCAGCCTCATTGGCGGCACTCTTGCCCGCTTCGCTCATGGCACAGGAGCCCGATGGCAAGCTGGATGGCAACGACAAGGAAATCGTCGTTTTGATGCCGAGCCGCAGCAATGCCTATCTTGCTCAGTGGATTCGCGGTGCCGAACAGAGCGCGGAAGAAGCGAACTACAAGCTGACCATTATCGAAAACAATTTCGACCAGACGGAACAGGACGCGCAGGCTCAGCAGCGCATCAGTTCGCCGGTCAAGCCGGCGGCCTATGTCTGGTGGCCGGCCGACAACCAGGCTGGTCTTGCAACCCTCCGCCGCCTCAGCCGCACCGGGGTTCCCGTGTTTCAGGTTAACCAGGCCGTTCGTCCCGAGGCCGAGGACATGGTTGTTGCCTATGCCGGCGTCGATGATTTCTTCAACGGCCAGGTCGCTGGCCGGAACGCGCTCGCCGCACGCGAAGCTTTCGTGGAAAACGGCAATGAGCTTTCCGGCAAAGGTGGCAACCTTGTTATCCTCAAATTCATTCCGGGCTATTCGGCAGGCGAGGATCGCGAAGCCGGCTTCCTCGACGCGACCAAGGACGCGCCTTTCAATATCATCGCCACGGAATATGCTGGGTTCGACAATGCCAGCGGCTACAAGGCGATGAGCCAGCTCATCCCGAGCATTCGCGGCGAGGGCATCGATTTTGTCTACGGCATGTCCGATGGTCCTGTCACCGGCGCCGTCCAGGCGCTTGAGGAAGTCGGCCTGAAGCCGGGTGAAGACGTCTACCTCGTCAGTGCGACCTGTATCGCCGACATCTCGGCCGTAGAATCCGCCAAGGCATTCGCAACCGGCGTGCAGTCGGCAGGTCTTGAAGGCTGGTTCTCGATCAACGTCGTTGCGCGCTACTTCGAGTACGGCGAAACCGTCAAAGACGGCGCGTACGTTGCGCCCGACGATGCCGACGCCCGGCCGGACTTCAATTTTGCTCCGAGTAAGAAGAACATCATTCCCAACCCGCAGGTTGTGGTCGGCGCCGATCCGGCGACGGCGGGTGACAGGCTTGGAAACTTCAAGCTCTGGGGCAGATCGTTCGAGGATCACTGCGTGTATTGAGGCGCAATGGACCGGGCCGCATCGTGCGGCCCAGTCATCTGCCGGCATCGCCGGCAATCTCTCCGCAGCCCCTTCTTTCGATTGCCGTTTCCCGGTGCGGTGACCATGCTTGAGATCAATAAGCTATCCAAATCATACGGCTCAGTGCATGCGCTTTCAGGCGTCAGCTTCTCGGCTGCGCGTGGCAAGGTCACCGCGCTTCTTGGAGAAAATGGCGCCGGCAAGTCGACCCTGGTAAAGGTTCTCTCCGGTCTGGTTCCGCCCTCGGCTGGCGAAATCCGGATCGATGGTTCGGCTGTCGATCTCTCCAGTCCCTCCAGGGCATTGCGTTCCGGGGTGGCCGTCGTTCAGCAGGAAATCAGCGTGTTGTCCAACCTGACGGTTGCCGAGAACTTTCTGTTGGCAGGCCCGGCGCAGATTCTCCGTCGCCGGCATGCCGCGGAATGGTGCAAGCCCTATCTGGAGCGCCTTGGCCTCGACCAGGTCCGACCGGAAACAAAGGTTTCCGATCTGACCATCGGCGAGCGCCAGCTGATCGAAATCGCGCGCATGCTGGCGCAGGACGCCAAGCTGCTGGTGTTGGATGAACCGACCGCGGCGCTCGCCGACCACGATATCGATCTCGTCCATGAAGCGGTGAGAAGGCTCGTCTCCGACAACAAGATCATTCTCTACATCACCCACCGGCTGAACGAACTCGACGAGATTTGTGACGATGTCGTCGTGCTGCGAAACGGCGAACTCGCCGACACTTTTCAGCAGAGCGACGCCACAATCAACCGTGTCGTTCACGCCATGATCGGTCGTGAGCTCGAAGAACTCTATCCGGAGCGTCCCGAGGCAGGCGCCGCGCGGACCGGGCCGATTGTCCGGTTGGAGAACGTCAGGACTGCCGAGCTGATTCAGCCTTTGAGTTTCGAGCTGCAACCGGGAGAAATCGTTGCGACATGCGGGCAGCTTGGCAGCGGACTGGTTGAACCGCTGCGGGCAATCTTCGGCATTTCCGATCTGGATCAGGGCGAGATCGCGTTTGGCGATGCGCACAAGGGCGGAGCGCCGACCGGCGAGGGCATCGCCTATTGCTCCGAAGACCGGCAGCACGACGGCTTCTTCAACAACAGGGCCGTGTGGGAAAGCCTGAGCGCACCGGCGCTTTCCGCCTCGGGATTGTGGGGGTTGGCCAATCCCCAGACAATGCGCCGTTCCGTGGCCCCGGTGGCCGACCGCATGACCATCCTGCCCGCCTATCGCGAAAGGCAGGTCAGTGCGCTTTCGGGCGGCAACGCCCAGAAGGTCTCCATCGGCAAATGGCTATCCAGCGACCCGAAAATTCTTCTGCTCGAAGAGCCGACCCGCGGCGTTGACGTGGGTGCGCGCGCCGAGATCTATACCCTTTTGCGCGACCTCGCCAAAGAGGGTATGGCGGTCCTCTTCGCAAGCTCCGATCTCGACGAGGTGCTCGGTTTCGCCGACCGTGTCCTGATCTTCCATGCCAACCGCATGGTGCACGAGGCGCCGACCGAGGAACTCTCCCGAGACACTCTGGCTACATGGATTACTCATGGCGGACTCTGACGCCCAAAACTCCGTCCCGTCCGGGCGGCTGCCGGCCAATGCGGTGACGTCGGATCGCCAATGGCTGCGCGATCTTGGCCCCTTCGTGCCAATCGTCGCGCTGGGCGCGATCGCGGCGCTCACGGTCGACGGCTTCGGCACGGCACCCAACATCATCGCCATCGTGCAGGCTTCTGCCATCACCGGCATCGCAGCCGTGGGTACGGCAGCGATTACGATTTCCGGCAAGTTCATCAGCCTGTCAATCGAACAGCAGGCGATGACGTCCGCCTTCGTGTTCGCGGCCCTTGTCGCGGCGGGCGCGCCAGTCGCGCTCGCGATCCTGGCGGCATTCGCGGTGGCGATCCTGCTGGGCCTGATTCAGGGCTATCTCGTCTCGCGCGGGCTGAACCCGATCGTCACGACGCTGGCATTCGGTTCGGCGCTGTTCGGTACCGTCGTGATGCTCGCGGATAACCGCACCATCACGCTGAGCCCGAACCCGATCGCCTGGCTGGGCGGCGGGACCACTTTCGGTGTACCGAACCAGGCAATCATATTCCTGATATTGCTGGCGATCGGCTCGTTCCTCTTGGCGCGCACCAAGCTGGGGCGGCAGCTTCTCCTGACGGGTGCGAACCCGGCCGCGGCAGAAATCGTGGGAATCCCCACAAAGCGCATAATCATGATCGCATTCGTCGTCGCGGCGCTCGCATCGGCGGTTGTCGGCATTCTCGTCGTCGGCCAGGTTTCGCAGGCCAAGAGCGACATGTTCCGCGGCCTGACCATCGACGTGGTCGCCGCGGTGTTGGTCGGAGGCATTGCGATCCAGGGAGGCGAAGGGCAGCTCTGGCGCGCCGGCTATGGCGCGATCGTTCTCACCATGCTTGGCAACATCATGCTGCTGATTGGCATCGACGCGGGAACGCGCGAACTGCTCAAGGGGCTTCTCGCCGGCACCGTCCTGATCTCCATGACGATCCTGAAGGCGAGGGGCCGATGAACGCTTTCGTCAAGATGGACACCGGGTTCCAGGTCCGCATCCTCATCTTTTTGGCGCTGGTGGTCGGCCTTGCCGTCACGGTGCCGGGCTTCCTTTCAATCGCCAATGCATCCTCAATCATCGAAAATGTCGGTTTGATCGGCCTTATCGGCGCGGGCATCATGCTGACGATGATCGTCGGACAGCTCGATCTGGCTGTAGCCTCGGTTGCCGCCGTGGCCGCGATCATCGCCCTGTCGCTGGCGGGAACGTCCCTGGCGCTGGGGATCGTCGTGGCCCTTCTCACGGCGGGGCTCTACGGCGCCTCGGTCGGCTATGTCATCAACCGTACCGGCGTCAACTCGCTGGTTCTGACCGTCTGCATGCTGATCGGGGTACGCGGCCTTGCCCTCGTCATGACACCCGAGCGGCCGGCGATCCTGCCCTTCGACATGTTCTGGATCTCCGATGGCCTCGTCGCCCAGTGGGGGCCGCTGACCCTTCTCGGCGTCATCTGCCTCGTCGTGATCGGGCTTGTCGGGGTGGCGTTGCGGTACACGAAGCTCGGCCTTTCGATGTATGCTGTCGGCGGCAATCTCGATCGGGCGCGGGGCTCGGGGATATCCACGGCCCGCGTTTATATGGTCGCCTTCGCGGGTTCGGCCATGCTCGGCGCATCGGCCGGCATTCTGGCGGCGCTGCGGTCCGGCTCGGCCTCGGGGCTCGGCTTCGAGAGCTTTCTTCTGGCCGGCATTACTGTCGCGGTCGTCGGCGGCATCCCGCTTGAGGGCGGGCGGGGCACCGTTATCAATGTCCTGCTGGGCGCGCTCATCATCAGGCTGATTTCGTCGGCCGTCGCGCTGGGCGGCATTCCGGGATCATTCGAGAGCATCGCGATCGGCGGCATCCTGCTCGCGATGCTTCTGCTCGACTACTGGCTCGGCAAACGGAGGCAGGCCAGGGCGACGCCGCTGCGGGCCGGTCTCCAACACGCAACAACAACCAATTCGAACGGAGGTTGAATACGATGAGCAATGCTAAGGGAGGAGCCGTCGTCACAGGCGCGGCTCGAGGCATCGGGCGCGAACTCGCGCTCGGTCTTCTTCAGGACGGTTTCGGCGTTGTGATCGCCGATGTCGATCCGGAGGTCGGCCGTGCCACGGTTGAAGAACTCGCCAAGGAGTTCGGCGAAAACATCCTCTTCGCGAAGGCCGATGTGACCAAACGCAGCGAGGTTGCGGAAGCCGTGGCCGCGTGCCGCAAGGCGTTCGGCAGCATTGATGTCATGATCAACAATGCCGGCTTCAACAAGCCCGAGCCCTTCCTCAAGGCGAGCGAAGACATCTGGCGCGCCATCATGGACGTCAACGCGCTCGGCGTGCTGATCGGTACCCAGGAAGCAGCGAAGGCGATGATCGAGGACGGGACCAAGGGGAAGATCATCAACACGGCTTCCATCGCCGGCCGTTCCGGCTTTCCGGATTTCGCACCCTATTCCGCGAGCAAGGCGGCCGTGATCAGCCTGACGCAGGCCGGCGCCCGGGCGCTTGCCGGCAACGGCATTACCGTCAACGCTTTCGGCCCGGGCGTGGTCGACACCCCGCTCTGGGAAAAGCTCGATGCCGACCTTCTGGAGATGGGCGCCAGCTCCGCGCCGGGCGAGGCGATGGCCGGGCTCGCCGATTCCATTCTTCTCGGCCGGGTCGCAAAGCCGACGGACGTGCTCGGAACGGTCAGGTTCCTCTGGTCCCCCCAGTCTGACTACATGACCGGTCAGGTCGTGTTGATCGATGGAGGCATGGTCCTGCAATGAGCGCACGCACAGGAATTCTCACGGGCGCGGCCGGAGGTATCGGCCGCGCGACCACCGAACGTCTGGTCAAGGAGGGCTGGTCACTGGTCCTCGTAGATCGGGACGATTCGATCAGGGATGTCGCCTCGGCGGTCCAGACCGGCGCCGGCCAGAAAGTTGTTGGCGTCGCTGCCGATATTACCGATTCTGCCACCTATGGCGCCATCGATGACGCCGTGGCCGAGATCGGCGCACCGCTGAAGCTCCTGGCCCTGGTTGCCGGGGTGCTTCAGGAGGTCGGCGCGATCGAGACCCTTGAGGTCGACGAGTGGGACCGCGTCTTCAACGTCAATCTTCGCGCCAACATGTTGCTGATGAAGCACTTCATCCCGGCGCTCAAGAAGGCCGATGGCGGCGCAATCGTCACGGTTTCGAGTTGGTACGGTAAGAGCGGCCATGGCTTTTTCGGCGCCTATTGCGCATCGAAGGCAGGCCTCATCTCGCTGACCCACACGGCGGCCGACGAACTGGCGAAGGACAATATCCGCGTCAACACTGTCGCGCCTGGCAATGTGGCGACCAGCATGCACCTCGATGCACTCAACGAGGAGGCGGCAAAACGCGGCGTCACGTTTGAGGAGATGAAGAAGACGGAATGGGACAAGATCCCGCTCGGTCGTGCCGCCGATCCATCCGAGATCGCCGATGCGATCAACTTCCTGGCTTCGCCGGACAGCAAATACATCACCGGCGCGACAATCGACGTGAACGGGGGCTGCCTGTTCTCATGATCGCCAAGCTGCGTCGTGATAGCGGCAAGGCGCTGCAACCGGTTCCGGACTTCGTTCCGGAAACGGACCTGCTGCAGCGCGGCTATCTCGACATGCTGCGCATTCGCGGCTTCGAGGAGCGCGCACAGGCGCTCTTCGACAGCGGCGACATCAAGGGAACCGCCCATTCCTGTGTCGGACAGGAAGCAATAGCGGCCGGCGCGTGCGTGATGCTTCGCAAGGACGATTACATCGTCTCGCACCATCGCGGTCACGGCCACTGCATCGCCAAGGGTGCCGATACAGAACGGATGATGGCCGAACTGCTGGGTCGGGAGACCGGATACGGGCGCGGCCTCGGCGGTTCCATGCATATCGCCGCCATCGATCGTGGTATTCTCGGTGCGAACGGGATCGTCGGAGCGGGACTCGGCATCGGAACGGGCGCGGCCCTGTCTGCGGTGATCCGCGGCAGCGATCAGGTTTGCGTTGTCTTTTTCGGCGATGGCGGGGCAAATGAAGGGATCTTCCATGAATCCCTCAACCTTGCCGCGCTATGGAAGCTGCCGGTCATATTTTTCTGCGAGAACAATCAGTACGGACTGTCGCTCGCCGTTGCCGGTGCGTCCGCCGTGCCGCAGATTTCGGTCCGTGCAAACGCCTATGGAATCCCCGGCGAGACGATTGACGGCAACGATGTCGTGGCCGTCATGGCCGCGGTCGGACGTGCCGTCGAGCGTGCACGCGCGGGCAAGGGGCCCTCGCTGATCGAGGGCATGACCTATCGCTGGGGCGATCACTCCATGCGAACCAACCTTCCCTCCTACCGCCCCGTGGAGGAGGAGGATTTGTGGCGCACGGAGCGCGACCCCATCGCTCACGCCGGAAGAATGCTTTCGGAAAGGCAGATTGGCGAAGAGGCATTGGCCGATATCAGGTCTAAGGCCGACAAGGAACTCGACGCCGCCGTCAGGCGGGCTCTCGAAGCCGGTGAGCCCACTTGTGAAATCCTTGCCGGAGCCGTTCAGGCCGAGCGGCATCCATCCGCCGATGCGCCGCCTCCTGGCGACCGCAAGATCGGCTATGTCGATGCGATCCGCGAAGCCATGCATCAATCCATGGAGCGGGACGACAGCGTCATCGTGATGGGCGAGGATGTCGGCAAGATCGGCGGGCTTTTCCGCTGCACCATGGGGCTGCAGGATGCGTTCGGTCCGGCACGGGTCCGCGACACGCCGATCTCCGAAAACGCGATCATGAATGCGGCTGTCGGCGCGGCGCTCACCGGCCTCAGGCCGATCGTCGAGGTTCAGTTCTTCGATTTCGTCACCCACATGATGGACGCCATCGTCAACCAGGCGGCAAAGCTCCGCTTCATGCTCGGCGGCGAGACCAAGGTGCCATTCGTCATCAGGGGACCGCAGGGCGGAGGCATTCGGCTTGCTGCGCAGCATTCACAATCGCTGGAGACCTGGTTCTCCCATGTCCCCGGTCTGACGGTCATCACACCCTCGAACCCATATGACGCCAAGGGGCTTCTTGCCGCGGCGATCGCCGACGACAATCCGGTCGTCTTCATCGAGCACAAGCTGCTCTACCAGCAGAGCATGGGTGAAGTGCCCGAAGAATACTTCACGCTGCCGATCGGCAAGGCGGACATCAAGCGCGAAGGCTGCGACGTCACCATCGTTGCGACCATGGCGATGGTCAGCCAGGCGCTGTCGGCGGCGCGGGCGCTTGCCCGCGACGGCATCGAGGCCGAGGTGATCGATCCACGCACGCTGCGCCCTCTGGATATGGACACGATCATCGCTTCGGTGCGCAAGACCAACCGTTGCGTGGTCGTCCACGAGGGCTGGCGTTCCTACGGAAGCGGCGCCGAAATCGCAGCGCGGATCATGGAAGACGCATTCGACCATCTCGACGCTCCCGTTGCCCGGATCGGGATGGACGAGGTGCCGATGCCCTACAATGCGGAACTGGAACGCGCTCTCATCCCCAACGCCGCGCGCATAGCCGAAGCGGCGCGGGAGGTCTGCTACCGGACATAGTGAATGGAGCCGAACAAGGACATTTCATACCACAAAATGCAATCGATTGCTTGTCTAAGGAGAGAATAATGGTCAAAAGATTGGATGTAGAATTTCAGTCCGAGGGCGACACCGTTCGTGGCTGGCTGTATTTGGCTGACGAGTCCAGGCGCTCGCCAACTGTCGTGCTGGCTGGCGGCTGGTGTTATGTCCGCGAGATCGTGATGCCGATCTACGCGCAGGCATTCGCCGAAGCGGGCATCAATGCGATGATCTTCGATTATCGCAATCTCGGCGTCAGCGACGGAGACAACCGCCAGCATCTCGATCCGTGGATGCAGGTCAGAGACTATCAGAACGCGCTGAGCTTCCTCGAGCGGCACGAACTCGTCGATGAAGACAAGCTGGGCGTGTGGGGCATTTCCTATTCGGGCGGCCACGCGCTCATCCTCGCGGCGATCGATCCGCGGGTGAAATCAATCGTCAGCCAGATCCCTGTGATCGACGGTTACGAGAACATGCGGCGCGCGCATGGAACCATGGAGTTCCGCGCTCTGTGGGATCTCATTCTCAGGGATCGCGCGTTGCGCTACGACAAGCCCGGCGAGCAACTTTACCTGCCTCACGCGACGGAAGACTCTGCCAACGAAGTCTCGTCCTGGCCCTTCCCGGAGACTGTTCGCACCTTCACGGCGATCAAGGAATCCGAGGCTCCGCTCTACCAGAACAGCAGCACGGTGGAATCGGTCGATTTGCTCATGAACTATGATGTGGGCCCGTTCGTGAAGCGTATCTACAACACGCCGACGCTGATGATCGTGGCGGAGGGCGACGACCTCACGCTGTGGGATCTGGAAATCAATGCGTTCAACCAGGTGCCGACGACCAGGAAGAAGCTCGAAGTGCTTCCGCACACGTCCCACATGACGCTCTATTCCGACAAGTCGAAGGTCAAGGTTGCTGCGGCCATGGCCACCAAATGGTTCGTCGAGACGCTCGAGCCGTAGGAAGCGTGGCGGGGCGCGATTGCGCGCCCCGTCCGGCACCGCGATCGAAGCGGAACGGTGCGACTGAGGGACTGGACGATAGCGCTCAGCGAGCGACCCATCGGTCCGGGCCCCGGATGGACAGGAAACAGTGATGATCAGTGTTGATCTTACCGGCCGCCGCGCCCTTGTCACGGGCGCTTCGTCGGGCGTCGGAAGGCATGTCTCGCAAGTCCTTGCGCGTTTCGGCGCCCACGTCACGCTCGCAGCCCGGCGCATGGCTGCATTGGAGGAAACCGCCAGCCAGATTTCCAAGCATGGCGGCAACAGCGAGATCGTGCATCTGGATGTCACGGATGACGCCTCGGTCAGTGCGGCTCTCCCCGCAGACGCCCGCCCCTACGATATCGTTGTGAACAATGCGGGCGTCGCCCATGGCGGTGCGGCGCTCGACATAAGGCCGGACGAATGGGCGCGTGTCATCGACACGGACCTGAGCGGGGTCTTCCGTGTCGCTCAGACGGCCGCGAAACGGATGGTCGAGGCTGGCAGGGGTGGGACGATCGTCAATGTCGCCTCTATTGCCGGTTTGCGTGTTGCCGGTGGGGTGGCCGCATATGCAACCGCCAAGGCAGGCGTCATTCAGCTTACCCGCGCGCTTGCTCTGGAATGGGCGCGCCATGATATCCGCGTCAATTCGCTGTGTCCCGGTTACATAGAAACGGATCTCAACCGCGACTTTTTTGCCAGCGATGCCGGCAAGGCGATGATCCGTCGGATTCCGCAGCGCCGACTGGGACGGTTCGAGGACCTCGATGGCCCGCTCTTGCTGTTTGCCTCCGATGCCAGCCGGTTCATGACGGGCACCGAAATCGTCGTCGATGGCGGCCATCTGGTTTCCTCAATGTAAGGATCTGACAATGGACTTCACCATTTCCGCCGAAATCGAGGCGTACCGGACGAAAATCGCCCGGTTCGTCGAAGCTGAGATCATGCCTCTTGAAGAGCGCCGCGATGCCTATGACGAGCACGGCAACATCGCGCGCGATCACCTCGAGCGGCTGCGTGACAAGGCGCGGTCGGAAGGGCTCTGGTGCCTGCAACTGAAGAAGGAAACTGGCGGGCAGGGGCTCGGGAAGGTCGGCATGGCCGTTTGCTACGAGGAGATGAACCGCTCGATCTTCGGACCCGTGGTCTTCAATTCCGCCGCGCCTGAAGACGGCAACATGATGGTGCTGGAAGAGGCGGCGACCGAGGCCCAGAAGAAGCGCTGGCTGAAGCCGATCGTGGAGGGAAAGGTGAGCTCGGCCTTCGCGATGACCGAACCGCATCCCGGCGCCGGCTCCGATCCTTCGATGATGCTGACGACGGCGAAACGCGACGGCGACAGATACATCATTCGCGGCCGCAAATGGTTCATCACCGGGGCTGAGAACGCGCAGCATTTCATTGTGATGGCGAAAACGTCGGACGACCCCCGCAAGGGTCTGACTGCGTTTCTTTTCGATCGCGACCGGCCGGGTTGGCGGATCGACAGGCGCATTCCGATCATGGGGCCTGAAGAACATGGCGGTCATTGCGAGCTGATCTTCGAAGATTTGGAAATCCCGACCGAAGACGTGCTGATGGAGGAGGGCGACGGGCTGAAAGTGACGCAGATGCGACTTGGTCCGGCACGGTTGACCCATTGCATGCGCTGGCTCGGCCTGGCCAAACGCTCCGTCGAATTGGCCCGGGCCTATGCCGGCGAACGTTTCGGTTTCGGCCAGCGACTGTCGGAGCGCGAGAGCATCCGGATGATGCTTGGCGACCTTGCCATGCAGATCGAGATCGGCCGGCTTCTGGTTATGAAAGCGGCTTGGGAACTCGATCATGGCCGTTTTGCCCGCAAGGAAGTGTCCATGGCGAAGATCCATGTCGCCAACCTTCTTCACAAGGCCGCCGACACGGCAATCCAGATCAATGGAGCGCGTGGCTATTCCACCGATACGCCGCTCGAATGGATCTATCGCTACGCCCGTCAGGCGCGCCTCGTCGACGGGGCGGACGAGGTCCACAAGATGGTGCTCGACCGCCTTCTGCGGAAGGAAGGGCGCGGCTTCTGGCATTGGGACGCCGAAGGCGGCTGACAGCCCAAGGCAGGAGGAGACAGATGCGCAACGAACCACATCTTGCCCGCCGGGCAGCGAATTTTCAGCCGCTGAGCCCGGTGGCCTTTCTCGACCGGGCGCTTGCCGTTTATCCGGACAAACCGGCCGTCATCTGGCACGAGAGGACGTGGACATATGCGGGCTTCGCCGACATCGTGTCGCGCATGGCAACCTTCCTGAAGGCGCGCGGCGTCAAGGCCGGTGACGTGGTCTCGGTCATAGCGGCAAACAGGCCGGAGATGCTGGCCGCGCATTACGCCGTGCCGATGCTGGGCGCCGTGTTGAACACCATCAACACGCGCCTCGACGTAGCGGGCGTTGCCTATATCCTGAACCATGCCGAGAGTCGGGTTCTGATCGCCGATCCCCCGTGCGCGCAGCTTGCATGCAAGGCAGCGGCCGAGGCCGGTGTGGCCTTCGTCGAACTGGAAGCGGAGGAAGGCGATTTTCTTGGCGGCGACGCCGAACCCCTTGGGGACATTTTCGACAGCGTGTCGGACGAATGGCAGCCGCTCTGCGTCAACTACACCTCCGGCACGACCGGCAATCCGAAGGGCGTCGTCTACCATCATCGCGGCGCCTATCTGAATGCCATCGGCAATGTGATGGCGCTGCGCCTGAACGATCGGTCGGTGTATTTGTGGACCCTGCCGATGTTTCACTGCAATGGCTGGTGCCACACATGGGCGGTCACGGCCGCCGGCGGCGTTCACGTCTGTCTCGACCGTGTCGACCCGGCCGACATATTCCGGGCCCTTGGTGAGCATGGTGTCACGCACATGGCCTGTGCGCCCGTCGTCCTCTACATGCTGCTCAATCATCCGGCGCGCGCGCGTTACGATTCGTCGCGTCGCGTTTTGACCGCGTCCGGCGGCGCGGCTCCCTCGGCGGCGCTGATCTCCGGACTTGAAGCGCTGGGTTTCGATTTCCACCATCTGTACGGGCTAACTGAGAGCTACGGACCGGTCACGCTTTGCGAAGTACCACCCGAGGAGGCGGCAACGCTCGGCAGCGCGGAAAAGGCGGCACAACTCGCCCGGCAGGGAAGCCGGCATGCGACCGCGAATAGCATCCGCGTGATCGGGGACGATGGCGAGGAACTGCCGTGGGACGGCGTTTCGGTGGGCGAGATCACATTGAGGGGCAATACCTTGATGGCTGGGTACTATCGCGACGCGGAGGCGACCGAGAAGGCATTTGCCGATCATGCGTTTCATACCGGCGACCTGGCCGTGCGCTTCCCCAATGGCGAGATCGAGATCCGCGACCGCGCCAAGGACCTCATCATCTCCGGCGGCGAGAATATTTCCAGCCTCGAGGTCGAGAACGCGTTGCACCGTCATCCCGCCGTCCTGCTCGCGGCGGTGGTCGCCAAGGCCGACCCGAAATGGGGTGAAGTACCCTGCGCATTTGTCGAACTGAAGGATGGGGAGACCCTCGACGCCGAGGAACTGCGGCTGTTCTGTCGGGATCATCTGGCACACTACAAGGTGCCGAAGCACTTCGCATTTGGCGCACTGCCGCGCACGGCGACCGGGAAGATCCAGAAGTTCATCCTACGCGAACGCCTTGGTACCGGAGCGCGAGACTAAATGACGGACGCCGATTTCGACATCGCGGTACTGCGCGATTTCCTGGACAAGAGCTTTGGCAGGACAGACCGCTTCGAGTTGACGCGCATTGCAGGGGGGCAGTCCAATCCGACCTATTTCGTGAGCCATGGCGACGCCAGCATGGTGTTGCGCAAAAAGCCGAACGGTCCGATCCTGAAAGGCGCCCATGCGGTCGAGCGCGAGTATCGGGTGCTCGAAGCGCTGTATCCGGCGGGCGTGCCCGTCGCCCGGCCCATCCTTTTTCATGACAACCCGGCGCTTCTCGGGACGCCGTTTTATCTTATGGAGAAGGTCGAGGGACGGATATTCACCAATTGCTCAATGCCGGAGCTCCCGAAGGCAGAGCGTTGCGCGATATGGATGGGGCTTGCCGACGCGCTGGCGGCCATGCACTCGATCAGGCCGGCGGATGTGGGTCTTGAAGATTATGGCCGGCCAGGCAACTACTTCAAACGCCAGATCGACCGCTGGACCAAGCAGTGGCGCGGGTCGGCAAGCCCGCCGATTCCCGCACTCGACAGACTGGTCGCGTGGCTGCCGGAGCATCTTCCGCCGGACGACGGCCAGATGACGCTGGCGCACGGCGACTTCCGCATCGGCAATATGATCTTCCATCCAAGCGAGCCGCGCGTTGTCGCGATCCTCGACTGGGAACTGTCGACGCTCGGACATCCGCTTGCCGATCTGGGCTTCTGTGTCATGCCATGGCATACGTCGCCGGACGAATATGGCGGCATTCTGGGGCTCGACCTGGACGTGCTTGGCCTGCCGGAAGAGAGCGAGTTCGTCGAGCGCTACGTGGGCAGGATGCCCCACGCGGCCCCGCTGCGGCGGTTTCACAAGGTCTTTGCCCTGTTCCGCTTCGCCGTGATTTTCGTCGGCATTGCCGACCGCGCCCGCGGCGGCAACGCGGTCGACAAGCATGCCGCCGAACTGGGGCCGCTCGCTGAACGCTTTGCCATCAGAGCGCTGGACATCGCCGAAGCAAAGAGACGCGCTTGATCGCCGACATCGCGATGTCGCTGCTGATGGCGCGGTTTTCTAAAGCCGTTCCGCTTTTCGCGGAATCGCAGACCGGCCCTAATCTATCGTTTTGACGCGTTTCCGAGCGGCGAACCGGCTTCCACTTCGCCTGGAAACGCTCCAGGCGGGCGCGATCGCGGTTGCGGGAAGGTAAATATGGCGCTGCGTCACATGTGCCGAGCACCAAAAATCGACACGCTGATCGACCGTTTCGAATCGAATCTTCAAGTCGACCGGCCGTATCAATGAACAATAAGCGTGTTTTTGACCGCGTGCCAGTTAATTTCAAACGGAGATTTGCATCGAATGCCGGTATCGGTGGCTAGAAGCCATCGCAGTAGTGATAAGGAAATACTATTAAACCAACCGCTACTTGATGCTGTTTTGTCTGCGATGAACGCGCAAGATGCCAATCTATTAAAATATTTTTTGGCTTGACGTTACTGACTCAACCCGGGGGGCGTCGCGCAACCGGCGCGGCTGCGTCGCGTGGGCGCGTCTGGTTGTTGTCGACGAGAGCCGGGCCAGGGCCAGGACGACGCGCGGCGATGGTTTTGCACGGCGCGATCGGTTCGCAGAGACCGGACGGTTTCGTCAGCTCGTTTCCGGGGGGCGCCGCAGCCAGCCGCTCTCGAAATCAAGCGTTGCGCGGGTGAACGCTTCGACGTTGTCTATGAGCCGGTTGAGCCCTGTTCCGGCCGCCTCCGGGTCGCCCCGGGATATGGCTTTGGCGATCTCGGCATGCAGGCGGATCGTCTCGGAGAGATTGTCGTAATGCCGGTAATAGGCGAACCAGAACCTGCGGGAGAGCCCTTGGCTCAGCCGCATGGAGGCGGCGGCAAACTCGTTGCGGCCGACCTCGATGATCATTTCGTTGAACTGCCGGTCGAGATCCAGAAACGTCTCGCCGTCCTCCGCGATGGAGGCCCGCAACATCTCACTGGTCAAATTGGCGAAGCGGCGCTTCTCGACGTCGCTGGCCCGGCGCGCGGCCGATTCCACCACGAAGCGCTCCGCGACCCTGCGGAACTCGAGCAGGCGAAGCTGCCGCATCACGTCGATCTCCGCGATCACCACGCCCCGCTTGGGCATGATAACGACAAGCCCTTCGCGACTTAACTCGCGAAGGGCCTCGCGTACGGGCGTACGGCCCATCGACAGATCCCGAGAAAGCGTGTTCTCCGAAACGACCTCTCCGGGGAGAAGCTGGAGCGACACGATGCGCCGCTCCAGTTCCGCGTAGGCCTTCGCCATCTGGGTGCTGTTGGGTTCGTCCTTCACGCTCCGATTCCTCTCATGGTCATTCATCTACGCGAAGAATTGCGCCTTTCGACAGAGGCTGCACGAGTTTCTGGTACATGGCCAGCCAGCCGCGTTCGCTGGTGCGCGGACGCTGCGGCAGGGCGTCAATCCTAGCGGCAAGCTCGTCGTTTGAAATCTCGAGCGTGATCGTTCGCGCCTCGAGGTCGATGGCAATCATGTCCGCGTCCTCGACCGCGGCCAACGGCCCGCGCTCGGCGGCTTCGGGCATGATCTGGCCGATGGTGATGCCGCTGTTCAGGCCGGAAAGCTCGCCGTCAGTGACAACGGCAACATCGGCGCCAAGACCGGCTCCCACCAGCGCCGCCATGAAAGACGCGGCAAAGACCGTGCCGGGGCCGCCCTTTGGGCCGAGCATCCGCAGGATGACGACCTTGCCGGCGCCGACCTGCCCGCTTTCGATGGCATCGATGGCATCGGCCTCGTTCTCGAAAACGATGGCCTGGCCGCGGAAGCGGCGAACGGAGGCAGGCACGGCCGAGAGCTTGACCACCGACCCGTCGGGGGCGAGATTGCCGCGCACGATGACCAGGCCCGGCTCAGTGCGAAACGGCGCGTCGAGCGGGCGGATGATCTGGGGATCCGGGGCAGGGCGGGCCGCGAGGTTTTCGGCCAGGGTCGCGCCGCTGACAGTTCGAACGCTGCCGTCAAGCGTCGGCAGCAACATGGCCATCGCCCCGGAAACGCCACCGGCCGCCGCGAATTTCTCGATCCTGTCGGGGCCGTTGGGCCTGATCTGGGTGATCTGCGGCAGCTCGACCGCGGCTGCGAACTCGGCCAGGATATCGACGTCGCATTCGGCTTCGGCGGCGGTCGCCGTCAGGTGCCGAACCACATTGACCGAACAGCCGATCGACGTGGCCACCCGCACGGCGTTGCGGAAGGCCGCCGGCGTCAGGATGCTGCGGGGGCGGATATCCTGTTCGACCAACGCGACGATCCGGGCGCCGGCTTTGCGGGCATAGGTGTCCAGCTCCGCCGAGCCGGCGCGAATCGGGGCGTTGCCGGGCAGGGCCATGCCAAGCGCTTCGGCCATGCAGTGCATGCTGTTGGCGGTTGCAAGGCCCGCGCACACGCCGGGACCGTTAATGGCGCTGCGCGTCATTTCCTTGAGTTCGCACAGCGTCATCTTCTTCGCCTTCACGGCGCCGACCGCCTTGTAGACTTCCTCGATGTCGTTGTCGCGTCCGCCGCAGTTTGACCCGAGCTGGAATCCGCAGGGCAGGATGATCGCGGGCACGTTCAGGCGTCCGGCGGCCATGAGATGGGCGGGCGTAGTCTTATCGCAGGAGGACAGCAATATCATGCCGTCCAGTTCCGCGCCCTCGACCTGGACTTCGATGTCGTTGACCAGAAGGTCGCGGCTGGGCATGAGGTAGCGGCCCTGCTTGCCGGCCGAGGTCACGAAATCGGACGGGGCGACGGTCCGGATCTCGAAGGGCAGCCCGCCTGCGTCGCGGATCGCCTTTTTGACCGTCTCGGCCACGGCGTCGAGATGCTGGAAGCAAACCGACAGGCCGGACGAGCTGTTGACGACGGCGATCTTGGGTTTGTCGAAATCCGCCTCGTCGATACCCATGGCGATCCATTGCGCCCTTCGGACGGCCCAGCGTGTGGTTCCGGGCGTGAAATTGCTGCGAAAGCTCATTGAAATCTCCTAGTTGCCGAGGCCGGCGCCATCCTGGTTCAGCAGGAGGCGCACATCGCGTCCGTCGATGGCGTGAACGGAAACCCGGTCCCGCGCGGCGATGGTTGCGGCATGGCCGATGGCGTGCCCATATGAAAAACATTGCGCCGTGACGCGGGCCGAGGCGACGGCCTCGTGCTCGGCGGAAAGGCAGCGCCCCGCGGTCAGCAGGCCCTCCGACGCCGGGGGAACGAAACAGCCGAACGGGATCTCGTACCAATCCTCCAGCAGCCATTCCACGCGGGGCTTGTCGCCGCTGTGAAGCTCGATCGGCCAGGGCGAACGGGCGATCCCGTCGGCGAATTTGGCGCCGGTCACCACGTCGGCGTTCGTCAGCGTGGCTCGTCCGCGCACCTGTCGGGTCTGGCGAACGCCGACCTGCACGCCGGTATCGTTAACGACGGTGTTCTCACAACCCGCAAGCGTGTCGCGGAAGAAACGCGCATATTCGCGAACCTGCCGGCGTCCCTGCACCTCGGCCTCGGAAAAATCCCGCCACAGCGTCGCGTTGAATTCCCGGCCGTCCTCGCCGACGATGCGGGTACAGTTGCACATCAGCTCCGAGGGGCGCGTGGTCGGGAAAATCCAGATCTTGCGACGGGGCAGGGAATAGCCGTTGCCGTCGGCCTTCGCGATCAGATCGCTGACCTCGACCGGCATGATGCTGTCGCTGCCGTAGGTGTTTTGGAACCTCGTCACGTCCGCGTTCAACATGCGGAAGACCATGGTTGGGTTCTGCACCGTGTGGCCGTCGCCCATATAGGTCTCCAGGCCGGCCATGGCCGAGAGCGCGCCGTCGCCGGTGGCGTCGACACATGTTTTCGCCCGGATATCGAGCCTGCCCGTTACGGTCGAGACGAGGGCGCCTTCGAGCACCGGTCCTTCGCAGAGCGCGGCCAGAATCTCGGCGTGGTAGATGACGCGGACTCCGGCGTCGGACAGCAGCGTATCGGCCGCTTCGCGCCAGATCAGCGGGTCGTGCACGCGCGTCCAGGTCTTGCCATACCGTATCGGATCGGTCAGCCCGCCCCGCTTTTCCATCTCGGCGATGAAGTCGTCGACGAAGCCGAAGACGACCTTCCGCGGCGCGCGGTCCGTGCGGTCCGTGGCCTCGTAAAGCCCGCATACGGTTCCCGACAGGCCGGCCACGGCGCCGCCTCCGCAGAAGCCGTAGCGTTCGACCAAGACCACCGACGCGCCCGAACGCGCGGCGGTCACCGCAGCGGCGACGCCGGCCGCCCCTCCTCCGGCCACCAGAATGTCCGCGTCGATTCTCTCGACCGGTCTGCGATCCGCTTCGACCATTGATACGATCTCCTCTCAGGATTTCTCAGTTCGACATGCGCTCTGGTATGTTAGATGATTTTTCGTCAACATAATGTTTTTAAACAGAAATTAGCTAATTGATAGGAAATATTGACAACTGACATATTACTAATATTCTACGGCTCGCCATCTCGTCAATGGTCGATTGGGCGCGCTGGAGCGTTCGGACGCCGACGACGCGGCGTTAATGATCTCTTTGGAGGAACCGATGAAACGCAGATCACTTTTGGGCGCGGCCCTGACCACTCCGGCACTTGCCATGGCCACCGCAGCGTCGCCGGCTCTGGCGCAGGACAAGATTACCCTTCGCATGGCGACCAGCTGGAGCGGCGGGTATACGATGGAGCTGATGGCGAATGCCTATGCAGAGGAAGTCGCCCGCCTGACCGACGGCCGGATCACGATCGAAACCTATCCCGGGGGCACGCTGGGCTCGGCCCTTGAAGTGTCGGATCTCGTCCGCAACGGCGTGGCCGATATGGGGCATACCTGGATGGGCTACGACTGGGGCGAGGATCGCACGACGATCCTGTTCGGGGGCTTTGCCGGGTCCTTCGACAGCGAGCGGATGCTTCACTGGCTCTATGTCGGTGGCGGCCGCGAGCTTTGGCAGGAGTTCCGGGCCGACAAATTCGACCTCGTCTCGATGCCGCTGGGCATCCGCACGCCGGAAGTGTTTCTGCACTCCAACAAGCCGGTGCGCACGCTCGAGGATTTTCAGGGTCTGAAGTTGCGTACCGCCGGGGCGTGGCTGGAAATATCGTCCGAACTGGGCGCGGCGCCGGTTACCGCGCCGATGGGCGAGGTTTACACGATGCTCGAACGCGGGGTCGTGGACGCCGTCGAGTCCGGTAGCCTTGGCGAGAACCAGACCTCCGGTTTCCACCAGGTCGCGAAATACGTGATCCTGCCCGGCGCGCACCAGCCGGTGGCGCCTTTCGAGCTGGTGATCTCCCCCAGGGTCTGGGAAGGCTTTTCGGAAGCCGACCGCGCACTGCTTCAGGACGCGGCGCGTCTGGTGACCCTGGATTGCTGGATGACCTTCGGGCAGCGCGATGCCTTGGCGAAGACGTTCTACGAGGACGAGGGCAACGAGGTCATCGACCTTGCCCCCGAGGTGCAGAAAGCGATCTACCAGGCCGGTGCGGCCTATGCGGAGCGCAACGCTCAGGAAAACGAATGGTTTGCCCGCGTCTGGCAGAGCCAGAAAGAGTTCGATGCCTTGTGGCAGGGAGCCGAGCGGTATCGCAAGATCGAACGCTGAGGGTAATACAGTCGCGATGGCCGGCCCTATGGGCCGGCCATAATCGTTTTCTCATCGAGGCATTCATATGGATTTTGCCAACCGGAATTCGGGCTGGCCGGGCACGCTGGCCGCGCATCTGGACAGGGTGACGCTCTGGAGCGGCGCGGCGGCGGCGCTCTTGTTTCTGCCGCTGGTGATCGTCACCGTGTGGGAGGTGATCGCCCGCAAGATTCTGGGCGTTCCGACAACGTGGACCTTCGAGCTCGGTTACATGCTGACCGGGACGTATTTCCTGCTCGGCGGGGCGGTCACGCTGATGCGCGGCGAACATGTGCGCATCGATCTCGTTTACAGCCAGTTCGGACCCCGGGGGCAAGCCGTCATCGACCTTGTCTTTCTGGCGGTTCTCTTTCTGCCGTTCTGCGTGCTGATCAGCCACGCCCTGTTCGACTACATGGCCGAGGCGTTCGCGTCCGGCCGCACGACCGGCAAGAGCGCATGGAACCCGCCCGCCTGGCCGTTCCGCGCCATCATGTTCGCCAGTTTCGTTCTCCTGGCGCTGCAGGTGGTCGCGAAGATCCTGCACGCCGTCGCGGTGCTGACGACGAAGGAGCGGGCGCGATGATGGAGCTGTTGCCCGTCCTTATGTTCGTTTGCCTGTTCGTGCTGATCTTCTGCGGCGTCCAGGTGGCCCTGGCCCTGATGGTGTCCGGCTTCGTCTTCGGGCTGATCGAGTTCGATTTCAACCTGCGGCCGATCCTGTTCCAGTTCACCCAGAAGATTGACGAGACCGCGTCGAACTTCGTTCTGGCGGCCGTGCCGCTGTTCGTCTTCATGGGCGCTGTGCTCGAGCGGTCCGGCATTGCCGAGCAGCTGTTCCGCGCCGTGCAGCTTTGGACCGGGCGGCTGCCGGGCGGGCTTGCCGTCGGCACGATCCTGATGAGCATCATCTTCGCCGCCTCGACCGGCGTGGTCGGCGCGACCGAAGCCGTCATCGGCCTGCTGGCCATCCCGCCGATGCTGCGCCAAGGCTACGACAAAAGCCTGATCAGCGGTACGATCTGCGCGGGCGGCTCGCTGGGGACCATCATCCCGCCCTCGGTCGTCGTCATCATTCTCGGGCCGGTGGCCGATGTCTCGATCGGCGACCTGATGGTGGGGATGATCGTGCCCGGCTCGATCCTGGCCCTGCTTTATCTCGTCTACGTGGTGGGTGTCGCGGTGGTCCAGCCGCACAAGGCGCCGCGGCCGGATCCGTCCCTTGCCGATTCGATGCCGCTGATCGACAAGCTGTGGATCTCGCTCAAGGCCCTGATCCCGCCGCTTTTGATGATCTGCGCCGTGCTGGGCACGATTATCGCGGGCGTGGCCGCGCCGACCGAGGCTGCCGCCATCGGGGCCGTGGCCGCGGTCGTGCTGGCCGGGTTTTATCGCACGCTCAGCCTGACGATGCTGAAGGATGCGGGCTGGCGGACGCTGATCGTGACGGCGATGATCATGTTCGTCCTGCTGGGCGGGTCGATGTTCACGGTCGCCTTCGGTTCGGTCGGCGGCATCACCCAGCTGCGCGGCGTGCTGGGCGATCTCGACGTCTCTCCGGCGGTCATGCTGGCGATCTTTCTCGGCATCGTCTTCGTCGCCGGGTTCTTCCTGGAGTGGATCTCGATCATTCTGATCTTCATCCCGATCTTCATGCCGTTCGTGCGCGATGCCGGGTTCGACCCGGTGTGGTTCTGCATGCTGATCCTGCTGATCGTCCAAACCAGCTACCTCACGCCGCCTCTGGCGCCCGCGATCTTCTATCTGCGCGGCATCGCACCGCCGGAGATGACGCTGACCGACATGTATCGCGGCGTCGTGCCGTTTCTGGTGCTGCAGGCAATCTGCCTGGCCATCATGGCGGCGTTCCCCGGACTGGCCACCTGGCTTCCGGGTGTCTTGTTGGGCTTCTGAGCACAGCGTTGACGACATTGTCGTCCGGGCGGTCGCGCCCGGACGATGCCGGCGGCGCGGATGCGCCGTGTGCGGATGGTCCTGCCAATTCGCTGATCTGGGCGACCCTGGAAGGCAGGCGGTATCTCCGCTGCCTTGTCGCCCGCCCGTAAACGCCGCCACGACCGGCGCGCCGGGCACGACCGCCGGCGCGCCGGTCGAACTCACGCCGCGTTCGGGTCCTGAAGGGCATCGCCCTCGTTGCAACCCTCATCGACATATCGTTGGGCGGGCGGAGTTTTTGCGCGTGTCTTCGACCTGCCCGGGCGGCGGCCCGGCTTCGGCGCGCCGCGATTTCGGACTTTTCGACGGGATCGGGGCAAAAGGGGTTGCTTCCCGGTCAATTTGTAGTAACAAATTAATATGATCTGGAGTGCGGCGGGAGGACCGATGGTACGGGGATGGGGGGAGCTGTCGCGAAGCGAGCGCGCCTATGTCCTGCGCCATGCCGCGGCGCAGCTTCTTTTGTGGTCGGCCTTTTTCTACCTGTTCGCGGCGCTGTTGCCTCGGATCGGGGCTGCCTTCGGCGAAACCCCGATCGTCATGTCGGCGGCGCTGACCGGCGGGCTCCTGGCGTGGGCGCTGGCAGCGCCGTTCTGCGGCCGGCTGATCGACCGGGGCCATGGCCGGGCGCTGCTTGCCGGCGGGGCGCTTTGCGGCGCGGCGGCGCTGGTGCTGATCGCGGTGGCGCCAAGCTATCCGGTCTTCGTGGCGGGCATGCTCGTGCTCGGCCCGGCCATGGCGGCGACCCTCTACGATCCCTGTTTCGCGCTGGTGGTGCGCCGGTTTCCCAACCGCGCGCGCGCGCCGATCGCCGCCGTGACGCTGGTTGCGGGTCTGGCCTCGCTGGTGACCTTTCCGCT
Source organism: Nitratireductor sp. (assembly GCA_039973095.1). GTDB lineage: Bacteria > Pseudomonadota > Alphaproteobacteria > Rhizobiales > Rhizobiaceae > Mangrovimarina. The sequence goes on along the minus strand of JBDWLQ010000003.1, from coordinate 242,350 downwards.
GGCCGCCGTGCTGGGCGCGGTCTTGGACTGGCGCGGCATCGTGCTTGTCTTCGCGACCGGAGCCGTTCTGGCAGCGCTTGCCCTGCCGGGCGAGGCGGAGGGCGTCGAGGCGCGCGAGCGCGTGGCCGCTCCGCCGCTTGCAGCCAGCCTGCGCGCGCGCACGCTTCTGATCGGCGCCAGTTTCGCAGCGCTGATCCTGTCGCACAGCATGCTCTTGTTTCACCTGCCGGCGGCGCTCGCCGGCCGGCCCGGCTTCGGCGCGTCGGCCCATCTGATCCTGGCGCTGATCGGTCCGGCGCAGATTGTCGGCCGGCTGGCGCTCGGCGCGATGCCGGGCGTGTCGAGCGTGCTTTTGTGCCGGGTCGTGTTCGTCTTCATGCTGGTGCCGCCGCTGCTTTTGCTGGCGGCGCCGGAATTGCCGGCGCTTGCGCTTGTCGCGGTGCTTTTGCAGGGCGCGGGTTTCGGCATCCACACCGTGCTGCGTCCGGAGACGGCCGAACGCCATCTCGGCAGCCGCGCCATCGGCCGGGCGCTCGGCGTCATCGCGATGATCGGCCTGTTGATGATGGCGCTCGGCCCGGCGCTCGGCGCGCTGGCGCAGGCCCGGTTCGGCTTTTCCGGGCTGTTGTGGCTGGCGCTTGCGGTCAACGCGGTCGGCCTTGGCCTGTTGATGAGGCTCGACCCGCCCGGCGCCGTGCCCACTATGGCGAGGCGATCATGAGCGGTGTGGTGGTGGCCGGCGGCGCGATGACGCCGTTCAACCGGCGCAAGGACGGCAGCGGGATGCGCGACTGGGCGCGCGCCGCCTTCTTCGACGCGTTGTCGGATGCGCGGCTTGAAGCGCGCGACATCGATGCGCTGGTGCTGGCCTCGGAAAGCGATTTCTTCACCCTGCAGCTCAATCCCGCAGCCCTGATCGCCGACGAGCTCGGACTTTTCGGCATCGCCGCGCAACGCGTCGAGGGCGGTGGCGCGTCGGGCCATCTGGCGGTTCACGCCGGCGCGGCCATGGTGATGGCGGCGCGCGCGCGTCGTGTCGCCGTGCTCGGCCTGGAGCCGTCGGCCTCGCACCTGCGGGGGGCCGCGGTCGGGGCGCTTTACGGCCTGTCCTTCGACGCCTGGACCGACGGTATGACCGGTATCGATTCGACCAGCCTCTACGCGTTGTCGGTGCAGGCCTTCATGGAGGAGACGGGCGCCATAGAGGCCGATTTCGCCGCGATCGCGGCGCGCAACCGACAAAACGCGCGCGCCAATCCCAACGCCCATCTGCCGCTCGACATCGCAGCCGCCGACGTCGCCGCGTCGCCGGTGATCGCCCAGCCCTATCGCCGGCTCGACTGCTCGCCGCTCAGCGACGGCGCGGCCTGCGTGATCCTGGCCGGCGCGGCGGCGCTGCCGGATGTCGGGGCGGGACGGGCGCGGATCGCCGGCATGGGGGTCGCCAACGACCGGGTGCGGCTCGGCGAGCGGGCCCGGCCGGGGCGTTTCGGTGCCAAGGGCGTGGCGATGCGGCGCGCGCTCGCCGAAGCCGGCACGACGGTGGCCGAGATCGGTCTTGCCGAGATCTATGACAGCTATTCCGGCGCGCAGCTCCAGGCGCTCGACGGTCTCGGCCTGGCCGTGGACGTCGTTAGGGCCGAGCGCGAAGGCGTGTTTGCCGCCGAGGGCGCGCTGCCGGTCAATCTGTCGGGCGGTTTGCTCGGCCAGGGGGCGCCGGTCGGCGCGACCGGCGTGGCGCAGGTGCTGGCCTGCGCGCTGCAGCTGGAGGGGCGTTATTTCGGGCGCCGGGTGGCAACGCCGCCGCGCTATGCGCTTGCCGACACGCATGGCGGCGTGGCGACGCTGAACGCGGTCAGCATTCTGGAGGGCGCGCGATGAAATATCGGCTGACCCTCGACTATACGGTGCCGGAAGGGACGCTGGCGCCCTATTTCGACGCGCTTCGAGACGGGCGGGCGCTCGCCGCGCAGTGCACCTCGTGCGCAGCGACCAGCTTTCCGCCGCGGCCGATCTGCGGCGCGTGCGGCGGGCGCGAGATGGCCTGGCGGGCCTTGACGGGCCGGGCGCGGGTCGTGCGGCGCGCCGACACCGAAAACGGCGCGTTCGCGCTCGCCCGTTTCGACGGGGCCGACGGGCTGGCGACGGTGGCGCTCGTCAATCCCGCCCGACGACACGCCGCCGGGCGGCTGGCGCCGCCGCCCGACGCGCGGCCCGGCCTTTGGCTTTATCTGGAAAACGAGGACGACGATCATGCTTGATCAGTGGAGCGCCGAGGCGCTGGCCGGGATCGGCCTGAAGCGGGAGGGCGACGGGCTGGCGATCGACATTCCGGCCGACGCCAATATTTTCGCCATGACGGTCGGGCGCCATCTCGGCGCCGGCGCGCGTTCGCGCACGGCGATGGTGTTCGAACAGGCCGACGGCGAGACCGTCTCCTACAGTTTCGGCGACATCGACCGCGCGGCGACGGCGCTTGCTTCGCATCTGCGTACGCTCGGTTACGGGCGCGGCGACCTGATCGGCATCCATACCGGCATGCGGCCCGAAACCGCGATCGCGCATATGGCGGTCTGCAAGCTCGGCGGCACGGCGGTGACCCTGTCGCAGCTCTACGGTCCGGACGCGCTGGCGCATGCGCTCAACCATTGCGCGGCGCGCTGCCTGTTGACCACCGAGGCGGCCTGGGCGCCGTTGCGACAGGCGGCGGCGGACTTTTTCCCGGATCTCAACGACGTGCTGGTCAGCGGCGCGGCCGGCGGCGAGCCGGATCTCGCCGCCATCCTGGCGGGGCCGGCGCCCGAGGATTTCGAGCCCGCCTATACCGGCGCCGACGATCCGGCGTTGTTAATGTACACGTCCGGGTCGACCGGTATGCCGAAAGGCATTCTGCACGGCCACCGGGTGCTTGCCTCCTATCGGCCGTCGATCAATCTGTTCTTCAATCTGTCGCTGGACGACGGGGACTCCGTCTTCTGGTCGCCCTCGGACTGGGCCTGGGTCGGGGGACTGCTCGACATGCTGTTTCCGGCCTGGCTCGCCGGCCGGCCGGTGGTCACGTCGGAGGCGCGGTTTTCGGCCGACTGGGCCTACCGGTTCATGGCGCGTCACAAGGTGACCCACACCTTCCTGGCGCCGACGGCGATCAAGCGCCTGGCGCAGACGGCCAAGCCGCGCGCCGAATACGATCTGGCGCTGCGGGTGATCTGCACCGGCGGCGAGGCGCTGGCGGCCGACACGCTCAACTGGGCCGAGACCCGGCTCGGCGTGGTCTGTAACGAGTTTTACGGCATGACCGAGATCAATCATCTGATCGGCAATTGCGCGGCGCTTTACCCGCGCAAACCCGGCTCGATGGGCGTCGCCTATCCCGGCCATGTTGTGCGTCTCGTCGATGTCGACGGCCGCGAGGTGGCGGATGACGAGCCCGGCGAGATCGTCACGCCTGCCGGCGCGCCGACCCGCTATCTCGGTTATCTGAACAACCCGGACAAGGAAGCCGAGTTGCGGCTTGGCCCGTGGATGCGCACGCACGATCTCGCGGTGCGCGATGCCGACGGCTATTTCTGGTACAAGGGCCGCTCCGACGATTTGATCAAATCTTCGGGTTTCCGCATCGGTCCGGCCGAGATCGAGGAATGCCTGCTTGCCCATCCGGCGGTCGCCGAGGCGGCGGTGATCGGCAAGCCGGACGCCGAGCGCGGCGCGATCGTCAAGGCCTTCGTCAGGCTGGCGGCCGGCCATGCCGGCGATGCCGCACTCGGCGAGAATCTGCGCGCGCATGTGCGCCAACGCCTGGCGCCCTACAAGGCGCCGCGCGAGATCGCCTATGTGGAGGCGTTCGAGATGACCTCGTCGGGCAAGATCAACCGCAAGGCGCTGCGCGCGGCAGAAGGCGGTTGACGTAACAAATTTGTTCATACTAATCTGTTCGTACATTTAGCCTTGGGGCATGTCGCAATGAAATTCGGAATCCACGCCGGACTTTGGATGCGGAGCTGGTCGGACGACCTGGCGCCGATCTTGGCGACAGCGGCCGATATCGGCTTCGACGGCGTCGAGCTCTCGCTTCTGGGCATCGGGCTCGATCGGGCCGCGGACCTACGGCGCCAGGCGCAGGCGCTCGGCCTGGAACTGACCTGTTCCACCGGTCTGGGCGCCGATGCCGATCCGACCTCCGACGATCCGGCGATGCGCGCGCGGGCCGAGACGGTCCTGGCCGAGGCGATCGCCACCACCCAGGCGCTCGGCGCGGCAAGCCTGGCCGGCGTGGTGGCGGCGCCGTGGGGTGTTTTCGAGCCGGCCCGCAAGGCCGACCGCGCCGCGCGCGCGGCCGAAACGCTCGGCCGTCTCGACGGCCGGCTGCGCGATGGCGGGGTGCGGCTCGGCATCGAGGCGGTAAACCGCTTCGAGACCGACCTGACCAACACCGCCGCCGAGGCCGTCGCAATCGCCGAAGCGACCGGTTCGGCCCAGATCGGCGTGCTGCTCGACACGTTTCACATGAATATCGAGGAAAAGGATCCGGCCGCCGCGATCCAGGCAACCGGCGACCGGCTTTTCCATTTCCACGTCTCCGACAATGATCGCGGCGTACCCGGATCGGGCCGCTACGATTTCGCCGCCAGCGCCGCGGCGCTGCGCGCCATCGGCTACCCGGGCTGGGTGACGGCGGAGATGTTCGTCGTGCCGGGCCATCCCACCAGCGCCGATCTCAACATCTGGCGCGCGATCGAGGCCGATCCGACAGAGGCCGCGCGCGCGGCGCTTTCCTTCATAAAGCGGGTGTTTTCATGAGTGCCGGGGCCTATTTCACCGCACTTGCCGCCCGTTTCGACGGGCTGGTCGAGCCGCTCAACACGCTCGACGCGGCACTTGGCGACGGCGATCACGGCACGACGATGCGGCGCGGCCTGGTCAAGGCGGCTGCCGCCGGGTCCGGCTTGCGGGCCAAGGCGTTCATGCGCGCGTCCGGCGGCGCGTCCGGCACACTGTTCGGGCTGATCCTGCACGAGATCGAACTGCATCTCGACGCGGGCGCGCCGCTCGCCGACGGGCTGGCGCGGGCCGAGGGGCGCATTTGCGATCTCGGCCAGGTGGCCGAGGGCGACAAGAGCATGGTCGACGCGCTGGCGCCGGCGGTGCGCGTGCTTGCCGGCCGCGGTTCGCTGCCGCAGGCGGTGACTGCTGCGGCGGCCGGGCGCGAGGCCACGCGCGACCTGGCCGCGCGGCGCGGGCGGGCGCAATATGTCGAGGGCGGCGGCGTCGGTCATGTCGACCCCGGCGCGACCTCGGTCGTCCATCTGCTCGAGACGCTGGCCGAAACCGGAGACGCGTCGTGAAAAAGCTCTTCAACAGCGCCGAGCGCATGGTCGACGACATGATCGACGGCTATGTCGCGGCCTATCCGCAGGTCCGGCGCGGCGCGCAGGATGCGCGGGTCGTGGTCCGGGCGCGGCAGGTCAAGGACCCCGCCCGCAAGGTGGCGCTGCTGATCGGCAACGGGTCGGGGCACGAGCCGATCGCGATCGGCTTCGTCGGCGCGGGGCTGCTCGACGCCAATGTGGTCGGCGACGTCTTTGCGGCGCCCTCGGCCGATCTGATCCTCGACGGCATTCGCGAAGTCGCCGGACCGGCCGGCGCCCTGCTTTTGATCTCGCAGCATTCGGGCGACATGATCAACGGCCGCGCGGCGGTGATGCTGGCTGAGGAAGAAGGACTGAAGGTCCGCGCGCTGCCGATGTATGACGACATTTCCTCGGCGCCGCGCGAACGGCTGCACGACCGTCGCGGCGCGCCGGGCACGATGTTCATCTACAAGATCCTGGGCGCGGCGGCCGAACAGGGCATGGAGCTCGACGCGCTTGTCGCGCTCGGCGAAGCCGTGCGTGCGCGCACCGCGACGCTGGCGGCGGCGGTCGGGCCCGGCGTTTCGCCCCTGACCGGCAAGCCGATGTTTTGCCTGCCCGACGACGAAATCTATCTCGGCATGGGCGTGCACGGCGAACCCGGCATCGGCCGGGTCAAGGTCGGACCTGTGGACGCGCTCGTCGAGCGCATGGTCGCCGCACTGCTCGCAGACCGGCCGATCGCCAAGGGCGCGAAGGCGGCTGTGATCGTCAACGGCATGGGCGGCACCACCTTGATGGAGCTCTTGACCATCTACCGCGAGACCCGCGCCGCGCTCACCCGGCGCGGCATCGACGCGGTCGCGCCGATGATCGGCTCCTACGTCACCACCCAGGAGATGGCCGGCTTTTCGATCTCACTGCTGGAGCCTGACAAGCGCATGCTCGACTTGTGGTGCGCGCCTTCCGACAGCCCCTTTTTTCCACCTATCGAGGACCACACCGCATGACTGCAAACGGATCTTTCCTGAAAAAGCCGATCTGCGGCGTGGCGGTCGACCAGGGCAGCGGGCTGGAAAAGGCGTTGCGCGAGGCGCGCGGGCCGGCGGCGGTGCCGGACGATCTGTTCCGCTTCAAGCAGCTCGTGGTCGAGGCGCTCAGCGGCCAGGCGACAACGATGCTGGTCGATGCCGCCCATGGGCGCGAGTTGCTGCCTTCTTTCGCGCCGGGGTGCGAGAAAATGCTGGCCTTCGAGGCCGACGTCTACCGGATCTCCAACGAGGACCGGATCACCGTGCTGCCGGATAATCTGAGCGTTTCCGACTATCCCGGCCTCGGCGTGCGGGTGCTGAAGTTCTTTCTTTATTTCGGGCCGCGCGACCCGGCCGAAATCAACGAGAGGAAATTCGCCCTCGTCGCCGATATCGGCCGCCAATGCAGCGCGGCCGGGGTGACGTTCCTGTTCGAGCCGATCGTCTATGACCGGGCGGTGCCGGACGGCGCCTCGTCGGATTTTGCCGCCCTAAAACCTCAACTTGTGACCGAGGCGACACGTATTTTTGCCGATTCTCGCTTCGAAATCGACGTTTTGAAGGTCGAAGTGCCGGTAAATTTGAATTTTGTCGAGGGTTTTGGCGAATCGGCGATGAGCCGGGAGGACGCCGAGGCCGCGTTCCGCCGCGCCGCAGACGCCGCCGGCGACATTCCGATCGTCTATCTGAGCGCCGGCGTCACGTTCGAGCAGTTCGAGGGCGCGCTCGGCCTGGCGCGGGCGGCCGGAGTCGACATGGCCGGTTTCATGTGCGGGCGCGCGATCTGGAGCGACGCGATTGCCGTTTACGGCGCCGAGGGGCCGGAAGCGGCCGAAGCGTGGATGCGCGGACCGGGCCGCGAGCGGCTCGCGCGGCTGGCCGCCGTGGTGTCATGAACGCAAGCCTTTCCCCGCTGCCACAGGTCGAGGCGTTCCTGGCGACGCCGCAGGGCGCGCGGATCGGCGACGCCCGCGTCGCGGCCGCGTCGCGGCTCGCGGTGGTCGACCCGTCGACGGAAGTGGTGATCGCAGAGGTCGCCGCCGGCGGCGTGGCCGAGATCGACGCCGCGGTCGAGGCCGCGCGCGCGGCCATGGCCGGCCTCTGGGGGCGGATGACGCCGCACGATCGCGGCCAGCTTCTGTGGCGGCTCGCCGAGGCGGTTGAGGCGCGCAGGGACGTTTTCGGCCAGCTCGACGCGCTCGACAACGGCAAACCGTTTGCGGTGGCGCGCGACGTCGACGCGGTCTATTCGGCCCGGCATTTTCGCTATTTCGCCGGCTGGCCGTCGAAGATCGAGGGTGCGACGGTTCCGGTCTCGGTGCCGGATCGTTTCAACTACACGCGTGTCGAGCCGGTCGGCGTGTGCGGGCTGATCACGCCGTGGAACTATCCGCTGCTGATGGCGGCGTGGAAGCTGGCGCCGGCGCTTGCCGCGGGTAATGCGGTCGTCCTGAAACCGGCCGAGCAGACGCCGCTCAGCGTACTTTATCTCGCCGACCTGGCGCTGGAGATCGGCTTCCCGCCGGGCGTGCTCAATGTCGTGCCGGGCCTGGGCCACGAGGCCGGCGCAGCGCTTGCCGCCCATCCAGGCGTCGGCAAGGTCGGCTTCACCGGCTCGACGGAAACCGGCCGGCGGATCGTCGAGGCTTCGGCCGGAAACCTGAAAAAGGTCTCGCTGGAACTCGGCGGCAAGGCGGCGAATATCCTTTTCGCCGATGCGGATCTGGAGCGCGCGATCCCCGGCGCTTTCTGGGCGCTATTTGGCAATAACGGCCAGTCATGCACCGCCGGCGCCCGGCTTTATGTCCATCAGACGATCCACGACAGGGTGGTGGACGGCCTGACGAAGCTGGCGAATGCGCTGTCGGTGGGACCGGGCATGGCAGAGCCCGGCCACGATTTGGGGCCCGTCATCTCGCACAAGCAGATGGACACGGTGCTTTCCTATGTCGAAGACGGCGTCGCCGCGGGGGCCGCGTGCGCGACCGGCGGGGTACGGCTTGATCGCTCCGGCTATTTCGTCGCGCCGACCATTTTGACCGGGGTTGCCGACGACATGCGGGTCGCGCGCGAGGAAATCTTCGGTCCGGTGTTGTGCGTGCTGCCTTTTGCCGATGAAGACGAGGTGCTGGCGCGCGCCAACGACACGATCTACGGGCTCGCCTCTGGACTGTGGACCCGCGATCTCGGACGCGCCAACCGGATGGCGGCGGCGCTGAAAGCCGGCACGATCTGGACCAATTGCTGGGGCGAAACCGATCCGGCCTCGCCATTCGGCGGCATGGGACAGAGCGGCTATGGCCGCGAGATGGGACGCGAGGCGATCGCGCTCTACAGCCAGACAAAGAGCGTTTGGCAATCCACGCTATGATCAATAGAGTCGGACAAATTGATCTTAATGCGGGTGGTGACGCCATGAACGACAAGCCGGGTCCGAAATACAAACGCGTCTACGACACGCTGCGCAAGCGCTTGCAGGAGGGCTATTATTCCGTCGGCACGCGCCTGCCGACCGAGGACGCGCTCGCCACCACGTTCGATGTCAGCCGCGTCACCGTGCGCCGCTCGCTCGACATGCTGGTGAGCGAAGGCTATCTCGTCGCGCGCCAAGGCAGCGGCTATCTGGTCGACACCTTGTCGCCGCCATCGAGCACCTGCCTGACCTCGTTCACGGATTCGGTGCTGAAAGAGGGCCGCGAGCCCGGCGCCAGGTTTATCGACATCACGTTTTTCGACGGCGACGCGCCCGAGGCGATCAGCGACATGCTGGGCAATGCGGTGGTGTGCATCCGCAGGCTGCGCACCGTCGACGGCGAACCCAAAATGCTGGTCAATACCTGGCTGCCCACCGCGCGGGTGGCAGGCATCTCTAAAGAGGATTTTCCCGAAACCGGGCAGGACCAGTCGATCCTGCGGGTCCTGTCCGGCCGTTTCGGCCTGGAGTGGAGCCGCGCCTGCGAGACGATCCGCTCCTGCGTCGCGTCCGACGAAATCGGGAGCTTCCTGAAGGTGCCGGTCCAGACGCCGCTCCTGGTCCAGGCTTGCACTGCCTTCGACGACGAGCAGGGCACGGTGTTTTTCGAAGAGGTTTTTCGCAACACGCCGATCACCTTCAATCTCGGCGGCAGCCGGCGCCAGGAACAGCTCAGCTAACGCGGTTTTGATTTCATGGTTTCGGCGATGCCGCTCACTCTGCCCGTTTCATCGCCGCCTGGCCCGCGGCACCGGCGCGGGTTCATGAGGCCGTTCCACAGGGAAGCTCGTTTGCAATGCCGATAACCGTTGGTCTGATCCGGGCGTCGCTGCCCAGCTATTTTCCGGAGCGGCACGGCGTCTTCACCGAGGCCGTTGCCATGCTTGAGCCGTTTCTGGACGCGCTCGGCGCGCGCCTGGTCGTCGCGCCGGAGATACCGATGGACGGCCGCGCCGCCCAGGCGGCGGTCGACCACTGCCTGAAGGAGGGGGCCGAGTTCCTGCTCCTGCTGCATGGCGGCTTCACGATGGGCGACGTCGCGCGCCAGATCGCCGTGGCGGGCGTGCCGATGGGCGTGTGGGCGACGCCGGAACCGGGCCACGAAGGCGATATCCAGCTCAACAATTTCGTGTCGCTTAATATGAGCATGTCGATTGCGCGCGGGGTGCGCGACCTCGCCCGCGCTCCGGTGCAATGGTATTTCGGCGCGCCCGGCGATCCGGCCCTCCAGTCCCGGCTCGGCCAGACGATCAGGGCGCTGTCGGCACGCGCGGCGCTGCGGACGGCGCGCATCGGCGTCGTCGGCGGGCTGGCGCCGACTTTCTACAATATGGACGTTTCCACCAACACGCTGAAGGTGGAACTCGGGGTCGATGTCGACCATATCGATATGCATCGCATGACGGCCGGCATGGCCGCGGCGGGCGAGGGCGCCGTCGCCGAGGAGGTCTCGCGCATGGCGGCGGCGGCCGATATTCGCGGTGTGTCTGATAAACAGATGGCGCTCACCGCGCGCGCCGTGCTGGCGCTGCGCGCGATCGCCCGCGACGGAGACTACGATGCGCTGGCGGTGTCGGACTGGCCGGCGCTGCAGGAGGCACCGGGCATGCATCCGGGCGCGGCCTTCAGCTGGCTGGAAGAGGTCGACAATCTGCCGGTCGCATCCGAGGGCGACGTGCTCGGCGCGGTGACCCAGCTCGCGGTTTCCGCCGCGACGGGGCGGGTGGGCTGCCTGCTCGACATGACATCGCCCGATCTCGACGCCGACCGCATCCTGATGTGGCATGGCGGCGGCGGGCCGCTTTACATGGCCAAGCAGCGCCCGGCGTGGATCAACCATCCGATGATCGGGCGCGGGACCGAGGCGGGCCCGTGTTTCGGCGCGATCGCCGACTACCAGTTCGCCGAGGGTCCGGTGACGATCCTGCGCGTCGCGCGAGACGGTCAGGCCCTGTTCGCGCTCGAGGCTGCCGTGCACGGCGCGCCGGAGAGCGGCTTTACCGGCTGTCGAGGATGGGTGGGCAGTTTCGCCGCGCCCGCGTCGGACAGGCCGCTCAGCGCTCGCGACGTCGTCACAACGGTCATGGAACACGGGCTCGAACATCATTTCGTGCTCGTTGCGGGATGCTGGGCGCAGGTGTTCGAAGAGTTCGCCGCCTGGGGCGCGCTCGCGCGGCTCAGGCCTATCCGCGCTCACAACGGTTTGCCGGCCTGAAAACAGTTTGTCAGCCGCCTCGGGAAATGCCCGAACCCGGTTGACACAGTCGCGTGATTAGAATTAATTTGTATTAACAAATTGGTTGGATGCGGTAGGGCCAGGGAGGAGACCGGCGCTTGACGAAGGTGCAGCTCAGCGGTGTGCGTAAGGTCTTTGGCACCTTCACCGCCATCGAGAATATCGATCTGACGATCGAATCCGGTGAGTTGGTCGCTCTGCTCGGGCCCTCGGGCTGCGGCAAGACCACCACGTTGCGCATGGTCGCGGGGCTTGAGGCGCCGACCAGCGGCGAGATCATGTTCGACGATCAGGACGTGTCGCATCTGCCGGTTCAGGACCGCAATGTCGGCATGGTGTTTCAGCGCTATGCGCTGTTTCCGCACATGACGGTGGAAAAAAACGTCGCCTTCGGACTGAGCGTGCGCAAGGTGCCCAAGGCAGAAATCGAAGAACGGCTCGCCGAAATTCTCGATGTCGTTCAGTTGAGCGGGTTTCGGCACCGGTTTCCCGCCCAGCTTTCCGGCGGCCAGATGCAGCGGGTGGCGATCGCGCGCACGCTGATCACCAAGCCGTCCGTGTTGATGATGGACGAGCCGCTGGCCAATCTCGACACCAAGCTCAGGGGCGAGATGCGGCGGTTCATTCGCGATCTCCAGCAGCGTTTCGGCATCACCACGATCTTTGTCACCCACGACCAGGTCGAGGCGATGGAACTGGCCGACCGGGTGGCGGTGATCTTCGACGGGCATCTTGCCCAGTACGACACGCCCGACACGCTTTACCGACAGCCGCGCACGTCCGACGTTGCCGATTTCATGGGAGCGAGCAACCTGTTTGCCGCCCGGCTTGCCGCGCCCGACCGCGCGGAAACCGCCTTCGGCACGCTCAAGGTCTCGCCGCGCGCGGATTTGCGGACCGGCGAGGAGATCGACGTGGTGCTGCGCGAGGAGGCGATCGACATGCTCGACCGGCCCGACGCGGCGACCCATCAGGCGCTGTCCGGCGAGATCGTGGCGCGCGACTTCTTCGGCGCCAACGTGAACTACACGGTGGCGTGCGGCGAGGCGCGGCTGTCCGTCAGCGAGCAGTCGCGCCGGCTTGTCGAGGTCGGCAGCACCGTGTGGCTCGACATTGCGCCGGACCGGATCTGGCTGATGCTCAGGCGAACGAACCAAACCGAGACTTGACCGCACCAACGGGAGGAAACAATGCGATCGACCCCAAAATATCTTGCCGCCGCGCTCGTGATGTACGGCACAGCGGCCTTTGCCGATGAACAGGCCCAGCAGTTCCGCGAGGCGTTTCTGGACGGATCGGCCGGCTGGGACAAAGTCCAGGCGCGGGCCAAGGAGGAAGGAACCGTCAATCTCTATTATTGGGGCGGCAACGACGTCTTGAACGTGTGGATGGACCGCGTGGTCGCGCCGGCGCTCGAGGCGGAGGGCGTGAAGCTCAATCCCGTGCGCATCACCAGCACCAAGGACGCCATCGATCTCGTGCTGGCGGAGAAGAACTCCGGCAAGGGCGTCGGAGAGGGCAGCGTCGACGCGATCTGGCTGAACGGCGAGAATTTCGCCACCCTGAAGCGCCAGGACGCGCTGTTCGGCAGCTTCGCGCAATTGCTGCCGAACGCGGTCAACATCGAATGGGATCAGTCCGACAGCCGCTCGCTGCTCAATTTCCGGGATTTCGGCGTCGAGACCGAGGGCAAGGAAATGCCGTGGTCCGGCGAGCAATATGTGTGCGCGGTCAATGCGGCCCGGGTCGAGGCCGGCGACGTGCCGTCGACCTTTGAGGAACTGCGCGCCTATCTGGAGAAGAATCCGGGCAAGTTCACCTATATCAAGCCGCCGCATTATCTCGGCAACACGTTCGTCCAGGCCGCGATCTACGCGCATAATCCGGACGGCAACGGCGCGGAAGCCTTCCAGTCCTCGCTCGACGAGATCGGCGCCGCCGAACTCGCCCGCCTGATCACGCCGGGTCTGGAATACCTCAAGGGGCTGGAGCCGCTGCTTCTGGACGCCAATGGCGGCAAGCCGCGTTATCCCGAAGACAATGCCGCGCTGGACGGGCTGTTCCTCAACGGCGAGGTGAACTTCAACTGCAAGTTCGGCCTTTACGCCGTGGCGACCGGCCTTGCGACCGGCACCTATCCCGAACAGGCCCAGGAGTTCATCTTTCCCAAGGGCAACATGATCAAGAACAAGAACTATCTGGCGATCCCGGCGAACGCGCCGAACCCGGCCGCCGCGCTGGTGCTGGTCAACTACATGACCTCGGTCGATTCGCAGGTCTCCAAGCTGAAGAATGTCGGCATGCCGGCCGGCATCGACCCCTGGAAACTGTCGGATGAAGACGCGGCCGCGCTTGCCGAGGCCTCGCCCGGACATGTCGGCGTGGACCCGGCCGAACTCGACGCCAACACCGCCCCCGACACCAACGCCACGCTGGTCGACGTGATCGAGGCGACCTGGCTGGACTATATCGAGCGCGGCAGCGACGCGCCGATCGCCGACATCGTCGCGCGCGCGGCGGAAAACCTGAGCAAGTAACGGTGTCGCCGCCGCCGCATCGCGCGGCGGCGGCTGCCCGCGCCCGGAGGTCACGGTGACACAGGCACGACACGAGACGATGCGCAGACGGGAGCGGCTGCGCGTCATCCTGCAACTGACGCCGATCCTGGCGGTGCTGTTCGTGCTGTTCGGCGGGGCGCTGGTGCTGGCGGTTCTGCAGTCGCTCGGCTTCGCGCCCTGGTTCGGCGTCAACACATTTCCCGATTTTTCCTATTTCGGGGCGCTGTGGTCGTCGGCTTCGTTCTGGTGGTCGCTCGGTCTGACGCTTTATTACGCCACGGTGTCGACGGTGATCGCGCTGGTGCTGGCGGTGCTGCTCGCGCTGGCGCTGATCAAGGCGTTTCCCGGCAAGACCTTCTACAAATATCTCTACAAGCTGCCGCTGATGATCCCCTATACGGTCGGCATCGCGCTCGCCGTCTTGATGCTGAGCAATGGCGGGATGTTGTCGAGGCTCGCCGCCTTTGCCGGGCTGATCGACGATCCGGGCCAGTTTCCGCAGATCCTGAAGACCCATTACGGCTGGGGCATCATCGCCGTTTATGTGTGGAAACAGGTGCCCTTCATCACGCTTGCCGTTTATGCGGTGTTGCTGGGTATCGGGCGCGAGACGGAAGAGGCGGCCGCGATCCTGGGGGCCGACCGCAAGACGATCTTCTTCCGGGTGACCCTGCCGCAGATCCTGCCCGGCATCGTGTCCTCGACGCTGATCTGCTTCGCCTTCAATGTCGGCGCCTTCGAAGCGCCCTTCATCCTCGGCGGCGGCTTTCCCGACACACTGCCGGTGGTGGCGTGGCGCTATTTCAACGACGCCGACTACACGCTGCAGCTTCAGGGCATGGCGACGGTGGTGTCGATCGGCCTCGTCTCCGGGGTCATCCTTTTCGCCTATCTGGCCGCCTACCGGCGCTACGAGATGAATATGGGGCGGAACTGAGATGGCCTTCAAAAACGTGCAGAGCCTGTCGGAGCGCCTGTCGCCGTTTCAGAAATTCTATCTGATCGTGATCGCCGGGTTCATTCTGGGGCCGTTCATTCCGCTGCTGATCCAGAGTTTCGCATTCCGCTGGGCCTGGCCGGACCTGCTGCCGTCGACCTGGTGGCTGGAGCAGCGCGACAAGTCGATGCTGCCGCTCGCCTGGGACTATGTGTTCTCGCCCTATTCGCGGGTCTGGGAGGCGACGCTCAATACCGTTTTCATCGGCAGCGTCGTCACGGTGATCTGCCTGGCGATCTGCCTGCCCGCGGCCAGGGTCCTTGCGCGCGAGCGCTTTCGCGGCAAGAACGCGTTCGAGTTCTTCCTGTCCCTGCCGCTGATCGTGCCGGAGGCGGCCATCGGCATCGCGCTGTTGATGATCTTCATCCGGCTCGGCCTGGCGGGCAGCTATGTCGGCATCATCATCGCCCATCTGATCCCGACCATTCCCTACATGGTGCGCATGCTGACGGCGGTCTATCAGGGGCTGGGCCGGGATTTCGAGGAACAGGCGATGATCCTGGGCGCCAATCGCCGGCAGATCCTGTGGCGCGTGACGCTGCCGATGCTGCTGCCGGGCGTGGTGGCGGGGGCGCTGTTTACCTTTTTGGTGTCGACCAACATCTTCCTCCTGACCTTTTTCCTCGGCCAGGGCCAGATCGTCACGTTGCCGACGCTGCTGTTTTCCAAGATCTCCGGCGGCACGCTCGACGCCTCGGCCGCCGGCATCACGCTGATCGTCACCCTGCCGGGGATCATCCTGCTCATCCTGTCGGAACGCTTCATCAAGGAAGAGGCGTTCGGCAAGGGTTTCGGAAATTGAGGACACGACCATCATGACGACACCGGCTTCGATCCTGGAGCGCTTCCCCACTCTTTCTCCCGAGCTGGTGAGAGAACGTCTGGGACGACCCGCGGCGCGGCCGCGGGTGATCATCGACACCGACGCGGCCAACGAGATCGACGACCAGTACGCGTTGGCCTGGGCGCTGCTTTGTCCCGGGCGGCTCGATCTGGAAGGGGTGACCGCGGTGCCGTTTTCCTTTGCGCATCATCGCGACGGGCTGATCCGCAGCACCGAAATCGTGCGCGCCGGCGGGCCAAAGGACGCCGAGGAGGAGCGCTTCATGGGCGGGCTCGGCGGCTGGGCCGAACGGGTGGTCGCGGCCGGGCGGCGGGCCGAGGACATCCGCTTCGTCGGGCCCGAGGAGGGTGCGGAGCTCTCCTATCAGGAAATTTTGCGCGTGTTCGACAAGTGCCATCTGCCGGCCGCCGGCAAGGCGTTTCGCGGCTCGCCCGGCTATCTGACCAGCCTGGAGGAACCGCTCGACACGCCGGCGGCGCGGTTCATCATCGAGCGCGCGCGCGCCAAAGGCGACGGGCCGCTCTACATCGCCGCGATGGGGGCGTTGACCAATGTCGCCTCGGCCCTGCTGATGGCACCCGACATCATCGAAAACATCGTGGTGGTGTGGACCTCGGGCTTTCCCTCGCACGCGCCGTTTTCCAACAAGCCGTCGCTCAATCTGGTGCAGGACCGGCTGGCCTCGCGGCTGTTGTTCGATTGCGGCGTGCCGCATGTCTATTTGCCGGGCTACCATGTCGGCGCGCAGCTCAAGATATCGCTGCCGGAGATGGAGCGCTTCGTCAAAGGCCGGGGCGCCATCGGCGATTATCTCTTCCATCTCTACACCCACAATCCGCTGCACGAGATGTTCGCGATCAGCGAGCCGCAGACCAAGACCTGGGTGATCTGGGACGTGATCAACATCGCCTGGCTGTTCGACCCAGGCTACGTCGCCACCACGCTGACGACATCCCCCGTCCTCGACGAGGAGCTTTGCTGGCGCCATCCCGGCGGGCGGCATGCGATGCTGGAAGCCTTCGACATCAACCGGGACGCGATCTTTGAGGATTTCTACGCCGTGCTCGAGCGCCAGCCGCCGCGCTGAGGCGTCAAGCCGGCGCCGTTTCGTTCCACCGGACCGGGGCGGGCAAGCCGATCTTCAGCCGCGCGGTTTTTCCCGACAGCGACAATTGATCGAGACGACTGCCAGCCGGGTGGCGCTGCCCAAAAGGCCGGTGTCTGTCCGCGACAGCTTGGGGCTTTTGCTCCTCCGGATGGTTAACTGCGTGGGCAATGCGCGGCGCCTGCCCGTGGCGGACCGTATCGAGGACCTCTTTGGAGGCGGCGACGGCGCGCAGGTCGATCTCCGGAACCCGGGTGACCGGGCTCGAAGATACTTGATTAAACTAAAAAACTAGATATATAGGTTTATAGACATACTGCCACAGCGAAGGACGCGTTCCCGCGCGCTGAAGGCGTGTCGGGATCATGTCGCGGCAAAGCGTGTTCTTTGTGCGATGAAAGCCAAAACGGACAGGTCGAGATGACGGAAGCTTTTGTGCGGATCGGACATCGGGGAACGGGGCTTTTCCGCGAGGCGTGGCGCGGCGGGGGCGTTTGGCTCGTCACCGCCCTGATCCTGGCTCTCCTCGCCGTGCTGGCGCCTGCCCAGGCCCGGCTCAGCCTGGGGTTCGTGATTGGCTCGCTGGCGGAGACCGCGCCCTATCTCGTGCTTTCGATCGCGGTCGCGGCCTATGCGACGGCGAGCGGCGCCGACAATCTGATCGCCCGCGTCTTTGCCGGTTCGCCGTTGGTGATGATCGCGGTCGCCGCCGCTTTTGGCGGCCTGTCGCCGTTCTGCTCGTGCGGGGTCATCCCGCTGATCGCGGCGCTTCTGACCATGGGGGTTCCGCTGTCCGGCGTGATGGCGTTCTGGCTCGCCTCACCGGTGATCGACCCGTCAATGTTCGTTCTGACATCCGGGCTTCTCGGGTTCGAGTTCGCGCTCGCCAAGACGTTCGCGGCCGTGGGGCTCGGCCTGTTCGGCGGCTATGCGACCCATGCGTTGATGCGGATCGGGTTTCTCGGCGAGCCGCTGCGGCCGGGCGTTGGCAATGGCGGCTGCGGCGCATCTGCAATCCGCGCGCCAGGCGCGGTCGCCTGGGCGTTCTGGTCCGAACCCGAGCGGCGTGCCCGCTTTGCGCGCGCAGCCGGCGCAGCGACGCTGTTTCTTGTCAAATGGCTCAGCCTCGCCTTTCTGCTGGAAAGCCTGATGCTGGCCTATGTTCCGCAGGAATGGATCGCCCTGGCGCTCGGCGGTTCGGGGTTCGTGCCGATCGTCACGGCGACACTGGTCGGCGTTCCGGCCTATCTGAACGGCTATGCGGCGCTGCCGCTGGTGTCGGGCCTGATCGAGCAGGGCATGGCGCCGGGGGCAGGGCTTGCCTTTCTCGTGGCCGGCGGCGTGACGTCGCTGCCCGCGGCGATCGCGGTCTTCGCCCTCGTGCGCCGTCCGGTGTTTGCCCTCTATATCGTCCTGGCTCTGGCCGGATCGCTGGCGAGCGGATTTCTCTACCAGGCATGGCTATGACGGTTCGATAGGCCCGGGGTCGTAGCGTGGCCCGGAGAGCAAAGACCGGCTTCGTCGCCGCACGGCCGCCCGGCCTGTCGGCCGGTCAAGCCGGCCGCGGACGCGGCCCAGGCAATTTCCTCGCCGACATGCCGGAGCCGTTTGGTGCCGGCCTACTCCTTGACCAAAGTGGTCTCGAACGTGCCGTTCGCGTCGATACAAGCGTCGGCATCCGGCTTTGAAAACATGCCCTGCTTGCGGCAGAGCCGTGCGACGAAGGCACCGGCTATCTCGGGATCGCCGGCGAGCGTCAGGGCGTCGAGGGTCATCTCGACTGAGCCGCCCTCGTCGCCGGCAACATAAAACGGCGCGCCCATGCCTTCGGGCCACCAGGACAGGTTCAGATCGGAAATCGGCGCGTCCGGTCCCGCACCCATCAAGGAGAACTCCAGGACCAGGACGTTCGTCATCCGGCTCTTGCCGCCCACGGCGTGTGCCTGAACGGAGACGCGGCTGAGCGGGCCGAAATCACGCAGCGTCGCCGTCGCCGAGCCCTCGCTGGGAACGCGCAGCGTTTCGCCCTGATAGGCTTGAGCGTCGATGACCGCGGTGACGGTCCCCAGCGGGGTGGTTTCCACCGCGATGGACTTTCCCGCGGACAGGACCACGGCGGTTGTCAGCGTCAGTGCGGCGATGCGGCGGACGGAACTGTGCATGATCCAGGTTTCCTCGTGCGGTGGCGATGGGGACGTAGCGGCGCAGGGCGCGGGAGACATCAGGGGAAGGACCAGCCGTCATGATCGATACGGAAAATCCGTACAGGCGCTCCCGCCTGATCGGGATCGGCCCGCAGGCTGTAGGTCGCGCGTTGCGGCCGGCCGAAATTGACGCAGTCGACATGGACGGTGATCATGCCGCGAAACATCGGCCTGTCGGCGTCCCGACGCGGCTCCTCGCAGCGGCCGTCGAAATCCTGCGCGCCATAGATCGGATCGGCGCCGGCCTGGCCCGACACGAACGCCCTGGCGACCTCGAGATGGAAATAGCGTTTTGCACCCTGAAGACGGTAGAGCCCGGTGTTGCCGCCCGAATCCTCGATCGAGCGCATCTCGTAAAGGGTTCTGACCAGTTCCTCCGCCGCGACGATGAGATCGTCGCCCGGTTCGTGGCCGACGTCGCTGCTGGTCGGCCCGCCATAATCGGGGTCGAGATAGGCGGCGTTGACCCAGCCGGCCCTGGCCAGGTCCGCGCTGCGCATCAGGCACCAGCGTGGCGGCAGGGCGGAAAATTCGGCCGGCGACATCGCGGCGCGATGGGCGGGCGTGTAATAGGGCACGCAGGTGACCTGCTGCATGCCGCGCTCGTCAGAGGAGAACCGGGTTAAGACCGGATAGGCCGTTCCCGGTCCCATGCGGGCATAAAGCACGTCGCGTGCGGCGACGCCGGTCACCCGCCAGGCGTCGGGGCCATGGCCGTCGATTTCAGCGCGCGCCGGCATGGAACCGGCGGCGAGCGCGGCCGCGATCACCCATCTCATCAGGAGTTTCCTGCCGCCGTCGCGTCCCTGTCTCATTTCTTCATCCTCCGCCATGCGCGATTTAGCCCGGGCGTGATCGTAGCCGCAGTACAGATTGCCGTCGCGAGCGATCCGCTAGCGGCGCGTCAAAGAGCAATATCAAACAGGTACGCTCGGCGTGAATGGGCCAAATGCCCCACCGCCGACTATGTGAGAAGAAAGCAAGTGCCGTGAGGCTGAGACAAGGAGGCGCCGAGGCGCGCATCAGGCGGGTTGCGGCGCACTGGCACGCGACGCGGCGCCCGTTTCCTGGCGATGGAGTTGCGCCAGTTCGATCTTGCTGGCGATCTCGAGCTTTGCGTAGAGATTGAAGATGTGGTTGCGGACCGTCGACGGGGCGATGCCGAGTGTGCCGGCTATTTCGCGATAGGTCAGGCCGTGGACGTAATGTCGGGCGATCTCGCGCTCCCGGGCGGACAGACGGGCCAGCGGTCCGAGACGGCGCACACGCAGCAAAAAATGTTCGCCGAGCTTTTCCGCGGTCGCGGCGATCGTCCGGCCCTGCCAGGGCAACCCGCGCGGCAGGGCGGCGCGCAGCGCAGACGGCAGCCTGTCCGGCCGGTCGCACTCGCCGCCCAGCAATTCGGCAAACGCCCCGTGCGAGGCCAGCACCCAGCCGTCGCGATCGATCAGGCCGACGGCCTCGTCGCGGTCGGCGTGACGGTAGAGCGTCGTTTGGCGGTTGATGCGCAGTGCCGCCGACAGATGCGGCATCAGCGCGTGTTTGAGCCTGCGCGCGGTATCGGAAAAGATCGCGGTTTCGGTGTCGGCGCAGAGCCCGACGAAGCTGACATACCCGTCCTGCGGTTCGGCCGCGATGGTGGCCATCATCTGCCGGGCACCAAAACGCTTCCAGTGCTCGTTGTAGGCGGGGGTGCGGCGATAGTTCTCGACGTCGTCGAAACGCGCGGTCTGCCCGAGCCGGTTCAGCGTGATGTCGCAAAAGGCATCCGTGTCGGCCACCGCCGACCAGTCCTCGAGCACACGTGGCGTTTGACCGAGCGCGGTCAGGTCGCTCACCCGGCGGTCGTCGGCGCGGCCGCCGCCCCAGAGCGCGAAATCGAATGCGATCAGCCCGCCGAGCCGCCGCAAGGTCTGGCGGCGGAATTCGTCCGGGGACGATTCGGCGGCGTGGGCGTAAAGGCCGAGAAGAAATTCGGAAATATTTTCAGCTTTTTCCCGCATCGGCCGCTTAGTCTTTCATTCCGGTGCCCGTGCCGCGCCACATGTCGAGCGTCGTCGCTTCGAGACCGCCGCGTCCTGTAAACGGACGCGGCGCGCCGATGGCAGCAAAATCGGCGGCACTGTCAAGCCCGCGCTTGCGGTTTGCGTCGCCGTGGCGGCCACCGTGTCGGGGCCGGTCTCAGACCCAGGCGTTGACGTGCCAGGGCAGGAACTCGTGCTCGCCGTAGCCGAGCAGCTCGCTTTTTGTCGGCGCGCCGGAGGCGGTGCGCACCATCGCCTCGAAGATCGCCTGGCCGGCTTCCTCCAGCGAAGCCTCGCCGTCGAGCACGGTGCCGCAATTGACATCCATGTCGTCCTGCATGCGCCGATACATGGCGCTGTTGGTCGCGATCTTGAGCGAGGGGGACGGCCGGCAGCCGAAACAGGAGCCGCGCCCGGTGGTGAAGCAGATCAGATTGGCACCGCCGGCGATCTGGCCGGTGACCGAGATCGGGTCGTAGCCGGGCGAATCCATGAACACCAGGCCGCGCTTGCGCACGGCTTCGGCATAGGGATAGACCTCCATCAGCGTCGTCGAACCGCCCTTGGACAGGGCGCCCAGGGATTTTTCCAGGATCGTCGTCAAGCCGCCGGCGCGGTTGCCGGGAGAGGGGTTGTTGTCGAAACCCTTGGGCTCGTGCGCGGTGTAGTCCTTCCACCAGTCGAGCAGTTCGATCAGCCGGCGGCCGACATCCTCGCTTGCGACCCGCTGCAGGAGCAGGTTCTCCGCGCCGTAGATCTCCGGCGTTTCGGACAGGATCGCGGTTCCGCCGTAACCGACCAGGATGTCGGCGGCGACGCCGAGCGCCGGATTGGCGCTGATGCCGGAAAAACTGTCGGAGCCGCCGCATTGCAGGCCGACACAGAGCTGCGAAACCGGAAAGGGTTCGCGGCCCTGGTTGCCGGTCTCGGCCATGATCTCGCGCACGATCGCGGCGCCGGCATCGGCCGTCGCGCGAGTGCCGCCGACCTCCTGGATGGTGAGACTGCGCACCGTGCCGCCGAGCTCAAGCCCCTCCTGCTCGCACAAAAGCTCGATCAGATTGTCCTCGCAGCCGAGGCCGACGATCAGCACGCCGGCGAAATTGGGGTGGCGGGCATACCCGGCGAGCACCCGGCGCAGCATGTCCATCGAGGGGCTGCCGTCAGAGACGCTGCAGCCGCTGCCGTGGCTCAGCGCCACCACCCCGTCGATATGGGGATGGTCGTTGCGCCAGGCCGGGTCGGCAAAGCGATTGGCGATCAGATGGGCGACCCCGGCGGCGCAGTTCACTGTCGTCAGGACGCCGATATAGTTGCGCGTGCCGACCCGGCCATCGTCGCGGCGATAGCCGAGAAAGGTCGGCGGCTCCCGGTTGGTCAAAGCGGGCGGCGGAGTCACGGTGATGGTGTGGCCGGCGAGCGAGCCCGGATAGTCGAGATTGTGCATGTGGACATGCTCGCCCGCCGCGATCAGCCTGGCGGCGATGCCGATCGGCTGGCCGAGGCGCAGAACCTGCTCGCCTGTCCCGACCGGACGCAGCGCCACCTTGTGCCCGGCCGGCACCGGGTCGCGAACCGTGGCGTCTGAAAAGGGCGACAGCGTCTCGCCCGGTTCCAGCGCCGTCAGCGCGACGGCGACGTGGTCGTTCGGCGATAGCCGCAGCAAACGGTCGGGCATCTCTCACTCCTCAAAATGTCGACATTATGCATTTTGAGCACATTTAGACGCCGCCGTCGAGGGGCGATGCGCATACGGCGCGCTGGCGCTCGCCGGCTGCCCCTGCATCGGCGCGCAAAGTCCCGCGGGCGCGGGCCTAGCTCACGCCGCGCGAGGAGCGCGCCGCAGCCAGGATGTGACTGCGCAGCATTGCCGTGGCCAGTTCCGTATCGCGATCACGGCAGGCCTGCAGGATCGCCTGATGTTCTTCATGCGCCTTTTCGCGGCCGTCGGTCAGCGTCACCTGAACGCGCAGATAGCGGTCGATCGTCTGGTGGATTCGTTCGAGCTTGCCAAGCGTCGTCGGCCGCTGGGCAGGCTGGTAGAGCTGCAGGTGAAGCTGCCAGTTCAGCTTGCTCCATTGCGACATATCGGCGTTTTTCATCTCAGAAATGGTCTTTTCGGCCGCTTCGAAGTCCGCTTCGGTGCTGGCGGGGATCGCCAGGGCGAGAAGGTGCGGCTCGATCAGCAGCCTGAGTTCGAAGAGTTCGGTGATCTCCTCGGCGAGAATCGGCGCGACCTTGGCGCCCTTTTGCGAGGTGAGCGTGACCAACCCCTCGGCCTCGAGCTGGCGCAGCGCCTCACGCACCGGGCTCCGGCTGATGCCAAGCTCGGCGGCGATCTCTTCCTGCCGCAGCCGCATGCCGCTTTCGTACTCGCCGGCAACGATGCGACGCCTGAGCTCGACGCAGACCTGGTCGGCAACCGTGTTCTTTTCGATCAGGGGTTTGTTCATGGAGCGGGAATCCATCTGGTGACAAATATTGCTATGCGTTTCGTTTCCCTCTTGCAAGGTCGAATGAAGAATGTATACATTCGGCAAATAGCCGGTGGCGACCGGTCTGCAGAATGAGAGGGACGACCAATGATCAACTGGACCGGGGTGTTCCCAGCCGTAACGACGAAACTCAAGGCGGATGGGAGCCTGGATCTCGACGCCACGCGCAGAAGCGTCGACCGGTTGGTGGTCAATGGGGTTTCGGCGGTGATCATGCTGCCGATGCTGGGTGAAAACGCGTCGCTGCGCGCCGATGAGCGGGAAGCCGTCATCGAGGCGGCGCGCGACGTCGTGGCGGGCCGCGTGCCGGTCCTGACCGGTCTGGCCGATCTTTCCGAGGACGCCGCGGCGGCGGCTGCGCGCGACTATCTCCGCATGGGCGTCGACGGGCTGATGGTGTTTCCCAGCCTCGCCTATCGCACCGACCCGCGCGAGACGGTCGCATGGTATCGCGCCGTCGGCGCGGCGAGCGATCTGCCGATCATGATCTACAACAATCCGCTCGCCTACCGGGTTGATGTCGGGCCCGACGAGCTGGAAGCGCTCGCCGATGTCGACACGATCATGTGCGTCAAGGAAGAGTGCGGCGACCCGCGCCGCATCACCGACATCTACAACCGGGTCGGGGATCGCTACGCGGTTTTCTGCGGCATCGACGACCTGATCGTGGAGAGCGTCGCCGTCGGTGCGGTCGGCTGGGTATCGGGCATGACCAATGTGTGGCCGGCCGAGTGCGTCGCCCTGTTCGAGATGTGCAAGGCCGACCGCTACGCCGAGGCGCGCGCGCTCTATCGGCTGCTGATGCCGGCGTTCCATCTGGATACCAGCGTCAAGCTCGTCCAGTACATCAAGTTTGCCGAGCATCTCGTCTACGGCGCGCCCGAACATGTCCGTCGCCCGCGGCTCGATCTTGTGGGTGAGGAGCGGGCCGAGGTCGAGGCGGTGGTCAAGGCGGCGATCGCCGCGCTGAAGCAGCGGGCCGCAGAGGCGGCCTGACGCGGCCGGCCCCGGGTCGGAGGCGGTTGCGCGCCCGGCATCCCCGTTTCGGCGGAGGGCGCGTGGCGTGACGAAGACGAATGATAAGGGCGCGTTTACCGCTGTCCCGCATGAACCAGTCGCCTGGCGCCGGACGGGAGGAGAACCGTTCGCGCGGCGATGACCGATCCGGTCGGCCCTGACATCGCGTCAGTCCGCGTCCGGACCCAGTGTCCGGACGCGGCAGGCGACCGGGCCGACTGAACGAGAGACGGTCGCGGTTCCACCCGGAACCGGGACATGTCCGAAAGCCCGGTCATGGGGCCGGGCAACAAAGGGAGAGAGGACCATGCTGAAAACCAGAAGCCTGATCGCGGCGGCGATCATCGGGCTAGCGGCGCACGCCGCAACGCCGACGACTGCCGCCGCCGAAGGCACGATCCCGGTGATCGTGAAAAATACCTCGACCTATTATTGGCGCGTGCTTCTGGCGGGCGCCCGCAAGGCCGGCGACGAACTCGGCATCGAGATCGCCGAACTCGGTCCCCAGACCGATTCCGACATCAACGGACAAATCTCGGTTCTCGAAAACGCCGTGGCCAACAATCCGCTCGCGGTCGTCATCGCTGCGTCGCAATACGAGGCGCTTGGCAAGCCAATCGACGAGGCGGCAACCAAGACCATCGTGGTGGGTGTCGATTCAGGCGCCAACAGCGATGCCTACGCCTCCTTCGTCACCACCAACAACGTCGAAGGCGGCCGCGCGGCTGGCGAGGCGCTGGCCGCGGCGATCGCAAAGGCTCATGGCGACGCCGAGGGCGACGTCATGCTCATCACCTCGGTGCCGGGCGCGGAATCGCTCGATCAGCGGGCAGAGGGTTTCAAAGCCGTTCTGGCCGACAAATATCCCAATATCCGCATTGTGGCCGACAAGGTCGCGGACGGCCAGATCGTGACCGGGCTCAACATCGCCAACGATGTCATCCTGGCCAATCCCAAGCTGCGTGGCATCTTCGCGAGCAGCGAAAAGATGGCGGTCGCCGTCAGCCAGGCCGTGGCGGAGAACAACCTTCAGGACCAGATCAAGATCGTGGCTTTCGACAGCAACGAGCAGCTGGTTCAGCATCTTGCCGACGGCATCGTCGCCGCGCTCATCATCCAGGATCCGATGCGGATGGGTTATGACGGGGTGAAGATTGCCTATGCGGCCTCGAAGGGCGAAAAGGTGCCCGAGATGGTCGACACCGGGGTCAACGTGATCACCCAGGAGAATATGGGCAGCGAGCGTTCGCAGGAACTGCTCAACCCGAAAATCGACTGAGAGTCCGCGCAAGAACCAACCCGGTGGGAGACGATGACCTTACTTGATCAACCACGCGGAACCGCTGAAACCAGCCAGCAAGAGCGGTTTCTCGTCGAACTCAAGGACGTTCATAAGCGCTTTCCGGGGACGCACGCGCTCAAGGGCGTGGATCTCGCCATGCGACACGGCGAGATCCACGCCATCATCGGCGAGAACGGGGCCGGCAAATCGACCCTGATCAAGATCCTGACCGGCGCTCACAAGCGCAGTTCGGGAAGCATTCTGTGGCAGGGGCGGGAGGTTGCGCTCGCCACCCCGCAGGAAGCGCTCGATCTCGGCATCAACGCCGTGCATCAGGAAGTGGTTCTGTGCGAACACCTGACGGTGGCCGCCAATATGTTCCTGGGAATGGAACAGCAGCGGCTCGGCCTGCTGAACGAGCGCGCCATGGTGCGGCGCTCGCAGGAAATTCTCGACGATCTCGGTTTCCGCCTGTCGGCCGCCGCGCCGCTGTCGGCGCTGACCATCGGCCAGCAGCAGCTGGTCGCCACCGCCAGGGCGGCAATCCGCGGCACCAAGCTTCTGATTCTCGACGAGCCGACGGCCTATCTCACACGGGCGGAGACGGACCAGCTCTTCGCGCTGGTCAGGCGACTGCACAGCCAAGGCGTGACCATCGCCTATATCAGTCACAGGATGGAAGAGATTTTCGAACTGGCCGACCGCGTTTCCGTCCTCAGGGACGGTGAGCTGGTCGCCAGTCGGGTGGTCGCCGAAACCACGCCGGAACAATTGATCCGCGACATGGTCGCCCGTTCCCTCGGCGAGATCCATCATAAGGAAGACATCCCATTCGGCGAGACGCTTTTGAGCGTCGAGGGCCTGTCCGGCCCCGGATTTTCGGACGTCTCGCTGTCGGTACGACGCGGCGAGATCGTCGGGCTCTACGGGCTGATCGGCGCCGGCCGCAGCGAATTCGTCGAGTGCGTGTTCGGCAGGCGCCGCCGCACTGCGGGCCAGGTGACGATCGGCGGCCGCGCGTTGAAGGGTGTCAACGAGGCCGAGGCGATCGCGGCCGGAATCGTGCTGTTGCCGGAAAGCCGGCGCGATCAGGGCCTGTGCCTCAATCTCGACGTCGGTTTCAACCTGACGCTGCCGATCTTCCGGCGTCTCAGTCCGCGCGGCCTGATCGACCGACGGCGCGAGGCCGAGGCGATCGGCACGCAGATGCGCGCGCTCGACATTTCCGCAGCCGGCCGGCAGGCGCCGACCTGGACGCTTTCGGGCGGCAACCAGCAGAAGATCGTTCTGGGAAAATGGCTTAATCACGGGGCCGACTTGTTCATCGTCGACGAGCCGACGGTGGGCGTGGATGTCGGCACCAAGCTTCAAATCTATCGTCTCTTCGCCGAATTGCTGCGCAAGGGCGCCGGCATCATCATGATCTCCTCCTACCTGCCGGAGGTCTACGATCTGTCCGACACGCTGCATGTCTTCCGCCAGGGGCGGCAAGTCAGCAGCTATGGCGCGCGCGGCGTCGATCACGAGACCATTCTGGCCGACGCGATGGGGACGGCCAAGAAGATTTCCAACGGGGGAAAAGCCGCATGAAAGACGCCGCACCGGAAACGCAGGATGCCGGGCTGTCCAAAGCCGAACAGCGCCAATCGCGTTTCGCGTTCGTCAGAAGCCTGACCCTTCTGGGGCTGGTGCTGCTCGTCTGGCTCGTGCTGAGCGTGATGACGGAAAGCTTCATGACCTCGGCGAACCTGTCCAATCTGGCGCGGCAGGCGTCGCTGTGGGCGATCATCGCCGTCGGCCAGACCTTCGTCATCATCACCGGCGGCATCGACCTTTCGGTGGGTGCGATCGTCGGCCTGTCGAGCACCGTCGTTTCGGTGCTGCTGAAAGCGGGCCTGCCGATCTGGCTGGCTGTCTTCATCACCATGGGCATCGGCCCGGTGGTGGGCGCATTCCACGCCTTCGGCATTCTCAGGATGGGCCTGCCGCCGTTCATCATGACGCTGGCGACCATGACCGGTCTGCGCGGTATCGGCCTCTTGCTCACCGACGGCCAGACGATCGCCGGCCTGCCCAACGCCTTTACCGCCTTCTCGCGGCAGAGCTTTCTCGGCATCCCGTCGCTGGCGTGGATGGTGGTGCTGGTCGCCGTTCCGGCCTATGTGCTTCTTAGCCACAGCCGCTGGGGACGCCACCTCTTTGCCGTCGGCAGCAACTCGGAGGCGGCGCGGTTGTCTGGCATCAGCATCTCGCGCACCATCTATCTGGCCTATATCCTGTCGGCCAGCTGCGCGGCCTTCGTCGGCATTCTGACGGCCAGCCGCATCTCGATCGGGGTGGCGACCACGGGCGAGGCCTGGGAGCTGCAATCGATCGCGGCGGCGGTGATCGGCGGGGCCAGCCTGTTCGGCGCGGTGGGCAGTGTGCCTGGACCCCTGCTCGGCTCGCTGCTTTTGACCACCATCAACAACGGCGCCAATCTCTTGAACGTGAACCCGTTCTGGCAGCGCATCATCACCGGCGCCCTGATCATCGTGATCGTCTGGCTCGATCAGTTGCGGCGCGCCAAGCGCTGACAACGTCGCGCCTCTCCGTCCCAAACCGTGACGCGCCGACCGGCGCGCACAAGCATTGTCGCGGGAAAACCGAATGAGTCTGCACCTTGGAATCGACACCGGTGGCACGTTCACCGACTTCATGCTCTACGACGAGGAGCAGCGCAGCCTGAAGGCCTGGAAGGTCCTGTCGACGCCGGGCGATCCGACCGCCGCTGTCATCACCGGATTGCAGCAGGTGGCCGATCCGGGCCAGATCAGTTCGGTGCGTCTCGGCACCACGGTGGCCACCAACGCGCTTCTGGAACGCCGCGGGGCGCGCGTCGCCTATCTTGCGACACGCGGCTTTCGCGACGTGCCCTTTATCCAGCGCGGCAACCGGCGCTCGCATTACGACCTGTCGTGGGTGAAGCCGAAACCGTTCTGCCTGCGTCGCCACGCCTTCGAGGTGACCGAGCGCGTCGACCACACCGGCGCGGTGATCGTGCCGCTCGACGTTAAGGCCGTGCGCCGGCTCGCCCGCCATCTGGCGGAGACCGGCGAGGTCGAGGCGGTCGCCGTCAACTTGTTGTTTTCCTTCCTGCGGCCCGACCACGAGCTGGCAATCCGCGATATTTTCGCCGAGGAGGCGCCCGACCTGCCGGTGTCGCTGTCCTACGAGATCGATCCGCGCTGGAAAGAGGATCAAAGGGCGATGACGACGCTGGCGGATGCGTATGTAAAGCCGCTGGTCGGCCAGCAGGTTCGCAGCTTCCGCGCGCGGGTGGTGGAGGCCGGCGTCACCGGCCGGATCGCGCTGATGAAATCCAACGGCAGCGAGATGTCGACCGAGGCCGCAGAGGCGCAGCCGGTCAACCTGGCCGTGTCCGGGCCCACGGGCGGGGTGACGGCGGCCAAGCATCTCGCCGCGGTCAAGTCCATCGACAATCTGGTCACGCTCGATATTGGCGGAACCTCGACCGATGTCTCCGTGGTGGTCGAGGGACGGGAACGCTTCACCGACGATTATGAGCTTGAATTCGGCATTCCGCTGCGCGTTCCCATGATCGACATCCGCACGATCGGAGCCGGCGGCGGCTCGATCGCCTGGATCGACAAGGTGGGCGGCCTGCATGTCGGTCCCGAGAGCGCCGGCGCCAATCCGGGGCCGGCCTGCTACGGTTTCGGCGGCACACGGCCGACGGTCACGGACGCCAATCTCGTTCTGGGCCGGATCGATCCGCAGTCGTTTCTGGGCGGCAAGATGACGCTGGACGCGGCGGCCGCGCGCGCGGCGATCGAAACCGTGGCGGCGCCGCATGGCTGGAGCGTGGAGCAGGCGGCGCTGGCGATCCTGCGCATCATGAACAACAACATGGTGGGCGCCCTGCGGGCGGTGCTGATCGAGCAGGGGTTCGACCCGCGCCAGTTCACGCTGATGACGTTTGGCGGCGCCGGGTCGCTGCATGTGTGCGATCTCATGCATGAGGCAAATATCCCGCTCGGCATCGTGCCCAACCATCCCGGCCAGTTCTCCGCCTACGGGTTCACGATGGCGGATGCGCGCAGCGACCGGCGCCGCTCGACGCTGCTGTCGTCGCGGGATTTCGACCTGGCGCGCGCCAACGCGGTTTTGGCCGATCTTTCGCGCGAGGTGCTGGAGGACCTGCACAAGCAGGGCCATGACAGCGGCATCGAACTGCGGCGCTCGATGCAGATGCGCTATCTCGGCCAGAACTACGAGCTCGAGGTGCCGCTGACGGTCGATCGTTTCACGGCCGAGGGAATGGAAGCGATCTGGCGCGACTTTCACGACCGGTTCGAGGAGCGCTACCGTTTCCATCTGCCGGACGAGCCGATCGAGATGGTGGACATGGGCTGTACCGCGATCGCCCACATGCCGAAGCCGGAACTTCCCCGGCTGCCCGTCGCCGCCGGGCCGGCCGAGCCCGATGCGACGCGGATGGTGACGTTCGAGGAGGGGTGCCTGCCGACGCCGGTGTTCAAACGCCACGCGCTGGCCGCGGGCCATGGTTTCGACGGCCCCGCGCTGGTGGAGGAGGACGTTTCGGTGACGGTGGTGCGGCCGGGATTCCGGCTGGAGGTCGACGTGTACGGCAATCTGGTGATCTCCGCCGGCAAGACAGCGAACAAGGGGGCCTGACCATGCGTTTTGCAGCCAACGGGTTTTATGTCGAATCCTACGACAAATGCTGCAATTGCGGCGTTCTGTTGTATCGACGGGACGCGGCGATCGAGCGCGACAAGGGCGGTCTCGTGTGCGGCAAATGGTGCCTGCAATGGGCCGAAAACGGCGCGCAGGACGTTGCCGCGTCGTCCGGCGCTGCCGATCGCGCCAGCTATCGCGGCAAGACGGACGTCGTCGACCTGAAGATCCTGGACGGCAATCTGGCCTCGATCTGCCGCGACATGGGCGTCACCGTCATGCGCACCGCCTATTCTCCGATCTTCAGCGAATCGCTCGACTTCACCTGCGGCCTGTTCGACGCCTCCGGCGCGATGATCGCGGTCGGCGATTTCTGCCCCTCGATGATCGGCGGCATGCCGCTGATCGTCCAGGCGATCGTCGACGAATATCCCGTCGAGACGCTGGAAGAGGGCGACGTGATCGTCCACAACGACCCGTATCGGGGCGGCATGCACACGCCTGAGCACACATTCTTGAAACCGATTTTCCGCCAGGGCGCGCTGGTTGGCTTTGCCGGCGCGATCGGCCATATCGGCGAGATCGGTGGCATGGTGCCGGGCAGCTTCTTCGCCGAGGCGACGGAGGCGTTTTCCGAGGGGCTGCGGATCCCGCCGGTGCGCATCAAGCGGGCCGGGCAGGACTGTCCCGACGTGTGGAAGATGATGTTGGCCAATGTGCGCACGCCGCGCGCCAATTACGGCGACTACCGGGCGCTGATCGCCGCCGTCGATCTCGGCGAACGACGGCTTCTAGAACTGGTCGAGCGCTACGGCGCAAGCGGTTTCGCGGGCGCCGCGGCTGATCTGCTGGACTATTCGGAGGCGCGCATGCGCGCCGAGATCGCGGACATCCCGGACGGCCGCTACGCGTTCGAGGACATGATGGAGGATGACGGGGTTGAGGCGCGCGCGCTGCCGATAAGAACTGCCGTTCATGTCGGCGGCAATGAGGCGGTGGTCGATTTCAACGGCACCGCCCCGCAGGCGCGCGGGCCGATGAACACGCCGCTGAGCGTGCCGCAGGCGGCCGCCTTCAACGCCTTCCTGCAGATCACCGACTTCACCATTCCCAAGAATGCCGGCTGCTTCCGGCCGATCCGCGTGCTGGTTCCGCCTGGCTGCCTGCTCAATGTGGAGTTTCCCGCCCCGTCGGTCGGCGGCAATACGGAGTGTCATCCGCGAATCGTCTATACGGTGCTGGGAGCGCTGGCGCAGGCTGTGCCGGACAGGGTGCCGGCCGCTGATGGCGGCACCTGGTCGAACTTCCTGTTCGGCGGGACCGATCCGCGTACCGGCGAATATTACACCTCCTACGATCTGCACACGGTGGGCTGGGGCGGACGCAACGGCGCCGACGGCAACGATGCTGTCTCCAGCATGAACGGCAATTGCCGCACCATTCCCGTCGAGGTTTACGAGACGCGCTATCCGTGGCTGGTCGAGGACTGGTCGCTGGTGCCCGATTCGGGCGGAGCGGGCGAGTTTCGCGGTGGGCTCGGCATGCAAAAGACCATCTTGTGCCGTGCCGACGAGGTCGTCGTCAGCCATGTCGGCGACCGCCAGCAGGTGGCGCCGTGGGGGCTCAATGGCGGCGGGGTGGCCGCGCTGGCGGCGACACGGTTCAAACTGGCCGGGAGCGAGGACTGGAACGACGCCCGTGAAACCTACGGCAAGGTCTCGCCGAGCAAGTTCGCCAATGTCGTCGTGCGCGCGGGCGACCGGGTTCACATCGCCATGCCCGGCGGCGGCGGCTGGGGCGATCCCGCGCGACGGCCGCCCGAAACGGTCGTCGACGACGTGCTCGACGGCTATCTGTCGCGCGAGGCCGCGCAGAGCGCCTATGGCGTGGCGGTGCCCGTTCCCGAAAAACCCGGTTCGGCCTGAAACGGGGCCGTTAGCCAGAACGCGCCTGCGCGATCGCGTCGACGATCGCCTGTCGGCTCATGGCGCCGTACTGGATGGCGGTGTTGAACAGGAAGGACGGCGTGCCGCGGAAGCCGAAGGCGTTGGCCTGGTCCATGTTGCGGGCCAAAATGCCGTCGATGCGCGCCGCATCCTGCCTTGACCGGGCGAGCAGGCGTTCGGGATCGTGGCCGGCGTTTTGGAGCGTGCGGTCGATCTCCTGCCTGCTCAGCCGGGCTTTTGTCGCCATCAAGGCCATGTGGGCGCTTTCATAGGCCTCGCCGGCGGCCAGAACGAGACTGGCGGCGTGGACGGAGGGCGCGCCGAAGATCGGCCAGTCCTTCATCACCAGCCGCACCTTTGTGTCCGCCCGCACCACCTCGACGAGATCGGGATGGCCGCGTTTGCAATAGGGGCATTGATAGTCGAAGAATTCGACGATGGTCACGTCGCCCTTCGGGTTGCCGATCACCGGGATCTCCGGATCGAAAAGCACCTCCTCCAAAGAGGGGTAGTTTTGCGCCTTTGCCGCGCCTGCCGGCAGGACGAGAGCGGTGGCGGCGGCCGCGCCCGCCACGAGCACGCTTCGACGGTCGATCATTTCGGAGTTCTCCTGTTTTGATGATTTGCCTCAGCGGGTCGCCAGGCGTTCGATATTGGACTGGAGCACCTCGCGCGAAATTTCGCCCAGATGGGCGTGGCGAAGAATGCCCTCAGCGTCGATGAACAGGGTGGCCGGCAGTCCCGGCGCGCCGTAAAAGCGCGACAGTTCGCTGAACGGATCGATCAGGATGGTTTCCAGCGACAGGCCGGCCGACGCCAGATAGCGCCGGACGGCCTGCTTGCCTTCGCCCTGGTTGGCGAAGACGAACGCCACGCCCTCGGTGCCGGCGGCGAGTTCGGCCATCATCGGCATCTCGCGGCGACAGGGCGGGCACCATGTCGCCCACAGATTGACCACACGCGGCATGCCGTCGCGTTCGCCGAGCCGGTGGGAGGCACCGGCCAGCGTCTCGAAGGCGCGTTCGGGCACGGCGAGCGGCCGTGTGCCGCCGGTGAGCTGCCAGCTCGTGTTCCAGACGATGACGGCGAGCGCCAGCGGCAGCAGCGCCCACAGACGTTGCCTGGCGCCGGTAAGGACAACGAACAGGCTGACCACGACGGCGGCGGCGCCGGTCGGCCAGTAGAACCCGCCCTGCCAGAGGGCGAAGACGCGCAGCGGATCGGCCTGGAAGCTTGGCAGATGCAGGAGAACGTGGCCGAGACGGGCGGCGGCGAGGCCGCCGAGAACCGCCCACCACGACCAGACATTGAAGCGCGGATCGACGCGCCGGCTCATGATGCCGGTGACGATCATGAACACGAACAGGCCGAGCAGGACGGCGAAGCGGTCGGCCGCGAGCACGAGCGGCCCGAGCGAGACGGCGTTCATGTCACGGCTCCCGCGCCGCGGCGGCGGAGCGGGTCAGGCTGTCGACGGTGACGGAGCCGATCAGGCGGGTCTTGGCGACCTCGCGTCCTTCGGCGTTGAAAAACACCATGGTCGGCGGCCCGGCGACGCGCATCGCCCGCATCAGGGCCGCGTTGTCGTCGTTGAAATCCGACAGGTCCGCCTTGACGAGCTGAAGGTTTGCGAGCCCTTCGGTCACGGCCGGGTCGGGAAGGACCGAGCGCTCGATGACGCGGCAGGTCACACACCAGTCGGCGGTGAAATAGACCAGGGTGGGACGGCCGCCGGCGGCGGCCAGCCTGGTTTTGAGTTCGGGCGCGGAACCGATCCTGGCGAAGACGAGCTCGCGGCCCGGCCCGGCCTGCGTGGACCGCTGGGCGAGCTGCGCCAGCGGCCTGAGCGGATCGGTGCCGCCGGACGCGGCGCCCAGCATCAAGATGATGCCGGAAACAAGCGCGACGGCGCCGAGCGCGCGCGCGGCGGCAAGCGGCGTCGGCGCGGGTAGCCTGGCGCTGAAGGCGAAGCTGGCGATCGTTATCAGCAGCACCGCCCACAGCACCAGGTCGAGGCCGGCCGGCAGAAGCGGGGTCGCGGTCCAGATCGCGGTGGCCAGGAAACCGAAGCCGAAGACGCGCTTGACGCTGTCCATCCACGCGCCGGCGCGCGGCAGCGCCCGCCCGCCCAGTGTGCCGAGCACGATCAGCGGCAGGCCCTTGCCGATCCCGAGACCGAACAGCGCCGCCGCACCGAGCGCGACGTCGGCGGTCTGGGCGATGTAGAGCAGCGCGCCGGCGAGCGGAACCGTCACGCAGGGACCGACGATCAGCACCGAGGAAAAGCCGAGCAGCGCGGCCGAGCGTTTCGACCCGCCGAGACCGCCGGTGCGGCGGGCGATCCAGCGTGTCCACGTGCCGGGCAGTTGCAACTCGTAAAGCCCGAACATTGACAGCGCCAGCACGGCGAACAGGAGCGCCAGCAGGCCGATGGTGATGGGCGACTGCAGCACGAGTTGCAGGTTCTGCCCCGACCAGCCCGCCGCCGCGCCCAGAAACGCGAAGGCCAGGGCGAGCGACAGGACGTAGATCGTCGACAGGACGAAGCCGCGCCGTGCGGTGAGCTTGTCGCCTTCGCGCGCCAGGGCGCCGGCGAGGATGGGATACATGGGAAAGACGCACGGGGTGAAGGCGAGCAGGAGACCGAACAGCGGGAAACTCAGAACCACGAGCAGGACGCCGCCCTGGCCGAGCAGCGTGTCGATCAGCCCGTCATCGGCGGCGAGCGCGAAACCGGCCCCGGTCTGCAGCGCGCCGTCGCCTGTACTCGCCTCTTCCGTCAGCCAGGCCACGTCCGCGCCCGGCATTGCGCGCGGCGGCGCGGACACGGCGAGCGTCAGCGCGTCGACCCGGCGTTTTTCCGGAGCATAGCAGATGCCGTCGTCCTGGCAGCCCTGATAGGTGACTTCGAACGTGCCGAAAACCGGCTCGGCAAGGCGGGCGGCCGCCTGGCCGTAATAGACCTCGGAGGGACCGAAAGTAGGGTCGTTTTTGCGGGTGCCGGGCACCGTGTCGACGGCGACGGCCTGGCCGGTGGCAGTGCTGACGGCGATCTGCTCGCGATAAAGATAATAACCCGGCGCAATCTCCCATGTGAGGGTTAGCCGGCCGTCCGGCTCCCGTGTCACCTCGAGGCCGAACGCCGCGTCGACCGGCAGCGGCGTGCCGGGCTGAGCCGCCGCGGCAGCGGGCATGGCCGCCGTGAACATTGCCAACAAGGCGAAAACGATCGTCTTCATTGCGCGCGGATCCCTTGCGCCCGCCGTTGCGGTGGGCCGGTTCGACATTCGAGGTGTCGGGCCCAACTTAAGGCAGCCTTAAGCTGGGTGCGGTTTTGGGCCGCCATCGAGACAGAAGGAGTTTCACGATGGCGCACAGGCGCATGGGTAAACGCGTCGCAGCGGCGGCGAGCGACGACGGGGCGCGGCCCCGCACGGCTACGGGCACGATGGGCCGGCGGGCCTTTCTCGCCGGTCTGAGCGGGCTTGTCGTTTCAGGCTGTGTCAGCACGCCCGAGCCGGCAGCGCCGAAA
This sequence comes from Nitratireductor sp., assembly GCA_039973095.1. GTDB lineage: Bacteria > Pseudomonadota > Alphaproteobacteria > Rhizobiales > Rhizobiaceae > Mangrovimarina. Next base: position 206,557 of record JBDWLQ010000003.1, on the reverse strand, counting down.
CGCGTCGAGGCGGCGCCGAAGCCGGTCGTGCCGCCGATGTACTACGCCATGCCCGGCGAGCGGTTTCCAATTCCCGAGGTGGATATCACCCAGCTCGAGCGTCGCTTCTGGCGCCAGGAAGTGGATTATCCGAGCGACGAGAAACCCGGCACGCTGATCGTCGATACGCCGCGAAAATTTCTCTATCACGTCAAGGCGGGCAATCGCGCCATGCGCTACGGGATCGGGGTCGGCCGCGACGGGTTTTCCTGGGCCGGCCGCGCCATCATGGCCTATCGTCGCGAATGGCCGCGCTGGACCCCACCCGACGAGATGGTGGCGCGCAAGCCGTCGCTCGAGCCCTACAGCATCGCCAATGGCGGCATGCCTCCCGGCCTGCTCAACCCGCTCGGCGCCCGCGCGCTCTATATCCACCTGAACGGCAAGGACACGTTATACAGGATTCACGGTACGCCCGAGACGTGGAGCATCGGCAAGGCGGTGTCGTCGGGCTGCATCCGCCTGATCAACCAGGATGTCATCCATCTTCACGATCAGGTAAGGGATGGCAGTCCGATCCTCGTCATCCCCGATCCTAAAATGAAACATCTTCTGGTGGCTTAAGGCCGAAAACGAACCGCGCCGCGAAGCGGTCCGCAGACAATATGGACGAAGGCGATGCGCATTCTGGTGGTTGAGGACGATCCGCTGCTGCTCGACGGGTTGACGGTGGGGCTGGGGCTTGCCGGTTTCACGGTTGACGCCGTGGGCACGCGCGAGGATGCCTGCGCGGCCGTCAGAACGCAGTGTTACGACTGCGTTGTGCTCGACCTGATGCTGCCGGACGGGTCCGGGCTCGACGTGCTGGCCGATCTGCGCCGGCGCGACGACGCCACGCCGGTGGTGCTCCTGACGGCGCGCGACCAGGTTGCGGACCGGATCGCCGGACTCGATGCCGGCGCCGACGACTATGTCGGCAAGCCGTTCGATCTCGACGAACTGGCCGCGCGGGTGCGCGCGGCGGTGCGCCGCGGCAAGGGGCGGCCCAGTCCGACCCTGAACTGGTGCGGGGTGGTGCTCGACCCTGCCAGCCGCACGGCGCATCGCGACGGCGCGCCGGTGAGCCTGACCAGACGCGAATTCGCGGTGCTGGAGGCGCTGATGCAGCGGCCGGAAAGCATCCTGTCCAAATCGGCCCTGGAGGAGACGATCTATGGCTGGCAGGAGGAGCTCGAAAGCAACGCGGTGGAGGTGCATGTCCACAAATTGCGCGCCAAGCTGGGCGCGGATTTCATCAAGACGGTTCGTGGCGTCGGCTACCGGCTGACGGAGCGCGCGGCATGAACTCCATTCGCGCGCGGCTGATCGCTGTTCTGATCGGGTCGACCGGGCTGGTCTGGCTTCTGGCGGTGGGCTGGATCTATCTGAGCACCCAGGCCGAGGTCGAGCGGGTGCTGGACGCGCGGCTGATGGAGGCCGCGCGGATGGTGAATTCGCTGTTGTCCGACCACCGGATCGAAGCGGGGCTGGACAATGCGGCCGCACGCCAGGCGCTGGGCGCGTTTGAGGTCGATCACAGCTCCTACGAGCGCCAGCTTTCGTGCCAGATCTGGTCGCTGGAGGGCACGCTTGTCGGCCGGTCGCAAAACGCGCCCGACACGCGCTTGGCCGGGGCCAGCGTGGGCTTTTCAGACGCCGAGGTGGGCGGGGAACAATGGCGGGTGTTCACGGTCGAAAACCAGGCGCTCGGTGTGCGCGTCATGGTCGGCGACAACCTGCAGATCCGCGATCGGCTGGTCGGCGACGTCATCAAGGGGCTGGTCGTGCCGGCTCTGTTGATCCTGCCCTTCCTGGCCGGGGTGATCCTGATCAGCGTCAGGCGCGGCCTGTCGCCGCTGAGCGACATGGCGCAAACCTTGTCGGCGCGGCCGGCGAACGATTTGCGGCCGCTGGCGAGCGTCGACCTGCCGAGCGAGATCGCACCTGCGATCGGCGCGCTGAACGGGCTGTTTCGCCGCGTGCAGGAGGCGCGCGAGCGCGAGCGCAGCTTCACCGCCTTTGCCGCGCACGAACTGAAGACGCCGCTTGCCGGGGTGAAGACCCAGGCGCAGATCGCGCTGGCGAGCGACGACCCGGCCGTGCACGCCAACGCTCTGAGACAGATCACCTTGGGCGTCGACCGCACCGCCAGGCTGGTGAAGCAGCTTCTGGACCTTGCCGCGCTCGAAGCCAACGACGCCGAACCTGCGCCGGTGGAGGCGCGCGCGGCCGATCTGCTGGAGGGGGCGGTGGCCGAATTGTCGCTGCCCGCCGACGGCGGCCGGGTGGTCGTGGACGCCGATGCCGGGGCGGAGCGGACGGTGCGCGTGGAGCCGCAATTCCTGGCGCTGGCGCTCAGGAACCTGATCGAGAACGCGCTCAACCATGCGCCTGCCGACACGCCGGTGACCTGCCGGATCGAGGCGGGCGGCGATCGGGCGGTGCGTTTCGTCGTAGAAGATGAGGGGCCTGGCATTCCGGAAGCGGAGATGGCGCTGGTGGTGCAGAAATTCGTACGCGGGCGTACCCGGTCGGCCACCGGTAGCGGCCTCGGGCTGGCGATCGCGCAGGCGGCGATGGCGCGGATCGGCGGCAGATTGACGCTTGAGAACCGGGACGAGGGCGGTCTGCGGGCGAGCCTGTCGGTGCCGGGCGTTGAGGCGCCGTGATGATGTCGCGGCGAAGCCTGCTTGGCGGCGTGGCGGCCGCATTGATGTGGCCCGTTCAGCGAAGCCGCGCGGCGCCGACCCTCAACGAGGTGGTGTTCGATCCGGCCCTGCCGGTGCTCGGCAATCAAGCGGGCGACGTCACGATCGCCGAGTTCTTCGATTATCTGTGCCCGTCCTGCAAGGCGCTTCATCCGCAGTTGAAGGAGATCGTGCGGAGCGACGGCGCTATCCGGCTGGTGATGAAGGACTGGCCGATCAACGGCGACATCGCCTGGTATGCCTCGCGCATGGTGCACGCCTCGGCGGCGCTCGGTTTCTATCCGGCCGCGCATGACGCGGTGATGGCGCTCGACGGTGCGCTGACGCATGGCCGGGTCGACGATGCGCTGCGCAGCGCCGGCGCCGATGCCGGCGCGGTGCGCGACAGGCTCGACCAGCGCCTGGGGGCGATCGACGCGCTGATTGCCCGCAACCGCACGCATGCCGAGGCTTTCGCGCTCGCCGGAACGCCGGCCTTCCTGATCGGCAGGCGGCTTTATCGTCGCGCGCTTGGCGCCGACGAGATCGGCGCGGCGGTGGCGCTGGCGCGCAAGGACCAGACCGGCTGATCCGGCTGGCGGACCACAATTGTATCGGCGACACAACAACCGCGCCGGCATTTCATTCCGCTGGTCAATAGTTTTCGGGCGCCCTTTGCATAGGATCGAGCACGACAAGTCCGGATAAGGAGCTTTCCGGCCAGTTGGTTCTCACGAAAAATTCTCAATCCGGGAGGGGTAGATGATCTTGAAAAAAACGTTCCACGTCTGTGTGGCCGCGGCGGCGCTGTTGCTGGCGACCGGCGCGCAAGCCGAGACCGTGCTGCGGTTCGGCCATCCCAATGTCGTCGGCGAAATGTCGAGCAAACTCTATGACGAGTTCGTCGCGCGGATTGCCGAACGCACGAATGGCGAGGTGACGATCCAGGTCTTCCCGGGCGAGCAGCTCGGCAAGGAAACCGAGATGGTGCAGCAGCTGCGCGACGGCGTGCTCGACATGACCGCCGCCTCGATGGCCGCCACCAGCACACTGGTGCCGGCGATGGAGATTCCGAGCGCGCCGTTCCTGTGGCAGAACTGGCTCGAGGCCGAGGCGGTGATTTCCGGCGCCGCGATGCAGCCGGCCTTCGACGAGCTGGAGGAAAAACACAACATCATCCCGCTGACCAAGATCTGGTATTGGGGCTGGCGCAATTTCACGCTGTCGGACAAGCCGGTGCGCACGCCCGACGACATGGCGGGCCTGAAGATCCGGGTGCCGGAATCGCCGGTCTGGGTCGAGATGATCCGCGGCATCGGCGCGGCGCCGACGCCGATCCCGTTCAGCGACGTCTATACGGCTCTGCAGCAGGGCACGGTCGACGGTCAGGAAAACCCGATTCCGACGATCTATGCCCGCAAGTTCTACGAGGTTCAGGGTTACATCGTGATGTCGCGGCACATGCTGCAGAACAATATGATCCTGATAAACAAGGACTCCATGGCACGCCTCGACCCGCGCTATCAGCGCATCATCCTGGAAGAGGTCGGCGCGGCCTCGGCAAAGATGACGCTGCTTCAGCAGCGGGCCGAGGAGAACATGCTCAAGGAGATCGCCGCCACGACCGAGATCACCATCATCGACGATCCCGACAGGGCCGCCTTCGCCGAAAGGTCGACGGAAGCCGTCTTTACCGCGCTTGCCGAACGCTGGGGCGAAGACCGGATCGCCGCTGTGCGCGACGCCATTGAGACGATCCGCGGGCAATAAGCCGCCTTTGGCGCCGGACCGCGTAGGCGGTCCGGCATTCCTCGCCTATCCGCGGAGGTCCGGTTGAAAACGCTGGTTCTGTGGCTCGACGACCGGGTCAGGGAGATCGAGTATCATGCGCTGTGGCTGTTGCTGGCCGCGATTTTCATCATCCTGACCGCCACCGTCTTCTTCCGCTATGTGCTCGGCTCGCCGATCACCTGGACGGAAGAGTTCTTGACCATGCTGTTTACCTGGATGGTCTTCATCGGGGCCAGTTCGGCGCTGTCGACCCACCAGCATATCCGTATCGACATCGTGCTGCGCCTGTTGCCGCCGCGCTACGCGCTGGCCGCGTCGATCGTGGCGGTTCTCACCTGCCTGGCCGTGTTTTGGGTGACCATTCATTACGGTCTCAAATATGCGCGGACCACCTGGGGCGACCTGACGCCGATGATGGGCGTCACCTTCGGTTTCTATACGCTCGCCCTGCCCGTCACCAGCATGTGCGCGGCGCTGCACGTGATCCGCGCTTGCGTGGACGACGGGGTGCGCACGGCTTTGATGAGCACCATCGAGGCCCAGGCCGGCGAGGGGGATGAGGCATGATCGCGACGTTGCTGCTTCTGCTTCTTCTACTCCTGCTGGTCGGCGTGCCGACGGCCTATGCGCTCGCCGCCTCGGCGATCGCCGTGATCTGGCTGGAAGGCATTCCGCTGACGATCGCCGTGCAGCGCATGACGGCCGGCGTCCAGTCCTTCCCGCTGCTTGCCATTCCGCTTTTCATCCTCGCCGGCACCTTGATGAACGCGTCGGGCATTTCGGAGCGGCTGTTCGCCCTGACCGGCGCGCTGGTTGGCCATATTCGCGGGGGCATGGCCTATGTGAACGTGCTGACCAACGTCTTCATGTCGGGGATTTCCGGATCGTCGCTCGCCGACTGCGCCGCCACCACCCGGGTGTTCGTGCCGCAGATGATCAAGCACGGCTACGACAAGGGGTTCAGCGTCGGGCTGACGGCGTCGGCGGCCGTGCTCGCGCCGATCATCCCGCCGTCGATCCTGCTGGTCATCTATGGCTGGCAGGCCAATGTGTCGATCGGCGACCTGTTCGTCGCCGGCATCGCGCCGGGGCTGGTGATCGCGACCGCGCTGGTCGTGACCGTGGCAGTGATGACGCGGCTGCGCGGGTTCGGGCGCGGCGCGGCCTTTTCTGCCGGCAAGCTGCGGGACGCCTTCTTCGACGCCTCGTGGGCGCTGCTGATGCCGGTCCTCATCATCGTCGGCTTCCGTATGGGCATTTTTACCGCGACCGAGGTCGCGGCGATCGCCGCCGCCTACGCGTTCCTGGTGGGTGTGTTCGTCTATCGCACGCTGAAGGTTCTGGAACTGCCACGCGTGTTCGCCAGCGCGGCCCGCGACACGTCGTCGATCCTGGTGATTGCGGCCACGGCGGCGCCGTTCGGCTGGATCCTGTCGATCGGCCAGGCGCCGCAGCAGCTCCTGTCGTTCCTGTCGGGCTTTTCGGACAATCCGATGCTCATCCTGCTTTTGATCAACATCATCTTGCTCGTGCTCGGCACGTTCATGGAGACGCTGGTGCTGATCATCATCCTGGTGCCGATCCTGCTGCCGCTGATCGAGACCCTGGGCATCGACCCCGTCCATTTCGGTATCGTGATGATCATCAACCTGGTCATCGGCCAGCTGACGCCGCCGCTGGGGGTGCTGATGTATGTGACCTGCGGCATATCGGGAACCAGCATCGGCCAGTTCATGCGCGCGATAAAACCGTTTCTGGTCGCGTTAATCATCGCGCTGCTGGCGATCACCTACATCCCCGCGCTCGCGCTCTACCCGACCGCCTTGCTGCGATAGGCCGGCTGCCGGCGGCTCGTGGCCGGCAACAAAAAACGCCCCGCAGGCGGCGGGGCGTCGAGAAGGGGGCTCGCTGGCCTGAGGCGCGGGACGCCGGACACGCCCGGCGCTATGACGCCTATTCAGGCGACGGTGTTGCGCAGCCGGCCGATCTTGTCGATTTCGACGACGATCTCGTCGCCGGACGCCATCGGCCCGACGCCGGAGGGCGTGCCGGTGATGATCAGGTCGCCCGGGAACAGGGTCATGATGCCCGACACGAATTCGAAGATCCGCCCGATCGGGAAAATCATGTCGTTGGTGTTGGACGACTGGCGCAGTTCACCGTTCTGCCACAGCTTGATGTCGACATTGTCCGGGTCGAGATCGGTGGCAATGCAGGGGCCGACCGGCTTGTAGGTGTCGAAGGACTTGGCGCGCGTGAACTGGCCGTCCTTCTTCTGCAGGACGCGGTTCGACACGTCGTTGGCGCAGGTGTAGCCGAGAATATGCTTGGCGGCGTCGCCGGCCGCGACGTTGCGGGCCTTGGTGCCGACGACGATGCCGATCTCGGCCTCGAAATCGATCCGGTCGCCGGCATTGTCGAGCCGGATTTCCTCGCCGTCGGCGATGATCGCGGACGGCGCGCACATGAACAGCATCGGTTCGTCGGGAACCGGCACGCCCGATTCCTCGGCGTGCAGCGTGTAGTTGAGGCCCACGCAGACGAGCTTGCTCGGCGTCACCGGCGCCAGCAGGCGCACCGCTTCGAGCGGCAGCACCTGGCCGGTCCTGTCGATGCCGTCGAAGGGCGGTTTTGACAGGACGGCGACCGAATCGCCTTCAAGCAGCCCGTAGGACGCGCTGCCCTGGTGGGAAAAACGAACGATCTTCATAAAGTCACCTCTTTAGGGGTCGCGTCAGGCGCGAGCGGGAAAATAGGGGCGCATCGCCTCGAAGCTGGCCGCGATCGCGTGCGCGGCATCGGGCACCTGGAAGGTCTCGACCGTGACATAGTCGTCAAAGCCGCTGTCGATCACAGCCCGCATCGCGGTGTCGATGTCGTAGGCCCCGTCACCGACCGGGAGCCGGTCGGAATCGGTGATGTGGAAATGCCGGAACAGCGTGCCCGCCTCGCGGATCGCGTCGGCCACCGTTTCCTGCTCGGTCAGGATATGGGCGGTGTCGAGCATGACGGCGAGGCTTGGCACGCCAAGCGCGCGGACGAAGTCGCAGGTCTCGCGCGTGGTCAGCAGGCAGTTGGCATAGTGACGGTTCACCGGCTCCAGAACGATCGGCACGTCGGCGAAGGCGCCGGCGCATTCCTCGATTGCGCTGCCGATCCACTCCAGGGTCTGGCGCGGCTCGACATCGTCCGTGTAGCGCCCGCGCAGCCGGCCGACATTGACCATGGCGCCATATTCGGCGGCAAGATCCATCGACGCTTTCATGCGCTCGATCGCCTCCCGGCGACGGGCCGGGTCGGGGTCGGCGAAGGAGAGACCGTCCTGGCCGTAGACCTCGCCGGTGCACACGGCCGGCATGTCGAGACCGGCGGCGCGGATCGCGGCGGCGAGCGCGCGCCGGTCGATCCGGCCGGGATCGCACACCAAAAGCTCGACGCCGGTATAGCCGGTCGCGGCGATGGTGTGCATCGTCGCTTCGACCGGGCCCTGGACGGCGGTCACTTTGGCGGGCGTCACGTCGGGCGTGGCGTACATGTAGGCGAGCTTCATGGCTGCTGGAACCGGAAGTCGTTCTGCGCGGCCAGCTTCTGGTGGATCATTTCCTTGCGCACCACGCTGACATTGGGAATGGCGAATTCCTGAATGTTGAAATACTCCGCCTTCGCCTCCTTGCCGTTGGCGACGTCGAGCACCAGCTCGACGATTTCCTCGCCGACCTGCTTGAGCGACTTGGTGCCTTCGAGCACGTCGCCGGCGCTCAGGTCGATGTCCTCGCGCATCGCCTTGTAGGTGTCGTTGTTGGAACTGATCTTGAGCACCGGCGCGATGCACGAGCCGGTCGGCGTGCCCTTGCCGGTGGTGAACAGCACCATATGGGCGCCGCCAGCGACCTTGCCGGTCACCGAGGCGATGTCGAAACCGGGCGTGTCCATGATGACCACGCCCTTTTCGGTCGGCCGCTCGCCATATTTGACGATCTGGACGATCGGCTGGGTGCCGGCCTTGTAGATGCAGCCGAGCGATTTCTCCTCGATCGTGGTCAGGCCACCCTCGATATTGCCCGGGGAGATGAAGACGCCGCTGTCGTCCTGCGTGGTCATCGACAGCTCGATCTCGTATTCCTTGATCAGCGTCATCAGGTCCTGCTTGATCCTGTCGGTCTTGCCGCGTCGCCACAGGACCCGTTCGGCGCCGACCATCTCGGTGATTTCCGACAGCACCACCGTGCCGCCGGCGCCGACCAGGATGTCGGCGGCCTCGCCAACAGCCGGATTGGCCGTCAGCCCGGAAAACGCGTCCGAGGAGCCGCATTCAAGCGCCACGATCAACTCGCTGACGTCGCCCTCGTCGCGGGGCTCGGCGGCGATTTCGCCCTTGAGGCGCTCGACGATCTCGATGCCGACGTCGCGCGTGGAGCGCGCGCCGCCCTGCTTCTGGACGATCAGCATCTCGACCGGCTTGCCGGTCGGCGCGATCGCGTCGGCGATGCGCCGGGCCGAGGCGGTTTCGCAGCCGAGGCTGACCACCAGCACGGCGCCGACATTCTGGTGGCGGCCATGGCCGATAAAGGTATCCTCGGTGGTGGTGTTTTCCTCCGCGTCGAAGGTGCAGCCATAGGGATGCATGAAGGTCACCGCCCCGGTCTTGGAGGCGATGTCGAGCGCGACCCGATTGACGCAGGAGACGGTCGGGATGACGAGAATATGATTGCGGATGCCGATCGAGCCGTCGGCGCGGCGATAGCCCTTGAATTTCATGTCAGTCACCTTGCTGTTGCGCATGGGATGCGTCGAAGCGACGGCCTTTGGCGCCGCGGCAATTGTGCACGTGCACCCAATGGCCGGCGGAGATCGGCTTTGTGGCGATGCCGATCACCTCGCCGTATTTGTGGATTTCCTCCTGGGCGGCGATATCGCGCAGCGCGATCTTGTGGCCGCGCGGAATGCGCTCTTCCACCTTCAGCGGCCGGCCGTTGCCGATGCCCGACACGATCACCGTCTCGGACGGCAAAAGCTCGACCGTTGCGGTCGCGACATGGTCGCTTTCCTTGATCTGGATGGCTGTCTTTTCCAACATCACACTCCTGGGTGGCTCGTCGGGCCCGACCTAGAGGAAGAGGCTCGGCAAGAAGGTCGACAATTGCGGGAACAGGATCGTCAGGATCAGTACCACGATCATCGCCGCAAGGAACGGGAGCACGGCGCGCGAGGCCTCGGCGAAGCGGACTTCGGCGATCTTGGCCGCCGTCATCAGCGTGACACCCAGCGGCGGCGTGTTGGCGCCGATGCACAGATTGACCACGAACATGACGCCGAAATGCAGCGGGTCGATGCCGTATTGCTGGACCACCGGCATCAGAATCGGAATCAGGATGATGATCAGCGCGTTGCTTTCCATGAACGTGCCCAGCAACAAAAGCAGGAAGTTGAGCATGATCAGGAAGGTGAGCGGATCGGGCGCGACGGCGGCGAAGAAGGCGGTCAATTGCTGCGGGATCTGCTCCGTGGTCACGATCCAGGCGAACAGGTGCGAGATCGCGACGATGAGCTGCACCGGCACCGCGATGCGCAGCACCTGCATGCTGATTTCGGGCAGATCGGTGAGCTTGACCTCGCGATAGACCACCGCCGAGAGGAAAAAGGCATAGACGACCGCGAGTACGGCGGCCTCGGTGACGGTGACGATGCCGCCGAGTATGCCGCCGAGTATGATCACCGGCAAAAGCAGCGGCAGGACGGAGTCCGAAACCGCGGCGACGAATTCGCGCCAGGTGGCGCGCTCGCCCTTGCCGTAGCCGCGGCGGCGGCTGATGAGCAGCGAGACCATGATCAGCAGAAACGCCATCAGAAGCCCGGGAACCAGCCCGCCGACCAGCAGGCCGGCAATCGAGATATTGCCGGTCGCGCCGAGGATGACCATGGTCAGGCTCGGGGGAATGAGCGAGGCGAGCACGCCGCTGCAGCCCTGGAGAGCGGCGGCGAAACCGGCCGCGTAGCGCTTGGCCTTCATGGCCGGGATCATGATCGAGCCGATCGCGGCGGTGTCGCCGATCGCCGAGCCCGACAGGGCGCCGAACAGCGCGCTGCCGGCGACCGTGACCGCGGCGAGCCCGCCCGAAATATGTCCGATGACGGCGTTGGCGAGCCGCATCATGCGCTGGGTGATGCCACCGTGCTCCATCAGCACGCCGGCGAATACAAACATGGGGAGCGCCAGGAACGGGTAGGAATAGATGCCGGTCGCCGCGCGCTGCGCGACCAGGGCGACGTTGATGTCCTTGACCAGGACATAGCTCAGGCAGGCAAAGCCGATCGCAAAGGCGATCGGGACATTGATGACGATCAGCCCGAGCAACAGGACGAACAGGACGATGCTCATGCGTGTTTCTCGGCTGCCGCGCCGCCGCGGACCGCCCCCACCAAGGCCTCTACGGAAACCAGCACCAGCAGGCCGCCGCCGATCAGGACGCCGATATATTGCCAGGCGCTGGAGATCTTCAGGCCGGGCATGATCGATTCGCTGGCCGTCTCGGCGATCACGAAGGCGCCGTAGGTCAGCGCGCAATTGAAGGCCAGCACCACCAGCGCGCCGACGATCTGCGCCAGGCGATTGAGAGCCGGCGGCAGCCATTCAACGAACAGGTCGATGGCGACGTGTTCTTTGCGCTCCAGCATCAGCGCCGAGCCCAGGAACGTCATCCAGACCATCAGGAGAAGGGCCAGTTCCTCGGACCAGACCAGAGGCGACTGCAAAAGGTAGCGCCAGACGACCTGGGCGAACATCACGCCGGTCGTCGCCAACAGCATCAGCATAAGCAGCCATTGGACAATCTTGACGAGAAGCCGCTTGGCGGCATGCAAGGCTTGCGTCATCGCCTCTATCACCCCGGAGTTCGCGGGCCGGCCTGTGCAGCCGGCCCGCGCGATCGATCGATCAGTTCGAGTATTTGCGGACGATTGCGAGCAGGTCTTCACCGAAAACGCTCTCGTACTTGTCCCAGACCGGCTGAACCATTTCCTGGAAAGCGGCGGGGTCCGGACGCGTGACCTTCATGCCTTCGGTTTCGAGCTTGGCGAGAACTTCCTCGTCGCTCTTGCGGATCATCTCGCGTTCCTTTTCCTTCCAGATTTCCGCCTTCTCGCGCAGGATGGTCTTCTGCTCGTCGGTGAGCTTGTCCCAGGCCTGTTTGGAAATCGTCAGGATCGCCGAGCCCCAGATATGACCCGAAAGCGCCAGGTTTTCCTGGACCTCGTAGAATTTCGAGGCGTAGATCGTCGCCAGCGGGTTCTCCTGGCCGTCGACGACGTTCTGCTGCAGGGAGGTGAACACCTCCGAGAACGCCATCGGCGTCGGCAGCGCGCCGAGCTCGCGGAAGGTGTCGAGGCGCAGTTCGGCCTCCGGCACGCGCAGCTTGATGCCCTTCAGATCCGCCGGCGTTTCGATCGGACGGGCCGAGTTGGTGATGTGGCGGTAGCCGCTTTCCCACCAGCTGAGTGTGTTGATGTTCTTGGTCGCCAGGATCTCGGCCAGCGCGTCGCCGAGCTCGCCGTCGACGGCGGCATAGGCCTTCTCGCGGGTCGGCCAGGCATAGGGCAGCTCCTCGATGATCAGCCGCTTGTCGAGCACCTGCAGCGCGCCGGTGCCGAACAGACCCATCTCGACGGTGCCGAGCTGAAGCCCTTCTGCGACTTCACGGTCGCCGCCGAGCTGCGAGCTCGGGTAGACCTGGATAACGACTTCGCCGTCGGTTGCAGCGGCCACGTCCTTGGACAGGCCCTCAAGCGCGATCTGCCAGGGATGGTCGGCGGCGAAAACGTGCCCCACCTTCAAGGTGGTTTCGGCGTGGGCGATCCCGGCCCCGAGCATGGTTCCGGCGCTCAGCAATGCCGCGGCGAGTGCGGCCTTGGTCTTTGCAATACAGGTCATGGTCTCCCTTTCCTCCTGTTAACGCTTGCTCAAAAACCGCCCGATGATCCGGCGGTAGATCTCGATCGCGCCGAAATAGGCGTCGATGGCGAGGTGTTCGTCGGTCTGGTGTGCCTGCTCCGGTGCGCCGGGACCGAGGATGACGATGTCGCCGCCATGGGCGGCGAATGCGGAGGCATCGGTGAAATATTGCGCGCCGCGCACCGTGTCCGTACCGGGCGCTTGTTCGGCCAACACCGACCGGCAGTCGGCGACGATCCGGGAATTCTTCTCGGTCAGCAGGCCGGGCAGGTCGAGCGTGGTTTCGATTGCGAAACGCGCATCGGGATCCTCCGCGGCGAGCGCGGCGGCCATCGCCTCGATGCGGGCGACGATGGCGCGATGGTCCTGTCCCGGCACGGTGCGGATGTCGATCGTCATCCGGCACAGGTCGGGAATGACATTGGTGTTGCTGCCGCCGTTGAAGGTGGTGACGGCAAAGGTCGGATCCGACAGAAGCGGCGTGGTGGAGACGCCGAGCTCGAGCGATTTGAGGCGCTCGTAAAACAGATGCAGCTTGTCGACGGCATTGGTGCCGGCCGCCGGCATCGAGCCATGCGCGGTCCTGCCGAAGCTGGTCACGCGCAGCCACAAAACGCCCTTGTGCGCGATCACCAGGCCGTTGCTTGTCGGCTCGGCGATGATCATGGCGTCGAATTCGGGGATCTGGCGTTCGCGCACCATGGTGGCCGCGCCGAGCGCGCCGACCTCCTCGGCATAGGTGGCGGCGAAGACCAGTTCGCCGCGCCACCGGTCGGGCGCGATTTCCTTTTGCTGCATGAAGGCGTAAAGCAGCGCCAGCAGGCCGCCTTTCATGTCGGCCGTACCGCGGCCGTAGACGCGACCGTCTTCGACGGTCGCGGAAAAGGGATCGTGTTTCCAGGCCGCGTCGCCGATCGGCACCGTGTCGAGATGTCCGCTCAGGACAAGACGTGGGCCCGGCGCGCCGCCTTTCAGCGTCGCGACCAGGTTCGCCTGGTGTTCGTTCTCCTGGAAGATCCGGGCCGGAATGCCAGATTCGGCCAGTCGCGCCTCGATGATACGGGCCAGCGCGATCTCGTTGCCGGGCGGTGAAACGGTGTTGCAGCCAACGACCTGTTGAAGAAAGGCGAGCGCGTCACATGGCGTCTCCGCCACCGCAAAGTCGTTGGTCTTCACCAGTCCACTCTCCCTGAAACCGACGGGAAGCCTATCGGCTCGGGGGCGAAAAACTATTGACCACGGGCATGAATCGGTAGCTAATTTTTTTGTATCTAAAATACAAATATAAGCCGATAAGATCGACCGAATCGATGCGCAGAAAGCGGAAGGGGGCGCAGACCATGGCGTTGACCGTCGGGCAGATTCTGACGCTGCCCGCAATGCAGGACGGATCGTTGCTCGCCGGCAGCAAGGGTCTCGATCGCGTCGTGGAAACCGCGACGGTGCTCGACGCGCCAGACGCCGTGCGCTGGCTGCGCGGCCAGGAATTGGCCCTGACGTCGACCTATCCGCTGCTTCAATTGCGCCACCGGCTCGACCGGTTCGTCCACGAACTGGTTGAGCACGGCGCGTCGGGACTCGGGCTCAAGCTGAACCGGTACATGAAGCGCGTGCCGCAAAAGATGATCGACTGTGCCGACGCGCTCGATTTTCCCATTATCGTGGTACCCGAGGGTGTGGCGTGGGTGGAGATCATCACGCCGGTGATGTCGAAATTCTTCGAGGCGAAAGCCGGCAAGGTGCTGCAGCCGGAACTGTTCGGCGGTCGCCTGAATCAGGCGATGCTGGCGGATTCAGCGCTCCAGGACCTGCTCGGCGACCTCAACGCGCTGCTGGCCAATCCCGTTATGGTGATCAGCCCGATGGACGGTCTGGCGCTGAGTGCGCCGGCCCATCCCGAGCCGGACATGCAGGATGCGCTGGCGCTTCTGGAGGAGGAGGGCTGGGCCGGCGAGACGATCGACGCCAAGAACACGTTCACCCGCCGGACGGGCCGGCGCACGAGCATCGTGTTTACGCCCTACGAGCAGGCGAACGGCATGACCGGTACGCTGGTCGTCGTGGAGCGCAACCGCAGGCTGCGCGATGAGGAGCTGGACCATCTGAGCTATGCGAAAGTCCTCATTTCGCTCAAAGTTCGTCAGATTCGGGCCGATCAGAGCGTCATTTTCGAGCGCCAGAACGAATTCGTCCTGTCGCTGATCGACCGCAGCATGGGCAGCCAGACCCGCGCGGCGCTGGCGGCGCGCTACAGCGCAACCGGCAAGCCACTGCATGCGCGGTATGTCGGCGTCGTGGTCGCCTTCCACGATATCGACGCCGATCGTTTCCGCGCGCTTTCCAACGCCTTGCGCGTCCATTTCTCCAAACATGGCGAGACAATCACCGGGGTCATCCGCAACAACCGTGTCGTCATCCTGGTTCCCGAGGACGACGAGCGGCTGTGCCAGCCGGAGATCTTCAAGGAACAGGTCGACACCCGGTTGAAGAAGATCGGCGCGCAGGAGGTGGTGTGGTCGGCGGGTGTCAGTCAGGCGACAGCGCTCGAGCATTTCTACCGCGCCTACGAGCAGGCCGAACAGGCGCTCGAGCATGGTCGCAACACCAGCAAAGCAGGCGGCGTGCATCTTTACGACGAAACCGGCTTTTACAGGCTGTTTTCCAAGAGCGCGATGCAGCCGGACGTGCACCGCTTCGTCCACGAGTGGCTGGGCACGCTGATCGAGCATGACGAGACGCACCGGATCGATCTGATCGAGACGTTCCGGGTTTTTCTTGACTGCAACGGCAATTACCGGGAGACGGCGCGGCTGCTCAACATGCATCACAATACGGTGCGCTACCGGATTTCCCAGATCATCGAGATGACCGGCGGAAAAGCGCTGCAACCGAAATTGCGGCTTCATTATCATCTGGCGCTGAAACTGCTGCCGCTGGTTTCCTGAGCGACGTGGATCGGCCGCTCGATGCGTTTCGTCGGTGTTCGCCGGCTTTGCGGCCTGTGTCGGGCGATTTTCCCCAGGGATGACATTTTGACGCATGCTGAAATGCCGCGCCCTGGCCGCGAGAGGTTCCTTATTGCCGATCAATAGGTTGACGTAAGGTCATGTCGTCGATGCCATGGCAGGCAGGACACCGCGGAAGCGGTTTCGCGCTGCCGCGTGCCGCAACGCTGTGGCCTCGGCTCAAAATATCAGGTTATGGTAAAGTGACATCCGGTTTTGGCGCGTCGACGCCGAAGGGATGCCGGGAGGAACGGTGAATGGCGGTTGCGCTTGTACTCGTTCTTATTGTCGCCGGCTCGGTCCTGTTTCACATCCTGAGCCCGTGGTGGTGGACCCCTATTGCCTCGAACTGGGGTTACATCGACACCACGCTCGTCATCACGTTCTGGATCACCGGCGTCGTCTTCGCGGCCGTGGTGCTGTTCATGGCCTATTGTGTGTTCCGCTTCCGTCACAAGGAAGGCCGCAAGGCCGATTACGAGCCCGAAAGCAGAAAGCTGGAGACCTGGCTGACGGTCGCCACCTCTCTGGGCGTGGCGGCGATGCTCGCGCCCGGGCTGTTCGTCTGGTACCAGTTCGTCACGGTGCCCGACGACGCCGTCGAGGTCGAGGTCGTCGGCCAGCAATGGCAGTGGAGCTATCGCCTGCCGGGCGCCGACGGCAAGCTCGGCACGTCGAACAGCCGGCTGATCGATTTCGACAATCCGCTCGGCATCAATCCCGACGATCCGAACGGCCAGGACGACGTCGTGGTCGAGGCGGGTGATCTGCACCTGCCGATCGGCAAGCCGGTCAAGATGCTGTTGCGCTCGATCGACGTGCTGCACGATTTCTACGTGCCGGAATTCCGCGCCAAGATGGACATGGTGCCGGGCACGGTCACCTTCTTCTGGTTCACGCCGACCCGTACGGGAACATTCGACGTGCTGTGCGCGGAACTGTGCGGCACCGGCCACGGCTACATGCGCGGCACCGTCATGGTCGACACCGAGGAAGACTATCAGGTCTGGCTGCAGGAGCAGTCGACCTTCGCGCAATTAACGGCGCCGGAACAAGTCAGCGCCGCCGGCGAGGCGCCGCGGTGAGCGGGGAGGCGGCCGCATAGCAGTGCGCGGCGATCCCGCCGGGGGCGGGCGCCGCAGCGACGGGAGGTGGATGAATGGTCGATGTCACGCCGCATGCCAACAATACCGTCCCGGCCGCGGAAGTCGCCGATGTCGAGCTCTACCATCCGAAGAGCTGGTGGACGACCTATGTGTTCTCGCAGGACGCCAAGGTCATCGCCATCCAGTATTCCGGCACCGCGATCGCGATCGGCATGGTGGCGTTGGTGCTGTCGTGGCTGATGCGCCTGCAGCTCGGCTTTCCCGGCACGTTCGACTTCATCACCCCGGAAGCCTATTACCAGTTCATCACCATGCACGGCATGATCATGGTGATCTATCTTTTGACGGCGCTGTTTCTCGGCGGGTTCGGCAATTACCTGATCCCGCTGATGGTCGGCGCGCGCGATATGGTGTTTCCCTACGCCAACATGCTGTCCTACTGGATCTACCTGCTGGCAGTGCTCGTTCTGGTCGCGAGCTTCTTCGCGCCGGGCGGGCCGACCGGCGCCGGCTGGACGCTTTATCCGCCGCAGGCGATCCTGTCGGGCACGCCGGGCGGCCAGGCCTGGGGCATCATCCTTATGCTGGTCTCGCTGATCCTGTTCATCATCGGGTTCACCATGGGCGGGCTCAACTATGTCGTCACCGTGCTGCAGGGGCGCGCGCGCGGCATGACGCTGATGCGCATGCCGCTGACGGTGTGGGGCATCTTCACCGCCACCGTGATGGCGCTGCTGGCCTTTCCGGCCCTGTTCGTGGCCTGCGTGATGATGTTGTTCGACCGGCTCCTGGGCACCAGCTTCTTCATGCCGGCGCTGGTCGAGCTCGGCCAGCAACTCGAGTACGGCGGCGGCAGCCCGATCCTGTTCCAGCACCTGTTCTGGTTCTTCGGCCATCCGGAAGTCTATATCGTCGCGCTGCCGGCCTTCGGCATCGTCTCCGACCTGATCAGCACCCATGCAAGGAAGAATATTTTCGGCTACCGGATGATGGTGTGGGCGATCGTCATCATCGGTGCCTTGTCCTTCGTCGTGTGGGCGCACCACATGTACGTGTCGGGCATGCATCCCTGGTTCGGCTTCTTCTTCGCCACCACCACGCTGATCATCGCCGTTCCGACCGCGCTCAAGGTCTATAACTGGGTGCTGACATTGTGGCGCGGCGACATCCATCTCACCCTTCCCATGCTGTTCGCGCTCGCCTTCATCGTCACCTTCGTCAATGGCGGGCTGACCGGCCTGTTCCTCGGCAATGTCGTCGTCGACGTGCCCCTGTCCGATACGATGTTCGTGGTCGCGCATTTCCACATGGTGATGGGCGTGGCGCCGATCCTGGTGATTTTCGGCGCGATCTATCACTGGTACCCGAAGATCACCGGCCGGATGCTCAACGAGGCGATGGGCCAGTTCCATTTCTGGGTCACCTTCCTGGGCGCCTACGCGATCTTCTTTCCGATGCATTATGTCGGGCTGGTCGGCGTGCCACGGCGCTATCCCGACATCGGCGGCACGAGCTTCATTCCCGACTCCGTGCACACGCTGAACGCCTTCATCACCGTTGCCGCGCTGGTCGTCGGCTTCGCCCAGCTCGTCTTCCTGTTCAATTTGTTCTGGAGCCTGAAATTCGGCCGCGACGCCGGCGGCAATCCCTGGCGGGCGACGTCGCTGGAATGGCAGACACCGACCACGCCGCCGCCGCACGGCAATTGGGGCGATACGCTGCCGGTGGTCTATCGCTGGGCCTATGACTATTCCGTGCCCGGCGCGCCGGAGGATTTTATCGCCCAGAACGACCCCGGGCCGTATGCCGGGCAAGCGGCGGGGCCGGCATGAGCGTCATCCTGGTCTTCCTGCTCGTGGTTCTCGGCGTTGCCGGCTGGTGGCTGTCGCATCAGCGGCTGATGTCGAAACCCTGGCTGGAGCAGGGCGTGCCGGCGGCGTTTCCCGACACCGACGTGACCGGGATGCCGACGGCGAAGATCGCGCTCGGTATCTTCCTGGCCGTGGTCGGCGCGCTCTTCGCGCTGTTTGCCAGCGCCTATTTCATGCGCATGGACTATGCCGACTGGCAGGCCGCGCCGCTGCCCTCGATCCTGTGGCTCAACACCGCGATCCTGGTGCTGGCGAGCGTCGCGCTGCAGATCGCGGTGATCGCCTCGCGCAGGGGCCACGGCGACACGGTACGGCTGGCGCTGGTTACAGCCGGTCTGACCACGATCGCCTTTCTCGCCGGCCAGTGGATGGCCTGGCGCGACCTGACGGCGGACGGCTATCTGCTCGACGGCAATCCCGCCAGCAGTTTTTTCTACCTGATCACCGGCATGCACGGGCTGCACATCGTCGGCGGGATTGTCGGCCTCGTGCGCGTTGGCGCGCGCAGCATGCGGGGCAGCAACGACGATAACACCCGCCTGGGCATCGAGCTGTGCGCCATGTACTGGCACTTCCTGCTTCTGGTCTGGCTTGGCGTGTTCGTGCTGCTTGCCGGATGGGCGAACGCCTTCATCGCCGTGTGCCGCCAGTTCCTGATCTGAGGAGTGGACTATGGCCGATATCGCACAAACCGCACCCGACCGGCCCGACGGCCTCAAAGGGATCGCCGCGGACTGGGCCTCCGATCAGCGCGCCTTCAAGAGCGCGAGCTGGGGCAAGGCGATGATGTGGATTTTCCTGTTGTCCGACACGTTCGTGTTCGGCTGTTTCCTGCTGTCCTACATGACGGCGCGCATGTCGACGACGGTGGCGTGGCCGAATTCGAGCGAGGTGTTCGCGCTGCACATGTTCGGCGCCGATATTCCGCTGATCCTGATCGCGATCATGACCTTCGTGCTGATTTCGTCGAGCGGCACGATGGCGATGGCCGTCAATTTCGCCTATCGGCGCAACCGGCGCATGACCGTGATCTTGATGCTTTTTACCGCGCTGATGGGCGCGACCTTCGTCGGCATGCAGGCGTTTGAATGGACCAAGCTGATCCAGGAAGGCGTGCGGCCGTGGGGCAATCCGTGGGGGGCGGCGCAGTTCGGTTCGTCCTTCTTCATGATCACCGGCTTTCACGGCACCCATGTCACGATCGGCGTCATCTTCCTGCTGATCGTCGCCAGAAAGGTGTGGCGCGGCGATTATGATCGCGGCCAGCGCGGCTTCTTCACCAGTCGGCGCGGCGACTACGAACAGGTCGAGATCATGGGGCTTTACTGGCACTTCGTCGATCTGGTCTGGGTTTTCATTTTCGCATTCTTCTATTTGTGGTGAGGCACGCTCATGTCTTCGTCATCCGCGGATACGCATCAAGCACAACCGGGCGAGGCGGCCGTCGCCGGCCATGGCGAAGGCCAGCAGCATCCGATCCGCCTCTATCTGATCGTCTGGGGCTGGCTGTTCGTTCTGAGCGCCTGTTCCTACATGGTCGATTATGTCCATCTCGAAGGCCTGTTGCGCTGGAGCCTGATCCTGATCTTCATGGTCTTGAAAGCGGGACTGATCATGGCGGTGTTCATGCATATGATGTGGGAACGGGCCGCCCTGTCCTGGGCGATCATCCTGCCGCCGATCGCCGTGCTGGTGTTCGTGGCCATCATGGTGATCGAATCAGATCATACAGTCCTCACCAGAATGACCTTTTTCGGCGGCGGATAGCGTCCCGCAAGGTGCGGAGACCGGACCGTTGGAAACCCCGCCGCCGGGGTTGGGCTCAAAGGGCGGTCCGGCGCAGAGCCGGCACAGGCGCGGTGCCGCCGGTCCTGTTGCAGCCGAGCGAGGAGCGGACGCCCGCATGCATCGGGCGGCCGGCGGGGCAGGGGCGTTGACCCTCACGCTATTTCGTGGACGAGGCCGCGGTCCGGCGCGTTCCGGCCGGCACGATCGCCTTGCGGTAGATGTGCCAGGTAGCGTGGCCGAGCACGGGAATGGTGACCGCCAGGCCGGCAAGAAGCGGCAGCGAGCCGGCGAGCAGCCCGATCGTCACGATCAGACCCCACAACATCATGGGAACCGGATTGGCCAGTACCGCGCGCGCGGACGTTTCGATCGCCACATAGGCGCCGACATCGCGGTCGAGCAGAAGCGGGAAGGCGATGACCGTGGTGCTCAATACCACAAGCGCGAACAAAAAGCCGACGAGATTGCCGACGATGATCAGCGTCCAGCCTTGCTGGGTGGTCAAGAGACCGGTCAGGAAGGCCGGCACCGAGGCGGGCTCGGCCGTGCCGAACAGCCATACGTAAAGCGATTGCGCGGTATAGAGCCAGATCAGGAACAGGACCACGAGCAGCGCGCCGACGGCGATGATGGCCGGTATTGCGGGCGACTTGCGCACCTGCAGCGCATGCGACCATGATGTGTCGAGCCCAAGCTCGCGGCGACGGCTTATCTCGTAGAGCCCGATCGCGGCGAAGGGCCCCAGAAGCGCGAAGCCGGACATCAGCGGAAACAGTAATTGCAGCGCGTTGCCGCCCGACGCCCAGGTCAGCAGGATGATGCCGGTGACGGGATAGATCAGGCACAGAAAGACATAATGCGACGGCTTTTCCCAAAAATCCTCGAAGCCGAGACGCAAGGCGTCGAACACGTCTCCGACGCTCATGTGCCGCACCTTGGGGTGCGCGATCGTTTTTTGGGATCCTGCAAAGACGTGAAAGCTCGCCATGACCACTCCTCCTGGATCGTGTCCTGGGGGGCGCGGTTCGCGGTGCCGCCTTCTGACGGGTCTGGTCACGCGAAATCCGCGACCTACCGCACGCAGCATACCCGCGTACGGGCAATTTGTCGCTGTCTTTTGTGCCGTCAAGCGCGCGGTTGCGCTAGCGCGGTTCCCCGTTCTTGGCTAACCTTGCCGGACACGACGACGGCTCGGGAGTTTGGCGATGGATCGCAGGCTTTTGCTGTTGATCGGGATCGGCTTGGCAATCCTTCTCCTGATCGGGTTTGGCATGGGAGGGCTGTGAACCGACCTGCCGTGCGTCGTCTGACGTGTCCGCGCCATCGTACGGACCTGGCCGGCGACCACGGTGCCGGACGATATTGCGTGCCGGTGCATTGCCGGGGCCGGCCGAACTGAGAACCAATTTTGGAGGACTGCCCGCCATGACCTTGAAGCTTCTGCTCACCGGAACCTGTTTCGGCCTTGCCCTGGCCATGTCGCCGGCGGCGATCGCGGCCGACGCGGCGGCCGGAAAGAAAGTGTTCAACAAATGCAGGGCGTGCCACGATGCCGAGAATGAGAAGAACAAGGTCGGGCCGCACCTTGTGGGGGTTGTCGGCCGCATCGCCGGTTCGCTGGAGGATTTCCAGCCGCGCTATTCAGCCAATATCAAGGAAGCCGGCGCCGACGGCCTCGTCTGGGACGAGGAAAATCTCACCGCCTATCTGCGCAACCCGAAGGATGTGATTCCCAAGGGCAAGATGGCGTTTCCCGGCCTGAAGAAGGACGAGGACATCGCCAATGTCATTGCCTATCTGCAGGCCGATCCGAAACCCTGACGGAACTCTTTTCGACCGCTTTGCGGCCGGGCGCAAACGCCCGGCCGGGGCTTGCGAACGGTGCTCGCGCCCAATCCGGTCTCAGTTCGCCATCAGGGCGCGGGTCGCGACCGTGTCCGCCAAAAGCAGGGCGAACACCGCGAACAAATAGACGATCGAGTAGACAAAAAGCCGGCGTTCGGGCCGCGCCGGGCCCGACGTGCGGGGCGGCGCGAGCGTCAGGTATGCCTGGCCGACGAAACCGGCGCCAAGCACGATCGCGCCGAGGCCGAACACGGGGCCGGCGAGCCCGAGGGGCCAGGGCATGACGCCTGTCAGAGCGGTCGCCGCCGCATAAGCCAGAATCTGCCGGCGGGTGGATGACGATCCGGCGACGTTCGGCATCATCGGGATGCCGGCCCGCGCATAATCGTGCTCGCGCAGCAGCGCCAGCGCCCAGAAATGCGGCGGGGTCCACAAGAAGATAATCAGGAACAGCACAACCGCCTCCACGCCGAGCGAGCCGGTGGCGGCCGCCCAGCCGATCACCGGCGGCAGGGCACCGGCCGCGCCGCCGATGACGATGTTCTGCGGCGTCCGGCGCTTGAGCCAGATCGTGTAGATGACGGCGTAGAAGAAGATCGTGAAAGCAAGCAACAGCGCTGCAAGCCCGTTGGCGGCCGCGCCCAGAAGGAGGGTGCCGCAGACGGACAGGACCAGGCCGAAGACCAATGCTGAGGCTGGTGTGACCCGTCCGCGCGGCACCGGGCGTTGGCGCGTGCGCGCCATGGCCGCGTCGATGTCGGCGTCGTACCACATGTTGAGGGCGCCCGCGCCGCCGGCGCCGATGGCGATGGCGACAATCGCGACCAGTGCCCGGCCGGGCGGCAGCGCGTCGGGCGCCACGACAAATCCGACCAGCGCGGTGAAAACGGCAAGAGCCATCACGCGCGGCTTGAGCAGCGCCAACAGGTCTTTCAGTGTCGTCCGTGCGAACAGAAGGCGTTGGCCGCCAAGGGGTTCGTGGGTCACCGGCATGCGCAATGCCTTTCATGGACGCACTATCAGCGTAGCCAGCTCCGGTCGCAATTGCAACGCGCGAGACCGGGCTATCGCGTCGTGTCCGTCGGCCCTGCCGCGGCCAGAATCTCCAGCACTTCGCGGTCGCTGAGCTGCGGAAAATCGCGATAATGCAAGCTCAAGGCCCGAAAGTGCTCGGGCTGGCGCGGACACACCACCATATCGGCCTCGCGCGTCAGCGCAGCGATCACCTCCGGCGGGGCGACGGGAACGGCCAGGATCACACGCGCGGCGCGGCGGCGAGCCAGGGCGCGGAGCGCGGCCTTTGCCGTGGTGCCGGTGGCCACGCCGTCATCGACGAGGATCACCGTGCGTCCGGCGACGTCGACCGGCTCGCGCGCGCCGCGATAGGCGCGCCGCCGACGCTCGAACTCCGGCCGTTCGTTTCGGGCGAGCGCGTCGAGGCCGGCCGGGTCGAGCCCGTAGGCCGCGACAATCTCGTCATTGGCCACGAGCTCGGGCGGGTCGCCGTCGACCAGCGCGGCCAGCGCCAGCTCCGGATTGTCGGGGGCGCCGACCTTACGGACGACGAGCGTGTTGAGGGGGGCGTTCAGGGCGCGGGCGATTTCCGCCGCAACCGGAAGCCCGCCGCGTGGCAGAGCCAGCACCACGGGCCGATCCGGCGCCGTCATTGCGATTTCGGCGGCGAGCAGACGGCCCGCTTCCTGCCGATCCCGGAACATTGTCGGTTTCTCCCGTGACCGCGTTCAGGGTGCGGGAAATGATACCGATTGCCAAGCCCCGCGGTGAGTTGCCGGCCATTGCCGGAGGCATGCGGCCGTGCGGGCGGAAAAAGGGCCGGATCTCGCGATCCGGCCCGAAGCGTCGATACGCCCATCGGACGCATCTCAGGAGCACAACACTTATCGGGTCAAACGGGAAAGAAAGGCCCAATGAGCGATAGCTAATATGCCTACGATGCGATCGGCCAACAAGTGTTGAATTCCGAAATCGGGTGGTCCAGCCGCGACGGCGCCTTGGGGCATTCGCAGGGGCAAGACGCCGTGCTACGGATCCTTGGTATCCGGGCCGCACCAAGGCGGCGCATTGCCCTTTACAGCGGCGCAAAGCCGTGAATTGGTATCGCGATCAGCACAGGAGCAAACAGTGGTCTTCGAAACATGGCTTGCGTTTGCGGCCGCTTCGGCGGTGCTGCTCATCATTCCCGGACCGACAATCCTGCTGGTTGTCTCCTATGCGCTCGGCCAGGGGTGGCGGGCGGCGCTGCCGATGGCGTTCGGCGTGGCGCTTGGCGATTTCACGGCGATGACGCTGTCGATGCTGGGCATCGGCGCATTGCTGATGGCATCGGCCACCGTGTTCACGGTCGTGAAGTGGGCCGGCGCGGCCTATCTGGTTTATCTCGGCGTCAAGCTGTTTCGCGCCGGCGCCAGTCTTGATGCGCAGCCGCGCCGTGATGCGGCGGCTGCCGGCAAGATGCTCGGTCATGCCTGGCTGGTCACGGCGCTCAATCCCAAAAGCATCACGTTTTTTGTCGCCTTCCTGCCGCAGTTTCTCGACCGGCAGGGCGATTTCTGGCTGCAGATGGCTGTTTTCGAGGCGACGTTCCTGGCGCTGGCCTTCGCCAATGCGTTCGGTTATGCGCTCGCCGCCTCGCGGGCGCGTGCCGCGGTCAGAAACCCGCGCATCGTGTCGATCTTCAACCGGACCGGCGGGACGTTGCTGGTCGGGGCCGGCATCGCCACGGCGGTGTCGCGGTCGGGTCAGTAAGGTGCCGGCGATGACCGTGCACGACCGGCTCGGTTTCGCGCTGTCGGGTGCGAGCGCCGACAGCGCCGAGGATTACGAGACGGGACTGGCGGCGCTGCAGCGCTTCGCCGGCGATCCGATCGGCGCGGTCGAGCGCGCGCTTGCCGCCAGTCCGGGTTTCGTCATGGCGCATGTGCTGAAGGGCTGGCTCTACGGTCTCGCCACCGAGCCGGACGCCACGAGGGTCGCGCAGCGCTGCTTCGAGGCGGCGCGCGTCCTGCCTATGACGGCGCGCGAGGCTGGTCACGTCGCCGCGCTGGGCGCTTTGTCGGAGGGCCGATGGCATCGGGCAGGGCTTCTCTTGGAGGATCTGAGCATCGATATGCCGCGCGACGCGCTGGCGCTCCAGGCCGGGCATCAGATCGACTTCTTCACCGGCAATGCGCGCATGCTGCGCGACCGCATCGCCCGCGCCCTGCCGGCCTGGGATGCGGCGATGCCCGGCTATCACGCCATGTTGAGCGCGTATGCGTTCGGGCTGGAGGAAACCGGCGATTACGCGCGCGCGGAGGCGAGCGGGCGCCACGCGGTGGAGCTGGAACCGCGCGACGGCTGGGGCCAGCACGCGGTGGCGCATGTCATGGAGATGCAAAGCCGCCAGGCCGACGGGATCGCCTGGATGCGGGCCAATCCCGACAACTGGACGGCGGAGAGCTTTTTCCAGGTCCATAATTGGTGGCATCTGGCGTTGTTTCATTTCGATCTCGGCGAGATCGACGCGGTGCTGACGCTTTACGACGGACCGATCCATGGTGGCGAAAGCGCGGTTGCGCTCAACATGGTCGACGCCTCGGCGATCCTGTGGCGGCTTCACCTGCGCGGAGTCGAACTCGGCGAACGCTGGACGCGGTTGGCCGAATTGTGGGCGCCGTTCGCCGGCGCGGCCAATTACGCTTTCAACGACGTGCATGCGATGATGGCCTTTGCCGGCGCCGGGCGCGGGGACCTGGCCGCAAACCTGCTCGAGGCGCAGCGCGCGGCGATCGAAGGCGGCGGCGACAATGCCGCCTTCACGCGCGATGTCGGCCATCCCGCCAGCCTGGCGATCAAGGCCTTCGCCGACGGCGACTACCCGACCGCGATCGGCCTCCTGAAACCGATCCGGGCGATCGCCCACCGCTTCGGCGGCAGCCACGCCCAGCGCGACGTGCTCGACCTGACGCTGGTGGAGGCGGCCCTGCGCGCCGGCGAGCGTCCGCTCGCGTGTGCGCTCGCGGCCGAACGGCACGCGCTCAGGCCGCAAAGCCCGTTTTCCGATCTTCTGCTGCGTCGCGCCCAGGCTTTGCCGACAGCGGGCCCTTGATTTTTTCCGAGACACGAAAAAAATAGCGCGAATCGACGTTTGACCAGTTTTCATCGCTGGCAGATTTGCTATGACTGTGCGGGGCGCAATTGGTCGGACCAGATAGGCGCGCGAAAACGACGTTGCTGCCTTTGGGGCACGGCGTCGGCGGGAGGACGGACGCATGTATCTCGGGCTCGACCTCGGCACGTCGGGGGTCAAGGCGCTGCTGATCGACGAGAGCCAGGCCGTTATCGCGTCGGCGACCGGAGGGCTTCAGGTGTCGCGACCGCACCCGGGCTGGTCGGAGCAGGAGCCGGACTGGTGGATCGCGGCGACGCGGGCGGCGCTGGGCAGGCTCAAATCGGACCATGCGACCGCGCTTGCCGCCGTGCGCGGCATCGGCCTTTCGGGCCAGATGCACGGGGCAACCGCGCTCGGCGCGGACGACCGGCCGTTGCGGCCTGCGATCCTGTGGAACGACACGCGCAGCCATCGGCAGGCGGCCGTGCTCGACGCCGATCCGCGCTTTCGCAGGATCAGCGGCAATATCGTCTTTCCCGGTTTCACCGCGCCGAAGCTCGCCTGGATGCGGGACAATGAGCCGGCGCTGTTCGAGCGCGTGCGCAAGGTGCTGTTGCCGAAGGACTATTTGCGTCTGTGGCTGACCGGCGCTTATTGTTCCGAGATGTCGGATGCGGCCGGCACGGCCTGGCTCGACGTCGGGAACAGGCGCTGGTCGGATACGTTGCTGGCGGCCACCGGGCTCGACGCCGCTCACATGCCGGCCCTGGTGGAGGGCACCGAGCCCACCGCCACGCTGCGCGCGGAACTGGCGGCGGAATGGGGCATGGGCGCGGACGTGATCGTTGCCGGCGGGGCGGGCGACAATGCCGCCTCGGCCTGCGGCATGGGCGCGGTGCGGGCGGGACAGGCCTTCGTCTCGCTCGGCACGTCGGGCGTCCTGTTCGCGGCCAATGAGCGGTATTTGCCCAATCCCGAAAGCGCGGTCCACACGTTCTGCCACGCGCTGCCGGCCGCCTGGCACCAGATGGGCGTGATCCTGTCGGCGACGGATTCGCTCAACTGGCTGGCCGGGATCACCGGCCGGCAGGCCAGCGATCTGACGGGCGAACTCGGCGAAACGCTGCAGGCGCCGGGCAGCGTGTCCTTTCTGCCTTATCTGTCGGGCGAGCGCACACCGCATAACGATGCCGCCATCCGCGGCGTCTTTTGCGGCCTCGGCCATGAGAGCGACCGCGCGGCGCTGACGCGGGCCGTACTGGAGGGCGTGGCGTTCGCGCTGCGCGACAGTCTCGAAGCGCTCGAGGCGGCCGGTACGCATCTTTCGCAGGTGACGGCGATCGG
Organism: Nitratireductor sp.; assembly: GCA_039973095.1. Classification (GTDB taxonomy): domain Bacteria; phylum Pseudomonadota; class Alphaproteobacteria; order Rhizobiales; family Rhizobiaceae; genus Mangrovimarina. The sequence continues at coordinate 179,043 of JBDWLQ010000003.1, read as the reverse complement.
CGGCGGATCGCGCTCGGTCTATTGGCTGAAGGCGATCGCGACTGCGCTCGGCCTGCCGGTCGACCTGCCCGCCGAGGGCGATTTCGGGGCTGCGTTCGGCGCCGCGCGGCTGGGACTGATCGCGACCGAGGGGGCCGATCCCCATGCGGTGTGCGCGCCCCCGCCGACCGTCGCGACGATCGAGCCGGAAAGCCGGCTGCGCGGCGCCTTCGACGAGGCCTATGCGCGTTTCCGGGCGCTTTATCCGGCGATCCGGGGGACGATGTGAACCGCGCCGGCGTCAAATCGAAAGGAGCAACGACATGAGCACCGGGTTTTTCGGCGATATCGGCAAGGTCGGGTACGAAGGGCCGGACAGCACCAATCCGCTTGCCTATCGGTTCTACGATCCCGACCGGGTGGTGATGGGCAAGCGGCTGGAGGACCATCTGCGTTTCGCGGTCTGCTACTGGCATAATTTCGTCTGGCCCGGCAACGACCCGTTCGGCGGCGAAACCTTCGAGCGGCCCTGGTTCCCGGCAGATTCGATGGCGCAGGCGCGTCTCAAGGCCGACGTCGCCTTCGAGATGTTCTCCATTCTCGGCGCGCCCTATTTCTGCTTCCACGATCACGACATACGACCGGAAGGCGCCACGCTTGGCGAAAGCGTGGCGCGGCTCGACGAGATCACCGACTACCTGGCCGGCAAGATGGACGAGACCGGGGTGAAGCTGCTCTGGGGGACGGCCAATCTGTTTTCCAACCGGCGCTACATGGCCGGCGCGGCGACCAATCCCGATCCGGACGTGTTCGCCTATGCGGCGGCGACCGTGAAGGCCTGCATCGACGCGACCCGGAAGCTCGGTGGTGAAAACTACGTGCTGTGGGGCGGGCGCGAGGGCTACGAGACGCTGCTCAACACCGACATGCGGCGCGAGCTCGACCAGCTCGGGCGTTTTCTGGCGATGGTCGTCGACTACAAGCACCGGATCGGCTTCAAGGGCGCGATCCTGATCGAGCCGAAACCGCAGGAGCCGACCAAGCATCAATACGACTACGATGTCGCCACCGTCTACGGGTTCCTGAAACGCTACGGGCTGGAGAACGAGGTCAAGGTCAATATCGAACAGGGCCACGCCATTCTGGCCGGCCATTCCTTCGAACACGAGCTGGCGCTCGCCAACGCGCTCGGCATTTTCGGCTCGATCGACATGAACCGCAACGACTACCAGTCAGGGTGGGATACCGACCAGTTCCCCAACAATGTGCCGGAAATGGCGCTTGCCTATTACCAGATCCTGCTGGGGGGCGGGTTTACCAGCGGCGGCACCAATTTCGACGCCAAGCTCCGGCGTCAGTCGCTCGACCCCGCCGACCTGCTGCATGCGCATATTGGCGGGATGGATTGTTGCGCGCGCGGGCTCATGGCGGCGGCGGCGATGATCGAGGACGAGGCGCTCGCCGGGCCACTTGAAGAGCGTTATGCCGGCTGGAACCGGGCCGAGGCGCGCGCGATGCTTGCCGGTGAGCGCACGCTGGAGGCGATCGCCGACCGGGTGGTGAAGGACAGCATTGAGCCGGCCCCGCATTCCGGACGCCAGGAATATCTGGAGAATGTCGTCAACCGCTACGTGTGAGCGCGGGCGCAGCGATGTCGCGGTTCAGCCGGCTGTCAGCGCGAGGTCGAAAACCGTCTCGGCGAGCGACCGGCCATTGACCAGAAGCTCGACCCGGTGGCGGCCGGTATGGTGTTTGCGGGTGGTGAAGTCGCGCACCATCCGGACGGCTGCCATCTCGGCGCGGTCGCCGGGCGCGAGTTCGACTTGTTTGAGCTTGAAGACTTTTCGGGACGTTGCGCCACTCTTTTTGACGTAGTGGATCGCATAGTCGACGACGAGGCGCTGGCCGGTGTCGGCGCGCGACACCAGCCGCGCTTCGATCGTGACGGGCGCGCCGAGGACGATCGCGGCCGGCGTGACGGCGAAGCGTTCGACATCGACCACTGGCGCGGCGCCGACGCCGATCAGGGCGAGGGCGCGATTATTGCCTTGCTTGATCAGCGTGCGCAGGCCGTGCCTGACGATCCAGGCGGTGCGGGGATTCTCGCGCGGCCATGCCGCGAGAAGGTTCAGCACCCAGCCAGGATGGTCCTTGGCGATGTCGTTTAAATGGTTGGCGACGGATTTGCGTACGTAAGGGCTCGGATCGGCTTTCAGCGTGTCGAGGATCGTGGCGACGGGCGCCGGATCGGCGGTCAGCGCCTTGAGCCGGAACGACCAGGGCAGGCGCGGCCGGCAGCCCTCGCTGGCAAGGCGGCGCACATGCTCGTCCGGATCACGCGCCCATATTTCCATCACCGCGAGGGTGCGGTGCAAATCGCGGTCGAGGAACGGTCGGATGGCGAATTCGGACGAGCCGTAGCGGGTCAGTTGCTTCAGCGCCGCCATCGATTGCTCGAAGCGGTCCGCGCCGTGGAGTGCGACATAATCCGACAGGGCGATGGCGACGAAGGGATGGCCGGCCTCGGGCGCGAAGGCCAGAAGAAGCCTGACATTGTTCTCGAAGTCGCCGGGCAGGGCAGCGTGCAGGCCGGTCGCGATCCGCCGCACGCGCTGCATGATGCCGCGCTGGTCGAGCCCGTCCGTGACATGGGCGATGAAGCGGTCGGTCGCGAAATCCGGGCAAAGCGTCGCCATGCGCCGCGCGATCCCGTGCATGCGCTCGTGGTCCAGAATGTCCTTGAGCAGTGGCGCGCTGGGTTCCGTCATCGGTGTCGGTGTGTCCTTGGAAGCGGGGTTCGGCCCCTCCTAGCATGCACGCCCGACAGCATCTTGTCAGGAGAGACCGGGCCTTTCCGGATGTGGCCAAATCGCGGCTTGATCCGAGCGCGATAAACTGGGATACTAGTGTACCAAAAAACGGAGGCAGGCGCGTGCGTCAAGCCTGGCGGTGGTTCGGTCCACAGGACAAGGTTTCGCTGGCGGATGCGCGCCAGGCGGGGGCGTCGTGCGTCGTGACGGCGCTGCACCACATTCCGGCCGGGGCAGTCTGGCACGCCGAGGAGATCGAGACGCGCCAGCGCGAGGTGGCGTTCCATCCCGACGGCAGCATGACCCATCTCGCTTGGGAGGTGGTGGAAAGCCTGCCGGTTTCGGAGGCGATCAAGACGCAGACGGGCGACTGGCGCGCCGAACTCGTTCACTACAAGCGCAGCCTGGAAAACCTGGCTCGCGCCGGCATCCCGACGATCTGCTACAATTTCATGCCGGTGCTCGACTGGACCCGCACCGAACTTGCCTGGCCGCTCGAAAATGGCGGCACGACGATGCGGTTCGACCTTGCCGATTTCGCGGCGTTCGACATCCATGTGCTGAAACGCCGGGACGCTGCCGCCGACTATGATGCCCAGACCGTGGAGACGGCGAAGGCGCGGTTCAGCGCGCTCGACGAGGCCGGTGCGGAGCGTCTGGCCGCCAACATCACCGCCGGACTACCCGGCGCGGTCGAGCACTGGTCCCTGGAAGGGCTGTCGCGCCATCTCGCCCTTTACGCCGGCATCGACGCCGCGCGGCTGCGGCAGAACCTGATCGATTTCCTGTCGGAGGTGGCGCCGCTGGCGCAGCGGCTCGGGCTGCGGCTGTGCTGTCACCCCGACGACCCGCCGTTCCCGCTGCTCGGCCTGCCGCGGGTGATGTCGACCGAGGCGGATTACCGCGTCGTTCTCGATGCGGTCGACCTGCCCGCCAACGGCGTCACCTTCTGCGCGGGGTCTCTGGGCGCGCGACCCGACAACGACCTGCCGGCGATGGCGGCCCGGCTCGGTCCGCGCATCCATTTCACCCATCTGCGCAACGTGCGGCGCGACACCGAGACGGTGCCGTGCTCCTTCCTCGAGGACGAACACCTCGCCGGCCAGACCGACATGGTGGCGGTCGTCGCGGCGCTGCTTGCCGAGGAGAGCCGACGTCGCAAGGAGGGGCGGGCGGACGCCGAGATCCCGATGCGGCCCGATCACGGCCAGGAAATCCTCGACGACCTTACGCGCGGCGCGCAGCCGGGCTATCCGGCAATCGGGCGTCTCAAGGGGCTGGCGGAACTGCGCGGCGTGATGGCGGTTCTCGGTCGTCACCGGCAACGTATATGAGCGCGCGGCTGACCACACTTGACGGACTGCCGGCTGGGATCCGCACGCCGGGTTTCGAACGCCGGGGACGCGGCGCCGGTATCGTCCATCTCGGCGTCGGCGCCTTTCACCGCGCCCACCAGGCGGTCTATACCGACGACGCGCTGGCCCGCTCGGGCGGCGAGTGGATGATTGCCGGCATCAGCCTGCGCTCGTGCGATGTCGCCGATGCGCTCAATCCGCAATCGGGTCTTTATACCGTGCTGGTGCGCGCGGGCGAGGGGATTTCGGCGCGTGTCGTCGGGTCGATCGCCACGGTGCTGGCCGCGCCGCGCGAACCTGCCCAGGTGCTCGACGCGTTGGCCGCGCCGTCGACCCGCATCGTCAGCCTGACCGTCACCGAAAAGGGTTATGGCTTCGATCCCGCGAGCGGAGGGCTCGACCGCACCCGGCCGGAGATTATCGCCGACCTTGCCACGCCAGCCCGGCCAACGAGCGTCGTCGGCTATCTGGTCGCCGGGCTCGTCCGGCGCCGGGCGCGCGGCGCGCCCGGTCTGACCGTGCTGTCCTGCGACAATTTGCCGGGCAATGGCGAGCTGGTGCGACGGCTGGTGCTCGAGTTCGCGCGGGAATTGGATCGCGACCTGGCCGATTGGATCGCCGAGACGGTGCGGTTTCCCTCGACCATGGTCGACCGGATCACGCCGGCGAGCAGCGTGGAAACCCTGGCCGAGGCGGAGCGGGCGACGGGGCGCGTCGACAAGGCCGCGGTGGAGACCGAACCATTTTCGCAATGGGTGATCGAGGACGATTTCGCTGCCGGTCGTCCCGATTGGGAAGCCGGCGGGGCTTTGTTCGTGGCATCGGTCGCGCCCTACGAAAAGATGAAACTGCGCATGCTCAACGGCGCGCATTCGATGATCGCCTATGCCGGTTTTCTCGCCGGCCACGTGCATGTGCGCGACGCGATGGCGGACGGTGCGATGCGAGTGCTGGTCGAACGGCATTTGCGCGATGCCGCGCGCACGCTGGAGCCGGTTCCCGGGATCGTGTTGCCCGACTATGCCGCGCGGCTGATGGAACGTTTCGCCAATCCCGCGATCGCGCACCGCACGGAGCAGATTGCCATGGACGGCACGCAAAAACTGCCGCAGCGTATTTTCGAGCCGGCGCTCGCGGCCTACGAGGCGGGCTGGTCGCTCGACAGCTACGCCTTCGCCACGGCGATGTGGATCGCCTTTGCGCGCGGCCGCACCGAAGATGGCCTGGCCTATGCGCTGCGCGACCCGCGCGCGCCGGCGCTGGCGGCGGCGACCGACGGCAAAACCGGCGATGCAGGCGCGCTCGTCGATGCCGTCGTCGGGCTCGACGGGCTCATGCCGACGCGGCTGGCGCAGGCCCGTCCCTTTCGCGACGCGGTCGCGACCAAGCTGGCGCGTGTTGTGGAAGAAGGGATCGCAGCGGCGATAGAGCGAGAGGCGATGCCATGCCGCGCGTGAAACATGTCCCGCACGGCTTCGATCTCGCCGCGGCGCTGGCCGGCATCGAGATCGATCGCGCGCAACCGATCGCCAGGCAGCTCTATCTGGCCCTGCGCCAGCGCATCGTCGACAGCCGGCTTCCCGCCGGAACGCCGATCCACGAGAGCGATATCGCAGCCTTGTGCCTGGTCTCGCGCACACCCTTGCGCGCCGCCCTGCAGCAACTCGCCAGCGAAGGGCTGGTCGTGACCCGTCCGCAGGTCGGCTCGATCGTGGCCGAGCGCGACCGCGCCCGATTTCTGGAGGCGCTTTTCATCCGCGCGGCAATCGAAGGACGGATCGCGCGGCGGCTGGCGCAGACCGGTCTCGACGAAAACCGCCTGGCGCCGGTCCTGGCGCGCCAGGAAGCGGCGGCACGCGTCGACGACTACGTCACCTTTTTCGAGGCCGACGAACTGTTTCACGAAGTTCTGGCCGACATGGCCGGGGTGCCCGGCGCCTGGCAACTCGCCCAGACGGTCAAGGCGCATGTCGATCGCGAGCGCTTCATCTTGATGTCATCCATCCATGGCCGCTCACAGCGCGCCTTCGACGATCATATGCGTATACTGGCGGCGATCCGCTCCCAGGATGCCGATCGAGCGGAGGCCGAAATGGTCGGCCATATCGAGACGGTCCTGAACGCGTCGGGACCTTGACAGCGGCACGGGGAAGGTGCTCAGATTGTATCTTATATAAGATATAAGAGTACAATCTCGACGCATCGCGGCATGCGACCCCGACCGTCCAACTCAGCGTGCATCGATCAGGGAGGAAGTCATGAAATCGAGACATCTGCTTTCCGGAATTGCCTTTGCGGCGCTTGTCGCGGCATCGTCCGCCTCGGCGGCCGAACTGCGCTTCGCCTGCTATCAGGATGGCGTGGAATGCGACGCCTGGGCCGAACAATTCAAGGCGTTCGAGGCCGAAAATCCCGGCACGACCGTCGCCGTCGACGTGGTGCCCTACAAGTCGATCGTGGAGAGCCTGCCGCTGCAGCTCGCTTCGGGCGAAGGCCCGGACCTCGCCCGCGTGACCGATCTCGGCGGACTGGCTAAATATATGCTCGACGTGACGCCCTATGTCGCCGACGCCGCCAAGCTGGAAGAGCAATACGGCAAGACGCTCGCCTGGACCCGGGTCAACGGGCCGGACGACAAGGGCATCTATGCCATCATGGACCAGCAGACAGCGACCGGGCCCTTCGTCAACAAGACGCTATTCGATCAGGCCGGCGTCGACATGCCGGGCGAGGGCGCGACCTATGAGGAGTGGGCGGCGGCGGCCAAGAAGGTGGCCGAGGCGACCCAGACCCCCTATCCGATGGCGCTCGACCGCTCGGGCCACCGCTACGCCGGACCGGCGATTTCCTACGGGGCGAAGCTGTTCGACGACAAGGGCGATCCGATCACGGTCGATGACGGGTTCCGCGCCTTTTCCGAGCAGTTCGTTGCCTGGAACGAGGACGGCACCGTGGCCAAGGAAGTGTGGGCCGGCGCGGGCGGCGCGACCTATCAGGACGCCGCCAAGGAATTCACCAACGGTTCGCTGGTGATGTATCTGTCCGGTTCCTGGCAGATCGGCCGTTTCGGGCGCGATATCGGTGACGCCTTCGACTGGGTGGCCGTGCCGGCGCCTTGCGGTCCCGGCGGTTGCACCGGCATTCCCGGCGGCGCGGCGATCGCCGCCTTCAAGCATACCAAGGCGCCGGAGGAACTGGGCAAGCTGCTCGATTTCATCGCGCGCGAGGACGTGCAGGCCAAGGTTTTGGCCAAGACCAAAAACATTCCCGCCAACCAGGCGCTGCAGGTCAAGGGCATCGACTACGAAAACGCCACCGACGCCGAAAAGGCGGCCCTGACCGCGTTCGGCAACGCGCTTGCCGGGTTTTCGCCGGTCGCCTTCCAGTTCCAGGGCTACAAGAACAACCGCGCGATCATGAACGCCACGGTGACCCGCATCACCCAGGCGATCGTCGGTGAACTGTCCTTGGACGAAGCGCTGGACCGCATCGACGCCGACGTGAAGGAAGCGGTCGCGGCAGCCCAGTAACCCGATCGCCCGGTCCGTTCGCCGACCTTTGCCCCGTCTTGGGTGAGGCCGGCGACGGAACGTCTCGTCCGCCCGGAAAAGCGGGCGGGCGGCGGCGCCCGAGAACCCATGCCACGAGGCGTACGCGATGCTCGCACCTGTGACGACGGCAGCATCCTACCTCTACCGGGCAGCCTTCGAGCTGTTCGAACGACCGATGCTGGCCATTCAAAAGATGACCGGCGCGCAGAAGATCGCGTGGGTGTTCCTGCTGCCCAATCTCCTGATTTTCGGCCTGTTCACCTTTTTGCCGATCTTCCTGAACTTCTTCTACGCCACCTCCGGCAGCGACCGCATCCTCTTGTCCGAGCGGCCTTATGTCGGGCTGGAGAATTTTTCCTCGCTGCTTGCCTGCGAAAACTATCTCGACCCCAATAGCTGCCAGCGCGACATTTTCTGGCGCGCCGTGCACAATACGAGCTGGTTTGTGGTGCTGCAGGTCGGGTTCATGATCCTGTTCTCGCTGGTCACGGCGCTCGTGCTGAACCGCAACATTCCGCTGCGCGGCTTTTTCCGCAGCGTGTTCTTCTACCCGGTGCTGTTGTCGCCGGTCGTGGTGGCGCTGATCTGGAAATGGGTGCTGCAGCGCTACGGCGTGCTCAATGCCGGGCTGGAGGCGCAAGGCCTGCCGATCGTCAACTGGCTGGTCGAGGCCGACTGGGCGTTTTTCTGGATCGTGTTCGTGTCGATCTGGGCGCATATGGGTTTCTACACGCTGATCCTGCTTGCCGGTCTGCAGGCGATACCGGCCGATGTCTACGAGGCGGCGGAAATGGACGGCGCGTCGAAATGGCGGGTGTTTTCGAAGATCACCATGCCGCTTTTGATGCCGACCATGGTTGTGGTGCTGGTGCTGTCGCTGATCCGCGCCGTGCAGGCCTTTGACGAGATTTTCGTTCTGACCGGCGGCGGTCCCGGCTCGGCGACGCTATTGCTTTTGCAGTTCATCTACGAGACCGGCTTCGCCTTCCGGCCGCAGCTTTACGGTCTGGCGGCTGCGGCCTCGCTTTTGATGGCGGCGGTACTGATGGTGCTGACGCTGTTGCAATTGCGCGCCGCGCGCGGCCGCGGGGAGGACTAGGCGATGTTGCGCTCCTTCCTGACACGCACGCGCGGCCGCGGCCGGCTCGACCTCACCGACTGGCTGACCTTCGGCTATCTGGCGCTCGCCGTCGTCCTGATGTTCGGGCCGGTCGCCTGGATGGCGCTGTCGTCGTTCAAGACCGAATCCGCGTTGCAGGAATATCCGCCCTCGCTGCTGCCGCTGGCGCCGATCCATGTCGAGGTCGAAGGGTACGAGGAGCCGTTGCAGCTTTTTCGGGTGACGGGCGGCGAGCACGAAGGCAAGCTTCTGGCGCAGGTGCGTCGCATCGGGCTGATGAGCCAGATGGTCGACCCGCAAAATCCGGGCGAGCGGTTGCAGGTCAACATCAACGACCGCGTGCCGGAGCGCGAGTTCGCGCTGGCGGTGGAAAACTATTCCGCCCTGTTCGAGCGGTTCAATTTCGCGCTCTATTTCTGGAACTCGGTCTTCATCACCGTGATCGCAACGGTCATCACCATTCTGTTCAATTCGATGGCGGCGTTCGCGCTGTCGAAATACCGGTTCCGGGGGCGGACCTTCGTCTTCATCCTGATCATCGCCACGCTGATGATCCCGCCGACGATCAATCTCGTGCCGATCTATCTCGTGGTTTCGGAACTGGGCATGGTCAATTCGCCCTGGGGGGTGATCTGGCCGGCGGTGGCGACGCCGACCGGGGTCTTTCTGCTGCGCCAATATATGCTGACCATCCCCGACGATCTGCTGGATGCCGCGCGCATGGACCATGCGTCCGAATGGCGGGTTTATTGGCGCATCGTGCTGCCGCTATCGGCGCCGGCGCTCGCCGTTCTGGTGATCTTTTCAGTGATGTGGCGCTGGAACGATTTTCTGTGGCCGCTGATCGTGCTGACCCGCTCCGAGCAGTTCACGCTGCAGCTTGCGCTGAATTCCTTCCAGGGCGACCTGCAGACCAGCTGGTCGAACCTCCTGGCGATGACGGTGCTGACCCTGCTGCCGATCACGATCGTGTTTGCCTTCCTGCAGAAATACATCACCACCGGCATCGCCCAGTCCGGGGTGAAATGATGCCGACGTCCGGGAAAGAGGTGTGAACGATGGCGGTTCTCGAACTTGACGGACTGATCAAGGATTACGGTGACGTCTGCGCCATTCACGGTGTCGATCTGACGATCGACAATGGCGAGTTCTGCGTCTTCGTCGGCCCGTCGGGATGCGGGAAATCCACGCTGCTGCGCATGATCGCGGGGCTGGAGGAGATTTCCGGCGGCGAGTTGCGCATCGACGGGGAACGCGTCAACGAGCAGCGGGCGTCGGAACGCGGGCTGGCGATGGTGTTTCAGACCTATGCGCTCTACCCGCATATGACCGTGCGCCAGAACCTGGCCTTCGGCCTGGAGAATATCCGCACGCCCAGGCCGGAGATCGCGCGTCGCGTCGAGGCGGCGGCGACCATGCTGCAGATCGGTCCCTATCTCGAGCGGCGGCCGAAACAGCTTTCGGGCGGGCAACGGCAACGCGTCGCGATCGGGCGGGCGGTGGTGCGCGAGCCGCGCGTGTTCCTGTTCGACGAGCCGCTGTCCAATCTCGACGCTGAATTGCGGGTCACCATGCGCGGCGAGATCGCAGCGCTGCACCGACGGCTCGGCAACACGATGATCTATGTCACCCACGACCAGGTCGAGGCGATGACGATGGCCGACAAGATCGTGGTTTTGCGCGACGGGCGCATCGAACAGGCCGGCACGCCGCTGGAGCTCTACAACCAGCCGGCCAACAGCTTCGTCGCCGGCTTCATCGGCTCGCCGCGGATGAATTTCGTCGACGTCACCGTCCGCGAGATCCGCGCTGACGGGGTGATGGTGTCGGACGCGGCCGGCAACGACTACCGGGCCGCGGTGAACGCCGACGGGCTGAAGCCGGGCGATGCGGCCGAGCTCGGTATCCGGCCGGATCATCTGATCGTCGGCGACGCGGCCGGCCATGCGGTCACCGTGCAGTCGGTCGAGCAGCTCGGCGGCGAGTCCTATCTTTATTGCGAGACCGGCGCGGGAACGCCGCTGACCGTGCATCTGGCCGGCCAGACCGGGATCCGGCGGGGCGAGACCACCCATGTCGTGTTCAGGCCGGACTATACCCACCTGTTTCGCACGTCGGACGGGCTTGGCATGAAACGGCTGGTGGTCGGAGAAGCGGTGTGATGGGCAGCGTTGCGCCCTGTCGTGCAGGCGGGGCGATGCCGGCGCGCCGCCAAAGCGGAGAGGCCGGCAAGCACCGTCGCCGTCGCCCGTAGCGCCCGTTCGGGCTTTCCTTCACCCAGGATATGTTTGCGCCATGAGTTTTCTCACCACGACCGGGCCCGCCCTTGCGACCGCCTCGGGTCTCGTCGCTCCGCTCGATGCCGGGTTTTCGCTGCGCGTGGAGGCCTTGTCGGACTGGCTGCTGCGGATCGCCGTCATTCCCGAGAACGGGTTTGCCGTCGACCGCACCTGGATGATCGCGCCCGGCGGCGACGTGCCCTGGCCGGGGCGAGACCGACTGTCCGTCGAAGGCTTCGCGCCGCTCGAAGCGCGTCATGATGCGCAAAGCGAAACGACGTATTTCGGGCGGGACTGGCGTGTCGTCGTCCAGCCGGCGCCGCTTGCGCTGACGGTCGAACGGCGCGTGGCCGAAGGCTGGCAATGCGTCGTTGCCGATCGCCCGACCGGCGCCTATCAATGGTTTGCCGGGCGCGGCGTCTTTCGCCATGTCCAGGCCCGGATGCTCGACGAGCGGCATTACGGCCTCGGCGACAAGACCGGCCCGCTCGACCGGACCGGGCGCCGGCTCAGATGCCTGCAGACGGATTCGCTCGGCTATAATGCCGAGACCTCCGATCCGCTCTACAAACATGTTCCGTTCGTGATCGCCGTGCGTGCGGACGAGGCGGCGGGACTGCTCTACGATACGCTCGCCGAGGCGACCTTCGACCTGGGTGCCGAACATTCAAACTACCACCCGCACTACCGGCATGTGGATCTGCAGGAGAAGGGCATGGTGGTGTACGTCGTCGCCGGCCCGAAAGTGCGCGACATCGTTCCCAGGCTGATGGCGCTGACCGGCCAGCCACATTTTCCGCCGCGCTGGTCGATGGGCTTCGCCTTCACCACCATGCATCACGCCGACGCGCCCGACGCGCAGGCCGTCATCACCGGGTTCGCCGAACGCTGCCGCGCGGATGCTATCCCAATCAGCGCCATCCATTGCGGCTCGGGCTACACGACGCGCGCTGACGGACGGCGCTACGTCTTCACCTGGAACGCGCAGAAATTTCCCGACCGCGACGGCTTCTTCGCAAGTCTCGGCGCGCTGGGGTTCCGCACGGCGGCCAATGTGAAGCCGGTATTGCTGACCGAACACCCGGCCTATCCGAGGGCGGCGGGCGAGGGCTGGTTCGTGCGGCGCAGCGACGGCCAGCCCGCCGTCGAGATGTTCTGGGGCGGCGACGGCTCGAGCCTCGACTTCACCAACCCCGCGACCGTCGCGTGGTGGAAGGCCGGCATCACGGCGCAGGTTCTGGACGCCGGCTTCGGCGCCGGCTGGAACGACAACAACGAGTGCGAATTGTGGGACGAGACCGCCACTGTCGACGGATTCGGGCATCGCCTGCCGGCGATCGACATGCGGCCGGTGCATGCGCTGTTGATGACACGCGCAACCTTCGAGGCGACGCGCGAGCACCGGCCGGTCGAACGCCCCTACACGATCAGCCGGGCCGGGCCGATCGGGATCGCGCGTTACGGCGAAACCTGGACCGGCGACAATCGCACGAGCTGGCATACGCTGAAATGGAATCTGCGCCAGGGCCTGTCGATGAGCCTGTCGGGCATGCCGTTCACCGGCCATGATATCGGTGGTTTCGACGGGCCGCGACCCGGTCCCGAGCTTCTGGTGCGTTTCGTGGAGATGATGTCGCTGCATCCGCGCGCGGTGATGAATTCATGGAAGCCGCAGCTCGACGATCCGGCGACGCTGCCGTGGATGCACGCCGAGGTGACGGACGCGGTGCGCGAGGCACTGAGGTTGCGCTACCGGTTCCTGCCTTATCTCTACCACCTCGCCCACGCCGCCCATCGCGACGGCACGCCGTTGATAACGGCGCTGTTTTATCATTTCGACGAGCCGGAATGCTGGGCCGAGGCGGACTGCTTCATGCTGGGGCCGGACGTCCTGGTCGCGCCGGCGGTCGAGGAAGGCGCGCGGGCGGTGGATGTCTATCTGCCGAGGGTCGAGGGCGGCTGGCACGAATTGCACGGCGAGACGGTTCATGCCGGCGGGCGGCGCGTCTCTATCGATGCGCCGCTCGGCCGGCTGCCGGTGCTGGTGCGCTCGGGCGCGATCCTGCCGCTTGCAACCGACTGGCCGGAGCAGGCGCCGCACGATTTCACTCGGGTCGAACTGACCCTGTTCGCCGGTTCCGGCGCGGGCGCGACGGAGCGGGCGCTGTTTTTCGACGATGGGCTCGGCTGGGGCTATCGCGACCGCGACGCGTCGCTGTTATCGTGCCGGGGCATCTGGGATCGCGACCGCGTCCGCCTGGCAGTCGAGGAAAAATGGAGCGGCAGGGGCCGGCCGGAACTCGGCTTTGTCGGGCGCGGATTGGACGGGCGGCGCCTGGAGGTCGAGACCGCGCTCTGAACGCCGATCTGCGGCAAGCGGCCTACTGAACCGCGAAAAAGTCGCGGATCTTCGCCGTCGCGTCGTTGAGCGCGGGCAGAACTTCGCTTTTCAGCTCGGCGACCGAAAGCCGGGCGGTCTGGGTGGAGACGTTGATCGCGGCGACGATAGCGCCGTTGCCGTCGCGCACGGGAACGGCGATCGAGCGCAGTCCCGGCTCGAGTTCCTCGTCGATGAGCGCATAACCCTCGTCTTTGGCGGCACGGATCAACGCGGCGAGCGTTTTCGGGTCGGTTCGGGTTTTCGGCGTCAGCGGCTTGAGCTCGGCGCCGGCCAGGAACCGGTCGAGTTCGTCGTCGGGCAGGCTGGACAGCAAAATCCGGCCCATCGAGGTGCAAAAGGCGGGTAGGCGAGTGCCGACCTGCAGGCCGACGCTGAGAATATGGCGGCCGGGCACGCGCGCGACATAGACCACGTTTTCGCCCGACAGCACGGCGGCCGAGCAGGCCTCGCCAAAACGGTGCGAGACGGCGCGCATGAAGGGCTCGGCGAAGGACCACAGCGACGCGTTGCCGAGCCAGGTGCGCGCGACCGAGATCAGCCGCGAGGACAGCCGGAACGTGCGGCCATCCTGGGTCGCGTAACCGGCGGCCACCAGCGTGTGCAGGAAGCGGCGCGCGCCGGCACGGGTTATGCCGGCCTTTTCGGCCATCTCGGTCAGGGTCATGCCGGCCGGGTGCGCAGCCAGGATTTCCATCACCGCCAGACCGCGCCCAAGCGAGCCGACGAGGTCGCGCGACTGGGGGTCCGAGAGCATTGACTCAGGCGAGGCATCCATATAACCAGTATCGCACATAAAACAAAGGTTCGCAATACGAACTTTGCTAAGGATGCGACATGGCGACTTTTGTGCCTTTGAAGCAGGCGGTGGCCGACAATCTGCGTGACGGCGATATTGCCGCATTCGAAGGTTTTACGCACCTCATTCCGACCGCTGCCGCGCACGAGGCGATCCGGCAGGGGGTCAAGGACCTGACATTGGTGCGCATGACGCCCGATGTCGTCTACGACCAGATGATCGGAATGGGTTTGGCCAGGAAGCTGGTGTTTTCCTATGCCGGCAATCCGGGCGTCGGGCTTCTTAGGCGCATGCGCGATGCGGTCGAGAACGCCTATCCGCGCCCGATCGAGCTGGAAGAGCATTCGCACGCGGCAATGGCCAATGCCTACGAGGCCGGCGCGGCCGGGCTGCCCTGCGCGATCTTTCGCGGATATCTCGGCGCCGAGCTTTCCCGCGTCAATGCCAATATCAAGCAGGTGACCTGTCCTTTTTCCGGCGAGACGCTGGCCGCGGTCCCCGCGGTGCGGCCCGACGTCACCTTCATCCACGCCCAGAAGGCCGACCGCAAAGGCAACGTGCTGATCGAAGGCATTATCGGCATCCAGAAGGAAGCGGTGCTGGCGGCCAAGCGCGCGGTGGTGACGGTCGAGGAGGTGGTGGAGGATTTTTCCGACCTGCATCCAAACCTGACCATCCTGCCCCATTGGACGGTGACGGCGATCGCGGTGGTGCCGGGTGGCGCGCACCCGTCCTATACGCATGGCTATTATGCCCGCGACAATGCCAGCTATCTGGAATGGGACAGGATCGCCGCCGACCGCGAGCTGTTTCGCGCGTGGATGGACGAAAACGTGATCAAGGCGACGGCGGAGGATTTCGCCGCCCGCGTCGCAACGCTGAGGGCGGTGTGATGAGCGACCGAGACTTCACTCCCAACGAGATGATGACGATCGCGGCGAGCCGCGCCCTGAAGGGCGACGACGTTTGCTTCGTGGGTATCGGCGCGCCGTCGGCCGCCTGCAACGTGGCGCGTCTCACCCACGCGCCGGACATCACGCTGATCTATGAATCCGGAACCATTGGAACCGCGCCCGACGTTCTGCCGCTGTCGATCGGCGACGGGGAATTGTGCGAGACGGCGGTGACGACGGTCTCGGTACCGGAGATGTTTCGCTACTGGCTGCAGGGCGGGCGTATTACGCTCGGCTTCCTGGGCGCGGCCCAGCTCGACCGGTTCGGCAATATCAACACCACGGTGATCGGCGATTACGACCATCCCAAGACCCGGCTTCCCGGCGGCGGCGGCGCGCCGGAGATCGCGAGTTCGGCGCAGAAGATCTACATCACCATGGCCCAGTCGAAGCGCGGCATGGTCGACAAGATCGATTTCTACACCTCCTTCGGACATGGCGAGGGCGGCGACCATCGCCGCCGCATCGGCATCGACACGGAGGGGCCGGCACTGCTGATCACCGATCTGGCGATCTGGGAACCCGACCCCGAGACCAAGGAGTTCACCGTCGTCTCGCTGCACCCCGGCGTCAGCCGCGAGCAGGTTCAGGAAACCTGCGGCTGGACGGTGAAATTCGCCGACAGGCTTGACGAGACGCCCGCGCCGACCGCACTGGAACTGAAGACGTTGCGCGACTTGAAGGCGCGCACCGAGGCGGCCCATAAGGGGACGTCCGGTTCCGGCGCGAAGAAAGGATCGAAAGATGGCTGAAGCCTTTATCTGCGACTATATCCGCACACCGATCGGCCGCTTCGGCGGGGCACTTTCTTCCGTACGCGCCGACGACCTCGGCGCAGCCCCGATCCGCGCGCTGATCGAGCGCAACGGCACGGTCGACTGGCAGGCGATCGACGATGTGTTTTACGGTTGCGCCAACCAGGCCGGCGAGGACAACCGCAACGTGGCGCGGATGGCGTCACTTCTGGCCGGCCTGCCGATCGACGTACCTGGTTCGACCGTCAATCGGCTGTGCGGCTCGGGCATGGACGCCGTCACCATCGCGGCGCGCGCGATCAAGGCCGGCGAGGCGGAGATCATGATCGCCGGCGGCGTGGAATCGATGTCGCGCGCGCCCTTCGTCATGCCGAAGGCGGCGACTGCTTTCTCCCGCAATGCGGAAATCTACGACACGACCATTGGCTGGCGTTTCATCAACCCGTTGATGAAGAAGCAGTACGGGGTCGATTCCATGCCGGAGACCGGCGAAAACGTCGCCGAGGCGTTCAACGTGGCGCGCGCCGACCAGGATGCGTTCGCCGTGCGCAGCCAGGCCAAGGCCGTCGCCGCGCAGGAAAACGGCCGGCTGGCCAAGGAGATCGTTCCCGTGACGATTCCCCAGCGCAAGGGCGATCCGGTCGTGGTCGACAAGGACGAGCATCCGCGCGCCGGCACCACGCTGGAGACGCTGGCCAAGCTGGGCACGCCGTTCAAGAAGGAAGGCGGCACGGTGACGGCCGGTAACGCGTCTGGCGTCAATGACGGCGCGGCGGCGCTGATCGTGGCCTCCGAAGCGGCGGCGAAAAAATACGGATTGACGCCGATCGCCCGTATCCTCGGCGGTGCGACCGCCGGCGTGCCGCCGCGCATCATGGGCATCGGCCCGGCGCCCGCGACCAAGAAGCTGTGCGCGCGGCTCGGCCTTCAGCCCGCCGATTTCGATGTAATCGAACTCAACGAAGCCTTTGCCTCCCAAGGCATCGCCGTGCTCCGCGATCTCGGCATTCCCGAGGACGCGGAGCACGTGAACCCGAACGGGGGGGCGATCGCGCTCGGCCACCCGCTCGGCATGTCCGGGGCCCGGATCACCGGCACGGCGGCGCTGGAGCTTCGCGAACGCAACGCCAAGCTGGCGCTGGCGACGATGTGCATCGGCGTCGGTCAGGGCATCGCGATCGCGCTCGAGCGAGTGTGACCGCGCGGCTTGAGCGTCAGGTCGAAGCGGGCGGATCCGCCCCGATCGGGCGGGCGAAATAACGCACCGACTTCACGCCGCCCGGCAAGGCGGCGGCGCCGATCGCCTCAAATCCCATCACGGCATGAAAGGCGTCGGAAGCCGGGTTGGGCGGTTGTTCGTTCACCTCGCAGGTGACCAGCGGATAGCCGCCGGCCGCGGCCTTGTCGAACAGATGGCTGTAGAGCCGCCGGGCGTGGCCCTTGCCGCGCGCGGCCGGGTCGACGACCACCCGGTCGACATAGACGAAGCGCGGGTAGCGCGCCTTGAACCACTGGAAATTGGAACTGTCATAATCGGCATCCTGGTCGAAGGCGATCAGGAAGGCCTCGACCTGGCCGATCCGCCGCGCGCAGAATGCAGCGCCGAGCAGACGGGTGAGACGTTCCGGTTCGAGAAAGGACAGTTCCACGGCGTGTCGGTTGTTGAGGGCGAGCATTGCCGGTTCGGCCCCGGCGTCGACCGGCAGGATGGGCAGGGATTCGCTGTTCATGAGGACCGGTTTAGAACGGGCCGGCCTTTTGGTGAAGCCCTGGATGTGGTGCCTCAATAAGGCCATTCGCCCCTGCCGAGCGCCTTGAGGGCATCGACGATGCGCGAGAAACTCCGCCGCGCCCGGTCGACGATATGGCGGCCGCGCAGATAGCCGTGCACCAGGCCCTTTTCCTCGTGGCACCAGGCCCTGCCGCCGGCTTCAACGATGCGGTCGCGGTAATCGGGTCCGTCGGAGGCGAGCGGGTCGCATTCGGCCGTCACGATCACGGTCGGCGGCAGGCCGGAAAAGTCGGTGTCGCGCAGCGGCGCGAAACCGGCATCGCGCGAGACGTCGGCGCCGCCGGTGCGCATCTTTTGGTAGAACGCCATGTCGCGGGTCGACAGCATCGGCGCGTTTGCGTGGGTGATGTAGGAGCCCCTGGTGTGGTCCCCGCCGAAGCCGGGATAGATCAGCACCTGACCGGCCGGCGCGCGCGGATGGTGGCGGTATCGCCCGGCGACGGCGGCGGCGATATTGCCGCCGGCCGAATCGCCGGCGAGCAGGATCGGGCATCGATAGCCGCGCGCGGCCCATTCGAAGGCGGAATAACCGTCCTCGTGCGAGGCGGGGTAGAGATGCTCGGGCGAAAGCCGGTAGTCGACCGAGACGACGTCGTAGCCGGTGCGCTGACACAGTTCGGCGCAGACATCGTCATGGCTTTCCAGCCCGCCGAGGATGAAGCCGCCGCCGTGAAAATAGAGCACCATCGCGGATGGATCGGGCGTGGCGGCGCGATAGAGGCGGATCGGGATGGCGTGGGACGGGGTCGCAATCGCGGCCGTCTGCGCGCTGATACCGTCGGGATAGCCGGCATGGAATTCACGGCACATGCGATCATAGATTGCGCGCTGCTGGTCGACCGAGCAGTCGACCGTATCGGGCGGGTAGAACGAGTTGGTCCGCTCGATGAAGGCCCAGGTCTGCGCGTCGATGAGCTTGGCGTAGTCGGTCATGACCTGCTTTCCTCTATCGCCCTTTCCACACCGGATCGCGCTTTTCGGCAAACGCGCGGAACCCTTCCATAGTGTCTTCGGAGGCGTAAAGCGTGTCGACGGTGCGGAACTTACGCTTGGTGACCCGGTTCATCGCGTCCTGGAAGTTCATCGCCTCGGCCGCCCGCGCCACCTCCTTGATGGCGGCGAAGACCAGCGGCGGGCCGGAGGCGAGCAGGCGCGCCACCTCCCAGACCCGCTCTTCCAGCCGGTCGGCCGCCAGCACTTCGTTGACCAGCCCCCAGCGATGCGCTTCCTCGACATCCATCCAGCGGCCGGTCAAAAGCATGTCCATCGCCACGTGATAGGGGATGCGCTTCGGCAGCTTGATGGTGGCGGCGTCGGCCAGCGTGCCGGCACGGATCTCGGGCAGTGCGAAGGAGGAACGGTCCGAGGCGTAGATCAGGTCGCAGGACAGCGCCAACTCGAAGCCGCCGCCGACCGCCATGCCGTCGACGCAGGCGAGCACCGGCTTGTTCATGTCGAGCAGTTCCTGCAGGCCGCCAAACCCGCCGACGCCGTAATCGCCGTCGACCGCGTCGCCGCTCGCGGCGGCCTTCAAATCCCAGCCGGCGGAGAAGAATTTGCCGCCCGCCGTCTTCACGATCGCGACGCGCAGCGTGTCATCGTCGCGGAACGCCTTGAAGGTCTCACCCATCAGCCGCGAAGTGGCCAGGTCGATTGCGTTGGCCTTGGGGCGGTCGAGCGTGATTTCCAGGATCGCGCCTTCGCTTCGGGTCTTGACGATATCGGACATGGCTGTCTCCGGCTTCAGCCTTCCCCTCGAGGGGAAGGCGGGGTGAACACGATCAGCGCGTCGGCGATCCAGGCTCCCTGGCCCTCGGCGCATACTATCAGCGGGTTTATGTCGAGTTCGTCGAGTGTGTCGGCGTGGGCCCCGGCGAAATCCGCGACGCCGGCGATGATGTCGATGGCCGCTTCGAGATCGGCCCTGGGCCGGCCGCGATAGCCGTCGAGTAGCGGAAAAAGCTCCAGCCGGCGCAACGCCGCCTCGATCTCGGCGCGTGTCGGCGGCAGCAGAAGCGTTTCGGTGTCGCGCAGGAGTTCGACCAACACGCCACCGGAGCCGACGGTCATCACCGGGCCGAACAGCGGATCGCGTGTGACGCCGACGATCAGTTCGGCAATACCGCCGTCGACCATGCGCTCGACATAGAGCCGGTCGGAAAGCGCCAGCAGCGCGGTCGCGGCGTCGTGTACGGCCGCACCGTCCGTCAGCCCGAGGCGCACGGCGTCGCGTTCGGATTTGTGGGCGATGCCGAGCGCCTTGAGCGCCACGGGAAAGCCGATCCCGGTGGCGGCGAACGAGGCGTCCTCGGCGCTTTCGACCACGCGGCCGGATGGTATCGCCAGGCCCGCTTCGGCGAGAAGCGATTTCGCCGCTGCCTCGTCGGCCATGCCGCCGAACGGTCCCGGTGGGCAGAGGCGCGCAGGGGGCGCCTGAGCGACCGGTGGCGGAAGTGGGCGCTTCCAGGCCTCGCCAATCGCCGCCGCGGCTTCGGCCGCGTCAAGCGCCTCGGCCATGCCGCACAGAGGCGCGACGCCGCGCGCCAAAAGGCTCGCGCAATAATCCTCGGGCAGGTTTTCAGGCAGCGAGGCGACGATCGCGCCGCTGGCCGCATTGGCCGCGAGGGCCGTGGCGAAGGCGTCGACCGTCGGCCACCAGTCCTCGTCGGCGCAGCGGTCGCGGCGCGGAAAGTCGAGCACCAGCATGTTGAGATCGAATCCGCCGGCGATCATGGCCGAAAACGTTGTCGTCATCGCTTCGCGGTCGTTCCAGATGAAGGTGTGATAGTCGAGCGGATTGGCGACCGCGACCAGCGGACCGAGCGTCTGCTTGACCCGCTTGCGATGCGGTTCGGCAAGCGGCGGGAAGCCGACCGGCCGGCCTTCGGCGGCGTCGGCCATCACCGAGGCCTCGCCGCCCGAGCAGCTCATCGACGACAGGCGCGGGCCGGAAAGAGGCCCCACCGCATGCAAGAGCTTGAGCGTTTCGATAAAGGCCGGGATCGAATGGACGCGGGCGATGCCGATCCGCGCAAAAAACGCCTCGGCGGCCGCGTCGGAGCCGGCGAGCGAGGCCGTGTGCGAGACGGTCGCTGCGCGGGCGGCGGCCGAGCGGCCGACCTTCATCGCCACGATCGGTTTGCCGAGCTCGCGCGCCCGCGCCGCCAGACGCTCGAAGCCGGCCACCGAATCGAAGCCTTCGACATGCAATCCCAGGCAGGAGACACGCTCGTCTTCGATCAGGCCGAGGCCGATTTCCGACAGGCCGGTCTGGGCCTGGTTGCCGGCGGTCATGACATAGGCGAGCGGCAGGCCGCGTTGCTGCATCGTCATGTTGATGGCGATGTTGGAGGACTGGGTGACGATCGCCGCGCCGCGGGCGCCCTCGGCGAGCCGGGCGCCACCATGCTGGTCGGGCCACAACAGGGCGCCGTCGGCATAGTTGATCAGGCCGTAGCAGTTCGGCCCGATGATCGGCATCGCACCGGCGGCGGCGATGAGCGCCTCTTGCAGGCGCGCGCCGTCGGCGTCCTCGGCGCCGGCTTCCAGAAAGCCCGACGCGAAGCAGACCGCGCCACCGGTCCTGCGCGCGGCAAGCGCGCCGACCATCTCGACGGTCAGGTGGCGGTTCACGCCGATAAAGGCGGCGTCGGGCGCGCCCGGCAGGTCGGCGACGGAGGCAAAGGCCGGAACGCCTTCCACCGCCTTCTTGACCGGATGCACGGGCCAGATGTCGCCGGCAAAGCCCATCTTGAGCGACTGGCGCACGACATTGGAGCCGAAGAAGCCGCCGCCGATGACGGCGATCGAGCGCGGGCGCAGCAGGCGCGAGAAATCGCGGCGTGCGCTCATGAACCAGACGCTCCCCTGCTCTGCCCGGCCGCCTCGGGCGGCGGCGCGGCGATCCTGCCGATCTCGTCGGCATAGTCGGCGAGCGCGGCGCGGCCCTTCGGGCTCAGGTCGTAAATGCCGGTGCGGACGCGGTCGAACCAGCCATAATGGTCGTCCGCCATCAGCCGCCGCGCCTGCTCGACACTGGCAAGCCTGGCGACCTCGGAGGCCTTTGTCGGCCCGTTTTCGGAGAGCACGCGCAGGCAGCGCAGCGCGTCCTGGCGGTAGGCCGTTACCAGATTGCGGCGGATCGTGCCGCCGGTATTGGGGTCGCCGACGCGGCGGTGATATTCGCGCAACAGCCGCGCGCGCCGCGGCGCCGATTGCCGGGGCCGGTAGGGCGCGGGATCGCAGTGGACCTCGACGAATTCGTCCTTCAGCCGCACGGTGATCAGTCCGAGCCCGAGGCGCCGGCACAGTTTGGTGTTGGCGGCGAGCGTGCGCAGAAAGGCGCGGCCGGGTCCGCGCGCAATGGCGACATAGACGGCGTCGGTGATCGCCTGGCGGTCGATCGCCTGATGAAACAGGGACAGCGAAAAGCCGGCCTTGAGCTCCACGATCACCGGGGCCTCGTCGCCGCGCACCGCAACCACGTCGGCCGCGCCGATCTCGCCCTTGACGGCGTAGCCCTGGGCCTCCAGGAGCCGTTTGACCGGCGCATAGAGGTCGGCCTCGCGAATCCTCGTGCCGGCCATCGCGTCGTCCTATCCTCCCACGGCCCGCAGCAGCGCGCGCGAAATAATGTGGCGTTGAATCTCGCTGGTGCCTTCCCAGATACGCTCGACGCGGGCGTCGCGCCAGATGCGCTCGAGCGGCAGGTCGTCCATCAGTCCCATGCCGCCATGGATCTGGATCGCCTCGTCGGCGACGAAGGCGAGCATCTCGGTCGCCTTGAGCTTGGCCATCGCCATGTCCTGGTCGGTGACCGTGCCGGCGTCGTATTTCCAGCCGGCTTCCATGACCATCAGCTCAGCCGCTTTCAGTTCGGTCGCCATGTCGGCAAGCTTGAAGGACACGCCCTGGAACTTGCCGATCCGCTGGCCGAACTGCTCGCGCTGGGCGGCGTAGTCGATGGCGTGGGCGAGCGCCCGGTCGGCCCGGCCGAGGCAGGTCGCGCCGACCTGGAGCCGGGTCGCGCCGAGCCAGGAATTGGCGACCTCGAAACCGCGATGCACCTCGCCCAGCACCTGGTCCTTTGGCAGGCGGCAATCGTCGAATTCCAACACGGCGTTGGTATAGCCGCGATGCGAGACGTTGCGGTAGCCGTCGCGCACGGTGAAGCCCGGCGTGCCCTTGTCGACGAAAAAGGCGGTGATCTTCTTGCGTCTGCCGCGCGGGGTCTCCTCCTCGCCGGTCGCCATGAAGACGATCGCGAAGCCGGCGATGTCGGCATGGGAAATGAAGTGCTTGGTGCCGTTCAAGACCCAGTCGCCGCCCTTCTCCACCGCGCTCGCCTTCATGCCGCGCAGGTCTGACCCGGCGCCGGGCTCGGTCATGGCCAGGCAGTCCCAGGTTTCGCCGCGGATGCAGGGATAGAGATATTTTTCCTTCTGCGCGTCGGTGCCGGCGAGCAGGATGTTGGAGGGTCTGGCCACGCAGGTCCAGTGCAGCGCGTAATTGGCCCGGCCGAGTTCTTTTTCATAAAGCAGCCATGTCGGCGTATCGAGACCGGCGCCGCCGACCTCCGCCGGCATATTGGCAGCGTAAAGCCCGGCGGCGATCGCCTTTTTCTGCACCTCTCGGATCAGCTCGATCGGCAGGTGGCCGCTGCGCTCCACCGCCTGTTCGTGCGGGTAAAGCTCGTTTTCGACGAAGGCGCGTGTCGTCTCCACGATCAGCGTCTGTTCCTCGCTCAGGCCGAAATGCATGCCTTTACCTCCCGTCCGGCGTGGTGGGATCGCGCCATTTTCATGTCTCGCTCCCGTTGCCGTCACGCGCATCCTTGTCCGGCCGTACGGCTTCGGCGAGGCGTTCCACATAATCCTTGTGCAGCGCGCCCGCGCCCCAGCCCTTGCCCTGGTTCTGGCGCGACAGCGCCTCCATCACCGCGATCAGATTGTCGTCGCGGATCCGTTCGAGGTCGCGGATCGACCATTGCCCCGACTGGGCGTCGGACTGGTCGGCGATCAGATCGACCAGCTCGTCGTTGAACTCCGGCACGTCCATCAATCTGGTCCAGGGCCACGAGAGGCAGGGCCCGAACTGGGCCATGAAATGGCGCATGCCGGCCTCGCCGCCGGCGATCCGATAGGTCTCGAACACGCCCATCTGGGCGTAGCGCAGGCCGAAGCCGTACCGCACGATGTCATCCAGTTCCTCGGTGGTGCAGATGCCGTCCTTGATCAGCCACAGCGATTCGCGCCAGATCGCTTCCAGGAGCCGGTCGGCGACGAAGGCCTCGATTTCCTTGCGCACGACGACCGGCTTCATGCCGATCGAGGCATAGAGCGCGCGCGCGCGCTCGACATGCTCGCCCGCGGTCTTTTCACCGCCGACGATTTCCACAAGCGGCAGCAGGTAGACGGGGTTGAAGGGATGGGCGACGACGAGGCGCTCGGGACGCCGCATCGCCGTCTGCATATCGCTCGGCTTGATGCCGGAGGTGGAGGAGCCGACGATGGCGTCGGCTTCGGCATGGGCGTCGATCTCGGCCAGTACCGCGTGTTTAAGCTCCAGCCGTTCGGGCACGCTTTCCTGGATCAGCGTCGCGCCGTCGACGGCGTCGGCGATGCTTGCCGCGTAGCGGATCCCGCCTTCATTCGGCAGGTCTTGTCCGGCCATGCGCTGATAGGCCCGGCGCGCGCCGGTAAGCACTGCGCCGACCTTGCGCTCAGCTTGCGGGTCGGGATCGAAAACGGCGACGTCGATGCCGTTGAGGACTAGCCGGGCCACCCAGCCGGCGCCGATGACGCCCCCGCCGATACATGCGGCTCTTGTGATCGTCATGAAAACCTCTCCGGTTCACGAAGGCTGCGCGCGCCCTTGCCCCCAGCTTTTCAAGTCGCGGGACTAGGCTGCCAGCGGCGGGCGTTTTTCCAGGCCGAGTTTCTGTCGCACCTCTTCGGGTCCGAGAATGCGCGCGCCCATCGCCTCGACGATCGACACGGCGCGCTCGACCAGTTGCGCGTTCGTCGCCAAGACGCCTTTTTCGAGCCAGAGATTGTCCTCGAGCCCGACGCGCACATGGCCGCCGGCGAGCACCGAGGCGGCGACATAGGCCATCTGGTTGCGGCCGAGCGCAAAGGCGGAAAAGGTCCAGTCCCGCGGCACGTTGTTGACCATCGCCATGAAAGTGTTGAGATCGTCGGGCGCGCCCCACGGCACGCCCATGCACAATTGCACCAGCGCGTCGGGCTTCAAAATACCCTCTTCGACAAGTTGTTTGGCGAACCACAGATGGCCGGTGTCGAACGCCTCGATCTCCGGCTTGACGCCGATCTCGGTCATCAGGCCGCCCATGGCGCGCAACATGCCGGGCGTGTTGGTCATGACGTAATCGGCCTCGGCGAAATTCATCGTGCCGCAGTCGAGGGTGCAGATTTCCGGCAGACATTGGCGCACATGCTCAATGCGCTCGGCCGCGCCGGCCATGTCGGTGCCGGTTTCCTTGAGCGGTAGCGGCTTGTCGGTCGGGCCGAACACCATGTCGCCGCCCATGCCGGCGGTCAGGTTGAGGACCACGTCCACTTCGGCGTCGCGAATGCGTTCGGTCACTTCGCGATAGAGCGCGACGTCGCGGCGCGGCGCGCCGGTTTCGGGGTCGCGCACATGGCAATGCACGATCGCGGCGCCGGCCTTGGCGGCTGCGATCGCCGATTCGGCGATCGCCTTGGGCGAACGCGGCACGTGCGGGCTGCGGTCCTGCGTGCCGCCCGAGCCGGTGACGGCACAGGTGACGAAGACCTCGCGGTTCATCGTGAGGGGCATGGCGATCCTCCGGTTCGCGTCCGATCCGGCCGGAAGCATCGCCCGGCTTGCAGTGAGATGCTTCACGATTTACGAATTATTCTTGATGAAAAACGAAGCTGCTTCGATCTTCCAGTCAGAACGGGCGCCGCTCGCGCTCACCTTTCTGGTTTTTTCCGGCGCCTCGATCATGTGCGTGGCCTCGGCGATCGATCCGCTGCGGGCGGCAAACCGCATCGTCGGCGAGACGCTGTTCGACTGGACCATCGTGTCGGCCGACGGAGACGCGCCGGTCACCACCTGCGGCCTGCCGGTTGCCGTGGCCGGCCGCTTCGACCCCGCGCGCCGCAGCGACGTCCTGATCGTGGTCGGCGGCTTCGGCACCAGGCTTGCCACCACGCCGGGACTGATCGCCGGGGTGCGGCGCGCCGCCCGGCAGGCACGCGCGGTCGGCGGCATCGAGGCGGGATCGTGGCTGCTCGGCGCGGCCGGGCTTCTGGAGGGACGGGCGGCGACCACCCATTGGGAGGATCTGGAGGATTTTTCCGCGCGTTTTCCCGGTTGCGAGGTGCGTCCCGACCGGTATGTGATCGACGGGCCGGTGTTTACGGCCGGCGGCGCGTCGCCGACCTTCGACCTGATGCTGCACCTAGTGCGCTCGCGGCTCGGCATGGCGGTCGCGCTCGATGTGGCGAGCGTGTTCATCTACGACCAGGCGCGGGCGGCGACGGACGCCCAGCCGCTGGTCTCACTCGGCCGGCTCGACGGCTACGATGCGCGCGTGGCCCAGGCGATCCGGCTGATGGAAAGCCATGTCGACCGGCCCTTGCCGGTCTCGGCGCTGGCGCGGCGTTGCGGCGTCAGCGCGCGCCGGCTGGAAACGCTGTTCGCCGACGCGGTCGGCGAAACGCCCGGCGCCTATTATCTGCGGCTGCGCCTGGCGGCGGCGCGGCGGCTGGTGCTCGACACGAGCGAGCCGATGGCCGACATTGCCGCGCGGAGCGGCTTTTCCTCCGCCTCCGCCTTCAGCCGGGCCTTTGCCGCGGCGTTCGGTCGCCCGCCCTCGGCGATGCGCGGCGGGCGCTGACTATCAGCCGCCGCGCAGGAACGGCCGGGCGCTCATCGTTTCGGGGACCGGCACGCCGAGCCGCGTCAGGATGGTCGGTGCGAGCTGGAGCTGGTCGAGCAGCATGTCGTCGTCGGGCCCGGCGGCCGGTCCGAAATAATAAAGCGCGAAATCCTGCTGCAGATCCTCGCGTCCGCCATGGTGGCCGCGGTCGGTCTGGCCGTGGTCGGCAGTGACGATCACCTCGTAGCCGGATTCCAGCCAGCGCGGCAGGAAGGCGGCCAGCATGCCGTCCATGACCGCGCAGGCATGATCCATGGGCGTGTTGTCGTGACCGAAACGATGGCCCATCGAATCCAGCGTGCAGGTGTGCAGGATACCGTAATCGATGCCGTGGCGGGCGGTGAGCATCGACAGCGTCGCGAACAAATCGGCGTCAGACGGCGTCATCTGGTTGTCGTGGCCGTAGCCGGTCATGGTGTGGAAACGGCCGTGGGTGATCGGCCCGCCCGGTTCGTCATATTCGATGTCGCCGACGAAATCGAAGGGATGACGGTTGAAGAACTCCGACCAGTAGGAATGGGTGACGGCCCCGGTCGTGCCGCCGGCCTTGGTCACCTCGGAAAAAATGTCGGGCTGGGCGACGCGGAAGCGCACCTCGTTGGACAGGATGCCATGCACCTGCGGCGGCACGCCGGTGTGGATCGAGGCGTAGCAACAGGCCGACATCGACGGCAGCACGGCCCGCATCTTCCACACCCGCGCCTCGCCGGACTGCACCCACCCTTCGAGATTGCCGAACAGGCGCCGCCAATTACGCCACGGCACGCCGTCGAGAATGATCAGGAGAAGTTTCGATGAAACAGGCATGGTAACGCTTTCGTCAATGTGTTGGCCGGGCCGGTCGGCAGGGCGCGCCGCAACGCACTCCGGCCGTCGCCGCCACGTTTCCGCCCGGTCGGGAGTGTCAGTTTCCCGCGCTTTGCATCTTGCGGCCGGCGATCGCCTTTTCCAGCCAGCCGACCTCCATCTCGGGTACCGAGGACAGAAGCAGGTCGGTATAGTCGTCGAAGGGCGGCGCGAGCACCTCGGATTTCGGGCCGTAGCGCACCACCTCGCCGCGATACATCACCGCGATCGAATCGGCGATCGACTTCACCGTCGCCAGATCGTGGGTGATGAACAGGTAGGCGACGTGCTCGATCTCCTGCAGGTTCAACAGCAGTTTGAGGATGCCGTTGGCGACCAGCGGGTCGAGCGCGCTCGTTACTTCGTCGCAAATGATGAGCTTCGGTTTGGCCGCCAGCGCCCGGGCGATGCATACGCGCTGCTTCTGGCCGCCGGAAAGCTCGGCCGGATAGCGGTCGAGGAAACCTGTGCCCATCTCGATTTCCTCGAGAAGTTCGCCGACGCGCTTGTCGCGTTCGGCGCCGCGCATGCCGAAATAGAACTCGAGCGGCCGGCCGATGATGGTGCCGACCGTCTGGCGCGGGTTCATCGCCACGTCGGCCATCTGGTAGATCATCTGCAATTCACGCAGATCGTCGCGGGTGCGGGTGGCAAGTCTTGCCGGCAGTTCGCGGCCTTCGAAGGTGATCGTGCCCTGGCGCGGCGGCAACAGGCCGGTGATGGCGCGCGCCAGTGTCGACTTGCCGGATCCCGATTCGCCGACCACCGCCAGCGTCTGGCCCGGCCTGATCTCGACCGAGACGTTCTTCAACACGTCCACCATGCCGCCACCATAAGCGGCGGTGACGTTTTCGACCTTCAAAAGCGGCTCGCCGAGCGCGTCCTTTTCCTGATGCGCGATCTGGTGCACGGACACGAGCTGGTTGGTGTATTCGCGCCGCGGTTCGGTGATGATCTGCTGTGTCTCGCCCCATTCAACCAGCTTGCCGTTGCGCAGCACCATGATCTCGTCGGAAACCTGGGCGACGACCGCCAAGTCATGGGTGATGTAGAGCGCGGCAACGCCGGTGTCCTGGATCGCGTCCTTGATGGCGGCCAGCACGTCGATCTGGGTGGTGACGTCGAGCGCGGTCGTGGGCTCGTCGAAGACGATCAGGTCCGGCTCCGGGCAGAGCGCCATCGCCGTCATCACGCGCTGGAGCTGGCCGCCCGAGACCTGGTGGGGATAGCGTTCGCCGATCGTCTCGGGATTGGGCAGCGAGAGTTTTCGAAACAGATTGATCGCCCGCGTCTCGGCTTCCGCGCGCGAGGCCGTGCCGTGCAGCAGCGCCGCCTCCACCACCTGGTCCATCAGCTTGTGGGCCGGGTTGAAGGCGGCGGCGGCCGACTGGGCGACATAACACACTTCGCGCCCGCGCAGCCGGCGCAGGCCGCCGAGACCGCCCTTGAGGATGTCGCGCCCGTTGAGGAAGACCTCACCGCCGGTGATCCTGACGCCGCCGCGACCGTAACCCATGGCCGACAGGCCGATGGTCGACTTGCCGGCCCCCGATTCGCCGATCAGCCCGAGCACCTTGCCCTTTTCGAGCTTCAGCGACACGTCGTCGACGATGGTGATGTCGTGCGGCGCTTCGCCGGGCGGATAGACCGTCGCTTCGATGCGCAGATTGCGGATCTGAAGCAGCGGCCCGTCCGTGGTCGGTTTTGCCTGCGTGCGGGCCATCAGCCACGCCCTCCTTTGAGGCTCGTCGTCCGGTTGAGAACCCAGTCGGCGACCAGGTTGACGGAGATTGCCAGCACGGCGATCGCCGCCGCCGGTATCAATGCCGCGGGGATGCCGAACACGATGCCTTCCTTGTTTTCCTTGACCATGCCGCCCCAGTCCGCCTCGGGCGGCTGCACGCCAAGGCCGAGGAAGGACAGCGCCGAAAGGAAGAGAACGGCGTAGATGAAGCGCAGGCCGAGTTCGGAAACCAGTGGCGAGAGCGCGTTGGGCAGAATCTCGCGGAAGATGATCCAGCCCATGCGTTCGCCGCGCAGTTTCGCGGCCTCGACGAAGTCCATCACGTTGATGTCGACGGCGACGGCGCGCGACAGCCGGTAGACCCGCGTGGAGTCCAGGATACCCATGACCAGGACGAGCGTGAGAATGGTCGAGGGCAGCACCGACAGGACGACGAGGCCGAAGATCAATGTTGGGATCGACATCAAAAGATCGACGAAACGCGACATGATGGTGTCGAACCAGCCACCGACGACGGCGGCCGTGAAACCGAGCACGGCGCCGGTGATGAAGGAGACCGCCGTCGCCATTACGGCGATGAAGATGGTGGTGCGGGCGCCGAAGATCATGCGCGACAGCAGATCACGGCCGAGATTGTCGGTTCCCAGAAGATGGGTGGACGACATCGGTTCCCATACGTCGCCGACGATTTGCGACAGCGGATAGGGCGCAATCAGCGGCGCGAAGATCGCGACGAACAGGAATAGCGCGGTGAAGACCAGTCCCAGGGCGGCGGCGAACGGGATGCGTGTCAGCGTGAACATGCGGCTGCCCTCACTTCGGATGCCTGAGGCGCGGATTGGCGAGGATCGCCGTGATGTCAGCGATGATGTTCAAGCTGATATAGACCGCTGCGAAAATCAGACCGACCGCCTGCACCACCGGCACGTCGCGCTTGGCGACATGGTCGACGAGATACTGGCCGAGACCGGGATAGACGAAGATGACCTCGACCACGACGACGCCGACCACCAGGAAGGCGAGGTTGAGCATGACCACGTTGACGATCGGCGCGATCGCGTTGGGAAAGGCGTGTTTGCGGATGATGTCGAAGGCCGACAGCCCCTTCAGCTCGGCGGTCTCGATATAGGCCGACTGCATGACGTTGAGGATCGCGGCGCGTGTCATGCGCATCATATGCGCGAGCACCACGAGGACCAGAACGGTTGCCGGCAGCACGATCGCCTGCAGTTTCGACAGCAGCGGCATGCCGTCATAGACGGTGGAGATCGAGGGAAACCATTGCAGTTTGACGGCGACGAAGAAGATCAGCAGGTAGCCGACGAAGAATTCCGGCAGCGAGGTCGAGGCGAGCGCGAAACCGGAGATCGCCTTGTCGATCGGGCCGTTGCGATAACGCACCGCGAGCAGGCCCAGGATGATGGCGAGCGGGACCGAGACCACCGCCGCCCAGAACGCCAGAAACAGCGTGTTCCACAGCCGCGGCAGCAGCGTGGTGGCGATATCCTGACGCGTGGTCAGCGCGGTGCCGAGATCACCGGTCAGAACGCCGCCAAGCCAGGCGAAATAGCGCACGATGGCGGGATCGTTGAGGCCCAGTTCCTTGCGCAGATTGGCGAGCGCCTCCGGGGTCGCCTGATTGCCGAGGATCGATTGGGCAACGTCGCCGGGAAGAATCTGGGTGCCGGCGAAGATGAGAACCGACACGGCAAGGAGGAGAAGGACGCCCAGCGCGATGCGCTGGGCGATGAGCGTTGCGATGGATGAACCCATTGGTCAACGGCCCTCTCAGGCCGTCAGCCAGCACTTTGCAAGGGCGTAGCCGTCCATCATTTCGGCCGCCGGATGAGGTTCCCATCCGTCGACCTTGTCGGTCGAGGCGTCGATGAAGTCGTTGAACATCGGCAAGATCAGACCGCCATCATCGCGCACCATGAGCGCGGCGTCGCGATACATCGCCTTGCGCTTGGCCTCGTCGAGCTCCGCCCTTGCGGCGATGATCAGCTTGTCGAAATCCTCACGGAAGAACCGGGTGTCGTTCCAGTCCGCCGACGAAAGATAGGCGGTGGAGTACATCTGGTCCTGTGTCGGCCGGCCGCCCCAGTACGAGGTCGAGAACGGCTGCTTGTTCCACACTTCCGACCAGTAGCCGTCGCCGGGCTCGCGCTTGACGTCGATGGTGATGCCGGCCTTGGCGCAGCTCTGCTGATAGAGCTGGGCCGCGTCGACCGCGCCGGGAAAGGCGACGTCGGAGGTGCGCAGCAGGACCGGTCCGTCATGGCCGGATTTCTTGAAATGGAACGCGGCCTTGTCCGGGTCGTAGGGACGCTGTTCGATATCGTCGGAAAACAGCGGGTAGGCCCCATTGATCGGGAAATCGTTGCCGACCGAGCCGTAGCCGCGCAGGATCTTTTCGACCATGTCCTCGCGGTTCATCGCATATTTCAGCGCCATCCTCAGATCGGCGTTGTCGAAGGGCGCGGTATTGCAATGCATGATGAAGACGTAATGGCCCCGACCCGACACGTTGCGGATTGTCACGCCCGGCACGCGCTTGACCAGATCGACGATTTTCGGCTCGACCCGGTTGATCAGGTGGACCTGGCCACCCTGCAGGGCGGAGGTGCGCGCCGTCGCATCGTTGATGACGATGATCTCGATCTGATCGGCGAAGCCCATCCTGTCGCCCTGCCAGTAATTGGCGAAGCGTTCGCCGCCATGGCGTACGCCGGGCTCGTTGACGGTGACCTTGTAGGGACCGGCCGAAATGCCGGCGTCGGGCTCGTCCTTGCCGCCGTTCGGCTGGATGATCAAATGATAATCCGCCATCAGGTAGGGCAGGTCGGCGTTGGCTTCCTTGAGCGTGACGACGACATCCTTGCCGTCGACCTTCATGGATTCGATGCCCTTCATGATGCCGAGCGCGCCGGACTTGGAATCTTCATTGGAATGGCGCTCGAGCGTGGCGAGCACGTCGTCGGCGGTGACGGTCTTGCCGTTGTGAAACTCGACGCCGTCGCGGATCTTGAAGGTCCACACCTTGGCGTCGTCGGAGGCACCGATTTCCTCGGCGATGCGGTTTTCGAGCCCGCCTGCAGGCGTCAGCGCGACGAGATATTCGCCCCAGCTTTTGCCGAAAGTGAACGGCACCTGCGACAGGAAGCTCGCCGGATCGAGGCTGTTGGTTGCTTCGCCACCCTGCATGCCGGCCTTGAGGATGCCGCCTTTCTGCGGACCGGCGGCCCTGGCCGCGCTGCTCAAGAGCGTGTTGGCAAAGGATGCCGTGACGCCGAGAGCGGCGGCCCGGCCCAGAAAGTCACGCCGGCTCAGCTTGCCGGCAGCGACGTGACGGCTCAAATATTTCAGTTCTTGCGACATGGGTTGTTCCTCACTCTTTTTGGTTGCCCGCGGACCGATTATCCGGCCTCTATTTGACGGGAATATTGGCGCTATCGCCGCGCATATCGCAAGACCGAATGCGACATTCCCTGGCGTAAATGGCGAGGGGGCCTTTGCAGGCGACGTCTCCGCTAGATGAAGTTGCGTTTGATTTTATTGGCAAATTCTCGCGTAAAGTGCAACTTCTCATTCTCATACGCTTCGATGCGCCCTGACAAAAAGAAATACTCGCGGTCGGCGTGCATTGTCGTGAACGTCTCTGTGCGCACCGACCAGTCGCCGCGCCGCAGCGTCTCGGTCCAGTGGGTTTCGCCGCGCGCCGACAGCGGATCGTGGGGATTGATCGACCATTTTTCACGCGCCGCGCTACCCGTCTCCAGGCCGTGCTCGCAGTCGCGAAAGGCGCCGAAATCGTCCTCGATGATGACGGTTGCGGTCCCGGTGCGGGGATCACGCTCGATCCGGCGGCTGTTGGTGGGGGCGCGTATGGTCTCGGCCCGCCACGGCGGCGCGCCTTCGGGCCCGGGGAAGTCTACCTCATTGCTCTTGCCCGTGGCGGGTGCGCGCACCGGCAGCGCGAGCCGGCCCCCGTGCAGGGTGAGTTCGACCGGATCGGGCGACGGCCAGACCAGAGGCCAATAGGCGCTGGAGACCGCCAGGCGCAGCCGGTGGCCGGGCTTGAGCGCATAGGCGATGTCGTCGAGCCGCAGCGTAATCGTCATTATTTCGCCGGGAACGATGTCCTGGGGATGGTCGTGCGATGCGCGGTGGCACAGGTTGAGCACGCCATAGCTGATGCGGGTCGACGCGCCGTCGGGCTGGACGTCGCACAGCCTGACCGCGATCATGGCGCGCGGCCGATCGGCCGAAAGGGTCAGCGAGACGATTGGCGCCCCGACGATATCGACGGTCGTATCCGCCGCTCGGCCGTCGAAGCACAGCGACCGTGCATCGTCCTGGCGCTGGTCGCCGGGCAGGTCGGGACCGAGCCAGATCGGGCAATATTCGCCGCCGAACAATCCGCAATCCTGCGGCGAGGCGATTTTCGCCTCGAAGGCTGGCGCGGCTTTGTCCGCGAGCCCGCACGCTTCATCGAGAAACAGGTCGCGGGGCGCGATCGCCGGCGACGGCCAGTGTGGTTCGGCGATCCAGCGCCCCGGCCGCTCGTCGTACCAGTCGCGCGGCGGCACCGACTCCATCAGGTAGAGGCGCATCGCCGGATCGTCCTCGACGCCGGTGGCGCGCCCTTTCAGCCAGCGGTCCCACCAGCGCAGCGCCTCCTGTAGGAACCCGATCGCGGGTTCGGGGATGGCGAAATGCGGGTATTTGTGGATCCACGGGCCGACAATGCCCTTGACCGGTGCGTTTTCGATGCCGCCAACGAGTCGCGACACCGCATTCTTGTAGGCGTCGCCCCAGCCGCCGACGGCAAGGGTGGCGGCCCTAATGGCAGAATAATCCTCGCAGACCGAGCCGTGTTTCCAATAGGCGTCGCGGGTCTGGTGGTTGAGCCAGATCGCGGGCAGGAAAGGCTCGTTATCGAGCCGGTCGAGCCACATGGTGCGCCAGTCTTCGCCGACGAGGGCCGGGTCGGGTGGCCGCGAGGAATAAGACAGCATGGTCGCGCCCCAGCCCTGGTTTTCGTTCAGAAGCAGACCGCCCTTGTAGTGGATGTCGTCGGCATAGCGGTCGTCGGTCGAGCACAGCGTGATGATCGCCTTGAGCGCCGGCGGTTGCAGGGCGGCGACCTGCAGGGCGTTGAAGCCGCCCCAGGAGATTCCCATCATGCCGACCTGGCCGCTGCACCAGGGTTGCGCGGCCGCCCAGGCGATCACCGCGCAGGCGTCGCTGAGTTCCTGTTCGGTATATTCATCCGCCATCAGGCCTTGGGAATCGCCGTTGCCGCGCATGTCGACGCGCAGGCAGGCATAACCGTGGCCGGCGAGATAGGGGTGGGTCAGGCAGTCGCGCGCCGTGGTGCCGTCGCGCTTGCGATAGGGCAGGTGCTCCAGGATTGCCGGAACGGGATCCGCCTCGGCGTCCTCGGGCATCCACACGCGTGCCGACAGCCGGCAGCCGTCTGGCATGACGATGCCGATATCGGCAAACTCGACGACCTTCCGGGGAAATTCGGTGACTGTCTTCATGCCCGCTTCGCTCCACGCCCAGCCTGTCAACAAACCGCTGTTCAGGAAGGCATGCGCCAGGCGTCTTGCGCAAGCCCAGTCTCGCTTAGGGCAAGGCGCGGGCGGTTGGCGCGGCCGGGGAATTGAAATTCTCGAACCCTCGCCGCATGATCGCCGGGATATCCAGGGGGAACCGATGTCGTATCGGAAACTGATCGCCGTCTGTCTGCTTGTGGTCCTCGCCCCAGTGCCGGCGGCCGCGCAGGATAATCCGATTGTCGCGCGCATCGAGGCGTTCCGGGCCGCCTACAACGCGAAGGACGCGCAAGGTATCGCCGGCTTCTATACCGAACGGGGCGCGCTGCTGCCGCCGCAGAGCAAGGCGCTGGTCGGCCGCGGACCGATCGCGACGCACTATGCGTCGGCGTTCGGCCAGGGCGTGGGCGCGCTCGAAGTCAGAATACTCGAGATCGACCAGGTCGGACCGTCGGCGGCGGTCGAGATCGGCGAAACCAGCGTCAAGGCCGGCGGGCGGACCGTCCACGGCCGCTACCTGCATGTCTGGAAGAAGGTGGGCGAGGACTGGATGCTCGACCGCGATATCTATCACGTGCTCGGCGTCTCGAAGTAGCGCCGGCGTCACGATTCAGTTCAAAGGGATGTCGTTGCCGGCCTTGCTCGACTGATAGGCCGCCGAAAGCGCGTCATAGCCGGCGGCTATCGCGGCGATGCGCTCTTGCAGAACGGCGCGTTCGGCCTCGGGCAAGGCCTCGACCAGCCGGCGGATCGCATAGCCGGTCCAGTATGCGTTTTTGGCGTTGTAGCCGCCGGGATCGAGCGTGAAGACCTCCTTCAGAATCTTCAGATCGTGCGGAATTGCGAAGGAGTCGCGCGAATCCTCGTGGCTGAACAGGAAGTAGAAATTGTCGAAACCGGTCCAGGTGATCGCCGACAGGCACAAGGAACACGGTTCGTGCGTAGCCACGAAGATGCAGTCAGCGGTATTGGGACGCCGGTCCTGCGGCAATTCGTAAAACCGCTTCAGCGCGTGCACTTCACCGTGCCAGAGCGGGTTTTCGATTTCGTTGTTGGTTTCGGCGACGACCACCGAGAGGTCGGATTTCCTTAGGATCGCCGCGCCGAACAGCTTGTTGCCGGCGCGGACGCCCTCGGCCGTCTTCGGCATGATGTCCTGCTCGATCACGTCGAGCAGGCGCTTGATCAGTGCGGCGTCAGTCACCGGCCGCGGCCTCCGGCAGGCGCACCTCCCACGGCGCGTCGAAGAAGAACTCTTCCAGGTTGGAGCCGTCGCCGCCGCGGTCGACGACGAGGAAGTCCTGCGGCGCGCCGATCGGTGTCAGCACGGCGTGCCAGGTGTTGCGACGGTAATTGACGCCCTGGCCGGGCGCGGTCACGAAGGCGTGCGGCGCTCCGGGCCCCCCGGGCCCGTCGGGACATACCACGACGAGAAACGGCGCCGGCGACAGCGGCATGAAGGCCTGGCTGCCGAAAGGATGGCGCTCGACCATGCCGATTTCGAGCGGAAAGGCGTAGGGCGTGGCCTTGAACAGCGAGACGAGAACGCGCGCGTTCGGGCCCGCGGCCTCGACCCGGGCGAGGTCGTGATAGCGTTCGCACTTGCCGTTGTTGATCGAAAAATGGTTCGGCCAGTCGGTGTCGAGCACGTCGCCGAAGGCGGCGAAGGCCTCGCGGGTCAGCGGCTGGGCGGTGACGGCGCGCGTCATCGCAGCGCGATCCCGCCGAGAGCCATGTGGCGGTTGACGTCCTTGTAGAGCAGATAGCGGAACTTGCCTGGCCCGCCGGCGTAGCAGGCCTGCGGGCAGAAGGCGCGCAGCCACATGAAGTCGCCCGCCTCGACCTCGACCCAGTCCTGGTTCAGCCGATAGACCGCCTTGCCCTCCAGCACGTAGAGCCCGTGCTCCATAACGTGGGTTTCGGCGAAGGGAATGACCCCGCCCGGCTCGAGCGTGACAATGGTGATGTGCATGTCGTGGCGCATGTCGGCCGGATCGACGAAACGCGTGGTGGCCCACACCCCGTTGGTGTCGGGCATCGGTGTCGGGGCGATCGCGGCCTCGTCGGCGAAAAACGCCTCGGGCACGTCGATCCCCTCGACGCGCTCATAGGCCTTGCGGATCCAGTGGAACCGCGCCGGCGCGCCGCTTTCGTTGCGCGCGCTCCAGCCGCAATCGGGCGGCAGGTAGCCGAACCAGCCGGGGCCCATCGTGTGGCGGTCGCCGCCCACGGTGACGGTCAGTTCGCCCTCGACGACGAACAGGGCGCCCTCGGCGCCGGCGTCGGGCTCGGGGCGGTCGCTGCCGCCGCCCGGCGCGACCTCCATGATATATTGCGAAAAAGTCTCCGAAAAACCCGACATCGGCCGCGACAGAACCCAGCAGCGGGTCTCGTCCCAGAACGGCAGCAGGCTGGTGACGATGTCGCTCATCACGCCTTTGGGGATCACCGCGTAGGCGTCGGTGAACACCGCACGGCCGGTCAGCAAGTCGGTTTGCGGGGGCAGGCCGCCACGCGGCGCGTAATAGGGGCGGTTGCTCATCGTGACATCCCTCATAGCGGCAGAAGGTCCCTCAGCCTCAGCAGCGCGATGCGCTCCACCTGTGTGCAGGCGGTGGCGAATTCGATGTCGCGGTCATTGTCGATCCGCGCCTCGAACGCGGCCAGGATCTGGTCCTTGGTCAGCCCCTTGACGGCGATGATGAAGGGGAAGCCGAACTTCTCGACATAGGCGGTGTTGAGCTCGGTGAAGCGGGCCCGTTCGGCGTCGGTCAGCGCGTCGAGCCCGGCCGAGGCCTGTTCCTTGCTGGATTCAGCGGTCAGACGCTTGGCCTGGGCGAGCTTGCCGGCAAGGTCGGGGTGCGCGGTCAGAACCCCGAGGCGTTCGTCCTGGCTGGCGGAACGGAACATGCGGCAGAGCGCGTTGTGCAGGCCGCCGGCCGTGTCGTGGGCCGGGCCGAGTTCGAGCATGAAGGCGCGCTCGGCGATCCAGGGCGAGTGCTCGAAGATCGAGCCGAAGCGCTCGACAAACTCGGCGCCGCCCATGCGCGAGGGGCGCAGCGCCGGGGCCCGGTAGGGGTGATGCTCGGCCCAGTGGCGGGCAATGTCGATGCGCCGTGCGATCCAGACCCGCTCGTGGTTGGTGACATAGTCGATGAAGCGTTTCAGCGCGGCGGCGCGGCCGGGCCTGCCGATCAGCCGGCAATGCAGGCCGATATTGAGCATGCCGGGGCGACCGTTGCGACCCTCCTCGTAGAGCGTGTCGAACGCGTCCTTGAGATAGGCGAAGAACTGGTCGCCGGAGTTGAAGCCCTGCGGCGTGGCGAAGCGCATGTCGTTGGCGTCGAGCGTATAGGGGATGACGAGTTGCGGCGCGATCGCGTTGCCCTGGCCGTCATGGTCGAGCCAATAGGGCAGTTCGTCGTCATAGGTGTCGGAAACATAGGCGAAGCCGCCTTCCTCCGCCGCCAGCCTGACCGAATTGACCGAGGTGCGGCCGAGATAGATGCCTGCGGGGCGCTCGCCGACCACTTCGGTATGCAGCCTGATCGCCTCGTCGAGATCCGCGCGTTCGTCGGCCGGCGCATGGTCGCGATAGTCTATCCAGCGCAGCCCGTGTGTGGCGATCTCCCAGTCGGCCTCGCGCATGGCGGCGACCTGGTCGGGCGAGCGTGCGAGCGCGGAGGCGACGCCGTAGACGGTCACAGGCACATTGGCCTGCGTGAACAGGCGGTGCAGGCGCCAGAACCCGGCCCGCGCGCCATATTCGTAGATCGATTCCATGTTCCAGTGACGCATGCCGGCCCATGGCGCCGCGCCGACGATCTCCGACAAAAAGGCTTCGGAGGCCGCGTCGCCATGCAGCACGCAGTTTTCGCCGCCTTCCTCGTAATTGACCACGAACTGGACGCACACCTGAGCACCGCCCGGCCATTCCGGGTCGGGCGGGTTGGCGCCGTAGCCGCGCATGTCACGAGGATATCTGGTCGGCTGCATCGCTTTACTGTCTTCCTTCCGGACGGAAATTTCAGCTCTTCATATTCAGATTATCAAAGGGGCGAAGTGGAATTGCCCCAAAAAATTTTGAAAGTCTTTTCAAGGCGCTTCTGCCGGTTGAACCTTATGCGCGACCGCGATTTGCTGCACAATCGCAATGCTGGGGTGAAAGCCTCGGCCAGTTGACGACGATGGGAGAGGACGGCGAGGAATGGCGGCAAGTGAAGGACGTTTGACAACGCATGTGCTGGACACGGCGACCGGCAAGCCGGCGGCCGGTCTGTCGATCGCGCTCTATCGCATCGAGGGCGAACGCCGCACCCATCTCAAGACCGTCTCGACCAATGCCGACGGGCGCTGCGATGCGCCGATGCTGGCCGGCGACGCATTCGCGACCGGCCAGTACGAACTGGTGTTTGCTGCTGGCGACTATCTGCGCGCCAACGGTGCGGAGCTGCCGGAGCCGGCCTTTCTCGACGAGATCCCGTTGCGGTTCGGCATGGCCGAGACGACCCATTATCACGTGCCGTTGCTGCTCTCGCCCTACGGCTACTCGACTTACAGGGGCAGTTGAACGATGACTGAAATCCGTTCCGAAATCCGCTTCATGCTCAATGGCGTGGAAACCGCGCTGCCGGATGTGCGCGCCGACGAGACCTTGCTCGACTATCTGCGCCTCAGGCGCTCGCTCAAGGGGACGAAGGAAGGCTGCGCGGAAGGCGATTGCGGCGCCTGCACGGTGCTGGTCGGCCGCCTGACGCCGGACGGACTGATCTATGAAAGCGTCAATGCCTGCATCCGTTTCCTCGGCTCCGTCAACGGATGCCACGTCGTCACCGTGGAACATCTGAAAGGGCAGGACGGCGCGCTGCATCCCGTGCAGCAGGCGATGGTCGATTTCCACGGCTCGCAATGCGGCTTCTGCACGCCGGGCTTCGTCATGTCGCTTTATGCCTTGTGGATGCGCCGCGCCGATCCGACCGAGGCCGATATCGAAAAGGCCCTGCAAGGCAATCTGTGCCGCTGCACGGGCTACCAGCCGATCGTCAAGGCCGCGCTCGCGATATCAAGCTATGGCCGCGTCGACAGCGACGTGCTGGCCGGCGAGCGGGCGCGCGTGGAAGCGGCGCTGAACGCGTTCAGGGACGGCGCGCGTGTGGAGATCGGCCAGGACGGTCAGCGTCTCGTCATTCCGGCCAGCGTCGACGATCTGGCCGCGGTTCTGGAGGCCGAACCCACGGCGACGATCGTCGCCGGCTCGACCGATGTCGGGCTGTGGGTGACCAAGTTCATGCGCGAGATCGCGCCGGTGGTGTTCATCGCCCACCTGGACGCGTTGCACGCCATGACGGAAAAGGACGGCGTCATCTCGATCGGCGCCTGTGTGTCCTATACGGAAGCGTTTTCGCTCCTGTCGCGCCGCATTCCGGCCTTCGGGCCGCTGATCGACCGGATCGGCGGCGAGCAGGTGCGCAATATGGGCACGATCGGCGGCAATATCGCCAACGGCTCGCCGATCGGCGACACGCCGCCGCCGCTGATCGCGCTCGGCGCCACCGTGACCCTGCGCAAGGGCGAAACCCGGCGTACCATCGCGCTCGAGGATTTCTTCATCGATTACGGCAAGCAGGACCGGCGGCCGGGCGAGTTCGTCGAACGCATCGACGTACCGGTGCCCGACCAAGGCACGCACTACGCGGTCTACAAGCTGACCAAACGGCGCGATGAGGACATTACGGCCGCGCTCGGCGCGTTTCATCTGACGCTCGCGGCGGATGGCACGGTGGCGTCGGTGCGGATCGCCTATGGAGGCATGGCTGCGACGCCCAAACGCGCCGCGGCGGTGGAGGCCGCGCTCACCGGCAAGCCGTGGTCGAGCGACACGGTGGATGCCGCGATCGAGGCCTATGCGCAGGATTTCGCCCCGATCAGCGACATGCGCGCCTCGGCCGACTATCGCATGCTGGCCGCCCGCAACCTGCTTCGTCGGTTCTATCTGGAAACAACGACGCGCGGCACACCGGTGCAGGTGTCACGTTACGAGGCGGCCTAGGCCAAGGGAGAGACCGATGAACAAACACGCCACGGCCGACCTCAAGGCGACCCGCATTTTGGGTGGGGTCGCCACCGATCAGCGCCACGATTCCGCGCACAAACATGTCACCGGTGCGGCTGTCTATATCGACGACATGCCCGAGCCGGCGGGGCTGTTGCACGCCTGCCTCGGCCTGTCGACGGTGGCGCATGGCGCGATCCGCGCGATGGACCTGTCGGCCGTGCGCGCCGCGCCCGGCGTGGTCGATGTCCTGACCGGCGCCGACATGCCCGGCTCCAACGATATCAGCCCGACCGGACGCGCCGACGAGCCGGTGCTTGCCGCCGACACGGTGCAGTTTTTCGGCCAGCCCATTTTTGTCGTGATCGCCGAGACGCGCGAACAGGCCCGCCGCGCCTGTCGGCTGGCCAAGATCGAATACGACGAAAAACCCTTCGCCACAGATATCTGGGATATGGACCGCCGGACGGGCAAGCTGGTCACCGATCCGCTGACGCTCAAGCGCGGCGACGCAGCGGCCGCGATCGAGTCCGCACCGCGGCGCATCAAGGGCACAATGCGGCTCGGCGGCCAGGACCATTTTTATCTCGAGGGACAGATCGCGATGGCCCTGCCGGGCGAGGACATGGACGTGACCGTCTATTCCTCGACCCAGCATCCGAGCGAAGTGCAGCACATGGTGGCGCATGTGCTGGGCGTGCCCTCGCATGCCG
This sequence comes from Nitratireductor sp., assembly GCA_039973095.1. Taxonomy (GTDB): domain Bacteria; phylum Pseudomonadota; class Alphaproteobacteria; order Rhizobiales; family Rhizobiaceae; genus Mangrovimarina. The sequence continues at coordinate 137,410 of JBDWLQ010000003.1, read as the reverse complement.
TCACCGTCGAAATCCGGCGCATGGGCGGCGGGTTCGGCGGCAAGGAGACGCAAGGCAACCAGTTCGCCGCGATCGCGGCGGTCGCGGCCAAGAAACTGGGCCGGGCGGTCAAGATCAGGCCCGACCGCGACGACGACATGACCGCAACCGGCAAACGGCACGATTTCGTCATCGATTACGAGGTCGGCTTCGACGACGAAGGCAACATTCTGGGCGTCGATTATCTCTACGCGGCGCGCTGCGGGTATTCTTCCGACCTGTCCGGTCCGGTGACGGACCGGGCGCTGTTTCACTGCGACAACACCTATTATTATCCGGCCGTGCGCGCCCAATCGGCGCCGCTCTACACCAACACCGTCTCCAACACCGCGTTTCGGGGTTTCGGCGGCCCGCAGGGCATGATCGGCTGCGAGCGCGTGGTCGACGAGGTCGCCTTCGCGCTCGGCAAGGACCCGCTGGAGATCCGCAGGAAGAATTTTTACGGCACCAGCGATCGCAACGTCACGCCCTACCACCAGACGGTGGAGGACAACATCATCCACCGGATCGTCGACGAGCTCGAAGAGAGCGCCGACTATCAGGCACGGCGGCGTGCGATCGCCGACTTCAACGCCGGCTCGCCGGTAGTCAAGCGTGGACTGGCGCTGACGCCGCTGAAGTTCGGCATTTCCTTCACTGCGACCCATTTCAACCAGGCGGGCGCGCTGGTGCATGTCTATGCCGACGGGTCGGTGCATCTCAACCATGGCGGCACCGAGATGGGGCAGGGGCTCTATGTCAAGGTTGCGCAGATCGTGGCCGAGGAGTTCCAGATCGACATCGACCACGTCAAGATCACCGCGACCACCACCGGCAAGGTGCCCAACACCTCGGCGACGGCGGCCTCGGCGGGTTCGGATCTCAACGGCATGGCCGCCCAGGCCGCCGCTCGCACGATTCGCGACCGGCTGTGCGATTTCGCCGCCGAGAAATACGGCGTGCCGCGCGAGCAGATCGAGTTCCTGCCCAACCGGGTCAGGGTCGGCAACCAGGAGATCGCCTTCGGCGAGTTGACCCAGCAGGCCTATATGGCCCGTGTCCAGCTTTCGGCGACCGGCTTCTACAAGACGCCGAAGGTGCGCTGGGACCGCGACAAGGGTGAAGGCCATCCGTTCTATTATTTCGCCTATGGCGCGGCCTGCGCGGAAGTTTCGATCGACACGCTGACCGGCGAATATGTGGTCGAGCGTGCCGATATCCTGCACGAGACCGGACGGTCGCTGAACCGCGCGATCGACATCGGCCAGATCGAGGGCGGCTTCATTCAGGGCATGGGCTGGCTGACGACGGAGGAACTCGTCTGGGACGACAAGGGCCGGCTGCGCACGCATGCGCCCTCGACCTACAAGATCCCGCTTGCCTCCGACCGCCCCAAGGTCTTCAAAGTCACGCTTGCAGACTGGCCGGAGGCGCATGAGCCGACCGTGCACCGCTCCAAGGCGGTCGGCGAACCGCCCTTCATGCTGGGGATGTGCGTTCTCCACGCCTTGTCGGATGCGGTGGCTGCTGTCGGTGAGCACAAGGTGTGTCCGCGTCTTGACGCGCCGGCGACACCCGAAAGGGTGCTGATGGCGGTCGAGCGCGTCCGCGCCCAGACCAAAAGCTAACCGGGGATCGCCGGCACGGGCATCTCGGGCTAGAGTTGCGACCATGACGAAGACGGCCACAAGCCTGAAAGCCTTTCTCGACGCCCATCCGGCGGCGGCGAAGGTCGAGGTGACTGCCGCGAAAGGGTCGACGCCGCGCGAGAAGGGCGCATGGATGCTGGTTGCGCCGGAAAGGATTTTTGGCACGATCGGCGGCGGACAGCTCGAATTCATGGCGATCGACGAGGCTCGGTCCTTGTTGCGCGGCGCGTCAACCTCCAAGGCGGAACCGGCGAAGGCGCTCGACATCCCGCTCGGTCCCGAGATCGGGCAGTGCTGCGGCGGACGGGTCGGGCTGTCGATCGAGCGGGTCGATCAAGCCTTGCGCGACACGCTTCTCGCCCGCGTCCGGTCCGAGGACGACGCGCTGCCGCGCGTGCTGGTCTTCGGCGGCGGCCATGTCGGCCGGGCGTTGGCCGAAGCGCTTGTGCTTTTGCCGGTTCTTGCGACGGTGGTGGAAACCCGGGCCGAGGCGATCGCCGGATTTCCCCAGGATGTCGAAACCCGCCTGACCGCCGTGCCGGAGGAACTCGTGCGTTCAGCACCGCCCGGCACCGCCTTCGTCGTGCTGACGCATGACCATGCGCTCGACTTCCTGATCGTGTCCGAGGCGCTGAAGCGCGGCGACGCGGCCTATGTCGGCATGATCGGCTCGGCGACCAAGAAGGCGACCTTCAGGAGCTGGTTCCTGAAAACCGGCGGCGGCAGCGCGGCCGCGTTTTCGCGGCTGGTGACCCCGATCGGCGGCGACGGCATGCGCGACAAGCGTCCCGCCGTCATCGCCGCGCTGGCCGCGGCTGAGGTCATGACGGCTCTTGCGGCGGCGTTTCAGCCTTCTTCCTCCGCCTCACGCTGAGCAGCAGCGAAACCAGGAAAAACAGCATAAAGCCGGGGATCGCCGAGGCGATGGCCGAGGCGGCGGCGCCCATTTCACAGCCCCCGGATGCGCCCGGCGTGCCGCAGGAAGGATCGAGCGCATAGCCAAGCACGAGCACGCCGACGAAAACCACCACCGGCAGGACGACGAGCCCGAGCAGGCCGAAGAGGGCGGCTTTCGCGATGATGCGGGCCATGGGTTGTCTCCCTTGCGGCCGGCGGGCGTTCAACGGCCGTCGAGAATGTCGCGGATCATGCGCTGGCAGCGTTCGACCATGAAGTCGAGCAGCAGCCGGACCTTGGGGTCCTGATATTTCTTGTGCGGATAGACGGCGGCGAGTTGGACCGGGATCGGCGGTGTTGCTGTCATAATGGTTTTCAGCCGTCCTTCACGCAGGAACGGCTCGACCTCGAAGCGCGGCTTCATGACGATGCCATGCCCGGCGAGCGCCCAGCCGGTCAGCACGTCGCCGTCGTCGGAATCGTAGGGTCCGCGCACGTCCAGCTTGCGCGGGCCGTCGGGCGTGCGCACGGTCCAGAAGTGCTCGCGTGCGCCCGGATAGCGCAACATCAGGCAGTCATGCGCCAGAAGGTCGTCCGGGCTTTGCGGCTCGCCGCGCTTGTCCAGATAGGACGGGGCGGCGACCAGCACCCGTTCGCATTCCAGAACGCCACGCATACGCAGGCTGGAATCCTCCAGCACGCCGAGACGGAAGGCGACGTCGATCCCCTCGCGCATCATGTCGACGTCGTGGTCGGACAGCCTGAGCCGCACCTCGATGTCGGGGTAGCGCTCGCGGAATTCCGGGATGCCGGAGGCAAGCAGCCGGCGGCCGAGGCCGAGCGGCGCGGTGACGCGGATCGTGCCGCGCGGCTGGCCCGAAAGGGCGCTCACGGCGGCTTCAGCGTCGGCGACGGCGTCGAGCACTTTCTTGGCGCCGTCGTAAAAGACGCGTCCCTGCTCTGTCGGGGTGAGCTGGCGCGTCGTTCGGTTGAACAGGCGCACGCCCAGATGTTTTTCCAGTTCCTTGATGCGGTTGGAGGCGACGGCTGGCGAAATGCGCATGTCGCGTCCCGCCGCGGAGAGATTGCCGAGCTCCACCACGCGAACGAAAACGGCGACATTGTCGAGATAGGCCATGAAGTATCCCGGTGCGATCTGGATGACAGGGGGCGGAGACTATTATTTTCCAGATTTTTTTGAAAGTGCTCGGTGACTGCGCCTCTTTTCGTTTGCGGCCGAGGCCGTAAAGTCGCCTGGACGAGGAGGGCATGCGCCGATGTACGATCTTGCGATATTCTGGGACTGGCTGAGCTTTGGAATGCGCTGGCTGCATGTTGTCACGGGCATCGCCTGGATCGGCTCATCCTTCTATTTCGTCGCCCTCGATCTTGGCCTGCGGAAGAGCCCGAACCTTCCCGAAGGCGCGTTCGGCGAGGAATGGCAGGTTCACGGCGGCGGCTTCTACCACATCCAGAAATATCTGGTCGCGCCGGCGGAGATGCCTGAGCACCTGACCTGGTTCAAGTGGGAAGCCTACGCCACCTGGCTCACCGGCTTTGCCATGCTCGCCATCGTCTATTACGCAGGCGCCGACCTCTATCTTGTCGATCGTAGCGTGCTCGACGTGTCGGCGGGAACCGCGATCCTGATCTCGCTCGCCTCGCTGACGGTGGGCTGGATCCTCTACGACCAGCTCTGCAAGTCGCCGCTGGCCAACAACGACACCACCTTGATGCTGGTTCTGTTCGTTATTCTGGTGGCGATGAGCTGGGGCTATACGCAGCTTTTCACCGGGCGTGCGGCCTTTCTGCACCTGGGTGCGTTCACCGCTACGATCATGTCGGCCAATGTCTTCATGATCATCATTCCCAACCAGAAGATCGTGGTCGCCGACCTGATCGCCGGGCGCAAGCCGGATCCCAAATACGGCAGGATCGCCAAGACACGTTCGTTGCACAACAACTACCTGACTCTGCCGGTCCTCTTTCTGATGCTGTCGAACCACTATCCGCTGGCGTTCGCAACCGAGTTCAACTGGGTCATCGCATCGCTGATTTTCCTGATCGGCGTCCTGATCCGACATTATTTCAACACCGTGCATGCCAAAAAAGGCAATCCGACCTGGACCTGGGCGCTGGCGACGATCCTGTTCATCATCATCATGTGGTTGTCGACCGTACCGAAAGTGCTGACGGGCGAGGACAAGGCGGCCGCGGCGGCGGAACCGTTCATCGCCTCGGCGCATTTTCCCGCCGTGCGCGACACCGTCCTTGGCCGCTGCTCGATGTGCCACACGGCCGAGCCCGTCTATGAGGGGGTCTACATAACGCCGAAGGATGTCCGGCTCGACACCGATGCGACGATCGCGGACCGGGCGCGCGAAATCTACCTTCAGGCCGGGCGCAGCCACGCCATGCCGCCGGGAAACGTCACCTACATGACCGACGAGGAGCGGGCGCTGATCGTTTCGTGGTTCGAAGAGGCGCGCGGATCGAAGCAATGAGCGAGATCCTGATCAGGGGGCGGGTGCTCTCTTTCCTGCGCGAGCCGGTGGCGGCCGACGACCTTGCCGCTTGCCGGTACGAGGAGGACGGCGCGGTGTTCGTCAAGCGCGGCGCGATCGTCGCCGCCGGCGATTTCGCCACCGTTTCGGCCGTGGCCGGTGATGCGCCGGTCGCCGATCACCGGCCGCATCTGGTTCTGCCGGGTTTCATCGACGCGCATGCGCATTATCCGCAGATGCAGATCATTGCCTCCTACGGGGCGGAACTGCTCGACTGGCTGAACGACTATACCTTCCCCGAGGAAACGAAATTTTCCGACGCCCAGCACGGGCGCCGGATCGCGCGGTTGTTCCTCGACGACATGATCCGCCACGGCACGACGACGGTGGCCGCCTATTGTTCGGTGCATGCAGCCTCCGCGGAGGCGTTTTTCGAGGAAAGCCATTCCCGCGACATGCTCAACATCGCCGGCAAGGTGATGATGGATCGCAACGCGCCCGAAGCCCTGACAGACACGCCGCAATCGAGCTATGACGATACCAAGGCGCTGATTGCGCATTGGCACGGCAAGGGCCGACAGCTTTATGCAATCACGCCGCGCTTTGCGATCACCTCGTCGCCGGAACAGATGGAGATGGCCCAGGCGCTGGCAGCGGAACATCCCGGCTGCCATGTCCAGTCGCATCTGTCGGAAAACCAGGCCGAGATCCGCTGGACGGAACAACTCTACCCGCAGGCGAAGGACTATACCGACGTCTATGCCCGCTACGGGCTGTTGGGGCGCAAGAGCCTGTTCGGCCATTGCATCCATCTGAGCGATCGCGAGGCCGACGCGATGTCGGAAACCGGCTCGGTGGCCGTGTTCTGTCCGACCTCCAACCTCTTTCTCGGCTCGGGCCTGTTCGACTATCAGCGCTACCGCAAGCGCGAACGGCCGCTGCATGTGGCGGTGGCGACCGATGTCGGAGGCGGCACCAACTATTCCATGCTCAGGACGCTGGACGAGGGCTACAAGGTGATCGCGCTCCAGGGCGAGAAACTCAATCCGCTGGCCTCGTTCTGGCAGATGACGCGCGGCAATGCCGAGGCGTTGTCGATCGCCGAGCGGGCCGGCACGTTGGACGCGGGCACCGACGCCGACATCGTCGTGCTCGACGCCTGGGCGACGCCGACGATGCGCACCCGGATGGAAACCGTCGAAACGCTGTCTGAGGAACTGTTTCTCCTGCAGACGCTCGGCGACGACCGCGCCGTACGCGAGGTCTATATCGCCGGCCGGGCCGCCAAGCTCGGCGGCTGAGGCCGACCCGCAGTCAGGCCGGGGGCGTGGATCGCGGCCGCGGCCGGTGGCTTTATCCGGACAGGCATCTTGCCGCGTGCGGGTGAACCCTTCATACGCGCGTTGGAGGGAAAATGCCCAGACTTGCCGCGAATTTGACGATGCTGTTCACCGAGGTCCCGTTCATGGACCGGTTCGAGCGCGCCGCGCGTGCCGGGTTCGGCGCGGTCGAGTTCCTGTTTCCCTACGACCACGACGCTCGTGAGATCGCCACCGCGCTCGAAGAAAACCGGCTCGACCGGGCGCTGTTCAACATGCCGCCGGGCGACTGGGCGGCGGGCGAGCGCGGGCTCGCGGTCGACCCGCGCCAGCGCGCGCGGTTTCGCGAGGCTCTGGCCCTGGCGCTCGACTATGCCGCGGTGCTCGGCGCGCCGCTGATCCACTGCATGGCCGGCGTGGCGCCTAAGGAAATCGACCGCCGCGAACTGGAGGAGAATTTCACCGACAATCTCGCCCATGCCGCCGCCGAGGCGGCCCGGCGCGGTGTGCGGATCGTGATCGAACCGCTCAACCGGTTCGACATGCCGGGCTATTTTCTGGAGACCATGGCCGAGGCGGCCGCGATCCTCGACCGGGTCGGTTCGGACAATCTTTCCCTGCAATACGACATCTACCATCAAAGCCGGACCGGGGGCGAAATCGTGGCGACGTTCGAGCGCCACCGTGCGCGGATCGCCCATATCCAGATCGCCGGCAATCCGGGCCGGCACGAGCCCGACTGTGGCGAGATCGACTATCGCGCCGTCCTGGCGGCGCTCGACGCGCGCGGTTATTCGGGTTTCGTCGGCTGCGAATACCTGCCGGCGGGACGGACCGAGGACGGGCTCGGCTGGGCGCGGGACTATCTCGAAAAGCAGGGCTGAACTGGTAGGCGCCGGTTTCGGCCCTGCCTAACCGGCGATGTCGACGACGCCGCAATCGCCGGCCTCGGAACCGAAGGCGACGCGGCGGCCTTCGCCATCCCAGTCCAGCGCGGTGATCGCGCCCTTGCCCGGCCGCCGCAGCAGCACTTCTTTCTGGTCGGCGATGCGGGCTGCCAGCACCATGCCGTCGCCGAAGCCGATGGCGACGAATTCGTCGGTCGGATGGCAGGCGACCGCCGTAACCATGGTGTCGGCGCGCGTGCCGAGTTCGACCGGCGCCTTGCCCATCGGCCCGTCCTTGCCGGAAAACGGCCACACGATCGCGGCCGGCGCGCCGGAGGTGGCCAGCCAGCGTCCCTTCGCCGCCCAGGACCAGGATTTCACCTTGGCGGGATAGCCGCTCATGCGCATGTGCTTGCCGTCGGCGAGCTTCCAGCCATGCAGTGCGTTTTCCTGCATGGTGGTGACGAGAAAATTGCCGTCGGGCGAAAAGGTGATGCCGGTATGGGCGCCGTCCCAGGTCAGGTCCACCGGCGTGCCGTCGGCGGCGGGGAAATGCAGCGTCGCGCCATTGTAGCGGGCGACGCCGATGCGCATGCCTTTCGGCGCAAAGGCGACGCCTTCCACCGAGCGCGGATGGGCGAAGTCGCGCAGGCGTCCGTCGGCGAAACGCACATAGGCGGTGCGGCCGGAGGCAAACGCCACCGCGCCCTGGGGACCGCCGGCCAGCGCGGTAACCCATTTGCGTCCGATCGAGGCAAGTTCGCGTAGATCGCCCTCAGGCGTCACGGCGCAGACGCGTCCGTCCTCACCGGCGGTCAGAAGCGCCTTGCCGTCGCCGGCCGGTGTCGCCGCCAACAGCCCGTCATGCGCCTCGACCGTCTTGTGTCCGTTGTCGAGCCGGTGGACGGCGCCGTCGGCGAGCGCGAAATGGGGTATGCCGGCGATCCAGCGCGCACTCAGGCAATGGGCGTTGAGATCGAGAGGGGCGACAGTGGGCATGAGCGTCGGCGTTCCTGGGTCAGTGCGGTCTGCGGCGCCCCGGTCCCGGAGGCGACGGCGCCAAAGCGAGGTCGGGCGTCAGGCCTGGCACGCCTCGAAGGTGCGTTTCAGCCGTTCGGCGTCGAGGTCGCGGCCGATGAAGACGAGCCGGCTTTCGCGCTTTTCGTCGTCGCGCCAGGCGCGCTGGTGGTCGCCCTCCACGATCATGTGCACGCCCTGCACCACGTAGCGCTCGTCGTCGCCGGCAAGCGCGATAATGCCCTTCAGCCGCAAGATGTTCGGGCCGTCGATCTGGGTCGTCTTCTCGATCCACGGGAAGAATTTCTTCGGATCGAGCGCGCCGCCGCGCAGGGAGATCGACCGCACCGAGACGTCGTGGATCGGCGAGGCGTCGTGATGGTGGTGATGATCGTGGCCGGCATGGTCGCCATGATCGTGATCGCAATCGGGTCCGCAGGCGTGGTCGGGGTGGCCGTGATCGAGAAAATGCGGGTCGTTGTCGAGCGCGCGCGTCAGGTCGAAGGCGCCGCGGTCGAGCACCTCCGCAAGCGGCAGTCCGGCGCGGGTCGCGCGGTGAATGCGCGCTGACGGGTTGATCGCGCGGATGGTCGCCTCGAGCGCCGCGAGCTCGTCCTCGTCGACCAAGTCGGTCTTGTTGACGACGACCACGTCGGCGAAGGCGATCTGGTCCTCGGCCTCGCGGCTGTCCTTCAGCCTGAGCGGCAGGTGCTTGGCGTCGACCAGCGCCACAACGGCATCGAGCCGGGTCTTGGCGCGCACGTCGTCGTCCATGAAAAAAGTCTGCGCCACCGGCACGGGATCGGCCAACCCGGTGGTTTCGACCACGATGGCATCGAACCGCCCGGGCCGGCGCATCAGCCCTTCGACGACGCGGATCAGATCGCCGCGCACCGTGCAGCACACGCAGCCATTGTTCATCTCGTAGATTTCCTCGTCGGATTCCACGATCAGTTCGTTATCGATCCCGATCTCGCCGAACTCGTTGACGATGACGGCGTAACGCTTGCCGTGGTTTTCGGTGAGGATGCGGTTGAGCAGCGTGGTCTTGCCGGAACCGAGATAGCCGGTCAGCACGGTGACTGGAAGTTGGGTTTGCGTATCGGACATCAAGTCCCCCGGGGCGCGAATTGCGGATCGATTTCCATATAGGATGGCGGCTGATCCAATGCACGCTGGCAGCGGCGAAACAAGGCCCGAATCTCGCCAGCCCTTTCCGCCGTCAGGCAAAATAGGCCAGGTCGAAGCGGTCGACATCCGCAAGCAGGTCGACAAGTCCGCGCGCGGCGTGATCGAGCAGACGCTCGCCGGCCGCCGCGCTGGCTGCGCTCGCGTCGCCGACCACGCCGTGCGGCGACAGATCACGCATCGTCCAGCCGAACGCATGCGGGCCGTAGGCGCGCAGATGGGTGAAGCGGGCGGCAAACCCCTCCTGCGCGGAAGCGAATGCCGCGGCCTTGTCCATGTCGACCAGGTCGGGACGCAGCGCCAGCATCACCGACGTCTCGACAAAGCCGCCGTGAATGCCGAAGGCCCGTTCGGTCTCGCCGACGAGGCCCTCGGGATACCCGAAGCGCGGCCAGCTCGTGGCGACCGCCAGCATGGTTTCGCGCACGCGCAGTTCGGTGGCGACGATCGTCATCAGCGGCGCGTTGCCGCCATGCGCGTTGAGCATGACGAATTTCCGGCAGCCGCGCGCGGCCTGTTCGGCGCCGATCGCGATCCAGCGTTCCACGGCCTCGCCATAGGACAGGCTTTCGGTGCGGCCGAGGTCGAGATGTTCGATCGAATAGCCGACCGGCTCGGCCGGCAGCCAGGTCACGTCGATGCTTTCCGGCAGCATCCGGCCGGCGCGGGCGGCGACCGCCTCGGCGATGATGGTGTCGGTTTCGGCGGGCAGATGGGGGCCGTGCTGCTCGCGCGCGCCGAGCGGCAGGACCGCGATGGTTTTGCCGGCGCGGGCGCGTGCACGCTCGACTTTGCCGGCTTCGCTTTTTGTCATGGAACTGAAATCAACCTTTGCCATAAGTTCGTCGGCGAATGGGTCGCCCGGTCTTCATGCCGTTGTCCCGCTTGTCGGACACCAGACGTCAAAGCCCGAAAGCGACGGCCGTCCGAATCTAGATCGATTGCGGCGAACATGGGAGGGGCAAATGGCCAAAACGGAAAAAGGGGCGGCGATCAACCGCCTGCAATCGGCGGCGCGGCTGGTTCGCACCGCGCTCGCCGCACGCCTGCTCGATCACGGCTTTTACGCCGGCCAGGACCAGATCATGCTCGCGCTCGCGCGCGAGGACGGCCAGACGCCGGGCCAACTCGCCAGCCGGCTCGGCGTGCGTCCGCCGACGATCACCAAAACCATCAACCGGCTGCAGGCGCAGGACTTCCTGTCCAAACGTCCGTCCGACAGTGACGCCAGACAGGCGAACGTCTTCCTGACCGAGGCCGGCCGCGACGCGATCAAGGCGATCGAAAAAGCGGTGCGCAAGACGCAAAAGATGGCGCTCAAGGGGCTCGACAAGAAGGAACAGAAGGCCTTCTTGAAAATGCTGGCGCGCATCGAGGACAATCTGTCGGGCACGGAGCGGCTTCCGGACCCGGAGCGGACCGAACTCGCCGAAGAAGCGGGCGAGGCGTTGTAGGGCCGCGCGAGAGTGCCCGGCACAACGGGGAGCGCTCGCAAATAGGCCTTGCCCTTGGAGACGGTATGGCCGACACGGCAGGGTGCTTTCCCACGAGATCGGCTGCAGGCCTTGAGCAAGGACAATTCCGTCACCGACACCGCCACGCCGCTGGCAGCGATCCTGCTGGTGTTCGCGGCCGGGGTGCTGTTTTCCTTCCTCGATACCAGCGCGAAGTTTCTGGGCGCGGCCGGGCTTGCGCCACCTTTCATCGCCTGGGTCCGGTTTGCCGTTCACCTGGTTCTTGCCGTCCTCATCCTGCGCCCCTGGCGCCATCGCGCCGCGTTCCGGGTCGCCAGCGCGCCGCTTCAGGTCCTGCGCGGCATGTTTTTGTTCGGCGCGACCTTCTTCAATTTCCAGGGGCTGAAGACCCTGCAGCTCGCCGAGGCCGTGTCGATCTTCTTCTTCGCGCCGATGGTCATCACCGCGCTCGCCGGCCCGTTTCTGGGCGAATGGGCCGGCTGGCGGCGCTGGGCGGCGATCATTGTCGGGTTCGCCGGTGTGCTGGTGATCACGCGCCCGGGGGGTCGGCGTGTTCGAAATCGGCCATCTCTACCTGATCTGCGCGATGCTGAGCTATTCGTCCTACGTGATCATGACCCGCAAGATGAGCGCGACCGAAACCGCCGAAAGCCTGATCTTCTACTCGGCGCTGGCGCCGGTGATCCTGATGGCGCCGGCGGTCCCGTTCTACGGCTCGGTGCCGGCATCGATGGTCGAGTGGGTCGTGCTCCTGTCGCTCGGCATCTATGGCGGCCTCGGGCACTGGTTGCTGATCAAGGCCTACAGGCAGGCAACAACCGGGGCGCTCGCCCCCTATCCCTATCTGCAAATGGTGTGGATGATCGTGCTCGGCTATCTGGTCTTCGGCGACGTGCCGGACGGCTTCACGCTCAGCGGCGCGGCGATCATCGTGGCGAGCGGGCTTTACATCGTGCATCGCGAACGCCGGTTGCGTATGCGCTCGGCTTCGGCGCCGAATGCGGAAACCGGCAGCCTGTCGAAAAGGCTTTGAAATGGTGTAGGGCAATGGCATAAGCGCGGTTAAACGGTTTAAAACGACCCGGGCGGATCGTCGGGAGGGGCGTTCTGGCGCAGAAAATCAAGCTTTCGACCATCGCCGAGGCACTCGGCGTGTCCACGGCGACGGTGTCGCTGGCGCTGCGGGACAGTCCGCTGGTCGCCGACGCCACACGCGAACGCATCAAGGACCACGCGCGCGCGATCGGGTACATCTATAATCGCCGCGCGGCCAGCCTGCGCACCTCCCGCTCCGGCATTGTCGGCGTGGTCGTGCACGACATCATGAACCCGTTTTTCGCCGAAATCCTGCGTTCGATCGAGAGCGAACTCGACCGCAGCCGGCAGACGTTCTTGTTGTCCAACCATTACGACCAGCTCGAAAAGCAGCGGACTTTCGTGGACACCCTGCTGCAGCTCGGCGCCGACGGCGTCATCATGTCGCCGGCGATCGGCACGCCGCGCGAGGATATCCGGCTGATCGAGGAAAACGGCCTTCCCGCCGTGCTGATCGCGCGCTCGGTCGAGGGCGCGGAAGTGCCGGTGTTTCGCGGCGACGACGCCTACGGGATCGGGCTTGCCACCAATCATCTGATCTCGCTCGGCCACCGTCGCATCGCCATGATCGGCGGCACGGACCAGACCTCCACCGGCCGCGATCGTTACCAGGGTTACGTCGCGGCGATGGAAAAGGCCGGTCTCGTCGTCGCGCCGCACTGGCGCATTCCGGGGCCGCGCACCAAGCAAAGCGGCTTCGAGGTGGCCGGGCAGTTTCTGGCCCTGCCGGACAAGCCGACCGCGGCGGTCTGCTGGAACGATCTGGTGGCGATCGGGCTGATGAACGGCATCGCCCGTGCCGGGCTGGTGCCGGGCGTCGACATCTCGGTGACCGGCTATGACGACCTCGAAGAGGCGGCGATCGCGACGCCGGCCCTGACCACGGTGTGGAACGGCCAGCGCGATGTTGGCCGCCGCGCGGCGCGCGCCCTGCTCGACCGGCTGAACGGGGTGCCCGTGACCGCCGCGCAGGAACTGATCAAGCCGGAGTTGCATGTGCGGCAATCGACCGGCAAACCCGTCGAGCGCGACTGAAACCGCGTCGCGCGAAGCTGCGCCACATAGTGTTGACATGCGCGCAGGGGCGGGGGCGCCGTGCCGTAGGAGACGCGGCTTTCCATCGCGCGCTCGCACGCCAAGTGGTTCCCGATTTTTCCGATCACGGCTTGGCGAACGGAGCGGGCCGGCGATGCTTGCCGGCGGGGCGAGCCATGCTTACGGTGTCGGCGCGACATCAACGAGAAACTGGTTCATCATTTCCATGCGCGATATTTCCATTCTGGTGCCCGGCCGGCTGCATGACCACGCGGTAAAGCGGATTTCGGACGCGTTCCGACTGGTGCCCCTGGAGGCCGCCGATCCGGGTCTGTTGAGCGGACGATCCTCCGAGGCTGTTCGCGGCATCGCGGCGATGACCACGATCGACGCGGCGTTCATCGACGCGCTGCCGAAACTGGAAATCATCGCCAATTTCGGCGTCGGCTACGATGCCGTGGACGCAAACCACGCCGCGTCGAAGAAGATTATGGTGACCAACACGCCCGACGTTCTCAACGAGGAGGTGGCAGACACCGCGGTCGCATTGCTGCTCAACACGGTGCGCGAGTTTCCAAAGGCCGAGGCCTATCTGCGCGCCGGCCGGTGGGCGCGGGAAGGCGGCTATCCGCTGACGCCGGCCACCCTGCGCGGTCGCCGTGTCGGCATATTCGGACTGGGGCGCATCGGTCAGGCGATCGCGCATCGTCTGGAGGCCTTCGGCCTGCCGATCGCCTATCACAACCGCCGACCGGTCGCCGGTGTCTCCTACGCCTATCACGACAGTCTGCGCGGACTTGCCGAGGCGGTCGACGTGCTTGTCTCGGTGGCTCCGGGCGGGGCACAGACCCACAAGATCGTTGATGCCGGGATCCTGGAAGCGCTCGGCCCGGATGGTGTCTTCATCAATATCGGGCGTGGCAGCACGGTTGACGAGCAGGCGCTGATCGCGGCGCTCGCGACCGGCACCATTCGCGCCGCCGGCCTCGACGTCTTTGCCGACGAACCGCATGTGCCGCAGGCCCTGCTCGACCTCGACAACGCCACGCTGCTGCCGCATGTCGGCTCGGCCTCGCAGGCGACGCGGGAGGCGATGGCCGATCTGGTGGTCGACAATCTGCTTGCCTGGTTCGACGAGGGGCGCGTTCTGACCCCGGTTCCCGAAACCGCCGGATTGACCGCGGCTCGACCCGGTTAACCGTTCGTTAACCAGTTCGCACCACCTTCCCAGGCGTGGGGGTACAAGCAAGGATGATTCGCGGTGAAGCTGCTTTCCGTGCTCGTCTTGGCGCTTGCCGCCACGGCCGGCCTCTATGTCACGTCGGACGGGGCGTCTGACGGCGCGTCGCGCGAGATCGCGACCGCGTCCGACGGCCAGTATTCGCTCTATCGGGTCGGCGGCGCCGAGCGCTGCCTGGTCGAGCGCGCGGGCGATGCGGCACAAGGCCGGTTCCGCCTTGTCCTCGAACCCGGTTGCGGCGACGTCGACGAACGGCTCGCGCTTGTTCGTTTCGGCCGCGACGAGGGCGACGGGCTCTTGAGCTTCTTGTCGGAGGATGGTTCTTCGGTGGTCGAATTCGCGGTCGCCGACGGCATCGCTTACGAATCCGTTCGCCCGGAAGCGCCGATCTTCCAGCTTCTTTCCGAATTCTGACCCTTGGCCAGCGACATGGAGCCGACAGAGCCCTATTCGGCCGCTGCCCCCGCGTGGCCGCGCTCGGCCACATAAGCGCGCACGGCCGAACCGAACGCCTGAAAAATGCGGCGCGAGGCGCTGTCGGTCTCGACCCAGTATTCGGGATGCCATTGTACGCCGATCGCGAAGCCCTTGGCGCCCGGGACCGATACGGCCTCGACCGTGCCGTCCTCGGCCACCGCCTCGATGTCGAGTCGTGGCGAGAGACGTCCGACGGCCTGCCGGTGAACGGAATTGACTTCGATCGCGCCGGTCTCGAACAGATCGGCCAGACACGATCCCTCGGCAAAGCTGACGCGGTGACGGATGGCGAAACGCTCGTCGTGGAACTCGCTCGGCGGGGCGCGGTGGTCCATGATGCCGGGGCGTTCCTGAATTTCGGTCGCCAGCGTTCCGCCAAGCGCGACGTTCAGTTCCTGAATGCCGCGGCAGATGGCGAGCAGTGGCACGCCGCGTTCGATCGCCTTGCGGATCAGAGGCAGTGTGGTGGCGTCGCGGGCCTCGTCATAGGGGCCGTTGCGCTCGGTGGCGTCGCCGCCATAGAGCGCGGGATGCACGTTGGTCTTGGACCCGGTGATCAATACGCCGCCGACCTGATCGAGCAGGGCGTCGAAATCGATGCGCGCCCCGAAACAGGGCAACAGCATCGGCAAGACGTTCGCGCCCGACAGGGCGGCCTCGACATATTGGTGGGGCGTGGCGTGCCAGGTGTAGCGGTCGAAGACGCGCACATCGGTTGACACGGCGACAAGAGCCGGTTGCATTTCATCCATCCTATGCCGGTCGCCCGGAGGCGGTTGCCAGACGCGGTCCGCAGCAGGTTCCCGTATGGCCCGCAGATCCGGTCCAGCCCCGCGAATAGAGCCGGAATCTAACCGTCTTTGCCATCACTTCCAACCGCTCTGTGGCGCAATTGCGGCGAATGCGCTGCGTGTATTGATGCGGGTCGGAGTCGGATGGAACCGGGCCTTGTCGGCACCGTCCGGCAGCCGTTTTTTGCAACACGACCGGCATATTGGGAGGTTTTTTATGGATCGTCGTTCGTTTATCAAGGCCGCGGGGCTGGCTGGCGGCACGGCCGCGCTCGCCACGCCGGCCATCGCGCAGGGAAACATGACGTGGCGCATGGTCACGACGTGGCCGAAAAATTTCCCGGGGCTCGGCGTCGGCGCCCAGCGCCTGGCCGACCGCATCACCGCCGCCTCGAACGGCAGGTTGACCGTGCAGGTCTATTCGGCCGGTGAACTGGTGCCGCCGCTGCAGTCGCTCGACGCCGTCATCGACGGGTCCGCCGAAATGAGCCACGGCGCGGCCTATTACTGGCAGAACAAGAGCCAGGGTCTCGCCTTCTTCACCGGCGTTCCCTATGGCATGACCTCGCGCGAGCTCGCCGCCTGGGTGCGCTATATGGGCGGGCAGGAAGTGTGGGACGAGATCTACGACCAGTTCGGCGTCCAGGGTTTCCTGTCCGGCGACACCGGCACGCAGGCCGGCGGCTGGTTCCGCGACGAGCTGAGCGGACTCGATAGCGTCGAGGGGCTGCGCTTCCGTACGCCGGGGCTCGGCGGCCGGGTCTGGGAAAAGCTCGGCGCGACGGTGACCAATATGGCGGCCGGGGAAATCTTCCAGGCCCTACAGTCGGGCACGCTCGACGCGGCCGAATTCGTCGGTCCCTACAACGATTTGGCGCTGGGCTTCTACCAGGTCTGCAAGAACTATTACTTCCCCAGCTTCGTCGAGCCGGGGCTGGCGACCGAGCTTGTCGTGTCGAAGGCCAAGTACCAGGAACTGCCGTCGGACCTGCAGGCCATCGTCAAGGATGTGTGCCAGGCCGAATACGACCAGGTCGCGTCGGATTTCTACGCAAACGACCCGCGCGCCCTGCAGACTCTGGTCAACGACCACGGCGTCAATGTGCGCGCGTTCCCCGATGACATTCTGGAGGCCGGTGCCAAGGCTGCGGCCGAGATCATGGGTGAATTGCGCGATTCCGGTGACGCACTGACGAAGAAGACCACGGAAAGCTTTATTGAGGCACTCAATATCCTGCGGACCCGGACCGAGGGCACCGACGGTGCCTTCATCGCAGCCCGCGAGAAATTCTTCGCCATCTGACGATCGCGCCTCCGGCGTGGATCCAAAAGAGCCCCGGACAGTCACCGTCCGGGGCTCTTGCGTTCCGGGGCGGAGCGGCTGGTGCGGATCAGTTGTACAGAAGCCGTGGCAGCCAGGTGGCGATGCCGGGGAAGGCGAACATGATCGCGATCGCCAGGATCTGCAGGATTACATAGGGGAAGACGCCGCGGTAGATCATCGAGGTCGCAACCTCGCCCGGGGCGACGCCGCGCAGGTAAAACAGGGCGAAGCCGAAAGGCGGCGTCAGGAAGCTGGTCTGCAGGTTCACGCCGACCAGCACCCCCAGCCAGACCGGATCGACGTCCAGGGCCAGCAGAATCGGCGCGGTGATCGGGATGACGATGAAGATGATCTCGAACGTGTCGAGGATGAAGCCAAGCAGGAACATGATCGCCATCACCATCGCCACGGCGGTGAGCGTGCCACCGGGCAGGCCGGTCAGAAATTCGTGCACCAGGTTGTCGCCACCCATCAGGCGAAAGACAATCGAAAACACCGATGCGCCGAACAGGATGATGAACACCATGCAGGTGATGGTCGCCGTCGCCACGACCGTTTCGCGCAGCACGGTGAAGGACAGCCGCAGGCGCAGCGCGGCTAGCAGCATCGCGCCGACGGCGCCGACCGAGGCCGCCTCGGTGGGCGTTGCGATGCCGCCGAGGATCGAGCCGAGGACGGCCAGCACGAGCAGTAGCGGCGGCAGCAGTGCCACCAGCACTTCGCGGCCGAGCGCGCCGCGGTCTTCCTCGGCCACGGGCATCGCCGGGCAGGAGGCGGGCTCTATGACAGCCTTGATGGCGACCCAACCCATATACAGGCTGACCAGCAGCAGGCCGGGCAGCAGCGCGCCCGCGAACAGGTCGCCGACGGAAACGGGAACCGGGGCGAAATTGCCCTTGGCCATCTGCACCTGGGCGTTGATGCCCGACAGCATGTCGCCCATGAAGATCAGCACCGTGGACGGTGGGATGATCTGGCCCAGTGTGCCGGAGGCGCAGATCACCCCGCTTGCCAGCTTGGGGTCGTAGCCGGCGCGCAGCATGGCGGGCAGCGAGATCAGGCCCATCGTGACCACCGTCGCGCCGACCACTCCGGTTGAGGCCGCCAGCATGGCGCCCACCAGTACCACTGACATGGCAAGCCCGCCGCGCAGATTGCCGAACAGCTTGCCCATGGTCAAAAGCAGTTGCTCGGCGATCTTGGAGCGTTCCAGCATCACGCCCATGAAGATGAACAGCGGTACCGCCACGAGGACCTCGTTGGTCATGTAGCCGATATAGCGGTTGGTCAGGCTGCCGAGATTGGACGGGTCGAAGACGCCGAACCACATTCCCGTCAGGCCGAAAAGAAGCGACACCCCGGCCAGGGTAAAAGCGACCGGGAAGCCGAGCAGCAGAAAGCCGATAATGCCGACGAACATCAGCCCCGAAAGGAGCTCGCCGAGAAAAACGGGGTCCATCATCCGCTGACCTCCGGCACGGACGCGCCGGCGTTTTCGTATCGCAGATACGCGGGCAGCAGATGCTCGTTGCCGGTCAGGACCAGGACGGAGCGCAGCCCCATGGCGATGCCCTGCAGGGCGATGAGGACGGCGAAGCCGAGGATGAACGTTTTCAGCACGAACAATCCCGGCATGCCACCGACATTGGCCGAGGCCTCACCCAGCCGCCACGCACGCGCCACGAAGGTCCAGCCATAGGCGAAGACGACATAGGCGAAGGGCAACAGGAAAAGCACGACCCCGATCAGGTCGACGGTCGCCTTGGCCCGCCGTCCCGCCGGCCGGTAGAAGATGTCGACGCGCACATGGTCGTTGCGCAGCAGCGCGAAGCCGGCCACGGCGGTGAACATGGCGCCGTTCAGCCAGATATAGAGATCCTGCATCCACACATAGCTGACCGCGAAGACGTAGCGCTGCACCACCACGGTGAAGCAGACCAGGACGATGGCCAGGGAAAGCCAGGAAAAGACGTTGCCGATGAAGCGGTTGAAGGCGCTGATGGCGCGTACGACGAGAGCGATGGCCTGCACCGGCTATGTCTCCGATGCACCATGAGGAGTTGGCGCTGCGGCCGACGCTGTCATGTGATCTCCCGTTTCCCCCTCGAACCGTCCGGCACGTGCCAGGCGGCTTTTCGTTGGCCGAGGATTTTGTCCAGCCGGCGGTTTTTGCTTAGCAGCTTTGTCCGGGTGGCAAAAGTAACAGCAAGCGAAAAATACGCCTCCACAACGCCTGGTGGCGGGCCGGCGTTTTGGTTGCCGGACAAACGGGTCAGTCGCCCTGCGGGATTTGCAGCCCGGCCGCATCGTGCTCGCCACTTCGCGAGCGTGGCAAAGTCCGTGCCGAAAGCGTCGAAAACATAGCGGATTATCTGCGTTGCCTTGGCAGAAAGGTGGATATCCGAACGCTGGACACACTTCTTCGAGCGTGTATTGTCGATGGCTGAAACCGTTGAGTGGCCCTCTTGGCCCGAGGCGGATTTCGATAGATCCACGAATGGGAGGACATAGAATGGATCGTCGTTCATTTATCAAGAAGGCAGGCGTTGCCGGCGCGGGCGCCGCGGCGGCAACCACGCTGGCCGCACCCGCGATCGCGCAGTCAATGCCGAAAGTCACCTGGCGCTGCACCTCTTCGTTCCCCAAGGCGCTCGACACGATCTACGGCGCGGCCGAGACGATGGCGAAATTCGTCAATGAGGCCACGGACGGCAATTTCCAGGTTCAGGTCTTCGCGGGCGGCGAAATCGTGCCCGGCCTTCAGGCGGCCGACGCGGCCTCGGCCGGAACGGTCGAGCTGGCGCATACCGCGTCCTATTATTACTGGGGCAAGGATCCGACCTACGCGCTCGGCACCGCGATTCCGTTCGGCCTCAACTATCGCCAGCAGAACGCCTGGTTCTACTATGGCGATGGCAACACGTTGATGAACGAGTTCTATGCCACGCAAGGCCTCTACGGCATGCCGTGCGGCAATACCGGTGCGCAGATGGGTGGCTGGTTCCGCAAGGAAATCAACACCGTGGCCGATATGCAGGGTCTGAAGATGCGCATCGGCGGCATGGGCGGCAAGATCATCGAGAAGGTCGGTGTGGTGCCGCAGCAGATCGCCGGCGGCGACATCTATCCGGCGCTGGAAAAGGGCACGATCGACGCTACCGAGTGGGTCGGACCCTATGACGACGAGAAGCTCGGCTTCAACAAGGTGGCCCAGTATTATTACTATCCGGGCTGGTGGGAAGGTGGGCCGGTTCTGCACACGCTCGCCAATCTGGAAAAGTGGAACGAGCTGCCGAAAGCGTACAAGGCCATCCTGGAAACAGCGTGCCGCGCGGCCAATGCCGACATGATGGCCAATTACGACTACAAGAACCCGGCCGCGCTCAAGCGGCTCGTCCAGGGCGGCGCGCAGTTGCGTCCCTTCAGCCAGGAGATTCTCGAGGCCTGCTACAACGCGGCTCTGGAGACCTATGAAGAGATCAACGCCCAGAACGCCACCTTCAAGAAGGTCTACGACAACCAGCTGGCGTTCAAGAAGGATGCGTATCTGTGGGCTCAGCTCACAGAATACAATTTCGACACCTTCATGATGATCCAGCAGCGCGCCGGTAAGCTCTGACGCACGGACCGTTCCCGGTCCAGAACACGAGACCCCGGGGCAATGGCCCCGGGGTTTTCTTATGGCGATCCGCACGAAAGCTGCGGCCGCGCGAAAAGAACGGACTTTCCGCCTATTCGATCTTCGGTGGCTGGCTGAGATCCGTTGCCGGGTCCGGCTTCGGCGGCGTGCCCTCGGGCTGCAGGTTGAGCGGCGGCAGGCCAAACGGCGCGGGTTGTTCGCCGCCGCCGCCGTTGTCGGGCATGCCAAGCGGCGGCAGGCCGAACGGGGCGGGCTGGTCGCCGTCGCCGCCATTCGCCGGCGGTGGGCCGAGCGGAGGCAGCTTGATCTCGACATCGCCGCCGCCGACCCCCGGCGCCGACTTATAGTGCGTGACGAGTTGCGGGAACGAGATCACGATCAGGATCATGATGAACTGGATCACGATATAGGGCAGGGCGCCCTTGTAGATCTCGAAGGTCTTGATTCCAGGCAGGACCCGGCCCGATACGGTGTCGGTCCAGTCGCGCATCGGCGCGATCGAGCGCAGGTAGAACAGCGAGAAACCGAAGGGCGGCGTCAGGAACGAGGTCTGCAGGTTGATGCCCAGGATGACGCCGAACCAGATCAGGTCGATCCCGAGGGCTTCGGCCGCCGGCGCGAGCAGCGGCACGGCGATAAAGGCGATCTCGAAGAAATCGAGAAAGCAGCCCAGGATGAAAATGATGATGGTGACGAAGATGAGAAAGCCGTATTCGCCGCCGGGCAGGGACAACAGCAGTTCCTCGATCCAGATATTGCCGTTGATGCCGTAGAAGGTCAGGCCGAACACGCGCGCGCCGATCAGGATGAACATGACGAAGGCGGCGAGCTTGGTGGTCGAATCGAGTGCCTGCTTGAGGACGGTGAGGCTGAGCCGCCCTTTCGCCAGCGCCAGGACCAGCGCCCCGGTCGCGCCCATCGCGCCGCCCTCGGTGGGTGTGGCGATGCCGAGGAAGATCGTACCCAGAACGAGGAAGATCAGCGCCAGCGGCGGGATCAGCACGATCACCACCTGTTCGGCCAGGCGCGACAAGATGCCGAGCTTGAACTGACGGTTGATCAGGCTGAACAGATAGGCGGCAAGCGTCGCCACGGTCGCCGCCCAGACCAGGCGCACCTCGTAGCGCATGTCGGCGAAAATCGTGTTGTAGGTGATCATGTAGATTGCCACCGCTGCAACGAGTATGGCCACCAGCGAGGTCACGCCGCCACCCAGCGTGCGTGCCTCCGGGGGCAGAGCCGGCACCCATTCCGGCCGGAACAGGCTGAGGATCAGCACGTAGAGACAATAGAAGGCGACGATGATCAATGCCGGCAACAAGGCGCCGACATACATGTCGCCGACCGAGCGGCCGAGCTGGTCTGCCATGACGATCAGCACCAGAGAGGGCGGCACGATCTGCGCCAGCGTGCCGGAGGCGGCGATCGTTCCGGTCGCCACGCTTTTGTTGTAGCCGTAGCGCATCATGATCGGCAGCGAGATCAGCCCCATCGCGATCACCGAGGCTGCGACAACGCCGGTTGTGGCGGCCAGAAGCGCGCCGACGAGCACCGCGGCGAAGGCGAGGCCGCCGCGCACCGGACCGAACAGTTGACCGATCGTCTCCAACAGGTCCTCGGCCATGCGCGAGCGTTCGAGGATCAGTCCCATGAAGGTGAAGAACGGCACCGCCAAGAGCGTATCGTTGTACATGATGCCGTAGACCCGTTCGGGATGGGACTGCAGCAGGGGCCAGAACAATCGGATTTCGCCCGAGACCGTCGACATCTCCACGCCGATGGCAAAAAAGAACAGCCCGCCGGCGGCGAGCGTGAAGGCGACCGGATAGCCGATCAGCAGCATGGCCATCACGCACACGAACATGATGGGCGCGAGATTGTGGGCGACGAAGTCAATCACGGGCCTTCGTCTCCATTTCGATCGCAGCTTCTGCCGCCGGCGGCAGATCGTGCGAGGGGGTGGGATCGTCGATGTCGCCGCGAATGACGGCGATGCGCTTGACGATCTCCGACAGCGCCTGCGCTGTCAGGAGAATAAACCCGGCCAGAACCATCATTTTGGCTGGCCAGATCACCAGGCCGCCGGCATTGGCCGAGATCTCGCCGCTGCGATAGGACAGCCAGAACCAGGGCCAGCACAACCACACCATCAGCGTCACGAAAGGCAGCAGGAAGGTGATGTGGCAGATCAGATCGACCCAGTCGCGGGTGCGCTTGGACAGCCGGTTGGACACGATGTCGATGCGTACATGCTCGTTGCGCTGCAGCGTGTAGGCGGCGGCGAGCATGAACACCGTGCCGTAAAGATACCACTGCAGTTCCAGCCATGCATTGGACGAAATGTCGAACGCCTTGCGAATGCTGGCATTGCCGGCGCTGATCAAGACAGCGACGAGGATGAGCCAAGACACCTGGCGGCCGACAAACTCGTTGATCCTGTCGACAAGTCGTGAGAGCGCGAGCAGAGGCGCCATGCACTTCCTCCCGTTACAAGCGTCCGCCGGGCGGACGTTTCCCCTTGAGTCGAGCGGTGGCCATTGTTGGCTCTTATGTCTATGGCCGCCCGGCTTGCCGCCGGAAACGCGCCGGCGGATATGGCCGTGATTATCAGCTTTGACCGGTCAATCAAAGACGATTGGTGTTCAAACCTCCTCCGCAATTCGCATTAGGTATTCCTACCTTGTGGCGGTCTCGCCGCGGCTTCGCGGCCGGCCGGCGCGCGGCGGAAAGCGAAAAATGCGCCAACGGCCCGCGTACGGTCACGATCTTCCGTCAGCGCGTCAGCGCGTCCGCAGCGGTAGCGATGTTGCGCGATGCCGGATTTCGCGAAATTTGTTTGACGCGGCGGCTCTGGAATTGAACACTCCGGGGGAAGCGGTGGTTCGCGCGGCAGCGGGCATCGCGGAGGAACCGATGACCCTTCACGACGTATCGCTCGACGACAAATACGACCTCGCCAAACAGCGAATCTATATTTCCGGCGCGCAGGCGATCATCCGCATGCTTTTGATGCAGCGCGAGCGCGACCGGCTGGCCGGCCTCGACACGGCCGGATTCGTCTCCGGTTATCGCGGCTCGCCGCTCGGCGGGCTCGACCAGCAATTATGGCGGGCGAAGGCCGAGCTCGAGCAATCCAGCATCGTCTTTCAGCCGGGCCTCAACGAGGAACTGGCCGCGACGGCGTGCTGGGGCGCGCAGCAGACCGAACTGCTGGGCGAAGGCAGGCACGACGGCGTATTTTCGCTCTGGTACGGCAAGGGGCCGGGAGTCGACCGCTCCGGCGACGTGTTCCGGCACGCCAATCTCGCCGGCTCGTCCAGGCATGGCGGCGTGCTGGCCCTGATGGGCGACGACCACACGGCCGAGTCCTCCACCAACGCGCACGCCACCGAATTTCTGTTCGTCGACACGATGATCCCGATCTTCAATCCGGCCGGGGTCCAGGAACTGGTCGATTACGGGCTCTACGGCTTCGCGCTGTCGCGTTTCGCCGGCACCTGGTCGGCGATGAAATGCGTGAAGGACAACATCGAATCGACCGGGTCCGTCGATGTCGCGCTCGACCGGCTGAACGTCGTCCTGCCCGAGTTCGACATGCCGCCAGGCGGGCTCAACATCCGCCACGAACTCGACCAGATGGGGCAGGAAGCCCGCCTGCACGAATACAAGCGGGCTGCGGCTGCGGCCTTCATCCGTGTCAACAACCTCAATAAGATCGTCTATTCGGGCGGCCGGACCCCCAAGGTCGGCATCATCACCGTCGGCAAGAGCTATCTCGACGTCCGTCAGGCGCTGGAGGACATCGGCATCGACGAGGCCGGGGCCAATCGTATCGGCCTGCGGCTGTTCAAGGTCGCCTGCCCGTGGCCGCTCGACCTCGAGCACATACGCGATTTCGCGCGTGGCCTGGAGATGATCATCGTCGTGGAGGAGAAGCGTTCGCTGATCGAGGTTCAGGTGCGCGAGGATCTCTATGGAACCGCCATGCAGCCGGTGGTCGTCGGCAAGAAGGACGAGCGCGGCGACTGGCTGTTTCCCGCCAAGGGGGCGCTCGATCCCAACGACATCGCGATCGCCATCGGCGAGCGGATCCTGAAAGTGATCGGGCCGTCTGAGGAAATCGCGGCCCGGGTCAACAGGCTCAAGCAGTTCCAGGCCATGCTGGCCGAAACGACCGACGTGGCAAGCCGCACGCCCTATTTCTGCTCCGGGTGTCCGCACAACTCCTCCACTAAGGTGCCGGACGGGTCGATCGCCGGCGCCGGAATCGGCTGCCATTTCATGGCGCTTTGGATGGATCGCAACACGGTTGGCTTCACGGCGATGGGCGGGGAGGGCGCGCAATGGGTCGGCCAGGCGCCGTTCTCAAAACGCGAGCATATCTTCCAGAATCTTGGCGACGGCACCTATAATCATTCCGGATCGCTGGCGGTGCGCTTTGCGATCGCCTCAGGCGCCAACATCACCTACAAGATCCTCTACAACGACGCCGTCGCCATGACCGGTGGGCAGCCGCACGAAGGCTCGCTCAGCGTGGAGATGATCGCCAACCAGATGCGGGCCGAAGGGGTGGCGCGCATCGCGATCGTCACCGACGAGCCCGACAAATATGCCGGCGCGGTGCGCTTTCCTGGCGGAGCGACGATCCATCATCGCGACGATCTCGACCAGGTGCAGCGCGAGTTGCGCGAGGTAAAGGGCGTTTCGGTGCTGCTTTACGACCAGACCTGCGCGGCGGAAAAGCGGCGCCGGCGCAAGCGCGGCACCTATCCCGATCCCGACAGGCGCGTCATCATCAACGAACTGGTGTGCGAGGGCTGCGGCGATTGCGGCGTCCAGTCCAATTGTGTGTCGATCCAGCCGGTCGAGACCGAATATGGCCGCAAGCGGCGCATCGACCAGTCGAGCTGCAACAAGGATTTTTCTTGTGTCAACGGGTTTTGCCCGTCTTTCGTGACGGTGCACGGGGCAAAGATCCGCAAATCGCGCGGCATTGCCGGTTCGGCCGATCCGCTGGAGGGGGTACCCGTTCCCCGGCTTTCATCCCTTTCCGGCGGCTGGTCGGGGATCATCGACGGTATCGGCGGCACCGGCGTCGTGACTGTCGGCGCGGTTCTCGGCATGGCCGCGCATCTGGAAGGGCGCGGCTGCGGCCTGATCGACATGGCGGGCCTGGCCCAGAAGGGCGGGGCGGTGTTTACCCATGTGCGCATCGCCGAGACGCCCGAGGCGGTCCACGCCATCCGGGTCTCGGCGGGCAAGGCAAACATGGTGCTGGGCTGCGACCTGGTTGTCTCGGGCTCCAAGAAGGTGCTGTCCGCCGTGCGGGAGAACGAGACCGTGTTCATCGCCAACACGGCCGAGATCATGCCGGGCGATTTTGCCCGCTCGCCGGGATTTTCGCTGCCGGCCGAGAGGCTGAAAAAGGCGATCCGGGCGGCCGCGGGCGAAGACAAGGCCCATTTCTTCGACGCCACACGCGCGGCCGCGGCGCTGTTCGGCAACTCGCTCGGGGCCAATATGTTCATGCTCGGTATGGCCTATCAGCATGGCGGGCTGCCGGTCTCGGCCGAGGCGATCGAGCAGGCGATCGCGCTGAACGGTCAGGCGGTGGCCATGAATGTTGATGCGTTCCGCTGGGGTCGCCGTGCCGCGCACGAACCGGGTTTTGTGCGCGATCTGATCGAACGGGCCGGCGCCTCCGCGAGTGCCGAAAGCCCGGCCGACACGCTGGAGGAGATCGTCTTGCGCCGTACGGCGTTTCTCACCGCCTACCAGAGCGCGGCCTATGGCGAGCGCTACCGCGCCAGGGTCGCGGCGGTGCAGGCCAAGGAGGCCGAAGCGGTTCCCGGCTCGAGCGCGGTCACCGAGGCTGTGGCGCGCAACCTGTTCAAGCTGATGGCGATCAAGGACGAATACGAGGTCGCCCGACTTTATACGGACGGGTCGTTCGCCAGGCAGCTCTCGGCCGAGTTCGAAAGCTACGACCGGCTCGAATTCCATCTCGCGCCACCGATCATGGGCAGAAAGGGCGCCGACGGCCGGCCGAAAAAGACCACATTCGGTCCCTGGATGATGCGGGCGATGCGGCTGCTGGCGGCGATGAAGGGACTGCGCGGCACAAGGCTCGACCCGTTCGGTTACTCACAGGAACGGCGCATGGAACGTCGTCTTCTGGCAGAATACGAGGCCGATCTCGACATGGTGATGTCCGGTCTGACACCCGAGCGCGCCGATGCCGCGGCGGCCCTCGCCAGCCTTCCGCAACTCATCAAGGGTTACGGTCACGTCAAGGACGCCAATGCGCGCAAGGCGGCGGAGGAACGGCGGCGGCTGGTCGCCCGTTTCGAGACCGGCGATGCGACCGAGACGCTGGAAGCGGCGGAGTAGCGGACGCGTCACCGACATCGTCGTGCAGGCCGCACAATCCCGCGACCTCAGGGGCCACTACAACTATTGAAGGCGCACCGGGTTGATTGCGCGGGAAGCGTTTTATTAACAGGACCATGCCATAGTCCACGAACCTGAGCGGACCATGGCATGGACAGGATCAAGAAACGCGACATCCCGGTTGATATCTACATTCCGTTCGTGGAAACCCTTTTCCGCGACGGGTTGACGCTGTCGATCGGTCTCGTCGCCCAGACCCTGCTTGTCGTCCTGTGCTACTGGAAGACCAAGGATCCGCTCTATCTCCTGGTCGCTGTCGCCATGGTGATGGTCGGCATATTGCGGTTGCGCAATATCCGCAAATACAGCAACCGTCCGCCGCCCGCGACCGGCGCCGAAGCCAAGGCGCGCGAGAGAGACTATATCGTGTTCGGGTCCATGCATGGCTTCATGCTGGGCTTTTTCTGTTTTGTGGGCATCTATCTCGCCCACGACAGTTTCGCCGAAATCGCCTCGGTGGCGGTGACCCTGGCCTCCGCGACGTCGATCGCCGGACGCAATTACGGATCACCGCGCATGGTGATGATCTTCATCATGACCATGACATGGCCGATCTCGATCGGCTTCATCCTGCGCGGCGACATCTATCATATCATCCTGGGCTGTATGGCGTTTCCCTTCTTCTTCGCCATTCGTCGTTTTGCGGACATGGTGCGCGAGGTGCTGTTTTCGGCGCTTTCGGAAGAAAAGAAGGCCAATCGGCTCGCACAGCGCTTCAACCGCGCGCTCAATACCATGTCGCACGGCCTGGTGATGCTGGGCCCCGACAGCCGCGTCGTCGTGGCCAATGCCGAGGCCGCGCAGTTGATGTCGGTGGCCACGCCCGACCATCTCGTTGGACGTTCTCTCAAGTCGCTGCTGCTGCGTGGCGCGGCGGGCGGGCTGATCTCCTACAAGGATTGCGGTTTCGTCGAGGGCCAGCTCACCCGCGCCCTGCGCGAGGGCCGCGACCGAAAACTGCTGGTCAGCCTTTCCGACGGGCGCCATCTGGAGTTTTCGGCGCGCGAGGGTCATGACGAACTCGGCGTGATCACGTTCGAGGATGTGACACAGCGGGTCCATGCGGACGAGAAGATCCGCCACATGGCCCGGTACGACACGCTGACGGGACTGCCCAACCGCGCCTATTTCCAGGAGATCGTCGCCGAGCAGATGGCCGGTGGCGACCGCGAACGCAATTGCGCACTGGCCGTGTTCGACATGGACGATTTCAAGACGGTCAACGACACGCTTGGCCATCCAGTCGGCGACGGTCTGATCTACGCGATTGCCGAAAAGCTCGGCTGTTTCGCCGATGAGGACGTCAAGGTCAGCCGGTTTGGCGGCGACGAATTCGTGATCTATTTCGACCGCGTTCACGACGAGCTTCATCTGGGCCAGATTCTCGACGGGATTTTCGAGGGGCTTGCCGACGAGGTCGACGTGGCCGGACACCTGCTGCGGGTACAGATGAGCGCGGGGGCCGTGCTGTTGCCGGTCGCATTCGGCGATGTTGACGGGATGATCGTGAAGGCCGATCTCGCGCTTTATCGCGCCAAGGAGGCCGGCAAGAACGGCTGGCAACTCTTCGAGACGTCGATGGACGCCGCGTTCCGCGAAAAACAGATGCTGAAATCGGATCTGCGCAACGCGGTCGAAGCGAACGCGCTGCGCGTCGTTTACCAGCCGATCGTGGGCATGGAATCCATGCGCATCGAAAGCTGCGAGGCGCTGTGCCGCTGGCAGCATCCCGAACTCGGCGCGGTTTCACCGGGTGTTTTCATTCCGCTGGCCGAAGAGATGGGCATCATCTCCGACATCAGCATGCAGGTCTTGAAGGCTGCTTGCCGCGAATGCGCCAAATGGCCGGAGCCGATCGGCGTCTCGGTCAATTTGTCGGCACGCGATTTCCGTGATGCCGACATCATCGCCACCGTTGCCAACGCGCTCGCCGAGAGCGGCCTGGCGCCGGAACGGCTGGAAATCGAAGTCACCGAAACGGCGATCCTCGACGACAAACTGTCGACGCGGAAATATCTGCAGGAGATCCGCAATCTCGGGGTGCGAATTGCGCTCGACGATTTTGGCACCGGCTATTCCAGCCTGAGCTATCTCCACACGCTGCCGCTCGACAAGGTCAAGATCGACCGCAGCTTTCTCAAGGACGTCACCGAGGACGACCGGTCGCGCGAATTGTTGAAGGGCGTCGTTCATCTGTCGCGCCAGGTCGGGCTCAAGGTCACGATGGAGGGCGTGGAAACCTTCGATCAGCTCCGGCTTCTGTCGCAGGAGGTCAAGCCCGACCTGCTGCAGGGCTTTTTGTTCGGCGCGGCGCTTTCGGCCTCCGGCATCGAGACCATGTCGAACACGGTGTGGCCCTTCGCCGAAGACCTGCGCACGGTGCACGTCGCGGCGCGATAGGCAGCCGCGGACGGGCGCCGTGTCTCGATATGGCGTTCAACCCCGGCGGACCTTCTTCATCCCAAAATTGCTCATTCTCACGGCTGACGCTGCGTCATGGCGTGATCGCGCCATAGGCGCTCCCCCCGTTAACGTTAACGCTAAGTAAACGCCGACATGAGAAGTTTCAGCTTTACTTGAACGGCGCATGGGCTACCGTCGAGTGTACGAGGTACGGGGAATTGACTGACATGAATGCGAATCCGGCACTACCGGGCGCTGCGCTGCGCCCGGGAGCTGCGAGAAGTCATTCGGAAATTTCGGCCTTCTCCAGGAATGTTCTGGCGGTACTCGATCGCACGGAATACCGGCGCGTGGAGGGCGGTGAGGATCTGGAGGACATCTACAGGCTGCGTTACAAATCCTACCGAGCCGCCGATATGGTGTCGGAGATTGCCGATCAGACCGTCCACGATTCGCTCGACGGCCTCGACAATTGTTACCGGTTCGGCGTCTACATCGATGGCAATCTGGTTTCGACCATCCGCATTCATCATGTAAACAAGGCGCACCCGGTGTCCCCGTCGGTCACGGTTTACGGCGATATACTGAAGCCACGGATTCGCGCCGGCGACACCTTCATCGATCCGAGCCGTTTTGCCGCCGACCCGGAGTGGTCGCAGATCTATCCGCAAATTCCCTATCTGACGCTGCGCATCGCCGGCATGGCCTGTTTCCATTTCAACGCGCCGTATTGCCTGTCGACCATCCAGGAAGATCACACCGGCTTCTATCGGCGCATCTACATGTCGGAACAGATCGGCGGGCTGCGCGACTATCCGGGCCTCAACTACCCGGTGGTGCTGTACCAGGCCAACGTGCACGCCATAGAGGAGCGCTCCTTCGTCCGGTTTCCGTTCTTCAGGTCGACCCGTATGGAGCAGCGACTGTTGTTCGACCGGCCGGTCACAGGCGCGCGCGCACCGCTGACCGTGTTGCCGACCGCGGGACGTTCGGAACGCGCCGCCTGACCTTCTGCTTACTTGTCTTGCGCCGCGCGCGCGTCCATAACGGCACCGTCGCACGGTAGTCCGGAAAGACATGGGCACGAAGGAAGACATCGTCGGCACCGCGATCTGGGCTGAAGAACTCACCGCCGAGGAACTCGATCGCGCACGCCGCGGCACCATCGAAAAGACCTTCGCGAAGGGCAGCTACATCTGCCATCGTGGCGACAGGCTCGATTACTGGACCGGGGTCATCGACGGATTGGCCAAGATATCGGCCGTGTCGAGCGACGGCAAGGCGATGACTTTTGCCGGCGCGACCTCGGGAAGCTGGTTCGGCGAGGGTTCGGTGCTGAAGGGCGAGCCGCGCCAGTACGATCTCGTCGTGCTGCGCGACACCCGCCTGGCGATGATGCATCGCGCGACGTTCATGTGGCTCTACGACAACAGCCGCGGCTTCAGCCGTTTCCTGGTTCGCCAACTCAACGAACGCATGGGCCAGTTCATCGCCACGATCGAATATGACCGCATTCTCAGCCCGCGCGCCCGCGTCGCCCGCAACCTGTCCTGGTTCTTCAATCCGGTGCTTTACCCGACGGGCAAGGACGCCATCGAGATTTCCCAGGAGGAACTCGGCCTGCTTGCCGGCGTGTCGCGGGCGGTCGCCAATCGCGCCTTGCAGGATCTGGAGGAAGAGGGGCTGCTCCAGTGCGAGCACGGCCGCATCCGGGTGCTCAAGCTGGAAAGGCTGAAACGCTACGAGCCCTGATCGGCGCGCGCGACCGCATAGCGGCAAGACAATTCAAATCGTGAAAGCTGGGAAACCAGAGACTCGGCAAGCCTACCAGACCATCGCTGGTCTTGTCTGTCAATCGCGAAATTGAATGTCTGCCGTCCTTCATGTGATTGTACTTTTAACGCGCTGACCACGGACCGGATGCATAAAAGCCGGCCGGGTTAGCCGAACGGACGAGATGGGTGAACTTGCGCGCTGGGCCAAGCCGCGCGATAAATGTGGACCAACCGCAGAAACAAGGCGGGGTTCGGGAGGATAATGGGAAATGGTTGCTGCGGCCGACGCCGACAGGACACTTGATACGTTTCCGAAGTATCTGCTGCTGAACGCCGATCGGTACGGCAATCGCCCGGCCATGCGGCACAAGGATTACGGCATCTGGCAAAGCTGGACCTGGGCGCAGCAGCTAGCCGAAGTGCGCGCCTTCGCTCTGGGTCTGGAGACATTGGGCCTGGCGCGCGGGGACAAGGTAGCCGTGGTCGGGGCGAACCGGCCGCGGCTCTATTGGTCGTTTGCCGCGATCCAGTCGCTCGGCGGCGTGCCGGTGCCGGTCTACGCCGATTCGGTCGCCGAGGAGATGGCCTATGTGCTCGACCACGCGGAGGTGAAGTTCGCCGTCGCGCAGGACCAGGAACAGGTCGACAAGCTGCTTTCGGTTTCCGACAGCGTGCCGAGCCTCATGCATATCGTCTATGACGAGCCGCGCGGGCTGCGCGACTACGATCATACCCACCTGCATTCCTATGGTGAACTGCGCGAAACGGGACTTGCCGCGGTTTCGGCATCGTCCGACGCCCTGAAGCGCTGGGAAGCGTCGCTGGCGGCCGGCACGGGCGACGATCTCGGCATCATCCTCTACACGTCCGGCACGACCGGCCGCCCGAAGGGCGTGATGCTGTCCAACGACAATCTGGTGAAGTCGGCCCTGCACGGCAACGCGTTCGACAATCTCGGCGTGGACGAGACGACGATCGCCTATCTGCCGCTGGCCTGGGTCGGCGATCACGTGTTTTCCTATTCGCAGTCCTATACCGCCGGTTATTGCGTGAGTTGTCCGGAAAGCCCGGAAACCGTGACGGAGGACCGCCGGGAGATCGCGCCGACCTATTTCTTTGCGCCGCCGCGTGTCTTCGAAGGCCTGCTGACGGCGATCATGGTGCGTATGGAAGATGCCGGACCGCTGAAAAAACGCATGTTCGACTATTTCATCGCCCATGCGCGCAAGGTCGGCGAGCCGATCCTCAACGGCGAAAGCGTCGGGTTCTGGGACCGGGTGAAATACGGGCTCGGCGATCTGATGGTCTTCGGGCCGTTGAAGAACAGGATGGGCCTGTCGCGCATGCGGGTCGGCTACACGGCCGGCGAGGCGATCGGGCCGGAACTGTTCCGCTTCTACCGCGCCCTCGGGCTGAACCTGAAGCAACTCTACGGCCAGACGGAGGCCTGCGTCTACATCACCGCGCAGCCGGACGGCAAGATCAGGGCCGATACGGTCGGGCTGCCGTCGCCGGGCGTGGATGTGAAGATCGCGGACAATGGCGAGGTGCTGTATCGCTCCGACGGCGTCTTCATCGGTTACTACAAGAACGAGGAGGCGACCCGCGCGACCAAGACGGAAGACGGCTGGGTGCATACGGGCGATGCCGGGCTGTTCGACGCCGAGGGCCATCTCAAGATCATCGACCGGGCCAAGGATGTCGGCAAGCTGCGCTCGGGCGCGCTGTTTGCGCCGAAATATATCGAGAACAAGCTGAAATTCTATCCGGACGTCAAAGAGGTCGTGGCATTCGGCGATGGTCGCGACTTCTGCGCCGTGTTCATCAATATCGACCTGGAATCGGTCGGAAGCTGGGCCGAGCGCAACAACGTCTCCTATGGCTCCTATCAGGAACTGGCCGGCCATCCCGACGTCTACAAGACCATGGCCGCCCATGTCGACGCGGTGAACCGCTCGCTGGCGGAAGAGGAACTGATGGCGGCCTCGCAGATCCGCCGCTTTCTGGTCCTGCACAAGGAACTCGACGCCGATGACGGCGAACTGACGCGTACGCAGAAAGTGCGGCGATCGTTCATCTCCGAGCGCTACGGCGAGTTGATCGAGGCGCTCTACGATGGCACGAGCGAAAAACGCGTCGAGACCGAGGTGACCTTCGAGGACGGCCGCAAAGGCAGTCTCAAGGCTCTGGTGCGGATCGTCGACACACACGTCTACGGCCTCGACCCCAAGCCGATGAGAGAGGCCGCCGAATGAACCGGGCCGTCAATCCACGGGACCTGAACGTTCACCACGACGACGGCGTCGCCAAGGGCGACGTGTTGCTTGAGGTCAAGGACGTGTCGCTGCGCTTCGGCGGGGTCAAGGCGATCACCAAAATCTCCTTCGATGTCCGCAAGGGGGAAATCCGCGCCATTATCGGTCCGAACGGCGCCGGCAAGACCTCGATGCTGAACGTCATCAACGGCTTCTACACGCCGCAGGAAGGCACGATCACCTTTCGCGGCGTCGAGCGTCGCGCCATGCGCACCACGGACGCGGCCCGGCAGGGGATCGCGCGCACGTTCCAGAACATCGCGCTGTTCAAGGGCATGACAACGCTCGACAACATCATGACGGGCCGCATCACGCTGCAAAAGAGCAACATTTTCGCCCAGGCGATCTGGCGCGGACCGGCGCTGCGCGAGGAACTCGAGCACCGCCATCGCGTGGAGGAGATCATCGACTTCCTCGAGATCCAGCACATCCGCAAGGTGCCGGTCGGGCGTCTGCCCTACGGCCTGCAAAAGCGGGTGGAACTGGGCCGGGCGCTGGCGGCCGAGCCGGCGCTGCTTCTGCTCGACGAGCCGATGGCCGGCATGAATCTGGAGGAGAAGGAGGATATGAGCCGCTTCATCCTCGATGTGAACAGCCAGTTCGGCACCACGATCGCGCTGATCGAGCACGATATGGGCGTTGTCATGGACATTTCCGACCGGGTCGTCGTCCTCGATTACGGTCGCAAGATCGGCGACGGGTCGCCCGACGAGGTGTCGAAGAACCAGGACGTGATCGACGCCTATCTCGGCGTTCCGCACGAATAACGGCTCCAGGAGAACGCTGTCACATGAGCCCGGCTTTCCTGTATTTTCTCGAAACGGTCCTGAACGGGCTGATGACCGGCGTGATGTACTCGCTGGTCGCGCTCGGCTTCGTGCTGATCTTCAAGGCGTCGGGCATCTTCAATTTCGCACAGGGCGTGATGGCGCTGTTTGCGGCGTTGACGCTGGTCGGACTGCAGACCGGACAGGTGCCGTTCTCGCATCTGATCAATGCGATCTTCGGGACAGAATTCCATCATTTCGGCTGGACCCTGCCTGCCTTCGTGGCGGTTGTCGGCACGCTCGTGGTGATGGTCGCCTTCGCCTATCTGTTTGAAAAGCTGGTGCTCAAGCACCTCGTCAACCAGGAACCGATCATCCTGTTCATGGCCACGATCGGCCTGGCCTATTTCCTTGAAGGGTTCGGCGATCTGATGTGGGGCGCCGACATCAAGGCGCTCGACATCGGCATCCCTTCGGGCGGTTCGTTCTGGCTCGAGGACGTGACCCGGGAATGGGCGACCGAAGGGTCCGACTATTTCGGCATGTATATCGACAAGCTCGACGTGGTTGCCGCGCTGGTGGCGGTGGCGCTGGTGCTGGTGCTGACGCTGTTTTCGCAATACACGGCCACCGGCCGGGCGCTGCGAGCGGTTGCCGACGATCACCAGGCCGCCATGTCGGTCGGTATCTCGCTGCGCAATATCTGGGTGATCGTGTGGTCGATCGCCGGTTTCGTCGCGCTGGTCGCCGGAATCATGTGGGGCGCGAAATCCGGCGTCCAGTTCTCGTTGTCGCTGATTGCGCTCAAGGCGCTGCCGGTGCTCATTCTCGGTGGCTTCACCTCCATTCCCGGCGCGATCGTCGGCGGCCTGATCATCGGGGTCGGCGAAAAACTGGCCGAGCTCTATGTCGGCCCGTTCGTCGGCGGGGCGATCGAAAACTGGTTCGCCTATGTCGTCGCCCTCGTCTTCCTTCTGTTCAGGCCGCAGGGCCTGTTCGGCGAAAAGATCATCGAGAGGGTTTGATGGCACACAGGAGCAGGCCCGGCGTGTTCGTGATCGATTGCCAGACGGATGATCTGTCGGAGGCGGCGGCGTTCTGGAGCACGGCGCTCGGCGAACGGGTGGTCGTCGACGATGACGGCAAATATGCCCGTGTCGGAGATTATGACCGCTCGCCGCGCCTGTTGCTGCAGGCCGTCGACCACGCGCCCCGCATTCATATGGATATCGAGACAGACGACCGCGAGGCCGAGGCCGACAGGCTGGAGGCCGCCGGCGCGCACCGGATCGAGACGCGCGAACGGTGGATCATCATGCAAGCGCCGAGCGGACATCGCTTTTGCCTGGTCGGGCCGCAGGGCGACGATTTCGCCGAGGGCACCAAGATGTGGGGAGACGCCTGATGCTCTATCGCGAAGCCGGCGATTTCAAAACCACCTATGTCGCCGACATGCAGACCTTTCCGATTCGCGGCGAACGCATCCTGTTCTGGCTGTTCGTGGCGTTCTGCTTCGGTGTCGTGCCGTTCCTCATCACCGGTTATTGGGAAAAATCGATCCTCGTGCCGTTCCTGGTGTGGTCGATGATCGCGCTCGGGCTCAATATCCTGACCGGCTATTGCGGGCAGGTCTCGCTGGGAACGGGCGGCTTCATGGCTGTCGGCGCCTTCGCCTGCTACAAGCTGACGACCGCCTTTCCCGAACTCAACATCGTGCTGGTGATCATCCTGTCCGGTGCGGTCACGGCCGGGGTGGGCATGTTGTTCGGGCTGCCTTCCTTGCGCATCAAGGGTTTTTACCTGGCCGTCGCCACGCTCGCGGCACAGTTTTTCCTGGTGTGGTGCTTCAACAAGTTCGGCTGGTTCTACAATTACTCCGCCTCGGGCCAGATCAGCATGCCGACGCGTACGCTGTTCGGTGTGGCGGTGACCGGTCCCGACGCGCCGCCATGGGCGACCTATCTGGTCTCGCTGACCTTCGTCTTCGTGTTCGCCTGGGTGGCGCGCAATCTCACGCGCGGCCGGCTCGGACGCAGCTGGATGGCGATGCGCGACATGGACATCGCCGCGCAGATCATGGGCATCTCGCCCTTCAACGCCAAGCTGTCGGCCTTCGCCATCTCCTCCTTTTATGTCGGTATGGGCGGGGCAATGTTTTTCGCCATCTATCTGGGCGCGGCCGAAGTGACCGAGGCGTTCGGCATCGACAAATCCTTCGACGCGCTGTTCATGATCATCATCGGCGGACTCGGCTCGATCCTGGGGTCCTTCCTGGGCGCGGCCTTCATCGTTGTGTTTCCGGTGTTCCTGAAAAACGTGATGGTCGGCGGGCTCGGATGGTCGACGGATCTGGCCGCTCATGTCGAGATCATGACCGTTGGGGCGCTGATTATCTTTTTCCTGATCGTCGAGCCGCACGGTCTGGCCCAGATATGGCGCCTGACAAAAGAAAAACTCAGGCTTTGGCCATTCCCATACTAGCGCGATACAATAATACAAACCGGCCAAACCAGGCTGGGATCAAGAAAGAAAGTCTCACTATGGGAGGATTTCAAATGAGACTAAAAACGTTTCTTACGACTGTTGCACTCGCCATGGCGGTGGGAGCAGGACCGGCGATGGCCGATCTGGTCTTTCCCTCGCTGAGCTATCGCACCGGCCCCTATGCGCCGAACGGTATTCCGTTTGCCGACGGCTATGCCGACTATCTGACGCTGCTCAACGAACGCGACGGCGGTATCGAGGGCGAGACGATCCGCATGATCGAATGCGAGACCGGCTACAATACCGAAAAGGGTGTGGAATGTTATGAATCGACCAAGGGCGAGGGCTCGCTGGTCTATCAGCCGCTGTCGACCGGCATCACCTACCAGTTGATCCCCAAGGCCACGGCCGACAATATCCCGGTCCATTCGATGGGATACGGGCGGACCTCGGCGGCCAACGGCGCCGTGTTCCCCTATATTTTCAACTATCCCGGCACCTATTGGGACGCCGCTTCCATCATCGTCAAGCACATCATGAACGAGGAAGGCGGCGATATCTCGGGCAAGAAGATCTCACTCGTCTACCACAATTCCGCCTACGGCAAGGAGCCGATCCGCACACTCGAGGAACTGTCGAAGAAGCACGGTTTCGAGCTGTCGCTCTATCCGGTCGACCATCCCGGGCAGGAACAGAAGGCCACCTGGCTGCAGATTCGCCGCGACCGCCCGGACTATGTCACCATGTGGGGCTGGGGCGTGATGAACCAGGTCGCGATCCAGGAAGCAGCGAATATCCGCTTCCCGATGGATCATTTCATCGGCGTGTGGTGGTCCGGTTCCGAAAACGACGTGCTGCCGGCCGGCGCCGGCGCCGACGGCTACAAGGCGGTCACGTTCCACGGCGTGGGGACGGACTTCCCGTTGTTCGAGGACATCAAGAAACACGTCACCGACGCGGGCAAGGCGGCCGGCGACGGCAGCCATGTCGGCGAGGTTCTCTACAATCGCGGCCTCTACGCGGCGATGCTCGCCACCGAGGCGGCGCGCACGGCCATGAAGATGCACGACACCAAGGACCTCACGGCGGACATGGTGCGCGACGGCATGGAAGCGCTCAAGGTCGACGAGGCGCGCATGACGGAGCTGGGCCTGCCGGGCTTCGCTCCCGAAATCGCCGTCACCTGCGCCAATCATGGCGGACCCGGCCTGGGCGCCATCCAGCAATGGGACGCGGAGGCCAAGAGCTGGTCGCTGGTCACCGACTTCATGGGGGCTGACCGCGAGGTGGTCGATGCCCTGATCAAGGAGGATTCAGAGGCCTACGCCAAGGAAAACAACATCACGCCGCGCGACTGCGGCAGCTGATCTTGACTCCTGCATCGCCCCGGCGGTTTGCCGCCGGGGTCCTTTCCGCCAGCCTGACGGGATTTGCGCATGACGGACGCGGCACTGGCCAGAAACGAGGCCGAAACGATCCTCTCGGTCAGCAATATCGAGGTGATCTACAATCACGTCATTCTCGTCCTGAAGGGCGTGTCTCTGTCGGTGCCTCGCGGCGGCATCGTGGCGCTCTTGGGCGCCAACGGCGCCGGCAAGACGACGACCCTGAAGGCAATCTCCAATCTTTTGCGCGCCGAGCGCGGCGAGGTGACCAAGGGCAGTATCGAATTCGACGGCGAGCGGATCGAGTCGTCCTCACCCAGCGATCTGGTGCGGCGCGGCTGTATCCAGGTGATGGAAGGCCGCCACTGTTTCGGCCATCTCACGATCGAGGAAAACCTGATGACCGGCGCCTTCACACGGCGGGACGGCGCGGCCAATGTGCGCCGGGACCTGGAAATGGTCTACGATTACTTCCCGCGCCTCAAGGAACGGCGCGGCTCGATGGCCGGCTACACGTCGGGCGGCGAGCAGCAGATGACGGCGATCGGCCGCGCGCTGATGTCGCGTCCGAAAATGGTGCTGCTCGACGAACCGTCGATGGGGCTCGCCCCGCAGCTCGTGGAGGAAATCTTCGAGATCGTGAAAAAACTCAACGAAGAACAGGGCGTTTCGCTGCTTCTGGCCGAGCAAAACACCAATATTGCGCTGCGCTACGCGAAATATGGCTATATTCTGGAGTCCGGCCGGGTGGTCATGGACGGCGAGGCGCAATCGCTGCGCGAGAACGAGGACGTCAAGGAATTCTATCTCGGCATCGGCGGCGAAGGACGCCGCTCGTTCAAGAACGTCAAGCATTATAAGCGCCGCAAGCGCTGGCTTGCCTGACACGCGTCGCGGCGGGGCCATGGCAGAAGCCGATGTCTCGCATGGAGCATGCGCCGGATGAAACGACCTCCGGTTTGAACGCCGGTACGGCTTGACCCTGCGGAAGGCGATGGCTTGTATGACGCGAATCGACATCGCGCATCCGGAGATCGCACCATGACCCTTCGCACGTTGACACAGAGCGCGTCGCGCCTGTTTGCCCTGGCTATGGCGGGTCTTGCCTTTGGCGCGGCGCCGTCCCTGGCGGCCGAGCGCGCGATGATCGTGCTCGACGCGTCCGGCTCGATGTGGGGCCGGATCGACCAGGAGCCCAAGATTGGCATCGCGCGCGCTGTGTTGAAGGACGTGCTGGCCGATCTGCCGTCCGAGGTCGAGCTCGGGCTGATCGCCTACGGCCACCGGCGCAAGGGTCAGTGCGACGATATCGAGCTGCTCGTTGCGCCCGGCACCGGCAGCGCGGCCGAGATCGGCGCGGTCGCCGACGGTCTCAATCCGCTCGGCAAGACGCCGCTGTCGGCATCCGTGAGGCTGGCGGCCGAGACGCTGAAATTTACCGAAGACAAGGCAACTGTCGTGCTGATCACCGACGGTATCGAGACCTGCAACGCCGATCCGTGCGCGCTGGGACGCGAACTGGAGGCGACCGGCGTCGACTTCACCGCCCATGTCGTGGGGTTCGGCCTGTCGGCCGAAGAGGGGCGACAGGTCGCCTGCCTGGCCGAGGAGACCGGCGGGCTCTATTTGCCCGCCCAGGACGCCGGCCAACTTGGCGAGGCGCTCGACCAGCCGCTGACCGAGATCGCCGAAGCCGAGACCGCTGGAGCCGATCTGGCCTCCGAGGCCGACCCCACGCCGGCGCCCGCCGACCTGCCCGCTGCCGCGCTCGAGGCGCCGGACGGTGTCGAGATCGGCAGGCCGGTGACGGTTGTTTGGGACGGGCCGGGAGAGCGTCGTGACGCGATCCAGATTTTTGATCCGGCGGCCCGCAACGGCGAGGGCCGGGTGGTGGCCTCGCGCCGGGTCGTCAACGGTGACGTCGCGGCGCAGGCGGTCACGCTGCTGGCGCCGGTGCGTCCGGGCGCCTATCAGGTGCGCTATTGGTGGGGCGACGGACGCGCCGTGCTTGCCACACGGCCGTTGGAAGTGGCCGAGGCGCCCGTCTCGCTCGACGCGCCGGCCACGGTCGGTCTGTCGAAAACCTTCACCGTCGCCTGGGTCGGTCCCGGCGTGCGTCGCGATGCGATCCGGATCGTGGATCCGCGCAAGCCCGATGGCAGCAATGCGGTTCTGCGTTCGCGTCGACTGGTCAACGGTGAGTTCGACAATCGCACGGTGGCGCTGGTGGCGCCGGCCGATCCGGGCTTTTATCAACTGCATTATTACAGCGGCGACGGCAGCGCCGTTCTCGCCACGCGCGAGATCGAGGTGCTCGACGCCGAGGTTGCGCTGGAGGCCCCGGACGAGGTGGCGATCGCGACGCATCTCACCGTCACCTGGACCGGGCCGGGCGCGCGCCGCGACGCGATCCAGATCTTCGATCCGCAAGCCGGCAACGGCGCGGGCAAGGTGGTCGAGTCGCGCCGTATCGTGAATGGCGACATGGACGCCCGCAGCGTCGATCTTCATGCCCCGGCAAAACCGGGCAGCTACGAACTGCGCTATTATAACGGCGACAACCGCACCGTGCTGGCAACGCGCGCCCTCGTTGTGGCGGCGGCGGAGGTCGCGCTCGCGGCGCCCGACGCCGTGCCGATGGGACGTCGCTTTTCCGTTGAATGGACCGGACCGGGGGCCCGGCGCGATGCCGTCCAGATCTTCGACCCGCAGGCGCGCGCCGGCGAAGGCAAGGTGCTGACCTCGATGCGCATCGTCAGCGGCGATATGGACAAGCGCACCGTCGCCCTCAACGCGCCGGCGACGGCGGGCGACTATCTGCTGCGTTATTATAACGGCGACAATTCCACCGTCCTCGCCACGCGCCCGATCGCCGTCGAGGAGATCGCGGTCGCGCTGGAGGCGCCCGACACGGCGCTGATCGGGCACACCGTCGAGATCAAATGGCAGGGGCCGGGCGCCCGCCGTGACGCCGTCCAGATCTTCGACCCGAACGCCAAAGCCGGTCAGGGTGCGGTCGAGACCAGCCAGCGCATCGTAGGCGGCGACATGGATGCGCAGTCCGTGCGTCTCGTGGTGCCGGCGATCGCCGGCGATTACGTATTGCGCTATTTCAGCGGCGACGGTCGCAAGGTGCTTGCCGAGCGCCCGATCGTCGTTGAGGCGATGGAGGTCGCGCTTGACGCGCCGGCTTCCGTGCCGGCGGCGCAGTTCTTCGCGGTCGCCTGGGTGGGGCCGGGTGCTGCGCGCGACGCCGTGCAGCTATTCGACCCGGCGGCCAAGGCCGGCAAGGGCAAGGTACTCGCTTCCGCGCGGCTGATCGGCGGCGACTATGACGGCAAGACCGTCCGCATCAAGGCGCCGGCCGAGCCGGGCACCTATCAGCTGCGCTACCATAGCGGCCACAGCCGCGTGGTGCTCTACGAGACCGAGCTGGTCGTTGAATAGGAGCGGGCGGGCGCGCGATCCTGCCTGCGACGATCCGCAAGGGGCGCGCGCCATTGCTCTTGGCACGGCTTTTCGCTATGTGCGCAGCGGAAGGTCTCTAACGGGGTTTGCACATGGCTGAGAATATGCCGACCGGTCCGGTCGAAACAGGCGCGGATATGGACTACAGCGAGCACGAAAAGACCTATGGGATGTTCGTGTCGCTGACGAAATACGGCTCTATCGTCTGTGCAGCGCTCCTGATTGCGATGGCTTTCGGCTTTTTCGCCGGCGGCGGGTTCATCGCGTCCACGATCCTTTTTATGATCGTGGTTGCCTTGGCGGCATATATCCTGCGCTGACGCGACGATACGGCGGACCCTGGGGAGGGTCGCCGCAGCGCAAGGCAGGCGCATTCCAACCGGAAGGGAGTAGGCGGTGGGACAGACAGTTTTCGTGCCACGCGAGCTTGAGGCCGGCGAAGACCGCATCGCCGCCTCGCCCGATACGGCCAAGCGGCTTTGCGGGCTTGGCTTTACGGTGGTCGTGGAAAAGGCTGCCGGCACGGGGTCGCGCATTCCCGACGAAGATTTCGTCAAGGCCGGCGCCGCGATCGGCAAGGCCGGCGACGCTGCCAAGGCCGATATCGTCCTGAAGGTCCGTCGGCCGGGCGCCGCCGAGCTCAAAACCTACAAGAAGGGCGCGGTGGTGCTTGCCACCATGGACCCTTACGGCAACGAGGCCGCTG
The DNA here is from genome assembly GCA_039973095.1 of Nitratireductor sp. Lineage (GTDB taxonomy): Bacteria > Pseudomonadota > Alphaproteobacteria > Rhizobiales > Rhizobiaceae > Mangrovimarina. The sequence goes on along the minus strand of JBDWLQ010000003.1, from coordinate 95,101 downwards.
TCGAGGCGATGGCCAAGGCGGGCGTCTCGGCGCTGGCGATGGAATTCATGCCGCGCATCACACGCGCGCAGTCGATGGACGTGTTGTCCTCGCAGGCCAACCTTGCCGGCTACCAGGCCGTGATCGACGCGGCCGGCGAATATGACCGCGCGCTGCCGATGATGATGACGGCGGCCGGAACCGTGCCGGCAGCCAAGGTGTTCGTCATGGGCGCCGGTGTGGCCGGCCTGCAGGCGATTGCGACCGCGCGCCGGCTGGGCGCGGTGGTGACGGCGACCGATGTGCGCGCGGCGGCCGGCGAACAGGTCGCGTCGCTCGGCGCCAAGTTCATCATGACCGACGCGCTCAAGGATGCATCCGGCGAGGGCGGCTACGCGCGCGAACTGACGGACGCGGAAAAGAAGGCGCAGGCCGAACTGGTTGCCGAGCATATCGCCAAGCAGGACATCGTCATCACCACGGCGCTGATCCCGGGCCGTCCGGCGCCGCGACTGGTGTCTGGCGAGATGGTGCGGTCGATGCGTCCCGGCTCGGTGATCGTCGACCTGGCGGTAGAGCGTGGCGGCAATGTCGAGGGCGCGAAGGCCGGCGAGGTCATCACCACCGCGAACGGTGTCAAGATCGTCGGTCATCTGAACGTGCCGGGCCGGATCGCGGCGTCCGCGTCGCTGCTATACGCCAAGAACCTGTTCGCTTTCCTGGAAACGATGATCGACAAGGACAAGCAGGCGCTTTCGCTCGACCGCGACGACGAACTGGTCAAGGCGACGCTTTTGACCCATGACGGCGCGGTCGTGCATCCGAATTTTGCCGGCGCCCAAGCCGCGCCGGCAGCGAACAAGCCTGCAGCCAAAAAAACTGCATCGAGTAAACCGGCTGCCAAGAAGCCGGCGACCAGGAAACCGGCGGCCGGAAAGTCCGCGCCGAAAAAGACGCCGGCGAAAAAGCCAGCCGCGGCGCAACCGGCTGGCGACGCAAAGCCAAAGGGAGACGCCTGATGGAAAAATCCGCTTTCGAACAGGCGCTCGACCAGCTCGACCAGGCCTCGGCCGCGGCGCGGCTGGCGCTGCAGGAGGCGGATGGAGCGGCCGAAGCGGCCGGCGGCATCGCCCATGCGGCGACCGGCGGCGCGATCGACCCGTTCGTGTTCCGTTTCGCCATTTTCGTGCTGGCGATTTTCGTGGGGTATTACGTGGTCTGGTCGGTGACGCCGGCGCTGCATACGCCGCTGATGTCGGTCACCAACGCGATCTCCTCGGTGATCGTGGTCGGCGCGCTCCTGGCCGTCGGCATCTCGGCCTCGGGGCTGGCCACCGGGTTCGGCTTCATCGCCCTGGTGCTCGCCTCGGTGAATATTTTCGGCGGCTTCCTGGTCACCCAGCGCATGCTGGCCATGTACAAGAAAAAAGAGAAGTGAGGCCCAGTCGATGAGCGTGAACCTCGCTTCCTTCCTCTACCTCGTCTCCGGCGTGCTGTTCATCATGGCGCTGCGGGGCCTGTCGCACCCGACCACCAGCCGCCAGGGCAATTTCTACGGCATGATCGGCATGGCGATCGCCATCATCACGACGCTGGCGCTGGCCACGCCGTCCTTTGGCGGTTTCGTGCTCATCGTGGCCGGCATCGCGATCGGCGGCGGCGCGGGCGCCGTCATCGCCAAACGCATCGCCATGACGGCGATGCCGCAGCTTGTGGCCGCCTTCCACTCGCTGGTCGGCCTGGCGGCGGTGATGGTCGCCGCGGCGGCGCTTTATGCGCCCGAAAGTTTCGGGATCGGCGAGGTCGGGGCCATCCATGCCCAGGCACTGGTGGAAATGAGCCTAGGGGTCGCCATTGGCGCCATCACCTTTACCGGCTCGATCATCGCCTTTCTGAAGCTCGACGGGCGCATGTCGGGCAAGCCGATCATGTTGCCGATGCGGCATATGGTCAACGCGGCGCTCGCCATCGGGCTGGTCGTGCTGATCATCATGCTGGTGACGACGCAGTCGACGACGGTCTTCTGGCTGATCGTGCTGTTGTCGCTGGCGCTCGGCGTCCTGATCATCATCCCGATCGGTGGCGCCGACATGCCGGTCGTCGTCTCGATGCTCAACTCCTATTCCGGCTGGGCCGCAGCCGGCATCGGCTTCACGCTCGGCAATCTGGCGCTGATCATCACCGGGGCGCTGGTTGGCTCGTCGGGTGCGATCCTGTCCTACATCATGTGCAAGGGCATGAACCGCTCCTTTATTTCCGTCATTCTCGGCGGTTTCGGCGGCGAGACGGCGGCGGTGGCCGACGACGGCATCGAGCGCACGGTCAAGCAGGGTTCGGCCGACGATGCGGCCTATCTGATGGCCAATGCGCAAAAGGTGATCATCGTGCCGGGCTACGGCATGGCGGTCGCCCAGGCGCAGCACGCGCTGCGCGAGATGGCCGACAAGCTCAAGGAAGCCGGCGTGGAGGTCAAATACGCCATTCATCCGGTCGCAGGCCGCATGCCGGGCCACATGAACGTGCTGCTGGCCGAGGCCAATGTGCCTTACGACGAGGTGTTCGAGCTGGAGGACATCAATTCCGAGTTCGCCCAGGCCGACGTCGCCTACGTGATCGGCGCCAACGATGTCACCAACCCGGCCGCGCGCGACGACAAAGCCTCGCCGATCTACGGCATGCCGATCCTCGACGTGGACAAGGCGCGCACCTGCCTGTTCGTCAAGCGTTCGCTGGGCTCGGGCTATGCCGGTATCGACAACACGCTGTTCTACAAGGACGGCACGATGATGCTTCTGGGCGACGCCAAGAAGATGACCGAGGACATCGTCAAGGCGATGGATCACTGAGCGATCCCCGTCCTATCGGGATTTATTGGCGATAAGCGTGTGACAGGCCGGGGCGGAAGCGTCCCGGCCGTTATCGTTTTCAGACCTGTTCCGCGGCGGCCCTTGCACGTGTTTACCGAGGCCGGAATCGGCCGGCTTCTTGGCAGGGCCGCGTCAGGCGCCGCCTTCGAGCGCCGGCGCCTGCCGCCGCCCGGCATCGCGCGCGATGACGATGCCGGCGGCAAGACCGATCGCACCGAGCGGGATAAAGGCCAGGAACAGCCAGGTGGCGACGCCGGCCGCCGTCTGCGTGCTGATGCCGCCCGAAAAACCGCTGGCATTGGCGATGATGCCGGCGATCGCCGCGCCGAGCGCATAGCCGATCCGCTGCAGGGTGGGGATGGCCGAAGAGGTGATCGTGGTTTCTGACGGCGCGGCGGAGGCCACGATGAGACGGGTGATGAACGGCCAGGCAATCCCGAAGCCGCCGCCCTGAAGCAAGGCGCAGGCCAGCACCAGCGGGATCGAGCCCGAAGGCACCGTCCAGGCGAAACCGACCATGCCGGCGGTAATCATCACGGCGCCGGCGGCGATGATCGCCCGTTCGTGCCGGGGCGGCGCATTGGCCACCAGGATCGACAGCACCGACCAGGATATCGCCTCGGCGGCGATGATGTAGCCGGCGGTGAGTGGCGACACCCCGTGCAGCCGTGTCAAGAGCAGCGGGCCGTAGACGGTAAAGGCGATCGTTGCCGCCGAAAAGGCGAACACCATGATCATGCCGGCGCCGAGCGTCGTGCGCGCGTCGAACAGGCGCGCCGGAAAAAGCCGGGAAGCGGGCCGCATGGCGTCGATCCAGAAGAACAGGGCGAGGCCGGCCAGCCCGGCCGCAAGCAGCAGGCCGGAGCGCACGGTTTCGAGCGTGACGCCGGCATAGGCGATCAGCATGACCGATAGCGCCAGGCAGGCGAGCGCGACCGCCGGGAAGGGGGGCGCGACCTCTCCGCGCGTTTGCGTCGCGCCGGGCGCGGACAGGACGATGAAGCTGATCGCAGCCATCGCCAGCCCGCCGCCGGCGAAAAGCCCGAACGACCAGCGCCACGACCAGGCGTCGGCCACCAGTGCGCCGATCAGCGGCCCGGAAAAGGCGGCGGCGCCCCAGACGACCGAAATGATGGCGAAGAGCTGCGGCCAGAACAGCCGCGGAAACAGGCGTTCGACCGAGACGAAGGCGAGCGCCACCAGTGCACCGCCGCCGAGCCCCTGGATCAGGCGCCCGACCAGCAACCAGCCCATGCCGGGCGACAGGGCGCAGAGCAGCGCGCCTGCGGCGTAGAGAAAGGCGGCGCCGGCCATGTTGGAGCGCAGCGGCAGGTAGGAGATCATGCGTCCGGCCGCCGCGCCGGCGGTGATGGAACCCAATTCGTAGATGGCTAGCGTCCAGCCGACGAACTGGACGCCGGAAATGTCGGCCACCATGGCCGGCATGATCGTGGCCACCATGGTCTCGTTGGTGGCGTGCAGCATGATGCCGAGGCTGATGAAGATGAAGCGGGCGAGATCGCCGCTTGCCCACAGGGCCCGCCAGTCGAGCGCGGCTCCGGGTTCAGGATGATCTGGCATCGATGTCCCGCGCGGTAACCAGATAGGCGCAGCGGCGCGCGCCGGCAAGCAGATGCTCGGTGCGCTCGACCGTGGCGGCGGGACCGAGAGCACGCCGGAAAATGTCCAGCTCCGAGCGGCAGAAGCCTTGGCAGTTGCGGGCCGCAGCACAGATCGGGCAATGGTTTTCCACCAGCAGATAGGTGTCCGGAGCCACAGGCTCCCATTCGGCCATATAGCCTTCCTTGGTGCGCAGGGCGACGAGCCGGTCGAGTCTGGTTTCCAGGTCGGGCACGGCCTGCAACGCGGCGTGGTATCTCATTTCGGTGTCGCGGGCGCGGTCGTCGATCAGGCGGTCGAGGCCGGCCTGACCGAAAAGATTGCGGATTGTCTGGATGATCTCGACCGTCAGCGCGGCGTGCATGTCGGGAAACCGCGACTGTGCAGCCTCGGTCAGGCGCCAGATGCGGCGCGGTCTTCCCACGGCGCCGGCCTCGTCCTGGTAGGAGACCAGCCCGCGGTCGCGCAGATTGTTCAGAAGCTTGCGCACGCCGGGGCCCGTCACGGCAAGGTGGCGCGCCAGGTCCCCGGTCGACTGCGGTCCCCTGAATTTCAGGAAACGCAGAACAGGTTCGTCACTACCGGAAGTTTGCTCCATGACCGACCGCAATAAGGAAACTGATTGGTTTCTTTATTGCGGCTTAGGCACCGCGCGTCAAGCCCGCCGCCGGCAGCGGGCGGCGTTAAACGCCTTAGTCGGCCGCGGACCGCAATTCGAAGCGACTGACGCCGATTGCGACATTGACGCCGGTCTGCGTTTGCACACTGACGGGCTGCAGCGAAAAGCTCTCGCCGGAACCGCCAACCAGAACATTGGCGCCGGCACCGACGCCCGCGCTCGCCTCCGCGCTGGCGCCGACATAGTCGCCGGCCAGGGCGCCCGGCTCGTAGACGTCGGCGGCCGGAGCAAGCACCACCCACTGCATCACCGACTGGCCCGTCACGCCGATATCGAGACCGAATTTGCGGATGACGCCGAAATAGGCCTCCGTCGGTTCGGTTTCGTCCGCCGGCTTGTAGGTGCAGCTCACATCCTTGGTCGAGCCGATGATGAAGCCGGCGCCGCCTTCCACGACGCAGTCGAGCAGGCCGAGCTTTACGCCTTCCTGGGCGGAGGCGGGCCCTGCGACAAACAGGCCGGCCATGGCGGCGATCAGAAAAGTCTTCATCCGTTCATCTCCTTGTTCGGGACCTAAACGGATGGCGCGCGAAAGCGTTCCCTGCGGCGTGGGGCCTTGTCGTGGCGCAAGGCGGCTGCCGGCCGTAGGCTCAGCCTTGAACGCGGGCGAGGCCGGCCTTTGCGGGGCCGTACTCGGGATCGAGCTTCAGCGCCTGGCGGTAGGAACGCATGGCTTTTTGCTTGTCGCCGCGCCGCTCGTAGACCAGGGCCTGATTGGCCCAGCCTTCCGCGATCTCGCCGTCCAGCTTGATGGCGGTGTTGAAATCGGAGAATGCGTTTTCCTCATCGCCGAGGGCGAGATAGGACACGCCGCGGCCATTATAGGGCTCGGCCGCGTTGGGCGCGAGCGAAATGGCGGCGGAGAAGTCTTCGAGCGCCAGATTGTGCTGGCCCTGCGCCTGATAGAGCAGGCCGCGATTGTGGTAGGCGCGCGGATCGGTGGTGTCTAGCTGGATGGCGCGCTGGAAATCGTCGAACGCCTCGCGCGTCCTGCCGGCCAGGCGGTAAAGATTGCCGCGCCCGATATAGGCCGCATCGTAGCTCGGGTTGAGCTGCAGCGCCTTGTTGTAGTCGGCCACGGCCTTGCCGTCATCGCCCTTGAAACGGTGGATGAGCGCGCGGTTCGCATAGGCCTGATAGTAGGACGGGTTCAGGCGGATGGCGGTATCGAAATCCTCCAGCGCCTCGCGGTACCGGCCAGCGCGTCCGAAGGCGGAGCCCCGCACATTGTAGGCCTGGGCATCCCTGGGGCTGCGTTCGATCACCGCCGTCAGCGAGGCGATGTTCTCGGCCGAGCCCTGGGCGGTGTCGATCGCGGCGATCTCGGCGCCGGGTCCCGACGACTGGCAAGCCGCAAGCGCCAGGCATACCAGTGCTGCGAAGGGAGTGGCCGATTTCCGCCCTTCGTGAGTGTTGCCCGAATATGCCTGCATGCCGTCTTGTTCCCCGTCCGGTCCTTAAGGACCGCTTTGTTAACGCCCGAATAATGCCCGCCGCCGAACGCAAAAAGGCGGCGGCGATTCTCATCGCCCCACCTTTCATAACGCCGGAAATCGACGAAATAGCGGCGCGGTCAACGCGCCACGGCACCACGCGGGCCAGACATCAGTCCTTCGCGCTGAGCCCGCTTGCGAGCAAGCTTACGAGCGCGGCGAACCGCCTCGGCCTTCTCGCGCGCACGCTTTTGTGAAGGTTTCTCGTAGTGCCCGCGCATTTTCATTTCGCGGAAAATGCCCTCGCGCTGCATCTTCTTCTTGAGCGCGCGAAGCGCCTGATCAACGTTGTTGTCGCGGACGAGTACCTGCACGGTCGTTCCTGTCAGTCGGGTTGTAACAATGGCGGACTAGCCAATACTATCCGCCTCTGCAGCGACACCGCCGCAAATTGGAGCGGCTGATAGCAGAATCGCCAAGTATTGTCTACCGACAAAAGCGTGCTGTGCGAGGTCGCTGCCCGGCATGCGCGCCGGCTGCAAGTCGGGACTGGAGAACTACTTGGTCGCGAGGATGATCAGGCAAGGCATGGCGAACTCGATGCGACCGTCGAGGGTCGTGAACGGCCGCAGGGCGGTCTCGCATTCGCCCAGTAGAAGGTCGAACTGGTCGTCGCTTAGCAGGCCGCCCAGCGTCCAGGCGCAGGCGCGTTCGGTCGAAACCAGATCTTCGATCGACCGGAAACGGACGCGCCCCGTGCGGCCCACGATTTGTGCGTCGTCCAGTCCGGCGGCCGCGCAGATATCTTTCAGCTTCTCTGTGTCGCCAAGCTCAAAAGGGGCGCGAAAGGCATCGCCGACGCTCTTGCCAAACAGGCGGTCGAGAAGGCTGGCGAACACATTGTAGCCGGGAGACTCCGCGACCGCGCCGCACACGGCAACCGCCAGCCGGCCGCCCGGACGCAAGACCCTGTACATTTCCTCGAGAGCCAGCGCCTTGTCGTCGAAAAACATGAACCCGAACTGGCTCAAAACGGCGTCGAAGCCGGCGTCCGCAAATGGCAGGCGCTCGGCCGGCGCCTCGACCCAGTTCACCGCCATCGGCTTGTGCCGCGCGACCGCCAGCATTTGCGGGTTGATGTCGAGCCCGGTCACGCTTCCCGCAGCGCCCACCCTGTCGGCGAGAACCCCGGTCAGCGCGCCGGTTCCGCAAGCAACGTCGAGGACGTTCTCGCCGTTTGCGATGGCGGTGATATCGGCCAGGATCTCGCCCCACGGGCCGAAAAGCGCCGGCACAAACTTTTCGTCATAGATCGCGGCGGGGTTGCGGTCGGCGGTTGCGCGCATCATCATCGGTCTCCGGGAAAGTCCGTTCGCGTTCCAACGCGGCGAGGATAGGTGGCGAGATGAGCGCGGCCCATGACCGCACGTCCCGAACTCTTGACGCGGCGTCCCGCGACCGCGCGGATCATTTGTGGCGCGCCGCAAGCCGGTCGGAGACAGCGCCTCCTCTCTTTTCAGCGACGTCGGTCGATCCGCTTTCGGACGTCCTGCAGGCAATAAGACTGAGCGGCGCGCTGTTTTTCATGGTCGAAGCCACATCGCCCTGGGGTGTGGCGGTGCCACATGCGAGCAAGTTCGCGCCGATCATCCTGCCGCGTTCGCGGCATGTCGTTTCATACCATATCGTCATCGAAGGGGAGGGCTGGGCGCGTATACCGGGCGTGGCGCCGACACGTTTCGAAGCCGGCGACGTGCTCGTATTCCCGCATGCCGATCCCTACGCGATGCTGAGCGTTCCCGACGGGGCGCCAGAACTCGGCGAAGAGGAGTCGATGCTGTTTTTCCGCGAGATGGTCGACGGCAAACTGCCATTCGTTGTCGAAGAGGGCGGCGGCGGCCCAATTCGTGCAACATATGTGTGCGGCTTCTTGGGTTGCGATCTTCAGCCGTTCAATCCGCTGCTGACGGCGTTGCCGCGCTTCATGCATGTCCGCCGGCCGGAAGCGGGCGACATGCTCGACAAGCTGATCGGCCTGACCCTGAAGGAGGCCAGCCGTTCGCGGCAGGGCGGGGAGAGCGTGCGGCTGAAGCTCAGCGAACTGATCTTCGTAGAAGTGTTGCGGCGCTATCTGGCGGCACTGCCCGACGGGCAGACGGGATGGTTCGCCGGCTTGCGTGATCCGGCGGTCGGCCGGGCGCTTACTTGCCTGCATGCCGAACCGTCGCGCGCGTGGTCCCTGGGCGCGCTTGCCGGAGAGGCCAATGTGTCGCGTACGGTGCTCGCAGCGCGCTTCACGCAACTCATCGGCTGTCCGCCGATGCGATATCTGAGGCGGTGGCGCATGCAGAAGGCGGCACGGCGCTTGGCCGACGGCAGTCGGAAGATCGCCGCCGTGGCGCATGAAGCCGGCTACGAATCCGAGGCGGCTTTCAGCCGGGCGTTCAAGCGCTTCGCGGGCATTTCGCCGGCCAGCTGGCGCCTCAAAAACGGCAGTGCGGCATCGTGACGGCCGCCCTGGTCCTCTCCGACGTCGGCTTCGCTGATGCAAACGCCGCCATCGGCCAGGACGGCCGGTGCCTTGGTGCGGCGTCGCGGCTTGACGCAAAACGGCAAACACCGTCGCATTTAGCGCAAGGCGGCGGCCGCAGACCCGATAGTGGTACGCGTCGAAGCATCGTCGCGAACGGTGGTCGGGCAGTTTCCAGGGCGGATAGCCGATGCGCAAATATTCCGTTTTCGCCATCGCACGCGAAGCGCTTCGCGGCCACAAGGGCTGGCCGGCGCAGTGGTCGTCGCCCGAGCCCAAGGCGTCTTACGATGTCGTCATCGTCGGCGCCGGCGGGCACGGCCTGGCGACGGCCTACTATCTGGCCAGCGAGTACGGCATCACCAATATCGCCGTGCTGGACAAGGGCTGGCTCGGCGGCGGCAATACCGGCCGCAACACGACGATCATCCGCTCCAACTATCTCTACGACGAATCCGCCGGCATCTATAACCACGCCATGAAGCTGTGGGAGGGGCTCTCCCAGGAGCTCAATTACAACGTGATGTATTCGCCGCGCGGTGTGATGATGCTGGCCCACAACGTGCACGACGTGCAGGTCTTCAAACGTCATATCCACGCCAACCGGCTGAACGGCGTCGACAATGAATGGCTTACGCCGGATGCGGCCAAGGCGTTCTGTCCGCCGCTCAACATTGCCGGTAACGCCCGTTATCCGATAATGGGCGCGGCGCTGCAGCGGCGCGGCGGCACCGCCCGCCACGACGCTGTTGCCTGGGGTTATGCGCGCGGCGCGGCGGCGCGCGGCGTCGACATCATCCAGAACTGCGCGGTCACCGGCATTCGTCGCGGCGCGGACGGCGCGGTCGTCGGGGTGGAGACCGCGCGCGGGTTTATCGGCGCCAGCAAGGTCGGCGTGGTCGCGGCCGGTCACTCCACCGTGCTGATGGACATGGCCGGCGTCAGGATGCCGCTCGAAAGCTATCCGTTGCAGGCGCTGGTCTCGGAGCCGGTCAAGCCGTGCTTTCCCTGCGTGGTGATGTCGAACACGGTGCATGCCTATATCTCGCAGTCCGACAAGGGCGAGCTGGTGATCGGCGCCGGCACCGACCAGTACACCTCCTATTCGCAGACCGGGGGGCTGCACATCATCCAGCACACGCTCGACGCGATCTGCGAGATGTTCCCGATGTTCACGCGCATGAAGATGCTGCGCTCGTGGGGCGGCATCGTCGACGTGACACCCGACCGCTCGCCGATCCTGGCCAAGACACCGGTCAAGGGGCTTTACGTCAATTGCGGGTGGGGCACTGGCGGGTTCAAGGCGACGCCGGGCTCGGGACATGTTTTCGCCCACACCATCGCCCGCGACGAACCGCACCCAATCAACGCGCCGTTCACGCTGGAGCGCTTCCGCACCGGACGGCTGATCGACGAGGCGGCCGCGGCCGCCGTGGCGCACTGACCATGCTACGCTTGGCCGATGTCGTGGTGGCCATGCCGCTTCTCTTGGCCTCGGAGCAGGACTTCTTCCACCTTCCGAACGAGGACGAGGTGCGCGTCCAGCCGATCGCGCGTACCGACGGGGAACGTGGCTGGCCGTTCTCGGTGACATTTGGACATATCGCCTGTGTCTGGTCGGCCGGCCGGCCGCTGGCGATTTTTGTCGAGGACATCGACGAGGCCGATACCGACGAGGAGGCCGCACGCCATGTAATCCTCTCGGTCGACCCGATCGAACTGACCGTGCTCAACATCGCCAACCGGACGCTGTTTGCGCCGGCCGGCAGCATCGAGAACCTGATCGAACGCGTTGCCCCCTATGTGGTGATCGGCGAACGTCTCTGCGACCAGCCGCCCGGGACCGTGCTCGGTCCGGGAGAATTGTGAGGATCGGCAAGCGATGCTTCTCATTCACTGCCCCTATTGCCAGGAAGAGCGCCCGGAACTGGAGTTCCGCCATGCCGGTGAGGCGCATGTCGCGCGGCCGGCCGAGATCAGCGCCGAAAGCGACGAGGCGTTCGAGGGCTATTTCTTCATCCGTACCAATCCGCGCGGGATCGCCTATGAGCGCTGGCGTCACATCCATGGCTGCGGGCGTTTCTTCAACGCCGTGCGCGACACGGTGAGCGACCGGTTCTTCGCCACCTACAAGGCGGGCGGCGAGAAGCCGGACGCGGCCAGCGTCACCGGCGCGGCGACGGGCGGAAAGGACAAAGGCTGATGGTCGGGGCCAATCGCATCGCCGGGACCGGCCGGCTTTCGGCAGCCGGGCGGCTTGCCTTCTCCTTCGACGGGCGCCCCTATCAGGGGCTGGAGGGCGATACGCTCGCCTCCGCGCTGCTTGCCAACGATGTCCATCTGGTCGGGCGGTCGTTCAAGTATCATCGCCCGCGCGGCATCCTGTCGGCAGGCGCGGAGGAGCCCAACGCGCTGGTGGGCGTTCACCGCGACGCCGCGCGCCGGACGCCGAACGTGCGCGCCACCGTTCAGGAGGTCTATGAGGGGCTGGCGGCGGTGTCGCAAAACCGCTGGCCGTCGCTCGCCTTCGACGTCGGCGCGGTCAACGACCTGTTCTCGCCCTTCTTCTCGGCCGGCTTCTACTACAAGACCTTTATGTGGCCGAAGGCGGCGTGGGCGGCGCTCTACGAACCCGGGATCCGTGCCGCGGCGGGGCTGGGTGTGGCCCCCGACCAGCCCGATCCCGACCGTTACGCCGCGCGCTACGCGCATTGCGAGGTGCTGGTCGTGGGTGGCGGCGCGGCCGGGCTTGCGGCGGCGCTTGCCGCGGCAGAGACCGGCGTGCGGGTCATCATCTGCGACGAGCAGGCCGCGCCCGGCGGGGCGATGCGGTTTGAAAGCGGCGCGCGCATCGACGGCGAGGAAGGCTGGGCCTGGGCGCAAAAGGCCGCGGCCCGGCTCGCCGGCATGGACAATGTGCGCGTGCTGACGCGCACGACTGCGTTCGGCTATTACGCCCAGAACTTCGTCGCGCTCGCCGAGCGCGTCAGCGATCATCTGGCCGACCCGGCTGGCCGGCCGCGCGAGCGCCTGTGGCAGGTGCGGGCCAGGCGGGTGGTGCTGGCGACCGGCGCGATCGAGCGGCACATGGTGTTTGCCGACAATGACCGGCCCGGCATCATGCTCGCCTCCGCCGCGCGTACCTATCTCAATCATTACGGGGTCTGCGTGGGCCGCAATGTCGGCGTGTACGCCGGCAACAGTTCCGCCTATGCGGCGGCGATCGACCTGAAACGGGCCGGTGTGGCGATCGCGGCGATCGTCGATCTGCGCGAGACACCGAAGGGCGCCCTCTACGAGGAGGCACGCGGGCTCGGTATCGACGTCTTGCCGGGCCGGGCCGTCATCGGTGTCGACGGCCGTACACGGGTCCGGTCCATGACAGTTGCGCCGCGCACCGGCGGGCCGTCGCGCCGGATCGCGATCGACGCGCTCCTGACCTCGTCCGGCTGGACGCCCTCGGTTCATCTTTATTCGCAGTCGCGCGGCAAGGTCGCCTTCGATGCGTCCTCGCAGCGTTTCCTGCCTGATGCCTATCCGCAGGACTGCGTTTCGGTCGGCGCCTGCAACGGCACGGACGACCTGGCCGCCGTGCTGAAGGAAGCGGCCGCAGCTGGCGAACGGGCCGGCCGGGCGACGGGCGCCAGGGCCAAGGCGGCCAGGGCGCCAAGGGTCGACGCGTCGGAGGGCTGGGCGGGCGGCATGCCCGGCGCCGCGCCGGGCGCCGGCGCCGACGCGGCGGTGAAGGCGTTCGTCGATTTCCAGAACGACGTCACGGCCAAGGATATCCGCCAGGCGGTGCGCGAGGGCATGCGTTCGATCGAGCACGTCAAGCGCTTCACGACCAACGGCATGGCCACCGATCAGGGCAAGACGTCGAACATGCACGGGCTGGCGATCGCCGCCGAGGCGCTCGGCAAGGAGATGCCCGAGGTTGGGCTGACCACGTTTCGTCCGCCCTATACGCCGGTCACTTTCGGCGCGCTCGTCAATCAGGCGCGCGGGGCGCTGTTCGACCCGACGCGCAAAACCGCCATGCATGACTGGCACGAAAAGCACCGGGCGGTGTTCGAGGATGTCGGCCAGTGGAAACGGCCTTGGTATTATCCGCGCCCGGGCGAGGACATGCACGAGGCGGTCAACCGGGAATGCGCCACGGTGCGGCAGACCGCCGGCCTGTTCGACGCCTCCACGCTCGGCAAGATCGAGGTGGTCGGCCCGGACGCAGCGGCCTTCATGGAGCTGCTTTACACCAATCCCTGGCAGAAGCTGGAGCCGGGCCGTTGCCGCTACGGCGTGATGCTGCGCGAGGACGGTTTTGTCTACGATGACGGCGTCGTCGGACGGCTGGCGCCAGATCGGTTCCACGTCACCACCACGACCGGCGGCGCGGCGCGGGTGCTCAATCACATGGAGGACTATCTCCAGACCGAGTTCCCGCATCTCAAGGTGTGGCTGACCTCGGTGTCGGAACAATGGGCTGTGATCGCCGTCCAGGGGCCGAAATCGCGCGACATCATCGCGCCGTTCGTCGAGGGCATCGACCTATCCGAGACCGCCTTGCCGCACATGTCGGTGCGCGAGGGGCGGGTCTGCGGCGTGCCGGCCCGACTCTTTCGCATGTCGTTTTCCGGCGAACTGGGCTTCGAGGTCAATGTTCCGGCCGATTATGGCGAGGCGGTCTGGGAGGCGCTGTGGACCGAGGCCGAAAAGCACGGCGCCTGCGCCTACGGCACCGAGACCATGCATGTCCTGCGCGCCGAAAAGGGGTTCATCATCGTCGGCCAGGACACCGACGGCACGGTGACGCCCGACGATGCCGGTCTCGCCTGGGCGATCGGCAAGAAGAAGACCGATTTCGTCGGCATACGCGGCCTGGAGCGGCCCGACCTGGTGGCCGCCGGGCGCAAGCAGCTCGTCGGCCTGAGAACCCGGGATCCGAACGTCGTATTGGAGGAGGGCGCGCAGATCGTCGCCGACCCGGAACAGGCAGTGCCGATGACGATGATCGGCCACGTCACATCGTCCTATTGGTCGCAGAATTGCGGCCGCTCGATCGCACTTGCCCTGATTGAGGGCGGCCGCGCGCGGATGGGCGAAACCGTTCATGTGCCGATGCCAGGCGGGGCGATCGCGGCGGAGATCGGATCGACCGTCTTTTTCGACGAACAAGGGGAGCGCGTGCATGGCTGACGCGGCGAGCAAGGAACCGGCGGTGCGCCGCGAAAGGCTGGCCGGGCTGTCGACGACGCGCGAGCACGTCAGTGTCACGCCTGGACCGCCGGCGGCGCGGCTTGCGCTGCGCGCGGGTGATGACGCCCTCAACTCGGTCTCGCGGGCGCTCGGCGTCAGCGTTCCGCGCAAACCGAAAACGTCGGCGCGGGCGAAATCCGGCGGCCGGGCCGCATTGTGGCTGGGGCCGGACGAATGGTTGGTGATCGACGATGACGGCGCCGATCTGCCGGCCGCCGCCGGCCGGGCGAAGGCGCTCCATTCGGCCGTCGACGTGTCGCATCGCAACGTCGCGATCCTGGTCGCCGGCGAAGGCGCGGAGGCCTGTCTTGCCGCCGGCTGCCCGCAGGATTTGTCGCTTGCCGCCTTTCCGATCGGGGCCTGTTCGCGTACGGTTCTGGGCAAGGTCGAGATCGTGCTGTGGCGCACCGGCGAACAGACCTTCCACGTCGAGGTGTGGCGTTCCTTCGCCGAGTACGCCTACGCGTTTCTGGCCGAGGCGGCGCGCGACGTGTAGGCTTTGTCCGGCAATCGGACCGGTCTTCATGCACGACGCCCGCCTCGATCATCGTCAGCTGCTTGCCGCGCTGTCGCGCGAGCAACGTCGCGCACTCACCGAAAAATCCGACCGGCCGGGGATCGTGCGGCTTTGTGTGCATTTCGGGTCGATCGCCGGGCTCGGCCTGCTGATTGCGGCGCGGGCGCCGTTGTGGTCGGTGCTGGTGCCGATCCAGGGTATCCTGATCGTGTTCCTGTTCACGCTCGAGCACGAAACCATCCACGGCACCGCCTTTCGCACCGGCTGGCTCAACCAGCGGGTCGCGCAGATTTGCGGCTTCTTGATCGCGATCCCGGCCACCTGGTTTCGCTATTTCCATTTCGCCCATCATCGCCACACGCAGGACCCAAGACGCGATCCCGAGCTTGCCGCGCCGAAACCCGAAAGCCTGGGCGGGTATGTGGTGCATGTGTCGGGCCTGCCGCTGTGGTGGTCGCTGGCGATCACCCTGGCGCGCAACGCGGCCGGCCGCGTCGACGGCGATTTCGTGCCCGGCAATGCCAGGGGCCGGGTGGTGCGCGAGGCGCGCGTCACGCTGGCGCTATATGGCTTGCTGGCCGGGCTGTCGATTGCCGCCGGGTCGGACGTCTTCCTATTTATCTGGGTGATTCCGGCTGTGGTCGGTCAGCCCTTCCTGCGGCTTTATCTGCTCGCCGAGCACGGGCGCTGTCCGTTCGTGGCCAACATGCTGGAAAACACCCGCACCACCTACACCAACCGCCTGGTGCGCTGGATCGCCTGGAACATGCCCTATCACGCCGAGCACCACGCCTATCCCGCGGTGCCGTTCCACAAGCTGCCGCACTTCCACGCCCTGGCCCGCGCGCATCTCAAGGTAACGGAAAACGGCTATCGCCGCTTTCACGCCCGCTATGTGGGTGGCTTGCGCGGCTCTGGCGATGGCGGCCGTGCCGCGGATGTCAGGGATTGAAGGCGAGCAGCGGGCGCACCTCAATGCCGCCGACCTCGCGCTCGCGTGCCAGATGCTTGCCGGCCTCGATCGCTTCGTCGAGCGTGTCGCACTCGATGATCCAGAAGCCGAGCAATTGTTCCTTGGTCTCGGCATAGGGGCCGTCGACCACCATCGGGTCATTGCCGGCCTTGACGAAATGCGCCGTCGTCGTCGGCTTGAGGCGCAGGCTCGGTCCGATCCGGGCCTTGCTGCGGATCTTGTCCTCGGCCGCGCGCACACGTGCCATCATAGCCGCCTCATCCTCGTCGCTCAGGCAACTGGTTTGGGCCTGAGAGTGGTAGCAAAGCAGGGCAAACTGCATCTTATCCTCCTATCGCCGCCCCGTTAGGGCGAACCATGGCCGTTGCTACGGGTGCGCTCGGGCGGCTCCTGACGGCGTCGCCGACAACAAGATCACAACGCGGCGATGCCGCCGTCGACGGAAAGCGTGTGGCCGGTCATGAAGCTGTTTTTCGGGTCGGCGGCGAATAGGATCACCTCCACCACCTCGTCGATCTCCGCGACCCGCTTCATCGGCACGCCCCGGGTCAGTTGCTCGATCGCCTCGTCCTCGCCAAGCCCGGTCATCCTGACGAAATCCTGAACCATGTTGGTGCGGGCATAGGAGGGGCAGACCGCGTTGACGCGGATGCCCTTGGCAGCATATTCGGCCGCGCCCGAGCGGGTGAGCCCGACGACGCCGTGCTTGGCAGCGGCATAGACGGAAAGGCGCGGAGCGCCGGCGACGCCGGCGACCGACGCGATGTTGACGATCGCGCCGGCCCGGCCTGTGGCGCGTCGCTGTCGTTCCATCTGCGGCAATTGGTGCTTCATGGCGAAAAACACGCCCATCAGGTCTATGTCGATGATACGCCGCGCTTCCTCGCTCGGCACGCTTGCAAGCTTGACATAGCTTTGCGCGATTCCGGCATTGTTGATGGCGATGTCGAGCCGGCCGAAACGCTCGACGGCAAGCGCCACCAGTCGTTCCGACAGGCTTTCTTCGGCAATGTCGCCGGCCAGCGTCGCGGTCTGGCAGGAGAGCGAGCCGGCGAATTCGGCCAGGCTGGTCTCGTCGACATCCGATAGCACCAGCACGGCGCCGTCCTCGGCCAGGCGTTCGGCCGTGCGCCGGCCGAACCCGCCTGTGGCGCCGGTGACGAGCACGACCTGATCGGAAAACCGCGCCATCATACTCCTCCGTCCACTCGTTTCATCGCGAGGCTGGCAAGTAGCCGGACGGCCTCGCCGTATTTGCGCGCCTTGTCCGGATTAGAGGCGTTGCCGTCGAGGGCGCGTTTGTAGACGCCCTGGCAGATCGCGGCCAGCCGGAAGAAGGAAAAGGCGAGATAATAGGTCCAGTCGTCGATCGCGCCGATGCCGCGGCGTTCGCGATAGCGCGCGACATAATCCTCCTCGCTCGGAATGCCGAGGGCGGCGCGGTCGATGCCGCCGAGGCCGCGGAAGCCGGAACTGTGCGGCAGGCGCCACTGCATGCATTGATAGGCGAGGTCGGCCAGCGGGTGGCCGAGCGTGGAGAGTTCCCAGTCCAGCACTGCGAGCACGACGGGGCGGTCCGGCGCGAACATCATGTTGTCGAGCCGGAAGTCGCCATGAACGAGCGAGACCTGGCCGTCATCGGCGGGCTGGGCCTCGGCGAGCCAGGCGATCAGCCGCTCCATCGGCTCCACCGTGTCGGTGGCGGAGGCCCGGTACTGGCTGCTCCAGCGGCCGTACTGGCGCTCGAAATAGCTGCCGGGCCGGCCGAAATCTGCAAGCCCGGCCTTGTCGATATCGATGTCGTGAAGTGCTGCGAGCGTGGCGTTCATCGCATCGTAGATCGCCGTACGCTCGCCATTATGCGCGGCCTCCGGCAGGGCCGGGTCCCAGAAGATCCGGCCTTCGATGTAGTCCATTACGTAGAACATGCGCCCGATCGGCGACTGCTCCGGCGACAGATGGAGCACTTTGGGAACCGGGAAGCCGGTTTGGCCAAGCGCGGCCATGATCCGGAATTCGCGGTCGACCTGATGCGCCGATTTCAGCAGCTTGCCCGGCGGCTTGGCGCGCAGCACATAGCGGCCGGATCTGGCGCTGATTAAATAGGTCGGATTGGACTGTCCGGTCTGGAATTTCTCGATTTCTTCGAGCCCCTCGAACCCCGCAACCTGCTCCTCGAGATAGGGGGCGAGGGCGGCGGCGTCGAGGACGTTCGGGTCGCTCACGACGCCTTGTCCAGTTTTTGAAGCTGGGAAAGAGTGAGCCAGCGCGCCGTCAGGGCCGGTTTTTTCGCGTTTTCGATTTCGATCGTCACGTCATAGGCGATCTCGACCCAGCCGGAGGGGCGAATATTGGCATTGGCGAGGAAAAACCGCGCCCGCACGCGCGCGCCGGCCTTGACCGGCGCCTTGAAGCGGACCTGATCGAAACCGTAATTGATGCCGATCACGGTATTCTTGAGCGGGGGAAGCGTCTCGTAGGCAAGCGCGGACAGCAGCGACAGCGATAGAAAACCGTGCGCGATGGTGCCGCCATAGGGCGTCTCGTTCGCCGCCCGCTCGGGGTCGACATGGATGAACTGGTGATCGTCGGTCGCGTCGGCGAACTGGTCGATCATGCGTTGCGAAACCGTTCGCCACGGCGAGATGCCGATTTCGGTCCCGATCACGGCGGTCAGATGGTCGGTGTCGACGGGTTGCAGCGGTTCCTTGCTCATCAGTCGCGTATCAATCCGGTTCCTTGAACAGAGACATGCCATGCTGGACGGACTGCCCGCCGTCAATCGGCAGGATTGCGCCGGTGACATAACGCCCAGCCTTTGCGCACAGATAAAGCGTTGCGCCGGCAATGTCATCCGGGTTGCCGATTCTTCCCAACGGCACGCGGCTTCCGACCCTGGCGGCCTTTTCATCAGTGTCGGTGGCGAACGCCGTCATCCGGCTCTGGAACGGGCCAGGCGCGAAGGCATTGACGGTGATGCGCCGGCCGGCGAGTTCGCAGGCCAGGGTCCGCGTCAGATGATGCACGGCGGCCTTTGAGGCGGTGTAGGAATAAGCCCCGTCGGCGATCGGCTGGGTGCCCATCACCGATCCGAGATTGATGACGCGGGCCGGGTCGTCGTCGCGCGCGGCGTGTTCGAGCAGTGGCAGGAGATTGCGAGTCAGGTGAAACAGACCGGTCACGTTGACGTTCAGCACCCGGGCCCAGGCGTGATAGGGAAAAGTATCCAGCGGCTCCCCCCAGCTCAGCCCGGCATTGTTGATCAGGATGTGCAGATGGTCGGTGCGAGCCCGCACCGCCGCGGCGAGCGCGTCCACCCCGTCTTCGCTGCCGACATCGCCGGCGAAACCCTCGGCGGTGCCTTCAGCGCCGAGCGCGTTCAGTTCGCCGGCCACCTTCTGGCATTCCTCCGGCCGTCGCGAAGCGATGTAGACATGGGCGCCCGCGCGCACCAGCGCGGTCGCCGCCATGCGGCCGATGCCGCTCGCGGCGCCGGTAATCAGGGCGCGCTTGCCGGCAACCGAGAACAGTTCCTCCAGATAAGCCATCGTCCTCCCCCTTTCGCGAACCGTCGGTGCGAGCCCGCATTGACAACATACTCAGTAGTATGTTCATCATTGTGCTGCCAGTAAAGAGCCCATCGGTCATGAACCGATACGATAAGAGGGCGGACTAGGGAGGTCATGCCGGCAATGTCGCTTGGCGTTCGCGAACCGGTTGCCGACAGCTCGCGTGCCGACATCTTGCGTGCCGCGGCGACCTGTTTCATGGAACGCGGCTACGCCAGCACGTCGATCGACGACGTGGCGCGCAGTCTCGGCGCCACGAAGGGCCGGATCTATCATCATTTTCCGTCCAAGGCCGATCTGTTCGCCGAGGTCTTCCGCGCCGGCATGGACATGAACTACCAGGCCGTCGAACCCTACCGCCACCTGCCGGGTCCGGCGCTGCCGCGCTGGCGCAAGATGGCGATGGTGCATGTGCTGCAGATGATCGACACCAAACCGTTCCAGCGCGCGGTGTGGATCGGGGTGGAAATGCATCTGCGCGGCGCGACCACGCCCGCCCAGCGCGAGGTTTTCAACGAGTTGCTGGAATATCGCAGCACCTATGGCAGGCTGTTTCGCGAAACGTTGCTGCAGGGGCGCGAGGAGGGCGTATTCCGGTTCGACGACATGAGCATCGCCAATCAGTTGATGTTCATGACGCTCAATTCGCCGATCTTCTGGTATTCGCCGCGTGTCGGCGAGACCCGCTCCGATATCGAGACGATAGCCCGCCAGGTGGTGGATTTCGCCCAGGGCGGGCTGCGTGGAACACAGGAAAACCCGATATGAGCACCATGGAGCTCGGCATGACCGAGCGGCTGAAGCCGATCCACGACAAGGTCGCGCGCATGGTCCGCGAAGAGATTGTGCCGCTCGACGAGGAGTTTCTGGCCGAAGTCGGCAAGAACGGCGACCGGTGGGCCTATACGGCGCGCCAGACCGAAATCCTGGAAGGCCTGAAATCCAGGGCGCGCGAGCGTGGCTTGTGGAATTTCTGGCTGACCGATTCCAGCCGCGGCTACGGCCTGTCGACCGTCGAATATGCCTATCTCGCCGAGGAGATGGGCAAGGCGCATCTTGGGGCGGAGACGTTCAACTGCTCCGCGCCCGATACCGGCAATATGGAGGTGCTGGAGCGCTACGGTTCCGAGGACCACAAAAGCACATGGCTGGCGCCGCTGCTGGAGGGCCGTATCCGCTCGGCCTATCTGATGACCGAACCCGACGTCGCCTCATCCGATGCCACCAACATCGCCATGCGCTGCGAGCGCGACGGCGCTGACTACGTGCTCAACGGCGAGAAGTGGTGGTCGTCGGGTGCCGGCGATCCGCGTTGCGCGATCTATGTGGTGATGGTGAAAACGGCCGAGGACGGGCCGAAACATCAGCGCCATTCCATGATCCTTGTGCCGGCCGACACGCCCGGCATTACCAAGCTCAGGGCGATGCATGTCTATGGGGAGGACGACGCGCCGCACGGCCATCTCCATCTCAAATTCGAGAATGTGCGGGTTCCGGCCGACAATCTCATTCTCGGCGAGGGGCGCGGCTTCGAGATCGCGCAGGGCCGGCTCGGACCCGGCCGCATCCACCATTGCATGCGCGCCATCGGCCAGGCCGAGATGGCGCTGGAGCGGATGTGCCGGCGCTCCATGCGCCGCGAGGCGTTCGGCAAACCGCTTGCCCAGCTCGGCGCCAATTACGACATTATCGCCGAATGCCGGATGGAGATCGAAATGGCGCGGCTATTGTGTCTCAAGGCCGCCTGGATGATGGATCAGGGCGACCCGCGCGCCGCCGCGCCCTGGATCAGCCAGATCAAGGTGGTCGCGCCCAGGGTGGCGCTGAAAGTGACCGACGAGGCGATCCAGATGTTCGGCGGCCAGGGCATCAGCCAGGACACGCCGCTCGCGCGCTCGTGGACGCATTTGCGCACGCTGCGCCTTGCCGACGGACCGGACGCGGTGCATCGCCGGCAGGTGGCACGGGTCGAATTGAAGAAATACACGCAGGAAAAGGTGTGACGGCGTCATGAAAGCGATCGTTGCCCGCGATTTCGCCCCGCTCGACCGGCTCGAATATGCCGACTGGCCGGAGCCGGAGGCGAGCGGCCATATGGTGGTGATCGAGGCCCAGGCGATCGGCGTCAACTATCCCGACGGGCTGCTCGTGCAGGGGCTTTATCAGATGAAGCCGCCGGTGCCGTTTGTGCCGGGCATGGAGGTGGCGGGCACGGTGGCGGCGGTCGGCGATGCGGTGAGCAGAGTCAAGGTCGGCGACCGGGTCGCGTCCGTCTCCTCGCTCGGCGCCTATGCTGAAAAGGTCGCCGCCCACGAGGACGCGGTGATGCCGTTGCCCGATGAGATGAGCAACGAAGACGCCTGCGCGCTGTTGTGCGGCTTCGGGACGTCGCACCACGCGCTCAAGCAGCGCGGCAAGCTGGCGGCGGGCGAAACCTTGTGCGTGCTCGGCGCCGCCGGTGCGACGGGGCTTGCGGCCGTGCAGATCGGCAAGGCGATGGGCGCGCGCGTGATCGCCGTCGCCTCGAGCGCGGACAAACGTCGGATCGCCGGCGAGGCCGGCGCCGACATCGTGCTCGGCTACGACAATCTGAAAGAAGCGTTGAAGGAGGCGACTGGCGGCACGGGGGTCGATGTCGGTTACGACCCGGTCGGCGGCGAGGCTTTCGACGCGCTGGCCCGCGCCATGGGCTGGGGCGGCCGGTTGCTGGTGATCGGCTTCGCCTCCGGCACGATCCCGAACTTCCCGGTCAATCTGGCCCTGGTCAAGGGGTTCAGCGTCGTCGGCGTCTTCTGGGGCGCGTTCACAGCCAAGGAGCCCGCCGCCTACGCCGCGAACATGCGCGAACTGGTCGGCTGGTATCTGGACGGCAAGGTCAAGCCGGTAATCGAGGGCGAATACCGGCTCGCGGAGGCCCCGGCGGTGCTTGCGCGGGTGATGAACCGAGGCGCGGCCGGCAAGCTCATCCTGAAACCCGAAAGGCACGGCGCATGACGATACCAGCCACGATGAAGGCGCTTTTGCTCAAACATGACGGTTATTCCGCCGAACCGTCGGACGCCTCGCTTGCCGACATGGGCTCCTTCGTCGAATTCAGCGAAATCGGCGTGCCCGAGCCCGGCCCGAGCCAGGTATTGGTGAAGGTTCGCACGGCGGCGATCAACCCGTCGGACGTCATGTTCGTCAAGGGGCTCTATGGCCAGCCGCGCCATAAGGGTCAGCCAGCCGGGTTCGAAGGAGTCGGCGAGGTGGTGGCGGCCGGTTCGGACGCCGCCGCGCAGAAGCTCGTCGGCGCGCGCGTCGCCTTTCCCACCGGCCTGTCGAACTGGGGTTCGTGGGCCGAATACGCGGTCGCCGAGGCGGCGGCCTGCATTCCGCTGATCGATGGCGTCAACGACGTCGACGGCGCGGCGATGATCGTCAACCCGTTGACCGCGCTCGCCATGTTCGGGATCGTCAAGGAAGAAGGCGAAAAGGCCTTCGTGCTGACGGCCGCGGCGAGCCAGCTGTGCAAGCTGATCATGGGCGTGGCGGCCGAGGAGGGCTATCGGCCGATCGCCATCGTGCGCCGCGACGACCAGATTGCGCTGCTGGAAAAGGCCGGCGCGGCACATGTGCTCAACGCCTCAGCGCCCGATTTCGATGCCGCATTGAAGGCGGTGATGAAAAAGGAGCAGCCGCGGATTTTCCTCGACGCCGTAACCGGGCCCCTTGCCGGCCGGATTTTCAACGCCATGCCGAAACGGGGGCGCTGGATCGTTTATGGGCGGCTCGACACGGAGACGACGCCGATCCCGGAGCCCGGTCAATTGATCTTCATGCACAAGCGCATCGAGGGCTTCTGGCTGACGAACTGGTTACGCGCCGCCGCCCCGGAACGCAGGGTCTCGGTCGTCATGGAGGCGCAGAAGCGGTTCGCCGACGGGCGCTGGTCGACGGATGTGACGGCGGTGGTGCCGCTCAAGGAGGCGATCGCGCGCGTGCCGGGCGAACTCGCCAAGCCGAACGGCAAGGTGTTTATCGCGCCCTGAGGAAAGAGTTGGCGAGTTTGCTTGCGGGGACAGGCAAGTCGCTGTTACGGTTAAAAAAAACACGGCAAAGACCGTGACATCGATGGGAGGAGAACGTCTTGGACGTCTTGCAGCTTGTTGTGAGCGGCCTCGCCAATGGGTGCGTCTACGGTCTGATCGCCTTGGGGTTCGTCCTGATCTACAAGGCGACCGAAGCCGTGAACTTCGCCCAGGGCGACTTCATGATGCTCGGCGCCTTCATCGCGCTCGGCCTGACCAACCAGGATTTTCTGGGCTGGCCGTTCTGGCTGTCGGTGCCGATCGCGATCGTGGTGATGGGCGCCTTCGGCTATCTGCTCGACCTGTTCGTGCTCAGGCGCATGTTCGGCCAGTCGCAGATCGCAATCGTCATCCTCACCATCGCGCTCGGCTTCGTGCTGCGCTTTTTCGCCGGGCTGATCTGGGGCCATGAGCCGATCTCGCTGGAATCTCCGATCGCCGGCAAGGACGTGCGCTTCGGCGGGCTGGTGCTCGGCCTCGACGAGGTGATGATCATCGCCGTCACGCTGATCCTGACCGTCGCGCTCTATTTCTACTTCAACCGCACCAAGCTCGGCGTCGCCATGCAGGCCGCCTCGCAGAACCAGCTCGCGGCCTATTATATGGGCATTCCGGTGATGCGGGTTCACTCCCTTATCTGGGCGCTCGCCGGAGCGGTCGCAGCGATCGCCGGCATCCTGTTCGCCTCGAAGGGTTCGATCGATCCCTCGATCGGCCTGCTCGGCATCAAGGCCTTCGCCGCGGCGGTGATCGGCGGGTTCGGCTCTTTACCGGGCGCTTTGCTCGGCGGGCTGATCGTCGGACTGATCGAGCCGTTCTCGTCTTATTACATCGCGGCTGGCTACTCGCAGATCATGCCCTATCTGCTGTTGTTCCTGATCCTGATCTTCCGACCGCATGGCATTCTCGCCCAGATCCACCGGAAGAAGGTGTAGCGCGGCCATGAGAATCGTCTTCAAGACATCCTACGACGCCGACATCAACTATTTCCGGCACGGCGCGCAGGCCGCGTGGTATTTGCTCCTGGCGGTGCTGGCGGTGTTGCTGCCGCTGTTTTTCGACACGTTCTGGCTCGGCGAGATGACCAATCTTCTGATCTGGGCGATCGCCGGCATGGGGCTGATGATCCTGGTCGGCCAGACCGGCCAGGCGAGCCTCGGCCACGCCGCCTTTCTTGCCGTCGGCTGTTATGCCAACGTGCTGTTGCAGGAGAGGCTCGGCCTGCCGTTTATCCTGTCCTTTCCGCTGGCCGGCGTGATCGCCGGGCTGGCCGGCGTGCTGATCGCCATCCCGACCACCAAGCTGCACGGCATCTATCTGGCCATCGGCACGCTGGCGATCTCCATTCTGACCGACGATTTGATCGTCATCGCCGAACCGCTGACCAACGGCGTGGTCGGCCTGTTCGCGCCGACGATCAGTATTCTCGGGCTGGAGATCGATCGCTACGGCAATCCGGAGCGGTTCTACTGGCTGGTGCTGATCGTCACGATCCTGGTCGTGCTCGCCTATCGCAACCTGCTGCGCTCGCCGCTCGGCCGCTCCTTCGCCGCGGTGCGCGATTCGGAAGTCTCGGCGCAGGCGATGGGCGTCAATATCGCCCGCACCAAGGCTGTCTCCTTCGGCATATCGACGGCGATCACTGGTCTGGCCGGGGCGCTGATGGGCCATTTCGCCGGCATCTTCAACAACGAGACCTTCAACATCATCATCTCGATCCAGCTTCTGATGATGATCGTCATCGGCGGGCTCGGTTCCATCCACGGCGCGTTTTTCGGCGCGATCGTGGTGGCGTTGATGCCGCAAGCGATCGCGATGGGGCGCGATTTCCTTACCGGTCTGACCGGCAGCGGGTCGATCGCCATACCGGGGCTGGAATCGGCGATCTTCGGCGCCATCCTGATCGGTTTCATTCTGTTCGAGCCGATGGGCATTTACGGCCGCTGGGTGAAGATCAGGACCTATTTCGAGCTCTTTCCGTTCTATCGCCGCGACATGTTCAGGCGCCAGAAGAGCTATCTGAAGACGGAGCGCATGCGATGAGCCTGCTCGAAATCGACAATGTCACGCTTCGCTTCGGCGGCGTGGTGGCGGTCAACCAGGTCTCGTTCTCGGTCGAGGCGGGCGAGGTTTTCGCGCTGGTAGGCCCCAACGGCGCCGGCAAGTCGACCATCTTCAACCTGATTTCGCGCTTCTACGAGCCGGCCGAGGGCGACATCCGCTTCGACGGTAAGAGCATCCTGACGCGCCAACCGCACGAGATCGCCGGGCTGGGGATCGCGCGCACCTTCCAGAACATAGAGTTGTTCGAACAGGCCACCGTCCTGCAGAATCTCCTCGTCGGACGCCATCGCCACCGGCACTCCAACTTCGTCTCGGAACTACTGTTCACCCCCTTCGTGCGCGAGGAGGAGCGGCGCCACCGCACTGCGGTTGAAAAGGTGATCGATTTTCTCGACCTGCAGCCCTATCGCGAGAAGATGATCGCGGGCCTGCCCTACGGGGTGCGCAAGGTGGTCGAGATGGGCCGGGCGCTGGCGATCGAACCGAAGCTGCTGCTGCTCGACGAGCCGGCCTCCGGCCTGTCGGTGGAGGAGACGCAGGACGTCGCCTTCTGGATCGAGGACATCAAGACGCAGATGGGCATCACCGTCTTGATGGTCGAGCACGACATGCATCTCGTCTCCTCGGTCTGCGATCGCGTACTTGCGCTGGCCGACGGCATGATGCTGGCCCTTGGCACGCCGGAGGAAGTCCAGAACGATCCCAAGGTGATCGAGGCCTATATCGGCACGGCCGACGACACGGCGGAAAAGGAGGTCGCATGAGCGGCGCCACGGCAGCACAGGCACATCCAGACCAGGCGCCGCAGGCCTTGCTGACGGTCAGCAACCTGGAAAGCTATTACGGGCCGATCATGGCGATCCGCGGCTGCAGCCTCGAGGTCCGCGAGGGCCAGATCGCGACCGTGCTCGGCGCCAACGGCGCCGGCAAGACGACGCTGATGAAGACGATTTCGGGCGTCATGGACCCGGAAAAGGGACAGATTGTCTATCACGGCGAAAACATCGCCGGCGCCAGCCCCGACAGCATCGTGCGCAAGGGCATCGTTCACGTGCCGGAAGGGCGCGAGGTCTTTCCGCTGCTGACGGTTGAGGAAAACCTCAGAATGGGGGCCTTCACCCGCAGCGACGCGGGCGAAGTGCGCCGCGACGAGGAGATGGTGTTTTCCTATTTTCCGATCCTGGCCGAACGGCGCCGGCAGGCCGCCGGCACGCTGTCGGGCGGCCAGCAGCAGATGCTGGCGATCGGCCGCGGGCTGATGGCGCGTCCGACGCTGATGCTGCTCGACGAACCGAGCCTCGGCCTGTCGCCGCTTTTGGTGAAGGAGATTTTCAGGATCATTCGCCGCCTCAACCGCGAGCAAAAGGTGACGATGCTGCTTGTCGAGCAGAACGCCAGGGTTGCGCTGGAAGTGGCCGACTACGGCTACGTGATGGAGTTGGGGCGCATCGTCATGGCCGACGACGCCAAGCGCCTGCTCCAGTCGAAGGACGTGCAGGAATTCTATCTCGGCGTCCAGCAGGAGACGCAGCGCGGCCAGAAGCGCTGGAAGCAGAAAAAGACCTGGCGCTGAGGCGCGCCGCAACGGGAGGAAGCAATGACGATTGCCGAAAAACTGCCTCCGCAACAGACCGTCCGCGGGCATAGTTTCAACGCGGATATGTCAACGGGGCCTCAGTTCTTCGACGGCTGCGACACGCTGGCCAAGCTGTTCGGCCAGCGTTGCCAGGAGCTGGGCAGCCGCGTCGCGCATCGCGAAAAACAGTTCGGTATCTGGCTGTCCTATACCTGGGAGGATTTTTACGAGCATGCAAGGCTGATCGGGCTCGGCCTGCTCGCGCTCGGCCTGAAGCGCGGCGAGGTGGTGTCGATCCTGTCGGAAGACAACAAGGAATGGATTTATACCGACCTCGCCGTGCAGTCGGTGGGCGGCATCGCGTCGGGAGTCTACACCACCGATTCGGCAACGCAGCTGCACTATCTGGTCAACGATTCCGACAGCCGCTTCCTGTTCGTGGAAAACGACGAGCAACTCGACAAGTACCTGTCGGTCAAGGACGGAATGCCGGGGCTTGCCAAGGTGATCGTCTACGATGCCGACGGCCTGCACGGCTTTTCCGACGACAGGGTTATCTTCCTCGACGAGCTTTACCGGCTCGGGCGCGATTTCCTGAAGCAGAATCCCCAGCGTTTCGAGGAAGAGATCGCCAAATCGAAACCCGACGACACCGCGATCCTGGTCTACACCTCGGGCACCACCGGTCCGCCCAAGGGTGCCATGATCAGCCATGAAAACATCATCGTGTCGATCGCCGGCGCGGTGCTGACTCTGCCGGTCGACGACAGCGACGAGCAGGTCTGCTTTCTTCCGCTGTGCCATATCCTGGAACGTCTGATCAGCGTCTTCACACCGATCGGCCTGCGCTCGACGGTCAATTTCGCCGAAAGCCCCGAGACGGTGTTCGACAATCTGCGCGAGGTCTCGCCGCATGTGTTCACGGCGGTGCCGCGCGTCTGGGAAAAGGTCTATTCCCGCGTCACCATTATGGCCAACGAGGCGACGCCGCTCGGCAAATGGGCCTTCCGCCGCGCCTTGGCGGCGGGCATGGCGCGCGCCGAAGCGCTGGAAAACGGCGAGACCGTTTCCGTGTCGACGCGGCTTTCCTATGCGGTCTGGGATTTCCTGGTACTCAAGAATCTGCGCCGTATGCTCGGTTTCGACCGGTTGAGGCGCGGGACGACCGGCGCGGCGCCGATCTCGCCTGCGCTGCTGAAGTGGTACCGGGCCGTCGGCATCACCGTTCTGGAAGGCTACGGCATGACCGAAAGCGCCGGCGTGATCTCGGTCAATCTGATCGAAAACAACAAGACCGGCACGGTCGGCCAGCCGGTGCCTGGCGGCGAAATCCGCATCTCGACCGAGGGCGAGATCCAGTATCGCGGCGCCAACGTCTTCAAGGGCTACTGGAACAAGCCCGACAAGACCGCTGAAACCGTCACCGAGGATGGGTGGCTCAAGACCGGCGATGTCGGGAGGCTCGACAATCAGGGGTTCCTGACGATCACCGGCCGGGTCAAGGACATCATCATCACCGCCGGCGGCAAGAACATCACACCGGCGGAGATCGAGAACCGACTGAAATTCTCGCCCTTCATCGCCGATGCGGTGATCATCGGCGACAAGCGCAAATATCTGACCAGCCTGATCATGATCGATCAGGAGAATGTCGAGAAATTCGCGCAGGACCGACGGGTGCCGTTCAACGACTTCAAGTCGCTGTGCGCGGCGCAGGAGGTGCGCGATCTCATTGCCGGTATCGTTGCGGAGACGAATGCGGAATTCGCCCGCGTGGAGCAGATCAAGGATTTCCGCTTGATCGACGTGCTCCTGACGGCCGAAGATGAGGAATTGACCGCGACGATGAAGTTGAAGCGCAGTTTTGTCGAACAAAAACACAAGAAACTGATCGACGACATGTATGGCCAGCCCGGCCATGCAGAAACCTGACCATAATTGCCAAGGAGGAAATACCCATGAGGAAGACACTGACCAGATCCATCCTCGCCGCCGCGATGGCGGCCGGGATGGCCTCGGCCGCCAACGCCACGCAGGGCGTCAGCGACGACGAGATCGTGCTCGGTTCCAACGGTGATTTGTCCGGCGTGTTCGCCGCCTTCAATGTCGGCGCCATCAAGGCGGCGCAGCAGGTGTTCGACGAGGTCAACGAAAAGGGCGGGATCCACGGGCGCAAGATCCGCTTCGTCGTCGAGGATCACGGCTATCAGGTGCCCAAGGCGGTGCAGAACTTCAACAAGCTGGTGAATTCCGACAAGGTGTTCGCCATGTTGCTCAATCTGGGCACGCCGCACAACATCGCGGGTTTCAAGATCATGGAAGCCAAAGAGGTGGCCAACGTGTCGCCGCTGACGGCCGCGCGCCAGATGATCGAAGGCGACATCTCCTACAAATATACCGGCTTTTCGTCGTATTACGACCAGATCCGCGCCGGCGTGGAGTTTTTGGTCAAGCAGGACGACGCCAAGGAAGTGTGCGCGATGTACATTCCTTCCGATTTCGGCAAGGAAATCGAGGAGGGCGCCAAGAGCAAGGCCGAAGAGATGGGGCTGACCTGGGCGGCGGAGACCACGCACAAGCCCGACGAGCAGGATTTCGTCGGCTCGATCCAGAAGCTCAAGGATGCGGGCTGCGATATCGTCGCCACGGCGCTCGGCGTGCGCCAGACCATTGTCGCCTTCGGCACGGCCAAGAAACTCGGCTGGACCGATGTCGCCTTCATCGGCTCGTCGGCCGGCTTCAACACCGCCGTTGCCAAAGTGCCCGGCGGCGTGACGGAAGGCTATTACGCGGCGGCCGGCTGGGTCGATTTCGAGGCCAGGCTGGATGTTCCCGAGGTCAAGCAGTGGGCCGAAAGCTACGAGGCCTATGCCGGCAAGGCGCCGGACACCGCCGCGCAGCTCGGCTACGGCGCGGCCAAGACGCTGGTCATGGCGCTCGAAGCCGCGGGCCCCGACCTGACGTCGGAAAGCTTTCGCACTGCCATGGAAGGCGTGAAGTTCGAGGACGTGGTCAATGACGTCCCGGTCGATGTCGGTCCCGACCACCAGGGCGGCGAGCTGATCATCATCTCCAAGATCGTGGGCGACAAGTGGGTCGAGGTCGGACGCATCGATCCGTCGACCTCGAACTGATCGGCAAGTCCCGAGAAGGGGCCGCGCGACGATTGTCGCGCGGCCTCATTTCTTTCCGGGACCAGGGCGGCTCTATTCGCCGGGAGTTGCGGCCGGGCGCTGCGCCTGCTCGATTTCCCTGTGCAGCCTTGCTTCCTCTTCCGCCTTGGGCGTGACGAAGCGGCCGAGCAGCAGATAGGCGACCGGGGTGAGAAACAGGGTCGACGCCGTCGCCAGGCCGAGACCGCCGACGATCACCCAGCCAAGCGCGATCCGCGCTTCGGCGCCGGCCCCGCTCGCCATCACCAGCGGCACACCGCCGACGATCGTGCAGATCATGGTCATCATCACCGGGCGCAGCCTGACATTGGCGGCGTTCTCGATCGCCTCGCGCACGCTTTGGCCGCGGTCGCGGAGCTGGTTGGCGAACTCGACGATCAAGATGCCGTTCTTGGCCATGATGCCGACCAGCAGGACCAGGCCGATCTGGCTGTAGACGTTGAGCGTCGTGCCGGTCAAAAGCATGGCGAAAACCGCGCAGGCGAGCCCGAGAGGCACCGTGGCCATGATGATGAGGGCACTGACGAAGCTTTCGAACTGCGCCGCCAGGACCAGCAGGATAATGATGATCGCGAAGCCGAAGGTCGTCGTCATGCTTTCCGACTGCTCGCCGAGCGTGGCCGTTTCGGCCAGCGGGATGATGCGGTAGCCGGGCGGCAGCAGCGGTTCGGCGATCTCCAGCGCGCGCTCATAGGCCGATCCGAGCGCGAAGTCGGCGGCGAGTGCCGAGGTGACGGAAACCGCGCGCATCTGCTGCTCGCGCGACAGAGACGGCGGCACCGCCATTTCCGTCAAGCTGGCGATGGTCGAAACCGGCACGAAACGGTTGTCGCGGGTCTTCAAAAAGATGTTTTCCAGATCGGTGGGGTCGTTGATCGGATTGGTGGTGGAAACCAGCTTCACGTCGAAACTGCGGTCGTCGATGAACACCGTGCCGATTTTGCGCCCGTCGAGCATGGCCTGTAACGCTTCGCCCATGCCGGCGATCTCGATGCCGAGGTCGCTCGCGCGCTCGCGGTCGATCCTGATGGCGAGCTGGGGCTGGGTGGTGTCGCTGGACAGGCGCGCCTGGCGAAAGCGCGGGTCTTTTTCCATCTCGGCCACGATCGCGGAAGCGGTTTCGTTGAGAACGGCGTAATTGGCGCCCGCGACGGCGAATTGCAGGCCGCTGCCGGCGCCGCGTATGCCCAGGCTGTTGGGCTGGAAGGCGAAGGCGCGCACGCCCGGCACCTGAGCGACCAGGGCGTTGGCCTCGTTGAGGATGTCCTGCTGGGAGCGCTCGCGCGCGTCCCAGGGCGCCAGACGCATCACCAGAAAACCGCTGTTGGACGAGCCGCCGGAGCCGGCGATGGAAAACGTGCTTTCGATTTCGCCGCGTTCCTGCAGCGGGATGAGCAGGGCTTCGATGCGCAGCATCTGTTCGGCGAAATAATCAAGGCTGACGCCCTGGGGCGCGGAGACCCGCATGAAGGCGAGCGAGCGGTCCTCGCGCGGGGTCAGTTCGGACTTGATGGTCGGATAGAGCAGGGCCGCCGATCCGGCAATCAGGGCTGACACGACAACCACCACAAGTGGGGCGTCGAGGCAGACGTGCAACATCCGCGCGTAAAGTCCGGACAGGCCGCGACCGAGCGAACCCATCGCGCCGTGGTTCTGCGCCTCCCCGCCGGTGCGCAGGAAGCGCGAGGCGAGCATCGGACACAGCGACAACGCCACCAGCGACGACAGAAAAACGGAGATCGCCAGCACGAAGCCGAATTCGCGGAACAGGCCGCCGGTCTGGCCGGGCAGGAAGGACAGCGGCACGAACACCGCGATCAAGGTGGCGGTTGTCGCCAGGACGGCGAAGAATACCTCCTCGGTGCCCAACACGGCCGCCGCGCGCGGGCCGAGCCCCTGATTGCGCCGCCGGACTATGTTTTCCAGCACCACGATCGCGTCGTCAACCACCAGGCCGGTCGCCAGGACGAGCGCGAGCAGCGTCAGGATGTTGATCGAGAAGCCGACGAGATAGATTGCGGCCACGGTTCCGATCAGGGCGACCGGAATCGCCACGGCCGGAATGATCGTGGCGCGAAAATCCCATAGGAACAGGAAGATGATCAAAAGCACGACGGAAACGGCGATGCCGAGCGCGATCTCGACCTCGTTGATGGCGCCGGTGATGAAGGTGGCGTCGTCGCTGGTCACGTCGATCGATACGCCCTCGGGAAGGTTTTGGCGAATGCGCTCCGCCGCCTCGCGGATGCCGGTCGAGATATCGAGCGTGTTCGACTGGGCCGCGCGGATGACGCCCATGCCGATGCCCGTCTTGCCGTTGGCGCGCAACTGGGTCTCGCCGAGATCCTTGCCGAGGGTCACGGAGGCGAAATCGCCGAGGCGCGTGTTGGCCTTGACGACGATCTTTTCGAACGCCTCAGGCGTGGTGACCGTGGCGGAGGCGCGCACGATCAGGTCCTGGGTATTGCTGGTCAGCGAGCCTGCCGGCGCGTCGAAGGCCATCGACGCCAATGCGTTGCGGACGTCGCCGACGGTCAGGCCGAGACTGGCGAGCCGGGCCGGGTCGATGTCGATGCGAAAGATCTTGTCGCGTTCGCCGTAGACCTGAACATCTGCGACACCGGCGACGGATGCAAGCTGGTCGACGAGTTCGTCTTCGACCAGCACCGTCATGTCCTGGACCGACATGGTCGCCGAGGTGACGGCGAGCCGCATGACCGGCTGGGCGTTGGAATCCGCCTTGATGATACGCGAGGCGTCGGCGTCTTCGGGCAGCTCGTGGGCGATCCGGCCGAGGGCGTCGCGCATGTCGGAGGCGGCCGTGTCGATATTGGCCGTGTCGTTGAATTCAACCGTCACCGTGCTGCGGCCGAAGGAGGACGACGAGGAGATCCATTTCACGCCGGCGATGCGCGACACTGCGCCCTCGATCAGCCCGGTCAGTTCGCGATCGATGGTTTCGGCCGAGGCGCCCGGATATTCGGTGCGGATGGTGATGACCGGCCGGTCGACTTCGGGCAATTCGCGGATCTCAACGCCGAGCAGGGCGGCAAGGCCGGCCACCGCGATCAGCGTGTTCATCACGAAGGCGAGCACCGGACGACGGACGAAAAGCGCCGTCAGGCCGAGTTCGGGATCGGTTTTGGGGTTCATGGCGCGCTGCCCGCTCTACGAGCCGCTGGCGGGGCGCGGCGTCCCCGTCTCGGGTGCCGCGGCTTTGCCGTTGCGGCTTGCAAGGCGCACCTCCGCGCCTTCGCGCACGGCATGCACGCCCTGGGTGACCACGGCGTCGGAAAGCGCCAGCGGCGCGTCGACCAGAATGCTGTCAGCATTGCGCTGGACGATCCGCACGGCGACGCGTTCGGCGCGTCCGTTGCGCACGGCCCACACGAACGCGCCGTCGGCGCCCCATTGCACGGCGAGCGGATCGACGGCCGGATAAGTGTCGCCGGGAAAGCGCATGGAAACGTGGAACGACATGCCGGCGCGCAGGCGGTCGGCGGAGTTGTCGAGGCGGGCCTGGACATGCAGGGTGCGGCTTTCGGCGTCGATGCGGTTGTCGACCGCGCTGACGCTGCCCTGGATTGTTTCGCCCGGACGGGCGATGGCGGCGGCCGTCAGCGGCGAGCCGACCGAGACCGCGCCCGCGTAGCGTTCGGGAACCCAGAAATCGACCAGGATTTCCGAGCGGTCCTCGATCGAGGCGATCTCACTTTGCGCGGTGACATAATTGCCGGCCGCGATCGGCAGGATGCCGACCGTGCCGCCGATTGGCGCGGCGACGGAGCGACGCGACAGTTCCAGTTGTGCGTCGCGCAGCGCCAGGCGCGCATTGTCGACGGCGAGTTCGGCATCGGTGACCTGGACCGCGCTGGCGGTGTTGGAGGCGCGCAGCGCGCGCGCACGCTCGAGCCGGGCCTCCGCATCGCGCAACGCGATACGCGCCCGGTCGAAGGCGATCTGCTCGGCTTCGGCGTCGAGCCGGGCGATCACGTCGCCGGCCTCGACGACCGATCCCGATTCGACCAGCAGTTCGGTCATGCGGCCGCTGGTGAAGGGTGTCACGGTGACGGACCGCGCCGCCCGCCCGGTCCCGATGGCGGCGAGACGGTCGTTGATGGTGCTTTCCAGAACGTCCACGGTCACCACACCGCCTTGCGATGGCGGGCCGCGGCGCTCGTTGGTCGGACTGCCGCCGCGTCCGCCGCTGTCGCCGGTTTCGGTCGCCGCGCCCGGAACCCAGTCCAGACCCCAGCGTGCGAGCTGCTGATCGGCACCGGGGGAAAAACGCACCCAGATCGCCGCCGCGACAAGCAGCGCCAGCAGGGTTAGCCCGATTTGCTTCCAGATCGACATCCATCACTCCGGGACCGCCGGATATTCGCCATTTTGGCTTGCTCGCGCCCATCGCGCCGCCCAAAAAATATGCGCGCGCAGGCGGACCGGCTCCGCGAACGGTCAATAGGCTGTCTTTATGACAATTCTCCGGCGTGCCTGCACGCCGAAAAATGTTAAATCTTGTCCATGTTTACCGCCTTTGCGGCGTTGATTTCAGCCGCCGCTCAGCGCTTCCAACATCGCGGATGTGCCCCCGCTTTCCGCTTTCGGTTTCCATCTCGCGTGGATTTGCCGGTCAGGCATTCGGCGATCACTGACGGCGCGGCCGAGGGGCCCCGGTCGGCGGGTAGCGCGGTACCCCCGGCAATGACATGGCGCGAGAAGCGGGCAATCGGCGGGGGGGGGTGCGATCGAAGGCGCCGTCTTTGACCGTCGGCGTCAGGCCGCTCCGTGGTCCGGGGTCGAAAGCCGCGATGTCCAGTCCTCGACCGCGCGGCGGGCAAGCCGCCGACGTGCGAGATCGCGCCATGAGGTCGACAGGATCGCCAGTTCGGCCATCTCGGCAAGCGCGTCGTTGTTCAACGTGTCGCGGTAGAGCGTGTGCGACAGCCGGGCCAGCGTCCAGGTGCCGGCCGGCCTGTCGATCAGCTCGGCCGTCATGCCGGCTTGGATGTCGCCTTCCTCGAGGACCCGGTAATACCAGCCGGTGCGGCCGCTCTCTTGAACCCGGCGCGCCATCTGGCGTTCGCCGAAACGCTCGTTGAGACGCCAGCAGGGCTGTCGCCCCTGCGAGACTTGAACCGTCGCGCCGCCGAGGCGAAAGACGTCGCCGATGCAGATATCGGCCTCGGTAACGCCGCGCGACGACAGGTTTTCGCCGAAGGCGCCGATCGTAGCCAAGGTGGCGGCGATGTCGGGATGGTGGTCGCACCAGGCCGGATAGTGATCGGCCGGATAATGGTGAAGCGCCTTTTCCGGGCCGCCGTGATGCTTGCGGTCGCCCTGTTGGTCTCCGACCAGGCCTTCGCGGGTCAGCCGCACGGGACCGGCCAGCGGCGCCTTGCGGATGCCGCTGGCAATCTGCTTTGGCCCGAGCGGCGCGACCTGGCCGACGAGTACGGCGTCGGCCACGAAGCTTAACCTTGTGCCTTGCCCGTTTGCCGTGTTCTTCATCAAGTCTGCCTCAGCCGTTCGATGACCTTGTCGGCCATTTGGGCGCACCTGTCGCCGTCGAACGGAAACAGATCGGCGAAACCGGCCGAGAGCTCTCTGTCGATCGCCTTTTTCAACAGCCGCCGGGCGCGGTGCAGACGGGTCTTGACCGTTTCGGGCCGGATCGACAGATGGACGGCGGTCTCTTCGGTGCTCATGCCTTCGACGTCGCGCAGGATGAACACGGCGCGAAAGGCGGCCGGCAGCGTGTCCACCGCGCGTTCCAGCGTCGCCCTGACCTGTTCGCGGGCGGTCTCGGTTTCCGGGTCGGGTGCGGTCGGCACGATCGGGAACATGACGACATTGTCTCCAGCCGGGCCCGCCGCGCGGCCCTCCAACTCGGCGAGGTCGGCCATGGGCCGGCGTTTTCTCAGGCGGCCGAGCGCCTCGTTGATGGCGATCCGGGACAGCCAGGTCGAGACCGCCGCGTCGCCGCGAAAAGTGTCGAGCCGGCTGAAAGCGCGGACATAGGTTTCCTGGACGACATCCTCGGCTTCGGCGTCGTCGTGCACGAAACCGCGCGCGAGACGGAACAGGAGCCGGTTGTTTTTCCTGACCAACAGGCGAACCGCCTCCTCGCTGCCGCTCCTGGCGCGGGCGACAAGGGCTGCGTCGTCGGCCGGGGCCGGTTCGGTGCGGGTGACAAGACGCTGTTCCATCACAACCTCGATTCCTTGCCTTTCGCCGTTACGAGCGCCGCACGACGCCGCGCGCCATGATCTCGTCGACGCGCGGAAAGGCGCGCAACGCAACCTCGGGGAGGTCGCCATTCCTGTCGTCCTCGGTCCATCCGCCCTTGACCGGGGCGCCGACGACGATGCGCCCGACCATGCCCGCATGTTCGTGCGGAATGCAATAATAGTCGTAGACGCCCGGCTGCGTGAGCGTGAGCGAATAGGTCTCTTCCGGCAGCAGGAAATCGGAGTCCCAGGCGGTCGCGTTCTGCGGCATGCGCCGTGGCCGGTCATAGTTTTGCGGGTGGTAGGCGGTGGCGGTGTGAGCGTTCCCGGGATCCCGATTGGTCCAGCGGATCGTCTGGCCTGGCTCGATCAGAAGTCCTGCCGGGTCGAACCAGACATGCGCGCCGTTGTCGCGGCCGCCCATGGTGATCTCGACGATATCGGCCGACAGGGACGGCCGCGCGAGGGTGGGCAGGAGGGCGGCCAAGCCGCCCCCCGCCCAAAGCAATCGACGCCTGCTGATCGTCATTGTCCGACCCGTGCCTCCTCGCCGGCCGCGACATGCCACAACACGATATGGGCGTGCGGCACCTCAACGCCGGGGTGGCCGGCATTGTAGTAGATGTCGACATGGTCGACGGTGCCGCCGGGCACGGCCAGGTCGTCGAAGGTGGTGTCCGGGTTCAGGTCGGCGACCGGGATCATGTAGATGGTGCTCACCAGCGCGCCGTCGCGGTCATAGGCCAGGAACGGCCCGGCGGGCAGGCTGGCCGGATCGACGAAGAGCTGACCGAGGCCGGGGATGAAGTCGGGCAGCTTCACCAGCTTGGACACCTGCTGGTAGGGCGCGGCCGGCGGCGATTTCGCGACCGCCTCGTCGGGCCCGTGGGCAAGAGCCGGCGCGGTAAGGGCGAGGGTGAGCGCAACCGCGCCCGGAAGGATCGTTCTCATCGGTTTATCCTTTCCAGTTTTTCCGCCCCGTCGTGGAGCGATGCCGATTGGATGGGCGCGGGGCAAAAAGGTTCCCGGCCTTTTCAGCGCCTCCGCAGCGAGGCGAGGAACTCGCCGCGCAACGCGGCATTCTCGCGATAGGCGCCGGACATGGCTTTCGTCACCAGGCTGGTGCCGCAGGCCCGTGTGCCGCGCGAATTCATGCAGTCGTGCTGCGCCTCCACGACGACGGCCAATGCCTGCCGGTGCGACACACGCGCACTTGCGGCGTGCCGCCCGGATGGCTAAAAGCTATATTTCAGATATCTCTTTTAGGATCGCCGATGTCCGATCATTTTCCGTTGCGCGTCCGCCCGGCTCCGCCGCGCGAGCTTGCTGTTCCCGCAGGCGTCGACCGCGCCTTTATCGGCCGGCTGGTGCGCGACTTTTACGGCCGGGTTCGCGCCGATCCGCGCCTGGGGCCGATCTTTGCCGGCGAGATCGGCCATACCTGGGAGCCGCATCTGGAAAAGATGACTGATTTCTGGTGTTCGGTGATCCTGCGCAACGGTGCCTATGATGGTCGCCCCGTGCCGGCTCACCTGAAACTGAAACAGGTGCGTCCGGAGGATTTCGATATCTGGCTCGGCCTTTTTCGGCAGACGGTTTCGCAGGCTTGCGAACCGGCGCTCGCCGCCGTGTTCGTCGAGCGGGCCGAACGGATCGCCACAAGCCTGAAACTGGCGATGTTTTACCGGCTGCCGGCGACCCGGGGTGCGTCGCCCGGCGATCCGGCGTCGTCGCGCGAGGGCTGAGATGGCCGAGCGAATGCCTGCCCGCCTGCCCCTGGCACTGACCATGCTTGCGGCGGCCGTGTGGCTCGGCATGGTTATCGGCGTGTCCTTCCTGGCGACACCGGTCAAGTTCCAGGCGCCGTCGCTTGCGCTGCCGGTCGCGCTTGAGGTCGGCCGGGTCACTTTTGGCCTGTTTTCGCGGGTCGAGTGGGTGCTTTCCGTTCTGCTCGCGGTTTCCGTTGGTCTGCCCGGCGCGGAACGCGGCGCCCGGCTGCTTGTTGCGGCCGTGCTCGCGCTCGTCGCGGTGGAGGCGATCTGGCTGCTGCCAGCCCTCGACGCGCGGGTCGAAGCCGTCATCCAGGGGCGGCCGGAGCCGGCAAGCTGGCATCATCTCCTCTACGCGGTCGCCGAAACCGCCAAGGCGGTCTTGCTCGCTGTCCTCGCCGTCCTTGCACTGCGGCGGCTCGGCTGGGGACGCAGGACCGGGTAGAACCGTGGCCGGCATCCCTGGTGATTGATCCGCGACCGTTGAGCATCGTCCCGGCTTTGTTGTGATCCGCACCATGTGCTTGGTCGAAATCCCTCCCATTGCATGGTGCCGACGGTGTCTCGCCATTGCGTGATCCCAGGGTCTGCCATCGACGCTCCGACGTGAATAAACTGCACATGTCAGTTTGCCCTCGATGCAAGGTCAGTGATACTAAGAACGGTGACTCGAAGCCCGCCGACAGGAGACCAACAGGCCTATGGACACGTCCGAGGAGCTACCGCGGATCGGCCTGAGTGAACAGGCTTACGCAAAGATAAAGGACGACATCGTCTGGTGCCGGCTCCGTCCCGGCGAGGAGGTCAGCGAAACCAAGCTTTGCGCTCTCTACGGTTTCGGAAAGGCGCCGATCCGTGCGGCGCTGTCGCGCCTGTCGCAGGAATCCTACGTCATGCCGCAGCCGCGGCGGGGCCACGTGATCGCGCCGGTCACACTGAAGGCGATGCGCGAATTGTTCGAGCTGCGCCGCATCGTCGAGCCGGCGATCAGCGAGATGGCCTGCGGTCGGGTCGATCGCGAGCGGCTGCTGGAACTGGATGCGCGCTGCGCGCAGGGCTATGTGCCGGGCGAGGTGGAAAGCGAAGCCCGTTTCATCGCCGCCAACAAGGCGTTTCATCTCGAGATTGCGCACGCGGCCAACAATTCGCGGCTGACCGCACTGCTGGAGCAGATTCTGGACGAGATGACACGGCTCCTGCATCTGGGCTACGTGCTGCGCGAGCGCCCGACCGAGGTGCGCGCCGAGCACCACACCTTGATCGAGGCGCTGGCGCAGGGCGACAAGGCGACGGCGCGCGCCACCACGATCGCGCATATCGACAGTGTGCGTCAGATGGTGATGGACGGCATCACCCAATATTCGAGCTTGAACGAGGCCAATATCGCCCCGGCCATGGCAGCCGGCAGCAGGCGCTGAATCCCCGGGTCGACGGGCGCGGCCATTCGGCCGATGCGGGGGTGTTGCCGTCAAGATCGCTGCGCGGCGGGCCTATTGGGGCTGGCCGCAACACGCCCGGTGTTCCGTCTCGGTCGGCCCGCAGCGCAATTCCAGCTCACCCAGCCCGGGCTTTCGTCCCGACGAAGGCCCGGTTCAACCACGGAGAAAGTCGAATGAAGCCAGTTTCCACTGCCGCCGCACCCGCCGCGATCGGCCCCTATTCGCAGGCCGTGCGCACCGGCTCGCTGCTGTTCGTTTCTGGACAGTTGCCGATCGACCCGCAGACGGGCGAATTCGCGGCCTCGGACGCGGTCGGCCAGATGCGCCAGTGCCTGGCCAATATCGCGGCGATCGCCAAGGAAGCCGGCAGCGACATCTCGCGCACGGTCAAGACCACGATCCTTCTGACCGATCTGGGTGGATTCGCCGCCATCAACGAGGAATACGGCAAGGCGTTCGCCGAGCCCTACCCGGCCCGCGCCTGTTACGAGGTCTCCGCCCTGCCGAAAGGCG
Organism: Nitratireductor sp.; assembly: GCA_039973095.1. GTDB lineage: Bacteria > Pseudomonadota > Alphaproteobacteria > Rhizobiales > Rhizobiaceae > Mangrovimarina. The sequence continues at coordinate 54,847 of JBDWLQ010000003.1, read as the reverse complement.
CGCTGGTCGAGGTCGAAGCCGTGATCGAACTCGACTGACCGGTTTCGCGCTCGCGCGCACAAAAAAGGCCCGGCGCGTGCGCCGGGCCTTTTCGTTGGCGGATGGAACCGCTTAGCCGATCTTGGTCAGCAACTCGTTGATCGACTGTTTGGCGTCGCCATAGAGCATGCGGGCGTTGTCCTTGAAGAACAGCGGGTTCTCGATGCCGGAATAGCCGGTTCCCTGCCCGCGCTTGCACACGATGACGGTACCGGCCTTCCAGACCTCCAGGACCGGCATGCCGGCAATCGGCGAGTTCGGATCGTCCTGGGCTGCCGGGTTCACGATGTCGTTCGAGCCGATGACGATCGCGACCTCGGTGTCGGAGAAATCCTCGTTGATCTCGTCCATCTCCAGAACGATGTCGTAGGGCACCTTGGCCTCGGCCAGAAGCACGTTCATGTGCCCGGGCAGGCGGCCGGCGACAGGGTGGATGGCGAAGCGCACCTCTTTGCCCTTGGCGCGAAGCCTGCGCGTGAGTTCGGAAACCGCGCTTTGCGCCTGGGCGACCGCCATGCCGTAACCCGGCACGATGACCACGCTGTCGGCGTCGTCCAGCGCGGCGGCCGCCTCGTCGGCGGTGGTGGCGATCATTTCGCCCTCGACCGCCATTTGCGGGCCGCTCGCACCACCGAAGCCGCCGAGGATGACCGACACGAAGGCCCGGTTCATGGCCTTGCACATGATGTAGGACAGGATCGCGCCCGAGGAACCGACCAGCGCGCCGGTGACGATCAGCAGGTCGTTGGACAAAGTGAAGCCGATCGCGGCCGCGGCCCAGCCCGAATAGGAATTGAGCATCGAGACGACCACCGGCATGTCGGCGCCGCCGATGCCCATGATCAAATGGTAGCCGATGAACAGCGCCAGAACCGTGATCGCGATCAGGGGCAGCATGCCGCCGAACGCCAGATAATAGACCGCCAGCACCACGCAGGCGAGTGCGGCGGCGGCGTTGAGCAGATGTCCGCCCGGCAGTTGCGCCGGCTTGCCGTCCAGTTTGCCGGCGAGCTTGCCGAAGGCGACCACGGACCCGGTGAAGGTGATCGCGCCGATGAAGACGCCGAGCACGACTTCGACCTGAAGAAAGGCGATCTCGGTCGGGGTCTTGGTGGCGAGCCTGGCGGCGAAGGCGGCCAGGCCGTCGAGGCTCTCGCCCGCCGCGCGCAACCCGTCAACGCGCAGCCGCTCCATCTCGGCGTTGAGCCCGACGAACACGGCGGCGAGGCCGACGAAGGAATGTAGCGCGGCGACGAGTTGCGGCATCTGCGTCATTTCCACCCGCCGGGCAACGACCGTGCCGATCGCGGCGCCGACGAGCACCATGGCCAGCATCAGCCCGTAATTGCTGACCCCCGGCCCGAGCGCGGTGAAGATCACGGCGAGCGCCATGCCGGCGATGCCGTACCAGACCGCGCGCTTGGCGCTTTCCTGGTTGGAGAGCCCGCCGAGCGACAGGATAAAAAGTACGCTCGCCGCGACGGCGGCGGAGGTAACCAATGGTTGTGCGAACATGTGCTGCCTCCGCCTCAGGATTTCTGGAACATTGCGAGCATGCGGCGCGTGACCAGAAAGCCGCCGACAATATTGATGCTGGCGATCAGCATCGAAATGGCCGCGAGTGACACGACGAGCCAATCGCCCGAGCCGATCTGCAGCAGCGCCCCGAGCACGACGATGCCCGAGATGGCGTTGGTCACCGCCATCAGCGGCGTGTGCAGCGCGTGGCTGACGTTCCAGATCACCTGGAAGCCGATGAAGCAGGCGAGCACGAAGACGATGAAATGCTGCATGAAGGAGGCCGGCGCGACCGCGCCGACAAGGGCGATCAGCGCCGCCCCGGCGACGAGCAGGCCGGCCTGGCGCCGCGTCTGGGCGCGGAAGGCGGCAACTTCGAGCGCCCGCTTCTCCTCCGGCGTCGACTCCTTGGGCTTGTCCTTGTGTGGCGCGGCCGCGATCGCCCGCACCTTTGGCGGCGGCGGCGGATAGGTCACGGTGCCCTGATGGGCGACGGTCGATCCGCGGATCACGTCGTCGTCCATGTCGTGAACCAGCGTGCCGTCCTTGGCGGGCGCGAGTTCGCCCACGAACTGGCGCACATTGTTGGCATAAAGGGTCGAGGACTGGGTTGCCATGCGGCTTGGAAAGTCGGTGTAGCCGATGATCGTCACCTTGTTGTCGGTGACGATCTTGTCGTCCTTGACCGTCAGTTCGCAATTGCCGCCGCGTTCGGCGGCCAGGTCGACGATGACCGAGCCGGGCTTCATCGCCTCGACCATGTCCCTGGTCCACAGCACCGGCGCGTCGCGGTTGGGAATCAGCGCTGTGGTGATGACGATGTCGATCTCAGGCGCGAGCGCGCGGAATTTTTCGAGCTGCTTGGCCTGGAATTCGGGCGAGGACGGCGCGGCGTAACCGCCGCTGGCGGATCCGTCCTGCTGGTCGCTGTCGAAATCGAGATAGACGAATTCCGCGCCCATCGATTCGATCTGCTCGGCGACTTCGGGCCGGACGTCGAAGGCGTAGGTGATCGCGCCGAGCGCGGTGGAGGTGCCGATCGCGGCGAGGCCGGCGACGCCGGCGCCGACCACCAGTACCCTGGCCGGCGGCACCTTGCCGGCGGCCGTCACCTGGCCGGTGAAGAAGCGGCCGAAATTGTTGCCGGCCTCGATCACCGCGCGATAGCCGGCGATGTTGGCCATCGACGACAGCGCGTCGAGCTTCTGGGCGCGGCTGATGCGCGGCACCATGTCCATCGCCACCACGGTCGCGCCTCTGTCGGCGGCCTGGCGCATCAGCGCCTCGTTCTGGGCGGGATGGAAGAAGGAAATCAGCACCTTGCCCGTGCTCAGCCGCTCGATCTCGGTCCCGGTCGGCGGCCGAACCTTGGCGATGAGGTCGGCATCCGCCCACAGGCGCTCGGCGGATTTGACGATCTCGACGCCGGCTTCTTCATAGGCGGCGTCGGTGAAGCCGGCCTTCTCGCCGGCACCGGTCTCGATGGCGCAGGCGAAGCCGAGTTTCTGCAGCATCCTGGCGCTGTCCGGCGTCATCGCGACGCGCGCCTCGCCGTCAAGCACCTCCCTTGGCGTTCCGATTTTCATTTTTTTGTCCTCTTATTGTTGGTTGAGGCGGCGAAGGGCGTTGCCGCCCGACGAGCCTGCGAAGCCGCGCTGCGGTAAGGCGGGCACGCCGGCCAGGCTCCGGCGCGGCCGGCAATAGCCTGTCTTTTTCAGCTTGCCAGCCCCGCTTCGGCCAGGGCGTGCCGGCTGCCGATGCGGGCATGTTTGAGCGCCGGCGCCTGGACGCGCTCGGCCAGCGGCGGCGCCTGACGCGACCGGCGTTGCTGTATCTCGCACGGCGTGCCGTAGAGCGTCGTGCGTTGTCGCGGCTTGCGGCCGGCGGCGCGGATCGTCTCTTCCATGCGGTGCGGCGGGAACTCCTGCCCGTGCCGTGTGCCGGCGGCGCGGCTGATCGATTCGTCCATCAGCACGCCGCCGAGATCGTTTGCGCCTGCCCGCAGCGCGGCGGCGATGCCCTCCTCGCCCATCTTCACCCAGGAGACCTGGATATTGGCGATCACCGGGTTCAGGGCCAGGCGCGACACGGCATGCATCATCACCGCTTCGCGGAAGCTCGGCCCCTGGCGGGCGTCGCCCTTGAGATAGATCGGCGCTTCCATGTGCACGAAGGGCAGCGGCACGAATTCGGTGAAGCCGCCGGTGCGTTCCTGCAGGGCGCGGATGCGCAGGATGTGCCGTGCCCAGTGCCGATAGCGCTCGAGATGGCCGAACATGATGGTCGCCGTGGTGCGCAGGCCGGTCTCGTGCGCGGCCTCGATCACGCCGAGCCAGTCCGCCGTCGACAGTTTTTGTGCGCACAGCGCCGCGCGTATCTCGTCGTCGAGGATTTCCGCCGCCGTGCCCGGCAGGCTGCCAAGCCCGGCCTCCTTCAGCCGTTCGAGGAATTCGCGCACCGGAATGTTGAGCGATTGCGCGCCGTGGCTGACCTCGAGCGGCGAGAAAGCGTGAACGTGGATGCCGGGGGCGGCGCTTTTGGCCGCGCGGCAGATTTCCAGATAGGTCTCGCCGGTATAGTCGGGGTGGATGCCGCCCTGCATGCAGACCTCGACGCCGCCGCGTTCCCAGGCTTCGCCGACCCGCCGGGTGATTTCCGACAATTCCAGATCGTAGGGACGTCCGCGCAGATGGTCTGCCGTCCGGCCCTTGGAAAAGGCGCAGAATCGGCAGCCATAGGTGCAGACGTTCGTATAGTTGATGTTGCGCGTCACCACGTAGCCGACCGTGTCGCCCACCGTCTCGCGGCGCAGCGCGTCGGCGGCGTCGATGACGGCGTTGGCCATCGATCCACGCGCCTCGAAAAGCGACACGATCGCCTGTTCGTCGAGCGGCCGGCCGGCGACGGCCAGATCGATCGCGCGTATGGCGGCGGCGGTATTTGAAGGCACGGTGGCGGCGGCCGGGAAATCATGGCCGCGTTCGCTCCGGCCGACGCGCCAGCCGCTTTCATGGGCGAGGCCCGATGTGTCCTGACGGCGCAAAGCGGCCTTGCGCGGTTCCGGCGCCAACCAAGCGCCGGACGCGTCCAGCCAGGCCGGGTAGACGGCCAGTCGCGGCGCGAGCGTCTTGCCGGCGCGGCCGGTCTCGGCGGCGAGCCGTTCGAGTTCCGGCCAGGGCGCTTCCGGATTGACATGATCGGGCGTGACCGGCGACACGCCGCCCCAATCGTTGATGCCGGCGTCGATCAGCGGCTTCAGCCCCTCGGCGCGCAGATTGGGTGGCGACTGGATCGCCATGTCGGGCCCGAAGATCATCCGGGCGACGGCGATGGTCCAGAGCTGGTCGTCGAGGCTCGGCTCGGGCGCATCGGCCATTTTGGTGCCGGGCTTGGCGCGGAAGTTCTGGATGATGATTTCCTGGATGTGACCATGTTCGGCGTGGAGCGCGCGCAGGGCGAGCAGCGCCTCGACGCGCTCGCGCCGGGTCTCGCCGATGCCGATCAGGATGCCGCTGGTAAACGGCACCTTGGCGCGGCCGGCCGCTGCGATCGTGGCCAGCCTTACGGCGGGTTTTTTGTCGGGTGAGCCGAAATGCGGCCCACCGCGTTCGCTCAGCCGCTCGGACGCGGTTTCCAGCATGATGCCCTGCGACACGGAGACTGCGCGCAGAGCGCGGATTTCGTCCTCGCTCATCACCCCGGCATTGATATGGGGCAACAGGCCGGTCTTACGAAGCACCATGTCGGCCATCGCGGCGAGATAGTCGACAGTGGTTTCGTAGCCGAGCGTGGCCAGTTCCTCGCGGGCGATCCGGTAGCGCAGCTCGGGTTTGTCGCCGAGCGTGAACAGAGCCTCGTCGCAGCCCGCCCTGACGCCGTCTTCGGCGATCGCCAGCACCTCATCGGGCGTCAGGAAGGCTGCGCCGCAGTTTCGCGGCGCCTGCGCGAAGGTGCAGTAATGACACACGTCCCGGCAGAGCTGGGTGAGCGGAATGAACACTTTGCGCGAGACCGTGACGACCGCGCCGTGACCGGCATCGCGGATAGCACCGGCCGCCGCGACCAGGCGATCGAGGTCATCGCAAGCGGCAAGCAGCAGGGCCTCGTCGTCGTCGAGCCTGCCGCCCTTGATGAGGCGCTCGCTCCACTGTGCGATCGGCAAGGTGGTCATTGCGCACTCTCCTTTGTCGGGGTCTGAGTCCGGCGTTCCCGTTGCAACGTTAGCGCCAGGGCGCGGGCCCTGCGGGCCCTGTCGCCCGATGCCTTGTCGCGCAACTGTTCCAGATCGTCCGGCAGGTCGATGTCGCAGGCCAGCGAGGCGAGGCGAAGCGCGCGTCTCGGGGGCAGGCGCCGGTCGCTGGGTCGGTCGAGATGGCGACGGAAACTGTCCGGGCCGAAACGGAACTCGGGCGGCGTCGATGCCGGGAAAACGAGGCCGTTGGTGCCGGTGCCGCGCCGGTCCGGCACGACAGCGCAGGCGCGCGATAGCGCGGCGGCGGCGATGGCGATGTCCAGTTCAGCGCCGTCCAGAAACGGCAGGTCGGCGGGCAGCACGGCGACGATCCGCGCGCCGCTGGATGACAGGGCGCGCGTTGCGAAGGCGACGGCGGCGTTGAGTCCGTCCGTGCCGGTGGGCTGGTGGATGAAGGTGTGACCGGATCGCGCGGCCAGGGTCGCTGTCGCGGGATCGGGACCGCAGAGCGCGATGCCGGACAGAAGCTGGGAGGCGCGCAGCCCGTCGAGCAGGTCGAGCAGCATGGCCTGCTGCAGGTCGGCGCGCTGTCGCGGCGACAGGATGCCGGCAAGGCGGGATTTGGCCCGCGCGCCCTCCTTGACGGGTAACAGGGCCCAGGCGCCGCGGCTCATGATTGCGCGTCCGCTGCGTGGGCGCCGGCTGCTGCGAGCACCGTGCGGGCGAGCGCCACGGATTCCTCGAGGCCATGCATGAGCGTTGGCGCGAACAGGGTTTTCGGGCCGGTCACCGCGGCGCCGCTGTCGGCCTCGTCGGCGATCAGGATATCGAGGAAATCCGCATAATGGTCGGCGATTGTCTGCAGCGTTGCTGCGTGGCCGAGTTCGCCGATCATTTTGGCAAGCGGACCCTTGACGGCTTTGCCGCCGACCAGCGGCGACACCGCCACAACCGGTGCGCGGACGGCGCGGATCGCGGCGCGCAGACCGGGGATCGCCAGCATCGGATCGATCGACAGATAGGGGTTGGACGGGCAGATCACCAGCGCGGCGAGCGGCTCGACGCTGAGCGCGGCCAGCGCCTCCCGGGTCGGGCGCGCCCGCTCGGCGCCGTCGAAACGCAGGGCTCGGATCTGCGGCTGCCAGCGCCGGCCGACGAAATAGTGCTGGAAGGGCAGGGCGCCCTCGTCGGTGTCGACGATCGTGGCCACGGCGTCGTCCGTTGCCGGCAGGATCGTGCAGCCTACACCGAGGGCGCGGGCGATCTCGCCGGTGATCTCGGTCAGCCGCGCGCCCTGCGCCAGACGCTGGGTGCGCACGGCCTTGGTGGCGAGATCGGTGTCGCCGAGCCCGAACCAGCTCTCGCCGCCCAGTTCCTTGACGGCCTCCATGAAGCGCCAGCTCTCGCCGTCGCGGCCCCAGCCGCTGTCGCGGTTGGAGCGGCCTGCGAGCGTATAGGTGACGGTATCGATGTCGGGGCTGACATGCAGGCCGAAATGGCGGAAATCGTCGCCGGTATTGACGATGATGGTCAGCCTGTCGGCCGGCACCACGTGCGACAGGCCGAGCGCCAGCTTGGCTCCGCCGATGCCACCGCACAGCGCGACGACGCGGCCATCGGCAGCGGGTGAGGAAACGGTGCGGCTCATCGGAAGAGGTCCCTTTCCGGATCGCGCAGCCCGTCGCTGGCGTTGCACGTGCCGGCGTGCCAGTCGAGCCCGCGCACGATCGCGGCCGGGATCGCTTCCGCGCCTTCGCCCATTGCCAGGCACGCGGCGGCGGCGACCGCGTCGGCAAAGCCGACTTCCGTCACCTGCATCACCCGGCCGAACATGTCTTTTTCGCCGCGCCGGTCGATGACGGCCGGCACGCCGGCGACGCCGATCGCAACGCCCGTCGTGCCGATCCGCCACGGCCGGCCGAAACTGTCGGAGATGACCACGCCGATGCGCTCGACGCCGGGCGGGCGAAGCCGGTCGCGCAGCGCGCGGGCGGAGGCGTCGGGATCCTCGGGCAGGAGCAGGATCGTCTCGCCGTCTGCGCCGTCCGCTTCGACATTGGACTGGTCGATGCCGGCATTGGCCATGATGTGCCCGAGCTTGTGCTCGACGATCAGCACGTTCGGGACGGCGCGGATGACGGCGCGGCTTTCCGACAGGACGGCCTCGACCAGCCTCGGGTCCTTGTTCACCGTGCCGGCGAGGTCGCGCGCGGCCGGCGAAGGCGGATAGTCGTTCAGCACGCGCTTGCGGCCCTCCGCCTTGCTGACGATCTTCTGCGCCACTACGACGATGTCGCCGTCCTGCAAGGCGATCGCGCTGCGCGCCATCGCACCCGCGATTTCAGCGTCGAGATCGCTGTCCGGCCCGATCATCGGCAGGCCGGGCAGCTTCAGGATCTGGATCGGGGCCATCCCGCTCATCACGCCCGTTCGGCGGCCTTGTCCCGGATTCCGGTGACGACCACGCCAGCGCCTTCCGGAATGTTGTAGCGCTTGTTGATGCCGATCAGCACCGACGTCAGCGCCTCGGCGGCGACTGAGTTGGCGAGCGGCCCGGCATGGATGCCGCGCAGGCCGATCCGGTCCGCCAGCGCCACGATCGTCTCGCGGGCGGCCACGTCGTCGGAAAACAGCAAGACGTCGCCGTCGATCTTTTCGCCTTTGCGCAGCTTCTGGGCCGACACGCTGTGGAAACCGGTTACCAGCCGCACCTGCGGGCCGAGCGTCGCGGCCGCCCGGTTGGCTGCGCAGCCCTCCGCCGGCATCTGGACGCGCGCCACTTTCGGCGGCACCAGCGGTACGGTGGTGTCGAGCACGATCTTGCCCGCGACCTTGTCGGCGATGGTCTCCAGCGTGCTCACGTGGCTCGCCGAGGGCACGGTGATGGCCACGATCTCGCCGGCCTCCGCGCAAGCGACATTGTCGAGCCCGACGACCTTCGCGCCCGTGCTTTCGGCGATTTCAGCGGCGGCCGCCTCAGCCCGCGCCACGTCGCGCGAACCGATGAAAACGGTGAGCCCGGCGCGTGCGCAGGCCATGGCCAGCCCGCCGCCGAGCGCACCTGTGCCGCCCACGATAGCTATGCTTTTTATCTCACTCATGTCTTGAATGTCCTTGCCTTGCGCGGGAAGCCGGAGGTCGCCTCAGATGTGCGGCACGACTTCCTTGGCGAAGATTTCCATCTGGTCGTAGAGCTCCGGCAGGGTGTTGACGGCGAAGTACAGTCCCAGAAGATGGGTTGCGCCGGCTGCCTTGAGCGCCTGCGCCTTCTCGATCACCTGCTCGGGGGTGCCGATCAGGTTGATGTCCTCGTGCCGGACCTCGCCCTGGTCCTTGAGCGTCGACTGCGACAGCGAGACGAGATGCTTGTGCATCTGGCTTTCCTGGAAGCGCGCAATGGCCTGCTCGCGGGTGCGGCCGACATAGACGACATATTGCGGCGCCACTTCAATCTGCTTGGGATCGCGGTTCTTCTGTTCGGCCAGGGCGTGCAGTTTCTGGACGTTCTCGCGCAGCTTCTCCACCGCGAGGCAGGCCGGCAGCCAGCCGGTCGCGTAGTCGACGGTGCGCTGCAGGGCGTTGACGTTGTTGCCGCCGACATAGGTCGGCAGGACCGGCTGGAACGTCTTGGGGTACATCTCGATATCGTTGAACTTGTAGAACTCGCCGTCGAAACTAGCGGAGCGCTGGTTGTAAAGCAGGTCGAGCGCCTGGAACGCCTCCTCGACCATACGGCCGCGATGGACCTTCCAGCCGGGGTGCAGCGCCTCGAACTCCTCGCGATAGGCGCCGATGCCGATGCCGATCTCCAACCGGCCGCGGCTGAGATGATCGATCGTGGCGATCTGCTTGGCCGCCACGACGATGTCGCGCCGCATCGGCAGGACCAGCATGCCGGTGCCCAGCCGCAAAGAGGTCGTTTCGGCGGCGATATAGGCGTAGGTCGACAGGATCTCCCAGAAATTGGGCGCCTGGGAAAATTCCTCGCGGACATATTGCTGGGTCGTCATGTGGTCGTTGCCCCACACGGAATCGTAGCCCAGCGCTTCCGCCCGCTTGGCCATGTCCACCAGGTCATGAACCCCGGCAAACGGCACCGGGTACATCATGCCTTCCATGCCGGTCGGCAGGCCTACGCTTACTTTCATGGCTTCACTTCCCTGTGTCTGCGCTTCGATAATCGGAACAGTGTTGCGAAAATCATCAGGCGCGGAATTTCCTTTGTCAAGCTTCGGTAGGTCAATTTTGCAAATCTGAAGTTCGTGGTAACAGATGTTGACATGTCAGGCTAGCGTCCTCTAACCTGAAAATATCGAAATGGTGTTCCGAAAAACGGTACACTCGATCGGTTGGAGAAAATGCATGCTGCTGAACCGCGAACGTCTGGACCGCGCTCTTGCGGAAAACAAAGTCGACGCGGTTGTCGCTGCCACATTCGAGAACGTCCGCTACTTCACGGGGATCGGCAGCGTCTCCCTGAAGATCCATCCCTATTTCGGGAACTGCTACGCCTTCGCGACCGCCGGCTCGGCCGGCGGCGCGAAGCTCGTGTCGAGCGTCGGCGAGGTCGATCAGGTGCTCGATGCGTTCGATGGGGTCGAAGTCGCGGCCACCTTCGGTACGTTCTATCGGGAAATGCGTGACGACGGGCCGCTCCGGTTGACGGAGGCGGAGGCGCGGCTCAAGGCGGCGTCGGTGGAGCTTGCCTCCTCGGGCGCACCGGCTGCTGCGCTCGCCTCCGCACTCGAGGCGGCGGGCCTCGCGCGCGGGCATATCGGCCTCGACGAGGATGGCATGAAACCCGGTATCGGCGAGGAACTCCGGCGTCTGTTGCCGGAGGCGCGATTTTCGGATGCGTCCGACCTTCTTTCGTGGACGCGACGGGTCAAAACGGCGGAGGAGGTTCGCCGCCTGCGCCGCGCCGCCGCGGCTACCGAGCACGCCATCCGCGCGGTTGCCGCGGTACTCGAGGAGGGCGTGACGGAACGCGAGATGATGCTCGAGTTCAACCGGGCGATCGCTTCGCAGGACGCGATCCCGCAACTGACCATGATCCGGTTCGGGCGCAACGGCGTCGGCGGACAGGTGCTGCCCGACCTGACTAGGTTGCGCAAGGGCGACACGATCTGGTTCGACGTTGCCTGTACGCGCGACGGCTACTGGTCCGATATTGCGCGCAACGTTTCCTTCGGCGAGCCCGATCCGCGGGTGGCCTCCTATTATGCCGCGCTCAAGCACGGCGAGGATGTGGCGATCGAGTCAGCGCGCCCCGGCATGACCGCCGGCGCGCTTTTCGACCTGATGGTCGACGGGGTCCGTCAGGCGGGCATCCCGCATTATCGGCGTCATCATGTCGGGCACGGCATCGGTGCGGAGATCTATGAAAAGCCGGTTCTGACTCCAGGCAACGATTTGGTGCTGGAGGCCGGCATGGTGCTGAATGTCGAGACGCCCTACTACGAGTTCGGCACCGGCGGCATCCATGTCGAGGATCCCTTCGTGCTGGGCGATGACGGGTCGAACGTGCTGTTGACCGGGCTGACCCGCGAATTGATGGTGGTGGAGCCGTGAACGCCGCTGTCAAGTCTCGCAGCAGCGTGTTGTCGTCAGGGCAGCCGGCCGTCGATCCGGTAGGTTATGCCCGCCGACAGTGTCTGCGCCAGCTTGACGAGCGCGGTGATCTCGAGGCGTCCGGTCGTGAGCAGATGCAGCGGAAAGCCGAGCGAAAGGCCCGCGACGACGCCTCCCTGTGCGTCGTAAAGCGGTACGCCGATCGCACCGATGTCCTCGAAGTTCTCGCCGAGGCTGACGGCAAAGCCCGAGCGGCGCACTTCCTCGATATCTTCCTGCAGCGCCTCGGGCGTGGTCTTGGTCTTGTCGGTGCGCCGGGTCAGCGGCCCGGCGGCGATGAAGCGTTCGAAGTAGGCGCCGTCCTGCGCGGCCAGCAGCACCTTGCCGATCGCGGTCGTGTGCAGCGGGATGCGCTCTCCGACATGGGTGGATATCTTCAGCGCGCCGCGCCCTTCCACCACGGCGGTGTAGACCACTTCGAAATTGTTCAGGACACCAAGATAAAAACTGTGTTCGAACTCTCCCGACAATTCCTCGAACACGCGGCGCGCCACGTCCTGAACCGGGTTTTGTTCCGCGTAGCGGCCGGCCAGACGCATCACTTTGGCGCTCAGCCGATAACGCTGCGAATGCTTCGAATGTTCGACATAGCCGAAATTCTCAAGCGTGGTCAGAAGCCGGTGAATGGTCGTCGGATTGGCGTCGAGCGCGCGCGCCAATTCCCGAACGCCCCATTCGGGATGTTCGCTGTCGAACGCCTCCAGGATGCGCAGCCCGCGCGCCAGGTTCAGATTGGGCTGGGTTCGCGGATCGATCTCGTCGGTCCGGGAAAAGTTCGATGGGGGCATTTCGACCTCGACTGGCTGTCGGGCAAGCCGGCGACGGTGCCGCTCACTTGACCCAAAACGTGAATACATTCCAGTAATCGGAACGGTCAATCAAAAACAGAAACACCTAATAGGCGATTGGATTTCCTGACCTCATGCAGACCAAGCACACCAACTCCCTGGCGCTTCGGCAAACCGCGATGGGCGACCCCTCCGTCGATCTTCCGCTGTTTCCGCCGCGGGTCGGTGCGTTTCGGCGGGACGCCGATCCGTCGCTGCCATGGCCTCTGGAGCTGGATTTCGACTATTCCGCTTTGGATAAGAGCCTGTTTGGGGCGCCGCGATCCGGCCCCAGTCTCGGGCTTGGCGCATGGGCACCGCTGATGCCGCCGCTGACGCCGCAAACCAATCTGGGTGAGGGCGAAACGCCGTTCTTCGAAATGGCGAGGCTTGCCGATTGGGCCGGCACGGACCGTCCCGTCTTCGTCAAGGACGAGGGCCGCAACCCGACCTGGAGCCACAAGGATCGCCTCAACCGCTGCACCGTCAGCGCCGCGCAACTCGTCGGCGCGCCGGGCGTCATCGTTGCCTCGTCGGGCAATCACGGCGCCTCGGCCTCGGCCTACGCAGCCGCCGCGGGCCTGCCCTGCATCGTCTTGGCGAGTTCCACCGCGCCGCTTGCCATGCAGCGTTTCGTTGCCGCTTACGGCGCGGCCGCGCTCGCCGTGCCGTCCGACCGGCGCTGGGACCTGATGGCCCGGCTGCAGGCCAAGACGGATTTCCATCCGGTCAGCAATCTGACGCCGCAGGCCCATACCGGGCATCCGTTCGCGATTGAGGGCTACAAGTCGATCGCCTACGAGATTTTTCGCGATCTCGGCGGCACCGCGCCCGGGTCGGTCTTCGTGCCGACCGGTTATGGCGAACTGCTCTATGGCGTGTGGAAAGGGTTCGCCGAACTCAGGGCGCTCGGCCTGACGGATCGCGTTCCGCAGCTCTATTCGTGCGAATCGACCGTCTACGGTCCTCTCCACCGCGCCTTGCGCGACGATCAGCCGGTCGCAAGCGTGCCGTCGCCCAACGGCAGCACAAGAGCGCTTTCGATCGCCACGCCGGTCGGCGGGCTGCGCGGCCGCCGCGCGATCCTGGAAAGCGGCGGCAAAGCGCTGGCGATGGACGATGAGGCGATCGAGGCGGCGCGCGCCAAGCTCGCACGGTCGGGGCTTTGGGTGGAGTTTTCCGCCGCGGCCGGGCTTGCGGGCCTGCGCCAGCAGGCCGCTCGCGCACGGCTGCCCGAGGGCGCGGCGGTCTGTCTGGCGACCGCGAGCGGGATGAAGGATGTCGACGGGGCGGGCGAGGGACTGCCGGAAACGGATGGGTCCTTTGAGGACGCCACGCGCGTGCTCCGCGAAAACTACGGACTGGAAATCTGACCGATGTGGAGGGTACCTGCAGAGCAAGCATTTTGAACGCGGATGAAAAAGAACCAATGGCCTCCGAAAAAACAACCGGAGGGGATCAACAGGAGAACCAACACATGAAACGGTGGACAAAGGCGGCCCTCGTGGCGGTCGCAACCCTTGCCGGCACGCTCCCGGCCCTTTCGCAGGACGAACCCATCACCTGGCGGATGTCGAGCTATGCCGGCGAGACCTGGGGCCTGTGGAAGAACATCGTCATGCCCTTCACCAAGCGCGTGAACGAGCTCTCAAAGGGCCGGCTGGTGATCGAACCCTATCCGGTCGACGTGCTCGCTCCGGCGACGAAGAACTACGAGGCGGTGCTCGACGGGACCGCCGATGCGGCGATGATCACGCCGCTCTACGCGGTCAATGCCGATCCGGCCAATAGCTTCTACGCCGGCCATCCTGGCGGCATGGGGCCGGAAACCATGCTCTACTGGCTCTACGAGGGCGGCGGGCAGGACCTGCTGACCCAGTTCAAGCGCGACACGCTCGGTCTGCACTCGCTGGTCGGCGGCGTCGTCGGCACGGAGCTTTGGCATTCCCACAAGCCGATCGAAAGCGTCGCCGACCTGAAGGGCCTGAAGTTCCGCGCCGCGGGCTCGTGGGCCTCCATCCTGTCGGAGGAGTTCGAAGCCGCGCCGGTCTTCGTCACCGGCGGCGAGGTCTACCAGATGCTCGATCGCGGCGGGGTGGACATCGCCGAATGGTCCGGGCCGGCCGACAATCAGATCGCGGGACTGGAAAACGCGGCCGAATACATCATCACGCCGGGTCTTCATTTCCCCGCCGGGATCAACGAATTCATCGTCAGAGCGGATAAGTGGGACGCGCTTCCCGACGATCTCAAGGAAATCGTGACCGCGGCCGCGAAGCTCGCCGTGTTCGAAAGCTACCTGCAGTCGGGCATGGCCGACCTGGTCGCGATGAAGGAGCTGCGCGCCGGCAACAACAAGCTCCAGGAACTGCCGGCGGAAGTCACCGAGGCGATCACCGCGGCGGGCCGCAAATGGGCCGCAACCCAGGCGGAGGCGCAGACAGCCAGCGGCAATGCGTGGATGAAGAAGATCGGCGACAGCTACTTCGCCTATCAGGATCTCTATGCCGACGGCGCTTCCTTTAAGCACCTGGATCGGAAATGATCGGACCGGGCCCGGGTCGCGCTTCGCGGCTCCGGGCCCGGCCTTCCAGCAGGAAGTCACAATGAAACTCATCGACAGACTATCGGCCGGCTTCGCCTTCCTCGCGGGCATCATGGTCTTTCTGCTGATCGCGGTGATGATCTTCGAGGTCGTCAGCCGCTACGTGTTCGGCAGCCCGACCCTGTGGGCGGGCGACTTGACCTATATGCTGGGCGGTGCGCTGTTCTTGTGCGCGGCCGCCTTCTGCCTGAAGGAGGACGGTCATGTCAGCATCGACTTCCTCGTGCTGATGCTGCCCGAGCGCCTGCACTCCGGCATCGGCGCCGTCTTGCTTCTCACACTCGCTCTACCGAGCTTTTCAGCGATCAGCTATGTCGCGGTCGCCAAGGCGCTGCGCGCCTACGAAAAAGGCGAGGTCGACCCGGTCAGCGCGTTCGCATCGCAATTGTGGCCTTTCTACGCCGCGCTGGCGGCGGGTATGGTGATGCTCACCGCCCAGATCCTGGTGACCGGCCTGCGCGCCTCCTTGAAAGCGGCAGGGCGTGATGGGTGATCCCTTGCTCGCGGGGTTGATGTTCCCGACCCTTTTCCTCCTCATCCTGCTTGGACTGCCGGTCGCTTTTAGCCTGATCGTCACCGCCTTCGGCTTCGCGCTACTGGCCTTCGGCGACATCGCGCCGGCCCAGCTCTACCGCTTCGTCGACAAGGTCGCTTCCCAGCCGACCTTCGCGGCCATCCCGCTGTTTGTGTTCATGGGTGCCATGCTGGAGCGCTCCGGGATCGCGGCGCGCCTTTTCGAGGCGATGCGGCTGTGGCTCGGCAGGTTGCCGGGCGGACTGTCGCTCGCCGCGCTGTCGATGTGCGCGATCTTCGCCGCCGGAACCGGCATTGTCGGCGCGGTCGAGGTCATGGTCGGCATGATGGCGATCCCGGCGATGAAGAAATACAACTATTCCAACGACCTGATCGCTGGCACGATCTGTGCCGGCGGGTCGCTCGGGACCATGATCCCGCCGTCGATCGTCGTCGTGGTCTACGCCACCCAGGGCCAGCTTTCGATCGGCGATCTGTTCGCCGCGGTCATCATTCCCAGCATATTGATGGTCGCCTGTTTCCTGGGATATGCGCTGGCGCGCTGCGCGCTGCGCCCTCAGGACGGCCCGCCGGTCGCGGACGAGGACTTCGCCATGCCGATGCGCGAAAAGATCTGGATCACGCTGACCTCGCTGCTGCCGGCATTGGCGCTGGTTCTGGCAGTGGTCGGATCGATCATCGCCGGGATCGCCGCGCCGACCGAAGCCGCCGGCGTCGGCGCGCTCGGCACGATCATTTTGACACTGTTTTACCGGCGTCTCACGATCGAGGTTCTGTGGTCGGCGACGCGCGCGACGCTGGTGATCACCGCGATGGTGATGCTCATCGTCGTGGGCGGAACCATGTTCACCAGCATCTTTCAGATCAATGGCGGCCGCCAGCTGATTCAGTCGACGATCCTGGCGATGGACCTGTCCTCGGGCGAGCTGATCCTGATCGTGCTTTTGATCATCATGATCCTCGGCTTCGTTTTGGACTGGATCTCGATCGTTTTGATCTGCGTGCCGATCTACGATCCGCTCCTGCGCGCCGCCGGCATCGATCCGGTCTGGTTCGCGGTGCTTGCCATCATCGCCCTGCAGACCAGCTATCTGACCCCGCCAATGGCGCCGTCGCTGTTTTATCTGCGCTCGATCGCGCCGCCGGACATGAGTTACCGCCAGATGGCGCTCGGCGTGATGCCCTTCGTGGCCTGCCAGGTGCTGGTGATGCTGATCGTCTATCTGTTCCCGGGCACCGCCTTGTGGCTCACCTCCTTTGTCGGGATCTGAGGGCGGCCGGAGCGAAGGAACGAAGGACAATCCCATGACACATACTGGCGTCGGTGCGTCTCTCCCGCGCAAGGAGGATGACCGCTTTCTTCACGGGCGCGGCCGCTACCTCGCCGATATCGAAATGCCGCGTATGCTGGACGTGGCCTTCGTGCGCAGCCCGCTGGCCCATGCCGAGATCGTGGGGATCGACAAACCGGAGGAGGCCGGCGAGCGGGTCTTCACCGCCCGCGACATGGACGGCGTGGCGCCGATCCGGCCCACCTCCAACGTGGCCGGACACCGGATCGTAGGCAGCCCGCCAATGGCGCTGACCCGCGTGCGTTTCGTCGGCGAGATCATCGCCGCCTGCCTCGCTCCGAACCGGGCGCAGGCCGAGGATCTGGCCGAGCAGGTGGTCCCCGACCTGAAGGAACTGCCCGTGGTGGCCTCGATCGACGCGGCGATGGCTGAGGGTGCGCCGCTCGTGCACGCGGACTGGGGCACGAATCTGTCGATGGAAACCCGCTTCGACAGTGGTATCGAGGAGCAGGTGGCGCGCGCCACAGTCCAGGTGACACGCACGCTCGACATGGCGCGCCAGGCGATGGTGCCGCTCGAGGGCAAGGGCGCGCTCGCCCATTACGATGCCCGCGACGGCCAGCTCGTGGTCTATTCCTCCACCCAGTCGCCGCACATGATCCGCAACGCGCTTTGCCAGTGCCTCGGCCTGCAGCAGCGCCAGGTGCGTGTCGTGGCGCCCGATGTCGGCGGCGGCTTTGGCTACAAGGCGATCCTGCATCCCGAGGAGGTGATCGTCGCCTGGCTGGCGCTGCGGCTGAAACGGCCGGTCCGCTGGCTGGAGGACCGGTTCGAGCACCTGACCGCCGGCGCCAACGCGCGCCAGCATCGCTACCGGATGACGGCGCATGCCGACGATCGCGGCCGCATCCTGGCGCTGGACGCGGTGCTGACCACCGATGCCGGCGCCTATTCGATCTGGCCGCACACCAACGGCTTCGACGCCATCCAGGCAAGCGGCATCCTGACCGGCCCCTACGATATCGGCGGCTACCGGGTGCGTACGATGACGGTTGCGACCAACAAGCCGCCGCTTTCGCCCTACAGGGCGGTCGCGCGCCCCGGCGCCTGCTTCGCCATGGAAACCCTCGTTGACGCCGTGGCGCGGGCGGTCGGCCGCGATCCGGTCGACGTGAGGCTGGAAAACCTCGTTCCCGCAGCGGCAATGCCCTACAAGGCGATCACCGGCAAGGAATATGACAGCGGCGACTACCCGGCCTCGCTGCGCCGTACGCGTGCGCTGGTCGACGCGGTGTCGGCAGATCCCGGACCCGACAGGCTGATCGGCACCGGCTATGCCGTCTATACCGAGCACACCGCGGTCTCGACCGCCACCATCTCCCAGATCGGCGTGCAGATGATGCCCGGCTTCGAGCAGGCTGCCGCGCTCATGCAGCCGGACGGGAGCCTGGAGATCCGGGTCGGTGTACAGTCGCACGGGCAAGGCATGGAGACGACGCTGGCGCAGATCGCGTCTGAGGTGCTGGGCATAGATCCGCACCGCGTGTCGGTGCGCCATGGCGATACGGCGCTTTCGCCCTATTCGACCGGTACTTACGCTTCGCGCGCCGTCGTCATGACCGGCGGTGCGGTCGCTGCCGCTGCCGACAAACTTGCGTTCAAGCTCAGGGAGATCGCCGCGCACATGATGCAGTGCACGGCCGACGATGTGCGGCTGGAGGCCGGCGAACTGGTCGGGCCGGGCGCCTCGATGACGATCGAGGAAGCAGCAGTGATCTGGCATTTCCGTCCCTTCGATCTACCCGAGGAGCTTTTGCGCGATGGGCTGGAGGTCACCGGCGGCTATCGCCCGGACGGCGATCGGGCGCCCTTCGCCTATGCCGCCCATGCCGCGCGGGTGGCGGTCGACCCGGAGTTGGGAACCGTGGAGGTGCTCGACTATGTCGCGGTCGACGATTGCGGCACCCGGGTCAACCCGATGATCGTCGACGGCCAGGTGCTGGGCGGCGTCGCGCAGGGGATCGGTACGGCGCTGTTCGAGGAAGTGCCCTTCGACGACCAGGGACAGCCGCTTGCAACCACGTTTGGCGACTATTCGGTGCCGGCGGCGAGCGAGATTCCGATGATCCGGCTCGACCACATGGAAACGCGCTCGCCCTATACGCGCTTCGGCGTGAAGGGCGTCGGCGAAGGCGGCGCCATCGCCCCGCCGGCCGCCGTGGTCAACGCGATCAACGACGCGCTCCGATCCACCGGGGCGGAGCTGTGCGCCGTGCCGGCCACGCCGCGTCGGGTACTGCAGGCGATCTTCGATGCCGAGGACCGCGCCGCCGGTAAGAAGGAGGCCGCGCGATGAAGGCTCCCGCGTTCGACTATCTGCGTCCCGCCACCATTGCCGAGGCCGTTGCCGCGCTCGCCGAAGGCGCCGGCGGTGCGCGGATACTCGCCGGCGGCCAGTCGCTCGTGCCGATGCTCAATCTGCGCGTCGCCTTCGCCGAAACGCTCATCGACATCGGCGCGATCGCCGACCTGCGTGCGGTCGTTGACGAGGGCGAAACCGTGCTGATCGGTGCCGGCGTCACCCACGCCACGCTTGAGGACGGCACGATTGGCGATCACTGGCGCGGCATGCCTGCCTTCGTTGCCCGCGACATTGCCTATCGCGCCGTGCGCAATCGTGGCACGCTGGGCGGCAGCCTGTGCCATGCCGACCCTGCCGCCGACTGGCCGGTGGCCATGATGGCGCTCGGCGCCACCATGTTGCTTGCCGGTCCCGATGGCGAACGGGCGCTGGCGGCCAAGGACTTTTCCGTCGACGTTTTCACCACGGCGCTCGAAGAAGACGAGATGCTGACCGGGATCCGGTTGCCGAAACTGTCGCCTTCGGCCCGTTGGTCCTACCGCAAGATGCGCAAGAAGGCCGGCGCCTTCGGCGAGGCGATCGCGGCGGTGGTGCACGATCCCGCGCGCGGCTTCACCCGCGTCGTCGCCGGCAGCAGTGCGGTCGGCGGGCCGTGCCGGCTGGAGGCTCTGGAAGGGGCGGTTGCGTTAGGAAGCCTGGCGGCGGAGGCCGCGATCCGCACCGCGCTTGCCGAGCGCGAACCCGATCTCGACCGCTACGAGATGCAGATCCACGCCACCTGCCTGCGCCGTGCCATGAAGGAGGTTTCGTCGTGACCACGCTTTCGCTTACCGTCAACGGCGAGCCGGTGCGCTCCGAGATCGATCCGCGGCTCAGCCTGGCCGACTTCCTGCGCGAGAACCTGGCGCTGAAAGGCACGCATCTCGGCTGCGAGCATGGCGCCTGCGGGGCCTGCACGGTGGTGGTGGACGACATGCCGATGCGCTCCTGCATCACACTGGCGGCCTCGTGCGAGGGCGTGCGGGTCACCACGGTCGAAGGTTTCGACGACGATCCGGTGGTCACCCGGCTGCGCCAGGCGTTCCGCGACGAGCACGCACTTCAATGCGGCTATTGCACGCCGGGCATGCTGGCCACGGCGCGCGACATCGTGCTGCGTCACGACCGGCCCGATGTCGAGCAGATCCGCGCAGAGCTCGCCGGCTGCATCTGCCGCTGTACCGGCTATCGCGGCATTGTCCGCGCGATCGCGCATGTCATCGAGACCAAGAGCCAAGCTACCGAGGCGAAAGCCGGAACCACCTAACGAGAGGACGGTATGGATTTTTCATTTTGCGCATTGCCACGGCAGACCGCGGCCGAGGTCATCGAGATGGTGCAGCGGGCCGAGGATGCTGGCATCCCGATGGTCTGGGTGCCCGACGAGACCTTCATGCGCGACCCGTACGTGCTTTTGGGCGCGATCGCGGCCAAGACCAGCACGATCAGGCTCGGGGTCGGCATCGCCAATCCCTATACGCGGCACCCGATCCAGATAGCCCGGGCCGTAGGCACGGTGGCCGATCTGTGCGAGGGCCGCGTCGTACTGGGCATCGGCGCGGGGCTGAAGCCAACGCGCAAGGCGATGGCCGCGCCGGACGGAGACTTCACCGAAACGACCCGCGACGCCATCGTGGCGATGAAGGCGGTGCTGGCGGGTGAGCATCATTCGGTGGCAAACGACGTCTTTCGTTTCGACAACGCGCATATGGAGTTCAAGCCGAAGAACCCGGTCGATATCTATGTCGCCACCACCCATCCGCGCGCCTTTCGCATGGCGGGCGAGGTCGCCGATGGCGTGATCGTTGGCAATGTCGGGCGCCCCGACGCGATGAGGACGGTGACGGGGTGGATCCGCGAGGCGGCGGCGGCCGCCGGCCGGCCGGAAGACGCGGTCAAGATCGTGGCCTGGAACTTCGCCCTTTGCGGTGAGGGGAAATCGGCCATGTACGACACGATCCGGCTGATCACCGCGCGCACCATCGCCAATTCGCACAGCAAGGTGACGGGGATCCTGGGGATCGACAAGGACGAGGTCGAGAAGATCCGCGCCGTCATGCGCGGCGGCGCGACCAAGGTCGGCCCGGACCTGATTCCGGACGACTATATCGACCGGATCGCCGTGATCGGCTCGGCGGAGGAATGCCGGGCCGGCATCGAGGAGCTGGCGGCGGCGGGTGCCGATATTTTCGGCCTGCGCCCGAGCCTCGAGGTGCTCGAGCGCTTCGACTACGAGGCGATGGTACACCGGCTGTGGGGGGCGGTGCGGTAGCCGGGGTCCGGCGAACCGAAATCCTCGGGGCGTCGGCCGCGAGGCTGCTTCACTCGTGCGTCCTTGCCGGCCGGCATGGCAAACAAGGGCGGTTGTTGCGAAAACCGGTTCTATCACCGCGCCAGGTCGAGCAGGGCGTCGAGCAGCACGTTGGTTCCGGCCGCCAGGTCTTCGGGCGATGCGTATTCGTTGACATTGTGGCTGATGCCGTCCCGGCACGGCACGAACACCATCGCCGTCGGCACCACCTTGGCGACATTGGCGGCGTCGTGCAGCGCGCCGCTGGCAATCTTGCGATAGGCGTAGCCGCGTCGCTCGGCGCCGGCCTCGAGCGCGCGAATGCAGCGTGCGTCGAACTGGGTCGGCGAAACGGAGATACGCTGCGCAACAGTGGCCGTGCATCCGGATTGCTCGGCGAGGGTTTCGCAGATCGCGGTGCATCTGGCGGTCAGCCCGGCCAGCTTCTCGGCGTCGGGGTGGCGGATGTCGATCACGAAGGCGGCTTCGCCGACGATGGTGCTCGGCCCGTCGGTGGCGGTTTTCAGCCGGCCGACGCTGACGCGGGCCGCCGGGCCGCATTCCAGGCCGGCCTCGTTGAGCGCCGCCAGCATCCGGGCGACCGCCAGCAGCGCGTCCTGCCGGTGGTCCAGCGGGGTGGTTCCGGCATGGGCGTCGGTGCCCGAAACCCTGACGTCGAGCCAGGTCAGGCCCTGGACGGAGGTGACGACGCCGACCTGCTTTTCCTCCCGCTCCAGGACCGGTCCCTGCTCGATATGCAGTTCAAGGAATGCCGCGAGCGGGATCTTCTGTGAAGAATCTCCGAGCCAGCCGCGCAGGCGCGCCTCGTCGTCGAACAGCATGCCGTCTGCTGCGCGGATGTCGGAGAGCGCGGCGTCCGTCAGCGTGCCGGCATACCAGGCCGAACCGAGCAGGCCGGGCGCGTAGCGCACGCCTTCCTCGTTGGTCCAGTTGACCACGGCCAGCGGAGCTGTGGTCTCAAGACCCGCGTCGTTGAGTGTCTCCACCGCTTCGAGGGCTGCCAGCACGCCCGATATGCCGTCGAAGCGCCCGCCGTGCGGCTGGGTGTCGAGATGGCTTCCCGAAGCAACGATGCTGCGCGCCGGGTCGCTGCCCGGGCGGATCGCGAACATGTTGCCGGCGCGGTCGACATGCAGGTCGAGACCGGCGTCGCTGCACCACGACGCCAAAAGCGCGCGCGCCTCGGCGTCTTCCGCCGTCATGGCCAGGCGGCAGGACCCGTTGCCGGCGATCGCGCCGATCCGGGCGATGTCCATGTGGCGCGCCCACAGCCGATCGGCGTTGACCTGCAACGGGGGAAGGGGATCGTTGGCCGGTTTTGTCAAAGTGTCCTCTCCCTGCGCCCGCTGACGAGTTGGGAAATCATCACCGCCAGCACCAGGGCGCCGCCGTAGAAGAGATCGTGCACATAGGTGCGGAAGCCGAGCACCGAAAGCCCGTTGATGCCCGTCACCAGGAAATAGACCGCGATCACCGATCCCCACGCGTTGAAGCGGCCCGGCTTGATGCAGGTCGCGCCGAGAAAGGCCGCGGCGAAGGCGGGCAGCAGCAAGGTCGTTCCCGAGTTCGGATTGGCCGAGCCGGTGGTGCCGGTATAGAGAATGCCGGCGATCGCGCCCATCATGCCCGATGCCGCGAAGGCCATCATGCGCACGCGCCCGACCGCCACCCCGGTGAGGCGGCCGACCTCGCGGCCGCGCCCGGTGAACAGCAATTGCTGCCCGTAGGCGGTGTAGGAAAGCACGTACCAGATGATCGCGGCCAGTGCGACCGCGTAATAGAAGCTGATCGGGATGCCGAAGATCCGGTGGATGATCACGTATTGCATCAGCACGCGCGAGACGCCGCTGATCGTCTGGCTGTCGCTCATCCACAGCGTGATGCCGTGCAGAAACGTTCCCACCCCGAGCGTGACGATCAGCGAATGGACGCGAAAAAACAGCACGATCGTGCCATTGACCACGCCGACCAGAGCGCCGGCTGCCAACGCGATCGGGATGATGTAGGCGAGCGGCACGCCCAGGCGCGCGCTCAAGATCGCGGTCAGCATCGACACGAAAGTCAGGGTCTGGGCGATGGACAGGTCGAAATCGCCGGCGGTGAGGGGAATGATCAGGCCGAGGGTAACGATCACCAGAACGGCTTCTGAGCCGAAGATGCTGGAGAAGTTGGACCAGCTCAAAAAGGTCTCGGGGCGCATGGCGCCGAAGATCGCGATCACGGCCAGCCACACCAGAACGAGCCCGAACCGCTCGACTTGATAGCCGACGCTAGACTGACGCATGAATTCTGCTCTCCCCGTAACAGGCCGCCTCGATGGATGATTTCTTGACTGCGTCACCGCGCAGCTCCGCCTTGACGCGGCCGCGCTCGAATACAAGCACGCGGTGCGCGATCATTTCGAGCTGTTCGAACTCCGACGTGGCGCAGATGATGGCGGCGCCTCGGGCGCACGCCTCCAGCAGCCGGTCGTAGACTTCCCGGCGCGCGCCGACGTCGATGCCCTGCGTGGGCTCGTCGAGCAGGATCAGCTTCGGGTCGAGCCGCAGCCATTTGGCAAGCAGCAATTTCTGCTGGTTGCCGCCCGACAGTTCCGAGGCCGCCTGCTGCGGCGACTGCGCCTTGACGACAAAGCGGCGCATCAGCTCCGCCGTTGTCGTCCTGTTGCCGCGATGGTCGATCCGCAGGCGACCGCCACCTTGCACCATGGCCGGCAGCATCGCGTTTTCGGCGAGCGTGAGGTCGAGCGCCAGGCCCGCTTTCTGGCGGTCGGCGGGAATGAAAACGATCCCGGCCGCAATCGCGTCGGCCGGCTTGAGGCGGCGCAGTTCGTGGCTTCGACCGCCCATTGAGAGCCTGCCCGCCACCGCCGCCGACGCGCCCGAAAGCAGATAGGGGACCTCGTCGTAACCCGAGCCGATCAGTCCGGTCAGGCCGAGGATTTCGCCGGGCGCGACCCTTAGGTCGAGATCGTCGACGAACCGGCCGCGCAGCCCCTTGACCACCGTTGCCGCGTCAGTTCCGGAAGGCGCGTCGCCGACGAGTCTGGCCTGGCTCATTGAGCGGCCGACGATCGCGGCGACGATTTCGGAGCGGTCGGTGCGGCCGGTTTCGAAACTGCCGATCACCTGGCCGTCGCGCAGCACGGTCGCGCGGTCGGTAATCTCCATCACCTCGTCGATGTCGTGCGAGACGAAGATGATGCTGACCCCGGACTGTTTGAGCCGGCGCATCATGGCGAAGAGTTCGCGAACGTCCTCGATCGGCAGGAAAGGCGTCGGTTCGTCCAGAACCAGAAGCCCCGGCGTGGCCTGCTCGTTGTGCGAGCCGACGCGGTCGGCCGCGCGGATGATGGCGAGCTGGGCGCGCTTGACCGGCGTCAGTTCCTCGACCGCGGCCCAGGGATCGAGATCGAGGTGGTGCTCCGCAAACAGTCGGCGCGCCCGCGCGGCTTCCGCCTGCCAGTTGATGAACCAGGACGCGACCCGCTGATGATCGCCGGCGATCAGGTTTTCGAGCACCGTGGCTTCGGGCAGCAGGCCCAGATTCTGGTGGACGAAGGACAATCCGATGCGCTCGCTGCGGCCGGGCGGTATCGGCAGCGGCACCGGTTTTCCGTCGATCTCGAGTGCGCCCCCGTCCGGCTTGTGAAAGCCGGACAGGATCTTGATCAGCGTGGACTTGCCGGAGCCGTTCTTGCCGAGAAGCCCGTGGATTTCGCCCGGCATCACGGCAAGGTCGGCGCCCGAAAGCGCGTGGACGCCGCCGAACGATTTCGACAGTCCCCTGATCGCCAGCCTGGGAGGATGCCGCTCGTTCACTCAGCGAGCTGCCACAGCTTCCGGTAGCCCGCCACATAGGCGTCGCCGTACCCCATGGCCGCATCGGCCGGCTCGCCGACCTCGCCGATATTGTCCGCGTCGAAGACGCGCAGCGGAACCTTGGAGTCGCGGATGGTTTCCTTGCCGCACAACAGACGCATCTCGGCGTCGAGCATGGCGTGCGCGATCCAGTCGAGGTTCTCGCCGATATCCATCTCCACGTCGCCGGCGCGGATCAGGTCGAGCACGAAAGGCGTACCGTTGAAGGTGGCGACCTTGACCCGGTCGTTGCGGCCGGCGATCGCGATCGCCGGTGTTACGAAACTCGACATGCTGTCATAGATCGGGATCACGTAGTTGAGGTCGGCATCGGCCTGCAGCGCGCCGGCGACGGTCGGCTGGATCTTCGTCGCCCAGTCGGTGATCGGCACGTTGACGATCTCGTATGTGCATTCCGGGCAGCGCGTGTCGAAGGCTTCCTTGAGGCCGCTGACGATCGAATCCGTCGACAGCGCCTCGTTGGACACCAGAACCAGCGCATTGGTCTTGCCGCCGGTCCGGGCGATCGTCCAGTCGGCCATCAATTCGCCGGCCTTGCGGTAGTCGATCGCCACCGCGGCGTCGACGCCGGCCGGCGCGTCCTGCTCAAGCCCGGTCAGGTGCGAGGTGACGATTTTGACGCCCGCGGCCTGGGCCTGGGCGACCTGGGGCTCGAAGAAACGCGGATCGGCGCCGGCGAGCAGGCTTACCAGGTCGTAGCCGTTATTGGTGGCGTGCTCGATGCCCTGGATCCACTGGGTGGGATTGCCCTGGTTCTCCCACTCCATGTGCTCGAAGCCGAGTTCGGCGGCGAGCTTGCCCTTGTGATCGCTGATCGTCTTGATGAACGGGATCGAGCTGGAGGCCGGTATCGTGAAGATCTTCTTGCCGGCCATGCAGGATTTGGCGTCGAACGCTTCGCCCGGTGCCTCGAAATCGGGAATGCCTGAATAGGCTTCGATATTGGCGCGCGCCTGGTCGACGCCGTCCTGTGCCGCGGCGGGCAGCAGGCTGGCGAGGACGAAGGCGGATGCGAGGCCGGTCAGTGTTTTCAGGCGTGTCATGCCATTCTCCCTTTGTAACGTTTGGTTTCCCCTTGCCCCGAGGCGGCTCGTACGAATCACCTCGCGGGTCTTCTCCTCAGGCGGGCGTGACGGATCTGGCAACCGCGACGCCCGGTTGCGGACCGCGTCCTAGGTCCGGCCGGCGCGCAACTCCCGCGTCGCCGCCTCGTCCACGCCCTGTCCGTTCACGACGACGCCGTAGTCGGCGCGCGCCGAGGCGGCATCGATCAGGCCGTCGAGCACGTCGTCGAGAACGGCCTGCGGTGCACGTTCCAGCGGGTCGCCGTAGCCGCCGCCGCACGGGCCGTAGGCGGTGATGCGATCGCCCTTCGAAAGCTGCCGGTAGGGTAGCTTCGACGGCAGTTCGACAGTGGCGCCGCGCGACTGCACCAATTCGACCTTGGCCGGCGATCCGTCGGCGCCGCCCAGAAACCCCCAGGGATCGAAGCGCTGGCCGTCGCCTTCGATCGAGACCGCGCCGTCCTCGAGCAGTTCGAACGACCGGATCGAGCCGATGCCGCCACGCGAGGCGCCCGGGCCGGCAACGTTCTCGCGCAGTTCGTAGTTCAGCACCCGCAGTGGCAGATGCGATTCGATGTCCTCGATCGGATTGTTGCGCGTGTTGGCGTAGAGCGTGTCGACGGCGTCCATGCCGTCCTTGCCGTACCGGCCGCCATAGGCGCCTTCCATAATCTCCATATGGACCCAGGGTGCGTTGTTGGTGACACCGCTGAACGCCATCACCCGCAGATTGCCGATCCCGGCGCTGACCTGTTTTGGAACCGCCGGCGCGATCGCCTTCATCACGGTGTCGGCCACGGCGTTGCCGGGGCAGAAGCGCGCGATGACCGGGGCCGGGAAGGTCGGGTTGGCGAGGCAGCCTTGCGGCGCGTGGATCGTGATCGGCCGGGTCAGGCCGCTGTTTTGCGGGATCGCCCCGTAGACGTCGCTGTCGAGCAGGATGGAGCGCAGCGTCAGCCACACGGCACAGTCGACCGTGCCGACAAGTGGCATGTTGATCGGCTTGTTCGGGGTCTGCGGTGCGGTTCCGGTCAGGTCGACATGGATGTCGGAACCGGAGATCGTCAGCGTCACCTCGATCGGCAGGTCCTTCAGCGCGGGATCGGGGCTGTCGACATAACCGTCGATGAAGGTGCGGGCGTTGTAGCGTCCGTCGGGAATGTGCGCGATGGCGTCGCGCATCAGATTTTCGGAATAGTCGAGCAGGTCCTCGTAGGCGCCGGTGACCGTGTCGAGGCCGTACTGGTCGAGAAGCGCGGAGTAGCGCTCCGCGCCGATGCGGGCGGCGGCGACCTGGGCCTCCATATCGCCGACGACGAGATCGGCGATGCGGATGTTGCTGCGCAGGATCTGCCAGACCGATTCCACCTTGCGGCCGTCCTCGTAGACGCGCACCGCCTTGAACTGGAGCCCTTCGGCGTAGGTGTCGACCGCGTCGACGATGCCGCAGCTTCCTGGCGTCAGCGCGCCGATGTCGAGATGGTGCGCCGTCGTCACCGAAAAGCCGGCGAGCTCCTGGTTGTGGAAGATCGGAACGGCGAAACCGACGTCGGGGCCGTGCGAGGCGCCGCCATAGGGGTCGTTGTGCATGAACACGTCGCCGGGTTTCACCCGGTCGCCGCGGTTTTCCAGTTCGCGCAGAATGCCGGCGATGTAGCCGGGGATCGGGCCGGACTGGAGCGGCGTGCTCATCGTGCATTCGCAAAGCTGGCGGCCGGTCGCGTCGGTCAGCGCGGCGCCGAAATCCTCGCTTTCGCGGATGATGCTCGAATAGCTCATGCGCATGAGCTTGTGGCCCATCTCGATGGCGATGTTTTCCAGCGCCCCGTGGATGACCGCTGCGAGGAAGGGGTCAACGCGTGTTTGCATCTTCTTATCCCCCTTCAAGCCTGGTTGTCGTGCGTCATGCGCACATTGCCGTGTCGGTCCGCCCAGTAGGTCCAGCCGGGCGGCACCACGGTCGTGGTATCGGTCTGAAGCAGGATCGCCGGGCCGGTGAACTTGCGCTCAACCGGCAGCGAGTTCCGCTCGATATGCGGCGTGTCGTGGGTTTCCAGCACGTCGTCGACGCGGAACACGCAGCGTCCGGCGCCGACCTGCTTCGGCTCCGACGACACGGCGTAGGCCGGCGGTTCGGCGAGCTTGTCCACCATGCCCAGGCCGCGCAGCTTCACCGTGACGATCTCGATCGGGCTCGCCTCGAAGGCGTGGCCGTATTCCTCGCGGTGGCGGTCGTGGAACGCCTGCCAGACCTGGTCGAGCGCGGCGTCGCTAAGAGGACCGTCCGGCACGTCGATCTTCAACTCGTATCCCTGGCCGACATAACGCAGATCGGCCTGGCGCAGCATCTTGATCTTGTCGGACGGCACCCGGTCGCGTGCGAAGATCGCGTCGAGTTCGCGCTCCATGTCGTCGAAGAGCGCCTGCAGCCGGGCGATGTCGAGCGCGCCCTTGACCGCGAACGCGGTTCTGAGCGCGTGGTATTCGAGATCGGCGGTCAGCAGGCCGACCGCGGAGGTGATGCCCGGATGCGGCGGGATCAGCACGTTTTTCATGTCGAGCATGGTCGCCACCTCGGCCGCGTGCAGCGGTCCGGCGCCGCCGAAGCCGCACAGGGTAAAGTCGCGCGGGTCGATGCCCTTTTGCACGGTGCGCGAACGAATGGCGTTGGCCATGTTGCTGTTCAGCACGGTGAGGGCGCCTTCCGCCGTCTCCTCGGGCGTGCGGCCGAGTTTTTCGGCGAGCTCGCCGATGACGCGCGCCGCGGCTTTCGCGTCGAGCCCCATGCGTCCGCCAAGGAAATTGTCGGCGACCAGCCGGCCGAGCACCAGGTTGGCGTCGGTGACGGTGGGAACGGTGCCGCCGCGTCCGTAGGCGGCAGGGCCTGGATCGGCGCCCGCGCTCTGCGGTCCGACGCGGAATGCCTTGCCGCGGTCGATATGGGCGATCGAGCCGCCGCCGGCGCCGACCGTGTGGATGTCGATCATCGGTAGCATCACCGGGAAATCGGCGATCTTGGCGCTGCGCGCGTCCGCTTCGGCCAGCCGCCCGTCGCGGATGATGCCGATATCGGCGCTGGTGCCGCCGATATCGAGCGTTACCAGCCGGTCGGTGCCAGCATGCGAGCCGACCCAGGCGCCGCCGCGCACGCCGGCGACCAGGCCGGACAGCAGCGTGGTCGCCGGGCGTTCGGCGATCATTTCGGGCGTCGCCAGCCCGCCGCTCGAGGTCATGACCCGCAATTCGCCGTGGACGCCGATCTCGCGCAGTTCGTCGGAGAGCCTGCTGACGTAGCGCCGCACTTTCGGTCCGATGAAGGCGGACATCGCCGCGGTGGTGAAGCGCTCAAACTCGCGAAACTGCGGCGAGACCTCGGCCGAAGTGGTCACGAACACGTCGGGCAGCGTGGCGCGCACGATCTCGGCGGCACGCTGTTCGTGCACCGGGTTGACGTAGGAAAACAGGAAGCCGACCAGGATGGCCTCGACGCCGGCCTCGCCCAGCTCACGCGCGGCCTTTGCGACGGCCTTTTCGTCGAGCGGAACGAGTTCGTTGCCCTTGGCGTCCAGCCGTCCGGCAACCGTCTTGCGAAAACGGCGGCGGATCAGGGGGCGGCTTTGCCAGGGCAGGTCCTGCATGATCGAATAATGCTGGGGACGCTGGTGGCGACCGATATGGAGGATGTCGCGAAAACCCTCATTGGTGATCATGCCGGTCACCGCGCCGTCGTGGACGAGCATGGCGTTGGTGCCGACCGTGGTGCCGTGGAAGATCGCGTCGATGCGGCCCGGTTCGGTGCCGGTGAGTTCGCAAATACCCCTGACGCCGTTGATCACCCCTTCGGCCGGATCGCTCGGCGTCGAGGGCGTCTTGTGGATGGTGACGTCACCCTTCGCCAGATCCGCCAGGATCAGATCGGTAAACGTTCCGCCGACGTCGACGCCCAGTGCAATCATTCCTACCTCCACGAGACCAGGAGGCAACATTGATCCATTTGGATTGAAATGGCAAGTTGAATCCAAATGGGTTTAAGAGTTAGGACCGATCCACGGCAACGGAGGCTGACCGGACGTGAGCGCGGACAAACTGCTTGAGACCATTTTTGCCGGAGATCTGCGCGAGCTGATGGTGATCAGCTACATCGTGCTGGGCAACAACGCCGTCACAACCCGCTATATCGAACGCAGGTTCCGGATGCCGGTGCAGGCCTGGTCGGCGCTTTACGCGATCGACAAATTTCCCGGCATTCGCGCCAAGGAGATCCGCCACCTCTTCCCGCGCCCGCAAAACACGATCAGCCGCGCGGTCTCGCTGCTCGAGGCGCGGGGCTTCATCGTGCAGAACCCGTCCGATTCCGACGGCCGCGAGAAGCGCCTGTTTGCCACGGAGGCCGGCACGGCGGTGCTTGCCGACTTGATCGAGGTTTCGCGCCAGCGCCAGGAGGAACTACTCGGGCCGCTGTCGGGCGAGGAGCGGGCCGTGTTCTTCGAACTGGCGCGCAAGATCGCGACCGGGCCCGACCTGCTGCGTTCGGCGGTAATGCGGTCCTGAGGTCTTTCCGCGCGCGGGCCGCGCCGGCCGGCGGGACGACAAGTGGGGCTTGCCGGCCCCGGGCCTTCAGTCGGCGCGGGCCGGCCCGGTGCTGTCCCTGACATGCATCCTGCAATCGAGATAGACGATCTGCGGCGGCTGTTCCGGATCGTCGATCCTGGCCTTCATGATCTCGATCAGGGCTTTGGCGCCGTCCTCGTGGGTACCCCCGACCATGGTAAACAGGCCCAGATGCTCGGTGGCGACGTCGGGATGGCCCAGTATGACGACGCTGAGCTCGCCGGGGACGTCGATTTGCATCTCGCGCAGGACCTCGCGAATCCCCATGCAGTCGGAAAAGCCGATGAAGATCAGAGCGGTCGGCATGGATTGCGTCTCGTCCGCGCGCAACCGCGCAAGCGCTCTTTCGAGTGCCGTCGCGACGCCCTGGGTCGGATGCTTCATCCCTTCCAGCACCACCAGCCGGCCGTCGACCTCCTGGCCCCGCCAGCGGCTCATGCGGGCGAAATAGCGCCGCCCGCCCAGAATCGGCTGGGCCGAGCTGTCGAGAGAAACCAGCGTGATGCGCCGGTGACCGAGACCGGTCAGGTGCTCGAGCGCGTGGTCGAGCGCCTCTTCCCAGTCGATGCCCATGCGGTCGATGTCGACGCCCGAAACGGTGTGGCCGTCGACCACCAGCGCGCGCGTCTTGCTCTGCAGCATGGCGAGCAGACGAACCGGAATCACCTCGTAATGCGATTGCAGGATCACCGCGTCGAAGGTCGGGATCGATTTCAGGATGTCGAGCAGGTGGTCGGTGTCGTGGTAGGACATCTGCACGACCTTGCCGCCGTCGGCGCTGACGACCTCGACGATCCGGTTTTGTACCAGCGAGCAACGCTCGTTCATGCTTGAATTGGCGAGGATCAGAAGGCTGCCAAGCCCGCCCCGTCGGGCGGGCGCGGCCGTGACGGCGGTGCGGGACGCGGCGCGGGCGTGCGGCTTGACGACGAACGATCCGCGGCCGACCTGCGAACTGATCAGCCCCATGGCGCGCAATCGCGCGAAAGCCTCCTGCACGGTGGCCTGGCCGACGCCGTGCCGGGCCATCAGCTCGCGCACGGTCGGCAGGCGTGCGCCATCGTCGGCAGCCTCGATCAGCTCGATGAGCGATTGCGCGATCATGTCCGGGGAACCTGCCCGCAATGGTCGTCTCCTTTTGTCTGATAGTTACATTGCCGAATACAATCTTGCAAGTCGGCCGATCGCTGCACCGAATGGCGAATTCGAAAAATCGAATTCTCTAAAAAAATAGCTAATTTTCAATAGCTTGCATGTTTTGAGATACAAAAAATACAAAAATTGTATCCTCGGCCTTTACAATCGTATTGTATCTGTGATTGCATTTGCCGGTGACAGGCTGGGTGGTCCGGGGAGGAAGATGTGACTGTCGGACGTAAAGGGCATTCGCAGACGGGAGAGGACGCATCGGCGCGGGCCGGGGTGGGGCCGTCTTCGGCGAACGCCATCCAGATTTCGAACGTCACCAAATCCTTCGGCGCGCCCGGGCATGGCCCGACCGTGCTGCAGAATATCGATCTGGCCGTGCGTGAGAACGAATTCGTTTCGCTGGTCGGTCGCAGCGGCTGCGGCAAGACCACCTTGCTCAACATCATCGCCGGGCTGGAGCGCCCGACCTCAGGCACGGTCGAGATCCACGGCCGCGAGGTGCGCGGACCGGGCCAGGGCCAGGGCGTCGTTTTCCAGCAGCATGCGCTGTTTCCGTGGATGACGGCGCGCAAGAACGTCGCTTTCGGCTTTCGCGACAAGTCGCTTTCCAAATCGGACAAGGAGGAGCGGGCCCGCGAATTGCTGCAACTGGTTGGATTGTCGGCGGCGGCCGATAAATATCCGCGCGAGATGTCGGGCGGCATGCAGCAGCGTGTTGCGATCGCCCGCGCGCTGGCGCTGGACCCGGAAATCCTGCTGATGGACGAGCCGTTCGGCGCCCTGGACGAATTGACCCGCATCGAATTGCAGCAGGAGCTGCTGCGGATCTGGGAGGCGCGCAAGAAAACCGTCGTGTTCGTCACGCATTCGATCAACGAGGCGCTGGTGCTGTCGGACCGCGTCATCCTGCTGGCGCCGCATCCCGGCCGCATCGAGCGCGACCTGGCGATCGACCTGCCGCGCCCGCGCCTGCGCACCGATCCGCGCTTCGTTGCCCTGCACGAGGAGAT
The DNA here is from genome assembly GCA_039973095.1 of Nitratireductor sp. Classification (GTDB taxonomy): domain Bacteria; phylum Pseudomonadota; class Alphaproteobacteria; order Rhizobiales; family Rhizobiaceae; genus Mangrovimarina. The sequence goes on along the minus strand of JBDWLQ010000003.1, from coordinate 21,782 downwards.
CTGGAAGGGCCTGTCGTCATGAGGGGCCGCCTCGTTCTCCAATATGCGATGTCGGCCGCCGTCATTATCGGCGCGATCGGATTGTGGGAGCTCGGCGTTAAGACCGGTTATCTGAAGGCCTACCAGTTTCCGCCGGCCAGCAAGATCGCCGAAGGTTTCGTCGAGATCGCGACGACCGGCTTTCCGACCGGCATCACCATCTGGTCGCACGTTCTGACGACCGTCACGCGCATCCTGCAAGGTTATCTGGCGGCGATCGCGCTGGCGGTTCCCGTCGGGCTTGTGATCGGCGCCTTTCCGCTCCTCAACAAGGCGCTCGAACCGTTGATCGTGTTTTGCCGGTCGATTGCCACGCTCAGCCTGCTGCCGCTGGTCATCGTCTGGTTCGGGGCCGGCGAGCTGACCAAGGTGATCCTGATCGCCTATGGCTGCTTCTGGGTCATGCTGTCCAACGTGATCGCCGCCGTCGTCTATGTCGATCCCGTGCTGATCAGGGCCGGCCGCTCATTCGGCCTCAAGGGCGTCGCGCTTTATCGCGAGATCGTGCTGCCGGCGGCATTGCCGCGCATGTTCGCCGGCGCGCGCATGGCGCTCGGTGTCGGCTTCATGGTCATCGTCGGCGCCGAGATGATCGGCACGATCGAGGGGCTCGGCGCGCTGATCATGGAGGCGCGCACCTTCTACCGCAGCGAAATCACCATTATCGGCATGCTTGTGATCGGCGTGCTGGGTTTCGTGATCTCGACCGGCCTGGCCGCGCTCGAGCGCATGCTTTTGCCCTGGGGTTCGACGCTGGAGGGCGCGCGCACATGAGCCGGGATCGCCTGACCAATATCGCCCTGCCGCTGATCGGCACGCTGATCGTGGTTGGCGCCTGGGAAACGGCGTCGCGGCTGGGTGCGATCGATCCGCGCGTCTTTCCCGGGCCGATCACGGCAATAATCGAGGCCTCCGGCCGGCTGTCGGCCGACACTGTCGGCGAACACATGGCCTGGAGCCTGTTTCGGGTGTTTTCCGGCTTTGCGATCGGGGTTGCCGCCGGCATTGCGGTCGGCGTTCTCGCCGGCTGGTACCGCTGGTTCGGCCTGATCGCCCGACCGCTGATCGAATTGCTGCGTCCGATTCCGCCTTTGGCCTGGATCCCGCTGGCGATCATCTGGTTCGGTCTGGGCGAGCCGTCGAAATTCTTCATCATCTTTCTGGGCGCGTTCTTTCCCGTCGTCACCGCCACCTATCACGGCGTCACCAATGTCGACCCGATCCTGGTGCGCGCGGCGCGCACGTTCGGCGTGCGCGGCTGGTCGCTGCTTGCCCGCATCGTCCTGCCGGCCGCCGCGCCCGATCTTGCGACCGGCATCCGCATCGGCTGGGGGCTGAGCTTCGGGGTGCTGGTCGCCGCCGAGCTGATCGCCGCCGATCGCGGGCTTGGTTACATGATCATGAACGAGCGCAACACCGGCGGTTCGGTCAGTGTCATCATCGTCGGCATTCTCTTGATCGGGTTTCTCAATCTGCTCACCGACGCCGTCATAGGCAGCGCGATCCAGCGATGGATCGGACGCTGGCACGGCAGCGGCGTGTAGGGACTGCGCAAGGCACAATCAACAGAGGGAGACTAGTCATGATGAAACGATTGAAGGGTGCGGCGCTGGCCGCGCTCATGGCGACCTTCGCCGCCAACGCCTCGGCTGCGGACGTGGAGACCGACACGCTGTCGATCAGCATCGGCGTGGACCTGCCGTTCCTGGTCCATGTCGTGGCCAAGGAAAAGGGCTGGCTCGCCGAGGCCGGCTTCACCAATGTCGAATTCAAGAAGTTCCAGTCGGGCAATCTTGCCGGCGAGGCGCTGCTGGCCGGCGAAATCCAGCTTTGGACGCCCGGCAACCTGCCGCCGATCGCCATGGCCCACAACGGCGTGCCGGTCGTCATCCTGGGCAGCAACGCGGTCAGCCACGGTCTGGAAAAGATCGTCGTACGCAAGGACGCCAATGTCGAAAAGCCGGAGGACCTCTACAACATCAAGCTCGGCCTGCTGGTCAGCTCGACCTCGGGCGCGCTGCTGGGCAATGTCGCCAAGCATTACGGCCTCGACTTCAACAAGATCCAGGCGGTCAATCTGGCTCCGCCGGAGGCGATGGCCAGCCTCGCCAACAACGAGATCCAGGGCATCGTGTTCTGGGAGCCGTGGCCGTATCGCGCGCTGACCGAGCTCGACACCGAGGTGGTGCACACCGGCACGAAGAGCGGCTTCGCGCAGAATGACGGCGAGGCGGTCCAGGTTTCCAACAACCGCACCGTTTGGGTCGCCTCGCAGGACTGGGTTAAAAACAATCCCAACGCGACCAAGGCGCTCGTCGAGGTCCTGGTGCGTACGCAAAACTATGTCAGCGACCCGGCCAATCGCGACGAGGTGCTGAAGATCTTCTCCGACTTCCAGGAGCAGCCGCTGGAGATGAACCAGGCGCTGCTGTCGAACTATACGTTCGACGCTTCGATCGACGAGACCTATGTCGAGGACATGGCGGCGATCGCTGACTTCCTGGAAGCCACCAACAGGATCAAGGACCGGCGCGACGCGCTGACCTTCACCTATTCCGAGCCGCTGGCTGCCGCCGACAGCGCGCTCGTGTCCGTCGAGGGCCAGTGGAAGCCCTGACGCTCCTCCCAGGCGCCCCGGTTTTTCCGGGGCGCCGCCACCAGGCTACGTTGCAATTGCTATCTGGAGACCGATCGACATGGTCAGCCCGGTCAAACCCCGCATCGCGATCCTCGGCGCGGGATTCATCAGCGACTATCACGTCCGCGGCCTGACGGCGGCCGGCGATGTCGCGATCGCGTGTCTGGTCGGCCGCGACCTGGCGCGAACCCGTGCGCGCGCCGCCGAATTCGGCATCGAGAACGCGGCGACCGAACTGGCCGCGGTACTTGCCGATCCCGGCATTGACGGCGTGGTGGTCGCAACGCCGGACGGGCTGCATCGCGATCACGCCATCGCTGCCCTGTCGCAGGGCAAGGCGGTGCTTTTGCAGAAGCCGATGGCGCTCGACACCGCGCAATGCGCCGAGATCATCGCCGCGTCGGAGGCTTCCGGCGCGCCGCTGACCGTCAGCTTCATGCATCGTTATTTCCCGGAGGTGCGCTGGCTCAAGCGCCTGCTCGATGAGGGCGCGCTCGGCCGGGTCCATTCGGTGCGCATCCGCAACGCCACGCCCGGCGCCGACTGGGCGGACTGGTTCTATTCGCCGGAAAACGTTTCCGGCGGCGTGGTCATGCAGCTCGGCGTGCACGGCATCGATCTGTGCGCCCATCTGTTCGGTCCGATCGCCGAGGTGACGGCCAGCCTGGCAACGGCCCGGCCGAACCGCCGGCTGGCGGACGGGCGCACGGTGACCACCGCGCTGGAGGACAACGTCGTGGCGAGCTACACGCTCGCAAACGGCGCGCTGGTCAGCCACGAGATGAGTTATACCGAGATCGCCGGCTGCGACCGGTTTCGCCTCGAACTCCACGCCGACAAGGGCACGGTCTGGCTTCGCAGCGAACGCGGGCCGGCGGCGATCTACGCGCCCGAGATAACCGGGCAGGACGGCTGGGTGAACCCGCCGCTTGCCGATGAGACGCTGGGGGCTGCGCATCACCGGCACTGGCTCGACATCGTGCGCGGGCAGGCGCGCCCCGACGACAGCGCGTCCGCCGGCCTGGCCTCGATTCTTGTCGCCGAGGCGATCTATCGCGCCGCCGGCGCGGCGCGGCGGGTCGCGGTCGCCCACCCAACGCCCAAGGAGCACGAGGTCAAATGACCCAGCCGATCCGCATCGCCCTTCTGGGCGTTCAGCACTATCACGCCAATTTCTGGACCAAGGCGATCCTGGCCAGAAAGGACGCCGCCATGGCCGGCATCTGGGACAGCGACCCCGCGCTGGCCGAAAAGTTCGCCAACGCCTACGCCCTCACCGTCTTCGGCGACCGGCAGGCGCTGCTGCAGGAATGCGACGCGGTCGCGATCTGCTCGACCACGATCGAGCACAGGGAGCTGATCGCGGCGGCCATCGATGCCGGCAAGCCGATCCTGTGCGAAAAGCCGCTTTCGGTGAATGTGCGCGAGGGGCTCGAGATCTGCCGCATGCTGGCTGCTTCGCCGGTGCCGTTCATGCAGGGTTTCCCCAAGCGGTTCGACCCGGTGAGCGAAGCCGTGCGCAAGATCGTGGCCTCCGGCGATCTCGGCACGGTCACGCTGTGCCGCATACGGCACGGCCACAGCCACGGGCTGAGCGACGATTTTTGCAAGGCCTGGTTCGTCGACCCGGAAAAATCCGGCGGCGGGACCCTGCTCGACGAGGGGGTGCACGCGGCCGACCTGCTGCGACTGTTGTTCGGCGAGCCGGAGCGGGCTTTCGCCGCCCTGTCAGCGCACACGCTGGGCCTGCCGGTCGAGGATACGGCGCTGGCGACGTTCTCCTATCGATCGGGCCTGCTGGCGGAGGTCGCGACAAGCTGGTGTTTCGCCGCCGCCGATCATTCGATCGAGATCTATGGCACGGGCGGCACCGTGCTGGTCAGCGGCGTCGACATCGCCTCGCGGCCAACGCGCGAGGAGGCGTTTTTGCAGGTCTTCCGCCGCGACGGAACCACGCGCGGCTGGCAGGTTTCCGACATCGTGCCGCATTTCAAGACCGGCGTGTTCCACGAACATGTCGCCTGGGCCTTCATCGACGCGCTTGTCAGCGGCGCCGCGATGCCGACCGGCGTGCGCGACGGGCTCTACGCCTCCGCGATGATCGAGGCTGCCTACAAGGCGGCCCGGCAGGGGCGGATGATGCCGATCGACTATCCAAAGGTCGGGCCGTGACCTGGATGGCGCGCGAAATCGGCGCCGTGCCCGGCGTGGTCGAGCGCCAGCTTGCCGCGGCGATGGATGACTATCTGGAGACCGGCCGCATGCTCAAGCGGCGCGCGCCGGCCTGTGTCGTCACCTGCGCGCGCGGCAGTTCCGATCACGCGGCGACTTATTTCAAATATCTCGTTGAGACCCGGATCGGCATCCCGGTCGGCTCGATGGGCCCCTCGGTCGCCTCGATCTACGCGACACCGCTGAAAATGGCCGATGTGCCGCTCGTCAGCATTTCGCAATCAGGTGCCAGCACCGACATCGTCGCCCTTCAGCTAGCCGCGCGCGCCGGCGGCGCGCCGACGCTCGCCCTCACCAATACGGCAAGTTCGACGCTGGCCCGGCAGGCGGAATTCTGCCTGGCGCTGCATGCCGGCGAGGAACGGGCGGTGGCGGCCACCAAGACGTTCGTGACATCGCTGGTCGCGCTGGCCGCGCTCGTCGCCGGCTGGCTCGACGATGCCGAACTCGCCGCCGCCATCCGCGAATTGCCGGCCAGTCTTGCCAGGGCCGCCGCCACGGACTGGTCGGCGGCCCTGGCGCCGTTTTCGGCCGGTGGCAGTCTTTACATGGTGGCGCGCGGGCCGGGCTTCGCGATCGCCTGCGAGGCCGCGCTCAAGCTCAAGGAAACCTGCCGACTGCATGCCGAGGCCTATAGCGCGGCCGAACTTTGCCACGGGCCGATCGAGCTGGCGGGAGACGATCTGGCCGCGCTGGTGTTTGCGGCCCGCGACCGGTCCGCCGCCAGCATCGGCGAGGCGGTGCGCGCCCTGCGACAGGCCGGCGCTGCCGTGTTCGTCGGCGGACCGCGTGAGGCGCTGCCGACGGTCGATGCCGGTCACGTGCTGCTCGACCCGATCTGCCAGGTGGTGAGTTTTTACCGGTTCGCCGAGCAATTGTCGGTGCTGCTGGGGCGCGATCCCGACCGGCCGGCCAGGCTTGCCAAAGTGACGGTGACGACATGAGGGCGCTGGCCTGCGATCTCGGCGGAACGAATGTACGCTTCGGGCTCGGCACCGACGGCCGCCTCGACCCCGAATCGGTCGTACAGCTCCCGAACGACCGGTTCTCCAGCTTCGGTGCGGCGTTGAAACACTATCTCGGCCAGGCCCGGGTCGGCGGGCTCGACCGCGCCGTCGTGGCACTGGCCGCCCCGATCGACGGCGACACGATAAGGTTGACCAATCGCGACTGGACGATCGCGCGCGCCGAAATCGCTGAAATCGCCGGCACTGGCGACGTCGTGCTGATCAACGATTTCGTCGCGCTCGGTGCGGCCTTGTCGCGGGCCGAGGCGTTGGCCACAAGGCCGGTCCTCCCGGGTACCGCGGAGGAGGGCGTCAAGCTGGTGCTCGGCGCCGGCACCGGCTTCAATGCCAGCGCACTGATCGAGGGCGGCCATGTGCTCGCAGCCGAGATCGGCCACACCGGCTTTGCGCCCGAGCCGGGGCTGGAGATGGAGCTGCGCGACCATTTCGCCGGCCGCTTCGGCCGCTGCTCGCTCGACCGCGTGTTGTCGGGCTCCGGCCTCGTCGCGCTCTACCGGGTGGCCTGCGACCGCTCCGGCCGGGCGACGGCGCTCGGCGATGCGGCGGCGGTGACGGCCGAAGGCGCGGCCGGTCGCGACGCCGACGCGGTTCTCGCCTGCGGCACGCTCGCCGGCATGCTCGGGCGGACGGCCGGCGATCTGGCGCTCACTTTCCTGCCGCGCGGCGGCATCTATTTGACCGGCGGCGTGACGCGCGCACTGGCGCCGTTCATCCAGGGCGCCGACAGTCCGTTCGCACGCGCCTTCCTTGCCAAGGGGCGGATGCGCGAGCTGATGCAGGGTTTCGCGCTCGACCTGGTGGTGGACGACAGCGCCGCCCTGGTCGGCTGCCTCGCCTGGCCAGACCTTCTCAGCAACAATGTCCGCGGCGCCTGCGCCGCCGGGCCGACCTGACCGGCGGAGGACCGTTTTGCCGACACAACCGCTTCCCGATCGCCTGATGCCGCTTGCCGCGGCTGCCGGCCTGCGTCCGCTTTATGGCGACCTGCACAATCACTGCAATCTGTCCTACGGGCATGGCGAGCTCGAGACGGCGCTGGAAAACGCTCGCAGACAGCTCGACTTCGTCTCGATCACCGGCCATGCCTACTGGCCCGACATGCCGGTCGATGATCCGCGCGTTGCCCATATCGTCGATTTCCACGTCAAGGGTTTTTCGCGGCTCGAGCAGTCCTGGCCGGCGCATTTCGACACGCTGGCCGCGTTTAACGATCCCGGTCGTTTCACCGTGTTTCCGGGCTACGAGATCCATTCCTGCGCGCATGGCGACTATACGATCGTGCTGCGCGATCTCGACCAGCGCGAGATCCTCAAGGCCGACGATCCGCGTACGCTGCTGGAGCGGCTGCGCGGCCGTTACGGCGCGCGCGCCTTCGCCTTCCCGCACCATATCGGCTACCGGACCGGGGCGCGGGGCATCAACTGGTCGAGCTTCGAGGAGGATCTGTCGCCGGTGTTGGAAATGATCTCCATGCACGGTTGCGCGGAGACCTCGCTGACCGACCGGCCGTTCCTGCATTCGATGGGGCCGTGCGACGGCGCCAACACGGTCCATGCCGGCCTCAATGACGGCCATCTCTTCGGCGTGCTGGGGAATACCGATCATCACAGCGGCTTTCCCGGCTCCTACGGCCATGGCCGCTCGGCCGTCTACGTGGCCGAAAACAGTCCCGACGCGCTGTGGCAAAGCCTGTTTGCGCGCCGCACCAATGCGCTGACCGGCGACAACGCGCATTTGTTCTTCTCGGTCGGCGGCGCGATGCAGGGCGACGTGGTGGCGCCGGCAAGCCGGGCGGAGATGGCGATCGAGGCGGTCGGCGGCAGCTTCATCGACCAGATCGACATCGTCAGGAACGGCGCGGTTTTCGAACGGATCACGCCGGCGTTGCGCCCGTCGGCCGTGGCGAGCGATCCGCATGTTCTGGAAACGCTGCTCGTGCTTGAACTTGGCTGGGGCGCCCGCGGCAGCCATCACGACTGGGACGGCGTTCTCAAACTCGAGAACGGCGAGATCCTGGCCGTGGAACCGCGCCTGCGCGGCCCCGAGATCGTCTCGCCGCTGGAGGCGAGCGCGCCGGTGCCGCACGAAAGCCGGATCGTTCAGGACGGCAACGCGGTTGCCTTTTCGCTGCGCGCCCACGCCAATCCGAACAATTTCACCGCCACCACGCAGGCGATCGCGGCGCGGGTGCGGTTGCGGCCGGGGGCGCGGATCGTCGCCGACCTGTCCGGCGAGCATGTGTCGCTCGATGTCGAGCGTCTCTTGAAAGGGGCCGTGTCGGGCAATATCGGCCCGATCGATTCGCCCGCGTTCCGGTTTCATCCGCTGCCCAGGCCGCAGCAATGGCAATGGACGGGCACGGTGCCGCTCGGCCAGCTGCGGCGCGGGGAATGGCTGATGGCGCGTATGCGCCAGGCCAACGGTCAATCGGCCTGGACGAGTCCGGTTTTTTGCCGATAACGCCGTTCGCCTGCGGCCGGAACCTGTGCCGTTTCAGGCTTCAGACCGAGCCGTCCAGCGTTGCCAGAAGGGCGGCGACCAGGCGCGCCCTTTCGGCCAGGCTTTCCGTCACGATGTGTTCTTCCAGCGTGTGAGGGCCGTCTCCACGCGCGCCGAGCCCGTCGAGCGTTGCGATGCCCATCGCGCCGGTGAAATTGCCGTCCGAACCACCGCCCGAATCCTGATGCGGGATATCCAGGCCGATTGCCTGCGCCAGGCGGGCCGCATGTTCGTAAAGCGCCCAGGAGGCCGGGCTTGCGGCCCATACCGGCCGCACGACGTCACGGCTGACCAGGACCTGCACGTCCTGGCCGACCGGCTCAAGCCTCTCCATCCGGCCGATCGCCTCGGCCAGTTTCTCGTCGGTGGTGGCCGATACCAGCGCCTTGGCCCGGCAGGTCGTCGACACGCAGTTCGACCAGCGGCCGCCCTCGACGACACCGACGCTGTAGCCGGCTTCGGCGTCGGTCATCGCCTCCACGGCGATGATCTGGTGTGCCATCTCGCGAATCGCCGATACACCTTCGCCGAGCCGCAGCCCCGCATGGCTCGGCCGGCCGCGCGTCTCGATATCGAAGCGGGCGATCGCGTAGCGGCCGGTCACGACGCCGCCGTTGCGGCGCGCCGGTTCGGGCACCAGCACGTAGCGGTGCCGGGCTGCCTCGGCTTCGATCAGCGCGCGGGTGCTCGGGCTGCCCACCTCCTCGTCGCTGGTGAACAACACCGTGACGGGCAGCGGCGTCTGGTGGCCGATGCGCGTCAACTGGCCGATTGCTTCGAGCGCCAAATAGTTGCCCGCCTTCATGTCGAGCACGCCGGGTCCATAGCAGCGCCCGTCCTGCTCGCGCCAGGCGAAATGCTCGATCGTGCCGAGAGGATGAACGGTGTCCATGTGTCCCAAGACCAGGATGCCGGGCCGTCCGGCCTGGGAATGGGGAAAGCTGGCCTTGACGCAGTCACCGAAGCCGCGCGTTCCCGGAATGCGCTGGACGACCGCGCCCAGGAGCGCCAGGTCGTGGGCGGCAAGGTTCATCATCCGGTTGACCGCGTCGCGCTCGTAGGTCGGACTTTCTGTCTCGACCCAGGTGCGCAGACCTGCTGCCATCCGGCCGCTGTCGAATGCGAGTCTCGTGACATCGAGACCGTCGAAATCGTTAGATTGCATCGTTTGCGTATCGCTCTGCAATGTGTTTAAATCGACGCTATCATAAGTCGAGATTTTCACGGCGGTCAAACCATCCCGCAACAGGATCGCGCTATATCCGCAAATCGCTCGAACACCCGCACAGAGAGGACGTTGTGGCAGCAGGAAAGGCACGTACCCCGAGAGAATCGATGTCGCCGGACGGCGCCGCCTCAAAGCCGGACCGATTGTTCGTGGAGGCGCTGGCGCGCGGGTTCCGCGTGCTCGAGGCCTTCGCCGACCGGCCGGCGGCGATGTCGCTTGCTGAAATCGCGGCGGCAAGCGGGCTCGACAAGAGCGCGGCCCAGCGCTTGGTGCATACGCTGGTCTCGATCGGTTATCTGGAAAAGACGGCTGCCGGCGTCGCGCCGAGCCGGCGCATCCTGGACCGCTCGTTCGATTATTTGAGGTCCAATCCGCTCATCAATCGGGCCATCCCCATTCTGGCCGACCTGCGCAGGACCATCAAGGAACGCGTCGATCTCAGCCTCTTCGACGATCTGACGATGCTTTACGTCGTGCGCATGCAAAGCAAGCGCGACACGTTCTACGCCCATCTGATCGGGCGGCGCGTGCCGACCTACTGCACGTCGGGGGGGCGTGCCGTCCTCAGCCACCTTCCGGAGGAAGACGTTCTCGACATCCTGCAGCGCTCGCAGAGGCGCAAGCTGACGCCGCGCACCACCGTGGAGATCGACCAGATCATGGAGCGGATCGTGCAGGTGCGCGAAACCGGCTATTCGCTGGCGATCGAAGAGGTTCTGGTCGGAGAAATCGCCGTGGCGGCGGCCGTGCTCGACGAAGCCGGCCACCCGGTGGGGGCGATCCACGTCGCCGCCTCCCTGGCCGAGTGGCAGCCGGACGAATTCGTCGCGCGCGCCGGCCCGCTGGTCACTGCGGCGGCGGCCGGACTGCGCCCTTCCTGAGCCGGTCGCCCGCTTCCGCCGCGACGCCGTATTCCCCCTCGAACGCCCGCTCGCTTGACAAATCGGACGGCACGTCCATAAATTGTCAAATACAGTTCGATCGTATCGCATAGCAATACGTAAAAAGGGAAACCGCATGACGGCCACACCCGGCGAACAAAATGGGGGCAATCAGACAGACGAGGCGCTGCTGCGTGTGTCGGGATTGGCCTACGACTATGCCGGCGTCAGCGCGGTCTCGAACTGTTCGCTGGAACTTCGCCGCGGCAAGATCGCGGCGCTGATCGGCGGCAACGGTGCGGGCAAGTCCACCAGCGTCAAGATGATCGCCGGCGCCCTGAGGAGCCGGTCCGGCTCGATCATGCTCGACGGCCGGGACATCGGCGGACTGCCGGCGCACAAGGTCGTCGAACTCGGTGTCGCGCTGGTGCCGGAAGGTCGTCTCGTGTTCCAGCACCTGACGGTTCGCGAAAACCTGATCCTGAGCGGCCACGTGCGCCGCGCCCGGGAAAAATGCTCGCAATCCCTGGAGCGGGTCTTCGAGCTTTTTCCGCGCCTCAAGGAGCGCCAGACCCAATTTGCCGGCTCGCTGTCGGGCGGCGAGCAGCAGATGCTGGCGATCGGCCGCGGCCTGATGACCATGCCGCGCCTCTTGATCCTGGACGAGCCGTCCCTGGGTCTGAGCCCGATTCTCGTCGGGCAGATTTTCGAACTGGTGCGCAAGCTCAACGCGGAAGGCATCAGCGTGCTGCTCGTCGAGCAGAACGTGCACCACACGCTTGCCATCGCCGACTACGCCTACGTGCTGGAAAAGGGCCGCGTCGTCCAGGAGGGCGAAGGCCGCCGCCTGCTCAACGACCCGAAGGTGAAGGAAGCCTATCTCGGGCTTGTCTGAATGCCGGATTTCAAAATGGGAGACGAAAGATGAGAAGACGCACCTTCCTGCAAGCGACGACCGCCGCGCTCGCCGTCGGCGCGATGCCGAAACTGGCTTTCGGCCAGGACAACACCATTACCTTCGGCGGATCGGTGCCGATGACGGGTGCGGCCGCGGAGACCGGCCAGAACGTGCTCCAGGGCTACCAGTGCGCGGTCAAGTACATCAACGAGGAAATGGGTGGCGCCGAGATCGGCGGGCAGAGCTATCAGCTCGATCTCAACATTTTCGACGACGCGTCCGATCCGGCGCGCGCCACCACGCTGATTCAGCGCCAGGTCGATGAAGGCATCAGCTTCTTCCTGGGCTCGTTCGGCTCCAACATCGTGCTGCCCACCTGTTCCATCACCGAAGCGGCCGGCCGCATCATGGTGCAGGCCGGCGGCGGGTCCGACCTGATCTTCACCCAGGGCCGCAAGCGCGTGTTCGGCATCTTCCCGCGCGCCTCGCAGCAATTCGTGTCGTCGGTCAACATGTTCACCAGCCTCGACCCGGCGGTGAAGACGGTGTCGATCATCTACACCAACGATGCCTTCTCGGAATTCCAAGCCAAGGGCGCGCGCCAGACCATCGAACAGGCCGGCATCGAGGTGGTCGACTATATCGCCTTGCCGGCCGGTGTCAGCGACGTGTCGAACGTGCTCACCACGATCCGCGAGAGCGCGCCGGACATTCTGGTCTGCACCACCCATGACCAGACCTCGATCCTGATCGCCCGCCAGATGGTCTCCACCGAGACCAACGTGCCGATGCTCTACCAGACGCTCGGCCCGCAGACGGCGGCGTTCCGTGACGCGCTGGGCAACTACGCAAACGGCGTCGTCACCCAGGCCTACTGGTCCGAGCGCGCGCCCTATTCGGGCAGCTATTTCGGGTCGGCGGCCGATTTCGCCAAATATTTCCGTGCCAATTTCGACCGGGAGTTGACCTATCACATGGCCAGCGGCGCGGCCTGTATTGTGGCCTATGTCGAGGCGGCCAAGCAGGCCGGTTCGCTCGATCTCGATGCCGTGCGCGATGGGCTGGATGCGCTCGATCTCGAGTGCTTCTACGGGCGCGTGCGCTTTACGCAGGACGGCGACGGCGATCCCGATCTGCTCGGACCGCTGCTGATTCAGCGTCAGAATGGCGAGATGGAGGTGGTGGCGCCGCCGGACGGTGCTTCGGCCAAGCCTGTCTATCCCGCCCCGACATGGCAGGAGCGCGCCTGATTGCGCGCTGTAGCGACCGCGGCACCCGGCACGCCCCCGGTTTTCCGGGCGCCGCAATCCTGTTTGGTGAGTCGACGAGCATAGTATGGCAGACCTCCCGCTTCTGGAACTCGGCGCGGACCCGCGCGAGCGCGGCCGCGTCCACGGCGCCACGCTGGCCGGCGCCATCCGCGACAACGTGGCGACCTATCTCGCTCGCTTCGAGGCGGCCGGCGCGGTGCGCGCGACGATCATGGAGCAGAGCGAGGCCTGGCTAGCGTTCATCGCCGCCGACAATCGCGAATATGGCGAGGAGATGGGCGCGATCGCGACGGCGTCGGGCCTGTCGGCGACCGAGATCGCCATGCTGAACGCTCGCTATGAAATCACCTATCTTGCCTTCGGCACCGAGGCGAAAGCCGCCAACGGGCGCCTCGAACAGGAAGGCTGTACGTCCTTCGGCATGTTGCCCGAAGCGACCGCCGATGGTCATACCGTGCTCGGTCAAAACTGGGACTGGCTGGCCAATGTGCGCGGGCGCACCTTTGTGCAGCGCGTCCGGCGCGCCTCCCGGCCCGAGGACGGCAAGCCCGATTTCATCGGTTTCAGCGAGGCAGGTATCGTCGGATCGAAAATGGGCGTCAACGCGGCCGGCATCGGCCTGTGCGTCAACGGGCTGGTGACGCCTCGCGACGGCACGACCGGTATGCGCAAGCCCTTCCACGTGCGCTGCAAGGAGATCCTCGACGCCTGGCGTTTCGACCAGGCGCTGGCGCCGGTCGTGGAGACCGATCGCACCGCTTCCAGCAATTTTCTGATCGGCCACAGCGACGGTGAAATCCTCGACATCGAGGCTACGCCCGACTATTGCGCCTACCTGTCGCCGGTCGACGGACTCGTCGTGCACGCCAACCATCTGGTGAAGGAGACGCGAACCGTCTCGCAGATGGAGCGGATCGCCCCGAACACGCTCTATCGCGGGCCGCGCGCCGAGCGCCTCCTGCGGCGCCATCTCGGCCGGATCGATCGCCCGGCGCTCGAAGAGGTGATGCGCGATCATTTTTCCGCGCCGGCCGCGATCTGCCGCCACGCCGACCCGCTGCTGCGGCCCGAAAAGCGCGTCATCACGGTGGCGGCCATTGTTCTCGACCTGGACGAGCGCATTCTCTACGCGACCGACGGCCCGCCCTGCGAGGCCCCGTTCCAGGCCTTTCCGCTCGATACCGATGAGCGCCGTTGCGATGATGCCTGAGGAGATCTTGCCGTGGACGACATGAGCCCTATCGAATGGCCGAACGGTGCGCGCTGCGCCGTGATGCTGACCTTCGACTTCGACGCCGAGACGCTGTGGCTGTCGCGCAATCCCGACAATGCCCGGCGCCCGGGCGTGCTTTCCCAGGGCATTTACGGAGCCAAGACCGGCGTGCCCAAGATCCTCGAGCTGATGCGCGAGGAGAGCCTGAAGGGCACCTTCTTCGTGCCTGGCTGGACGGCCGAAAAATATCGCGACCGCATGGACGCGATCGCCGCCGCCGGCCACGAGATCGGCCATCACGGCTATCTGCACGAATGGATCGATCCGGATTTCCCCGACAAGGAGCGCGAAGCGCTCGAAAAGGGCCTCGAGGCGCTGAGGACAACGGTCGGCGTCAAGCCGAAAGGATATCGTTCGCCGGCCGGCGAAACCTCGCAGAACATGATCGGCCTGCTGCACGAATACGGCTTTGAATACGACAGTTCGCTGATGGACCAGGTCAGTCCCTACCGGCATGCTTTGGAAGACGGCACGCCCGGCCCGGTCGAACTGCCCTGGCACTGGAGCATGGACGATGCGCCCTTCGCGCTGTTCGCCATCCAGTCGCCGCGCCCGATCCACACCAACGACCACATCCTGAATGTGTGGAAACAGGAATTCACGGAAATCTACCGCTGGGGCGGGCTGGTCAACGTCGTCACGCATCCGCAGATCATCGGCAGGCCGTCGCGGCTCGCCATGCTGCGCGAGTTCATCGCCTTCGTGCGCCGCTTTCCTGATGTGTGGTTCGCGACCGGCGCGGAAGTGGCGTCGGCCTGGGCCGCCAAGGAAAACGGCTAGGAGCTTGTCGGCCTCATGACCCTCTTCCTGCAAACGACCCTGAACGGCCTCGTGCTGGGCGGCATCTATTCGCTCGCCGCCGTCGGTTTCTCGCTGGTCTTCGGCGTGCTCGGCATCGTCAACCTGACGCACGGCATCTTCGTCGTGGCCGGCGCCTATGGCGCGCTGGTGCTGTTTGCCGAGCTCGGCATCGATCCGCTGGTCGGGATCGTGCCGATCGGGCTGGCCCTGTTTGCGGTCGGGTATGTGTATCAGCGCACGATCATCCAGTGGGCGGTCTCGCGCGCCTCGCTGGTCGCGTCCCTGGTGGTGACGTTCGGGGTGGCGATGATGGCGCGCAACGGCCTCCAGCTCGTGTTCGGGCCGGACGTCCACACCATCACGCCGAGCTACAGTTTCCTCAGCATTCCGCTCGGGCCGCTGCGCATCGACGTCGTGCGCATCGTGGCCCTGGGCGCGAGCCTTGTGCTGCTGACAGTTCTGGCGCTGGTCCTGGCCAGGACGCATTTCGGCCGGGCGATCCGCGCCACGGCCCAGCAGCCGCTGGCCGCGGAACTGTGCGGGCTGAACGTCAAGAATCTGCACGGGCTGACATTCGGGCTCGGCGCGGCGATGGCCGGGGCGGCCGGCGCCATCATCGGCATCGTGCAGCCGTTCACGGCGGCGAGCGAGGTCGCCTGGACGCTCAACGCCTTCATCGTCGTCGTGCTCGGCGGTATCGGCAGTCCGGCCGGCGCCCTTGTGGGGGGCCTGCTTCTGGGCCTCATCAATGCCTACACCGCGCAATATGTCGGCCCCTCGCTGACGCAGGCGGCGATGTTCCTGGTTCTGGTCCTCATGCTGCTGGTACGGCCGAGCGGGCTGCTCGGCAACGCGTTCGGAGAAAGCCGATGAACCGCGCCCTTGTCCTCCTCGCGGCCATAGCCGTCGTCCTCGCGGCCGTTTTGCTGCCGCTGTGGATCGGTCCCTTCTACACGCGCGTCATCCAGCTGTTTTTCTTTTCCACCGGCCTGGCGGTCGCATGGAACCTGCTGGGCGGCTTTGCCGGCTATTGGAGCTTCGGCCACACCGTCTTCATCGGCATGGGTGCGTTCAGCGCCGCGCATATCGTCACCAGGCTGGGGCCGTTCGGCGACGGGCCGTTGTCGATGGTCCTGCCGATCCTGCTGTCCGGCTTGCTCTGCGGCCTGTTCGCCGCCATCATCGCCTATCCGATCCTGCGCCTGCGCGGCATCTATTTCGCCATCGCGATGCTGGGGGTCAGCCAGGTGGTCGGCGAACTGATCAACAATCTGTCGTGGTTTCAGGGCGGGGTCGGCGTCTTTCTTCAAACGCCGCTGCCGGCCGGCACCGCGCCGGAGGACTTTTTCTACTACCTGTTCGGCGCGCTCCTGCTCGCCTCCATCCTGATTGCGATCGCGGTGCGCAAGTCGCGCTTCGGCTACGCGCTGCTGTCGATCCGGGAGGACGAGGATACGGCGATGATGCTCGGCGTGGCGACGGAGCGCTACAAGATCATGGCTTTCGTGCTGTCGGCCGTGCTCGTGGGAACGCTCGGCGCGGTCTATGGATACAGCGTCGGCTATTTCACCACCTATACGGTGTTCCGGCTCGATTTTTCGCTGAACATGATCGTCTTCTGCCTGATCGGCGGCATCGGCACGCTGGCCGGACCGGTGATCGGAACCGCGATCATGCTCTTCATCACCCAGGTACTGTTGTCGCGGTTCCTGGATATCCATCTGCTGATCACCGGAGCCGTCGTGGTGGCGATCATCCTTCTCATGCCCGGCGGCACCATCGGGGCGCTGCGCTCGTGGCGGCGCCCGGCCGCGGGCGGCGGGGCGGCGGCGACGGAGACCGGCTCATGAGTGATATTCTTTTGTCAGGCCGCGGCGTGACGAAGTCCTTTCGCGGGCTGACCGCCATCCGCGACGTCGATTTCGACATTCCCGCCGGCGCGATCTTCGGGTTGATTGGCCCGAACGGCGCCGGCAAGTCGACGCTGTTCAACCTCATCACCGGCTACTACGCGCTGACCGGCGGCGAAATCCGTTTCAAGGGCGAGGATCTTTCCCCGCTGCCGACCTATCGGCGCAACCAGGCAGGTATCGCCCGGGCGTTCCAGATATCGAAACCCTTTCCGGCCCTGACGGTGCGCGAGAACGTGCGGGTGGGCGCGATGTTCGGACGCCCCGGCGCGCGCGAGGCCGAGGACGTGGTCGACCAGGCGCTGGCCATCGCCGGTCTGGAAGAGCTTGCGGACCGCACCGCGGAGGGGCTGACCGTGGGCTCGCTGCGCAAGCTGGAAGTCGCGCGTGCCTATGCCACGAGGCCGTCCCTGCTGCTGGCCGACGAGCCGTGTGCCGGCCTCAATCCGGCCGAGACCGAGGAAATGGTCGGCTGCCTGCGCAAGGTGCGCGATCTGGGCACCACGGTATGGCTGGTGGAACACGACATGAAGGCGGTCACCAGCGTCTGTGATCGCATCGTGGTGATCGATGCCGGCCAGAAGATCGCCGAGGGCACGCCGCAGCAGGTTGTCGCCAATCCCAAGGTGATCGCCGCCTATCTCGGAGAGCCGCTCGAGGACAAAGCCGGCTGAGGCGGACATGCCGCTTCAGCGCGGCGCAGGTCGGACGGAGACGGGATCATGGCGGAAGAATTCGAGCCCGCGCTGCTGCGGGCGCAGGCCTTCGACGGCGAAAAGCTGGCCGAGGGGATCGTCGACTGGGTGGAGATGGAGACGCCGTCCGATCGGCCCGACCTGATCGACCGGATGCTCGACCGGGTCGAGAGCGCGTTCGACGGCCTGCCGGTCGAAATCCGGCGTCTGCCCGCGCGCGACGGCTGCGGCGGCCAGATGGTGATCGACTACCGGCCCGAAGGCTGCGACGGCGACGCGGCCTTGCTGATGGGGCACGTCGATACGGTCTGGAGCGCCGGGACGCTGGCCCAACGGCCGGTCCGGCGCGAGGGCGACCGGCTTTACGGGCCCGGAATCTTCGACATGAAGGCCGGCTCCTATCTGGCGACGGAGACGTTGCGGGGCATCGCCCGGCAGGGGATCGTGCCGCCGCGCCCGGTGCGCGTCTTTCTCAACGGCGACGAGGAGATCGGCAGCCCCGTCTCGCGCGGCACGATAGAGCGCCTGGCGGGCGACGCGGCCTTCGTGCTGGTCCCCGAACCCTCGTACGGCGCGCCGGGAACCGTCGTGACCGCCCGCAAGGGCTGGGCGCGTTTCGACCTGACCGCGCACGGCGTGTCCGCGCATGCCGGCGGCAACCGCGACGACGGGCGCAGCGCGATCCGCGAGGTCGCGCGCCAGGTTCTTGCCATCGAGGCGATGAACGACAGCGAGAGTGCGGCGACGTTCAATGTCGGAACCGTGCATGGCGGCACGCGCGCCAATGTCGTGCCGGACAAGGCCGGCATCGAAGTCGACATGCGCGTCGATGACATGGCGACGGCCGAGCGTCTCGTCGCGGCGATGCTGGCGCGGCGGGCGGTCGAGCGCGATATCCGCCTGGAGGTGAACGGAGGCCTCAATCGGCCGCCCTTCGTCCGCTCGCCGGCCGTGGCACGGCTATATTCGGCCGCTCGCGCGCTCGCTGCCCATCTCGGCCTGCCGATCGGCGAGACGGCGCGCGGCGGCGTGTCGGACGGCAATTTCGCCGCCGCGCTCGGCCGGCCGGTGCTGGACGGCCTGGGCTGCGGCGGGGCTGGCGCCCATGCCGTCGACGAGCATATTCTCGTGTCCACCATAGCCCCACGCGCCGCCTTGTTGCATGCCATGCTGACGTCGCGGCATTTCCAGAGCCTCGCGACCGGCTAAACCCCTTTCATCCAGTCTTCATCTTTTATCGAGGAGCGGCACTTGAGCGCGTTGTTTTCGCCGATTACCCTGCGGGGTCTGACCCTTGCCAACCGGATCGCGGTGTCGCCGATGTGCCAATACAGCGCCGTCGACGGCGCGGCGACCGACTGGCACCTGGCACATCTGGGCACGCTGAGCGCGTCCGGCGCCGGCTTGTTGGTCGTCGAGGCGACCGCTGTCGAGCCTGAAGGACGCATCACCCACGGTGATCTGGGGCTTTACGACGAGGCCAGCGAGGACGCTCTGGCGCGCATCGTGTCGCATTGCCGCGACCATGGGTCGGCGCGGCTCGGCATCCAGCTCAGCCACGCGGGGCGCAAGGCCTCCGCGCAACGGCCGTGGGAGGGGGGACGGGCGCTCGGGGCGGACGAAAAGCCGTGGACGACGATCGCGCCCTCGGCGGAGGCCTTCGGAGAGAGCTGGCACGTGCCGCGCGCCATGGAGCGGGCCGACCTGGAGCGCGTCAAGGCAGCGCATGCGGCAAGCGCCGGGCGCGCGGCGCGGCTCGGTTTCGACCTTCTGGAGCTGCATGCCGCGCACGGCTATTTGCTGCACCAGTTTCTGTCCGGACGCGCCAACCGGCGAACCGACGACTACGGCGGCAGCATCGACAACCGCATGCGTTTCCCGCTCGAGGTGGTCCGTGCGGTCAGAAAGGCGTGGCCGCGGGACCGGCCGTTCGGGGTGCGCATGACCGGCTCGGACTGGGTCGAGGGCGGTATCGACCTCGACGAGGCGGTGCGTTTCGCCCACGGGCTGAAGGCGGAAGGCGTCGATTTCGTGTGCGTGAGCAGCGGCGGGGTGACGCCGAGCGCGGCGCCGCGGATCGGGCCAGGCTATCAGGTCGCGCTGGCGAAGCGGGTGCGTGATGAAACGGGCCTTGCCGTGCGTGCCGTCGGCCTGGTGACGACGCCGAAGCAGGCGGAGCGGGTCGTTGCGGCCGGCGACGCCGACATGGTCGCGCTCGGCCGCGCCTTTCTCGACAATCCGCATTGGGCCTGGGCAGCGGCGCGGGTCCTCGGTGCCGATGTCGAGCGGCCGGTCCAGTATCAGCGCGCGGCCGACGCGGTTTGGCCCGGCGCGGCCTATTCCGACGCCGACTGAGACGCTCGCGCGCTCATCGGCCGGTCGGCGCTCGGCTGCCACGGACGTATCCAGCGGTTGTTTGGACCGGGATCGGAGGTGACGCAAAGCGCCGGTGGCAGCCGTGAAGCGCTCAGGGTTTTCCGAAGGCGACCGAAGCGGGCCAGGTTCCGGCGCAGAGGGCGTTCAAAATGTTCACCGTCATCGGCGATTTTGCCCGTGACGGTCTTTCTAACCGGCCGCTCTTGCGGGAATTTCCTTGCCAAGACCGAGCGCCCAGACCGATTGGGCGATCAGTGTCATCACCAATATCGAACCGCTTATCAACGAAGCGGTGGTGGGCACTTCGGCGAAGATCATCCCCCCATAGCGTTCGTTATACCAAGAGTCATAGATCTTGACCGACATGGGCCCACTTCCGCATTCCGATTGAGGTGATGTCTCCGGTTCGGCGAGGAGCTTCTGCCGAGCCTCGCAGGCGGCGTCGATGATGGCCTCGTAGGTGTCGAAGACGCGGTTTGAGAGCCAGTTCTGTCGGAAATACTGCCAGATGTTCTCGACCGGGTTCAGCTCCGGCGCCCGCGACGGCAGGAAGAATGCGGTGATGTTTTTCGGCATCCTGAGCTTGGCGATGGTGTGCCATCCGGCACGGTCCATGACGAGCACGGCATGGGCACCCTTCTCCACATGCCGGCTGATCTCGTCGATATGGAGCTGCATGGCCTCGGTGTCGGCAACGGGCAGCGCGAGAGCAGCGCCGATGCCGCGCGCCGGGCAGATTGCGCCGAACAGGTAGGCGTTCTTGTAGCGCTGGTCGGCCGGCTGCCGTGGCCGTGTTCCGCAACGCGCCCATTGCCGCACGATGCCGTTCTTCTGGCCGATGCGGGCTTCATCCTGGGACCACAGCTCCACCTTCGTGCGCGGCGGCAGGTCGCAAAGATGCGCCTTCAGCGTGCGTGGCCAGTTTTTTTGAACGCCTCGACGACATGGGCGTCCTGTGCCGGATGATGCGGGCGCGCGCTTATGTGCGAGAAGCCGAGCATGTGCAACAGTTTCCCGACATAGCGCGTGTCGTAGTTGACGCCGAAACGCTCCTTGATGATGCGCTTCAGGTCGACGCGCCGCCAGCGCACGACGCCGTTAACGGCGCGGTCCGGACCCTTCTCGACAATTGTGGCCAGGTCGGCCTGCTCCTCGGGCGACAGTCGCGACGTTGGCCCCGCCGACCATTGATAGAGAAGACCACCGGGCCCGGCCGCGTTGAACCGGTGCACTCAGTCGCGCAGCGTTTGGCGGTCCATACCGCCGAGCCGCACCGCATCGGCTCATCCCGTCCAGAACCGCCGCGCTCGCCAGGAGTCAGCTGCTCTGGCGCACATCCTTCGCAACACGAGCCAGACGACGCAGCTCCGCCGCGAAATAGTCGTCCCGCAACTTCACCGCTGATCCCATCGCCGAATCTCCTTCAACAACAGGGAAGCACGCGGCCCAAACGTCTCAAAATCACGAAAGATTCACAAGCCGGGACGGTTGGTATTACGCGTCAGGCATGACATGGCGGCAAAGTTGCTGCTTCACTCATCCACCGACAGAGATAAAAGCCGGACGGCCGGCACTGCATGAGCAAGCTTGATTTCACGTAGCCTGCCTAGACAAGCCGCTTGAGGCAGCGGCAAAAGCCAGAATGCGCTACGATCAAACAGGTCTTCAATCAGCAAAAAGTTGATGTCATTCGAAGTTGCGCGCTGTGCCATTCGAAATTGCGCGCTACAGGAAGACTGCCTGAATGCCTTGGATTTCTTGGGGCTGATGGTGGGCGTGACAGGGATTGAACCTGTGACCCCTACGATGTCAACGTCGTCGCTGCTCTGAGACCGAACTTTGGAGCGCCGGTGGCTGGAGTTTTCCGGCTTTTTGCTCTGAGACCGAACTTTGGAGCGCCGGTGGCTGGAGTTTTCCGGCTTTCTTCACGGTGACGGGCTGGCTTCGCCACCGGGATTTTGTAATGCGATCGGGACGTTGTATCCGATCGCCGAGTGAGGCCGAACCTCATTG